>JBDTWL010000007.1:0-87897 GCA_040006715.1 Ferruginibacter sp. | reverse complement strand
CAACCGGTATTTGTATCAGGTTGTGCAGATAATTCATTGCCACTTTATCACTCACTTGCAGAATCAGGTCAACAAGATTTTCGTTGGTATATCCTTGTGCGAAAAAATTGTCTACCAGCACTGCATCTGCCCTGCCTTTATTTTTGGTAATGCTTTCGGCCAGTTGTACCAAGGCATTCAACCTGGCGTCTCTTGCAGCACCTCTGCGGATATCAAGGAGTTGCTCTTCCGTAAAACCATTCATTTTACCAATTACGGTATGCGCACTTTGGCAATAAATACATCCATTCACCTGGCTCACAACGAGGTTAACGGCTTCTTTTTCCCTGTTGCTTAAAGTTGTTTTTGCATTTTGATAGGCCAGGTATTTCCCTAACCCATTTTCTGAATATGCAATGGCTGCATACAGGTTGGGCACAAAGCCAAGCGCCTTGTTTAAATTGTCGAAAATAGCCTGGTTGGCTGGTGCTACTTCATCTCTAGTTGGAACTGTGAACTTTTTCATTGTTTTATCTTTTTTATTTGTTGTCGTTATTGACAATGCAAAGGTGGTACAGCACAAAGGATTAAAAAATGGAGAAAGAACGCAATGAGATGGATAATTTTTCTGTGTCTGAGATTGACGTTCCTGAACGGTTGTAAATAAATTCATACCTTTTAAAGGAACTAATTTCCCTTTTTTGTATTTGGGGGTTACTCTTAAAGAAAGGATCATAAAACCTGTAGAATACATACCAACTTTTCTTTACAGAGGCCTTTTGTAATTGCCAATTTTTGGGATGTACTTTCAGCTCAGTACAATAGCACTCAAAGGGAAGTTTAATCATCATTTTAGCATTAATTTATTAACTCATTTGTTAACTGTAATACCAAAACAAGCAGGAGAAATGGGAATAAAAAAAGCCCAAGTCCTTATAAACAAAAGACTTAGGCTTTGTATCGGGGAGCAGACTTGAACTGCCGACCTTCGGGTTATGAATCCGATGCTCTAACCAGCTGAGCTACCCCGACTTTTGATGTGAACTATCCGGTTTTAGATCGGATACCCTTTAAAAGGGTTGCAAAAATATAGAAATTCACTAAGATGGAAAAATGAATTTACGTTATTCCATTACAGCCTATGCCAGGGATGGTATTATTTTCCCGGTTAATGTCAATATAAAAACCGGGCATTATAGCCCGGTTTTTATATATAAGTTCCTATCCTACTGAACAATTATCTTTTCTGTATTCAATACTTTATTGGTATTGTTAACGACTTTTAATAAATAAGTTCCTTTAGCGATCGATAATGGGAGTTTATAATCGAGCGTCTGTATCTTACTGTTAATAGCTGCGCTTTCAGTGCTCAATATCTTTCCACTCAGGTCCATTAATTGCAATTCATATTCACCTGCCTGGTAATTTTCAAATGATATTTTGACCAAACCATTTGAGACCGGGTTTGGATATAAAGCCATTTTTTGTGGAGACATGCTTTCCTGTGGAATTGTCTTGTCAGCTTTTGCTGTTTCAGCATTTTTATTTTCAGCATCTTTTTTCTCTTCAACAGGTTTTTCTTCTGCCTCTTTCTTTTTCTTTTTTTCTGAGACCAGGTTGCCATTGGCAAGATCAGAGGCATTGAAAACAGATCCGCCCGAAGCAATTTTTTCAGCCTGCATATTATCAAGGTTGAATTTATAATAAGTGGAAGAATTTGTTGAGCTGCAGACAATGATTGATGTGCCTTTTTCAACAGCAGCCCCATTGGTAGTAAAACCGGCCGGTAATCCTTTTATACTTCCTTTATATGTGGCAACCCTTGTTTTTATATCAATTTTAAAGACCATGCGGTTGGCAGTTACCAGGTAAAGATCTTTTGAGTCATCTGCAACCATATCGCCTCCATACCCGCCGCCGTTGTGAATAGAATAATTGCCGTTGGATACATCATCTGTTAATGCTCCCAGGTCTGTTATGGTTGCTTTTTTATTGGTTGTAAATTGAATTAGGTGTTCTGCGTTATTTGTCAAGGCATAGCCATCTCCATTTGACCCGATCGTCATACGCGTTATTTGATTTGAAATATCACCAGGGCTGCTTAATACACCCAATGGCTCATCTTCAAAATAATAAATTGTGGGTGTTTCTGTTTTCAGGTCAATATACCTGAGTTGATTTATACCCATCGGGGTATAATACAATCGATCATGTTTTTTATCATATGCACAGGCCGCGGAGTTGGTTGCAAACGGAGCATCTGGAATTACAACGCTTACCCTATGCATTAGTTTGCGTTCCTGGATATTTTCAACAGGAGATGTGATCGTGACCGTGGCATTTTGATAATTCCTTATCTCTTTTTCCTGCTTCAATTTTGCCTGGGTTAGAACAACCATGCCTTTTCCTGCACTGTATTCACTAACAATATCTTTTTTAAGGACCGGTTTTTTTGTGCGTGCATTTAGTAAGGGCACTTCTGATTTGCTTTGGTAAACAGATTGTATTTCTTCACCCGTGATCATATCTACCAACTTTACCTCTGTCCATTTACTGCTACTCTTTTCTGCTGATGTGATCACATAAGCAGTTGTTCTTTCCGATTTTTTTTGTGCATTTGCTGCCAGGGTAAATGAAACAGCAAAAAGCATGAGTAAATTTTTTTGTGTCATGGCTAATAGTTTTAGGATATTAATATACGATGATCTTCGTGTATCATCCAATTATATTTAGCCAAAAATTTAAAATTTTACATGAGTGGTACCAGCCTGTTCTTCGTGTGTAATTATCCATACGATCAAGTCCTGTTGAAGAATAATTTTTAGTTCTATGTATTATGAATTCTAAAAATTATCTTTAAGAGGTACAACATTTTCCCTTAATCTTTTCCAACATGACTGCTCCTTCTTTAGCAAAAGCCGGAATCTTAACATTGATAATGGTAGCCACCTCAGTAATAACCTGGGAGTTTTATGTGCGTAACAAAGGATTTGATGCATCTTTTGATGATGATCCCTCCCTGTGGTCGGACAAACGAAAGATGGTTTATGAGCCCCCTGATAAAGCGACGGTTTTTATTGGCTCTTCCCGGATAAAGTTTGACCTGGATATCAATACCTGGGAAAATATTACGGGCGACCATGCTATCCAGCTGGCATGCGTGGGCAGCACTCCTGTTCCTTTTTTGGAAAGCCTTGCAAATGACAAAAATTTTAAAGGAAAACTGGTCGTTGATGTAACAGAGGTATTATTCTTTTCTACCTCACCCAATAATAGAGAAACACCCGACAGGAATATCAAATTCTATAATGAAGAGACACCTGCTCAAAAGGTAAGCTTTCAACTGGATCACCTGTTGGAATCAAAACTCGTTTTCTTAGATAAAGATCGGCTTTCTTTGAATGCACAATTGTCAAACCTCCACATTCCCAACCGGGCCGGGGTATTTGAATTCCCTATTTTCCCGCCCGATTTTGGCCGCGTAAAATTCAGCAGGCAGGAATATATGACCGAAAGATTTGTTGCAGATTCCAACCAGCAAAACCAGGTAAGGGGCATTTGGGATTTTTTCAGGAAGAACACGAAGGATCCGCCAGCAGCAGGAGGGAAATTGGATTCCATTTTTGCGAATGTAAAGAACTGTGTTGATAAGATAAAAGCAAGAGGGGGGCAGGTATTATTTGTTCGTACCCCATCCAGCGGACCTTTTTTAATGGGAGAAAAAATGGGTTTCCCGCGGGAAAAATATTGGGACCGGTTACTGGCAATAACCAATTGTCCCGGGATACATTTTGCCGATTATCCTGCCATTGCAAATTTTGTTTGCCCTGAATTTTCACATTTAAGCCAACCTGATGCGATCGTATTCACTAAAAATTTCATTAAGATATTAAGTGAAGAGAAAGGATGGAAATTTCCCCAAAACATACAATTGTAAAATTATTATACAATCAATAACCTTATTGCCTTATGGTATTTAACTCTTATACCTTCATTGCGTTCTTTATTATTATGCTCATCCTGCATAACCTTCCTTTCTCATGGAAAGTAAAAAAGATCAACCTATTACTGGCCAGCTATGTTTTCTATGCTGCATGGAATCCACCCTTCATCATGTTGCTATGGCTTTCTACTGTTGTGGATTTCTTTGTTGGAAGAGCATTGTACAGGCAGGAAAATAAGTACAAGCGAAAATTATTGTTGGTAATAAGCCTGATCGGGAACCTTGGGATGCTTTGTTTTTTTAAATATGGCGGGTTCTTGTTGGAGAATTTTACCCATTTGGTGAATGCTGTTGGAATGGATTTTCACCCCGCCAAACCAAATATCATATTACCTGCAGGTATCTCCTTTTATACCTTCACAACGCTTTGCTATACGATCGATATGTATAAAAGGAAAAGCGAGCCGGTAAGATCAATGCTCGATTTTTCATTGTTTGTAACTTTCTTCCCTCACCTGGTTGCCGGCCCCATCGTTCGCCCGCCACAATTAGTCCCACAATTTGAATCGCCACGTAAGGCAACACAGCAGCAATTGATGCAGGGGTTATTACTGATCTCTCTTGGATTATTTATGAAAGTGGTTTTGGCCGATAGTATGCTGGCACCAGCTGCCAATGCTGTCTTCAACTCACATGCTGTATTGAAAACGTTGGATTCATGGATGGGTGTACTGGCTTTTTCCGGGCAGATATTTTTTGATTTTGCAGGCTACTCAACCTGTGCCATCGGGGTTGCCTCCTGCCTTGGTTTCATCCTGCCACATAATTTTTTATATCCCTATGCTGCTATCGGTTTTTCTGATTTTTGGCGCCGCTGGCACATTACTTTATCAGCATGGCTCAGGGATTATTTATACATTCCCCTGGGCGGTAACCGGAATGGCAAATTCAGGACATATATCAACCTGATGATAACGATGTTGCTTGGGGGCTTATGGCATGGCGCTAACTGGACCTTCGTGGTTTGGGGTGCATTGCATGGATTTTATTTATGGATTGAAAAGATCATACAGGATCATCGCAAGACAGCCATTCCGCTAACTGCGGCAGTAGAAATAGTAAAGGATGCCCCTGTTACTTCTATTGTGAAGAATAAGACATTTCCTAATTTCTTATTGGCCATGCTGACATTTTTTTTCATCAATGTGACTTGGGTATTTTTTCGTTCACCTGACTTTCATTCCGCATGGCAACTATTAAGGTCTATGTTTTCCAACGCACCTAAAGCTGAAGTATTGCTAACCACACTGAGCATAATAAAAGTTTCTGTAATTATAGTATTGCTTGTTGCTTTCCACTGGATGATGAGGAATACCCGTGTTTTGATTGTGGCTGAAAAAATGCCCTGGTGGCTATTGGGCATTATGTGGTCATTTTTATTGTTATTACTGATTTGGAGCCAGGAAAGCAGTAGTGCATTTATCTATTTCCAGTTCTGATGGGTATTTGCCGATCAACAGATCCAAAGATTCAGAAATCACAATGTAATAATTAATAAATTCCGCTATTCTAAATAGACAAGGTATAAAAAAACCTCCCTGTGATACGGGAGGTTTTTTATAAGATTATATTTTATTTAATTCGAAATGATCTCAATGGCATTTTTATCTCCCCCGCCTACTTCACAGTTTGTAGTTATCCTGTCTGCACTTATACCTTCTCTTTCTTTCAATTGCAGTTTGATGGCATCAACCCTTTTCTGGCAAATGGCTTGTGAAGATTTAGAAGTTGCAGGGTATCCCTTGATAACAATTTTGCAATCAGGCCTTGCTTTCATTTTTGCTGCAATGGTAGCGATCGTTGCCTGCATATCAGCAGATAACCTGATGCTATTACCCCTGAATGTTACCCCTGGATAATCTGAGGGGCAATTGGCGTTTAATGTGCTATCGTTTCCGTCATCATTTCCTGTCCTTCCTTTGCAACAGGCAGGATCAGGGCATTTACCAACTCCATCAGCATCTACCGGCTGGCATTCTGTTGGTGTGATCAATTGCTTATCCTTGCAATCTACAACACCATCTCCATCTGTATCCCTCATTACACCTTGTGCATCAACAGGACAACCTGCAGGTGTATTTGGTTCTTTATCAAAAAGATCAGCAACCGAATCCCCATCAGTATCATCCATCCCTTTTTGCTTAGCTGCTAAACTATCTACCTTGGTTGTTAGGTTATCGATCTGTGTCTGCAGGTTATTATTTAACCTGGCCACAGGATTGTCAAACAACAATTGGTCCTTGGATTTTTTTCCCAAAGAAATCTCAACTCCTGCATGTGCATACGAAAATTTGTCTTTGTGAGTAATACTGCTATAACCGGGCGGAACCCTCCAATAAGCAAAGCCATCCAGGTTATCACCATCCATAAAATTCATAGTGTAACCAAGATCAAGATTGATCATTTTGGTTAACTTGAATCTTACACCCATTGAGATAGGAACATATAGTTCTGTGATATCATTTTTTAGTCCATACGGATAATACCTTTCTGTAGAGCCTATTGGTGTAAATTTTACATCATAGTTAGCCAATCCCCCGCCAACGCCAACATATGGAACAAACCAATTCTTCAGGTTAAGCCAGTTAATATTTGAAAACGTGTAAATAGCACTGATAGAACCACCTATATGCAGGTTGGTTCTAAAAGATGTTACAGGCTTATAGGTATTCAGTGAATCATTTCCCTGGACTTTAGTTTGATCACCACTCAGTTTACCCCTCACAAGATCAACCTGTAATGCCAAATAATGTGTAAACTGGTATTTAATGTTTAGGCCATATCCAAAATTCAGTTTATTTTTTGTAAAGTCATTTGAACCACCGGCAAGGACCGATGATTTTAAAACTCCCCCACTTATACCTACTGAGAATTTATTAAACCATTTGCTACCTGTAAATAGTTTAACGGTATTACCATTCCCGGATTTTTGAGCAAACCCCAAAAACGTAAAAGCCATAAATAAAATAAGAAAGACTATTTGCTTCCTAAAAATTTGCAACATAACTATCAGGTTAGGTATCATGAATAATGCGGTAAATATAACAAAATTCATTAAATAACATGCTAGTCATAAAAAATTGTAGAAATAGTAGAAATATTAATATGGGTTTTGACTTATATAAGTTGTACTTACCATATGGATGCATAGTGTATTTTTCGGTTGCTCACACTTCATTTCAAAAGCAGATTATATTGCCCCCTTTAAAAAAGAATCTACTATTTTTGGGCAAAAATGGCCGGGGGATATTTTGAGGGCTATCCCATACAATCATAAATTGTTGAATATGAGCGTATTGAATAGCATATTGGCTTTAAAAACTGCTTTTGCGGAATTTGAAACTAACCGCTAAAATATATTTTTTCTGGTCAGACTGATTTTTTGATCTTTTGGTCACTTGAATAAGGTTTTCATTTTCACTTATTCATTTGTGACTAAGATAGGCGAAGCCATGAATTTTTCTGCGTTTACGTATAACAGGTATATTCTTTTAGATTGGCAGAAGACGCTAAAAAAGCCATCAAAGGACCTGTACCAATTAAAATAATAATACTTTTGCGTATGTTCCCATTTAATAAACATCGTTTGTTTTTTTCGGCCCTTGTATTTGTTGCGGTAACTACGGTATCCTGTACAGCTCCTAAAAAAGTAGTTTACTTATATAATCTGAAAGACAGCACAGGCGGCAACCTCGGTAATGCTCAGATGAATTTTGAGAATTCCATTCAAAAAAATGACCAGCTTTGGATAACTATCGGGGGTACTAATATTGCTGACCTTATCATCGTAAACTCGGCCAGCGGGATACCCGCAGGATCAGCCGGTGGTAACCTGGTCGCAGGAACAAATTCTACCGGTTACCTCGTTGAAGCAGACGGTAAGATCAAATTACCTTATTTAGGCTCTATACAGGCTGAGGGGCTTAGCAGGCTGCAATTAGAAGCTTTTTTAACAGAAAAATTTAAAGATTATACAAAGAACCCGGTCGTAAATGTTCGTTTTCTGAATTATAGCTTTTCAGTTCTCGGGGAAGTTACCAAGCCCGGGAGATTTAATATGCCTACCGAGCGCACAACTATTTTAGAAGCGCTTAGCATCGCAGGGGATATGAATGAAATGGGCAAGCGGGAAAACGTATTGGTTATACGGGAGGTGAATGGTCAAAGGGATTTTGCACGAATAAACCTGTTATCGAAAGACCTTTTTAAATCACCCTATTATTATTTAAAGACCAACGATGTTATTTATGTTGAGCCTGTTAAGACACGGTTTATTGCTAGAACCGGTATTCCCCAATACATAGGCATTGCAGCTGTTGGTATATCTTTACTCATCACGATTATTAACCTTAGCAGGAAATAACTTAACCTTTTTTTATTTAAATGGCAACTGAAAATATAGAAAATAATACCCCCAAGGATGCATTAGACCAGAGCCAGCAGTTAAGGCGTGTATTTTACCGTATCCTTCCTTTTTGGCCGTTGGTATTATTTGTAATTATAGTATGTATGATGGGAGCATATATTTATTTACGATATGCCATACCGGAATATGAAGCAAACGCAAGACTGATCGTAAATGATGATTCGCAACAAAAAAGCTCCAACTTACTCGAAGCATTTAAGATAGATACCCGTAACATCACAAATGAAACAGAAAGAGAACTGGAGGTTCTAAGTTCTAAGGATCTTCTTAGAAAGCTTGTGATAAAATTACAACTCAATGTACAATACAGCCAAAAGGGTTTTGTAAGGGATGGGCAATTTTATGACAATCTCCCGGTTAAAATTGAGCTGCTGGAACCTGATTCTATCAGGTCAAGGTTTTTTGGAGAAGTAAAGATCATACAAGACAAGATCAGTTTTGCAAATGAGATATTCCCGGTTGATACACTCGTAAAAACGAGGTTTGGGAATGTTCGCTGGCATATCAACCATGAATACAGGCATGTTTCTACTGAAAAAATTTTTCTTTCCATATTTCCAATTTCCAATACGGTAAATGCTATTAAGAACTCATTGTCCATAAAACCGATCAGTAAGCAATCATCTATTCTTGAATTAACCTACAGAGATGAGATACCGGGCCGGGGGGTTACCATACTTGAAAACCTGATCGAATTATACGGCTCTACAACCATAGATTATAAAAAAAGGATTTCTTCTAATACGCTTCGTTTCCTTGATGACCGGTTGCGGTTAGTTGCTGATGAACTAAGCGGAGTGGAAAAAAATCTTCAGAGCTTTAAATCGTCGCAAGGTATTGTAGACCTTGGTGCAGAGGGAACCTTGTTTCTTGACCAGTTGAAACAAACAGATTCCAAGATCAGTGAATTGGACGTTCAGCTCGAAGTGATCAAACAGATCGAACAATATGTTGCTAAAAGAAATACGAGCAACAGCGACATTCCTGCTACATTGGGTCTTACTGACCCTGTTCTAACGGGTTTGCTTGACCAGTTATTCAAAGCGGAATATGATCTCGAAAAATTAAAACAGACCTCTGGTAGTAAAAATCCACAGATCGAAATTTACCAGGACCAGGTAGCGAGGCTGAAACCAAGTATCAGTTCCAGTTTGAATAATTTGAAACTGGGTATAATTGCCAGTCGCACAAGACTGCAGGCAGATAACGACAGGTTAAGCGGAAGCCTCGGTAAGATACCACAGAAAGAAAGGTTGTTGCTGGATATAAGCAGGCAGCAGGGGATCAAGAATGCCATATATACTTTTCTATTACAAAAAAGAGAAGAATCCGCGATCTCTGATGCCTCTATTGTTCCAAACTATCGTGTAATTGAAATGCCTGAATCAGCAGGGATCGTAAAACCTGTTTCAAAAAGAATTTATACGATAAGTATCATCATTGCGATCATTATCATCGTTCTTTATATTTATATCAAGGAATTCTCAAATAGCCGGTTACTTTTCAGGTCACAGATAGAAAGCAGGATAGCAGTACCCATCGTGGGTGAACTGATCTTTCAGCAAAATGAGAACAAGTCGCCTGTTGTTGTGGGAGCAGGAAAGCGTACACTGATCGCCGAACAATTCCGGGAATTACGGACCAACCTTAATTATATAACAGCGGGCATAAATGAGGACCGCAAAGTTATTTTGGTTACATCTACCATACCGAACGAAGGTAAGAGCTTTGTAGCCATCAACACTTCAATTAGTATATGCCTTACAGGTAGTAGGGTGGTGTTATTGGAATTCGATCTCCGTAAACCAAAGATCAGCAGTGTGCTGGGTATAAATCGTGATCCGGGGTTAAGTAATTATCTGATCGGTAAAGCAACTGTGACGGAAATTATACAGCCGCATGCCGATATTGCTAATTTCTCTATCATACCATCCGGGCCCGTTCCGCCGAATCCTGCTGAATTAATAAGCACGCCCAAACTTGCGGAATTGATTGATTACCTGAGACTGCATTTCGACTATATCGTTATTGATTCACCCCCGGTGGCTTCTGTTACTGATGCCAAGATCCTTGCAGGTGTAGCAGACATGACCCTTTATATTGTAAGGCATAATTATACCGACATAGGGTTCCTGCAGCTGATCAATGATAATTACCAGAAGAAATCTTTCCCTAATTTGAATATCGTATTCAACGGCATCGGCAATAAGAGAATAATTGGATATGGGTATGGTTATGGCAAAGGTTATGGCTATGGCTACGGTTATGGTTACGGTTATGGGTATGGCTATGGTTACGGTTATGGCTATACTGAAAATCCGAAAAAGAAATCATCTTAGGAAAGAGCGGAAATTAAAAGGTTGTTGATCAACCATGCCGTTTCAATTATTCAGCAAGTAAATCCTCACTCAATATTTAATGTATATAATTGCGGAGATAGCTCAGGCACATGATGGCAGTTTGGGGATAGCCCATTCTTATATCGATGCATTGGCCGGTACCGGCGTACATGCAGTTAAATTCCAGACACATATTGCACACGCTGAAAGCAGTGTTCACGAACCCTTCCGGGTGAAGTTCAGTTACGAAGACGCCACCCGCTATGATTACTGGAAAAGGATGGAATTCACAGCCGACCAGTGGGCAGGCATTAAATCACACTGTGAAGAAAAAGACCTCGAGTTCATATCCTCGCCTTTTAGTTGTGCAGCGGTTGATCTTTTGGAAAAATTAGGTGTAAAAAAATATAAGATAGGAAGCGGGGAAGTGAGTAACCTGCTAATGCTGGAAAAGATCGCTCTTACAGGAAAGGACATTATACTTTCTTCCGGCATGAGTTCATTGAGGGAACTGGATTCTACGATCGGGTTTTTAAAACCATTCGGGAATTCAATATCAGTTTTACAATGCACAACGGCTTATCCCACGGTTGCAGGCCAATGGGGGTTGGATATAATAAAAGTTCTCAAAGAACGCTATGGCTTACCAACAGGCTTTTCTGATCACAGCGGTGATATTTATGCCGGCCTTGCAGCAACCGCTCTGGGAGCAGAATTGCTGGAATTTCATACAGTGTTTGATCAAAGAATGTTTGGCCCCGATGCAAAGGCTTCCATTACTATTGACCAGGTAAAAAAATTAGTGCAGGGAGTAAATGAAATAACGAAAGACCTTCAGTCAAATGCCAATAAGGAATCAAGCGAAGCTTTCAATGATCTAAAAAAAATATTTCAAAAATCACTGGCAGTGAATAAAGACCTGGAAACGGGCCATGCTATTACTTTCAATGACCTGGAAGCCAAAAAACCTTCCGGTTATGGTATCGATGCAAAGGATTTTAAGATGGTCATCGGAAAAATACTGAAGCAAAAGAAATCGGCCCAGGATTTTTTGAACGAAAACGATTTTTAATATTTATTAACTGCGACAGTGCGGAGACGCTAAGGTCCGAGAGAATGGATCCTTGATTTCTTTTCACCCAGTGTCTTAGCGGTAAAAATAAAAATGAGTAAAAGAAAAATTTGTGTGGTCATCACTGCAAGGCCCAGTTATAGCCGGGTAAAAACGGCATTGCAGGCAATCAAAGATCATCCATTACTTGAACTTCAGCTGGTGGTGGCATCTTCTGCATTACTCGACAGGTATGGGAGTGCAGTCAATTTTATTGAAAAGGACGGGTTTGAGATCACTGCAAAAGTATTCAATGTGCTGGAGGGCGAAAACCTGACAGCTGCAGCCAAGACGACTGGTATAGGTATCCTTGAATTATCTACTGTTTTTGATAATATCAAACCGGATATCATTGTTACGATCGCTGATCGCTTTGAAACAATGGCGACCGCGATCTCGGCAGCTTTTATGAATATTCCCTTGGCGCATATACAAGGGGGTGAGGTGACCGGGAATATTGATGAAAAGGTCAGGCATAGCATCACTAAACTGGCGGACTATCATTTTGTTGCATCAGAATCTGCAAAGGACAGGGTCATTAAATTGGGAGAAGACCCGGAATTCGTTTTTAATACCGGCTGCCCTTCTATAGATATTGCAGCGATCATAAACAAAGATCCCGGGCTGAATTTTGATCCGTATAAAAAATATGGAGGTGTAGGTACCAATCCTGACCTGTCAAATGGATACATTGTTGTAATGCAACACCCGGTTACTACAGAGTATGCAGACAGCCGTAAGCATATTGATGAAACATTATATGCTGTAAACGACATGGAGATCCCTGTTTTATGGTTTTGGCCAAATGTAGATGCCGGCGCAGATGGAACTTCAGCCGGGATCAGGGCTTTCAGGGAGAAATACCGTTCTAACCACATGCATTTTTTTAAAAATATGGAAGGGGAAGATTTTTTAAGGTTACTGGCCAATGCCAGGTGCCTGGTAGGAAATTCGAGTGTTGGTATCCGTGAGTGCGCATTCCTGGGCATCCCTGTTGTGAATATCGGAAGCCGCCAGAACAAACGCGACCGGGGCAAGAATATCATTGATGTTGGTTACCGGCGCGGGGAAATAGTAAAAGCAATAGAAACATGGCTTTCGGCCGGTAAAGCCGGTACTTCCAATGTCTATGGCGGTGGTGATGCTGGCCTGCAGATAGGCAACCTGCTTGCAACAATGCCCCTCCGTTTTCATAAAACCATATCTTATTAATGAAGGTCATTGCCATCATACCTGCCAGGGGAGGCTCAAAAGGAGTGCCTGGTAAAAACAAAAAACTTATTGATGGGATGCCGCTTGTTAGCTATACCATTGAAGCGGCGATGCAAAGTAAGTTGCTCTCCCAGACCTGGGTTAGCAGCGATGACCCTGCGATCATAAACATTGCACGTCAATTTACAGGGATACAAATACATGAAAGGGATGCGTCGCTTGCAACAGACCAAAGCCCGGTTACCGATACGGTAAAAGAGATCATTAAACAAACTGGCTGTGATGCCATCATGTTGCTTCAGCCTACAGCACCTATCCGTACCGGTGAAAACATTGATGCAGCCATTAACTTATTGCAGGTATCTATTGAAACAAATTCTGTTATCTCGGTTGTTGCTATGAATGACATTCACCCGGCACGCATGTACTGGAGAAAGGACGGGATACTTAATGCTGTTCTTCCTGAATTTGAACAGGCAAGGCGTCAGGATATACCACCTGCTTATTACCGGAATGGCTCTATTTACCTGGTAAGAAGAAATGCTTTTGAAGAACATCATTCAGTGATGGTAAAACCAACGGTACCTTATATAATGCCATTAGACTGGTTGTTGAATATTGATGAACCCAGGGACATGCTCATCGCAGATGCGCTGATACCTGCCTGGAAAAAAGGATTACTGGGATGATCGTATTAAATGCAGAACCAAATGGCTACAGCGAAAAGGCAATTGAAAGCTGGAAACAAAAAGGGTATAATTATAAAGCATCGGGCTGGGATGAAATTTCAAACAGCAGTTTCTTTGAAGACGTATATGTCTTAATTGTGCGTCTTGCAAAAAAAATAGATGAAACGGTCCTGAATAAATTTCCCAACCTCACACACCTGGTTACAGCAACGACGGGCCTGGATCATATCAACCTCGTTACAGTTAAAGCCAGGGGCATTAAATTGGTTTCATTAAAAGGACATGATGATTTCCTGCAAACGATCCCTTCCACTGCAGAACTCACCTGGGCTTTATTGTTGGCTTTGATCAGGAATATTCCTGCAGCCAATGAAGATGTAAAACAAGGAAACTGGGATAGGGATAGGTTCCGTGGATACCAGTTAAAAGGAAAACAATTGGGTATCATAGGACTTGGACGAACGGGGAAAAAAGTGGCAAATTATGCAAAGGCATTTGATATGCCGGTTCAGTATTTTGACCCTTATGTTACAGATGGCTCTTTTAAAAAAGTTGATCAATTGGAAACATTGCTTGGCAGCAGTGACATCATAAGCCTTCACATTCACCTCAATGAAGAAACACAACAGCTCATAAGCGAACGCAGTTTAGCTCATATAAAAAAAGATTGTTTGCTCATCAATACTTCCAGGGGGAATGTGCTGGATGAAGAAGCCGTTGCCAGGGCTTTAATTTCAAAAAAAATAAAAGGGGTTGCAACAGATGTATTGAGCAATGAGCTGGATGATATCAGGGCAAGCCCGCTGTGGAAGGCACAACAAAAAAATGAAAATATAATTATCACTCCCCATATTGGAGGAGCTTCCCGTGATGCTATGTGGGCTTGCGAGGAATTTGTCGTTGAACAATTATGAATAGAAAAGCAGACATCGCATATATAATTTCTCATGGTTTCGCAGCAAGGATGCTTTTGCAAACCGACCTGTTAGGAAAATTATTAAAAAAGGGTTTAAAAGTTGCCGTAATAACCCCTCATAAAAATGATCAGAATCTACTCGATTATGCTGCAGCCAATAACATTGACCTGATAGAATATAATCCTAACTCTTCTTTATGGACGAGTGAATACATGCGGTTGAGAAAATACCTGTTTGAAGATATCAGGAAGAACGCTGCGCTTTGGGAAAAACACCTTCGTGATCTTAATACTGCAAAAAACAGGTCGTCTTTTAAAACTGTTTTAAAGATCAGGGTCTATTACTTCATTTACTTATTAGTAAACAGCATTCCATTCATACGAAAATTATTCGCTGGTTTTGAAAGATGGTCATTAAAAGATCCGGTAGCGGATAATATCCTTAAAGAACTGAACCCACGGTTATTGATCACAACATACCCGGTGAACCTAACAGAAAGCAGGTTGCTTTACGCAGGAAATAAAGCTGCGGGTACAGGTACCGTGATCCATTTGTTGAGCTGGGATAATATTACCTGTAAGGGATATTTTTCACAACTTGCAGATCATTATATCTCCTGGGGAAATATTATGAAACAGGAGTTCATTGAATACTACAAGATCCGTGAGGATAAAATATATAATACAGGTGTACCTCACTTCGATCTGCACAAACAAGTAGAAGGTTCGCTTGTTTACAAGGATATTCTAAGAAAGAAAGGACTTGACCCCGGGATCCCATATATATTTTTTGCATTGGGGGCACCCTATTTTTCTCCAACTGAGATCGATATTGCAGCGTGGCTGGCCAAAAAAATCGAAGAGAAAGCATTCGGAGAATTTCAATTGCTGATAAGGCCGCATCCGCAAAATTTAAGCAGCAAAACTGCAGACACGATAATGGTAAACAGGTTGAAAGCAATGGAAACAAATCTTGTTAAAATAGATTGGCCCAAAATGCTTGAAAGTGACCTTAACTGGAGTATGCAAATGTCGGATATGCTTGAATTTGCACATATGCTGGAAGGATGTAAACTGTCTATCAATTCCGGTTCTACTGTTTCGATTGATTCATTGTTACATGATAAACCGGTTATCCAACCATTATTTGATGTTGGTATAACTTTGCCCTGGTGGCAGTCTGTAATAAGGGTGAATGATTATAAGCATTGTAAAAAACTTGTTGACCTTGGGGGGGTAACTGTTGCCAATAACTTTGACGAATTCACTTTCGAACTTGACCGTTATTTAAAAGACCCTTCCTATCAATTAGAAAAAAGACAAAATGCCCTTTACCAGGAAGTTGGGGTAAATGACGGCAAAGCAACCGAACGTGTTGTGGCAGCAATTGAACAGATAGTTTATCTTACCAAGGAAGGTTAACTTATCAAACCAAAAAAAATGAAAGCAGGATACTGATGATTTCCTGAAATGAATTCAAGTGATCATTGCAATTAAATAATAAATTTCAGAATAAATGGATACAAAACAACAACAAGAAACATTAAACTACTTTGACGCATTTGCAAAGGACTGGAAAGAAAAAGCACAGGGACAAAAAGTTGCAAAAGTTAACGTGATCAGCCAGCGGAACAATTATGTGCTGGAAGTTGTAAAAACAAGGGTTAAAAATTCTAAAACGCTTGATGTTGGCTGCGGAACAGGGGAGTTGGTACATGAAATTGCCAAACTGAATATTCCTGCACAGGGTGTTGACTTCGCAAATGAAATGATCAAGTTGGCTAAAGAGATAGCCAGCAAGGAAAACCTTGCTAATACAGAATTTGTTTGCGCATCTATCTTTGATTTTAAGATAGATAACAATTCCCTGGATGTAATATCTGCCAATGGATTCCTGGAATACATTTCTTATGAGCAGTTCGATTCATTTTTAGCCATTGCATATAATGCATTGCAAAAAGATGGTTCCTTGGTTTTGGGATCAAGGAACAGGTTGTTCAACATCTTTTCGATGAATGAATATACTTCCAATGAAATAGCCAATCATAATATTGAAAAGTTATTGAATGAGGCCATCTTATTAACTAAGCTTATCGATCCTTCCGATCTTCTTAAGATCGATGCAGTGCCACTGGAAAAACCCGATGCAACACACGGAAATACAGGGATCGATGTATCAACCAGGTTTCAGTTCACGCCCGCGCAATTAGCAAAAATGCTGGATGCAAAGGGTTTTGCAGTAAAAGAGCTTTGCCCGATCCATATTCATGGCGTATCACCGGCTTTTGCGGCCGGTCATAAAGAGATTCATTTTAATGTTTCCAACTTATTGAGCCAGGTAACCGATGATGATAAGGCAGGCAGGAATAAACTTATTCCATCAGCATCATCCTTTATGATCCATGCGGTTAAAAAGTGATGCCATGAAAAATAATGTTACTATTATCATGTATCATTATGTACGTGACCTGGCTAACAGCAGGTTCCCGGAAATAAAAGGGTTGGATTCCACGTTATTTACTGAACAGGTCAAATATCTCTCTACACATTATAATGTTATTACAATGGATGAACTCATCGATTGTATTGACAACAATACCCAGCTTCCGGTAAAGAGTGCATTACTTACATTTGATGATGGTTATTTCGACCATTTCGATTGTGTGATGCCTGTACTTGCAAAACACAAAATGCAGGGCTCGTTTTTTCCACCTGCAAAAGCAATTCTCCATAACATCGTGCTGGATGTAAATAAAATTCATTTTATCCTTGCTTCTGTAAAAGATAAAATGCTGCTGGTAAATGAACTTTTCAGCAAACTGGATGAATATCATTCAGCATATGGGTTAGATAGCAATGAAACCTATTTTAAAAAACATGCGGTCGCCGGCAGAAAAGATCCGGCAGAAGTAATGTTCATTAAACAAATGCTCCAGGTTATTTTGCCTGAAAATCTCCGGCAGATCCTCTGTAATTATTTCTTCAATAAATATGTAACAGCCGATGAGGCATCTTTCAGCCGGGAATTATACATGAGTATCGAACAGATCAAAAACCTGAAAGAAAATGGAATGCATATCGGCAGCCATGGGTATGATCATTATTGGTTAGGTTCTTTGTCAAAGGAAAAACAGGAAATTGAAATTGAGCGGTCTCTGGAGTTCTTAAAACTGGTTGGATCCGTTTCAAACGGGTGGACCATGTGCTATCCTTATGGTAACTATAATAAAGACACATTGGATATTTTGAACAGCAAGGGATGTAAAGTGGCTTTAACGACCAGGGCTGATATTGCAGGTTTAAAAGAATATAAAAGGTTTGAATTACCCCGCCTCGATACCAATGAAATTCCATTCAATGGATCTGCTGCTACCAATGACTGGTATGATAAAGCCTGAAGTGAAATACTAATTTGAGATTATTCGGTCCCATAAAAAGAATTTTTAGTCATGCAAGGTGTTATATCATCGGGCATAGTTTATTTAATGCCAGGATCGCATATATAGGTAGGAACATAACGGTACTGGCAAAAAAAAACTGTATTCACTTTTCAAGTTCGGTTTCGATCCAGGATAATGTCTTCATACAGGGCGATGGAAATTTTATATTGGGGAAAAGGTCAATGATCAAGAGAGATGCTTATATCATTTTCAATAAAGGGCAATTAAGGATCGGAGATAATTCAGCCATTGGAAAAAGGTCAGAGATCTCACTGAATGGCGGCGAAATTACTATCGGCAATTCGGTACGCATTGCCTCCAATGTTTTTATTACGAATGCAAATCATGCCTTTTCAAAAAAAGATACCCCGATCATGGACCAGGAAATAATAACCAGGAATGTTATTATTGAAGATGATGTATGGATAGGCCATGGAGCCATCATATTACCCGGTGTTACAATTGGAAAGGGTGCGATCATTGCAGCAGGCTCAATTGTTACTAAAGACGTTGCAGCATACAATATCGTTGCGGGTAACCCGGCCCGGTTCATCAAAGCCCGGTAAGAGCAAATGAAATTTTTAAAAAAAGATCTTGAGTATAGATAAAATAAGAAAATCAAAAAGTATTAAAGACGGCCTTGGTTTTCTTGGAACAGGTATTGCTTCCCAGGTAATTATTTTTCTTTCAGGTATTTTTGTTATACGGGCATTGGGCCCGGAATTGCGTGGATATTATTCTTTCCTGGGGCTCCTTGGATTTTTTTTAGTGCCCATTTTTTCTTTCGGGTTCCTGGCAGGATTGGGATATCATATATCTTCTAAAAAATATCTTCCAAAGGATATCACCAAATCCGTTATTGTAATTGCATTGTTACGGAGCCTGGTTATTATCATAACAGTATTGCTACTGAAATATTTTAACCTGCTGGGCAAAACAGGGAATGAATTATCTGTCTGGTATTTGTTACCGGTATTGCTTACGTTTCCGCTTAATATGCTGAAAGAAACTTTTCACCGCATATTATTATCAGATTCACAATATGCAAAAGCAAATAAGCTCAGCATTTTTTTCTCCCTGGTTTCACCACTGATCGTGTTTCTCCTTGTTGTCATTTTCAAAATGGGTTTTATTGGCGTTGTAATAGCCATCGTTCTTTCAAATGTCATCAATTTTATTCTCACCATTGTTTTCGTAAACAGGTTGTACAGTGTTTTTGATTTTCGGAAATCCTATGACCGGGTCTTTGTAAAACTGGTATTTGGTTACGGTATCAGGGGTTGGATCGGCGACATAGCTGTAACAACCAATAACCGGGTAGACCAGCTGATCTTAAGTTATTTCCTGCCACCTGCTTCACTGGGGGTATATTCAATTTGCGGAAGCATCGGGCAATTGTTATGGATATTGCCGGGATCTATCAGGCAGATATTATTCAACAAAAATGCCGAGGCAAAAAATGAGGAGGATCGAAAGACGCTTACTGCAAAGTACCATGCTTTTTTTATGTCCACGGGTCTCGTCATTACAATAGTTTTCATTTTACTGGCTAAATATATCGTCAAGATCCTATTTGGTAACGATTTTTTGGCTGCCGTTATACCCCTGCAGATCTACCTTGTAGGCACAGGGATCTATATTGGCACCATGGTGCTGACAAAATATTTTGTCGGGAAAAAAGAGATCATTAAAAATTCTTACATCCAGCTTTTCTCTGCTGTGATAGGATTAACAACTGCGCTATTGCTGATCAGGGAATATGGAATTATTGGCGCTGCCATTTCAAGCTCAATATCATATATAGTCTCTTATTGCCTGGCGGTATATTTTTTCAATGGTTACAGGCAACTGGTAAACGGTTTTGTACAATTTTTTAAAAAAGGGATCTAAGAGGAGCAGAATGATCTTGCATCCCTTCACAATATCAATTACTATAATACGTTAACCAATATCTTGATCTCATAATTCAAGTAGATATTACGTAAATCATTAATTTTGGGTGCTGTTTTTTCCAAATTTTTAAAATATTAAACTGAAATGAAAAAGAAAGCTTTAGTATGTGGAGCTGGTGGATTTATCGGCGGACACCTTGTTAACAGGCTAAGATCTGAAGGATATTGGGTGAGAGGGGTAGACCTTAAGGAGAACGAATACGATAACAATGCTGCTGACGAGTTTATCATTGGAGACCTTAGAGATCCTGAATTCACTAATAAAGTAGTGAACGGTGTTGATGAAGTTTACCAGCTTGCTGCAGATATGGGAGGGGCCGGTTATATTTTTACCGGGGATCATGATGCAGACGTTATGCATAATTCCGCTATGTGCAACCTCAATGTACTGGAAGCTATGCGTCAAAATAATATCAAAAAAGTATTTTATTCCAGCTCGGCATGTATGTACCCCGAGCACAACCAATTAGACCCGGATAATCCGAAATGTTCTGAAGATTCTGCTTATCCTGCAGCACCGGATAGCGAATATGGCTGGGAAAAGTTATTTAGTGAGCGTCTTTACTTTGCTTATAACAGGAATTATGGTTTCCAGGCGAAAGTGGCGAGGTTCCATAATATTTTTGGGCCACGCGGCACCTGGAAAGGTGGAAAAGAAAAAGCACCTGCAGCATTGTGCCGTAAAGCAGCAGAAGCTGAAGAAGGTTCTACCATTGAGGTATGGGGTGATGGGAAGCAAACCCGTTCTTTCCTTATTGTTGACGAATGCCTGGATGGTATCAGGAAGTTAATGGAATCGGATTTTTCCGGGCCGGTGAATATCGGTTCTGAAGAAATGGTTTCCATAAACGATTTTGCAAAAATGGCTATAGAAATATCCGGAAAGAATCTCACTATTAAAAATATTGAAGGCCCAACCGGTGTAAGAGGTAGAAATTCTGATAATAAGCTGATCAGGGAAAAATTAGGATGGGCACCTTCTTTGACTTTAAGGGCAGGAATGGAGAAAACCTATAATTGGGTCAATCAACAGGTGCAAAAATCCCTGAAAAAAGCCTGATCTCCCTTCGGATAATTGATGAATAAAAAAGATACGCGGCCGGCAATGTTTAAAGGGGGGAAAACCCTGTTTTTAACCATTGCCTATCCGCCCAATCCTGCCGCCGCTGCTGTTGTTCACCGGCATTTACTCGACCAGTTCGATCCCAAAAGTTTTGTTGTGATAACCGCTTTTTTTCCTGGTGCAAGAAGAGCAGAAGTACCTAAAGAAATTCGTAAATATTTCATTTACCTGAGCTTTGAATTCCTGTCTTCAAAAATTCACCGGTTCATTGCCGGGATACAAAAAATAACTATCCCGTTATTTTTAAATTTTTATATCAGCCTGCTAAAACCTGCCAGGATCATCATTACATACCCCGACCTTTACTGGTTGGATATTTGCTCGGCAGTTGCGATCAAAAGAAAGGTCCCCTTCATACCTTACCTGCACGACACTGTTGTAGAAGCTACATATGGAAGATCCAAAGAGCTGGCAAAAGAAGTGCAGGAAAGAATATTCGGCAAGGCATACAACATTGCTGTGATGAGTGAGGGGATGAAAGTGCTGTATGAAAAGAAATACAATTTGTCTTCAATTGCCTGGGAACACATTTATCCGGAATCGCCGGTATTATTCCCCGGGCAAAAAGATAAAAGGGCACATTGGTCAGGTGATGTTTACGAAATTAATTACAAAGCTGTTTTTCGTTTTAATAATGCATTGGCAAAAATGCAAATGCAGTTCACTATTTCCAATGGAAAAACAAGAGAGCAATTGAAGGGTTTTGGTATCGATGGCAATCACCTGGAAAAGGTCTTTTATCCGAAGCGGGCCGATTACCTGCAGCAACTCAGTAAAGCACAGATAGTATTACTCGGATTGAATTATTCTGATGAATGTACCGTTCACGAAGATGAGCTGGCTACTATCTTCAGCACGAAAACACCTGAATACCTGGGCAGCGACAGCCTGATCGTTTACCACGGCCCCAGGCATTATTTCCTGGCCCAATTTCTACTCCAAAATGATTGTGGCATTGTGATCGATACCCGGGACGAGAACGAGTTGCTTGCAGCACTAAAAAATATTATTGAGAACCTGGGCAGCCATCAGCAGAAAATAAAAAATGCCAGAAATAGCTTGTCCGTTTTCAACGCAGATTTGATCGCTCAAAAACTCATCAAAACGCTCGATGTATAATTACGCCGCAAATAAGATCTCAACGAAAACAGCGATAGTTTCTATTTACCTTTTTGCATTTCTCTTTTTGGCATTATATGGCAACCAGGGTTTTCAAACTTTGAACCAGGTGATTTTATGGGGGTTCGGCCCCATAATAGCTTTTTATGTGCTTGAGCCCAATTTTAGCAAATTGCATAAAATTCCACGGGAATATTTCTTTTATATAAGCATGGTCCTCTTTGCATACCTGGGTTACCTGAATGTACAAAATGATTCCCTGTTCTACCGCTATTTGCAGGTATTTATTGCCAACTTTATCTTAATGATCATTGTTTATTTTGCGATCAATAATATTAAAGAATGGGAATTCATCTGGAAAATTATCGGGTTGGTAGGCCTCGTAGTTTCCTTAGTGGGATTCTTTGTTGAAGCAGCGGCTATCAATGACGAATATTTCAGGCTGTCAGGGATAACAGGTAATTCCAATGGCACTGCAGATTATGCTAGGGTAGCTATTATTGCAGGATTGATCTTGCTGCAATTCGAACAAAAAAAAATATGGAGGTTCATGATATGGCCTGCTATTATTTTCCTGACCTATACCATCCTGCTAACTGCCTCCAGGGGCAGCTTTGCCAATTGTATTTTTATCTTGGGAGGTCATTTTGCGTTTAAATATTTTCATGGGTGGCGGCTGGTTTTATTGCTATTTTTTTTATTTGTTTTTGGAAACCTGATCTTAATACTTGGTGAACAATTCCTAAGTGGCTTTTACGTATTTGAGCGGCTGACAAGGAATGATTCAGTATCTGCAGCCCTTGACGACGAAGCAAGGTTGCAGATCTTTGCAACGGCATGGAAATGCTTTCTTGAAAATCCCCTGTTTGGTGTTGGATTGAACCAGTTCCGGTTATATTCCAACGGTGCAATTTCACATACAGATATTTTAGATATCCTTGTTCAATTAGGCATTTTTGCAGGTATCGTATACATTTCAATCTATGTAAAATTGTTAAGGCGTATCCTGGCACTAAAAAAGTTTTTTACCACTGTAAAAGATAAGAAGCTCTACCAGGTATTATTACTTTGTTATACATCTGAATTGATTTTCGGGATCAGTAATCCAAACTGGTTTACACAGTTAGAAATGATTGTTTTGAGTTTGATGATCGTGTATGTGACCAAGATAAAAAATACGAATGTTAGTAAATAGGTTTAAGAGGTTGGAATTATTAAACCTTTAAATGTCATAAACGATCTTAAAAGATATTAAGGATGGCTATTATAACCAGGTTATTAAAGAATGAAGCGTTCCCTGCCTGGAATAATTTTGTAGATGAACATCCTTGCGGCACTATTTTTCATAAGACTACCTGGCTGCAACTGATCGATCCACGGGTTAAGATATATGCAGTTTTTAATGACGAAGAAATAAAAGCAGGTGTTGCCCTCGTAAGCACAAAAAAGAATGCTGTGTCTGGCTATCACATTCCGCCTTATACACAATATTTTTCTCCTTTATATGGAAACGCAGATCAAAAGAAGAATTCACTAACGGAAGAACATACTTGCATCAAAGCTATTCTGGATGAAATGGCTGATGCAGCACATGTTGACTTTAAACTTCCCAAAGGCCACCAATCCATATTGCCGTATCATTGGAAAGGTTATGAATCCTCAGTTAGTATTACGCATATCATTACCGGGAACCTGGCAGATTACCTGCGGGACCTCAACAGGAATAAGTTAAGGGAATTAAAAAAACTACAGGGTTTGGTAAACGCTGGAGAGATCATCATTGAACATGCGATCCACGAGGCTGATCTACAGCACCTCCTGAAGCAAACAGAAGAAAGAAAAAGTTTTGATGGCAGATCAGCATTGGCAATAGACCTGGTCATGAAATCAACTGATGATATTGCAAATAAATTCATCATTCGTTCGAAAGAACATGGCCTCATCGCTTTTGGTTTTTTTCCTTACGACAAACGGGCAGTATATAACCTCATCAATGCATCCGTAAGGGTTACAGACCCGGTGTTGAAAACGATCAACTTATTATTATTATTCCAGGCAATAGAATTTGCACTGAATAGTGGCAGAACATTTGATTTTGAAGGAAGCATGTTACCGGGTGTAGAAGCTTTTTGCCGGCTGATGGGTGGGGTACAAGTGCCCGTTTACCGGGTTCAAAAATCTTCTTCCCTGCGATATTCTTTATTAAGAGCTGCCAAACAGATAAAAAATGACCGGAGAAAAACTTAGGATCTGTTTTGTGACCAGTATGCACGACTGGAATGATGACAGGATATTTGAACGTGCAGCCACAGGATTGGCATCATTGGGTCATCACGTTACCTATGTAGCTCCGGCAGAAAAAGATATGAGATCTGAAGGGGTTTTTATCAAAGCCATTTCTAAAAGAAGCCGCTTTCAAAAGCATTTGTTTGGCCCGGGTGAAGCATTCCGGGAAATGAAAAAGATAGAAGCGGATATCTATCACTTTTACAATCCGAATATGATGTGGAAGATGAGGCGCTGGGCAAAAAAAGGGCATGCTGTATTTATAGATATACATGAGAACTATGAATCAAGAGTGAATGCACTTCCACTCCCATCCTGGCTGCGCAGCAAAGCTGTTAAGCAATATCGCAAATTGGAAAATTGGTTCTGCAGTTATTATAGCGGGGTTACGGTGGTAACAGCAGCGATGGCGAAAAAACTGGCATCAAGTGGAACACCTGTGTTAGTAGTTGATAACGTGCCTTATTTAAAAAGGCTTGCCAAGGTTCAACTGGCGGAAAAAAAAGATGAGCGCCTCACCATTATTACTTCCGGTACTCATTCGGCAGCCAGGAACTGTATGAAAGCGGTTGAAGCGTTACCCCTGATCGTAAAAGAGTTCCCTGATGTGAAGATGAAATTCGTGGGTAGATTTCAACCCGCAGATTATGAACAGGAGTTAATAGCCAAAGCAAATGAATTGGGTGTTTCAGCAAATTTTGAAACAGCAGGAATGTTGCCCTGGCTGGATAATTTTAAACGCATATCCTATGCACACATTGGTTGCGTTTTTTATAATGATAACCTCAATAACAGGGTTACATTGCCCAACAGGTTATATGAATATATGTATGTCGGACTGGCAGTTTTGGGTGAGGATTTTCCTGAAGTACGAAATGTATTAATAAAAAATAATTGCGGTGAAGTGGTTAACTCCCAGGATCCACGTGATATTGCAGAAAAATCTATTCGCCTGTTAAAAGATCCGCAACAATTAATACAATACACGAAAAATGCCAGGCAGGCCGTCCTGGAGAGTCATAATTTTGAAAATGCTTTGACCAGGTTGGAAAGATTCTATTACGATCACAGAAAATGAAATTACTGTTTGATACCGCCCTTTTCTTCGAAAAATTAATGAAGGGTGAAGTACGTAATGCACATAAGTTACTTGAAAAAGGAGAGAATGCAGGCAGAAATGAAATTGAATCATTGAAAAATGAAGCATTCTTAAGATTGGTTAAACAGGTATATGAGCATAGCCATTATTATAAAGAAATATTACTGGCTCATGGGTATAGTTTGAATGATTTTAAAGACATTTCCGATATCAAAAAATTCCCTTTACTTACAAAGGACGATATCAAAACATCCCGGGAAAAGATATTGTCTGACAACATACCTTATTCAGATTGCATAACAAGAAATTCGGGCGGAACAACCGGGGAACCCATAAAAATTGAGATCGAAAAGCAGGCAAGGATCATTGATCTTTATTTTTATTATCGGGGTTTGAACTGGATGGGATATTCTCCCGGCCAGCCGATGGTAAAATTTTTCGGTGGAAGCCTGGGAGGGAACAATTCACCTACTTTAAAGAATAAAATAAAAAAATGGGTATCTAATGAATTGTTCATGCCTGCATTCAGTTTACAAAAAGACAATGCACGGCAATACCTTGATACCATTAAGTCGAAAGGCAAAACGCATATCCAGGGATATGTTTCCAGTATATATACTTTAGCAACTTATGCAAAGGAGTTGAATTATAAAGGCCTGCAGATAAGGGGGGCTTTCACTACAGCCGAACAATTGCCCATTGAACAGGCCGCATTCATCAGCGAGGTGTTTAAATGCGATGTAAAAGGATTTTTTGGATGTGCTGAAGTAAATTGCGTAGGTTTTCAAACAAAAATGGGAGGAGCATACGTGGTGCCGGATGAGATCGTTCATATAGAAACAATAAAACATCCTGATACGGGAGCAGACAATAGTTTTTTACTTACCTCCTTGTATAATTACCGTACCCCATTGATCCGTTATTTAAATGGCGATATCGGGATACTTAAGCAAGGAAAAAAATATACTGAGATCGAAGAGTTGAGCGGCCGTTCAGCAGATATGTTCGTGAAAAACGACGGTAGCTTTATTTCCTCTATATTGGCAACACAAACCATGCAGATAACGGGACTTACGGAAAAAATAAAAAGATACCAGTTGATACAGGAAACCCCGGCTGAAATAGTATTCCTTTATGAGCCATTTTCAAATGACCTCGATGAGAAAGATCGTTCTCATCTTATAAATGTATTTCAGAAAAGATTGGGAGAAGAGTTCAATATTGTGTTAATAAGAACAGATGACTTTATTAAAGCCGGATCCGGCAAACACAGGCTTATGATAAATAAATTGAAATGAGTATTAAGAGTTTTCTCCGCAGAAAATATAGCCTGGGATTAAGATTAAGCAAGGTGATCAAAAAGGAATTTGAAATGAAGATTCATCTTCCGTTTTCTACCAGGCTTAATATGTGGATCAATGGTTTTTGGAGTGTATCCTATTACAGGTATGACTTTAAGAAGTATGGCATGAAGGCATACATCAGCGATTACCAGGATAATATGCGGTGGTCAATGCTTGACAGTATTGATAACACAGGGTTGGATATTTATCTTGATAATAAATTGCTGTTCCAGAAATGCATCGATTCTATTGCCAAAACGCCCAAACATTATTGTTTAATAATTGAGCGGCAGGTAATACCAATGGAAATGAATTTTGCAGGTACCATTGAAGAAATTATTTCTGTTATCAGGCATCGGGATATGATGTTGAAACCTTTGGATGGAATGTGGGGTTATGGTATTTACCTGTTCACTTATAAAGATGGTAATTTTCATATAGATGGAAAGGAAACTTCAGAAGCATTACTGAAGGAATTTATTTTATCAAAATCAAATTGTGCATTATGTGACCGGGTTCAACAGTCGTCCATAACCGGCGATTTCTATAATAATACACTTAATACAATAAGGGTGCTTTCATTGATCGATCCTGAAAACGGCAAACCATTCATTGCAGGGGCCGTTCAGAGAGTTGGTACAGCTAATAGCTTCCCGGTAGATAATTTTCATCGGGGAGGTATTGCTGCAGATATTGATCTTGCCACGGGTGAATATAGTTATGCTGCTTCCATTTTTCCGGTAAAGGAAGGGTTAACATGGTTTGATAAGCATCCCGAAACCAACGTGGTAATAAAAGGATTTATTAATAAAAAATGGCCCGAAATTGAGCGTGTCATACTAACACTGGCGAAAAAGTTTTCATTCCATAGGATCATTGCATGGGATGTTGCAATAGATGAAAATGATGATGTGGTTATCATTGAAGGAAATACCGGTGCTGATCCCAAGATCCACCAGATACATAAGCCATTGCTTCTGGACGAGCGGGTACGATCATTTTGTGAATACCATAGAATAATTAAAAAATAACTGCTGCACTATTAAATTCCCGGATTCTTTACGCTTTCAACAAGCTATCCAGGACGGAAATCTTTTCCACAATACAATAAGCTAACATGAGTGATCAAAAGCCAAAAGTATATTTCAAAAATCTCGATGCGTTTAGGTTTTACGGTTCAGTGTTAATTATTGTGCACCACATTGAGCAAAACAAAAGTGCATTGGGAATGACAAACGTCTGGCGCAACAGCATCCTGCAATTCGCCGGCCCCTCATCTTTAAATATGTTTTTTACACTTTCAGGGTTTCTTATAACTTATTTATTGTTGCAGGAATACAACCACAAAGGTAGAATTAATATTAAAAGTTTTTATTTGAGACGTGTATTAAAGATCTGGCCATTGTATTTTGTGCTGGTGATACTGGGTTTTTTCATACTCCCATTCCTCGTTTCTACCCCGGGTTACAATGTCTTTGAGTTGAAACATTATTTTCAGCGGCTCATCTTATTCGCGACTTTCCTTCCCAATGTCAGTTATATCATTAATGGAACTACACCCTTCATACACCAGTTGTGGTCGATAGGCGTAGAAGAACAATTTTATATTTCCTGGCCATTCCTGATATTATTGTCGCCGAAAAAAATGACACCGGTTTTAATAGTTCTTTTTGGTTACCTGTTGACATTGGTCCTGCTTAATACATTTGTAGGTTCAGAAACGCCCATTTACAAGATAATAGCAAAAGCCAGGTTTTCTGCCATGGCAATAGGAGGAATTGCCGGGTATGCTGTGTTTTATAAAATGAAAGGAAGTCAATTATTTCAAAACAGGACATTGGGTTGGCTGGCATTTATTACGTTGATCCTCTTTCTTGCTTTCAGGGTATGGGTGCCGGTTGTGGGATACGAGGTTTATTCTGTCTTGTACGCGTTTATTATTGTTCACCTGGCTATAACGTCAAAGCCCATGTTTTCAATGGAGAATAAGATCGTGAATTACTTCGGCAAAATATCTTATGGCTTATATATGTATCATTCATTGACGATTTTTACAAGCATAAAACTGTTGGCTTTATTCAATTTAGAAAAGATGCAGTTTCTTGTTTATACCCTGTCGATTGGTTCTACGATCTTCGTCTCGCATATTTCATATCAATATTTTGAAAAGTATTTCCTTAAGAAAAAAGAGGTCCTGTCAAAACAGACCTGACCACTTTATTTAATATAAGATAATGGGCGCTTTTTTATTAGCAAAGCAACAAAATACTGATTTTTCGGAAAGAGCAGCGCTCGCTGTATTTACAGAAAAAGGGCTTACAGATCCGCATGTATTTACTATTGGTAAATGGCAACTCTGGAGCTGGAAAAAAATAAATTTGAACGAAGATCATTTCATCATAGATGGAAAAGCCATCCTTGTTTGCGCCGGCACTCCTGTTTACCAGGGAACTCATGATCTTAAGGAAAGCCTTAACATGATCATGCATGAACTGGGGAATAATTCTTTCAGCTACAATAAGGTCAGGGGAAGTTATGGCTTGCTGTATTCACCGGATGGGAATGAAATTAAAATATTGACCGACCAGGCAGGTATATGGAATATTTATTTTGATACGAATGCCGGGATAATTTCAAGTTCATTCCTCGCTGTTGTATTCGGATTGAAAAATAAAGTTTCACTCAATAAATTTGCCGCTACCGAAGTTATTACGAGTGGCAGGCTTATTGGTCCCGATACCTTATTCAATGAAATATCGCGGCTTGAGATAAGCTTAATGGGCAAAATAGGTGAATGTGAAATTTTACGAGACCAGGATTTGCAAAATTTTCCTGATCCCAAAAAGGAAACTTTCAGCGAAGCTGTTGATGAACAAATTGAAGCGATCAACAATTATTTCGCTGATATTAAGAATTTTGGGAATTATTATGGTGTTGATTCTGGTTTAACAGGTGGTCACGACAGCCGAATGATGTTCATTCAGATCAGGAAATATTTTAAAAAATTCCAGATACATTCATTCTGGCGTAAAACCAGGGACCTGGAACTGGCCATAGCAGAAAAAGTGGCCGCCAAAGCGGGTGTACCATTGAGGGTGGTAGAAGGCAAACATCATGCTGATAAAACAAATGAACAACTGGAAGATACTCTGAAGAAAGGATTGTTCTTTTACGACGGACACATAAGGATGCATTGTTTCCTTATGGAAGATTATCATACAATAGAACACAGGACAAAAATCCTGGATGATAAAAATCTCGGCATCAATGGTATCGGGGGGGAACAATACCGGAACGAATGGCATATGGAACTTCCTGCATGGAGATTGGAATATTTCACCCGCTATTCATTGTGTTATATCCTTTCCGGGAAAAGTTTTACAGATACCGGGTTTGAGAATAAATACTTTGATCATTTAAGAACCAAGCTTGTTAATAAACTGGGAATGGATATCAACTCAAAAAAGATCTCAAAAAAATATGTGCAGAAATATTACAATGAAGTTTATGTAGCAAGCTTAATGAGCGTGCGTACCAATGCAGAAAATGCGCTGACTCATTTTATCACCCCGTTCATCGACAGGCAACTGACAAGAGTTGCATACCGATCATTACCCCATCACGGAATATCGTTTGATTTTCAACAGGCAATGATAAGGAAGATGGATCCTGAACTGGCATCTGTTCAAAGTGGTTACGGGTATAGCTTTACAGAAGGTGAGCCATTCAAAAAAAAACTCAAATACCTTGTCAAGGAATTTACACCTACCAGCTTGTATATGCAAAAGCTTGATAAGAAATTTGAAGCCACGGGCAATAAAGCCTTTCAGGAACTGGTAAAAAAGTATCCCATTTATAGTGAGTCTGTGAAACTGATGCAACAATTCAAAATACCAATTGATGAAACCATGATAACATCAAGACCCGACATCATGCCTGTATATTTAAGCCTCAGTTATTTCTTATATTATTTATCAAAACAAAACAAGCTGGAGATTACATAATCCTGGAAATTATATGAGTGATTTTTTTCAAAAATTCAAAATGTATTGGAAGGATGATCCTGATTACTGGAAATTAACGGATCCGGATAAGATCAGTAATTATGCTATTTCATATTACCCACTTTCATTCCGCGATAGGTTATACCAGGGACATTACCTGGATTTTGACCCACAAGGCCTGCCGTTGTTTCCATCTCAGGCAGGTAAGCTGGTACATTTTTGTACGGGCATGTGTTCCTTTGCCTTTGCACATTGGGAAGAATTTTTAAACACCGGCAAACAGGAACATGCTGCCCATGTTATAAAAGTGGCAGATTACCTTATCAGTATGAGCGAAGAAAGAGTGAACGGCGCATTGATGGTACTCGATTATGATAGCGATGAAAAAGACAATGGCATCACATGTGCCATGAACCAGGGTGAAAGTATCAGTGTACTTTGCCGTGCTTATTGTATTACACAAAATAATGACTATAAAGCGGCGGCATTAAGAATGGGCATTCCATTTGGTTTTAATTACGGGCACAACGGGGTAAGAGGAAAACTGGAACAAAATAATGCAGTATGGTATCTCGAAGCTGGCAAGATGATCCTGAACGGCCACAATTATTCGTTGTTTGGACTTGCCGATCTTGCTAACATTTCCGGGGAAGCTTCGGTGAAAAATCATTTAGACACAGGAATAAGATCGCTTATTGATTCAATAGAATATTTTGACAATGGATTTTGGAGCTGGTATTCTTTAAATAAGCCTTTGTATATTGCAAGTGCCATGTACCATAACCTGCATATTTGCCAGTTAAAAGCTTTGTCTATTATTGCCGGCAGTGATAATCTCGATACTTGGTCTGAGAAGTTTGCTTCATATGCCCGGTCACCTGCAAAAAGAGCCAGGGCAGCGGGTTTCATGCTTAAAGCTAAAATAAAAAAGAAACTAGGTGAATAGTCAGCAATTAAATGTTGTTTACCTGGCAAATGGATATCCAACAAAGGATAATCCTTCTCATGGTATTTTTAACCAGCGTGCTGCCAATGCAATAAAGGATCATGTAAACCTTACCGTTATTCAGTACAGGATCTATAAGCCAGGACGAAAATTTGCTGAGCATATAAAGGAAGCCGGTTTTACAAGGATCATTTTGAGTGTGCCATACAGCCCGGTATGGGAAAGTAAATTGTATTACTTTAATAACAGGATGTTTTATTTTTTCACTTTATTCTTTGCCCGTTCCGTTTTAAAGAATGCCGATATCATTCATGCCAGCGATGGCAACCTTGGCATCTTTACTTCCTGGATAAAAAAAAAACATGCTTTCAAACTCCTGGTACAGTTCATTGGCGGTGATCTCAACCAGGACCTGGTTCAATTCTATAAAAAAAACTGGATGCAGAACTGGAAAAGCAGGCTGGATGCTGTTTCTTTCAATAGCATGTCCATGCAGGAAAGATTTAAGGAATTGTTTGGTGCGCATCCTGTGAGCAAAGTGATCTACAGGGGTGTGGATATAACGAAATTTTCATCTGCGGGGAATGGTACAGGTAAACTTATATTTTATTTCCTCGGAGGCTTACCCAATTATTCAACTTTTGAACATGGCAGGAATACAAAAGGCGGACTTAACCTGATGAAAGCATGGACCAGGTTGGATGAAGAAATCAAAGGCGATAACATTCAACTGTTATTTGCCGGTCCTGATTCGGATATAGCGATGGTTAAAGAATGGCGCTTAACTTTACAGGAGCCCGGAAGAGTAGATATCCTTGGAAAAATTGATCCTGTTGGCTTAGCCGGTTTTCACCGAAAGGGTAATATATGCTTGGTTCCCAGTTTGGAGGAAGGTTTGCCCAATGTGGCCATGGAAGCGGCTTCAACAGGAAACCTGGTCATAGCAAATGGAGTAGGCGGGGTTCCCGAGATCATCAGTAATTATGTTACCGGTATTATTTGCGAAACCAATGATGCTGATGGGCTTTACGAAAAAATGAAATGGGTTATTCAACATCCCGAACAGGTAGAGGTCATCCGGGACAATGCTGCAAAGCATATGCAGGCAAATTTCAGCAGCCGTGACTTTGGGAAAAAATATTTTGAATTTTATACAGAGATGACATCTTTCTAGTACTTATTTTTTATAATCACAAAGTAAAGATGTCATCTCTGGTTTCAAATTAAAGTGATGATGCTCTTCTGCCCCCTCTCCTTCAGGAGAGGGGTTGGGGTGAGGCTCTAATACAAACATGAAGATTTTAATCATAATGGGCACCCGTCCCGAAGCCATTAAATTTGCTCCCCTGGTCAAATTGCTCGCAACAGATCCTTATTTTGATCTGCGCATATGCATTACCGGTCAGCACAAGCAAATGCTTCAACAGGTATTGGATTTTTTTGTGATCACTCCTCATTATGATCTTAGCCTGATGAAACACGACCAGACATTATTTGATGTTTCGGCTGCCGCACTCACAGGAATGAAACCTGTGCTGGATGATTGTAAACCCGATCTTGTCTTTGTTCAGGGTGATACAACCACTGCATTTATGGGCGCATTGGCTTCATTTTATGAAAAGATTCCTATTGCTCACCTGGAGGCTGGTTTAAGGAGCGGTGATAATCTTTCGCCATTTCCCGAGGAAGCCAATCGGAAGCTGACAGCTACCATCGCAGATTATCATTTTGCTCCTACCAACCGGGCTAAAGCTGCCCTGGCCAAAGAAAATATCACAAAGAATGTTTGGATGGTTGGGAATACAGTTGTAGATGCTTTGTTACTGGGACTTGAAAACTTAAAGAACAGGCGGATAGATTTCAAAAATGAATTCGAATACCTCGATTTTGACAAACCCATTGTATTGATCACAGCACACAGGCGTGAGAGTTTTGGTAAACCATTCGAAGACATTTGTGATGCGATCCTGGAAACAAGGAGCCGGCATCCACTTGTTCAATTCATTTACCCCGTTCATTTCAACCCTAATGTGCGGGAAGTGGTGAATAGGAAATTATCATCTACAAAAGGTATTTTTTTGACCGAACCGCTTGATTATCCGCGGCTGATCTGGATCATGGAGAAATCCACGATCATTCTTACAGACTCTGGCGGCATCCAGGAAGAAGCGCCTGCTTTGGGGAAACCTGTACTGGTATTGCGGGACGTAACGGAAAGGCTTGAAGGAATTGAAGCCGGGACCGCAAAACTGGTTGGTACTAATAAAGCTGATATTGTTGCAAGCCTTAACGCACTGATTGAAAATGAGAATGGCTTATATGATCAAATGGCCAAAGCAGTTAACCCTTATGGTGATGGAACAACAGCTCAACAGGTCATTCACATTTTAAAATCACTTGAGTGAAGATCATTGTATCCCATGATGTGGATCATCTTTTCTGGTCAGAGCATTTATTAAAAGACCTTTATATTACAAAACTCTGGTTAAGGTCGTTTAAGCTTTTGCTTACCGGTGTAATTGATGCAAAAACATTTGCTGCAAGAATAAATTTCTGGACTGATAAAAGAATAAATCGACTGGATGAATTAATGGAATATGAAAGTTTAATGAATATACCTGCAACTTATTTTTTTGTAATGCGAAAAGGTTTTGGGGTTTCATACAGCGTTGAAAAAGCTAAGCCATTTATTAAAGAGATATTAGGTAAGGGCTTTAATGTTGGCGTGCATGGAATGTCATACAAAGATCCCGAAGCAATGAAAAAAGAGTTCGAAAGCTTTAAGAATATAAGCGGGCTTGACAGCTTTGGTGTAAGAATGCACTATCTCCGCAATGATCCTGATACTATAAAATATTTATCACGGACAGGATACAGTTTTGACAGCACGGACTATAAAATTGAAGCCCCTTACCCTGTCAATAAAATGATCGAATTCCCTATTGCTGTAATGGATGCATATGCAGTGAGGCCTGCTCATAAAAAAATTGATATTGCGAAAGCATATACATTGGAACGGCTTGCCCTTGCAGAAAAAAATAACGTTCCTTATTTCACAATTAATTTCCACGACCTGGTTTTTAATCCCGCTTATAGCTTGTATAAGGATTGGTTTACATGGCTCATTGAGCATTGTATACACAAAAACTATCATTTTATTAATTTTGAAAACGCAATAAAAGAACAACATGAGAATAAGACGAATGACGGAAGATGACCTGGATGCAGTTGTTGATATCCATATGTATGCGTTCAGGGATCATATTAGTTCCAAACTGGGGAAACGCTATAACAGGGCATTTATCGGCTGGTTCATTAAAAAAGAATGTATTCACCTGGTTGCAATTGGTGATGATGAAAAGGTAGCTGCTTATTATATTGCCGCTCCTTTCGGCTATCAAAAAGCTATGAACGAGTACCTGTTCAAAATTGCAACTGTAGAAATGCTTAAAAGGCCATGGGTCTTTTTCAATAAAAAGATTTTACATACGGCATGGGTAAGGGTCAGGATAATATTGGGATTACATACATTCATTGATACCACCAAGGCAAAATATCCGGGTAAATTAATGGCGATGGTAGGTCAGGGTAAAAGCAAAGATGCCGTAGGAAAGGGCATGTCGGTTGCATTGATGACTGCTGCTCATGAGGAATCGAGGAAAATGGGATTTGACTATGCCAGGGGAACAATCTATAAAACAAATATTATAGCAAGAAACATCCTTGAAAAACTGGGTTATATACAGGAACCTGAAGATGCTTCTTTTACAGTAGTATATTATCTTAATTTAAAATGAATATCCTCACTGTTTGTTTTCCTGTTTATAACGAGGTAAAGTTTATAGATTCTCTTATACGATCTGTGATCGGAACATTTCCATTGGATAAAGAAATTGTTTTAATTGACGGCGGAAGCACCGATGGCACACTTGAAAAGATAAAATCCTGGCAGGATAAATATGCAAACATTCTTTTGATCCACAACAAAGAAAGATATGTGAGCCACGGATTTAATCTTGCATTTAAAAATACCAATTCAATATATATAGCATTAATGGGTGCTCATGCCGAATACCCTGATAATTATTTCCAAAAAGGGCTGGCCATATTAAGATCAGGAGAAGCAGATGCCGTTGGAGGGCCGCTGGTACAAAAAGGGAGTTCCCGGAGGTCTACGGTCATTGCATTTTGTATGAGCTCTAAATTTGGAGTAGGCGATACAGCATTTCGTACCTCGAAAAAAAGAAGTTATGTTGATAGCGTGGCGATGGCGATCTATAACCGGAATGTATTCGATAAAGTAGGCCTCTTTGATGAAACTTTGATCAGGAACCAGGATGATGAATTTCATTACAGGCTTAATCACCATGGATTTAAAATAATGATGGAGCCCGAAATGGAATCTGTTTACTATGTGCGTGAAGATCTTGCATCTTTGTGGAAACAATACTATTATTACGGGCTTTACAAACCAATGGTGTTAAAAAAAGTAAGATCAGGTATGCGCACCAGGCACCTGGTTCCTGCCGGTTTCGTCGTATACCTCTTGGCTCTGCCTTTTTTATTATTATGGCATTGGTTGTTCATTATACCATTATTAATTTATTTCTTTGGAGCGTTATTGATCTTATCAGCAACCTTCTCGGGTTTAAAAGATATACTATTTGGTTTCTTTGCTTTTTTAACACTGCATCTTTCTTACGGCAGTGGTTTTTTGAAAGGGCTTTTTAAATAAACACAAAATGAACATTCCTTTTTCTCCTCCTTATATTGACCAGGATATTATTGATGAAGTTGTATCATCACTTAAATCGGGCTGGATAACAACAGGCCCAAAGGTGAAAGCACTGGAACAGGAAGTGATAAAACTCAGTGGAGCACCCCAGGCATTGTGTGTTAATTCCTGGACATCAGGAGCTATGCTTATGTTGAAATGGTTCGGCATCGGGCCGGGAGATGAAGTGATCATACCTGCTTATACCTACAGTGCTACTGCCCTGGCAGTTTTACATTGCGGAGGCACACCCGTTATGATCGATATAAATGATGACTTCACGCTGGATATCCAGCTGATAAGAGAAAAGATCACTGCCCATACTAAAGTCATCATGCCTGTTGATATTGCAGGCTGGCCATGCGATTATGAATCCATCAACCGGTTGGTCAACGAACCTGCTGTAAAAAATAAATTTATAAGCAACCACAAGAACCAGGAAAAACTGGGGAGGATATTGGTTCTGTCTGATGCCGCCCATTCGATCGGTGCAAAGGTTAACCAGGTGGAAACAGGGCTACTGACAGATATTACCATTTTTTCTTTTCATGCTGTAAAGAATATTACTACTGCTGAAGGTGGCGTAATATGTATTAACCTGCCAAAACCTTTCGATAACGCAGAAGAGTATGCGTATTTGAGAATGATGACATTGAACGGGCAGACAAAGGATGCTTTTACAAAATCAAAGGCTGGAGGCTGGCGGTATGACATTATTGACCTGGGATTAAAAATAAATATGCCCGATGTATGCGCCGCTATCGGGCTGGCACAGATTAGAAAGTATGATCACGATCTTTTGACAGAGCGTAAGCGTGTCTTTGACCAGTATTCAAAAGCTTTTTCCCGGCTTGCATGGGCACAGGTGCCGCCACAGGATGACGGGAAGCGTATTTCTTCCTGCCATCTTTATGCCCTCAGGATAAAAGGTATAACAGAGACACAACGTGATGCGGTCATTGATGAGATCAGCAAAACAGGCGTGGCCGTAAATGTTCATTTTATCCCGATGCCGATGCTTACCCTTTTCAAAAAACTTGGTTATGATATAAAGGATTTTCCAAATTCTTATGATAATTATTCAAGAGAGATATCCCTGCCCATTTATCCCCAGCTCACTACGGAACAGGTAGAATATATTATAGCGGCCGTTACAAATTCATATACCCACGTTATAAGACCATGATCCGTTTTTTCGACATTATTATCTCCTTCCTTGGCTTGATCCTTCTTTCCCCGCTTTTGATCATAGTTGCGATATGGATAAAAATTGATTCCGGCGGCCCGGTTTTATACAGGCAAATTCGGGTAGGCCTGCACGGTATTGATTTTGAATTATTAAAATTCCGGTCAATGCACATCCATGCCGATAAGGCAGGATTACTTACTGTAGGAGGAAGGGACAGCCGTATTACAAAAGCCGGGTATATCCTGAGAAAATATAAAATAGACGAACTTCCCCAGCTATTCAATGTATTATCTGGTGAAATGAGCCTTGTGGGCCCCCGCCCGGAAGTGCGTAAATATGTTGATCTGTACAATGAGCTGCAAAAAAAAGTATTATTAGTAAGGCCGGGTATTACCGATATGGCTTCAATAGCTTATAAAAAGGAGAATGAACTGCTTGCAGGATCGCCTGATCCTGAAAGGACCTATATCGAAGAAGTGATGCCGGCAAAGCTTAAGTTGAATATGATCTATATAGAAAACCCCGGGCTTTTGAATTATTTCAGGATAATATTAAAAACAATTTTTCCAATGTAAGTTCTTTTGATACCGGTTTCAAGCCCTGTCCTGTATATTCAATGTTGCAGGAACGCCCCTGATCTGCTTATTTAATATACCACATTAAGCAGATCAGGGGCAAATAATATATAGATGATCAGTGAATTGTGTACGGATATTTTAGCCTGGAAGGATTGGCAAAAAATTTAAAGCTGTAATGGCGGATATAACAATACCACATCATATGACACAGCAGGCAAAGTAGAAACAGTATTGGCAAGGTAGATTTTGAGGTCAAATAATTATTTAATTACCAATTCCCTAAAAAAATGGGTTGAAAAATGAAAAATTCGAATAACTTTGTTAGCGGTAAGGTTTCGCTATTCTAATGAAAAATTATCTTCCCCGAATTGACGATCTGATTTTAAATCCTGAACAAAAATATAATTCAATTATATTTTTATAAAATTATATTCAGGAAAGGTATCATTAGACGCCTTTTATGAAACCAAATAATTTATATCATGGCTAGACGGATATTAAACAAATTTGCACCACGATGGATTATCTTTAGTTGCGATTTATTACTCATTACCGGGATATTTTTATTTTCTTATTTTTTGGTTCGCCATTTTTTGTTAGACCTCCCTCATGTTATTGATTTTTTACCGGTTTTACTTATTAACGCCGCAGTATTCATTATTTGTGTTTCCGTTTTTCCAATATACAAAGGGATCATACGTTATTCAGAGATCAATGATATTATCCGGATCGTGAAATTTGCGGTATTGCAGTTTACATGCTGGGTTGCGATATACTTTACAGTACACGCCGATATTATAACCAGAACGGTTCCGCTAAGTGTTCTTTTTATTAATTTATTTGGTGTGATATTTATCCTCGTGTCTTTCCGTTTACTGGTAAAGGAAATTTATTTTAAAGCCATTTCAAAACCTACTGTTACACACAAAGCGATCATTTATGGTGCCGGTGCCATGGGCCAGGTAGCCAAAAAAGTACTGGAACAGGATACAAAGAATAATACGGTAGTACATGGTTATATTGATGACAGCCCTTCAAAGATCGGTAAAAACCTTGAAGGGTTACCCATATACAATGCCTCTGGTGAAAAGCTGGTGAGCTTGTTAAAAGATAAAGGAATAACCCAGGTATTCATCGGTATAGATAAATTATCAGTAGAACGTAAAATTGCTATCACAGACCTTTGCGCTCCCCTTAATATAAAGATCAATGTGATACCACATGCAAGCCAGTGGGCAGGTGGATTGTTTCAAAAGAACCAGGTAAGGGAACTTAATATTGAAGAGCTACTGGAAAGGGATGAGATCAGTTTACCAAATGATATCCTGCAAGGCACTTACCAGAATGCAACTGTATTGGTAACCGGGGCTGCAGGATCGATCGGCAGTGAAATTTGCCGCCAGCTTGCCAAGCTCCAGTTTAAAAAACTTATCCTCCTGGATCAGTCTGAATCGGGTCTATTCGACCTGGAGTATGAATTGAAGAACAAAGATAAAAGGAACCTTGATCTCCAGATCGAGATTGCTTCTGTAAGGGATAAGATTAGAATGAAAAAAGTATTTTCTAATCATAAACCTGATATTGTTTTTCATGCAGCAGCCTACAAGCATGTTCCATTGATGGAAGTTTTTCCTTGCGAAGCCATCCTTACAAATGTATTCGGCACGAGGCTGATAGCTGAACTTTCCCTGTTCTATAATGTAAAGAAATTCGTACTTATTTCTACTGATAAAGCTGTGAATCCTACCAATATCATGGGAGCCACCAAACGGATATCAGAAATGTTTATCCAGGCTTTGAGCGATAACGATAATGCGAAAACGCAATTTATTATAACCAGGTTCGGTAATGTTTTAGGTTCTGCAGGTTCAGTGGTGGCAACCTTTAAAAAGCAAATTAATGAAGGCGGTCCTATTACCATAACACATCCTGAAATAACAAGGTATTTTATGACAATACCAGAAGCTTCCAAACTCGTGCTGGAAGCGGGAAAGATCGGGAGGTCGGGTGATATTTTGCTGTTTGATATGGGCAAACCCGTTAAAATACTGGATCTGGCTACAAGAATGATCCAGCTGGCAGGCCTGAAACCTATAGAAGATATTGCGATCATACAAACACAATTGAGACCTGGTGAAAAAATGTTTGAGGAGTTATTCAAAGAATCCGAAGAGTTCATAGAAACCGATCACCCAAGGATCTTAAAAGCAAAGAAGTGCAGCAAATCAAATACTGAATTAATATCATTACTGGATGACCTTGAAAAGGAGGCCATCTCGCATAACAATGAAATGATACCCTTTATCCTGCGTAAGATGCTTCCGGAATTCAATCCTTACCTGTACTTGAACAAAACAGCATTGATAGCTGAAAAATAAACGAACAACATATTTTATATTATTTCTGATCCGGGTACTCGCCCGGATCTTTTTATTTTAGGGCTGGACGCTTTAATTTGAGATTATTTTGTGCCTGCGTTCTAATTCTCCGTTAGGCTGCACATAATTTGGACTATGATCATAAAGACCGGTGCCTAAGCCTAACTTTCACACTTATAGCATTTTATGATTTTTATAATATTTGAATTGATTAGATCCTTTTAAAAGCCTGTTGCTAAAAGATAAAAAAACTTAAATTAATTTGGTTTTTAGTAAAAGCCTTTATACTTTCGTAGTACTTACGAATACCTCTAATCACCAGTCCTCTCTAAAGCCAACATTTTTCCAACAGTCTTTTTAACCGGGTTTCGATCATTTCATTAGTTATACTGATCCATTATCTCTTGATAATTTCATTAACACCAGTAGCCTTCACTAATTCGTTTTCGTTGCTATCCACGTCATCCCTTGAATGTCTGTATTGATTCATTATCAGCCCCCCGAAGTAATTAAAATTATTGTCAATCAAATTAATTCTTTATGAAAGGGGTTATGCTTTTCATGCAGCTATTGCATCGTATTGTTACCATTATTAACGATTTTTTTCACAAGACTAATGATGATATATCATTTGTATCCCGCTATAAAAAAAGTTATCATTTCTTACCCAAAACAAATGTTATGAATACAGCTTCACACACATTCAACGTTCGTATATCTGCAACAGGTAAAGACCGTTCTGCAAAGACCGATATATGGCCTTTAAAAAATACCTATACTATAATCCTGTTTTTCTTGGCAGGAGCACTTTTTAGTATGCAAGGTATTGCTCAAACTACTGTAACAATAAATCCCGGCACAACAACCTGGGTATGCCCTATAGGGGTTTATTCGGTTAGTGTTGAGTGTTATGGTGGAGGTGGTGCCGGTGGTGGTGCCACTGGTAGTCCTTCTGCCGGTGGTGGTGGTGCTGGTGGTTCGTATGTAAAAAATACAACTATAACCGTTGTTCCTGGTACAACTTATAATGTATCTGTAGGAGCAAGTGTTACCGGAACAGGTAATACAGTTGTAAATGGTAATGATACCTGGTTCATGAATTCAGGTACGTTGTTGGCGAAAGGTGGGCTAGGTGGGAATCCTGCTCCTTCCAATAGCCAGACCGCAGCAGGTGCGCTTGCCTTAACAACAGGCAATGTTGGTAATACAGCACCTTTTTCTTATTATGGCGGGGGAGGTGGTACAGGTGGAGGAAGTGGAGCATCAGGCGGTGGTGGTGGAAGTAGTGCAGGTACCGGATCAAATGGTAATACTGCTGTAGGTACTGCAGCCGGTGTGGCAGTTACAGGTGGTGGTGCAGGGGTTGCGGGTTCAAGTTCCTCTGCGGATGGAGCTGATAATGCAAATGTTGGCGGTGGTGGTGCCGGTGGCCGTTCCAGTGGAACTACTGACCATATCGGTGGTAACGGTGGACCAGGCCAGATCAAAATAACTTATACGCAATTGACTTTCAAAAGTCAGATAATATCTCTTACTACGGGAAGCAGTACTACCTGGTGTGGCGGTGAAACAAGAACCAATGTAATTGCTACGATAAAAAATATCGGTACAGCAACATGGAATGATGTACCGGGACAGGATATTAATGTGGGTCTTAAATGGAATTCTGCTGCTACTTGCCCTGCCTCAGGTGCATGGTGCGACTATCATGTACGCGTAGATGCAGCAGGATTAACCCCGGGATCAACAGGTACTTACACTTTTACAATTACAGCTTCTAATGCAACGGGTGGCCCTACGTATGGTACCGTATTAACCGCGGGAAGCAATAACCTTATTTGCGACATTGTATATGAAGCGGTGTCATGGTTTGGAGATAATGGCGGCGGTGTAGGACCGGGTAATGCAAAATTCACTTCTGCAGCCCAGACAATTTCCAACACAGCTTCAACGCTTTCATTTACATCAGCTGCAGGAACAAATGCACAAACAAAATGTATCAATACAGCCATAACCAACATTACTTACCTGGTAGGTGGCGGTGGAACAGGAGCAACAGTGAGTGGTTTACCTGCAGGAGTGACGGGTTCATATAATTCCGGAACAAAAGTATTTACGATCAGCGGAACACCGTCTGTTGCCGGTACATTCAATTATACCGTGACAACAACGGGCCCTTGTGCCAATCCTTCATTGGGTGGAACAATAACGGTTAATGCACTTGCAACGATCGGCCTGTCATCAGCCGCAGGAACTGATGCACAAACAAAATGTATCAATAATGCAATTACGGATATTACTTATGCCATTGGCGGAAATACAACAGGAGGAACTTTGTCGGGTTCATTGCCTGCAGGCGTTACCGGTAGTTACGACGGCCTGGGAACCTTTACCATTACGGGTACGCCAACTGCATCAGGAACATTCAATTATACGGTAACTGCAAACGGCCCTTGTCCTGTTTCCTTAAACGGAAGTATTACGGTAAATGCAAATTCTACACTTACATTTACATCAGCCGCCGGAACAGATGCACAAACAAAATGTATCAATACCCCGATAACCAATATCACCTATTTGGTAGGTGCGGGTGGAACCGGTGCAACGGTAACAGGATTGCCAACCGGAGTTACTGGCGCATATAATTCAGGAACCAAAGTATTCACGATCAGTGGAACAGCAACTGTTTCGGGGTCTTTCAGTTATACAGTAACAACAACCGGCCCATGTATCAATACATCATTGGGCGGAACAGTAGATGTGTTAGCTGCTTCAACGATCAGCCTGACTTCTGCAGCAGGAACCAATAACCAGGCAATTTGTATCGGCAGCGACATTGTTGATATTAATTATGTAATTGGCGGAACAGCAACCGATGCTTCGCTTAGCGGCTCATTGCCTCCGGGAGTTTTGAGTGGTTATGACGGTGGTGGGAACTTTACCATTACAGGTACACCAACTACTACAGGTACTTTCAACTTTACAGTTACGGCTAATGGTATCTGCCCTGTTTCATTAAGCGGAACGATCATTGTTAATGATAATTCTACGATCACATTTACTTCAGCTGCTGGAACAGATGCACAAACGAAATGTATCAATACCGCTATAACTAATATTACATACCTGGTAGGTGGCGGTGGTACCGGTGCTACAGTAACCGGATTACCAACAGGTGTAACAGGTGCATATAATTCAGGAACAAAAGTATTTACCATAAGTGGATCGGCATCCGTATCGGGTACTTTCAATTATACAGTGACGACAACGGGGCCATGTATCAATACTTCATTAGGTGGAACCCTTACCATAACTGGCAATACAACCATCAGTTTAACATCAGGTGCCGGAACAAATATCCAGACACGTTGTATCGATAACGCTATTACAGATATCACTTATTCTATAGGTGGCACAGGAACGGGTGCGGGAGTAACAGGTTTACCTGCTGGAGTAACAGGCACATACAGTGCAGGAGTGTTTACGATCAGTGGTACACCTACTGCATCAGGAACATTTAATTATACAGTGACCCCAACCGGCCCATGTGTAAACCCAACTGCAACAGGAACGATCACTGTGAATGCTAATTCTACACTAACGTTTACATCAGCAGTGGGAACAGACGCACAAACAAAATGTATCAATATTGCCATAACCAATATTACTTACCTGGTAGGTTCTGGTGGAACTGGCGCTGGCGTAACTGGTTTGCCAACAGGAGTTACGGGTGCATATAATTCAGGAACAAAAGTATTTACGATAAGTGGTACGCCATCTGTTGCAGGTACTTTCAATTATACAGTGACCACAACAGGTCCATGTATCAATACATCACTTGGTGGAAGCATTACAGTTATTGCAAATTCAACCATTAGTTTAACTTCTGCAGTTGGAACAAATATCCAGACTGTGTGCCAGAATTCTAACATAACAACCATTACTTATGCTATTGGGGGTTCAGGAACAAGTGCATCTGCTACAGGCCTTCCAGCCGGAGTGACAGGATCATACAGTGCAGGTGTATTCACGATCAGTGGCGCACCAACAACAGCTGCATCAGGAGCTTTCAACTATACAGTGACAACAAGCGGTCCTTGTGTCAATCCAAACCTGACCGGTACAATAACCGTAAACGTTATACCTACCACAACAGGGGTTAGCATTTGCCAGAATGGTAGCGGTTCATTGACATCTTCTTTCGTATGTGCAAACGGAAGCCCTGTATCTACGGCTGCGAAAAATGCGGGAACAGGAGCTGATGCAACAGGTATCGGAACGGTAACCTGGTCAAATCCCGGAAATATTACAACAGCAGGAACTCCGTATGCAACAGCATCTATAGGTGCCGGGGCTACAAGTCATTACCTGGTTGGAACAAATTATACATTCGGTATCCCGGCAAATGCAACCGTTAAAGGTGTGCAGGTTGTAATAAACCGCAATGCAGGAAACGTTTTCGGTGGAGTAGGCGACCAGGCTGTTTACCTAGTTAAAGCAGGTGTGGTTCAAACAGCGGGTAATAATAAGGCAGGTGGAACCTGGCCAACATCATTCGGAACGGCTACTTATGGTTCTGCCACCGATCTGTGGAATTTAACATTGACAGCAACAGATATCAACGCCACCGGTTTTGGTGTGGCCCTTGCGGGAAAGAACAACGACTTTTTTACCCTGACAGCGACAGTAGATTATATGCAGATCACGGTTACTTATACTGTTCCGGGATCGTTGAATTGGTACACTGTATCTTCAGGTGGTTCTTCTATTGGATCAGGTTCACCATTTAACCCGGTAGGGGTTGCGGGTTCAACATTGGCTAATACCAACACGCCGGGAACGACTGTATTCTATGCAGAATGTTCAACAGTTGCGGGATGTCGTACGCCAACAAATTTCGTAATTAACCCGAATTCAACGATAAGCTTATCATCAGCAGCAGGTACAAATGCTCAAACAGTATGTATCAATAATGCCATAACTGATATCACTTATGCTATTGGTGGAAATGGAACAGGTGCCTCTATCACTGCAGGTGCATTGCCCGCAGGTGTTACAGGTTCTTATAGCGCAGGTGTGTTCACCATAAGTGGAACACCAACAGCATCCGGTAATTTCAATTATACCGTCACTACATCAGGAGGTGGCTGTGCACAGGCTTCTTTAACAGGAACCATTACTGTCAATCCAAATGCAACGATATCATTAACATCAGGAGCAGGTACAGCAGCACAGACAAAATGTATCAATACGGCAATAACAAATATAACTTATGCAATTGGCGGAAGTGGCACAGGTGCATCTGCGATAGGATTGCCTGCTGGAGTAACAGGTTCTTACAGCGCGGGCGTATTTACGATCAGTGGCGCAGCAACAGTAACAGGTACTTTCAATTATACTGTTACTACGACCGGTCCTTGCGTAAATAACTTCGTGGCAGGGACCATCACCATCACCCCGGATGCTACGATCGGTTTAACATCTGCAGCTGGAACCGATATCCAGGAAGTTTGCAACAATACCCCGATCATTCCTATCAGCTATACAATTGCTGGCGGTGGAACCGGGGCCGGTGTAACCGGATTGCCTGCGGGTGTAAGTGCCGTGTTCAATGCAGGTGTGATAACGATCAGTGGTACACCAACAGTGGCAGGAACATTTAACTATACAGTAACTACAACGGGTACATGTGCCCAGGTAACTGCAAATGGTACCATTACTGTACATGCAACACCTGCCGCAACCTTTACAAGTTCCAATGTAAGTGCTTGTGGGGCTTTACCAGATGGAGCGATCACTATAACAGCTTCCGGTGGAACCGGTCCTTATTCTTATAATTGGACAGGTGTGACAGGATCAGGAAATCCGGCTACTACGCAATTTCCTTCACCTGGTAATGTATCATCAGTATCGGGTTTAAAGATCGGGTTTTATAATGTAATGGTTACTGATGCTTTTGGTTGCCAGGTATCGATCAATAATATACACATTCAATATGCATTCTCTGCTTATATAACCAACAATGGCAGTATTTCCAGCGCATGCGGAAATACCGGCTCGATCATATTATACGCCAATGCAGGAGTATTACCTTATAGTTTTAGCCTGGATGGTACAAATTTCTCAACGAACAATACTTTTACAAACCTTGCCGCAGGAACTTATACAGCTTATGTAAAAGATGGGGCAGGATGTGTGATTACTAAAACCATAACAGTAAATGCAGCCGCCCAGATCGTAGTCAGTCCTTTTGTAAGGGGTGCAAGCAGTTGCTCTCCTGACGGATCCATAGAAATATACAGGACAGGTGGGATACCTCCTTATTCTTACAGCCTCGACGGTACAACTTACCAGGCAAGTAATAAATTCGTAAATCTTGCTGCGGGTCCTTATACAACTTATGTAAAAGATTCAAAAGGTTGTGTGGGTACAGCGCCGGCAACTGTAACTCAGGGTACTGCACTTGGCGTTACTGTAAATAAGACGAATACCAGTACTTGCGTAAATGATGGTTCGATCCAGGTCAATCCAACCGGTGGTATACCTCCATACAGTTACAGCATCAATGCTGGCGCTTACCAGGCAAACAATTCATTCAGTGGCTTGGGAGCCAGCAGCTACGCGATCTCGGTAAAGGATTTCAAAGGTTGCCTGGGTTCTATCAATGTGACCATTAACCTGAACACGATCGTTGTAACGGCCTATGTAACCGCTGCCGGCAGTTGTGCGGGCACCAACGGTTCTATTCAGTTATTCAGAACTGGCGGGTTTGGTCCTTATACATATAGCCTGGATGGAAATACATATCAAAACAGTGGTTCATTTACTAACCTTGCACCTGGAGAATACGATGGATTTGTAAAAGATTCTAAAACATGTATTGGTGGATTGTTTGGCATTGTTGTAGGCCCCAATTGTGCTCCGCCAATAGTTGGTACTGGTACAAATACAAAGTCTGCAAACATTAATGCAGTGAAAGGCAATGCAGTTAAAATTTCAGAAAAAAGTGTTTTAAAGATCAGCGCATATCCCAATCCGTCAGCAGCCTCATTTACGCTGCTGCTTGAAGCGGGCAGCAAAGAAAAAGTTACTGTCACCGTATCGGATCTTGCCGGCCGTAAAGTTTTCCAGGCAGAAGGGAATGTGAAGCAGCAATACAGGTTTGGAAATGACCTGGTGCCGGGCATATATATGCTCCAGGTTATACAGGGTAATGAGAAACAAACTATCAAACTGGTAAAAGAATAAATTTCCCGGCCCTCTTCTTTGGAGGCGGATTGGAAAAAGGTATTACAAAGAGAGGCTGTCTGTTAAAACAGCCTCTCTTTTTATGGTTATTTTTTATTGCTGTTGGTGATGAGTAAAATATCAAACCCATGCCACCGCTTAGTCACAGAGATTTTTGACTGTTTCCTGAAATGATGTATCCCGTACCTGGTTTCGTCCAATGCAGGGCTGGAAATAATAAGGGATAAAATGAAAATAGTCCTGTTCAGGTACCCCATTTTTAATTGTTAACCGGTTGTTAACAGCCGTTGCTTATTCTAACTAACAAAAAAAGCCAATTACATTCACAATAATAAGTATAGTACCATATCTCTTTAAAGACCCACCCTTCTTCTAACCACTCTCTAAACACAGATTCACGAATGCAGGTATTCGTATGACATATACGAATATTTTATTATTTAGTAACTTATTAAAAACAATTGTATATGAAAGTTTCTACCAGGACTTTAATGGCATCCTTCATGGCTTGCCAGGCAATTACAAGTAAAAAAACAAGTACACAAGACCGTAAGCCGGCGCTAATTAAGCGGTGGCTTTTTGTTTTGATGCTGTTTATAACAGCAGGAGCGAGTGCACAGAATGTAAACGTTACAGGTGCATTAGTTGGGAACGGAACTTACCCAACACTGGCTGCGGCATTTACCGCCATTAGTGTTGCGGGTAACAATGGCTCTCCTGCCATAGGTGTTTCAATTGTTGCCAATACGACGGAAACGACAACAGCAACCTTAGGCGCATTTACATGGGCCTCTGTAAATGTTACGGCAACTACATCTGTACTTGTATCCGGGAGTATTGTAGGTGCAATTATTAAATTAAATGGTGCCGATAATGTGACCATCGATGGCAGAATTGCAGGTACTGGCAGAAACATAACTGTTTCTAATACCTCCAATACAACAGCTACTGCGGCTGTATGGATCAGCAGTGTTGGTCTTGGGGCGGGTGCGACAAATAATACAGTTCGAAATTGTAACTTATCATGTGGGGCAGATCAATCTGCCGGAACGCTTGTAACTTTTGGTGTTATTGTTAGTGGTACTGCGATCAGTCTTACTTCTGCCGGCGGTGATGATAATGATAATAACTCAATTATTGACAATAGCATTATAAAGTGTAGATACGGTATTTTTTTAAGAGGAGTTAGTGCAACTAATTTTAACCAAACGACAATAGTTACAGACAATTTGATTGGCCCTGCATCTTTTGGCAGCACTCAGATTGGTAAAGTCGGGATCAATTGTCTTTTTCAAAATAACTGTACGATCGAGCGCAATGAAATTCGTTTTGTAGGACTTCTTGAAGCCCAGGTATCCAATACTGGCGCAGATAGAGTGGGAATAGCTTTAGGCTCTGAATCATGGTCTGCTTCTGCTAGTACTGTTGGTACAAATACCAATTTTGTTGTCAGGAGTAATTCGATACATGATATTGTTGATGAACAAACTTTTTCAGCTGTTGGTATAATTGTTGCCACCACCAACGGCGGGAGTCCGACAAGCAATATCATTTGTAGTAACATGCTTTACAATATTAGGGCTAATGCTACATCCGGAGATCAAACTGTGGGTATTGGTTACACCGGCGGATTCAGTGACCAGGTGGTATATAATTCAATATATCTAACAGGCGATGTTGATCCGGCTGCCGCAGGGCTTGCAACACAGTTTAGCAGCGGTATTCGTATTTCCAATGCAAATACAGGTTCACATGCAAATCTTACTTTAAAGAATAATGCGGTGTACATGGATTTGTCTTCAAGTACAAGTGCTTTGAGATTTGATTGCATTAGTGGAAATTCTGCAGCATATAGTTTTGGTACTGGCGGAGAAGATTACAATGCCTTTTATGTAAATCCTTCTAACCCGCAATGTATAATAGGTAGCTTGGGAACCGTAAGTGCAAATGCTAATACTACTTCATTTCTCACTTTAGCTGCATGGAAGTTAGCTTATACTGTAAATCAGGACGCAAACTCAATACAAGCTGACCCTGGATTTGTTTCAACAACAGACTTACATATAAATACTGTAAGTTCAACTGTTAGTAATAATGGCACGGTCGTAGGTTGTACAATTGATTTTGATGGCACTACGAGAAGTGCAACTCCGGATATTGGTGCAGATGAATATGTGGCTGTTCCTCCTCCTGCTATTGATGCCGGAGTAATTGGAGTAACTGCACTACCGGCTTCTCCTCAACTTTGCTCTGGTACACCTGTAAATCTTACAGCAACTGTTAAGAATTTTGGTACCACTACGCAAAATGCGATTCCTGTTTATTATAAAGTAAATGGCGGTCCTGCTGTAGGGCCTGTAAATACGGTGGGCCCGATCCTTACGAATGGTACCGAAAACGTTGTATTCAACGGGGCAAATGCCTTTACACCACCAACCGGTGGTACATATACAATAAAGGTCTTCACTCAATTAGGTAGCGATGCTACAGCCGCAAATGATACCACAACGATCACTTATGTCGTGGGAAATAAGATCGCTGCTTTTCCTTATATTGAACCCTTTACAACTGCACCCGGCTGGACAGTCTTTACCGAAGTAGTTGCAGGAACAACTCCTATATGGGGTTTAGCTACTGCTACTGCAGGTCCGGATGGGGTAGCTTCCAATGTGGCTGGAAAAGCGAATTTCTTTAATGCAAGTGCAGGAAGAATTGAGCGTTTGCAGTCACCGGTAATGGATTTTACATCATTAACATCTCCGGTAGTTCATTACTATGTATCCCATAGAACTTTTACAGGCGGCGAAGATGATGGACTTGAAATGGTCATCTCTACAGATTGCGGTCAAACATTCAGTACTTTGGTGCCAACTAAATTTAACACTTCTACACCTTCATTATCTACTCTTTCACCTTTAGGTACTTCATACGTGCCATCTGCAGCAGGCAACTGGAGACATGAATCCATAGACCTAAGTGCTTATGCAGGTCAGTCAAGTGTTATCATAGGATTCAGGGCATTATCAGATTTTGGTAATTCGCTTTGGCTGGATAATTTCATCGTGAGTGATGCATCGGCTGTGTGTACAGATGCTGTTGCTGCTACTGGAACTTATAGTTGTGCAGCAACAACCAGCATCAATATGACATCAACCGGCGCTCCGGCTGGTGGCGACCTTAGGGTTACTTCTTATGCTGGCACTGCTCCCAATGCAACTTTTGCAGCAAATGCCACAGCAACAACACAGGATGGCTCTATATATACCCCCGACCAGGTAAAAACCGGCAAATGGTATAAAGTAACTTATACTGGTAATGATTTTAATGGCTATGCCACTTATGATATCAGTATCGATGTAACAGGATATACTCCTGCTGCTAATCCCAATAAGCTTTACATCATGAAGCGTGCAGACCAGTTATCTCCATGGACAGCAATTACAACAACTGCTTCAGGAAATATTCTTACAGCGAGCGGGCTTACAACTTTCAGTGAATTTGCTATAGGTGGGGTGGCATGTATTACGCCTTCCACACCAAGCATTACTTCACCAATTTGTGCAGGCTCAACAAGTGTAAGTGGTGGAAGCGGTGAAGCCAATGGTACAACAATAGAAGTTTTTGTAAATGCAATATCTGTAGGTACTACAACTGTAACTGCAAATGCATGGACGAAATCAGGCCTTACTTTGAATGCCGGTAACAATGTCACTGCTACTGCATCAACAGGCCCGGGTTGTACAAGTGCTTTGGCTGGACCTGTTCCAGTAACGGCCAATTCAACACTTACTTTAACATCAGGTGCAGGAACGGATGGCCAAACGGTGTGCATCAATACAGCAATAACAGATATCACTTATGCGATCGGTGGTTCTGCCACCGGAGCTACCCTTTCAGCAGGTGCATTACCTGCAGGAGTAAATGCTTCTTTCAGTGCTGGTACATTCACGATCAGTGGAACACCAACAGTATCGGGTAACTTCAGTTACTCTGTATCAACAACAGGTGGTGGCTGTACGCAAACTACTTTGAATGGTACAATCACTGTTAACCCTGCTGCTACGATCACGTTAACATCAGGAGTTGGAACAAATAACCAAACAGTTTGTAACAATGCTTCGATCACTAATATAACTTATGGAGTGGGCAATGGCGGTACAGGTGCGGGAGCAACAGGCCTGCCTGCCGGAGTTTCAGGTTCATTTAGTGCGGGCACATTTACGATCAGCGGGACACCAACTGCCGGAGCAGGCATTTACAATTATATAGTTTCAACAACGGGTGGTTGCGGAACAGCCACGGCGAACGGTTCTATAACAGTGAATGGTGTACTGGGAGGAACTTTCACTAAAACAAATAAAACCTCTTGTAATAATACCAATGATGGTACTATTAATGTAACGCCATCGGGTGGCAGCGGATCTTATACTTATAGCTGGACAGGTAATACAGGAGTGGGTGGCAATACACCTTTCACAGCAGGTAATGTATCATCGCTAACGGGTTTAGACATTGGTTTTTACAATGTAACGATCACGGATGCCGGCGGTTGCGGTTCAACGATGATCACAAATATCCATATCGAATATGCATATGCTGTTTATGTTACAAATAGCGGAAGCAACTCAAGCACTTGTGGTAACACCGGTTCTATCTTATTATATGGTAATGCGGGTGTCAAACCATATACTTATGCATTAAGTCCGGGCTCTAACCAACCAACACCGGCTCCGGGCGCCTTCCAGGCAAGCAATTCATTTACAGGCCTTGCAGCAGGTGACTACACAGGATTTATAAAAGATGCCGGCGGATGTGTTAGTGCTAAAAACGTTACAGTAGGTGCAGCACCTGCGATCGTGGTTAGCCCATACGCAACAGGAGCGAGCAGTTGTGCCCCTGATGGCTCAGTACAGATCTTCCGCACTGGTGGTACTCCTCCATATACTTATGCATTGAGTGTTGGGGCGGGACCTGCAGGAACGTTCCAGGCGAGCAATACCTTCACAGGACTTGCAGCAGGACCTTATACAGCATATGTGAAAGATGCGGCAGGATGTACCGGTTCACAAACTACTACGGTAGCAGCCGGAACAGGTGTATCAGCAACGATCAGCAAAGTAAACACCAGCTCTTGCGTATTTGACGGATCGATACAGGTAAATGCAACCGGTGGAGTTGCGCCTTATACTTACAGCTTTAGTGCTGCACCATACCAGGCCAGTAATTCAAAAGGAAACCTTGCAGCCGGTAACTATACCGTACAGGTGAAAGATTCCAAAGGCTGTTTGAGTCCTGTATACAATGTTACCATTAACGTCAACAACATCAATGTAACGGCAACACCCACAGCAGCGAGCAGTTGTGCAAGCAGTAATGGTAAGATCCAGTTGTTCAGGACCGGTGGCTACGGACCTTATACCTATAGTATTGATGGAAACAATTATTTCAGTTCTTCAATATTCACGGGTCTTACGCCGGGTACTTATGATGGTTATGTAAAGGATTCGAAGACCTGCTTAGGCGTGTTGAATGGTATTGTTGTTGGCCCGTCTTGCCCACGCCCGGCAGCAGGAAATACGAAGATCAATGCGGTAAAAGTTTCTGTTAACAATGTGATTACAGCGGAAGCATATCCAAATCCAAGTAATACAGAATTCACCCTGGTATTGAAAAGCAACAGCAAAGAAAAGGTTGCCATCATAGTGACCGATATCATGGGAAGGAAAGTTTACCAGGCAGAAGGAACTGCAGGTAAGTCCTACAGGTTTGGAAATAGTTTCAACGCAGGAATCTATATGGTACAGGTGATGCAGGGAACCAATACACAAAGCATCAAACTGATCAAGGAATAACTTAATGATCATATAATGAAAAGGCTGTCCGGAAACGGATGGCCTTTTTATTTTCAGAAAACCGGTAATAGTGGAAAAAGAGGATTACATTTACATGCTAACCCTCGATCCACAACCTTCCAAAAGCTACTTTTTTCTAACACTAATTTGCTATTCACAACGGTCATTATTAAAATGGCTGATGTGAATTTTTTCGTTTTATAAATAAATATGATCACACCTAACCCCATTTTTTAAAATCAAAAATTTCTATATGAATCCCCAAAATTTACTCAGTAGCCAAAACAAGTCTAATTCTTTTAAAGCCGGCTTTTGCAAGTTTGCTAAAATGTTTTTTGGCTTGGCTATGATCTTCTATATCGGTCTTTCCCAGGTATCAGGGCAGGCACTAACGGAAGATTTTAATTATTCCGGAACGCTTTTAACTAACGGTTGGGTTAATATTAGTGCGTCAGGAACGAACACACTTACAACTGCTTCCATAACCGGTTTAGCATATGCAAATTCTCCTGCTTCGGGAGTAGGTAATGCTGTTTCTATGACAACCAGTGGTGAAGATGATGCAAAAACATTCACGCCTACTGTTTCATCGGGAACTATCTATGCTTCATTTTTAATAAATGTAACTGCAGCGCAGGCTACCGGGGATTATTTCCTTGCTCTTGCCAATAGTGGGAGTAATTTTAATGGGAGGGTATTTATTAAGAGCAGCGGTGCAGGCTTTTTACTTGGTGTAAGCAAATTCTCTACTACCGCAACTTATGATGCTACTGTGAGATCTTTTGGAACTACCTACCTGGTAGTTTTGAAATATACCATAGTTGGCACCAATACTGCCGCTACTAAGGATGATATTACCGATCTGTTTATTGTACCGGCATTAGGTGGTACTGAACCTTCACCTACACTGGCGAATGTTGGGGTTGGGGTTGACGCAGATATTTTTGGTTCAGCTATTTTTGACAGGGTTGCATTACGCCAGGGAACAGCCGCACAAGCACCTGCTTTAAAAGTTGATGGTATCAGGGTTGGTATAACCTGGGCGTCTGTTACAGCATCAGTTCCTGTTACAGTGAACGGAAGTATCGGCTCAGGTGAATATGGAACACATACAGACGGGCAAAACCAAAATACCAATGTTGCCAATGTTACTTATATGACCTGGGATAATGCAAATCTATATGTCGCTGTAAGTGGTGCAAATGTTGCAGAAGGGTATATTTTATTTCTTGATAAAGATCCCCAGGTTCCTGTTGATGCTGGCAGCAATTCCAATGGAACTAATATTGGTCAGAATTATGATGGAACCAATTTTGCAGGATTGCCTTACCGGGCAGACCTGGTCATATATGTGAAATCCGGTTACAGGGAATACCGCACTGCTACGGGTAGCAATACCTGGACTGCAGCAACAACATCATTTGGTGGATATGCGGAAAGCGGCTCTGTCCGTGAATTCGCTATTCCCTGGTCAGTGATCGGTGGAAGACCGGCATCTTTCAATTTTTTTGGGTATAATACAAGTGCAGGAGGATTTATATATAATACGCAACCGACGGCAAATGCTACAGGTGCGCTGGGAACTTCTATCAGGTATGAACGTTATTATACAGTAAGTACTACAACAGTTGGTAGTTCAACACCTCCGTTCAGCCGCAATAGTTTTGTATTCAATAATACTGCAGATGAAAATTCATTTGGCAGCATATCCGTATATGATTTTACCATGAATAGTACGGGCCGCCTTATTTCAAGATCAGGTGCAACAACAGGTAACTGGAGTATTGCAGGTAACATGGTTGTTGGAAATGGTACTATCTTTTTTGGAAGTGGTGGAACGAACGGCGCCTATGGATCAACTACAGTTACAGGCGACCTGGATATACGCGGTGGTACATTGGATATGGATCAAACCACCAGCCCATTAACAGTTAATGGAAACCTGGCTTTGTCATCAGGTACATTAAAACTTTCAGGTAATGCATTTACCGGCGGTGACCTGGTGCTTAAAGGCAACTGGACGAATACCGGCGGAACATTTACCCCGCAGAGCCGTGCCGTATTCTTAAATGCAGCCAGCGGCAACCAAACGATCAGCAAATTGGGTGGTGAGATCTTTGATTATTTAATAGTAGATAAATCAGCAGGTTCTGTTGTGTTAGCAAATGATATTACGGTAGCACAAATAATCACGCTGACCAATGGTACGGTCAATACTGCTGCCAATAAAGTTATTTTAAGCAGTAATGCTACAGGAGCATTGTCAAGGACCAATGGATATGTGAATGGAAACCTTCAGCGTGCCATTGCTATGGGAACCAATACATATAGCTATGCGGTAGGCACAGCCACTGGTTATACACCTGCAAGCTTTGCATTTACAGGTGTAGGCACGGGAGGTGATATAACCCTATCTTCTACAGACGGGGTTAGTGCAAATTATCCTGCAGCATTGCATACAACTAAAAGGCTCGCCCGTTACTGGACAGCAACAAATAATGCTGTAGCCGGCTTTGGCGGCAATGCAACTTTTACTTACCTGCCCGGAGACCTTGTTGGCGGTACCACTTCCGGTGCTTTGAAAGCATATGATTATACCGGCAGTTACAATTATCCAACCAGCAATACCAATACATCCAGCAGCTTTACTTTCAATGGCCTTACAACTTTTGGTGAGTTTGGCGCAGGTGAATGTAAAGGAACCCTTGCTCCTTCAATTACAAAAACAATGGTTAGCTCATGTGGCGGCGGGGCGGATGGTACTATATCGGTTACAGCAGCCGGTGGAACTGCGCCTTATTCTTATACATGGTCAAGTAACCCTGCCGGATTTAGCGGTAACACTGCCATGGTCACCGGCCTTACACCCAGAGATTATACGGTAGTGGTTTCAGAAGTTACCACGTGTTCAACTGGTATTCCTGATATTACGATTTACCAGGTTTTTGCCGCGGTAGTTACAAATAATGGAGGGGGGTCAAGCAGTTGCGGCAATACCGGTTATATTCTTTTATACGGCAGTGGTGGCGTTCAGCCATATACTTACAGTATTAACGGAACCAATTATTTTGCCAGCAATTCATTTACAGGCCTTGCTGCGGGTACGTATACAGGTTATGTAAAAGACTTTGCAGGATGTGTAAGCACCAAACCAAATATCGTGGTTTCGGGCGCTGCACCTATGAACGTTACAGCCAATACCAGGCCAGCCAGCAGTTGTGCCGACAATGGTGTAATAGAATTATACAGGACTGGAGGAGTAGCGCCTTATACGTATAGCATGGATGATGTTACTTACCAGGGAAGCAACGTATTCAATAACCTGGTGGGTAATGCAAGTTATACCGGCTGGGTTAAAGATGCATCAGGATGTAAACAATCACTCGCAAATATCGCAGTAGGAAAAGCCCCGGCAATCACAGTATCAGCTACAGCAACCAATACTGGTTCCTGCTCAAATACAGGACGTATCCAGATAATGGCCGGCGGCGGTGTACCCGGTTATACTTATAGTTTGAATAATATTACTTACCAGGCCGGCAATACATTTACAGGATTGGCTGCCGGTAGCTATAATGCATATGTAAAGGATTCGAAGAACTGTATGAATGTACAATCTGGCGTTACAGTTGGTACAGACCCGGCTCCAACGATCAATGTTACTGCTTCAACAACCAATGCAAGCAGTTGTGCCAATACTGGTTCTATACAATTATTCAGATCAGGTGGAACAGGTCCATACACATATAGTCTTGACAATATTACATACCAGGCAAGCAATACATTTACAGGATTGGCTGCCGGTTCTTATACCGGTTGGGTTAAAGATGTGAACGGTTGTACTGGCTCACTGGCAGGCATAACCGTTGGACAGGCACCTGCTGTTACAGCCACAGAAAGCCATACAAATACCAGCAGTTGCGCCAACGACGGAACAATACAATTGAATGCGGGTGCTGGTGTACCGGGCTATACTTATAGCCTTGATAATATCACCTACCAGGCCGGAAATACATTCACAGGAAAAGCTGCCGGTAACTATACCGGTTGGGTGAAGGATTCAAAAGGATGTACGGCATCAGTTCCTGTAACGATCGGGACTACAGCGGCTATAAATGTTACCGCTTATGCAACAGCTGCAGGCAATTGCGAAACCAACAATGGCTCTATACAGTTATTCAGAACAGGTGGGACAGGTCCATACACATACAGCCTGGATAATATCACTTACCAGCCAAGTAATGTATTTAGCGGCAAAATGCCGGGCACTTATGATGGTTATGTGAAGGATTCGAAGACCTGCTTAGGAGTGTTGAATGGTATTGTTGTTGGCCCGTCTTGCCCACCACCGACTGCAGGAAATACGAAGATCAATTCGGTAAAAGTTTATGTGAACAATGTGATTACAGCGGAAGCATATCCCAATCCAAGTAATACAGAATTCACCCTGGTATTGAAAAGCAACAGCAAAGAAAAGGTTGCCATCCTTGTGACCGATATCATGGGAAGGAAAGTTTACCAGGCAGAAGGAACTGCAGGTAAGACCTACAGGTTTGGAAATAGTTTCAATGCAGGTATCTATATGGTACAGGTGATGCAGGGAACCAATACACAAAGCATCAAACTCATAAAAGAATAACGGAGATATTGGTTTTTCAAAAGAGGCTATCGAAAGATAGCCTCTTTTGTTTATAGGGACTGGCTTTCTGTCCTTATATGAAAATTATTGATTATGGTTAGTAGAACATGACCATTATCATATATAAATAAATAACTTATAAATAACTGTAACTCATTGAAATACATAACGATGTGGAAAATTCAAAGAAAACAGTAAAAATACTATGTTATTTAATAAACAGTCATTATCTTGCAGCACTTACAGTTATCTGCCACCAATTTCTATTTAAAACCTCCCTTAATTTTTTCCAATTATCATTTTCAAGGCAGTTTTCTGTCCTGACTAGTTCAATCCTGTGACTGACCACAATTCCTAAGAAGACCCACAATTTAAAATTTTACCCAAACGAAACCACTTCATTGATGAAGAGATTTTTTACATACAGGCCACAATTAATTTGCAATTCAGCTCCTTTTACCATATTTGATAAACTTGCCGGATCTTCTGAAGAAGGCAATTCTTATATAACTACTATTATGCGTTCCACTATTATCACAAACAAAAATTCGTTTATGAAAAAATTATTACTCCGATTCAACTTCCTGCTGATGTCAAAAATAAGCATCATGCTCCTGTTGGTATTTTCTGCGGTCTTATTTACCCAGGATAGTTTTGGACAAGGTACCATGGGAAGATGGGAAATGTGCGGACTTACCGGAACAACAAGCGGAAGTGTTAGTTCAACAGGTGTTCTTTCTAACGTAACTTTTTCCGTTTTATCAAGAGGTGCGGGTATTACGGCAGCAAGTGCATCAAATGGATATAGTTCCACAGGTTGGTCAACTTCCACAACATTAAGTATTGCCAATAATGATTACTACGAATTTACTATAACACCCACCCCTGGCTATAAAATGTCTATCACTGCATTGAAGGTAAGGGATGTCGTTTCAACCACTACTAATTCCCCAGATGCATATTTGCGTTTTAGCGATGATTCTTATGCTGCAAATGTTGTTGCTTCCTGGAGCCCATCTACTACCGCTACAAACCATACACTTAATACAAGTGGCGTAACGGCATTGCAAAATCGTACCACACCTGTAACATTCAGGATTTATGTTTCTTCTGTAAGTAGCAGTACTACCACAACTTATCGTCTTGATTGTGCTGGCGTTGCAGCAGGAAATTTCAGGGGTGTAGATGTAGATGGAACTGTAGCACAAATTGCTTATGCAAGCCAGCTTGTTTCAATCAATACAGGTGCTGCAACCTGGTGTGCGGGTGAAACAAGAAATGTAACGGTACAGATCAAAAATATAGGAAGTACGGCCTGGACAGATGGCGGTGGCAATGATTTTAACATCGGCGTTAAATGGGGTAACCCTAATGTTTGTACAAGCACAGGAAACTGGTGCGACTACCATATACGTACAGATGCTCTGAACCTGGCACCCGGCGCAACAGGGACCTTTACTTTGCCTTTAACTGCATCAAATAATACCGGTGCGGCATATACAACGGTTTTAGCAGCAGGGAGCTATCCTATAACTTTTGATATTGTTTTGGAGGGGATTTCATGGTTTGGGAACAATGGAGGCGTTACAGGACCGGGAAATACTGCATTTACATCAGCAGCTCAAACGGTGGTAGCGCAGCCAACACTTAGCCGGACATCGGCGGCAGGTACCGATGCACAAACAAAATGTATCAATACTGCCATTACGAATATTACTTATGCCGTTGGTGGCGGTGGAACAGGAGCGTCTATTTCTGCAGGGGCCTTACCAGCGGGTGTAACGGGAACGTTTAGTGCAGGTGTCTTTACAATTAGTGGAACACCCACCGCATCCGGTGTTTTTAATTATACAGTTACTACAGTAAGCTCATGTACCAATGTTTCCTTAAGTGGAACGATCACTGTAAATGCCAATTCAACCTTATCGCTTTCATCTGCAGCCGGTACAAATGCACAGACATTTTGTATCACTAATCCATTAACAACGATCACATATGCAGTTGGTGGCGGAGCTACAGGAGCTTCAATAACAGCAGGCGCATTACCAGCAGGTGTAACAGGTTCTTACAGTGCAGGGGTTTTCACGATCAGTGGAACTCCTACAGCAACAGGTTCATTTAGTTATACAGTAACTACAACAGGTCCTTGTACCAATCCTTCTTTATCAGGAACGATCACTGTAAATGCAAATTCCACCTTGTCATTTACCTCAGCAGCCGGAACCGATGCACAAACAAAATGTATCAATACAGCCATAACCAATATTACGTACCTGGTAGGTGCTGGTGGAACGGGCGCTACTGTAACGGGTTTACCTACGGGAGTTACAGGAGCATATAATTCTGGAACCAAAGTATTTACGATAAGCGGTACGCCATCTGTTGCAGGTACTTTCAATTATACAGTTACTACTACCGGTCCATGTGTCAATCCTTCATTGGGTGGAACGATAACGGTTACGCCTAATACAACCATTACCTTAACATCCGGGGCAGGAACAAATATCCAAACCCTGTGTATAAATAATGCTATTACAGATATCACTTATTCAATAGGTGGGTCAGGAACAGGTGCTGGTGTAACAGGTTTACCTGCAGGAGTAACGGGCACATTTAGTGCAGGTGTGTTTACGATCAGCGGAACTGCCACTGCATCGGGCACATTTAATTATACCGTAACGCCAACCGGCCCATGTGCAAACCCGACTGCAACGGGAACGATCACGGTGAATGCAAATTCAACACTCAGTTTATCATCAGCAGTGGGTACAGATGCACAAACGATCTGTCAAAACACGCCATTAACAAATATAACTTATGCCGGGGGCGGAGGAATTACCGGGGCTTCAATAACAGCGGGTGCATTGCCCACCGGTGTTACAGGTTCTTATAATTCGGGAACAAAAGTATTCACGATCAGTGGTACGCCTACAGCATTCGGTTCTTTCCCTTACACGGTAACAACAACCGGACCTTGTACCAACGTATCGTTGAGTGGAACCATCGATGTAACAGAAGCATCATCGATCAGCCTGGTTACGGCGGGAACAAATAATCAAACCATTTGTACCGGGAGCAGTATAGTTGATATCAATTATACATACGGCGGAACTGCAACCGGCGCTTCTATTACAGCGGGTGCATTGCCTGCCGGTGTGATCAGCGGCGATGATGGCGGAGGAAACTTCACTATCACAGGAACACCAACAGTTACAGGAACATTCAACTTTACTGTTACTGCTAATGGTATCTGCCCTGTTTCATTAAGCGGAACGATCATTGTAAATGATAATTCTACGATCACATTTACATCAGCTGCTGGAACAGATGCACAAACATTATGTATCAATACCGCTATAACCAATATTACATACTTGGTAGGCGGCGGTGGTACCGGTGCAACGGTAACAGGCTTACCAACAGGTGTAACAGGTGCTTATAATTCAGGAACAAAAGTGTTTACGATTAGTGGATCGGCATCCGTATCGGGTTCTTTCAATTATACAGTGACCACAACGGGGCCATGTATCAATACTTCATTAGGTGGTACGATAACGGTTACGCCTAACACAACAATTACTTTAACGTCAGGTGCCGGAACAAATATCCAGACCCGTTGTATCAATAACGCAATTACAGATATCACTTATTCTATAGGTGGCTCAGGAACGGGTGCGGGAGTAACAGGTTTACCAGCTGGAGTAACAGGCACATACAGTGCAGGAGTGTTTACGATCAGTGGTACACCTACTGCATCAGGAACATTTAATTATACAGTGACCCCAACCGGCCCATGTGTAAACCCAACTGCAACAGGAACGATCACTGTGAATGCTAATTCTACACTAACGTTTACATCAGCAGTGGGAACAGACGCACAAACAAAATGTATCAATATTGCCATAACCAATATTACTTACCTGGTAGGTGCTGGTGGAACTGGCGCTGGCGTAACTGGGTTGCCAACAGGAGTTACAGGTGCATATAATTCAGGAACAAAAGTATTTACGATAAGCGGTACACCATCTGTTGCAGGTACTTTCAATTATACAGTTACCACAACCGGCCCATGTATCAATACATCGCTGGGTGGAAGCATTACAGTAATTGCAAATTCAACGATCACTTTAACATCTGCGGGAGCAACAACTACACAGACTGTTTGCCAGAATGCTAACATAACAAACATTACATATGCAGTTGGCGGTTCAGGTACAGGAGCATTTGCTACCGGCCTTCCTGCAGGAGTAACAGGATCTTACAGTGCAGGTGTATTCACGATCAGCGGAGCACCAACAACAGCTGCATCAGGAGTTTTCAACTATACTGTGACAACAAGCGGTCCTTGTGTCAATCCAAACCTGACCGGTACCATAACCGTGAACGTTATACCTACAACAACAGGTATTACTATTTGCCAGAATGGAAGCGGTTCATTGACCTCATCTTTCGTATGTGCTACCGGTAGCCCGGTTACTACGAGTGATGTTTTTGCAGGAGCAGGTGCTAACAGTGGTTCAGGTACAGCCTGGGGAGCTCCCGGAAATGTGACCGCAAATGATAATGCTTATGCTACGGTATCAGGAACAGGAACTGCTTTTTCACAATCTTTAAATTCAACAGGTTTTATATTGAACATCCCGGGAAATGCAACCATTAAAGGGATCGAGGTTAATATCAGCCGTTTCAGGAGTGGGGGATTTTCTGGGGAGATCCAGGATAATTCAGTGAAATTAATGAAGGCCGGAGTTGCCATCGGGACAAATAACGCAGCAGCTTCCACCAACTGGCAAACAAGCGAAACAGTAGCTGCTTATGGTACTACAACTGACCTGTGGGGCACTACATGGAGCCCTGCAGAAGTAAATGCATCCAATTTTGGAGTTGCCCTGGTAGTAGATAATACAAGTGCTTTCTTCTCTCGACAGGCTAATGTGGACTATGTACAGGTAAGTGTAACTTACACGATCCCGGGTAGTTTAAACTGGTATACCGCATCTTCAGGTGGTTCATCTATCGGTTCAGGCTCACCGTTTAACCCGGTAGGTGTTGCCGGTTCAGGACTTCCAAATACAAACACGCCGGGTACTACTGTATTCTATGCAGAATGTTCAACAGTTGCGGGTTGCCGTACGCCAACAAATTTCGTAATTAACCCAAATTCAACGATCAGTTTATCATCAGCAGCGGGTACCGATGCACAGGCATTTTGTATTCCTAATCCATTAACAACGATTACTTATGCAGTAGGTGGTGGGGCTACAGGTGCTTCAATTACAGCAGGCACATTACCAGCAGGTGTAACAGGTTCTTATAGTGCAGGTGTGTTCACTATAAGTGGAACGCCGACTGCAACAGGTAATTTCAGTTATACCGTTACTACATCTGGAGGTGGCTGTGCACAGGCTTCTTTAAGCGGAACCATTACGGTGAATGCAGATGCAACGATCACTTTAACATCAGGAGCAGGAACAGATGCACAAATGGCATGTGACAATGCTGCTATAACAAATATTACATATGCCATTGCGGGCGCCGGAACAACTGCGTCTGTCACTTCAGGTGCATTACCTGCAGGTGTTACGGGTTCTTTTGCTGCAGGAGTATTTACGATCAGCGGTACGCCATCTGTGGCTGGTGTTTATAATTATACTGTCACTGCATCGGGTGGTGTCTGCGTACAGCAGTCTGCAAGTGGAACCATTACAGTAAATGCACATCCTACAGCGACCTTTACCAAAACAATGGCAAGTTCTTGTGGCGGTGGAGCAGATGGTAGTATAACGGTAACACCTACAAGTGGCCTTGCTCCAATTACATATAGCTGGACAAGTACACCGGCTGGATTTACTGCAAATACGGCGGCTATCACGGGACTGTCTCCAAAAGATTATACAGTGGTGATATCTGATGCAAACTTTTGCTCGGTAACTATTCCAGATATTACGATCTGGCAGGCTTTTGCAACGGTTGTTACAAATAACGGTGGTGGTTCAAGCAGTTGCGGTAATACCGGTTACATTTTATTATACGGAAGTGGTGGAGTGCCGCCATATACATACAGTATTGATGGTACCAATTACTTTACAAGCAATACATTTACCAATCTTCCTGCGGCCACCTATACCGGTTATGTAAAAGATTATGCAGGATGTGTAAGCACCAAACCAAATATTGTTGTTACAGGTGCGGCGTCGATGTCAGTAACAGCTAATACAAGACCTGCAAGCAGTTGTGCCAATAACGGTACTATAGAATTATACAGGACGGGCGGAGTTGGACCTTATACTTACAGTCTCGACGACGTTACGTACCAGGGAAGCAACGTATTCAATAATCTGGTGGGTAATGCGACGTATACAGGCTGGGTTAAAGATGCAAGTGGGTGTAAAGCTTCACTGGCCAATATTTCAGTTGGGAAAGCACCTGCAGTAACAGTAACATCCACTAAAACCAATACAAGTGCCTGTTCAAATACAGGTTCAATAGCACTATATGCTGGCGGTGGTGTACCGGGGTATACTTATAGTCTTGTAGGTGCGGCAGGCCCTTACCAGGCAAGCAATACCTTTACAGGCCTGGCTGCGGGAAGTTATAATGGCTGGGTACAGGATTCAAAGGGTTGTAAGAACGTTCAGTTTGGTATTACCATCGGAACCAACGCAGCCCCTACGATCACAGTTACAGCCAGTACAAGCAATACAAGCAGTTGTGGGAACACCGGTTCAATACAGTTATTCCGGTCTGGAGGAACAGGTCCATACACATACAGCCTGGATAATATTATATACCAGGGAAGCAATTCATTTACCGGCCTGGCCAGCGGTTCTTATACCGGTTGGGTTAAAGATGTGAATGGTTGTACAGGCTCACTGTCAGGTATAACTGTTGGACAGGCACCAGCTGTAACAGCTACAGAATTCCATACGAATACCAGCACCTGTGCAAATGACGGAACAATTCAATTGAATGCAGGTGGTGGCGTACCGGGATATACCTATAGTATGGATAATATCACATACCAGGCAGGCAATTCATTTACAGGCTTTGCTGCAGGTAGCTATACCGGTTGGGTAAAGGATTCAAAAGGATGTACCGCTTCAGTATCTGTGACAATTGGAACTGCTGCTGCAATCGTTGTTACGGCTAATACAACTGCTGCATCCAGTTGTGCGACCAGCAATGGCTCAATACAGCTATTCAGGACAGGCGGAACAGGTCCTTACACTTATAGCCTGGATGATATTACTTACCAGCCAGGTAATTTATTTAGCGGTAAACCTGCAGGTACATACACAGGCTATGTGAAGGATTCAAAAGGTTGTGTTGGATCGCTTGCTAACATTGTTGTTGGCCCTAGTTGTCCACGTCCAATAGCAGGAACGGGTACCAATACTAAACCGGGTGCTTCCATAAAGGCTTCGGTTATAGATATCCTGTCGGTAAAAGCATATCCAAACCCAAGTGCAACTGACTTTACATTGGTAATGACATGTAACAGCAAAGAAAAGATTGCTGTGACTGTAACAGATATCATGGGAAGAAAAGTTCAACAAACGGAATTCATCGGTAAGAAACAATACAGGTTTGGTGATGACCTGGCACCCGGAATTTATATTGTACAGGTAGTTCAGGGAGATCAAAAACAAAGTATCAAATTGATCAAAGAATAATAATTAATAATAACTTTTGATAAAGAGGCTGCCTTTACGAGACAGCCTCTTTTTTTGTGAAATGCTGCCGGCCTCATACCTTAAGTAGTCTTCTTGTCTTAATTCCCACGTTCGTTTTGTTGATATTTATATTTTCTAATTAGTATAAAAATTCATACTTTGAAAAGGGAAATGTAAACTTAATACTGACCTTCAGCAGGGTTTAAGAAAAAGCTGTTACATTTGATGACTGAATGATCCGGAATACTCTTAAAAAACATACTTTATCCCATTTGCTTTGAAACAATTTATAAAAGATTCATCATTCTCTTGAATGATGGGTGTTCTTTCTTTGTTATGAATAAATTTTAATATTTTAAAACAAGATTACTTATGAAAATTTTTACCAGGAACGCTGCCGCGGCATTTCCAGTATCATGCCAACCGGTGGTAACAACAAAAAAAATCACGCAACGTAATTCCAACCGGGTGATGCGTTTGTTATCTTTTGTATTTTTTGGAATGATGATGATTTGTTCAGGATCGGGCATGGCGCAGGTTCTAACAGAAGACTTTAATTATACACCCGCAACTGCGCTTACTACCAATGGATGGACAGCTCATTCGGTCGGAGGCACAAACACTATACTGATTACAACTCCCAGCCTTACTTACCCGTCTCATCCGGGATCGGGAATCGGTAATGCAATTACTATGACCACCAGTGGTGAAGATGATAACAGGACATTTACCGCTATTACATCCGGTACTGCATATGCTTCTTTCCTGGTGAATATAACTGCGGCCCAGGCTACCGGCGATTATTTTGTCGGGCTTTTAACCAATTCAACAACGTTCCCAATAAGGATCTATGCAAAATCAACTGCCGGGGGTTTCTTTTTTGGATTGAGCAAAGCAAATGGTGCAATTACTTATGAAACTACAGTTAGGACTATAGGACTAACCTATTTCCTGGTAACCAATTATATTTATAATGGCGCTGCAGCAGATGATGTAGTTAATTTATGGGTTAACCCGGCTTTAGGCGGCTCAGAAGGCGCTGCTACTATTCCCGCTATTAACGGTGCTGTTGCAGATATTACTACGATCACAGGTGTTTATGTACGCCAGGGTACCGCTGCAAATGCACCAACACCCAGGATTGATGCGATAAGGGTTGGTTCTACCTGGGCCCAGGTTACCGCAGCTGCAGCAATTCCGGTTGTTACACCGGCCAGCCCTGCCGGAACGGTAGGTACATCTTTTACTTATAATATTGTTGCTTCAAATCCCCCCATACTTTCTTATGCGATTGCCAGTGGTACATTGCCTGCGGGTTTATCATTAAATACAAGTACAGGCGCAATCACCGGTACACCAACCGCAGCAGGAAGTTCTTCGGTTGATGTTACTGCTACTAATTCAAGTGGTCCAAGTAACCCTGCAACATTAAGCTTTACTATTGCAATGGGTAATCAAACGATCTCAGGATTACCTGCTAATGATACCAGGACCTATGGTGCTGCTCCTTATAATTTATCTGCCATAGCTTCTTCTGGATTAACGGTAACATATTCCAGTTTACCGGCAGGCGTGGTAACATTTACAGGCAACCAGGTAACCATCGTAGGTGCCGGAAGTACAACCATAACTGCGTCACAGGCTGGAGATGCCAACTGGAATCCTGCACCGGATGTTACTCAATCATTGATAGTAAATAAAGCCTCACAGACGATTACATTTGGTTCTTTGATAAACAGGAATGATGTAGATCCGAATTTTCAACTTACCGGATCAGCTTCTTCAGGGCTGCCTGTTACTTATACCAGTTCACAGACTCCTGTTGCAGAGATCGTAAATAGCGGTGGAACTATTGATCCTAATGGCGATTGGGTTGATATCATTGCCCCGGGTACAACAACCATAACAGCATCCCAGGCCGGTAATGCAAATTATTTTGCTGCTACTCCGGTTCCGCAATCACAAACGATCATTAATACCAGCTTGCTGAATCAAACCATAACGGGGTTGGCAGCAACAGATACAAGAACTTATGGCGATGCAGATTACCAGCTAACTGCTACGGGTGGTGGATCATTAAACCCTGTAACTTATGCCAGCGATAATTTAGCAGTGGCAACTATAGTCGGGGTAAATGGAGATATGGTACATATTGTTGGACCAGGGTCAGCTACTATTACCGCATCCCAGGCAGGTAACGGATCTTATAATGCCGCTCCAAATGTAACACAGGCTTTAACGGTTAATAAGAAGACCTTAACGGTAAGCAACGCAAGCGTAGATACCAGGCCTTATAACGGAACGGTCGCTGCAACCATTTCGGGAGCGACCCTTAATGGAGTCATAAGCCCGGATATTGTGAACATTGCAACTTTTGGAGGAGTATTTAATGATCCAAATGCTAATACCGGTATTCTGGTAACGGCAGCGCTTACACTAGGGGGTGCAGACCAGGGTAAATATATTTTAACACAGCCTACAGGCCTGACGGGCACCATAACCCAGGCAAGCCAGACGATAACATTCGGCTTGTTGGCAGATAAATCACCGGGCGATCCCAATTTTAATTATACCGCAACAGCAACTTCATTATTGCCGGTTAGTTATTCAAGTTCTGCGCCTTCCGTGGCAACGATCGTTAGTGGCAGCCTGGTGCACATCGGAGTACTGGGTTCTTCAACCATCACTGCAACACAGGCCGGCAACCAGAATTATTTGGCTGCTACACCTGTACAACAAACCCAAAATGTGGTGCCGGCAACCCCGGTTTCGATCTTTGCAAACACGATCACCGGAACAAATCCAAATACATCTAATCCCTATACGATCGGGCAAACGGTGAATGCAAATATTACAGTTAGCGGTATTGGAAGAAGTGCCGGTATAACAGGTACCAATGCCAATGATCGTTACACTGCAAGCGGGTGGAACGTTGCTTCATTGGATGTAACTAAATATTTTGAATTCACACTTACCCCGAACAGCGGATACAGGATCGATTTTTCAAGTTTTGTTTATACAGGACAGGCTTCAGGTACGGGACCTACTTCTTTTGCATTCAGGTCAAGTCTTGATGGGTATACTGCAAACATTGGTGCTCCAACAGCTACCGGCACAACGATCTCCTTATCAGGCGGCGCTTACCAGGGCCTAACAACCCCCGTCACATTCAGATTATATGGATGGGCTGCATCCGGTGCGGCAGGCACTTTCAGTGTGAACAGCTTTATATTCAATGGAAATGTTTTTGTAGCACCGCCAACGGCAACTTTTGTTAAAACCAATGTTAGTATTTGTGGTGGTACAAATGACGGCACTATAACTGTTACGCCTGGCGGAACCGGGCCGTTTACATATAGCTGGACAGGTGAAACAGGGTCTAATCATACTCCGTTCACTGCCGGCAATACTTCAACACTTACCGGGTTACCGATCGGTTATTATAATGTAACTGTTACAGATGCCAATCTGAATACGGTTACCATTACAGGCATTCATATAGAAAATGCATTCTCTGTTTATATTACAAACAGTGGTAGTCTTTCCAGCAGCTGTGGCAATACAGGTTCGATCCTTTTATATGGTAATGCAGGTGTATTACCTTATTCTTACAGCCTGGATGGCATAAATTACCTGACTGGTCCGGGAAGCAATACATTTATTAACCTTGCTGCAGGCTCATATACGGGCTATATAAAAGATGCCGCCGGATGTGTCAGCACTAAATCAATAACAGTAGGGGCTGCGCCCGCTATAGTTGTTTCGCCATTTGTAAGAGCAGCCAGCAGTTGTGTCAATGATGGTTCAATTGAAATTTACAGGTCAGGTGGCATACCTCCTTACACTTATTCATTGAGTGTTGGAGCAGCACCCGCAGGAATTTTCCAGGCCAACAATAAATATGTGAACCTTGCCGCGGGTCCTTACACGGCTTATGTAAAAGACTCAAAAGGTTGTGTGTCATCACAGAGCGCAACAGTTACACAGGGCGCCGGGCTTACGCTTACAGCTAATAAATCAAATACAAGTACCTGTGTAAATGATGGTACCATTCAGTTAATTGCCAGTGGCGGCGTGGCTCCTTATACATATAGTATCGATGACGGGGTTAACTACCAGAACAGTAATACGTTTAGCGATCTTTCTGCAAATTCATACCCTGCAAAAGTGAAGGATTCTAAAGGTTGTACAGGCTCTTTGAATGTGACCATTAACCTCAACCAGATCGTTGTTACTGCTACAGCCACTCCTGCAAGCAGTTGTGTAGCAGGTAATGGTAAAATACAACTATTCAGGACGGGTGGAGTAGGACCTTATTCATACAGTCTTGATGGGAATACTTACCTGCCAAGTAGTACATTTACGAACCTTTCACCGGATTATTATGTTGGTTATGTAAAAGATTCAAAAGCCTGTGTTGGTCAATTGATAGATATTCTTGTCGGACCTGAAGAATGCCTGGCACGAACAGTTGCAGGCAAGAACAATAAAAACAATGTTGTAAAGATCCCCGGAAACAACACTTTAAAGGTATACGCCTATCCCAATCCAACAGCCACTGAATTTGTACTTAAGCTGGAAGGTTATACCAATGATAAAGTTTCGATCATCGTAACCGATATCATGGGCAGAAAGATTTACCAGTCTGAAATAAATGGTAAACAACAACATAAGTTTGGAAGCAATTTTAATCCCGGCTTGTATAACGTACAGGTAATTCAGGGCAATGAAAAGAAAAGCATCAGGCTTGTAAAAGAGTAGACCGTAAGTTAAATATAAGATTACCTGCATTTTTTACTGCTGGCAATCTTTACAGGAACAGGAATTGAAAAGAGGTTGTCTTTTAAAGGACAACCTCTTTTTTTTCCAGCCCGAACCACACACAACATTATATTATTATATTTATTCTGATTAATTATATAAATTGAAAGGTATTTAAATAACCTGTTTATATTTATCGCAAATTAGATCCCTCACCCCACTTCGAAAAGATCGCTTATCAATTTCTTATTTGTTTTTATTAGCATCATTTAATTATGATGTGCTGGAATGCTATATCAAACTAACTTAATTATTAAAAAAATACGTATGAAAGTTTATTCTTTGTTTTCTTCTTTACGTCTTAATGCCGGCATTTCGGTTTCGAAAAAAAAATCTTTTCAGGCTAGCCTTAAACGTTGGTTGCCGCTGACTTTTTTAGTGGTATTAACACTTACTTCGTTTGTTAGTAAATGCCAGGTTACCCTGCCACACCTGGATGCAATTAATTATGCTACCGGGGGAGTTGGATTGCAAGCCCAGGCCGGCTGGACCACATTAAATTCTGGTGATGACCTGGCAATAGCAGCTGGTAATTTATCTTATGCGGGTTTACCTGCATCAACGGGTAATAAAGTAACATTTAATGGCGCCGGGATTGATGCTGCCAAATTATTTACCCAACAAACAACCGGTACTGTATATTATTCTTTTTTATTGAATGTAACCGCCCTCGGTTCTTTAAACACCACAGGCGGATATTTTACCGGCTTTACTGAAGGAACCGGGACCAACTTTGGTGGAACAGTTTGGACCAGATCTGACGGTGCCGGATACGATATCGGAATTAGTCCCAGGACCACTCCTGCTGCCACAGTATGGACTTCCGGTACTACCGCTATCAACTCAACGCTCCTGGTTGTTATTTCTTACCAAATGGTTGGAAGTTCTTTAAATGATGTGGTAAAATTATGGATCAATCCAACGCCGGGAACTACAGAACCTGTAGCAACAATAACTGCTTCAAATGTAGGAGGGGCGCTTGCAGATCTGGCTAATGTTAACAGGCTTCTTATCCGACAGGATGGAACGGCAGCAACCCCCTTTATTGAAATGGATGAATTGCGTATAGGTACAACCTGGTCATCTGTTACACCCCCGGGAAACCCGCCGGTTGTTACTCCGGCTAGTCCAACAGGAACAGTTGGGTCAACATTAACTTATGATATTGTTGCTTCAAATATCCCGATAATTTCTTACGCCATCGCAAGCGGCACACTGCCTGCAGGATTAACATTAAATACTGTTACAGGTGCAATAACCGGCATACCAACTACAGCAGGAAATTCTTCAGTTGATGTGACTGCTACCAATGCCGCAGGAACCGGGGCAGCCGCAACTTTGAGTTTTTCAATTGCCCCGGGTAATCAAATACTTACCGGGTTACCCGCAACAGATAATTCGAGGACCTATGGTGATGCCCCTTATAATTTAAATGTTATTTCTAATGGTGGAGGAGCCAATTCAGGAAATACGGTGACGTATAGTAGCTTTCCTGGAGGAGTAGTAACTTTTTCCGGCAACCAGGTAACTATCATCGGTGCAGGCACTACAACAATCACTGCTTCACAGGCAGGCAATGCAGACTGGAATGCTGCTCCGGATGTGACACAAACATTAACCGTAAATAAAGCAACTCAAACAATAGTATTTGGGAGTTTGATCAACAGGAATGAGGGTGATCCTAATTTCCAACTCACTGCCACAGGAGGCGGATCTGGGAACCCTATAACTTATATAAGCTCACAAACATCTGTTGCTGAAATTGTGAATAGCGGAGGTACCATTGATCCCAATGGCGACTGGTTAGATATTCTTGCTGCTGGCTCTACAACCATTACGGCATCACAGGCCGGTAATGCAAATTATATTGCTGCAACTCCTGTACCACAGGTGCAGGTCATCAATAGCACAACCCTTCTTCCACAAGTTATTACTAATTTCCCGGCAACAGATACCAGGACCTACGGTGATGCAGATTATCAACTTACGGCAACGGGTGGCGGTTCAGGAAATCCTGTAACTTATCAAAGCCTTAATACTGCTGTGGTTACAATTGTGAATAACCTCGGTGTTGTTGACCCCAATGGCAATTTTGTACATATTGTTTCGAATGGTGTTGCTACGATCAGGGCATCACAGGCAGGTAATGGTTCATACAATCCTGCTCCTGATGTGGACCAAATCTTAACAGTAGGTCAAAAAGAATTAACTGTTAGCGGCGCTGTTGCCAATGACAAACCATATGATGGAACTAATGCCGCTACTATAAGCGGTTATACACTTAATGGTGTTGTGCCAGGTGATAATGTAACTGTAAGCGGTGGTGGTACATTTGCGAATGTAAATGCTGGTACCTGGGCAGTAACGCCTGCGCTTTCCAAGAGTGGACCGGACCAGGCAAAATATTATTTGACACAGCCAACCGGGCTAAGTGCGGCTATTATCCAATTGTCTCAAACCATTACTTTCGCTGCTTTGGTTGCAAAAGCATATGGAAATGCGAATTTCGCCCTTACTGCCTCTGGAGGCGCCTCTGGCAACCCGGTAACTTATACCAGTTCCGATCCGGCGGTAGCAACGATCGTAGACAATCTTGGTAATCTTGACCCTAATGGCACATTTGTTCATATTGCGGGTGGGGGTTCAACCATTATTACAGCTTCACAGGCGGGCAATACAAACTATAGTGCTGCAACAAGCGTACAACAGACACAGTTAGTAAACCAGGCAACTCAAACGATCACATTTGCAGCCCTGGCAAATAAAACTACTGCTGATGCTCCATCTACATTGACCGGCACTGCCAGTTCCACACTCACCGTTGCTTATGTAAGCTCAAATCCCGCTGTTGCTGATGTGGTTGGTAATGTGCTGACGATCTATGGAAGGGGAACTACTGATATTACAGCTTCACAGCCAGGTGATGCTAATTACCTTGCAGCAACTTCTGTTACCCGTACGCTTATTGTAACTGCGCCACTGATCGCAGCATGGGATTTTACAGGCACTGGAAATACCGCAACTTTCGCTGCAACTACATATAGTACTAACCTGTCTTCTTCAAACCTTATAACACGTGGCGCTACTGCGGCTGCAAGTGCAGGAGCCAATTCATTCAGAACCACAGGGTTTAAAAATGATGGAATTGCTGTGACAAATACAGATTATTTCCAGGTTACAATTGCACCTGTTGCAGGAAAAGTACTTTCCCTATCAGATGTAACAGCCAAATTTGCGGGCACAAATACCTTTTATGCATTACCGGGAGTAACATCACAATTTGCCTATAGCCTGGATGGTACAACATTCACACTGATCGGATCGCCTGTTACCAATGGCTCAGCAACAACCGTTACATCTTTTACAATGCCAGTACTGGATCTGGCAACTGTTCCTGCGCTGCAGAATATTCCTGCAGGAACTACAGTTACCATAAGGTATTACGCAAGCGGGCAGACTGCAACCGGAGGCTGGGGATTCTTTTCTTCCCCTGCAGGCGACAATGGACTTGCATTTGGAGGCACAGTTGATAATATACCATGTGCAGTTACGGGTTCCGCTACAACAACAGCAGTTTGTTCCGGTAATTCCGATGGCACTGCAACCATTACGCTTTCCGGCACAGGATCAGGTGCACCCGGAACTTATAGCCTCGATGGGGGGCCTTCTATTGCATATACAACCAATCCATTTACGATCACTAGCCTTTCGGGTGGAGCACATACCATTGTTGCAACAGTTACAGCAAGTGGATGCGTGTCATCAGTGATCAATGCAGGTGTAACGATAAATCCATTGCCAACAGTGAGTTTCAGTGGATTGGCTGCAACTTATTGTACAACAGATGCTGCCGTAACATTAACGGGCAGCCCGGTCGGAGGTACTTTCAGTGGCACAGGGATTGTTGGCAATACATTCGATCCTTCAATAGCCGGTGCAGGTGGCCCCTATACCATTACATATACATATACTGATCCCGGCACAGGATGTAGTAATACTTCCAGCCAGCAGGTAACCGTTACAGTTTGTGCAACAGGTGTTATAGTAAACCTGAAATTGTGGTTGCAGGGTTATTACCAGGCTGGTGGTTCAATGCAGCCGGTGATGCTTAATGAGGGTGCAGGTACAGATCCTCTGGTAACCGATAATATTACTATTGAATTGCGTGACCCGGGAACGTATGCACTTGTTGAATCGCAGACAGCATCATTGTCAACAAGCGGACTGGCCTCCGCAACATTTAGTTCTGCCCCAGGTGCATACTATATAGCGGTCAAGCACAGGAACAGTATCCAGACATGGACTGCAAATCCACTGAACTGTACCGGCGCTACGCCATTGTATGACTTCACCATCGCATCAACACAGGCATATACTGATGTAACGCCAGGTGCAAATCCTGCACAGGCATTAGTAGAAACCGGTGTTTGGGCGATCTATTCAGGAGACATTTCCCAGGATGATTATATTGATGGTAATGACTTCCCTCAGTATGATGCAGAAAGTGCCAGCGGAGGATTATATGATGGTACATACACAGCAACAGATATGAATGGTGATGGATTCATTGATGGTAATGATTTCCCTGTATATGATGGCAATAGCAGTATTGGAATTGTAGCGTTTTACCCCCAATAAATTATTAATTATAAAAGTACTTTAAATTTATAAGGACTCTTTTTAATCGCCTTAGAAAAAGCTTAATTGACACTTTATGAAATTTTTTTTTATACAGTTCCTTTCAGGAGCAATGAGGAGAGATCAAAAATTAATAATAGGATCGCTTTTATTGGTGTCTGTAAATAGCATTGTGATCTATGGTCAACCAATTACGAGCATAGCTTATGCAAGTAAAAGCAAAACCCTAGCCTTAACTGATTCGGCAGATATTTTAAAGACATATGCTGTTTCAGGGAAGGTAACTCAGACCTTTTCTTATTGTGGTGGGGCAGCTCCATCTCAGGATATTTTGGAAGAATTGGCAAAGCCGGTCGCTTATGCAGGTAAAAAATTTTATATCAGGCGGGGAGAGATCAACGATACAAAGAACAAAGTGATCAAAAGTTTTACTACAGGTAAAGATGGTGACTTTTGTATCAGGCTTGCACCTGGCACTTATGCTATTATCCTCGAAGAACAGCTTGATACGATCAATATAAAAGATTATACAAAACCGGACCAATTGGTCGATGAGCAATGCATGCTTAGCTGGTGGACGAAACCCTATTATTTATTAAAAGTAAAAGACAGCAACATCCGGAAACTAAACTTTAGTTTTTTTCATCGCTGCTTTATTTCAATCGAAATTCCCTGTATCAGTTACCAGGGCCCCCAGCCATTATAGTACCCTGGGTTGTGTTAAAAAAAAATGATATATTTCATTTTGAAATGAATAAATAAGCCTTACCTTAGTTACTGTTTATTTAACAACTGTTTATCAAGGTCTGATTTGCCCTTTGAGGATCCAAATATCATTTGCCATTCAAATTAAAGTTATCTCTCTGACATCCAACCCAAGAAAAATAGATTAATATTTTAAAGCCTTTTTAAAAAATAAATAACTAACTGTTATGCAAAAAAAGTTACTCTATTTAAGCGTGTTCCTTTTTCTATTTATTTCCATGGGTATTATCTTTTTAAGGATGACCAAAGAAAATAAAGTTTTGGTCGCTGAAAAACGGGCGATTAAAAATGAAACTTTAGGGATATCCCCGGTTAAGAGCAAATATTCGAAAAAAGATGTTGTTTACGCAGGCAATATAAATACCGGCAAAAAAAAACACATCGGAACTGAAAAGTATGACAGGGACGAGGAAAATAAAAGATATAATGACCGTGATAGAGATGAAGAAAATGAAGAGCTTGAAGAGCTTGAAAGAGAAGGAGAATCCGGGGAAGAAAATGAAAATGCTTTTGATGAACTTGACAAAGCTTTGGCTTATGAATTCAACATGATAAAAAATCCTACAACGGGAAAGGTTCCGGAAGGAGTTTTTGAAGCTGAGAAAGAACAGGCAAGGCAAATTTCGGAAAGCCAGCTTGGCAGCCGTACTACCACTGCAAATACATATTCTTTTCAGGGTCCAGATAACCTGGGAGGCCGTACCCGCACGATCGCTTACGATGTAAGGTTCAATGGAACTTCAAACCAGATCATATTAGCAGGAGGCGTTAGCGGGGGTGTTTACAAATCTATAGACAACGGTGCAACCTGGGTGCGGAAAAGCCCAACGGGACAGCATTTTAGCTGTACAAGCATTGCGCAGGATCCACGTGTTGGTTTCCAGGATACCTGGTATTATGGGGTGGGCGAGCCAACCGGAAATTCGGCGGGAGCTACAGGTGCTTTCTATAGTGGTAATGGGGTCTATAAATCCACAGATAACGGCGAGACTTGGACGCGGCAGGCCAATTCCAATACAACTGCCCTTGAGTCTTTCAGTACCAATGCGGATTTTGTTTTAAAAGTGGTCGTAGATCCTACTAACGGTAACGTTTATGCTGCCTGCGCAGCAGCCATTTTGAGATCAACAGATGGTGGTGGTACCTGGAATCCCGTTTTATCAGGTGCTTTGTCAAGCTCCAATAACTTTACAGATATTGTTGTTACTAGTACAGGGCGTTTTTATGCTGCATTTGCGGGGTCAAATGCAGTAGGCGCAGATGGTGTTTGGGCATCAAATACAGGAGCTTCTGCATCCTGGACACGGATAGCCGGCCCTGGTGGAACACCGGTGGGATGGAATGCAAACGCAGCTTATGGAAGAGTGGTCTTGGGCATTGCCCCAAGCAGTGAAAACCTGGTTTATGCTTTATATTCTAATAATTTCAGTTCAGATTGTTCCGTAGTTGCCGGGCTCGAAGCTGAATTGTTTAGGTGGAACAATACCACTTCTGCCTGGACTGATCTTTCTGCAACCTTGCCTGATGAAGCAGGATGCCTGAACGGAAATGACCCATTTGCGGTACAGGGAGGATATGACCTAGTGGTTGCTGTAAAACCTGATGACCCAACGACTGTGTTCATCGGAGGCACCAATGTATATCGCTCAACAACTAGTGGCACCAGCTGGACAAGGATTGGCGGATACAATAGCCCGGCCAGTTACAGTTTATATTTGAACTCACACCCGGATATTCATGCAATTGTTTTTCAACCAGGTAGCCCAGCGATCATGCTTTGTGGAAATGATGGAGGTATCCAGCGCTCTACCAATGATCTTGCCGCCACCGTGGTATGGACTCCTATCAATAATGGCTATAGAACCTATCAATATTATTATGTGGTCAATGATCCCCGGAACCTCAACGCAAAAGTTATCGGCGGTGCCCAGGACAATGGATCTACCCGTAACACAGGCGGAACAGGGATTAATTTCGAATCAGTTTTCGGCGGAGATGGCGTATCAGTAGGATTGTCCGGAGCATCAGATCTTGAATATGTGGGTTCTCAAAATGGAAATATCTCCCGGAGGAGTGCCGCCAGCGGAGCCAATGTGGGTACCAGCATAACGCCCACTTTCGCAAATACCGTAACAAGTGCTGGATTATTTGTTACCCTTTTCAAATTGGACCCGGATAATACAGAAAGACTATACTACGTGAACGATGATACGCTGTACCTTACAACTACGGCATCCACTGTCACTTCCGGAACCTGGTCAAAAATGACCGGGGTGGCTACTGCAGTTGGATTGGCAAATGATATAACTGCCCTGGCGATGACCAGGGGAACATACAGCGCTGCAACTACCAGTTTATTTATGGGTACATCCAACGGTAAAGTTTACCGGCTCGATAATCCCACGGGAGTAGCTGTAGGTACGGCCCCTGTTAATATTACAGGAACAATTAATGCCGGTTATATAAGCAGTATTGCGGTTAATCCCAGGAATGATGACACTGTACTGGTAACGCTTTCGAATTACGGGATCACCAATGCATACTGGACCGGTAATGCCAATGCTGCTTCACCTACCTGGACAGCAGTCGAAGGAACACTAACATTGCCTTCTTACAGGAGCGCAGCAATTGCCATCAACGGAACTACAAATGCGGTAGAATATTATGTAGGTACTTCAGCTGGATTATACGCCAGCGCCGGTCTTCCCGGCAGTGTTGCCTGGGCACAGGAAGGAAGTACCACAATTGGCAATGCGGTCGTATCCTGTCTTGACCTTCGCCCTTCCGACAATAAATTACTGGTGGGTACGCACGGCTATGGTATGTGGTCGGCGTCAATACCAATCACATCCTGTAGCATTACGCTGACCTCTGCAGCCGGAACCAATGCGCAAACGAAATGTATCAATAACGCGATCACCAATATTACTTATTCAACCACAAGTGCCACCGGGGCAACTTTCAGTGGCCTTCCCACAGGTGTAACGGGTTCCTGGGCATCAAACGTAGTAACGATCAGCGGATCTCCATCGGTTGCCGGTACTTTCAACTATACGGTAACGCTTACGGGTGGCAGCTGTATAGGAGTAACGGCAACAGGTTCAATAACAGTAACACCTGATAACACGATCAGCCGGAGTTCCGCAGTGGGTACTGATGCGCAAACGGTTTGTATCAATACAGCGATCACGAATATAACATACGCTACAACGGGAGCTACGGGAGCAACTTTCCTCTCTCTTCCTGCAGGTGTAACGGGCTCATGGGCTGCAAACGTGGCAACGATCACCGGAACACCATCTGTTGCAGGCACTTTCAACTATCTGGTATCGACGTCAGGAGGCTGTAACACAACATCGTTACCAGGTACAATAACTGTAACAGCAAATAATACCGTTAACCTTAGTTCTGCAGCAGGTACGAACGCACAGACAAAGTGTATCAATACAGCGATAACCAATATCACTTACTCTACAACAGGAGCAACCGGGGCAACAGTTACCGGGCTCCCAACAGGAGTAACAGGTGGATGGGCTGCGAACGTTGTAACGATCACTGGTACGCCGAGTGTTGCGGGAACTTTCAATTATACGGTAACCTTAACAGGAGGATGCGGAAATATAACAGCAACGGGTTCAATAACAGTAACAGCAAATAATACGATCAACCTTACGTCGGCAGCAGGAACGAATGCACAAACAAAATGTTTTAATACGCCAATTACCAATATCACGTATTCGACAACCGGTGCTACTGGAGCAACCGTTACCGGTCTGCCAACCGGCGTAACAGGCGGCTGGGCTGCTAACGTGGTAACGATCAGTGGCTCGCCAACACAGGCTGGTACTTTTAATTATACAGTAACCTTAACGGGTGGCTGCGGAACAGTTACCGCCAACGGATCGATAACAGTAACGGCTAATAATACTATAAGCCTTTCTTCAGCTCCGGGAAGCGATGGACAAACCAAATGTATCAACACAGCGATCACCAATATCACCTATCCTACAACCGGGGCGACTGGAGCTACAATTACCGGCCTTCCTGCAGGGGTGACAGGAGGATGGGCTGCGAATGTAGTAACGATCAGCGGTACACCGAATGTTGTCGGCACTTTTAACTACACAGTATCCTTAACAGGTGGCTGTGGGACAGTAGGGGCCGGAGGTTTTATTATTGTGCCAGCAAATAATACAATAAACCTCACTTCAGCTGCAGGTACCAATGCACAGACACTGTGTATCAATTCAGCGATGACAAATATTACATACTCTACAACCGGTGCAACGGGAGCAACCGTTACGGGACTTCCTGCAGGAGTAACAGGTGGATGGTCAGCAAATGTAGTAACGATCAGCGGTATACCGTCGGTTGCCGGTACATTCAATTATACGGTTACGCTCACGGGTGGTTGTGGAACAGTAATTGCTAATGGGTCGATCACCGTGACAGCAATTAGAACGATCACGCTTAGTTCTGCCGCAGGAACCAATGCACAATCAGTGTGTATCAACACTGCGATAACTAATATAACTTACACAACTACGGGGGTAGCGGGAGCAACCGTTACCGGCCTGCCTGCCGGGGTTACTGGCAGCTGGGCAGCCAATGTGGTAACCATCACCGGCACGCCATCCGTTGCAGGTACTTTTAACTATACGGTCACACCTACGGGTGGTTGCGGAACAGCAACGGCTACCGGGTCGATAACGGTGGTATTAACTAACAGCATCAACCTCATATCGGGGGCGGGAACTAATGTCCAGACGAGATGTATCAATGCCGCTATCACGACTATCCTTTATTCTACAACCGGTGCAACCGGCGCAACAATTACGGGACTTCCTCCCGGAGTAACAGGAGGATGGGCAAGCAATGTTGTAACAATTAGTGGTGCACCAACGGTTGCCGGTACTTTTGATTACACCGTAACACTTACGGGTGGTTGTGGAGCGCCAACAGCTACCGGTACGATAACGGTACCGCCAAACAATACCATTAATCTTACCTCGGCAGCAGGAACCAATGCACAAACGAAGTGTATCAATACAGCTATAACAGATATCACTTATGCTACAACCGGTGCAACCGGCGCAAATTTTAGCGGTCTTCCGGCAGGGGTATCGGGTCTATGGCTACCCAATGTTGCAACGATCAGTGGCACTCCAACGGTTGCCGGCACTTTTAATTACACTATAACACTTACGGGTGGTTGCGGTAACATTACAGCAACAGGTTCAATAATAGTAACTGCAAACAATACCATTAATCTTTCTTCGGCAGCAGGAACCGATGCTCAGACGAAATGTATCAATAACGCTATCACGAATATTACTTATTCAACAACCGGTGCAACAGGGGCAACCGTTACGGGACTTCCTGCAGGTGTAGCCGGTGGCTGGTCAGCGAATGTTGTAACGATCGTCGGCACGCCAAGTGTTGCAGGTACTTTCAATTATACGGTGTCCTTAACTGGAGGCTGTGGAACAGTGACAGCACTAGGTTCAATAACAGTATCGCCAAATAATACTGCAACGCTTACTTCAGCAGCAGGAACCAATGCACAAACAAAATGTATCAATACAGCGATAACCAATATCACTTATTCCACAACCGGGGCAACGGGTGCAACGGTTACGGGGCTTCCTACGGGTGTAACAGGTGTGTGGGCTGCCAATGTGGAAACGATCAGTGGAACGCCATCCGTTGCAGGAACTTTCAACTACACGGTAACACTTACGGGCGGTTGTGGAACAATAACAGCCAACGGATCGATAACGGTGACAGTAAACAATACCATCAACCTTACTTCGGGACCAGGTTCCAATGTTCAGACGAAATGTATCAATACGGCAATTAACAATGTGACGTATTCTACCACTGGTGCCACCGGGGCAACCGTTACCGGGCTCCCTACGGGTGTAACAGGTGTATGGGCCGCCAATGTTATAACGATCAGCGGTACACCATCAGTTGCCGGTACTTTCAACTACACAGTAACGCTGACAGGTGGTTGCGGAACAGTAACGGCTACCGGCTCGATTACTGTAAATCCTCTTCCTGTAGTCAGCATAACTGGTCCAAACCCTATTTGTGCTGCTTGTCCGGGAGGCCCCGGTTCCACAATTTATACAGCAACATTAAGTGGCCCGGCAGAAAGCCCTTCAAATGCATCTCCCGGTACAGGCATAGCAACTATAACAATAAATACTTTGTTAAATACAATGAGGGTGCAATGCACTTTTAGTGGCCTGACGGGTACTACTACTGCTTCACACATTCATGCAGCTACGGCAGTAGCCAACACGGGTACAGCAGGCGTTGCCACCACCACTCCAAATTTTACCGGTTTCCCATTAGGTGTAACATCGGGAACTTATGATAATACGTTTGATATGACATTGGCAGGCAGCTATAATCCATCTTATATTAGTGCCAATGGAGGTACCACGGCCAGTGCTTTTGCAGCACTTATAGCGGCTTTAGATGCTAACAAAGCTTATTACAATATTCACTCTTCAACTTTTGGTGGTGGAGAAATACGTGGTTTCTTAACCACTTCCTGTACCGGTACGAATTCTTCAACTACTTTATCACCTTCATCAGGAGGTACATGGGTAAGCAACAATCCGGCAGTTGCTACTGTTACCAATGCAGGTGTTGTAAATGCTGTTTCTGCAGGTACAGCCACTTTTACTTTCACAAACACAACAACAACTTGTTCTGCTACTTCTTCAACTGTAACGGTAAATCCAAATAATACAGTTACCCTGACTTCAGCAGCAGGAACGAATGCACAAACAAAATGTATAAATACAGCGATCACCAATATTTCATATTCTACCACCGGTGCTACAGGAGCGACATTCAGTGGCCTCCCGGCTGGTGTGACGGGAATATGGGCAGCCAATGTTATAACGATCAGTGGTACGCCATCGGCATCAGGAACTTTCAACTATACTGTTACTTTAACAGGAGGTTGCGGAACGGTAACGGCAACGGGTTCAATTACAGTTATACCGAATAATACGGTGAACCTTACTTCAGCAGCAGGAACGAATGCACAGACAGTTGTTGTAAATACTGCGATAACCAATATTACATATTCAACAACGGGAGCAACGGGAGCAACCTTTACGGGATTGCCTGCAGGAGTTACAGGAAGTTGGGTAGCAAATGTTGTAACGATCAGCGGCACACCAACTGCCACCGGAACATTTAATTATACTGTGACACTGACTGGTGGTTGTGGTAATATCACAGCAACTGGTTCAATAACTGTAACTGCAGCAGGAGGGATCACCATCAACCTGAAACTATTCCTGCAGGGATATTATGTTGGCAGCAGTACGATGCAACCTGTATTGAATAACCAGTCTGTACCTTCATCACTGGCAACACAAACAGATACGGTGATGATAGACATATTCCATCCTACAACATTTGCCCTGCTGGCTACGAAGAAAGCTGTGTTATCAACAACAGGTAATGTTTCGGCAACATTCACGCAATCTCCAGGCTCATATTATATAGGGGTACGTCATCGGAATACGATCCAGACATGGACAAAATCACCGGTAGCTTGTAGCGCATCCACTCCATTGTATAATTTTACTACTGCTGCCAACAAAGCATATGACGATAACCAGGTACAGGTTGAGCCTGGTGTTTGGGCATTTTTTGCCGGAGACCTTAACCAGGATGAATACATTGATGGAAATGACTTCCCTCAATATGATGCCGAAAGTGCCAGTGGGGGTGTATATGATGGCACGTATACAATAACTGATATGAATGGTGATGGTTTTGTGGATGGAAATGATTTCCCGGTTTTTGACGTCAATAGTTCCAATGGGGTTTCTTCATTACATCCATAAGGATACAAGAGGGTACCAGGCTTTGCTATGAAATTGAAAATATCCCGGCTATTCGCCGGGATATTTATGTTGCAGGATAAGCTAATACATATCATTACTAATGATCAAATTATTCTCCCGGCCGTTGCCTTTTTTTCTATACAATTATTATAAAAAATATACGTTAAAGGACAGGCCAGGAACTTGATTAAACGCTTCGTTTGTAAATGCACATGATGTTTATAAAAAAAAGTCACCATATATTTTTTTATAAAATAAGATATTCTAACTTTAGTCCTGTTTATATTTTCGCTTTGCCGGGCCAAACAACTGCAGCATCTATGCAAAACAGGATTCTTCCTACATATCTTTTATTCCCCAGCTACCTCTTCAACAATTATTTAAGAATTACATTCTTATGTTCGAGGTATTCGATCAAAGGTTTAAGTATAAACAATAAACCCAAAGCTTAACTACGATGAAAAAAAAGTTACTTTATTTTACCCTGTGTTTTTTATTGCCTGCAGTTATTTTTGCTCAAAAGGACCAAGCCCGTAATAAGGAAATGATGTCCAGTATCAATACCGGTACCAGCAACCAGAACCTCATCGCCATTTTTTCCAACAACACGGTAAGTAATATCCGGGTATCTTCCAACGGAGGGGCCAATTGGTCTGTTATTAATGGTAACCTGCCGGATATGCCTGTATACTACGGTATATTTTCCCCCCATGATAATACAAAAGCATTTATTGCAACAGAAAAAGGCGTGTGGCAAACCAGCCTGGTTAATGGCGCTGCAACAGCATGGACAGCAAATCCTAACTTCCCGATGGATAGGGTTGATATGCTCCAATTCAGGAATTCCGATGGTACTTTAACAGTCACAACGCATAATAAGGGCGTATTTTCAGCTGTTATACCACTTTGTGTTGCACCCCCTATTTCAGTTACTCCAGGTAGTTCCCTGATCTGTAAACCGGGGGGCGCTGCAATTACATTAACTGCAATGGGGGCAACTACTTATGTGTGGACCCCTTCTACAGGACTATCTGCTACGACCGGCTCTGTTGTAACAGCCAATCCTACTTCTACTACAACTTATACAATTACAGGAACTGACGATTTTGGTTGTACCAATGTAACAACAGCAACCGTTACAGTAGGGAATAAACCTGTATTGGCACCAACAGCAACACCATCAACAATATGTTATGGAAGCAATTCCACGCTCAATGCCAATGCAACCATGCCTGCTTTGACATATTGTACACCAACTTATGCTACAGGTACCGGATCGGGGGATTATATTTCCCTGGTGCAAATTGCAACCACTACTTTGAACAATGCTACTGCCGGGGCAGCTTCACCATATTATACCTTATTTCCTGCGTCAGGTTCAACTACGGCAAGCCTTACTGCAAATACTGCTTATACCATGACGGTAAAAGGAGGAACATTTGGTACATGCTTTATAAGAGGATGGATCGACTATAACCAGGATGGCCTTTTTACAGCAGCAGAAACCATCGGCGTATCACCCAATGTTGGGGCTTCTACATCAGGAAATATTGTCTTTACTGTTCCTTTAGCCGCAATTAATGGAGCTACACGTTTGCGCTTACGTACAAGCGATACATCGCCGGGTCCGGCTACAGGTGATTTTTGTGGAATTACCAATAGTGCCTTTGGTGAAACAGAAGATTATGTGATAACGGTGACCGGTGGAACTGCCCAGTTTACTTATTTATGGTCACCCGCCACATTTCTTTCAAGTACTACTACGAATCCTACGACCGCATCAACGATGACGGCTACCACCGCATATAGCTTGACAGTGACATCGCCAAATGGTTGTAATGCAGCCGGCAACGTAACGGTAACTGTTAACCCTGTGATCACTGTCACGAATCCCGGAACTACTACTGGCTCAACAGGGATCGCATTCAGCCAAACCTTTACACAAACAGGAGCTATAGGCGGAGCGACCTTTACGATCAATACAGGTACTTTGCCCACCGGCTTAAGTTTATCAGCTGCCGGTGTATTAAGTGGCACTCCTACACAAACGGGAAGTTTCCCCATCACAGTAAAAGTTACAGGAGGTAATGGTTGCACAGGAATTGGCGCAACTTACACTTTAGTGATCAGCAGCGGTTGTCCTACGATCACCGTTACCAATCCGGGAACAACAACAGGAACAGCGGGCACAGCCTTCAGCCAGACCTTCACACAGACCGGTGCAGCAGGCGGAGCAACCTTTACGATCAATACCGGTACATTGCCAACAGGCTTAAGTTTATCAGCTGCCGGTGTATTAAGTGGCACGCCAACTCAAACAGGCAGTTTCCCCATTACCGTAAAAGTTACCGATGGCGGTGGATGTACAGGAATAGGGTCAACTTATACATTAGTGATCGGTTGTCAAACGATAACGGTTACAAATCCCGGAACAACAACCGGGACAGCTGGAGTTGCATTCAGCCAGACCTTTACACAAACAGCGGCAATAGGAGGTTCAACATTTAGTCTAAATACAGGAAGCTTACCTACCGGTTTGAGCTTATCAGCTGCGGGGGTTCTAAGTGGAACGCCTACACAAACAGGGAGCTTCCCCATCACCATAAAAGTTACTGACGGTAATGGATGTACAGGAACCGGATCAACATACACTTTAGTGATCAGTTGTCAAACGATCACCGTTACCAATCCGGGAACAACAACGGGAACTGCAGGAACGGCCTTCAGCCAGACCTTTACACAAACGGGAGCAGTAGGTGGGGCAACATTCACGATCAATACAGGTACATTGCCAACAGGCATAACCCTATCAGCTGCCGGTGTATTAAGTGGCACACCTACACAAACAGGAAGTTTCCCCATCACTGTAAAAGTTACAGGAGGTAATGGATGTACAGGAACCGGATCAACTTATACCTTGATTATCGGTTGTCAATCGATAACAGTTACAAATCCCGGAACAACAACCGGGACAGCAGGAGTTGCATTCAGCCAAACCTTTACACAAACGGGCTCGATCGGTGGGTCAACATTTAGTTTAAATACAGGAAGCTTACCAACCGGTTTGAGCTTATCAGTTGCCGGTGTATTAAGTGGTACGCCTACACAAACTGGAAGTTTCCCCATCACCGTAAAAGTTACTGACGGTAATGGATGTACGGGAACCGGATCAACATACACTTTAGTGATCGGTTGTCAAACGATAACGGTAACCAATCCAGGAACAACAACGGGAACTGCAGGAACGGCCTTCAGTCAAACTTTTACACAATCTGGATCGATCGGAGGTTCAACATTTAGTTTAAATACAGGAAGCTTACCAACAGGTTTGAGTTTATCAGCAGCGGGGGTATTGAGTGGCACGCCAACCCAAACAGGAAGTTTCCCCATCACCATAAAAGTTACTGACGGTAATGGATGTACGGGAACCGGATCAACATACACTTTAGTGATCGGTTGTCAAACGATAACGGTAACC
>JBDTWL010000006.1:0-100259 GCA_040006715.1 Ferruginibacter sp. | reverse complement strand
TGATCCGTAGTCAAGTGCTCTATTCAATTGAGCTACAGAGCCATTTTAAAATTAGCCAACCAAAAGAACTTCAAAACCTTCTGATCCGTAGTCAGATGCTCTATTCAGTTGAGCTACGCAGCCAAAATGTATTTTGAGCTGGAATTCAGTTGAACTATAGCCCAAAATTTATTGGACGGCAAAGATAATATTATTTGCGGTTCTGACCAACTACAAACCGTGCAAAAAATTCAGGTGTATATAATCTACAACAGCTTCAAGATTTTTGGTTTCCTCGAATATCTTCAGCTGCCTGTCTGCCCCCGTGCCTTCATCCAGCATTTTGTGTACATGGCTGATCGCGTGCTGGCTGCCCAGATGTGGTATCACATCATCAACAAAATCCAACAGCTCATAAATCAATACACGGGTATTTACTTCCGATTCTTTACCAAAATCTATCATGCTGCCATCAATACCATACCGGCTTGCACGCCATTTATTTTCATTAAGCAATGCACGCGGGTACATCATGAAATTCAGGTTCTGGCTGCGCAGCTTGTATAACTTGGCGCATATGGCCTGGAACAATCCTGTAATGGCAATGGTCTCATGTACGGTTAAGGGAATATCACAAATGCGGAATTCAACAGTATTAAAGAACGGGTGTACCCTTAGGTCCCACCATATTTTTTTTGCGTTGTCAATACAGTTTGTTTTTACAAGCAACTTGATATAATTATCATAGTCCTCTATGCTGTCATAACAATCAGGGATACCTGTCCGTGGGAATTTTTCGAAGACTTTTGTACGGAAAGATTTATAACCTGTAAGCCTGCCTTCCCAAAAAGGCGAGTTGGTGCTCAATGCAAAAATATGTGGTAAAAAATACCGGGCCGAATTTGCCAGGTGAATGGCCATTTCCCTTGTCTCCATTCCAACATGCACATGCAATCCAAAGATCAGGTTACTCCTCGCAGCTTCCTGCAATTCATTTACGATCTCGTTATACCTTGCATGTTCAGTTATGAGTTGTTTTTCCCAATGACTGAAAGGATGAGTGCCACTGGCGCCAACCCATAAGCCGAGTTCATCTGCAATACCACTGATCGTTTTGCGTAAAGTGCCAACATCAACAAATGCCTCATCAACATCTGCACAAATATCCGTTCCCACTTCCACAACGGCCTGGTGCATTTCTGCCTTTACCTTGTCCTTGATCACTTTATGCCCTTCCAGCACAATTTTTTGTTCATGGCTTTTTAATTCCTTTGTTACAGGATCAATAACCATGTACTCTTCTTCCACGCCGATTGTAAAATGCTTGTATGATAGATTGGCCATTTAATGTATGATTTATGATGTATGATCTATAATGTATGAAGTTTGATGCTGTTTTATAAAATCATACATCGCACATCATAAATCATAGATATTAATAAAGTTTTTGTTTACCCGATGCCCGCTTAATGTATTCTCCCCAGGTAAGGTTATCAGCCCCTTCTTTATGTGTTTGTGCTTTTTCTATTGCAAACATCGCAGCCGTTTCCACTACCCAGTCAAAATTTTCCTGGCCAACACTGGTCACTTCAGCATCTGGTGCCGGGTTGCAAAAATCAATTGCATAAGGCACACCGTCACGCAAAGCCAGTTCTACAGTATTGAAATCATAACCCAGGTAATTACAGATCCTCAAAACAATATCTTCCATTAATTTATATCGTTCTGCTGATGGCTTGAAATCGGCTACATAGCGCAGGTGATGCGGGTTTCGTGGCTCATAAGGCATGATGCGCACATGTTTGCCGCCGATACAATAGCAACGGTAGTATTCATCAAATTTGATCTCTTCCTGCAGCATCATTACCAGTTGCTCTGTTTCTGCGTGCTTTTCAAAAAATTCATCTATGCTGTTAAGCTGGTAAACACTTTTCCATCCACCACCCGCAAATGGCTTCATATATGCCGGGAACCCGATGTATTTGAATATGCCTTCCCAGTCCATTGGATAGGCAAGGTTTGCAAATGATTCCTCTGATGTATCGGGAGGGAGGGCCCGCGATGGAAGAATAACTGTTTTGGGTACAGGTACATTTATTTTTGTTGCCAGGCAGTTATTAAAGAATTTTTCATCAGCACTCCACCAAAAGGGATTATTAATTACTGCCGTACCACATAGTGCAGCGTTTTTTAAATAAGCACGGTAAAATGGCACATCCTGCGATATACGGTCGAATATAACGGCATAGCCGCTTGGCTCACCTTGCATCACTTTGTCGATCCTTACAGGTTCGGCAATGATGCCCTCAATATTCTTACTATTTATTCTTTCTACAAGTGCCTCGGGAAAGCTTCTTTCCTTGCCGTGTAATATGCCTATTTTTTTCATATTGCTGATTTAATATTAATAATGGGAAGTTTATATTATTTATAACCAAATGTATTTTTTAACTCCCAATAAAACAAATTATGTTTTATGGAAACCTCATTGCGATTATTCGTGATGCTTTTCTTATTTTTGATGCTTATGTTTGCCGAAAAAACCCAGGGTATCATTGTAATAAACCATATTTTTTCATCCGATTTTTTGGATCGGGAAGTTAAAGTAGATTGTTATATCCCTATAGCGGTCACAGATCCCTCTGCATTAAGTTTATTGCTTATCAACGACGGGCAGGACCTGCGAACCATGCAGTTTGAAAAGATACTAGGGGACCTTAACAAAAAAAAATCAATTGAACCTTTATTCTGTGTTGGCATCCATTGTGCGCCCGACAGGAAAAATGAATACGGCACTGCTAAAATACTTGATTATAAGGGGCGTGGGGCAAAAGCATCCCTTTATACCAGGTTCATTATGGAAGAATTGATCCCATACCTGCGTGAGACCTATAGTATATATTCATTCAGACAAAAGGCCTTTGCCGGATTCTCCCTTGGAGGCTTGTGTGCATTGGACATTGTCTGGAATAATCCACAGGAGTTCTTTATTGCAGGCGTATTCAGTGGTTCATTCTGGTGGAGGGATAAGGACCAGGACGACAAGGATTTTGATGAAGATACAGACCGCATCATGCACCGCCAGATCAGGAATGGAAATTTTTATCCCTGGCTGAACCTATTCTTTGAAGTGGGCACCCGTGACGAAACCGCCGATAGGAATAACAACGGTGTTATTGATTCCATAGATGATACCCGTAGCCTGATAGAAGAACTCACACTTAAGGGGTATGAAGAAGGAAAAAATATCTGTTACCTTGAATTAAAAGATGGAAAACACGATGTGCCTACCTGGGCCCGGGCATTCCCGGCGTTTTTAACATGGGGGTGGGGGAAGAGTTGAATCGTTTAATGGTTTAAGAGGTTTAATGTTTTTATTAATTCAAAGTTTAAGTCCTTAAACGACTTAAACCTTTAAACGAAAATATAACAGCAATAAAAAAAGCCGCTTCAGATGGAGCGGCTTTTTTATTATAAGAAAAATGAAATTAGAAACTATAACGTATTGTGAGCTGTCCATTCCAGCGGCTGCTGTTGAAAGCAGATATACCATCACTGATAGCACCAACTTTGTTATTGGTTGGCTTATTGAACCTGTAATTCGGAGTAGATCCGGTAAAGCTTGCAACATTCAGCACCTGTGCCTGGTCGAAGTTGAAGAAATACTGGCGTCCTGCATTCTTATCAATTAAATTGGTAAGGTTGAAGATATCGAACCGTACAGACAACGTATGCCTTACTGCACCTGTTTTAATGGAGAAGTCCTGCTGGATATTTGCATCAAGGATATTGGTGAAAGGAGACCTGGCGCCATTACGCTCAGCAAATTTTCCACGATGTGTCCTTAAATATTTATCAGACTGGATAAATTCTTCAAACTGGTCCTTTTGCTGTGCGGGTGTAAGTGTACCGTTTGTAACAAAGGTCATCTGGTCCATTTCGGCCCTGCCTGCAGGAATATACATCAGGTCATTATTTGTAACACCATCCCCGATAAATGCTGCGCCGGTCATTGTATAACTGTATGGGCTACCTGATTGCCCGTTATATGCAAATGAAATAGTAGTAGCCATATGGCCTTTCATGTAAGTGAATTTCTTTGATACCAGAGCAAATATCCTGTGCCCCAGGTCAAAATCTGATGTAGTTAATGGCAGGTCATTCCTTGTACTAACTGCTTCCATATTCTGCCAGTTGGAAGTATTGATAGAACTGGTACCTTCATTGTGCACCATTGAATTGCCATAAGTATAACTGGCACTGAAAATAAATCCTTTTTTGCTGGTCTTATCGATCCCGAAACTTGCATTGTAAGAGAAACCTTTACGGCCTGAAGTATTTTGTATCAGGATGATATTGCCATAAGGATTGCGGATCGCATTGGTTGTACCATATGACCTGTAAATAAACCTTACGGGATTACCTGTTGTTGAATGTACAAGCCTTGCATCAGGGCCGGTCGTCATAACATTCGCAGGAGCAAAGTTTACGTTCTTCCAGTCAACTTCATATAAATTCTTTGTGTATTGCAGGTCAACATTTACGCTCCAGCCATTGCCCAATTTTTTATCAGCTCCCAGCGAACTTCTCAGTACTGCAGGTAAATGGAATCTTTTCTCAACAATATTAAGATCACCCTGTGGCCTGATCAAAAGCGGGGATAATCCAAAATCTGATTGAGTTAACTGGTTGGCTACATCGGGTCTGAATATAACAGGCTGTCCGCCCAATTGAAGGCCATATTGTGTACCCGGTGCAGTTAACTGGCCTGTTGTACGGGCTGTATCCAATGCACCGATCGTGATACCGTTGTTCTGGTAAACACCGCCGGGCCATACCAATGGGGTTCTTCCGCCAAATACTCCAATACCCCCACGTACAATAACCCCTTCTTCATCTATGTTGTATTTAAACCCAAAGCGGGGAGAGAACTGCCATCTTGGATCGAATTTCTGGCCTGAAAAAGCACCTTTAAGATCATATGTTTTTGCAATAATGGCTCTTGCAGTGTCATTAAAGAACTGGTCAGTAGGAACTGCACTTGTGAAAGTTGTTTTATCTGCCCTGATACCAAATGTAAGGGTCAATTTATCATTCACTTTAATATCATCATTTAGGAAGAAGCCTATGCGAACAGATTTGAAATTAGCAGCAGAATTAACTGCATCATCACCACCTTTGCTGTTGTCATCAACCAGTGAGTATCCTCTCCTGATACGCGAAGGCCCGCGGTCTTCGATGAAGGCGGTCAATGGATTGATCTGCGTAGGGCCAATGGCACCCAGGGCACTGTAATTATATGCACTGTAAGCACGGTTTATAAAAAGGTTATATGATTTATTGAAATCAAAGTCGGCGCCGATTGTAAAAGCATTGATACCTTTGTATATCTTGAAGGCATCATAAAAATTGATGATCCTTTGTTTTAAGAGATTTGCTGAAGAAGCTGTTTCTGTACCAAAGGTAATGGTAGGGCCACCATCGTATGAAGAGATGCTGACATTTGGGAAAGGATTTCCTTTTGGCCCCCTGTCATCAACCACATCTGTAAATGATACCCTGAATTTGTTATTGACTTTATTGCTGAACTTGGAATTCAATTCCAGGTTCCCTGAATGCGTCGTAGATGGAAAGAATTCAGCACTGTTTACAAAGTTGATACTTGATGCAGTACTGCGGGGAGGATTGGTTCTTTCTGCTTTTGTATAACGATAGCTGATCGTTAATTTGTTCTTGCTATTGAGATTAAAATCAAACCTTGTATTGATATTCAGGCGGTCCACATCATCCGGGTTGTTTAGGAAATCGCCCGGGTCATAGCCATATTTGGTCCTTAGGTGGTCAACCAGTTTGTTTACGGTATCTACAACATTGAAACGAACAGATCCATCGGGATTCAATACGTTTACCGGTGTATAAGGTTGTGGGCGGCTGTCTTTTTGCTTTTCTACATTTAAAAAGAAAAATGCTTTGTTCTTCATGATGGGTCCGCCGAGCGTAAAGCCATATGTTTTATTCTTGAAAGGAGTCAGTTTTATTCTTTTAACAGAGTCGGGTAAACGCCCCGGTGTTTTACCAGCCAGGTCCTCATTACGGAAAATGTAATATGCGCTGCCATGAAAATTATTGGTTCCTGATTTTGTGATCGCATTGATGGCACCACCGGTGAAGTTACCCAGTGCAGCATCATATGGAGATATCTGGACAACGATCTGGTCAATTGCATCGATACTGATCGGGGGTGTTCCAGCACGGCCACCATTTGTAGCCTGGTCACTTACGCCAAATACGTCGTTATTAACCGCACCATCAATGAGAAAGCCGTTATAACGGTTATTTTGACCCGCAATAGAAATGCCGCCTACAGAAGTGATCTTTGCCTGTGGGGTAAAACGAATGAAATCGGGAAGGTTTCTGCCAATGGTTGGTAAAGCTGCAAGTTTGTCCCTGCTGATCTGTGTTTCGTTGCTGCCCTTTGCAATTGTCCTGGTACCCGCAACAATAACTCCGGTTAATTCAGTGGCTTTTTCAACCACAAGAAAATCTACACGTTGTATATCTCCTAATTGCAGGAATACATCTTCTTTTTTATCTACTTCATAACCGACAAAAGTAGATGTGATCGAATAAGGTCCGCCGGGGTTCATATTATTGATATCAAACCGGCCGCCTGAACGGGCAACCGTAGTATACACAGTGCCTGTTGGTATATGAGTAGCTGTTATAGAGGCTCCAGGGAGTGCATTGCCGCTCTTGTTTTTCACAAACCCGGTAATACTACTGGTGGTAACCTGCGCATGTACCAGGGATGTCATTGCGGTAAGGGCAATGATAAAAGCTAAAATTTTCTTACAGTTCATATTAGTTAGTTTGGTTTTACAATGGCAAAGAAAGCAAATTATTTGATAATTCAGGCTAACATTCTTTTAACAAATGTACAGGCAGTCTTAATAAATAAAAAGCTGCTTTTTTAAATAAATGACGTATTCTAATTAATATAGATTTATATGCTGACGCATGCCATCGTTTTCGAAAAACGAAAACTTAAAAACTAAAAATATAAACCTTATTAACTTTGCACCATAATTATAATTTATGCTAGATAGAATTGAAGACGCTATTGAAGATATCAAAAACGGTAAAATGGTTATTGTTGTGGATGATGAGGACAGGGAAAACGAAGGCGACTTTATCACTGCAGCACGCAACGTTACGCCCGAGGTCATCAACTTCATGAGTAAGCATGGCCGCGGCCTTATCTGTGCCCCGCTGGTAGAGGACCGATGTGTTGAACTGAACCTGCAACCCATGGTCATCGACAATACCTCCCTTCATGAAACGGCCTTTACAGTCAGTATTGATCTGCTGGGTAACGGCTGTACAACAGGGATTTCTGCGCATGACAGGTCCAAGACCATACAGGCCCTGGTTGACCCTTCCGCCAAAGCTGAAGATTTTGGAAGGCCCGGGCATATATTCCCTTTGCGTGCCAAAAAGGGAGGGGTGCTTAGAAGGTCGGGCCACACGGAAGCTACCATCGACCTGGCAAGGCTCGCAGGGTTTGAGCCCGCCGGGGTATTGGTAGAGATCATTGCCGAGGACGGCAGCATGGCAAGGTTGCCTCAACTACTGCTAATAGCTAAGAAATTTGACCTGAAGATCATTTCTATAAAAGACCTTATTGAGTACAGGTTAAGAACCGAATCATTGATCCAGGAAGAAGTAAGGGTACAGATGCCGACAAAATATGGTGTATTTGAACTGATCGCCTATCGGCAGGTAACAACCGGTGAAATACACATGGCCTTAAAAAAAGGCGATTGGAAAAAGGATGAGCCGGTATTGGTGAGGGTTCATAGCAGTTGTATGACGGGGGATATTTTGGGGTCAATGCGTTGCGATTGTGGCGAACAACTCCATCATGCACTTGAAATTATTGAAGCAGAAGGCAAGGGTTTGGTATTGTATATGAACCAGGAAGGACGTGGGATCGGGCTCATCAATAAATTAAAAGCATATAAGCTCCAGGAAGAAGGAATGGATACAGTAGAGGCAAACCTGCATCTTGGCTTTGGAATGGATGAAAGGGATTATGGGGTTGGTGCACAGATCTTGCGCGAGTTGGGTATTACAAAAATGAAGCTGATGAGTAATAACCCTAAGAAGCGGGCAGGATTGCTGGGTTATGGGCTTGAGGTAACCGAAACTGTTCCCATAGAAATGAAACCCAACCAGCATAATGAGAAGTATTTATTTACGAAGCGGGATAAATTGGGGCATGAGATTTTGAATGGATTGTAAGCTGTGGATGCTGGATACCAAATGCTGGATACTGGATGAAGACAACATCCCTTTTACATGATTCCCTCTTGATTATTAATAGGACTATTTTTAGTTTAGGTAATCAAACCTAAATTATGAGTTATAAAAAATTAGAAATTTGGCAGTTGGCCCGGGAAAAGAAGAAGGTATATAGCAGACTTTATTAAATTTCTTATTTATTCCTTGTCTTCTAATAACGAAAAAATAGATCATCTTGAAACACGATCATTAACAGATGAAATATTATATAAATTATTACATCAAAAACTTGAGCAGCTAGGTAAAAAATTAAATAATTTTTTACACACAGTACAACTAAGTCATAATGAATTCCGGGAATAGGAACAAGCTCAATCCAGTATCCAGCACCTAGTATCCGGTTTCACTTCTTCTCCAAATAATTAATAACGGCAAGCCTTATATCCGAAACGGCATCAGGTAAAACCTTCACGATCTCTCTATTATCCGGTTTAAGAAAACCAAGATTTGATTCTCCTCCCGTCAGCAAAAAATCGGGTAGGGCTACCCGGTAGATTTTAAAACTATCAACGGGAATATTTCCCACGATCCATAGATGAGTGTCTGCATCAAAAGATACGGCATCATTAAAATGCAGGTAACCACCAGATCCTTTATTCTTCAATCCCTGTTCAAATATTTGCAGCAACAGGCTTCCTTTCATATCAACCTCCCGGATACTTCCACCAAAAGGCAGGGTGCGGATAATATCATATTGGGTAACGGGCATCTGCATCAGGTCATCCACCCTGATGGAACCAGCATTCATCATTATGACAGCGGCTTTTGGCGCTGCTGCTGCAATGCCTGCAACGATGAGCCTCGTTAAATTGGTTCGGCCTTTCCTGATCTCGGTCTCACGGCCATCAAGGGGATCACCACTGTTAAACACAACCTTTCTTGCATCAAAACCCAGGGAAGCATAATTGTCCTCAGCAATTTTCACCCAATGCTCAACCACGGAATTACAGGCACTGTCCAAAACAATATTTTCATCCAGGATTTCCAGTTTTGTAAATACTTTTATTTTGTGCTTATTTTTATTGATCGACAGTGTAACGATGAAAGCAGATTTTGCATTGGCCATGGCCTTGGTAATGGGGACCTTCCCGAGTTTTTCAAAATGCTGATCGTGTTCATGTCCCCCCATAATAGCAGCAAGGCCGGGAATTTCCCTGGCAAGTATCTCGTCTTCTTCCATTGACTGGTGCGTTATTGCAACCACAGCATCTGTTGAATCTTTCAGCTTATTATAAAGGTCCTTTGCAGTTGCCAGGGCATCTGTATAACTTACATAACCTGCTTTATTGAAGGGGATGGTGAGCCCGATAAACCCTATCCTCGCAACCGTTCCATCCGCATCGCTGATCGTTTTTATAAAAGCGGCAGGAAAGGGGGTTGTTCCCGCGGAGTTGGTCTTTGCAAACGGGATGCTAATCTCATTTTGCCGGTGAAAAGTATTTGAAGCTATCCATTGGAACCTGGATTCGTTTATACGTTCCTGTAACTCCGATTCTTTGACATCAAATTCATGGTTCCCGAATATGGCAAGATCGAATCCTGCTGCATTCATAGCATCGATCATCTGCCTGCCCCGGATGGCTTTGCCCTCGAATCTTAAGCTATTATAAACAGAAGGGCTGATAAAATCCCCTGCCATCAGCAGGTAAGTATTGGGATTGAGGTCAAGGTATTTTTGTTTTATAGTGGCAACCCTGGCCATCCCGCCTTCTGTTCCGCCGGCCAGCGGGGCTATTTCATATACATCATTCACCTGTACAAAATTTACCCTGATGATCCCGTCATCTTTATTGGATGTTGTATAACGTACAGCAGTACAGGAAGATGTGATAAAAAGAATGACCACTGTATTGCGAAAGATTTTCTTCATGCTTAAATTTATGAAATTGTAAGCAATACTACCTGGGAACCAGCTTTAGCTTTGTATTAAATAGCTCCTGTTCCTCTTTTTCCATTTTCCGCTTGCTTTTAAAAATATCTGATAATTTATTGAAGTCTTTTCGATAGGATAATTGTATACCCGAGCGGTTACGCTGGCCCGTAGTGATATCTATACTCGTGCGGTTGAATCCTACAACCCGCAGGGAACCATCATTGTTCAATAACCATTCAATGGTTATGTCGGGCGTTAACAGCCCTTTTTTATTAAGTTGAGTATAAGGATTATTGTAATCAAGGTTGCCGCCAATGAGGAAATAGATCCGGTTACTTAAAAATATCTTTACACCGGCTTTTACATTGGCCTGCAACTGGCTGAGTTGTAAATTGACGGCGGGGTTAATATCAATGTATGTAGAAATGATACCGTTGGTTGCTTTTAAAAGTTCCTTATTAAATAGATTGGTTAGCCACCCGCTTACAATTCCTCCAATGGAACTGGTAGCCTGTGCAAGGATGCTTTCGCCTGATAAAAAATTTTGCCCCCCTATGATAAAAGAATTGAACAGCAACAAACTTGCTACCTGCTTGTTCATTTCATTCTCATCATTTTTAAAATCTTCCAGTCTTTTTACAATGAATGGATCTCCCCTGAGCGGACTTCTATCAGGCAATTGAAATTCAAAACTGATCTTTGGTTTGGAAAGTGCGCCTGTTAAATGTGAAATGATGGTGATGTCTTCTTTTTGTTTTGCAGCACTGGTTGAATTGATGTTGCTTACCGGGTTTAGGCTGGTTATATCCACATCTTTTGCCAAATACCTGGCTTCTATGTCAATGATCGCAAGGGCAGGATCCCCGTTCCAGGTTATGCTACCACGGCTAAGGGTAAATGGTTTTTTTAAAAATGTCTGGAAGTTAAAAGTGTATTCTCCTTCGGTGATGTCATATTTACCCCTGATGCTGATGGGCTCACGGTTACCCACACGTATATTAAGCGATCCGCTGCCCTGGCCCTTGATGATATCACCGGTCTCTTCATCCAGTATCACATCTATCTTGCAGGCAGGGTTAGCAGTAAGGTTCATGTTAACAACAATATTCGATGATTCATTCGCTTTCAGTGAATCTTCCATCAGGGAACCGAACTGGATGAATTCAATATAGTCAACAGCATTGCTTTCTTTACTGCTGCCCGTTGGTAAATAAATATGGCTGCTATCTAAAAAACTCGGTTGGGCGTTGATATTCATTACCATATTTGTTACAGGGCCATTCAATGTCATTGTTGCGCTGCCGGTAACATTTCCATAGAACTGGCTGTTATCTTTTTTGGTTGTGCTCAGCAAAAGCAATTTCCCTGTTTCAAATCTTATATTATCAAATGAAAAATTATTGAAGAACTGGTGGTACATTTTACCACTCACATTTCCTTCATTGTTGAGTGTATCCTTTATTTTCATGGATCCCAGGTCGATCTCATCTTTTTTGAACGTGACCGTTTCATTGGTAAAAAAGTATTTGCATTGGGTATAAGCAACTTTCAATGAGCCACTGTCTATCGTTGCCTGGCCTGTTAAGTACCGATGGCCGGCCCCGCCATATAACTTAAGTTCACTGTGAACGATGCCATCCATTTTACTGAATATGGAACCCAGGTATGGTTCCAGGATATTCATGTTCAGCCTGCCTGCATACAGGTTTATATTCATTTGGTTCTCTGAAGAATCTTTGTAGTTGTATTTGCCATCCACATTAAAAACGAATTCGCCTTCGTTGGCATCAGCTTTGAATTTTACCTCTCCGCTTACTGTATTGGCCGTTGCCTCCACGTTGATCTTGCCAACATATTTATTGTCCTGGGAAAAACTATCTACTGTTCCTTTGAAATCAATTCCAAATTTCCCGAATGGGTCCCTGACTGTAGCCGTTCCTGTTACAAAGCCTTTCATGGAAGGTTTTGTAATAACAAAAGGCATAAAATCCCCAATATCCACCTGTTGTAATTTTGCAACAATATGCGTTTCATTTGTCTCTTTAGAGAGCTCAGTTGATATCACTATCTGTTGCTTATCATGGATAAATTTTATTTCATTTGCATCTATATATTTTCTCCTGACAGTAAGTTCCCCGTCTTTTTCCAATTCCCATTTTTTATCATTGATAATAAAAGAAGACGGGAAGAAGTGCACTTTTACACCATCTGAAAGTGTTTGTATACTTGCATTTAGTTCAGCATCATTGAGGGTCTTTCCGGCACTTGTTTTTAAATGGATGACCGAGACATCATTGTTTGCAGTAAGTTGCAATTTTGTCCCGGGAAAGTGGAGGCTGTCAGAAAAGATTACATCATCAACGGCAATATCAGCTTTTAACGTATCACGGTTACCGTTACCCTTAAGAATGATATTGTTGAATTTTTTACCATCGTATTCAAATTCCGGCACCGTAGCGCTTACATTCAGTCCATAATTGGCCAGGTTTAAATTGCCGGTTATGCTTGCATTGTTCAGGCCATTCAGTTTTTTATCAAATAGCTTAAGGTATTCGCTTACCTGTTTCGTTTTTATATTGAAGGAAAAATCCTGGTTGCTGACCGTATAAGATGGCTTTTTAATATATACTGGATAATACCTGCTTAGAAAAACTTTAAATGCATCCGGCAATTCCATGATAGTGAATTTGCCACTCAGCTCTGCATCAATTTCATTGGACTTCAGTGTCAGGAATTTTATATCATCTTTTATGAATGAGGTAAGATTGAGGGAATCGAAGGAAAGCGAGGTTGAATCATGTTTAAAGCTTGCATCATAAACCCTTGCCGTGCCCAAAAAGTTATCAATGTTATTTCCGGTAAAATTCAGGCTGAATAATCCCTTTAATTCAAAATTCTCTTTGGTAAAATGAATGTTCTTCAGGTTGGCATATTCAAGGTCTGCATCCAGGTTAAAATCTATTTCCTTCCCTGAAAGACTGAGTGTGCCATCCAGGTTTTTGATCTTGATATTGGGATCATCGATCGTTAAATGCCCCGTGAACAGGTTCTTATTGAAATCTCCTTTTATTACCAGGTTCTGGTAATCATAACCGTTGAATTCTATCTGCCGGATGGAGCCATCGAAATTTGCATTCAGTTTATTTAATACAAAGCCACTGCCAACGACTTTCCCGTTCAAAGAGAGGCTGCCGAGTTCAGGGTTGTTTAGAAATTGCCCCAGCTTAAAGCCATTGGTAACGAGCTTGCCGGAATAAGATGGCACTGCATTTTCAGGCAATTTCATATTCAGATCGGCTGTGATGACCCCGAGGTTTGTAACGATCGTTCCATAGGTTACAAAGTCATTTAAGAAACCGGTAAAATTTCCTTTGTAATAGATATTTCCCAGTTTGCTCAATTGCGGCTGGGTAACATGCTTTAATGCCGGGATGATCGCAACAAGGTCTGCATAATTTGTCTGCAGGCTGTTGCCTTTAAAATCTATGAATGTTGTATTGATATCAGGCAATCCTCTCATGGCTATATCCCCGTCAACGATCGTATTACCACTCCTCACCTTCATTTTTTTTGCAGAAAAATTCTCAATGGTTCCTTTTGCATTGCCTTCCACGTAAAATACCCTTTTCCAGTCTGCCAGTTGCGGTGCAAATATAGCAAGGTCATCACTACTGATCTTACTTTCATGCAACCTTGCTTCCAGTGTTACACTTTTCATGAAATTACTCATGTCATCATTGAAAGTATTATAATGCATGGAATAGTAATTGCCGATCCTGCTGTTATTGGTTTCAAGGTCCAGGTTATTGAATTCCATTCTTTCAGGGGTAAAGCGCATGAACGACTGCAGTTTTTTCACGTACAGGCCGCTTTTTTCTTTTGCGGTCAAAAGAATATTTGCTTTAAGTGTATCATCTTTAAAAACAACATCATCAATGTTCCCGGAAATGGAAGAAAATAAAAGGTGTTGCCCGTCAAACCGATCGGTGTATGCAGGGCGTGTTGTTTCTTTATCATTCAGGAAACTGCCATTGTAAAGCTGCAGTTTTTTCAGCGTTACGATCCACCCGGAATTGTTCCATTTTAATGCAGAAACACCGGGGATCTTTTCTAATATGTTTTTCAGGTTGGCCTCAACAGGTTTTTTACCAATATAATCTGCTAAAGCAAAGACAGGCTCTTCCAGGTACATGTCATTTATCAATACCTTTTTATTCTTATAGTCGATACCATCAATTTTGATATCAGCTTTTTTTATGGAAGCAACCATATTCTGGCCGATCCATCTGTCGATCTTATTAAAGCGTGTATTACTCAGGTGAAGCTCTTTGAGATCAAATTCAAGCCCACCGGATGTAGCAGTAGATTTTTTAGGGGAAGAAAAATAATCCACCAGGAACTGGTAATTCCATACAGAATCTGAACGCTGCATATTCACAATAGCATCTTCCAATGATACATAATGCAACGTGATCTTATCCTTAAAAAAAAACCAGTCGGTAATATTTACCCTGGCAGCACCCGCATACAGGAGTGTATCCGCATTCCTGTCCTGTACCATAACACCTTCGATCGATAGTTTATTAAAGAAAGCAAAATCTATTTTTTTGACCGTGACCTTTGTATGTAATTTATTTGAAAAACTGGCAGCTACCTGTTTGGCCACATATGTTTGAACGGGAGATAAATGCAGTATTCCCCAGGAAAAGAGAACGAGCAATAGGAGGGACAGAAAAAACCATATCTTTTGGTTCCTCCTTCTAAACAGGAAGGCCCACAACATTCCCCAGGCAAGCACGAGAATGATAAAAAGTAATGTAGAAGCAGGTTGTATATAAAATAACAAAACGGCAAGCACCAACCAGGATATCAGTGACAGAAAAGACCATTTTAATATGTTCAGAAATCTGCGCAGGGTTATATATTAGTTGTAAAAATAGCTATTCGCGCCTTACACGCAAATACAGTGCCTTTTTTTATGAAATATTTATTGAACTGAGCACGAGCAAAAAGCAGGGAGTTGGCCTTACAGAGATTACTTATACGATCTAATATAATATCCAATATTTAAACTAAAGGTCCTGTTACGAATATTTCTTTTATCATGATCTTCATTGTTATTGATACTGGCAAAACCATACTGGTAAGCAGCCTCCACAAATAGTTTTTTTAAATGCCATCCAACACTGGAATGAAGGCCAAGGTCAAAAAGGCCATAATCCTTTGATGTGCTGAAATGCATTTTGGCAGAACTGGTTACCCCGGAAATGGTTGTCTTTTCTTTTCCTCCCACTGCAAGGCTTGCAATAGGGCCAAAACCAATTACCAGGGATTTATCAGTACCGGTAGCAAAATCAAGACTAAGTACAGGGGCTACATCAACATAATGTATGAAGTTGCGGGTCTTGTCACCTGTACTATTTCCCGATTTGATAATAAACCCCCTGGTGCTGTAAGCTATATAAGGTGAAAAATGAAGCGGACCGTCAAATGCTGTTTTTAATTGAACAGCAAGGTTGCCGCCGGGAACAAATCCTGTAGATTGTTTTACATCATTGAAATATGCCCTTGCAGTGGAATAATTAAATCCGCCTTTGATCGCAAGTTTGGTTTGCGCATTTACACAACAAAAGCAGGATATGGATAATAAAGTGGTAATCAGAAGTTTCATGTGTGCTTAATAAGGCTGCAAAAATAAGCTTTTATACCCTGCTTTCAATCAATAACCCGCTGCAGCATCATCTCCTCGGATATCAGCAATTGCCGTTATTTGCTTTTTTGTTTTATAACTGATCATGATCAACTCCGTACGGCCAATGGGATCCCGCACATTTATATGATAGCCCATCGCTTCCAATGATCGTAAAGTGGCAGGGGGGAAGGATCGCTCTACATATACAGAATCCGGTAACCACTGGTGATGAAATTTAGGATCATTCACCGCATCTTCCGGGCTCAGGTTAAATTCAAGGATATCAACAAGGCTTTGAAAAACACTTGTCGGAATTGTTGTGCCACCAGGTGTGCCAACTACTATAAATGGCTTTTTGTTTTTTAAAACGATCGCAGGTGTCATGCTGCTGAGCATTCGTTTGCCCGGAGCGATCGCATTTTTTTCATTCCCTATTGCGCCATACATATTGGGTACGCCGGGTTTGATACTGAAATCATCCATCTCATTGTTTAAAAGAAAACCTGCACCCGCTACCACAGTTTTGCTTCCGTAACTTCCGTTAAGCGTTGTAGTTACGGAAACTGCATTTCCTTCATCATCTATTATACTGATATGCGTGGTCTCTTCGCTTTCTTTAATGATACCAGATCTTGTGGTGCTGCTGTTCCCTGCTTTTGAAGGATCATAGTCTTTCATTCTTTCAGCGAGGTATGCTTCGCTGACCAGTTCTTTTACCGGGACATTTACAAAATCAGGGTCCCCTAAAAATTCAGCCCTGTCTGCAAAAGCCCTGCGCTCAACTTCTACCATCAGCTGCACGGATGCTGGGGATAGAAACCCCATAGCCCCGATATTCTTTTGTTCGATCATCTTCATCATCTGCTGCAAAATGATACCACCGCTACTGGGTAATGGCATGGTAATGATATGAGCATCCTTGTAGTCAAATTCAATTGCAGATCTTTCCTTCGCTTTATATGCTTTCAGGTCGGCATAACTGATGATGCCTTTGCCTTTTTGCATTTCTTCAACAATGAGTTTTGCGGTCATTCCTTCATAAAATCCCTTTTGACCATATTTGCTGATAAGCCTTAGTGTTTTTGCCAGGTCTTTTTGTATGAGTATATCACCTTCTTTCCATAGACCCTCTTTTACAAATTCAGGAGGCGTTGTATTTAATTTAATAAAATCTGCCCTGGCATTATTAAACGACTCAGCTTGCATTTTTGATATTCGAAAACCTTTCTCGGCCAGTTCTATGGCAGGCAGTATCAATTTAGCAAAAGGAAGCTTTGCGTATTTTAAGCTGGCAAATAACCCGGCAACTGTACCGGGAACACCTGCAGCCAGGTGTCCATCCTGCGATAATTTCGGGATCGGGTTACCGTTAGTATCTAAATACATATCCCTGCCTGCTTTTGCCGGTGCTTTTTCCCTGTAGTCAAGGCTGATGTTCTTTCCATTCTTTAAATGAGCAACCATAAATCCACCACCACCGATATTACCGGCGCCGGGATAAACCACTGCCAGGACAAGCTGGGTTGCAATCGCTGCATCAAATGCATTGCCACCACTTTTCAGTATTTGCATACCCGCATTACTTGCCAGCGGATTGGCAGAGACCACAGCGGCTTTATTGCAGACTATTTTTTTATATGGGTTATCCGCGGGCTGTGCAAGGATAGAGATAGAAAATATAGAAAAGCATAAAAACAGGACAGCATTTTTCTGCAACATGGGAGGTTATTTTTTTCAAATTTAAATTTTCTTTTTTAAGGAGTATAGATTTAATACTTTCATAGGATAATTACGCTATTATGAAAATTAAGATCTTCCTGATTGTTTTGATCGCAATGGCATCAAGTACCCATGCGCAAACCTTAAAAAGCCCCGAGGTTTTTTTAGGCTACAAGCTCGGTGAAAAGTTTACCCCTCATTATAAGATCGTTAATTATTTTCAACATGCCGCTGCGGCCATGCCGCAAATGATGAAACTTGAACAATATGGTTTGACAAATGAAGGACGGCCCTTGTTACTTGCAGTGATCGCTTCCGAAGAGAATTTCCCCGGGCTGGAAGAAATAAGAAAGAATAATTTAAGGCTGACCGGCTTATTGAATGATAAACCTGCTGATGTACAGGCACCTGCCGTTGTTTGGTTAAGTTACAATGTTCATGGCAATGAAGCCAGTTCTTCAGAAGTATCTATGAAAACGCTTTACGAGTTACTTGCTCCCGCAAATGCTCAAACGAAGCAATGGCTAAAGAATACCATCATAATTATTGATCCCTGCCTGAACCCTGATGGGAGAGACAGGTATGTGAACTGGTACAATGAAATTGAAGGAAAGTATCCGAATGTAAATGGCGATGCCATCGAACACAATGAGCCCTGGCCCGGCGGGAGAAGCAATCATTATAATTTTGACCTCAACAGGGATTGGGCATGGCAAACACAAATAGAAACACAGCAAAGAATTAAAAAATACAATGAATGGATGCCTGTGATCCATTGTGATTTTCATGAGCAGTACCCGGGCAACCCTTATTATTTTGCACCCGCTGCTGAACCCTTTCACGAAGTAATAACCCCCTGGCAACGCAATTTCCAGGCTACTGTAGGAAAGAATCATGCAAAATATTTTGATGCAAATGGCTGGCTGTATTTTACAAGAGAATATTTCGATCTTTTTTATCCTGCATACGGGGATACTTACCCAATATATAATGGCGCCATCGGGATGACCTATGAGCAGGCGGGCCATGGCAGAGCAGGTTTGGCTCTCCAGGTAAATGATGATACACTTACCCTGAAGGACCGGATCGAACATCATTTTACCACCAGCATGAGCACGATAGAAGTAGCATCGGGAAATGCTGTCCAGCTTAATACGGAGTTCAGGAAATATTTTGATGAAGGAAGGAATAATGGTAATGGTATTTATAAAACATATGTAGTGAACGGGGCCAATGAAAATAAGATTGCCGCACTAAAAGAATTGTTTGAGCGAAATAATATTTCATATGCTTATGCCAAACAAGGAACCGTGCTTAAGGGCTACAATTATTTTAATGGCAGGGAAGAAAGTTATACTACCATGCAAAATGACCTGCTTGTATCGGCTTACCAGCCAAAATCAACATTGCTGAAAGTATTGTTTGAGCCACAATCCAAACTAAGTGATTCGGCAACATACGATATCACTGCATGGAGCCTGCCATATGCATATGGTGTACAGTCCTATGCTGTAAAAGAAAAACTTACCGGGGGGAGTTACCAGCCAGTCAGCAGCAGGCCCGTATTATCACAAAATGATTATGGTTACCTGGTAGCATATAATTCTTTTAATGATGGGAAATTGCTGGCTGGCCTGCTTAAAAATGGCATTAAGATCCGCTATGCAGAAAAAGATTTTTATTTCAACGGAAAAAAATATATGAAGGGAACACTGGTGCTGTTAAGATCAGGAAATGAAAATAAAATTGCACAGTTCATAAAACTGGCTGAAGAAAATAATGCAGTTGTTACAAGCGTGAATTCCGGTTATATGGAAAGCGGTTTTGATTTTGGGTCCGATAAGCTTCACTTGCTCAAAAAGCCGGCGATAGCATTATTAACAGGAGAAGAGACCTCTTCAACTTCATCAGGCGAGGTCTGGCATTTATTTGAGCAGCAATTGAATTACCCGATCAGCAGGATCAATTCAGCGGATATTAAATATGTGTCATGGAAAAATATTGATGTGCTTATTATTCCGGATGGATATTACAAGGTCTTATCGGATAAAGATGCGGGATCAGACCTGAAAACCTGGGTAAGGCAGGGTGGAAAAATAATCGCCATAGAAGGCGCTGTATCTCAAATGGCCGGCGCTGAATGGGGATTGAAAAAAAAGAAAGACGAAGATGCTGATAAAAAAGACGAAGATAAAAAGCCTTCTTATACAGATATCAAAAGATACGAGAACCGCGATAAAGATATATTGGTGAATAATATTCCGGGTGCGATCTATAAAATTGAAATAGATGAAAGCCATCCACTGGCTTTTGGGTATCCTTCTTTCTATTTTTCATTGAAGCAGAATGATAATATTTATGAATTCATGAAAGATGGATGGAATGTTGGCGTGATCAAAAAAGAAAACCAGGTCTCAGGATTTGTGGGAAATAAGGTTGGGGCCAGGATAAAAGACGGTACTGTTATAGCCGTGCAACAATATGGACGGGGTTCTGTCGTATATTTCGCTGATGACCCGATCTTCAGGAGTTTTTGGGAGAACGGCAAATTGATGTTTTTAAATGCGGTGTTTTTGGTAGGACAATAGCTTATAAGTTTGAAGTCCGAGGTTTGATATTCGAAGATGCGTTCTTCAAACTTCGAACTTCAAACCTCAAATATTTTATAACCGGCAATGGTTACTCTGACCAAACCTGTAAATTCGTAGCATAATAACTACTTATGCGTAAACTTTTTTCCGTTATTCTTTCTGTACAGGTTTCTCTGATCGCTGTAGCACAAACTCCCAAAACATTTTCTTCCTCGGAGATATTATTGCAGTTGAAAAAGCTGAATGTCCTGGGCTCGGTATTATATATCGGGGCACATCCTGATGATGAGAACAATGCGTTGCTGCCTTATTTTGCAAATGAGAAATTATACCGCACTGCATACCTAAGCCTTACCAGGGGTGATGGGGGGCAGAACCTGATCGGCGATGAGCAGGGAGTTGAACTGGGTCTGATACGTACGCAGGAATTATTGGCAGCAAGAAGGGTTGATGGAGCGGAACAATATTTCAGCAGGGCTTATGAATTTGGTTTTAGTAAAAGTGCAGATGAAGCATTGAAGATATGGGACCGGGAAAAAATATTATCCGATGTTGTATGGGTCATAAGGCAATACCAGCCCGATGTGATCATAAAACGTTTCCCGGGAGATCCAAGAGCAGGCCATGGTCATCATGCAGCCTCGGCAATACTGGCAGATGAGGCATTCATTGCAGCTGCTGATCCAAACAGGTTCCCTGAACAATTTCAATATGGTGTAAAACCATGGCAGGCTAAAAGGATATTGTGGAACACATTCAATTTTGGCGGCAATAATACAACCAGTGAAAACCAGTTGAAGATAGATATCGGGGGATACAATGCATTGCTCGGGAAAAGTTATGGTGAAATGGGAGGTGAAGCAAGGACGATGCATAAAAGCCAGGGAGAAGGCAGGCCCAGGAGGAGGGGGCAATCATTTGAATATTTTCTGAATACCGGTGGGGAAGCACCAGCAACAGACCTGATGGATGGGGTGATCATTGATTGGAAAAGAATAAACGGCGGGGAAACCATTCAATCTGTGATCAATGATATCATTGCGAAGTATAAACCCGATCAACCTGAATTATCTGTTCCTGCTTTAGTGAGTTTACACAAGTCGATCAAGAACCTTCCTTTTGAAAACTGGAGAAATAAAAAATTAGCTGAGGTGCAGCAATTGATAGAAGCATGCAGTGCTTTATATGTAGAAGCAACTTCAAGCCAGCAAAATGTTGTGCAGGGCGATACATTAAAGATCAGTTTCGTCTTTAATAAAAGACGGGAAGTTAATGCTGTTTTGCAGCATATCAGCATTGAGAATCTCGATACCGCCTTGTCAGCAACCTTATCAACCAATCAAAACCTGCTCATCAATAAGAACCTGGTTGTTGCCAATAAGTTCATCTCGCAACCTTATTGGCTTGAGTATCCTTTAAAGGGAGGAACTTTTGAAGTAAGGGACCAGCTTTTGATAGGGAAAGCCGAGAACAATCCTTCGTTCGAAGCGAGCATGCTTGTAAATATTGATGGCGAAGACCTTGTCATCAAACGGCCGGTGCAATACCGTGTTGTTGATCCGGTTAAAGGGGATACTTATCAACCGATAGCTGTATTGCCAAAAATTGAATTGAGTTATTCCAATGATAATTTTATATCGGTGAACGGGGCGCCGGCAAAAGCGAAGGTTGATCTCAGGTCAAATGCAAATGATTCGGCCAGTTACGCAGTGGTACAACAATACTCCAAAAAATGGGAGAATGATCTTCCCTTTTTTCAATATGCCGTTAAGGATAATAAAGATGGTCACCGCTTATCTGTGTTCAGCCCTGTAACAACTGAAGCGAACATCTCTGAGGAAATTAATTTAAAGACCAGTGATGGAAAATTCGACGGTTATACCAAAATGATCAGTTACGACCATATTCCGGCCATTACCTATTTTCCTAAGGCAAAGGCAAATCTTGTAAAGGTTGATGTAAAGATCTCAGGTAAGAGGATCGGGTACATTGTTGGTGCGGGCGATAAGGTTCCCCAGGAACTGGAACAAATGGGTTATTCGGTAAAGATCCTTTCCGAAGCTGACCTGGATGATGATAACTTAAAACAATTTGATGCGATCATTACCGGCATACGTGCCTATAACATATACGAATACCTGAGTAATAAAAATGAAGTATTGAAACGGTATGTTCAAAATGGAGGTAACCTTATTGTGCAATATTTGAAAAGCAATCAAATTGGACAGAAGAGAGTTGTTGCCGGGCCTTATCCGTTTACCATAGATGCGGGCACCCGGGTCACAGAGGAAGATGCGGCAGTTAGCTTTTTATTACCGGAACACCCTGTATTGAATTATCCCAATAAAATATCAGAAAAGGATTTTGAAGGCTGGGTGCAGGAGCGAAGTACTTACCAGGCCGTGAAAACAGATGAGCATTTTGAAATGCCGCTTGGAATGAATGATAAAGGAGAGAAGCAAAGCAATGGCAGCCTCGCCATAGCAAAATATGGTAAAGGGAATTTTGTGTATGCAAGCCTGGTGTTTTTCAGGCAATTGCCTGCAGGTGTGCCGGGTGCATATCGATTGATGGCGAATTTGATCGCTTTGCCAAAGAATAAGTAAAACATTTTTGTGACTATATAAATAAAGTTTCACGCAAGGATCGCAAAGTAGCAAAGCCGCAAGGGAAACAAAGTAAACAATAATTTTTTGCGCCTTTGCCCCTTTGTGTGAAACAAAAAAATGGAGAACGAAAGATCATATTGGAATAAATGGTACCTGGCAGTACTTGCTTTTTTAGTACTGCAGGTCATCATATTTTACTTTATCAGCAAGCAATATTCATGAGTAAAACAGACTGGCTCATATTAATTGTAACACTGGGCAGTATCATTGTTTATGGTATCTATAAAAGTAAGACGAGCAAAGATCTCGAGGGCTATTTTCTCAGTAACCGCAGCCTGCCCTGGTACCTGGTGTTACTGAGTATCATGGGTACACAGGCAAGCGCCATTACTTTTTTAACAGGCCCCGGGCAGTCGTACAGCGATGGGATGCGCTTCGTACAATATTATTTCGGGTTGCCATTAGCCATGATCGTTATCAGCATCTTTTTTGTGCCCGTTTTCAGCAGGTTAAAAGTTTATACTGCATATGAATTCCTGGAACAGCGGTTTGACCTGAAGACAAGAACATTTACATCATTTTTATTTTTACTTTCAAGGGGATTGAGCACGGGTGTGAGTATCTATGCACCTTCATTGGTATTAAGCTCATTGATGGGCTGGAATATTTATTATACCAATTTGGTAATGGGAGGCTTGCTTATAATTTATACCATGAGTGGGGGTGCCAAAGCTGTGGCACACACGCAAAAACTACAGATGATAATTGTATTTGTTTCCTTGTTTATAGTGGGTTACCTGGCTGTTAAGTTATTGCCTGATGCCGTTGGTTTTAATGGTGCACTGAGCATGGCAGGGGAGCGGGGCAAGATGAATATCATTACTACCGGGTTTACTGATAAAGGGTTTGACTGGAAGGATAAATACAATATCTGGAGTGGGCTGATCGGCGGTTTTTTTCTTGCACTCAGTTATTTTGGGACCGATCATAGCCAGGTAGGGCGATACCTTACAGCGAAAAATGTAAAGGAGAGCAGGAAAGGATTATTATTGAACGGGCTGGTTAAAGTGCCGATGCAATTCTTTATTCTGCTGATAGGTATCCTGATCTTTTCTTTTTACCAATACCATAAAGCCCCCATTTATTTTGCTGAATCAACTACAATAGCAGCAAAGCAAACAACCTATAAGGATTCTTTGATTGCCATTGAAACCAGCTATAACAGTGCACTGGCTGCCGGTGACCAACAACAAGCAACGTCATTGCGTGCTGAATACAAAAGCACTTTAAAGAAAGCGTTGCCGGGCCAGGATGTAAACGACAACAATTATATCTTCCTGCGTTTTGTAAAAGATAACCTTCCTATTGGTTTGATCGGGATCATATTTGCCATCATCTTTTTAGCAGCCTGGGGAAGTATTGCGGCGGCATTGAATTCATTGGCTGCCTGTACTGTTGTTGATTTTCATAAAAAATTCTTTTTAAAAAATGAAACAAAGCTGGAAGATTATAAAGTTTCACAATGGTACACATTGGGCTGGGGGATTTTTTGTATCATCATTGCGATGTTTGCACAAAATATCGGCAATAGCCTGATCGAAGCAGTTAATATCCTTGGATCAATATTCTATGGCGTAATACTCGGAATTTTCTTAGTTGCATTCTGGTTGAAACAAATAAAAGGGAATGCTGTTTTTATCGCTGCCGTGATCTCTGAAATAATGATCATAACCATTTATTATATGGATATCATTTCTTTCTTGTGGCTGAATGTTATAGGGGCATTGTTCGTGATCATACTGAGCAGCGTGTTGCAGATCTTTTTGAGAAATGCAACTGGTAAAAAAATAGCCACTTAAAAAAGCAGCCACAATTAGATTGAAACCTTCAGCTTATTTCTTTTTATAATAATGAAATTCCTGGTCTGTTACCTGGTAACTGGGCGAACCTGCTACAGTGGGCAGGTACCTGAAAAATCTTTGGCTGAAATAACTGGTAAAAATAACCGCATCATCTCCGGTGCGGATGCCTTTCGCTATCTCACCTCCCTGCAAAGCAGCAGGTCCCGCCAAAGCTGTCCAGCTATTAGTTATAAGATCAAAAGACCACATTACATTGGTGGGAGTATTAACATAAGGGATCAGGTATCCTATTTGTAACATATTGCTTCCATTCCAAAGATGTTCAGCGGCAACAACAGTAGGTTTACCCAAATAATTGGGTATGGCCGGGATAGCGGTCCATGTATTGGTAGCGAGGTTATAACGATATGCCAGGTAATCATATGCACTTACATTTACATTCGGGCTGCTCAACAACATTTCAGTTCCGGTCCAGCTGCCGTTGATCACTTTTCTTGTGGGAGCACCTGAAGAAGAGATCATGCTCCAGCTGTTGGTAGAAATAGTATAAACCGCACCATTAAAATATTCGGTACCGCTGCCGTTGTCACCACCCCAAATAAGCATGTGGTCATTTCCGTCATATAAGGCGATATGGTTTTGGCGGGCAGATAAAGGCGAAGTAGCTAATGCGGTCCAGGTATTAGATCCCGGATCATAAGAATACATTGTATTGACATTTCCCGGGGATGAAGAAGGGCCGAAGGAATATCCTCCAAATACCAATAATTTATTTACACTCTTCGCCCATACGGCACTATGGCCATATCTTACGAACGGCATAGTTACAGAATCCATGATCACTTTCGCGGCAGTATTATAATAATACATATACCCCCTGAATTCAGGAGTAGTAAAGGCCTCGACTTCTGAATACCCGCCCCAAACAAATATCCGTGCATTAGACGTATCGATTGTAGCAGTATAAGGACCAAAGCGTCTTAGGTTTCCAATTGGATCTTTATAAAGAGAATCATTGACAGGATCATATATCTTAATACAGGAATCACAGCTCCCCTGATAGTTACCACTTAGAAGCAATACTTTATTAGATACTGAGCCAGTATATAAAGCCCGCCTGTCTACACTCATACCCTCGCTGTTATTTTTTGTAAGCCATCCGCCATTTAATGTGCCAAAGTTTTTCTTAAAAGCATATTGCTGGTAGAAAACGCCGAGATAATCATAATCAACAAAAGGATATAATGTATCCGGGTATGTCTCACTTACATAGATTCGCCCGGGTGTTATAGCTTCTAGCCTTGACCATCCTCTTCCGGTATTATAAACTGTTAGGCCTTTTTTAGTATCAAATACAATTAACCCGTTGGCAGGATTAGGCATGGCATTTATTTGAGCTGTATTCATCCGGGGGATCAACATTCCCTTGCTGGTACTTTGAACATCCAGCATAGCGCTGTTGTCGGGCGTGACGCTGGTTGTACTTATAACTACCTGCGCATTTGTTACGTTAATAAATGCAGACAGTAAAATTGATACGAACAATTTAATAATGAATGATCGTTTAATCATAGCAATACTTTTAAGGGCATAAAAATACTTTTTTTTCGGTACTTTATAAAAGTTTCATGCAAAGACGCAAAGCTGCGAAGCCGCAAAGAGCCATTGCGATCTTCGGGTTTCTTAGCGACTTTGTGTGAAACACATGTAAATAAAAATGCTACCGTTGGGTAGCATTTTTATTTATATAATTCCCCGAAAGACTATTTCAACTTCTTTATCAGGTCTTCATTCAATTTTACATAATCATCATTCTTGTCTGCTTTGGCAAGTTCAAGTGATTTATTGGAGCTCAGCAATGCTCCGGCCTTGTCGCCCATTTCTTTCTGAATTTTTGCTTTATAAAGCCAGATCCAGTATGCTTTGGGATTTGCTTCGGTTGCTTTCGTTACATTTTCCAATGCTTTAGCACTGTTCTTTTCATATTCATTATAGAACTGTGCTGCTTCCCAATAAGGTTTTTTATCAGTAAGCATGGCGGCATCGATCTGGGCCTTTAATTTTTCCTTGATATTTGTGGTAATTGGAATGGCCACGGCAGTTTTATCCCACATGATATTCAAGACACAGCTTTCAGGTTTGATGTCTGAGAACTGAATGGTTAATGTTTCAATTTTAGTAATGCTCATGGGCTCAACCCTTACCCTTATTACATCATCTGATTCAGTATAGCCATCAACACCCCAGTTCTTAATGCCTTTGTTCAATATTATTTCCCAGCTTTCTGTTCCCGGGATCGTGTATAGAGCATAAGCTCCCGTATCTACTCTTTTGCCTTTTATTTCAACAGGCTCAGAAAATTTTATGATCGTGGCAGCATTTGCACCTGTGCGCCACAATTTATTATATGGTACGAGGTCACCGAATATCTTCCTGTCTTTTGCACCCGGCCTGGAATAAGTAAGTTCAATATTGCCCATTCCAAAATTCTGACTAATGGTTTGTGTAGGGGAGGGCTGCGGCATTTTAACCTGGGCATTCATCATAATGCAGGTTGATACAAACAAGCCTGTTAAAATTATTTTTTTCATTGTTATTTAATTTATATGGTTTATTGAAAATAGACTTTCACAGTCTGGTAAAATAAGCGGTTGTTGATGAATTGTTGCTGGGAATACATTTGTTGTTTTTCAGAAAAGCCCTGTAGCCCGAAAAGCCCGGCAGCATTTCCTTTATTGATAGCGATCTCCAGGTAGCCGGCTGAATTGAAGAGCGCCAGTTTTTCGCCTTCTGTTACATCGGCATAGGTTTCACTGATCTTATCTATGATCTCGTCTCTTTTAAAAACGATGGTAAAGCTTCTTCCCTTGCGTTGTTCCTCGAATTCTTCCTTGGTAATATTTACAATTACATTTTCAAAGTTGTCAATAAAAATGATCTGTCCTTCAATATAATCATTTCCAAGAAGGGGGCGCAAGGGATTCTTTACTTGTATAGAAACTGTTGCATCACCGATCGACTCTAATTTTTTCCCGGCTAAAATTTCATTGAAAGCATTTGCAAAAATATTTATACAGAATAAAGTGTTTTTCTGGTTGGTTTTTCCCAATGGTAGTGCCACCACTTTTTGCGGGGATTCTTCCAGTACCATGGTCAGTAACCCGTTGTCTGCACAACCAATAAAGTGGCCATTGTGTTCTGCCAATAAAAGGTGTTCGGGCTTTTCATCAAAGAGATTGACCAATATGAGGTGAAAAGTGCCGGGAGCAAAATTTTTGATCGCATTGCGGCAAACATAAGCTGCCTGTGGGTAATTAAAAGGAGAAAGCGCATGCGTTATATCAACAATAATGAATTTTTTGTTTGACTGCAATAACTGACCCTTAATAGCACCTGCTAAAAAATCCTGTTCGCCAATATCACTTGTAAGGGTTAGTAAAGCCATGTATTATTTAAGTGATTATAAACTGTATTTAATTTTGTACGTATGATCTGCTCTTATTTTATAAGCTTGCCATCTTTGAAATAAAATCTTTTTGTAAGCTTATCTGCTATGGATGGGAAAAATTTTGTCAGGAATACAGTTTGTTTTCCCAGGAATGTAAGTACCAGTGTTCTTTTTCTTTTTTCTATCGCTTTAATAATATACTTCGCACATGCTTCCGGGCTCATCAGGTCACTTTCATTTACGGGACTGTGCCCCTGTGCTTCTCCCTTGGCATTCAATGCAGCGATCCTTGTATTGCTGCGTGTAAAGCCCGGGCTTACCCACATTACATTTACACCTTCATCCTCCAGTTCTATTCTCAAAGCCTCGAGGAAACCAATGATGGCAAATTTACTTGCCGAATATCCACTGCGCCCAGGCAGGCCGCGATAACCCGCAATGGATGCCAGCCCGACGATGGTTCCTTTCTGCCCAATAATGGAATCAAGTGCCAGCTTGGTACAATATACCGTTCCAAAATAATTTATATCCATTACTTTCCTGAAAACCTCCAGGTCAGCATCCTTCAACAGCGATTTCATCACAATACCTGCATTGTTTATGAGTATATCAATACTCCCAAATTGCTTTAAGGTAGATTCAATAAAGAATTTGCAATCGTTGTAATTACTTACATCAGCTACTATACAATGTAATGGAGAAGTTGAATGGCGTAATTGGAGGTCGTATAATTTGTCCTGGTTACGGGCACAGGTTGCAATTTTAGCACCTAATGGCAATAATTGTTCGATCAGGGCCTTGCCAATTCCATCACTCCCGCCGGTGATGACAACGACCTTATTTTTAAAAAATTCACTCATAAAAACAATTCATGGCAAAAATAGGGTAGTTAGGTGGCTGTTAACAAAGAAATAAAGGATTTAATATATAATATTCCGGAAATCTTTCTAAAAAAATTTGATACAATATGTTTTTGCCTTATTTTTGCACTCCCTTTGAAAAAGGGGATAGGAGATTTGGTAGCTCAGTTGGTAGAGCAATACACTTTTAATGTATGGGCCCTGGGTTCGAGTCCCAGCCAGATCACAGGAAACTGTTTCAGAAATGAAGCAGTTTTTTAATTTGAGTGGTTTGTAGCTCAGTTGGCAGGCTGATTTAATAGGGAGGCTTCAGGTTAGATTCCTGATCTTTTTGGTGAGGTATAAAACAGAGCAAGGAATTCCCAATGATGATGTATTAACTTCGCTCATAATTCGAAATACCTTATCCTTATTCAACATTTCTTTGGAAATTACTCTTTAATTAAAAACTGTACAGTAAGTATACAGCCGGCACCCGGCCGGGATTCAATATTGATAGTTCCATTATTTACTTCAGCACGGCTGGCGATGTTCCTCAATCCTACTCCGCTCCTTTTTGTTAATGTGTCAAAGCCTATTCCATCATCTTTTAACATCAGGCTGATCTGGTCATCTTTTTTCTTCAAACTGATGGCCACATTTTTTGCTTTTGCATGTTTATAAATATTGTTCAACTGTTCCTGCACTATCCTGAAAATAGTAAGCTTCAGTTTCTGGCTCAGACCATTTTCATTAAAATCTTTCCAGTCCTTGGAGATCTTTATGGGATTAACCATAAAAATATCTTTGGTAAGATCATTCAAAGCTTCTATCAGGCTAATTTCGCCCAATGAAGGCGGAAGCAGGGTCCTTGAAAGCTTTCTTATTTCCTTCATGGCAGAATCAAGTAAGACCCTTCCTTTATCAAGCAGGTCCTTCCTCGGATTTTCATCAGCGATCGCACATTCTATATAAAGCCTTGTTGATGCAAGGATCTGGTTAATATTATCATGTAATTCTTCACCCAATTCAGATCGTTCCCTTTCCTGTCCTGTAATAACAGCATCCGTAATCTGCTTTTGCCTTATTTGCCTTTCTTCATTCAGGCTGTTCTCAAGCTGTATCTTATCAGTGACATTATTCCCAATGGCGAGGACCGCTTTTTTCCCATGGTAAAAAATATTATGAGAAGAAATTTCCATGAAAATACCTTCCCCTTTTTTATTGATGTGCAGGCAGGTCATTGTTTTTTTATAGATCTCATTCCTGATCGCCACACTTAATGTTTCAAGGAATTTTGCATGCTGATCAGAAGGCATTATATCAAGTGCTGTTAATTGTAAAAATTCATTCCTGGAATAGCCATAAAGTTCAACTGCTGCCTGGTTTACTTCGAGGATACTCAATGTTTCAGGATCCCAGATAAAAATGCAGGAAGGATTGTTATTAAAAAGATACCTGTATTGTTCCTCGGATGCAAGTAATAATTGTTCTGCCTTTTTTTGCTGGGTGATATTTCTTTGTGTTCCCCATGCACGCTTTATATGGCCTCTTTCAACGATCCCGATCATATTATTTACAAATACCAGCTGGTTGCCTGCTTCATCTATCTCATGACTTAATTCATCTTCTATTTTAAAGTTGTTGCTGAAAAACTTTTTCAGGTGTTCAATATTCTCAATGTTTTCCGGGGGCATTAATTGATGGAGGGGCACACCGATTATTTTTTCAGCACTTTCATAGCCATACATCTTTGCAAATGCGTCATTGCATTCTGCCAGGTATGCATTCGTCATGCAATAGGCGATCATTTCCTCCACCGGGGTAGAAACCGGTTTTGCTTCATCCAGTTCTATTCGCCAGATACCTTCTGTGCTTTGCTGCACAAACATCTTATAACGCTGTTCACTTTCTTCAATATTGCGAGCTATCTGTTTTTGTTCAGTGATATCCCTGGCAGCACCGATCATCCTGATAACAATACCCAACTCATTGCGGATGATATAACCTTTGTCGTTTATGTAATTGTAATTGCCATCCTCCCTTTTGAAACGATATTCAAAATTGAATGAATATTCATTTTCAGAGGAGATATAATACGCAATCTGCCGGTCAATTTCTTCGCGATCTTCGGGATGAATATTGCTGGCCCATAATTGGTTGGTCTTAATTGCTTCGTTTGAACTATGGCCATATACTCTTTTTATCCCATTACTGTTCCTGTAGATCTCCCCGGTAATGATATCCCAGTCCCAAACGAGGTCATTGGTAGCTTTTACTACCAGGTCATACCGCTCATTGCTGATCTTCATGGCCGCCTCAGCCGTTTTTTGTTCCGTGATATTTTTACAGAAAACGGTTAAACCCGTTTCAGAAGGATATGCATCTATTTCGATCCAGGAATGGGATAATTCATAATATTCTTCAAAACGAATGGAGATATTCTCACGTTTTGCACGGCGGCATTCCGAGTATAATCGCTGGTTTCCTATGTTTTTAAAAAAATCCAGGAAACTCTTGCCAGTGATCTCATCTTTCATTATCCCGGATATTTTTTCAACTTCTTTGTTCCAGTATGTGATGATCCAATTATTATCCAGGGTAAAAAAGCCATCTGTTATACTTTCAATGACAGGTTTAAAATCAAGTTCATTTTTATTTTTCGTGGCAGGCTGATTATCTGCATACTTCCGTTTACTCATATCATACACCATCGTACTCGTTCTTACTTCACCATTTGGTTCGGCATAAATGACAGATGACAATTCTATTGGAAAGTGTTCGCCGTTTTTTTTAATGCCTGTTGCTTCAACTGATATATAACCGTTTTGTTTGCAATTTTCAAAAGCAAGTTTTAAATTTTCATCAGTATGATCAAATAGTTTATGTTTGTTCAGAGAAAGAAATTCGTTTTTTGAATATCCAAACATTGTTATTGCAACATGGTTCGTTTCCAGGATGTTGCCATCCGGGGTTGTGAGGAAAAATGAGTGGATAGAATTTTCAATAAGAGCCCTGTATTTGTCTTCACCCAAATAAAGCAAGAATTCATTCTTTTTAAGGTAAGGGGCATGCAAGTTTTTCATAAACAGGATCTTTATCCTTTTAAAGGATTAATTTTATAGTTTTTATGTGTTTGGATCAAAGAATTCTTTAACTAAGCTCATAATCCTATAATAGATTTCTGAGTAATGTGTAATACTAACGCAAAGCCATACTGAAAATTATAGTTGCGCTGGTATTTCTTGTGTAGAGTTTGTACTATATTATAATAATAATTTACAATATTAAATATCTTAGAAAATAATGAAGTTCTTAATTATTGATGATCATGTAGTTATTAGGACCGGAATCAAATTCTTGTTATTCGAAAAATACCATCCGGGGGCTATTGATGAAGCTTATGATGGAGAAAGTGCCATGGAACAACTTAAGGCAAATAAATATGACCTTATTATTATGGACATTCAGATGCCAAATACAAATACGCTTAGCTTAATGGAGTTTATAAAAAAAGAGTATCCCAATACAAAAGTGCTCATCTATTCAATGAGCGCAGAAAAAATATATGCCAAACGTTTCCTGAAAAATGGTGCAATGGGTTTTTTATCCAAAGATGCGCCCTTGCAAGAAATCACGAATGCCATCGATATGGTGCTGAGTAATAAAATATATATCAGTGAACTTTTTGCAGAGATCCTTGTAGAAGATTCTTATAACGGCAAACCAGGTAACCCTTTTGACCAGCTGTCGAAAAGAGAATTTGAAATAGCCAAACTGCTTTTATCGGGAGAGACATTAACAGGGATATCACAAAAACTAAAGGTCCAGCCTTCAACCGTGGGCACACACAAGCAGCGGTTATTTGAAAAATTATCTATAACAAATTTGTTGGAATTAAAAGAGCTTGCAATGACTTATAATTTGTAAGATGCGGGATGTGGGATGCCGGATACTGGATAATAGAGATCGTTACCTGCTAAGAAGATCCGGATCATTATCTATCAAGCATCTCTTACAGCATCATCAAACTACATCCCCTCACATCACTATTATCAAGCCTGCCAAGTATTTCGAAACAACCATCTTTGTATAATTTCCCCATATCATCTGTGGCTATAAAAGAACAACTGTAAAGGTTTGCAAAGTCAATAACATTGATCACTCCATTGATAAATGGCGCATTGATCTTTTGGGGTAAGAAAACATCAAAGGGGTCATCTTCTGAGCGAACTAAGATCTTCATCCATGGGGGGCATTGAAATATGCCTTCTTTTTTTGAGTATGCCTGTGACAGCAATTCGGTCATTCCATATTCTGCATGGACATCAGTTATTCCTGCCAACACTTTTAATTGCTGCTGAACAGTTGAGCGGGTGAGTTCTTCCCTTCTCCCTTTCATGCCTCCCGTCTCCATTACGGTCGTGTGCCTGAGTTCCATGGGATTTAGTTCAAAAAAATCAAGAAGCGCATAAGTAACCCCGATGAGCAAAGTAGGTTGCCCGGTATTTTCATTTTGCAGGATCAGTTCTTTTAATTTCTCATATTCGTATAAATAAAATCCACTATTGGCGTGCCCGCTTCTTTTTATGAGTTCATTTACCATCCATACAAGGGATGAATTCTTTCTTTCAAGATAGGAGGGAAGCAGCCCGATGATACAATATGATGCTATATCCCCGTAAAATATTTCGAATGATCTTAAAAAACTTGTTTCATAAAGACCTGTATCTTTTACCAGGTGTACGCTGTTGACCGAGCCGGTAGTACCGCTGCTTTCAAAAACAGCCATGGGCTCAAACGAACCGGTCGTAATCTCTTTTGATTTAAAGAACTGGATGGGCAAAAACGGGATCTGTTCCAGGCTTTGAACAGCGTCCTTTTTTACATGGATGGCATCACAGTATTGCCTGTAAAATTCATTTTGATCATACTGGAAGCGGAATATTTTCAATGCAAGGGTTTCAAACCCTGCTTCCCTGATGTTGAACAGTTCATTTTTTATTTCTATATGGTCTGTTAATTGTTTCATCCCGTTGCTGCAAAGTTGTACTATTTAAGATGGATATATGAACTTCTATCATTAAATTTGAATATCAAAATACAAATATGCGTACTACATTTATATTGGCCCTGTCTGTTTTTATTTTCTCCTCCTGTAATAAGGATAAATATACTACAGCACCTCAAATTAAGTTTAAATCCATCAGCCCGAATTTTGCAGAATCCAGCCTTACAACGGTAAATAAGGAATCAGCGCCAAAACTTACTTTAGAAGTTACAGATGCCGAAGGTGACATCGGTTTTATCCAGGGCTTTGATACTTCCATGGTATACATTAAAAATCTAAAGTCCGGAAACCTGGATTCTTTTTATTTACCCGATATCCAGACATCAGCAGTGAAGAATTTTAAAGGAGATGTGATCGTTAACCTGTTTGACGCATTGGAATGTATTGATCCCGGGCCCGCCCGCCCACGTACCGATACACTCTTTTATGAAGTATATATAAAGGATTTTGCAAAGAATAAGAGCAATGTCATTGTTACCGATCAGGCGGTTTATTATCGTTGCTTGTAATGCGCTGGTTACAATTTATCTTATCCCATTCGATCTTCATTTCATTTTGTGCTGCAGCACTTTGTTACCAGACATTCTGGTTGTTACATATCCCCGTAAATGTTTTTATTTACGGCATGGTATTTTTTGCCACGCTTAGCAGTTATAATTTTTACTGGCTGATCAGTAAATATTATTTCAGTGATACCCGGCGGCCGCGAAGATTTCTCCTAAAACATTTTTCAAATACTTTCATTTTTTCAATAGCTGGATTGGGCCTCCTATATTGCCTGTATTTTCTTCCTGCTATCATTCCAACAGTATCGATAGCTGTTTTACTGACATTGCTTTACAGCTTACCATTATGGCCCTTTAAAAGACTGGCATTTACCCGCAAAGCAGGATTTTTAAAAACGGTATTGCTTGCATTTACCTGGACCTATGTTACTGTCATGATCCCTGCGAATGCTTTTTTTATCAACAGCCTTTCGATCGGGTTGTTATTTGTTGCCAGGTTCCTGTTCATGCTCATGTTATGCATAATATTCGACTCAAGGGATATCAATGTCGACAAGATCCATTCCTTAAGAAGCCTTGCCACAGATGTGAGCCATAAGGCCCTCCGGGTTATCATGGCAATAGTTTTTATGCTGTACCTGGCAGCCGGTTTTTTACTGCGTTATTATTTTGATGACAATGCGCAGCTGATCGCTTTTTTTATTACCGGGCTGATCACACTCCTTGTTTACCTGCTTTCACTGAAAAAGCAGGGGTATTTTTTTTATTATTTCCTGGTTGATGGAATGATGTTGTTTTCAGCAGCCGCTACTTATGTGGCAAGTATTTAGTTTCTTTGCTGAAGAAAAAAATAATTATGGCAAAAGCATCACGCAGCAAACCGATCATAACAGCATCTTCTTATGAATTTTTAAAGAATTATATCAACAATTCATCGCCTACAGGTTTTGAAAGTAATGGGCAGAAATTGTGGATGAATTACCTGAAACCATACGTGGATGAATTTTTTACCGACCCTTATGGAACGGCCGTGGGTGTGATAAATCCATCAGCCCCTTTTAAAGTGGTGATCGAAGCACACGCAGATGAGATCAGCTGGTTTGTGAATTATATTTCTCCGGAAGGATTGATATACCTCAAGCGCAATGGTGGTGTGGATCACCAGATTGCTCCCTCCATGCGTGTATTGATACAGGGAAAAAAAGGATTGGTAAAAGCGGTTTTTGGCTGGCCCGCCATTCATACCAGGATGGGCAACGCTGATTCAAAAGAAACACAACCCAAAGTTGATAACCTTTTTTTAGATTGCGGCGCCCGTAATAAAAAGGAAGTGGAAGCGCTTGGCATTCATATCGGGGCCGTGGCAACATACGAGGATGGATATGATGAACTCGCCCACGGGTACCTGATAGGCCGTGCATTTGATAACAGGATCGGCGGATTTATGATAGCAGAAGTAGCAAGGCTCCTGAAAGAAAATAAAAAGAAGCTTCCATTCGGATTATACATCGTGAACGCGGTACAGGAAGAAATTGGGCTACGCGGTGCTGAAATGATAGCACGCCGTATAAAACCAAATGTTGCTATAGTAACAGATGTTACGCATGACAGTACCACGCCGATGATCAATAAATTCATTGAAGGCGAATGTGCATGCGGCAAGGGCCCTTCACTTTGCTATGCACCTGCTGTTCACAATAAATTACTTGATTTTATACAGGGTATTGCAACAAAGAATAAGATACCGGTACAGTTAAGAGCTACAAGCCGCAGCACGGGAACAGATACGGACTCTTTTGCATACTCCAACGACGGTTGCCCTTCGGTACTCATCTCTATCCCGCTGCGTTACATGCATACAACAGTAGAGATGCTGCACAAGGATGATATTGAGAATACCGTTAAACTGATGTACCAGTCTTTATTAAACCTTACACCGAAAACAAACCTCAGTTATTTCTGATACTGGGGTAACTTGCATCTATGGAAGATCGTTTGGGTAAATACATTCGCCTGTTCGGCAGCATATTCTTTTCTGTGATAGGGTTCATTATTGCTTTTATATTAGTGCTGCTGGGTATAAAATTCTTGTTTGGCCTGATGAGTTATATCCCATGGTTCACCTATGTATATATTAGCTTCATTATTTTAGTTCCTTCAGCGTTATTCATAACAGCTTTTATTATTTATTTTAAGCGAACAGCTACACATGCTAACAAAGTGGTTAGGTGGTTATCATATTTTCTTTTCTCAGTGGCACTTGTCGCATGGATGGTCACACTGTTTTTGGATATCAGGATCTTTTATAAACATGCATATGATTCAATAGGCATGTATAACAGTTATGATATGATCTTTTTGGCAGCCAATGTAGCCAGCTTATTTTTGGTGGGAGTGATGCAGGCATTTACAACGGTCAAGGAAAAAGACTGGATGGAAAAAAGCAATTCGAAGTTTGAGGTTTGAAGTTTGGGGTCTATAAATCCAACTTCAAATTCCGAACCTCAAACTTCGAACTCATTTATATTCATACTCAATAGTTCCCATCAACCTTTTCTCTTTTGAATAGCATTTTTCAGTTGAGCGCAAACCATTGCTATAATTGTATTTCCATATATAATAATAACTGCCGCCTTCTTCTGTAGTGGTCATTTGTGTCAGCAGGTTTGCACTATTGTATTCAAAGAGGTAATCGGCTGATACGGCAGGCTTGAATTCATTGGAATGTGCAATATCTGTCAGCCTGCTCCTGTCATCGTAATAATAATAATATTTGCTCCCGTTTTTAGTGTCTTTTTCAATGCCGATATTATTCTTTTCATCCGGCAAGAACTGGATAGTTGTACTATCGTATTTATTTTTCACCCTGATCATCTTTTCAGGTACGTTCTTTTCATTATAAATGTAAATATGTTCTTCAAGGATCTCATTCACAAAATCATCATCAAAGGATCTTACAGAGGATAAAATACTTTTGATCCTGTCCTGTCCATCGTAAGAATAATTATTGACAGTAACTGATATAACTGAGCTATCATTGGTTCTTATAAGCTGGCCCTTGTTATTGAACCAGGAGGTAAAAAGCGAGGCCCCGGATACGTTTGAACGGGTAAAAAGCTCTGTCTTTTTATAATCTTTGGATAACGTTTTTTCACAAAGGAATCCATCGCTTTCACTGCCATCATCTTCAAAACTTTTAATAACTACTGTGCGCACCTTATTTTCTTTATAAAGTGCCATTTCTTTGAGCAATTGATTGTTGCTGATGATGTCCTTGTAATAGAATTGAGCACGGGCTGAACAGGCATATAGCAATACTAAAAAAGCGGTTGTGCTGATCTTTTTCATCAATATCGAGATTTCAATTTATTATTTCAAAGTTAGACCGTAAATTATGTCTTTATTAAACATGCGCCCAAACTTTATTATTTTTAACAAAATTATCAGCATTGAGCCATTTCAAAGAAAGAAAGGAAAAAAATTGCCTGAACTGTAATGCCGGGATCCATGGCAAATATTGCCATGTTTGCGGCCAGGAGAATATTGAACCGAAGGAAACAGCCTGGCACCTGGTCACGCATTTCTTTAATGATATTACCCATTTCGATGGAAAATTCTTCAGTACCCTTAAATATTTAATAACAAGGCCCGGCTTTGTAAGCAAAGAATACATGATCGGCAGGAGAGCGAGTTACCTCAATCCTGTGAGGATGTATGTATTCACTTCAGCGATCTTTTTTTTGATCTTCTTTTCAGTAACCCATTTTGACGAGAGTAAAGTTGAAACAACTATCAAGGGTAAGAAACTTTCCGAGATCACTAAAATGGATAGCGCTGCATTCAGTGAGTTTACCAAAAAATTAAATGACGGGAAACCATTTTCAAGAGATCAGTTCCTCAAATATGCAGATACTTCAAGAAAAAAAGGCACTTTTAGTATTGCACCCGGTAAATACAGGGATAAGGCCCAGTACGATTCTTTATTAAAGGCCGGTGTAAAAAAACACAACTGGCTCGAACGTACATTGGTGTACAAGCAACTTGAACTTAATGAAAAATATCAAAATGACGGGAATAAGATTTTAGTCAGTTTTTTTAATGCACTCCTCCATAGCTTTCCACAGATGTTGTTCATTTCATTGCCTTTGTTTGCATTATTCCTTAAACTGCTGTATATCCGGCGTAAAAATTTTTATTACACGAACCATGTGATCTTTGGTGTTCACTTGTATGTCTTTGTCTTTATTTTGTTGCTTTTATTGATCGGGCTGGGCCAGGCAAGAAATTACCTGGGCTGGAATTGGATAAATTTTATTATCACAATAGGTGCTCTGTATATATTGTTTTACGAGTATAAAGCCATGCGTAAGTTTTACCTTCAGGGCCGGGGTAAAACAATATTGAAGTTCTTTCTTCTGAACATACTGATGCTTATATTGCTGAGCGTGTTGTTCATTGTATTTTCTTTTTTCTCTTTATTAAAAATCTAATGAAATGATGCCAGCAGAAAGCAGGTTTAACAGGCTTGTGACGATAATGGATGAATTGCGTGAAAAATGTCCATGGGATAAGAAGCAGACCATACAAACGCTTCGCCACTTAACGATCGAAGAAACTTATGAACTTGCAGAAGCCATTTCAGCAGGAGACTGGCAGGGAATAAAAGAAGAACTGGGTGACCTTTTATTGCACATTGTTTTTTATGCAAAGATCGGGGCGGAAAAAAATGAATTTACCCTTAACGAGGTAATTGATGGCGTTTGCGAAAAATTAATTGTCAGGCACCCGCATATTTACGGAGATGTAAAAGTAAATAATGAAGAAGACGTAAAACAGAACTGGGAAAAGATCAAATTGAAGGAAGGAAAAACATCTGTACTGGCTGGTGTACCGAAGTCATTACCTTCAATGGTAAAAGCCATGCGGTTGCAGGAAAAATCAAAACAGGTAGGCTTTGAATGGGACAATACACAGCAAGTATGGGATAAGGTTACGGAAGAGTTGGGTGAGTTGAATGAAGCGGTCATGTCTGGTGACAAAGATAAAATGGAAGATGAATTGGGAGATGTATTTTTCTCTTTGGTGAACTTTGCAAGGTTTTTGCAGCTGGATGCTGAAAATGCTTTGGAACGCACCAATAAAAAATTCATAGACAGGTTTACCAGGATGGAGACTGAGGCCGGCCGGCAGGATAAATTTTTACATGATATGTCGCTGGAGGAAATGGATGCATTGTGGAACAAGATCAAAAAAGGTAGTTTTTAACTGTAGTATTAAACACGGTACAAATATTTGCAAAAGTCAATCACATTTAAACGGGTCCTGTATAAGAATGCTTATTTGCTGCTTGCTGCTGCATGGTTTGTCACCCTGTCATTTATCGTAGACAATTACTGGTCTGCCAATGCTTCCATAAAATCTGTTCAGAATAAGATCAGCTCATATATCCACGAACAGGAAAGGCAGGTTCATATCCTGGCCACTGATAATACAACTATCTCTAAGATCAGCAGCGGCAATTATACAGAGGAATACATCAAAAGTATCATCCATAAAAAATATTTCCTGTTCTTTTATGCAACGGACAGTTCGGGACATGAATCCTTGATCTACTGGAATACCCAACAGGTACTTCCTTTTCCATCACTGTTGTATGAAAGAAAGGTAACCGGTTTTGTGAAACTGGATAATGGATTCTATGTCTGGAAAAGATACAATGCAAGGAATGTAAAGATCATCGCGTTGATCCCTGTGAAGTGGGATTATATCATTCCTAATGAATATCTTAAGAACGGGTTTGTAAACGACCCGTCTCTTTCAACAAATTATGATCTCTCTTCCACAAGCGGGGAGGGGGTTGAAGTAAAGTCAGTGGATGGCAGTATGTTGTTTCATCTTTTACAGCGCTCCGCCAATACAGGTTATAAGAACAATATTGTTTCAGTATTGCTGCGGATGCTGGCAGTATTAATGGTCCTGTTATTTATTCATTTATGTTCATCCTATTTTGCCTCAAAAAAATTATGGCACGGGATATTCTTTTTTCTATTTTGGGTCGTTGGATTACGCATACTTGGATATTATTTCCCCATACCATTGAATTTCCGGCAGTTTGAATTGTTTGACCCATCTGTGTATGGTTCCAGCTTTATATTGCGTTCTTTGGGCGACCTGCTAATAAATTCATTGCTTTTTATCTGGTTTGTTTTATTTGTCAGGCACCAGCTGCAGGAAAAGGAAGTAATGGTGCGTTTGAAGAAGCCTTCTATAAGATGGCTATTGCTGGCCATGGTCAGCATTGTAATCTTACTGGTTACCTATGCGGGAAGTTATATCATTCGCTCAATGGTGGCAGATTCACAGATATCTTTTGATGTCATAAATTTCTTTTCGCTCAATATTTACAGTGTAGTTGGATTCGTAGTATTATGTTGCCTGGCCATCGGGTATTATTTTTTATGCCAGATCTTATTGTATCTCATAAAACCTTTCTTCCCGAAAAATTTCATCCCGCTTTTTTTATTCGTGGCAGTCCTGGGTCTTGTTATGTTAAGTCTTGGTATTGGGAACCTCTCCGTGGATTTTGAATTATATGTTCTAGCCTGGCTGATCTTCTTTTTATTCCTGCTTAACAGTACCTACCTCAACCTGCTTGCTTCCCGTATCGTTTCATCCAAACTTGTTTTTTGGTTATTCTTTTTTTCCATTTCCATTACATCCATCATCATAGTGGAGAATACGAATAAAGAATTGCGTAACAGGCATCATTATGCGGAAATATTGTCAACAAAGTCAGATCCTACAAATGAAACGCTTATCAATACAATGCTCACTGATTTCAGGGCAGATTATTTATCATCAAATTTTTACCGGTTAAATGATGAGCAATCCAATCATATTTTTAAAGACAGCCTTGTTAACGGGAATTTTTCCGGTTACACCAATAAGTATGATACCAAGATATTTACTTTTTCTGCTGATGAAAAACCATTACACAATGAAGAACCAACAGGTTACAATGAATTAAATACGATCTTAAAAACACAAACAAAGCCAACCAGTATAACAGACCTGTTCTATTATGATGAGGCTTATGACCGGTTCAGTTATATCAGTAAAAAAACGCTTACAGATACTTCGGGGAAATTATTAGGATATGTTTTCATTTTAGCAAGCCCCAAAAAATTCCTGAGTGAAACTTTGTCTCCTCAATTCTTCAGCAGGGGGCAGGATAATTCAATAGAAAATTCATCTGTGTATGCATTCGCCATTTATAATAACTGGAAGCTGATCTCCAGCCACAATGATTATCCCTTTGCCACATCTATAAAAAAGGAAAGCTTCCCGAGACAACAATTCTTCCTGGTTCGCAGGAAGAATTACAACGAACTATGGTATTATGCGGGGGCAGATAAAATGATCGTTATTGCAAAGAGGAACAGCCTTTCCATCGAATCGATCACTTTGTTCTCTTACCTGTTCTGCGGTTTTTTATTGCTAACAGCTGTTTTCTGGATATTTACTGTGATGACCCGTTCCAAGCTAAAGGTCCATAAACTACGGGCCTATTGGCAATTGTCAATCAGGAACCAGATACATGGTACCATTATTTTTATCAGCGTTATATCTTTTTTGGTCATTGGTGTTGCTACCATTTTGTTTTTTGTGAACAGGTATGAAGTAAATAACCGGGAAAAGCTCAGCCGTACCATTCATATCATGGAAAGCGAGGTAAAGAATTCTATTGAAAAAGGATGGAAGATAAATGATACACTCAGTACCAATGATAAGAACTACCAGGAAAACCTGGAGGAGACGATCAATAAAATTTCAGAGATACATGGTATTGACGTAAACCTCTATGACCTGCAGGGCAACCTGAATGTATCTTCGCGGCCATTGCCTTATATTAAGGGTATCCTGAGCACAAAGATGGAACCGCTTGCTTACTATCATTTAAATAACCAGAAGGAAGTGCAGTATTTCCAGAAAGAACATATCGGCGAATTGAATTTTGTAAGCAATTATGTGCCGGTGATCGATGCAGCGGGAGATAATTATGCATTCCTCAACATTCCTTACTTTTCTTCGGAAAGTAATTTGAAAAATGAGATATCCAATTTCCTTGTAACGATCATAAACCTGAACGCATTTATCTTTTTAATTGCAGGTATTGTTGCTTTGTTCATCACCAACCGTATCACTAAATCTTTTTCCGTGATAAGCGACAAGATGAAACAGATAAATCTTGAAAAAAGAAATGAATACATCGAATGGAAACGTGATGATGAACTGGGCGCACTGGTCGTGGAATATAATAAGATGGTAAGTAAGTTGGATGAAAGTGCCCTGGCGCTCATTAAAACCGAACGGGAGGGAGCATGGCGGGAAATGGCCAGGCAGGTAGCGCATGAGATCAAAAACCCGCTAACACCGATGAAGCTAAGCATGCAGTTCCTGCAAAAATCTATTGAAAGTAATTCACCCAATATAAGAGAGCTTACGGAAAGCACGGCCCGCACATTGGTAGAGCAGATCGATCACCTTAGCCAGATAGCCGGGGAGTTCAGCCAGTTTGCAAATATCGAGAATTCAAAAAAAGAGGTTTTCGACCTCAATGATGCTTTGACCACTGTACTCAATTTATATGCATCCAATGATCAGTTACTGATCACACAAAGCCTTTTGCCGAAAAAGATCATGATCGATGCAGATCGTACACATATCAACAGGTTGTTTACGAATCTTGTTCTGAATGCATTACAGTCAATACCAGAGAATTCAATAGCAAGGGTTTCTGTCTATGAATCGATCAGGGATTCAAATGTGATCATTGAAGTTGCAGATAACGGGATGGGTATTGCAGAAGACATACGTTCAAAAATATTTACCCCGAATTTCACCACCAAAACTTCCGGCACAGGCCTTGGGCTGGCAATGTGCAAGCGAATGGTGGAGCAGGCCAAAGGAGAGATATGGTTCGAGACCAATGCAGATAAAGGGACAACATTCTTTGTACAACTACCGATCGTAGAGATCGTTTAAGACTTTTAAAGGTTTAAGACATTCCCAGCAATTTAAACGTCTTAAACGATTATTAAACCTTTAAACGATTTAAATATGCTTCAATTGCTTCCGGTTGTTTATATAATGCTCAAATTCGTTTAAAGAAAAACTGCTTAGGTTCTTTTCCTTTGTAAGCATAGCTTTTTGTGCAACCAGCACCCCGAACCTAGTATCATCCAGGCCATCCGTATGGTGTGAATCGGGATCAATAGAGATCAGAACATTTTTTTCAAGTGCATATTGAATATGGCGCCAGTCAATGTCAAGCCTGTTGGGGTGCGCATTTAATTCTATCACAACCTGGTTAGCGGCACATGCGTCAATTATTTTCGAATGGTTCACCGGGAAGCCGGGCCTGCTGAGCAATAACCTCCCGGTCATATGACCCAAAATGGTCGTGTAGGGATTTTCAATTGCTTTTAATAAACGCATCATTGCTTTTTCTTCTGTCATTTTAAGATTGCTGTGAACAGATGCGATCACGAGGTCAAATGTTGCCAATACCTCGTTGGAATAATCAAGGTTGCCATCATTTAAGATATCGGATTCGATACTTTTAAAGATCCTGAATGGTTTCAGCTTCTCATTCAGCTCATCTATATATAAGTGCTGCTCCCTGATCCTTTCTTCAGTAAGCCCCTGTGCATAAAAGGCGGATCTGCTGTGATCACTCAGGACCAGGTACTCAAGTCCTCTTTCCATGGCGGCACCTGCCATTTGTTCGATGGTATTGCTGCCATCACTCCAGTTGCTATGGCAATGTATGATTCCCCTGATATCGGAAGGCTGGATAATCGGGGGTACCTGGCCTTTCCTGGCCGTTTCTATTATTTCAGCATTTTCCCGTAAGCAGGACGGGATGTACATGATCCCGGCAGCCTTAAAATAATCAGCTTCACTGGCTACATCTATTATAGGGGAGGTGATCGTTGTTTTAAAGAACGCATTATTGAATGATTCGGAAGAGGATGTTTGTATCAGGGCTTCCATAAAATGAGTAGCGCCGGCCCAGTATAATTTCACATTTACCCCAGCACTTGTTGAATAGGTAAAGCTGTCAGATGTTCTTTCTTTGAAAGTAAACCCATCTACAGTTGTCATGGCAGTTTCAATTTCTTTTTCACTTGTTTCAATGAGGAATTCCAGTTCATCAATTACCTCCATTTGCCTTTTAAAATTTCCGGTAACAGCTAATTGTTTATTTGGAAAAATAGTTTCGATAAAACTTTTTATGTGTGGAGCGATCAATGCGACCTGTGCATACAAATGACTGCCTTTATTTTTAAAATAGAATTCGATCGTATCAATTACATTCTGTTGTGTTTTTTCTCCAAAGCCTTTGTATAATTTCAAACGGTTCTCTTTGCATGCATACAATAATTCTCCAACACTTTCTATTTCCATTTCTTTCCAGATGGTATGGATTTTCTTTGGCCCGATGCCTTTTATATTTAACATTTCCAAAACCCCGGGGGGTGTTTTTTTTATCAATTCTTCCAGGATTTTTAACTCCCCGGAGCCCAAAAGCTCTGAAATTTTTTGTGCGGAGGATGCCCCGATGCCTTTTAAGGTCGCCATTTTTTCGGGCGGCAGGTCGGTTAATTGGACAGTTAAATTCTCAATTGCGAATGCTGCAGATGAATATGATTTGGATTTAAAACTATTTTCACCATGTATATCCATCAGCTTTGCAAGCAATGAAAACGAGTCTGCGATTTTATAATTATCCATAATTCAAATGTAATAATTCCTTGTTTAAAATATGACTGAAAAATATGAACCGGGATATCGATGCAGGCTGAAAGCCGCTAATGGCGGGAATCTTGGAGGAATAAAAAAAGTCCCGGTAAAACCGGGACTCACTATCATTTGCTTTTTCTGTCAAGCAAAGCTTACTTCTTTTTAGCAGCAGCTTTTTTCTTAGGAGCAGCTTTCTTAGCAGCTTTTTTAGGAGCAGCTTTTTTTGCAGCTTTTCTAGGAGCAGCTTTTTTTGCAGCTTTTTTAGGAGCAGCTTTTTTTGCAGCTTTTTTCTTTGTTGCCATTTTTTTTAATTTAATTGGTTAGTAAATAATACTTAAAAATAAATACTATTTTGATATTACCAAAAAAATATTAAAAAAATTATGCAGATGCTTCGACCTCACTTACAGAAACAAAGGTCTTATCGCCTTTCGTTTTTCTGAATTCAACCACACCATCTGTCAGTGCAAAGATTGTAAAATCTCTTCCGATACCAACATTTTTACCGGGATGATAAACAGTTCCACGCTGACGAATAATAATGTTTCCTGCAACTGTAGCCTGGCCACCGAATATTTTTACGCCTAATCTTTTACTTTGTGAATCTCTTCCGTTCTTTACGGATCCTTCACCTTTTTTATGTGCCATTTTAAATTAGTTTATTAGTTTAATTGTTTACTGGTTTATTTGTTTGAAGCAGTTCATGATTTACTTATAAATCAATAAACCGGTCAGCCTATAAACCACTAAGCGATTGCAGTCACTTTGATGTGAGTATACTGCGTACGGTGCCCGTGTTTTTTACGGAAACCTTTTCTTCTTTTCATTTTAAAAGCGATCACTTTATCACCTTTAATAAGGTCGCTGAGTATTTCAGCTTTTACAACTGCTTTTACATCTGCCCCGCTTACAACAGTATCACCGTTGTGCGTGATCAATACATCAGAAAATTCAACTGAATCCCCTGCTTTACCCTCGATGTGAGGAACGTACAAGCTGTCTCCGGCTTTTACTTTAAATTGCTGACCTGCGATTTTAACTATTGCTAACATATCATACCCAAATTTAGGACGGCAAAGGTAGGGATTTATAGTTACCTGAACATAGTTTTTTTAATCTTTTTTCTGACACAGCCACTATGGCTATATATTGGACCAGGCGGCGGGATTTACCCCAATTAAAGCCAAAACCTGATAATCTGTATATATTCGTAATAATTTATGAGTTACTTTAAGCAGATCGCCCAATATATATATAGCATCTACGCTTTTGCAATTTTCGTGCTTTTAATGTTCATTTTGTTCCCTTTCGTCGTACTTGCCTCCTTTTTGGGCAAGGTCAAGGGTGGAAACATTGTTTACCATATCTGCCGGTTTTGGGCCGATGTGGCCATGGCCTGCTGGGGCATTCGCCACCAAAACATATATAAGGCTCCCCATGACAACCGCCACCCCGTTATTTTTGTTTTCAATCATATATCCTATATGGATATTCCGATCTTAATGAAAACTTTCAGGAAACAGCCGATTAGGGTATTGGGAAAGGCAGAAATGGCAAAAGTGCCCATTTTTGGATTTATATATAAAGCCGCAGTGGTGATGGTGGAAAGATCCAATCCTGCCAAAAGGGCCCTAAGCGTAAAAACTTTGAAAGCCGTTCTGAAAAAGAACATTTCAATTGTAATTGCCCCGGAAGGGACCTTTAATATGACAGGCAAACCCCTGAAAGAATTTTACGACGGGGCATTCAGGATCGCCATTGAAACCGAAACTTCCATAAAACCCGTTCTATTCCTTGATGCATACAACAGGCTGAATTTTAAAAGCATCTTTTCACTTACACCCGGCAGTTCCCGTTCCATTTTCCTGGAAGAAATAAATGTAAAAGACACCGACCTTGCAGGCGTGGAAGAACTAAAACAAAAGGTTTACGATATCATGGAAACCGCTTTGATAAGATACAATGCTTCCTGGATAGTTCCCCAAAAGGATCAATGACAACAGACAACGAAATAACATTTAATGAAAATGAGAGCGGCTATTGGGCCGAGATCATTTTACCACTGGCATTGCCTACCGTGTATACTTATGCCATCCCCGGGCATTTACTTACAATAACAAAGCCGGGCAGCCGGGCAGAAGTTGTTTTTGGAAAAAATAAAAAATATGCAGGCATCATTAAGTCGGTGACCGATAAAAAACCTGCTTACAAGACAAAGCCCATCATCAATATACTGGATGAATACCCAATTATATATGAGCCCCAATTGAATTTATGGAACTGGATGAGCCAGTATTATATGTGCTCGGAAGGAGAAGTTATGGCTGCAGCTTTGCCAACTAATTTCAAACTGAGTAGTGAAACGATCCTCATCTTCAATGAAGAAGCGGGAGAAGATTTTTCGCATTTAACGGATGAAGAATTTTTAGTGGCTGAAGCATTGTTACTTAAAAAACAATTACAGCTTAGCGAGGTACAGCAAGTGCTGGATGTTACACATGTGTACCCCGTTATCAAAAGGCTGATCGATAAGAATATTTGCTTTATATGGGAGAAATTACAGGAACGTTACAAAGCAAAGAAAGAGAATTACGTGATCTTAAACCCGCAATTAGACAATGAGGAAGCATTGAGTAAACTGTTGAATGACTGGAAGGGGGCTGCCAAACAAATGGAACTGCTGCTGGCATTCCTGCATCTTTCAAAAACAGAAGGAGAAGTTACACAAACCTCCCTTTTAAAAAAATCAGGTGCATCTGCATCGCAGCTAAAAGGATTATCAGAGAAGAATATTCTCATTGTCGAAAAAAGAAATGTGGACAGGATAAGGTCCCTTCCAAAAGATGTTGTAATAGATTTTGAATTGAGTGAAGCACAGCAAAAATGTTTAGATGAATTGCATGATGCATTGTCAGCGAAAAATGTTTGTCTCCTGCATGGTGTGACTGGCAGCGGGAAAACGCAATTGTATATAAAACTGATAGAAGCGCATTTTAAAAAAGGGGAGCAGGTACTTTATCTCTTACCCGAGATCGCACTCACAACGCAGATCGTAAGAAGGCTTCAAAAACATTTTGGTGGGAACATTGCCATCTATCATTCCAAATTCAATGACCAGGAACGCATAGAAATATGGAATAAGATACGTACAGGAGAGTTGAAGATCATTCTTGGTGCAAGAAGTGCTTTGTTCCTTCCCTTTAAAGAACTGAGATTTATAATTGTTGATGAGGAACACGATGCTTCATACAAGCAACAGGACCCTGCTCCAAGGTACAATGCAAGGGACGCAGCTATTTACTATGCCTCATTGTTTGGCGCCAGAGTTTTACTGGGAAGTGCCACGCCATCACTGGAAAGTTATTTTAATGCCCTGCAGCAAAAATATGCCCTGGTTTACCTCGGTGAAAGATTCGGTGGAATAAAATTGCCGGAAATAGAGATCGTAAATACGAGGCAGGTGGCTCAAAAGGGAAAGGTCATGATCAGCCCGCAGTTGAAAGATGCTATTCAGCAGGTTATGGATGCAGGTAAACAGGTGATCCTTTTTCAAAACAGGCGCGGGTATAATCCATACCTGATCTGCGGAACCTGTGGTTATATACCGCAATGTACGCACTGTGATGTATCATTGACATTGCACAAGCACAGCAACAAATTGCATTGTCATTATTGCGGGAGTACGTACCCGAAATTAATAACCTGTCCTGCCTGTGGCAGCAATGCATGGCTGGAGAAAAATTTCGGCACCGAAAAAATTGAGGAACAACTGGAAGAAGAGTTTTCAAATTATAAGATCGCGAGAATGGATGTAGATAGCGTCCGGGGCAAGCATGCACATGATAGCCTCATACAGTTATTTGAACAAAGCCGGCTGGATATTTTAGTAGGAACACAAATGGTCGTGAAAGGATTGGACTTTGATAATGTAAGCCTGGTTGGCATACTGGATGCTGATGGTTTATTAAGCTTTGCAGATTTCAGGGTGAATGAACGGGCGTTCCAGTTAATGGAACAGGTGAGTGGCAGGGCAGGAAGGAAAAATGCACAGGGCAAAGTGATCATCCAGGCAGTGAATGTAAAGCACCCGGTCATCCTGATGGTACAGGAGCATAATTATCAGAAGTTCTACGATTATGAGATCGCGGGCCGCAAAGAATTTTTTTACCCGCCTTACAGCAGGGTAGTATTCCTTACGCTTAAACACAAGAATAAGGACGTGATCAATGCTGCTGCTGAAAAACTTGCTGCATTGCTGCGGCAGGACCTGAAAGATTATGTTGTTGGGCCTGCTACACCGGTTATCGGGCGTGTAAGGAATCAATACCTGGCCGAGCTGCTGATAAAATTACCCAAAGAGCCGGGCATGAGCCTCACTTATAAAAAGGTGATCAGAAATCATATGAATTTATTGCTGGCAGAAAAACAATTCAGGCCGGTGACCATTGTTGCTGATGTAGATCCAAACTAATCTATGATGTGTGATATATGATGTATGATGAAAGGAGAGATGATCCTGTCATATAAAATCATAAATCATATATCATAAATCATATATCATAAATCATACATGAAATGAATATAGAACACAATATCTCTCTTAAGAATCTAAATACGTTTGGCATAGATGCTTATGCAAAACAATTTGCAGCATTTAAGAGCATCGATGAATTAAATGAACTTTTCGCATCTAAAGAACTTCAAAGTTCGAACTCCGAACTTCGAACTTTGATCCTTGGTGGTGGTAGCAATATCTTATTTACAAAAAATGTAGATGGGCTCGTTTTAAAGAATGAAATAGAAGGCATCGAAAAGATAAATGAAGAGGGTGATAACATTTATATAAAAGCAGGGGCAGGAGAGAACTGGCACCGCTTCGTTCTATATTGCCTGGAACATGATCATGCAGGTGTAGAGAATTTGGCATTGATACCCGGTAATGTAGGGGCATCTCCTATGCAGAATATCGGGGCTTATGGAGTAGAGATCAAAGACCTGTTTCATTCCCTGGAAGCATTTGATACGGAAGAAAAGAAAATGGTTGTCTTTAATAAAGCTGATTGTGCATTCGGATACCGTGAAAGCGTTTTCAAGAATAAGTTCAAAGGCAGGTTTATAATTGTCTCGGTCACGTATAAGCTATCAAAGAGGCCCGTGTTCAATACTTCGTACGGAGCAATAGAGGCTGAACTGGAAAAGATGAAAGTGCCCGCACTGAGCATACAGGCCATTGCACAGGCGGTCATAAATATCCGTAGCAGCAAATTACCTGATCCCAAACAAATTGGCAATGCAGGCAGTTTCTTTAAGAATCCCGAAATAGCGGAGATCCGTTTTGAAAAATTAAAAAATGATTTTCCGGGTATCATCGGGTATAAGCTAGATAACGGCAGTGTGAAATTAGCTGCAGGCTGGATGATAGAACAATGCGGTCCCAAAAAAGGGGCAAGCTGGAAGGGTTATCGCAAAGGCGATGCAGGTTGTCATGAAAAGCAGGCACTGGTACTCGTTAATTACGGTTATGCAAAAGGAAGTGAGATATTTGACATGAGTACTGCTATACTTGCCAGTGTAAATAAAAAATTTGGTGTGCAGCTTGAAAGAGAAGTGAATATTATTTGACCGCAAAGACGCAAAGGCGCAAAGGAAATATTTCTTTGCGTCTCCGCGTCTTAGCGGTTATTTTTTTAATTAAAATCTTCTTCATTAAGATCCTCCTCGCTGAAATGCTGTGTCCCCATATTCAGCATGCTCCCCATCAGGTCCTTGAATTCTATTTTACCTTCCAGTATCTTTTTACTGATAAGTGAATAAGATGCCAATCCGTGCAACACGAATTCCATCAGTAAGGCATTTTCTTTTTCGGTTCCCGAATTGAAATATTTTTTTACCAATGCATGCAAACCATCCACGTGGTATAACAGGCGGATCTTTTCTTCATCTTTTGTATCTAAAAAAACATTCAGGTTATTGCCTGCATCAAACCACCTTGAAATGGACTTGTATGGATTGTCTGCAGGCTGATCTTTGGCCTTCTTTTTCTTTAAAGTATCGGGGTTGGGAAAGTATTGAATGAACTGGGTGCGTATGGCTCTTTCCAGCAGGTTATAAGCAACCTGGTAAGGGCCTTCCTGTTCTCCTTCGTAAACCAGTTCTATTTTACCGGTAATGGAAGGTATGATACCTGTAAGATCACTTAGCCATACCTGCGTGGTCTTCTCATCATTCATGATGGCCCTTCTTTCTGCAGCGCTTACGGCATTTTCATACGCAGCGATTGTGAGCCTGGCACTTACACCGCTCTTCTTGTCAACGAGTTCATTTTCCCGCGCTTCAAATGCTACCTGTTCGATCAATCGCTTGATGAGATCACTCACTGTAACTCTTTTATGCTGTGCTTCAATGATGGATGCTTCCTGTGCGGTAATGGCCAGGGATGTTTCCAGTGATTTTGGATAGTGGGTGAGGATCTGGCTTTCGATCCTGTCTTTGAGTGGCGTAACAATGCTTCCCCGGTTTGTATAATCCTCGGGATTGGCAGTAAAGACGAACATAACGTCCAGGGGCAGCCTCAGTTTAAAGCCGCGTATCTGCAGGTCGCCTTCTTCCAGGATGTTGAAAAGCGACACCTGTATCCTTGCCTGGAGATCGGGTAATTCATTTATCACAAAAATGCATCGGTTGCTCCTTGGAATGATGCCATAGTGTAAAACCCTTTCATCTGCAAAACTCAATTTTAAATTGGCTGCTTTAATAGGGTCAATATCTCCTATAAGATCCGCAACACTCACATCGGGGGTGGCTAATTTCTCGCCATACCTGTTGCTGCGGTGCAGCCAGTCGATGGGTGTGTCATCTCCTTTCGCTGCGATAAGGTCAATGGCATATCTTGACACGGGTCGCAACGGATCATCATTGATCTCGCTTCCTGCAATAATGGGAATGTATTCATCAAGCAGTTCTACCATTTGCCTTGCCATACGTGTTTTGGCCTGACCCCGCAAACCGAGGAATAATATATTGTGCCGGCTGAGCAGTGCTCTTTCGGTATCGGGGATCACACTGTCTTCATAGCCAAGGATACCGGGAAATGCATTTTCTTTTGCTTTGATCTTAGTAATTAAATTGTCACGGATCTCATCTTTGATGGACTTGGGGACATAGCCGCTCTTTTTTAATTCGCCTAGGCTGTTGATCTTGTTTTTTGTCATTTATTGTTTCTTATAGTTTTGTATACAATTTTTTTCTTTTTCTGAAAGGTTCACTTCCGCAAAATGTCCAGCGGGAATTCCTGCAACAGTGATCGCATCGAGCAGGTCTATTGCATTTTTATAAGTGGACCGGTCTGCCATTTTTATCAGTACCATCAGTTCTGCTGTCTTTGTATGAGCTTTTTCATCCTTCAGCAGGTTATTGATCGTTGCCAGGTCGGCCTGCACTATTTTATTGCAATCATTATTCCTGTAATAATAAAATTCATCAGTAACGCCAACAACAATTGTCAATGCTGATTGTATGATCGCTGAATTTGGATCATTGATCGTTTCATTGGATTGTACGCCTTTTGCCTGCTCCTGTTTCACGGATTCAATTAGGGCTTTTACATCTTCTTTCTCCTGGTCATCTTCCCTCATTTTTAAATAATAAAATATGCCGCTTGTTATGGCAGCGCCAATGAACATTCCCAGGAGCAGTTTTTTCATGTTGTCGATTTAATGGTCTCGGATGAAAGAGATGACATCTTTTCTTATAAAGTATCAAAGATGTCATCTCTTTAATCAATACACCGTTTTCCTTTTCCCGCTTTCAAAATCCTTAAAAATAAATGTTCCCAGCTTGTCGAGTGATGCAAAAAAAGCTTTACCATTATTTGTTTCGGTGAACTCCTGCACAAAGCGCTGGAGGTATGGATCGCTTGCTATCATAAATGTGGTGACAGGTATCTTTAATTTCTTGCACTGTGTTGCGAGGCTCAGGCAGCGGGTCAATATCTTCCGGTCAACACCAAAACTGTTCTTATAATAATTTTTTCCAACTTTAAGGCAGGTGGGCTTACCATCAGTTATCATAAAGATCTGTTTATTGGGATTGCGCCGCTTCCTCAAAAGATCCATGGCGAGTTCAAGCCCGGCAACTGTATTGGTATGATAAGGGCCAACCTGTAAATAAGGAAGGTCTTTTACCTCAATGGTCCAGGCATCATTGCCGAAAACAACAATATCCAATGTGTCTTTGGGATATTTTGTCTGTATCAGCTCACTCAATGCCATGGCAACTTTTTTTGCCGGTGTTATCCTGTCTTCTCCATATAGTATCATGGAGTGCGAGATATCGATCATCAATACTGTTGAGGTCTGTGATTTGAAATCTGTTTCCCTGATCTCCAGATCATCTTCGTGCATTTTAAAACTATCAATACCATGATTGATCTGTGCATTGCGAATGGATGCTGTGAAATCGATCTGCTCCATCGTATCTCCAAACTGGAATGGCCTTGTTTCAGGATTTATTTCATCTCCACCGCCTGGTTTAAAAGTATTGTGATTCCCTTGCTTTGTTTTTTTGAGCTTGCCAAAGATCTCTTCCAGGCTTTTTTTACGGATGCCCTGTTCTGTTTTTGGAGTGATTTTTATTTCGCCGCTTTGTTTGTTCTCATCTATATAACCTTTGTCTTTCAGGTCTTCCAGGAAATCGCCAATTCCATAATCATCATTGGTAAGGTTATATTCTTTATCAAGTTCATTCAGCCATTGCATGGCTTCATTAAAATCGCCGCTTGTATGGGTAAGCAATTGCATGAAAAGGTCCAGCAGCTTTTCAAAATCGCTTTTAGCATTTTCTGAAGGATCATATTTTGAGAAATTAAAACTGCGCATAAAGAAATGCTGAATTATAAATTATGAATGTATTGCGATTTATTAGGAACTAATAAACTAATAAACCGACACACAATTTACGTAACAATTGATATGCACGTTTTGTTCCATTGTTAAATAAAAAAAAGTCCTGTAAATAATTTACAGGACCTATCAGGGGAAAGAATGAATATTATTTTTTCGGACTGTCTTTTGCTGACGGAATAACAGGTTGGGTTTGTAGCTTACCTGAATTTTCCACCGGCGGCGGCTGATTCTTGAATTGTTGTTCCAGTGCCATCAAACTTCTCAATAAGCCCTGGTTGCGTTCTTCTTCATTGCCAAGGTTATCACGCCTGTCATCTGAAAGGCTTTCATAATATGCAGCCTGTTGCTCCATATCTTTCTTTACGCTCCTGGTTATTTTTTCAGCCAGGGCAGTATCGCCGGCCCTGTATGCAGCATATAGGAATTGCATGGAGATCTGGTTGTGTTGCTGGCTACGGCTCACCATGCCATAAGGGAAATTTCCTTCCAGCATCATCTGGTCGGCTTTGTGCAATAATTTTTTGGCATCTTCTTTTCTGCCCGCGTCAGCAAGGTTCCCTGCAGCCTGTGCATAAGCAAGACGGATACTGTTCAGGTGACGGCGGTTCTCTTCATCAAAATAAACACCTGGTTTATCTACGTTGCCAAAAACAAATTTGTTCATGAGCTTATCAAACATCCAGTCCTTGTTTATGTTGTCGTTATAAACCGGTACAAGCCTGTATGTAAGGCCATCCTGGCGCAGGTAATCTCCAAACCCTAATTCACCGTAAGGAGAAGTGAAATAGATCGGGCGCTTCCATTTATTGGCTGCAATGATATTCAGGATAGCTGCATCATTTTTGTATAAAACATTTTTCTGGACATCAAATTTTAATTCACTTAGAACGCTGTCATTGGCATTAACGGTGCCGTTGCTTCTAACCAATGCAGTATCAACCGGGACCATTACTTTTTTAGATGGATAAACATTCAGCAAACTTCCATCTCTTCCCTGTTCCATTTTGGAAGGATCATCACTTCCTGCATAATCTTTCATCATGGTATAAAGATCCATGTATTGATTAGGGTCTATACCTGCCTTGGGTGCATTGAAAATGGCATCCCTGTTTGCACCTTCTATTTGAGCAGCGCTCCAGATAGGATCTATCGGGTCGCTTTGATTTACTTTATACCTCAACTGGTTTATATACCAGTCTGTACCCAACAAACTGCTGTTGATGACCCTCACATCCGGCCTGATACCCTGTACTTCCTGGGCATACCACAACGGGTAAGTATCATTATCACCAAATGAAATAAGAATGGCATTGGGTGCACAGCTTTCCAGGTAATCCGTAGCAAGGTCTCTTGCCAATACTTTATTACTGCGGTCATGGTCATCCCATTCCTGGCTGGCCATCAATACCGGCACAAGTAATAAGCAAACAATGCCTGCAATGATATTGGAAGTTCGTAGTTTTTTAATGAACGGTAATATCAGGTCTGATATGTACAGCACACCCAGCCCGATCCAGACTGCAAATGCGTAGAAAGAACCAACATAAGCATAGTCACGCTCACGGGGTTGGTTACCCGCCTGGTTAAGGTAAAGGCAAATAGCAAAACCGGTAAAGAAAAATAATAAGCCGGTCACCAGCAGGTCACGCTTGTCTTTTTTTAGCTGGTAGAATAATCCAAGCAACCCCAGGATGAAAGGGAGTGCAAATAATTTATTATTGGCTTTGTTGTGCTTTAAGCTATCGGGCAAATTGTCCTGGTTGCCCAAACGCATCTGGTCAAGAAACCCGATCCCTGTTTTCCAGTTGCCATCTCTGACATTACCCATGTTCACGCCCTGGATATCATCCTGCTTACCGGCAAAATTCCACATGAAATATCTCCAGTACATCCAGTTGATCTGGTAACTCATGAAAAAAGATATATTCTCCGACATGGTAGGGGACCTGTCCCAGTTACCTTGCTTGTCCCTGCTGATCCCGGCCCAACTTGAATAATAATCTGCATGCCCCTGGTCATTGCTTTGATCCCACATGCGTGGAAAGAAATGCATATCCTCGGGCGCATATACATACTCTATTTTGCGGCCCGTCTTTTCATATTTGCCATTGGCCTTTAAATAAATATCTGTTGATTTTGTTTCCTGTACTTCAGCAGTAAAATCCTGGCCATATAGGATTGGCCAGTCACCGTATTGATCACGGCTAACATAGCCAACCAGGCTTACCGGGTTATCTACGTTGAACATATCCACAGAAGGATCTGCACTGCTGCGGATCATTGTTGTAAAATAAGTAGAGTATCCCACCAGCATGAATGCAAAGCTCCACAATCCCAGTTTTAAAAAATTCCAGTTCTTTTTATTCGCGATGCGAAGACCAAAAAATACGAGCACTGCTATCAAAATAAAGAAGAAAGCAAACCCCGTAAAAAAAGGCATGCCGAAATCATTAACAAATAATATGTCAAGATTGCCAGCTCCTTTTATACTCCATACGATGACTGCTTTTTGCACCAGGCCGGTAATGATACAACCAATGAGAAATGCAAAGAATGATCCCCATTTGGTTACTTTATAACGCTTGAAATAATAGATCATTACAATGGCGGGAATGGTAAGCAGGTTTAGCAAATGCACACCGATCGATAGTCCCATCAGGTAAAATATAAGAATGATCCACCTGTCGGCTTTGGTAAAATGCCCTTTGATACCCTGTTCTTCCTCTTCGGTAACATTGTGTTCCCATTTAAGCATGGCCCAGAAAACAATGGCAGTAAAAAATGAGGACATTGCATATACTTCACCTTCTACTGCGCTGAACCAGAATGAATCTGAAAATGTATAAGCCAAAGCGCCAACAACACCTGCAGCCATGATCCCCATGATCTTATCATTATTCAATGGGGTGCCATCCTTCTGAACGATCTTACGGGCAAAATGGGTGATGGTCCAGAATAAGAATAAGATGGTAAAACCACTGGCAAGAGCGCTCATCAGGTTTACACCTGTAGCGGCATGCTGCGGATCAAAAGGTGCCATAAAGAGCCTGCCAAGCAGAACGAACAGTGGTGCTCCCGGCGGATGCGGGATCTGCAATTTATATGCACTGGATGCAAATTCACCACAATCCCAGAAGCTACCGGTAGCTTCCATGGTCATGATATAAACTGCACAGGCAATGATGCAAACGACCCAGCCGGTGATGTTATTGATACGTTTAAAATTCATATGGTTGTTAGTTATAAGTGGGCAAATATAATCATGTTTGCTTTTGAGTGGCTACCTCAGGTAATTTTTATGTGTTTTTTATACCTGGATAAAATGCCCGGATTAGTTAGATTGATGGATTAGGGCAGATTTACAGTAATCAATAAAATTCTTCAGTAAGCCAAGAACTGATCCGGTCATCCTTAAATCCATAAATCCCAATCCTATCTTTGTATGAATGAAAAAAGCCTTTATTCAATTACACATTGCGGTTTTCCTGGCGGGTTTTACAGCCATACTGGGTAAGCTGATCTTATTGAATGAGGGCTTACTGGTATGGTACCGTTTATTTCTTACAGTAGTTGTGCTGGGAGCTATCATGTATTACAAAAAACAACTGACCAGGATCGCTTCCCGGGATATATTCAAAATAGCCGGAGTTGGCTTTATCATTGCAGCGCACTGGGTCACATTTTATGGTAGCGTTAAATATGCCAATGTATCGGTGGCCCTGGTTTGCTTTTCAGCCACCGGTTTTTTTACTGCCTTATTTGAGCCATTGATCCTAAAGAAACGGGTTGTGATTGCTGAGTTGTTATTAGGTATGCTGGCGATCTCGGGTATATATATCATTTTTGATTTTCACCCGCAATATAAACTGGGAATCATCTTCGGGATCATATCTGCCATGGGAAGCGCTTTATTCCCTGTCTTCAATAAACAACTGCTTGTAAGATTTACGCCAGGAACGCTGACACTCTATGAGTTGGGTGGCGGGCTGATAGCATTGACCCTGTTGCTGCCATTATATCTTTTAGAATTCCCGGCAACTTATTACTTACCCTCCCTTACAGATTGGGGCTGGTTGCTGATCCTGGCTGTGCTGTGTACGGTCGTTAGTTTTGACCTGCAGCTGAATGCACTTAAAAAGATATCTGCATTTACTGCAAACCTTACCTATAACCTGGAACCCGTATATGGAATCATATTGGCTTTTATTTTCTTCCGGGAGGACAAGCAATTTCACAGTGAGTTCTTTATTGGGCTTGGGTTGATCTTATTGGCAATTTTATTGCAAATGTTACGGGTGATAAGAAGGCCAGGAGATCACAGGTAAACGATCTCGTGCGATACTTTGGAAAATGCCCTGAACATGGCACTTACACCACAATATTTTTTTTCGGATAATTTAACTGCCTTTTCCATTTTAGGCCTATCGGCTGGCGGCATCTTTATTTTATAAATGATCTTTACATCTTTGTAGATCTGGGGGTGTTCTTCTGTAAGCCCGGCACTTATGTCTATTGAAAGATCACTGAATACCACTTTCATCTTGGCCAATATGGAAACAACGTCTATACCGGTACAACCCGCCAGTGAAGCAAGCATGAGTCTTTTTGGGCTCGGTCCTTCCCCGGGGCCCTCACTGTTGGAATCTGTAACCAGCTTATGGCCGTTGATATGAGACGTAAACGACATTCCCTGGTTAAATACTGCCGTGATATTATGTGTGTCCATACATTTGATAATTTATGTAAAAAAGTTCCCCAAAATTAGCCTAAACTAAGGCCTGCCGGAACAATTAAATGGCCTCATCCTGTATCCGCTCTCCTGTATCTTGTATCGCGTATTTCCCGTTATCTCAGATATTTCCAAAAATTCTTAAAAAACTTATCTAAAATCCGTTAATATCCTTACCTTTGCCGTCCAAAAATAAGGAATATGGCCAGAGTATGTCAGGTAACAGGAAAGAAACCAATTACAGGTAATAAGGTTTCCCATTCAAATATTAAAACAAAGCGCAGGTTCTTACCAAACTTACAGACCAAGCGTTATTTTTTGGCTGAAGAAGATAAATGGGTTACCATGAAAATATCTTCAGAAGCGATCAGGACCATCAATAAGAACGGCTTATATGCTGTTGTAAAAGGAATGCGTGCTGAAGGTGTAAAAATTTAAGGCCCCTCCTGGCCTTCCCAAGGGGGAGGAACAAGCAGGTTCATCATAATTAAAATATCAAAAATGGCAAAGAAAGGAAACAGGGTACAGGTAATTATGGAGTGTACGGAGCACAAGACGAGTGGTCTGGCAGGTACAAGCCGTTATATCACTACCAAAAACAAAAAGAATTCTCCTGAGCGTCTGGAGTTAAAGAAATTTAACCCGATCCTTAAAAAAGTTACTGTTCACAAAGAAATCAAATAATTAACCAATTTGGTAATATAGAAATGTGCCACCGGGCCTTCATTTCTAAATTTTCAAATTTCCAAATTTCCAAATTTCCAAATTAATATATCATGGCAAAAGCAGCTAAAACCGCGATAAAAACAAAAGATCAGAAAGCAGCAGCGGATGCAAAGAACTGGACCAAAGTTATTAAAACTGTTCGCAGTCCAAAAACAGGTGCATACACTTTCAAAGAGGCGATCGTGCACAAAGAGAAGATCAAAGATTTCTTAGCCAACTAAGTTAGTAGGTATGAAATAATATTATTAAGCTGTTCTGTTTACTCAGAATGGCTTTGTTTTTTTTAACGAGATACTGGATAAAGATTCAAAACTTTATGAGTATCCAGGATCAAGCGGCATCCAGATAAAATCATCAGCAATGGGAATTTTCGATAAACTATTCGGTAAAAAGGAACAACAGGAATCGCTTGACCAGGGTTTGCAAAAGACCAGGGAGGGATTCTTTGGAAAGATCACGAAAGCCATAGCAGGTAAGAGCACCGTTGATGAAGAAGTATTGGATAACCTGGAGCAGGCATTGGTAAGCGCCGATGTGGGCATTGATACAACAGTTAAGATCATTGATAAAATAGAGAAAAGGGTTGCCAAAGACAAATACCTCAATACCAAAGAACTCAATGGGATATTAAAACAGGAGATACAGGACCTGCTCGTACCGGCCATACAGGATACCAGTTATATAAATTACGAATTACCCTCGGGCCATACGCCGCATGTGATACTGGTTGTTGGAGTGAATGGGGTGGGGAAAACAACCACCATTGGCAAGCTAGCCCATAATTTTTCATTAGCAGGTAAATCAGTTCTGTTGGGAGCTGCAGACACATTCAGAGCAGCAGCTGTTGACCAGCTTACCATCTGGAGTGAAAGAACAAATGTGCCCATCGTAAAAAAAGAAATGGGAAGTGATCCGGCTTCTGTAGCCTATGATACCATTATCAGTGGAATAGCGAGAAAGTCAGATGTCATATTGATCGATACAGCAGGAAGGCTTCACAATAAATTACACCTGATGGATGAGTTGAGTAAGATCAAAAAAGTGATCCAGAAAGTTATTCCTGAAGCACCTCATGAGGTATTATTGGTACTGGACGGAAGCACCGGCCAGAATGCACTGGAACAAGCCAAACATTTCACCGCGGCAACAGAAGTAACTGCACTTGCCATCACCAAGCTTGATGGTACTGCAAAAGGCGGCGTAGTGCTGGCTATTGCAGACCAGTTTAAAATACCTGTCAAGTTTATAGGAGTGGGCGAAAAAGCTACCGACCTGCTTGTCTTTGATAAACAACAATTCGTTGAAGGATTATTCGCAATGCCGGAATAAATTTCATTGTCACTGATTTTTTATAAAAGCGATTCGTTTGGTTGCTCATGCCACGAATGCACGAATAAGTATTCATATTTTATTTATTTTTCTTTCTGATTGATCAGTGCAATCTGTGGCAATATACTATTCGTGTATTTGAGGCATGTACTAAAAAAGAAGAGCCCCCAAGACTAGGGGCTCCGTTTACCAAAACTAACTGCTTATGAGAAAATTATTATTTCGTAATTGTTAGTACAAAGTACGCACACAAAAATGAATCGGGCTGTTAAGAAACCGCCAATTCAACTTTAAAGTGATGTTAAGAAAATGCAAGTCCGGAATACAAGTACTTAGTTCTTAGTTTATAGTTGTTTGTGTATATCGAACTAAGAACTATAAACTGGGAACTATCCAAACGTCTTTATCAGCAGTATCGTAATTCCATATAGTACAGTAGAAATAAATATTCCTTTTGCTGTCTTATCTCTCATTCCATTGATGTAAATGGTAAATAAGAATGCATTTAATAAAAGTGAAAGGGTCATTCCTACAGAGAGGGTTTTGTGCCCGGGTTCGTAGTACATGAACTGGAAGGTCTCTTTATAAGTGAATATGCCGAATTTGTAGATCTTAAATAAAAGCAATCCCACGATCGGGGCGATCATTCCGATCACAATGCCAAATATTAAACTATCTTTCCTGAATATCATTTGAATATTTTGCTTTTTTCCAGTTGTTTCTTTAAAGTATAATTTGTGAGGTCAAACTGCACGGGAACCACGCTTGCATAATTGTGTTCCAGTGCCCATACGTCCGTATCTTTTCCCTTGTCAAAATTTACAAACTCACCGGTGAGCCAGTAATATTTCTTGCCATGCGGATCCAGGCGTTCATCAAAATCCTCTTCATATTTTGCATAAGCCTGCCTGCAGATCTTGATGCCTTTTATTTCAGAAGGAGGAACGGCAGGGATATTCACATTCAATAAAAGGTGTTTATCCATTATTTTTTGCGACAATAATTTTTTTACGATCTTATTTACGATCTGCCTGGATGCAGTAAAATCTGCTTCGTACCGATAATCCAATAATGAAAACCCGATACTCGGAATTCCCTCAATAGATGCTTCCATGGCCGCAGACATGGTACCGCTGTATATAACGTTGATGGAATGATTGGCCCCGTGATTGATACCGCTTAAACAAAGGTCCGGTTTGCGGTGAAGGATCTTATCTACAGCAAGCTTTACGCAATCTACCGGTGTTCCGGTCGTTTGCCATGCTTCGATATCTCCAAAGAGATTCATCTTATTCATGCGCAGGGGAGAGCCGATGGTGATTGCATGTCCCATGCCGCTTTGAGGTTTGTCGGGAGCTACCACAACTACTTTGCCGAGGTCTTTAACTGCTTCTACCAGGTTTCTGATACCGGGAGATGTAATGTCATCGTCATTTGTAATAAGTATGACCGGCTTTTCTTTCTTTTTCGTCATTATGATCTCCTTCCTTATATTTTGTTTTTATAAATTAATTGAACCACCTGAATAATGGTCTTGCTATTTCTGTGCGGAATGGCCAGGGGATCGCAGCCAATATGAGTAACAGGGCCAGGCCAAAGAATAAAAGCATTTTCCGGTGTTTGCCGGCATCCGTGGCAGCACGTTTTACAGATGTCCTTCCAACATGTACCAGTATCCAGGCAATGATCATCATCAGTGAATGCTCTATGGTAAAGAAACGCAGCATGGGAACTTTCATTGCGTTACCCATACCGGATTTAAGTGTATCGAACCATGAATTGGAAAAGTATAGAACAAGGCCAAGCAATAATTGAATATCGCAACTGATCATGAAGAAGAGGTTGCTCCTGTTATCATTCACACTATAAGGCCTTTTGCTCATAACCCCACTCAATGCATTCAGTAAGGTCCATACGCCAAAAACCAGGATGGCCCAGCGCAGGATATTATGTAATACCAGGATCGTTTGCATGGTTTTTATAATTTGGAGCAAAAATAAGTATTGAAAGGCAAAAGTTGATATTACCTGCCTAATGGGATAAGTAATGAAAGTTTAAATTGTTTCGTCCCGTTTTTAGCATAATTCCCCTGGAATCCGGGAATTGAAATGTTATCGGTAGTAGGTTTTAATTTCATTTTCCTGGCCTGTCGCCTCAGTTCGTATGCTTTGTTTGAAAAAACGATACTGGTGAGTGCTACTCCTAATCCTACTACCGTTGCTACGGCACCGATCGCGATCTCTTTGTTATATTTCCTGGCAGGAACTTCTGTATAATTACCGTTCACATCATAAATATAACCTGGTTCTGCCACCTCATTTTGTATCAGTCCGTAAATCAATGTGCCAACGCCACCTGCAGCGATAACCGGCCCTGTTGAGACCATAATTATACTGATCGTTTTGGCCCTGCGTGATTTTTGCATCAATTCATCATAAGAGCCCGTTTCCTGTGCGAAAGCAGTAAAAGCGGTCATCGATAATACCAACAATGTCAATATTTTTTTCATAAAGTAAGTTTTGCGCTAAAGATAAATTAATATTCCAATACAGCATGTGCCAGGTACATAATAACAACAGGTTTCCCAGGCAGGGGTGCATTTTTCTAATTATTAATTCGTTGATCACAAGTAGCAGGGAAAAAATAAATTTTGCCAAACTAAAGTATTTAGTATATTTGTACTAATCAAATTAGTTAAATCATGTCTAGAGCCGGATTAAATTTGAAATACCTGCGCAAACTGCGTGGTTGGACACAGGAAGAATTTGCAAATAAACTAAACATCAAACGCTCGCTCATCGGCGCTTACGAAGAAGAACGGGCCGACCCAAGATTGGATGTACTCGAGATCGTAGCTGATATGTTCAAATTAAGTTTAGATGAATTGCTGCTACAGGATGTAAGCAATACCAGCAATGCGGGAAGCAGTTACCTGATGAAGCGGCGCCAGCAAAAAATGATGTCGGCAGACAGGAACTTAATTCATTTTGTTCCGGTCAAAGCTGCTGCCGGTTACCTGGCGAGTTATGCCGACAGCGAGTTCATCGACGAGTTGAATACATTTACTTTACCGATGCTGAGCGGTGGGAATTACCGTGCATTTGAGATCATTGGTGACAGTATGTTGCCAACACCCAGCGGCAGCATCATCGTCGGGGAAAAGATAGAATCCATTGATGATGTAAAAAATAACCTTGCATATATAGTTGTCAGCCGCAATGAAGGAATTGTATATAAAAGGATCGTGAAGAATAACCGCACTAAAAGCAAGGTTTCTTTGGTAAGTGATAACCCTACCTACCAGCCATACCAGGTAAATTCAGAAGATATCGTTGAATTGTGGCAGGCGCAGGTAGTGATCGGTAAAGTGGCACAGCTACAAAGATGGGATGTAAATTCATTGGCAAATCTTGTTAATAACTTACAGGACCAGGTAAGTACTTTAAAGAAGAAAATGAATTAAACTGCATCATAATTTTAGCAAACAGATACATCGATTAATAATTAAAAAAACATGTTATGATCAAGTTACAGATTATCGGCAACCTTGGAAAAGATTGCATTGTAAAAGAAGTGAATGGAAAAAATGTCATTAATTTCAGCGTGGCTCATTCTGAAAAGTATAAAGACAACCAGGGAAATCCCAAAGAAAGAACTACCTGGGTGGAATGTGCTTACTGGACTGATAAGACTGCCGTTGCGCAGTATCTTACAAAAGGACGAACCGTATATGCAGAAGGAACACCAGAGGCAGACGCATATACAAATAAGGAAGGACAAGCTGCGGCTACATTGCGTATGCGGGTGATCACCGTACAATTATTGGGTGGAAATACAGAAGCACCTGGCAATACAGGATCCAGTTATAACCAGGGTAATGTAAGCAATGCCGGCTCGGGTGCCGCACCTGTTGTAAAGGCTCAGCCTGTTGGTCAAAATGTTTCCATGGATGATGACCTTCCATTCTAAATGAAATATTTATTGTCCGGCTTTTAAGGGCCGGACAATTCAAGTACAAATCATAAGGGCTTAGGCCGTTCTGATATTTAAATTAACTTAGCTTCTCTTATTGGGAAGCTTTTTTGTTAATAAATACTACCAGTGAAGAGCTACAATTTTATACAATTGTCTGGTTATAATTTCAGTTGATTTGTAGTGCTAAAGCCCAATGAAAAATAAATGTCCGGCCTCCCTCTCTTTTGGAGAGGGAATGAGGGTGAGGTCAATAAGACCGATAAATACAACGCATAAATTCATTTTAAGAAAAACAGTTTTAATAATACATCTTCATGATCAAAAAGAAAACTTTAGCAGTAATCACCGGTGTCCTTTTTCATCTTGCAACATTTGCCCAACAGGATCTTGCGCAGTATGTAAATCCATTCATTGGCACCGGCGGTCATGGACATACATACCCCGGAGCCACTTTACCACACGGGATGGTACAACTCAGCCCGGACACCCGACTGGATGGCTGGGATGGCTGCGGTGGCTATCATTATTCCGACAGTTTTATTTACGGGTTTTCGCATACACATCTCAGTGGTACCGGGGTGAGTGATTATGGTGATATTTTACTGATGCCGATGAACGGGATTCCTTCAGCAGATAATAAGATATACGGTTCTTTATTCAGCCATAAAAATGAAAAGGCTGCTGCAGGGTATTACAGTGTGCTGCTGGCTGATGATAAGATCCAGGCTGAATTTACGGCTACAGAAAGAGTAGGCTTTCATCACTATACTTTTTTATCGGGTAAGACCAATAATATTATCCTTGACCTGAAACACCGCGACCAGGTAATAGAATCTTCCCTGGCTATTGAAGACAGTGTAACCATTTCCGGCCTGCGCAGGAGCAAGGCATGGGCAAATAACCAGTATGTTTTTTTTGTAATGAAGTTTTCAAAGCCGATCATTCATAATGGGATATGGCAGGATGACAGCTTATTCGATAACTTAAAGGCTTCTGTTTCTAAAAATATCAAAGCTTATTTCCAATTTGACCTTTCAGCTTCAAAAGATATTTATGTAAAAGTTGCTATATCCCCGGTGAGTGTGGAAGGCGCAAAGAAAAATTTGGAAAGGGAAATGCCGGGATGGGATTTTGAGGAAGTAAAAACGAATGCAACAAAAAAATGGGATGCCGAATTAGCAAAGATAGAAGTGAAAAGTACAGATATAGATAAGCTGAAAATATTTTATACGGCGTTGTATCATACAGCAATTGTACCCAATATAAACATGGATGTGGATGGGCAGTATCGGGGCAGGGATGATAAGATACATACTGCTGAAGGGTTTACCTATTATTCTGTTTTTTCACTATGGGATACTTACCGGGGGGCACACCCGCTTTATACCATTATTGACCGGGCACGTACACTGGATTACATTAAAACATTTTTGGCTCAATACCAGCAAGGCGGCCGTTTACCGGTATGGGAACTGGCAAGTTGTGAAACAGATTGTATGATCGGTTATCACAGCGTTCCTGTTATCGTCGATGCCTATATGAAAGGGATCAGTGATTTTGATACAAAACTTGCAATAGAAGCAATGGAAAAAAGTGCAACATGGGATCACCTGGGTTTACCGGCTTACATAAAAAACGGCCTGATAGAAGCAAGTGATGAACATGAAAGCGTTAGCAAAACACTCGAGTATGCATACGATGACTGGTGCATTTCCCTATTTGCAGGAATGACCGGTAACAAAGCTGCTTACGATGAATATTCTAAAAGGGCACAGTTTTATAAAAATGTGCTGGATACGAAGACCGGTTTCATGCGGGCAAGAAAGAACGGCGATTGGGTAAACCCATTTGATCCCCGTGAAGTCAATAATTATTTTACAGAGGCCAATAGCTGGCAATATTCTTTTTACATGCCGCAGGATATTGCCGGTTATTTACAACTTACCGGTGGAGCAAAAAAACTGGAGGAAAAACTGGATAAACTCTTCAGTGCCCCATCACGAACAACTGGCAGGGACCAAAGTGATATATCGGGATTGATAGGCCAATATGCCCACGGCAACGAGCCAAGTCACCACATCATTTATTTATACGACTATACCGGTAAAGCATACAAGACGCAGGAACTTATTCACAAAGTGATGACTGAAATGTATAAGAACGCGCCTGATGGGCTTATTGGCAATGAAGATTGTGGCCAAATGAGTGCCTGGTATGTATTAAGTGCATTGGGTTTTTACCCGGTAACACCCGGATCAACTAATTATATGATAGGTAGCCCTCAATTCAGCCTGGCGGAAATACATTTGGAGAATGATAAATCATTTGTAATTAATTCGCCGGGAGTGAGTGATAAGAACTTCTATATTCAGAGTGCATTGTTAAGCACAACGGCCTCTCTCCGGCCAACAAAATGGGAGATTCCTTGCCTGAATCACAATGACATTGCCAACGGCGGACTGGTAACATTTATGATGGGAGACAAACCATCAACAGTTTTCTCACAAAAATTTGTTGTGCCATTGATCAGCGCCGATGCACCTGCTGTAAAAATTGTTATGAATCCCGTTATACATGGCGGGGCGATCCCTTTTAAGAACAGTAAACAGGTAACGATCACATCGGCTCAAAAGAATGTGAATATTTATTATACTACGGATGGTACAGATCCTTCTGCAAAAAGTAAAAAATATGTAACAGCGCTTAACATTAGCAAATCAGTTATTGTAAAATCAATTGCTATCAGCGATAAAGGAGTAAAAAGTTTTGTAACTACCGCAGTATACAGGAAGATGACTCACAACTGGACCGTTCAGCTCAATACTAAATTTGAACAACAGTATGACGGAGGAGGTCCTGATGGGCTGATTGATGGTATCCGCGGTACAACGAACTGGTCCAAAGGTGACTGGCAGGGATACCAGAAAGCAGATATGGATGTAATTATCGATCTGAAAGAAATAAAAACCGTTTCAAAGATATTCACGAGTTTTTTACAGGATACCAGGTCCTGGATCGTGATGCCAAAAGAAATTATAATTGAGACATCTACAGATGGAAAGAGCTTCAGCAAATTGTATGACGGGAAAGAATTACTTGAAATCGAAAATCTTGAACCGCAGATAATGGAAATTGAACCAAGCTTTATTCCCGTAAAGGCAAGGTACGTAAGAATAAAAGCCATTCAATATGGCAAGCTTCCTGAATGGCACGAGAGCCCGGGAGGCGACACGCATATTTTTGTGGATGAGATCAATATTGAATAACTTAAATAACATAAAAAATCCCGAAAATTATTTTCGGGATTTTTTATTATAAATACAATTAATTAAACCTCAGGTTCAACTCTACCTAATTTCCTTCCAAAGACAATCAAATGAATTCCTGCAAAAATAAGTGAGATATAAAACAGCGTTCTATCAGCTTCAAATCCAACTGTATATTGGTGTAAGAAACCTACAACGATCAGTAAAAGACAAAGTGCCAGGCTTGTGTATCGTGCTATCTTCATACCCTTTCTATTGTTGGTTCCGTTGCCCAAATTACTGTGTTTAGCGCCATATACAAGATAAATATCCATGCCAATAAGCATCCACACCAATAAACGTATCCAGGTATCCATTGGTAAGAAAACCATCATAAAAAGACATACACCTATTCCTAATATAGGAACCAATGGCACCATTGGTGTTTTAAATGCCCTTGGTAACTCAGGCATTTTTTTACGCATTACCCATACACCAATACATACTAATATAAATGCGAAAAGTGTTCCGATACTTGTCATTTCACCTACAACTCTTGCAGGTACAAATGCGGCAAACAAGCTCACAAAAAGCATAAATAACAAATTACTTTTTGCAGGTGTTTGTGTTTTTGGGTTAACAGTAGAAAAGATCCTTGGTATCAAACCATCCTTACTCATGCTAAAGAATACACGTGTTTGTCCCATCAGCATTACCAGGATAACAGAAGCATAACCTGCAAGGATAGCAACCACGATTGCCCGGTTTAGCCATGGATAATCTGGAGTAACAACTCCTGCAGCATTTGTTGTTCCCATATGATCAATTGCTATTGCAACAGGCGCAATTCCATCTTTACCAGCAAACGTAGTATAACTGGTAACGCCGGTCATTACGTGTGCGAAGAGAATATACAATACTGTACAAATAGCCAGGGAACCTAGAATTCCCCATGGCATATCGCGTTTGGGATTTTTTGCTTCCTGCGCTGCTGTACTCACAGCATCAAAACCTATATAGGCAAAAAATACAATTGCTGCCGCACGAATGATGCCACTGAATCCAAAATCTCCGAATTTGCCGCTATTATCCGGTATATAAGGAGTATAATTTGACTTGTTTATATATTTCCATCCCAGGAAAATAAAAATCAGCACAACGGTAATCTTTAAACTTACTATGATCGCATTCACCGTAGCGCTTTCTTTTGTTCCTTTAATTAATAATAAACTCATCAATACAATAATAAAAACTGCCGGAAGGTTAATGATACCGCCATCCCAGGGACCTACTGTCAGGCTTTCGGGAAGATGGATATCAAAGCCCTCCAGGAATCTAACCAGGTACCTACTCCAACTGATACCCACCGTAGCTGCACCTACAGCATATTCAAGTACGAGATCCCATCCGATGATCCATGCAATGAATTCACCCATTGTTGCATAAGAATAAGTATAAGCACTTCCTGCAACAGGGATCATGGATGCAAATTCTGCATAGCATAACCCGGCAAAAAGGCATCCCAACGCTGCAACAACAAAAGATAAAGTAATCGCCGGACCCGCATGATTTGCTGCCGCCATGCCAGTGATAGAAAAAAGACCTGCACCTATGATTGCGCCAATTCCTAATGCAATCAATCCCCATGTGCCAAGTGTCCTTTTCAGGGTATGACTACCTGTTTCCTGGGCTTCGTTCATCAAAGCCGCCATTGGTTTTCTGACAAATAAACTCATACAGTTGTTTGATTTTTATTAATAATAGAACGGAAAAATAAGGAATAAATCTTTATTACAGCAACCATTGATACATTTTTCCCCACCCCTCGTGCACAACAAGCTTTAAATCATATATTGCAAAACTAATTTTTGCATATGCACAAGGAGAAATCCAAAAAGAGCAGGCTTACATTATACATCGGAATTGCATTGATCGTTGGTATTGCCACAGGGTTCATCTTAAACAAGCAATATGTGGGTACGGAAAATAACCGTATCATGAATGCTGAAGCGCAACAAAAATTATTGCGAGATAAAATGAAGCTGTATGAATTGCCAAAAGACAGCATTGCATTCCAGTTTTTAAATAAGCTAAAGGAAACAGTTACTGTTAAAAAGAAAGCCGCAGAAAAGGCTATCCTGGATAATAGCACTAATACGAACGGGGTTGATGAACTCCTTGCCTATACAGATTCTCTTAAGAATATCAATACCCGCATTGCCTTATTGCTTGATACTGCAGGTACAGGTTATAAAACGCTGCTTAAGGAAAAAGAATTTGTGGATGCGCAAAAATCCGAAAGCTTAAAAGCAAGGGATAAAAAATTAGAGTGGTTCAGCCTGCTGGCAGATATATTCATCAGGCTCATAAAAATGATCGTTGCCCCACTCGTGTTTACTACACTGGTTGTAGGTGTGGCCAAACTGGGAGATATAAAAGCGGTTGGAAGGATAGGGGGTAAGACCCTGTTGTGGTTTATATCAGCTTCACTCATGAGTTTATTACTGGGTATGGTATTGGTTAATTTTTTTCAACCAGGGAGCTCTATGCATTTGCCATTACCCGACAGCGTTGCCAACCTTGGCATTGACAAAGCTGCACTTACGATAAAGGATTTTTTCTACCATGTGTTTCCTGCAAGTTTTGTAGATGCAATGGCAAAGAATGAGATATTGCAGATCGTTGTCTTTTCCCTTTTCTTTGGCGTAGCCGCAGCAGCATTGGGTCATATATCAGCACCGGTTATTAAAGCTTTGGATACAGTTGCCCATATTATTTTAAGGGTCACGGGCTATGTCATGAATTTTGCCCCGGTTGCCGTATTTGGGGCCATGACAGCGATCATTGCAAAACAAGGATTGGGCATATTAAAGACATACTCGATCTTTATCGGTGAATTTTATTTTGGATTGGCGCTGCTTTGGATCATACTGATCTTTGCGGGATCCCTGTTCATTAAGAAAAGGATATTTACACTTTTACAAAGGATCAAGGACCCCATACTCCTTGCATTCAGTACTTCCAGCAGTGAAGCCGCATTTCCAAAAACAATGATGGAACTCGAGCGCTTTGGTTGTAAGGATAAGATCGTGAGTTTTGTATTACCCCTCGGCTATTCATTTAACCTGGATGGCAGTATGATGTACATGACTTTTGCCTCTATATTTATAGCACAGAGTTTTGGAATTCACCTTGATTTTGCAACGCAGATAAGTATGTTGCTTGTGCTAATGCTTACCAGCAAAGGAATTGCAGGTGTGCCAAGGGCATCACTGGTTGTGATAGCCGGCACGCTGGCTACTTTTAATATTCCTGAAGCAGGTATTGCTTTATTGATCGGTATTGATCCGTTATTGGACATGGGACGCAGTGCAACAAATGTTGTTGGCAATAGTATTGCTACTGTCGTGGTTAGTAAATGGGAAGGAGAGCTGGAACATTCAAATTAAATTACCGAGACAATAAATTACTGATACTAAGACAGATTTATGAAACAACTTGTTTTTTTTCTCTACTTTATATTATTAACATCCATTTCCTATGCACAGGACTCCCTTACACTTAACCTCATTAATCAATATAAGCAGCAGGTAGAGAACGCAAAAATAAAGATCAATAACGTTGATCATATTACAGATAAGGCCGGGAATGTTACGATCAGCGATCCCGGTATTGATTCGATCACGATCATTGGTAAAGGGTTTAAAATAAAGACTGTTTCTCCTAAAAGCATTGGAGCTAACCGGCAAGTTATATTAGACAAAGAATTTACCTGGACCGACCTCTTAACGCCTATGTTCTATATTTTGTATGGGGGGATCTGGTTATTGCTTTTTATAATTTTTGCTGAAACCGGTTTATTTGTAGGGTTCTTTTTCCCCGGCGATTCACTTCTTTTTGTTGCGGGTATATTAAGCACTCCATTGGTCGATTCCATTTCCCTTAATACCGGAGTTGACCTTTTTAACCTGCTGATCATTGCGGGACTATGTACCATTGCAGGTATTTTAGGAAATACTGTCGGGTATATGACCGGGCTGAAAGTTGGCCCGGCAATGTTTAACTGGAGGGACCGTTGGTTGTTCAAGAAAAAATATTTACACCAGGCAAAAGAGTTTTATGACAAACATGGCGGCGGTGCGATCGTTTTTGCCCGTTTTCTTCCCTTTGTGAGGACCTTTGCGCCTATTGTTGCAGGTATCGTACAAATGGATAAAAAGAAATTCAGCTTTTTTAATATCCTTGGTTGTGTGGCATGGGTAGTGTCGATGCTTTTCATTGGCCATTATTTAAATGCCTTCACTAAAAAACAATTCGGTATTGACCTGGAAAAACATCTTGAGATCATCGTGATAGGGATCGTGTTGGTAACAACAGCGCCTGTCTTTATAAAATTATTTTTTGGTAAAAAGAAAACCCATACTTCTTTATAATTTTTTCCTGCATGCAGAAACCCGTTAACTCAATTTTTAATATTGCTGTACTGGTGGCAGCGTTGGGTTATTTTGTTGATATCTATGACCTCCTTCTTTTTAATATAGTTCGTGTGCCCAGCCTTCGTTCCATGGGATTGGGCCCGGAAGAAGTGAAGAAAGGCGGGGAATTCATTATCAGTATCCAGATGACGGGTTTATTGATCGGCGGGATCATATGGGGTATCATGGGTGATAAAAAAGGAAGGCTAAGTGTTTTATTTGGTTCCATCATTTTATATTCTGTTGCCAATATTGCAAACGGTTTTGTACAGACAACAGGTCAATATGCACTGACAAGATTTATTGCAGGTATTGGCCTGGCGGGTGAATTGGGAGCAGGCATAACACTTGTATCTGAACTCGTTCATAAAGAGAAAAGAGGAGTTGCGACTTCACTGGTAGCAGGCATTGGTCTCACGGGCGCAGTGGTTGCTTATTTTATTTCGAAGAGTTTTGATTGGCGTGTTTGCTATTTTATCGGTGGTGGCTTGGGATTTTGCTTGTTGTTTCTGCGTATAAGTGTTTTTGAATCGGGTATGTATAAAGACGTGAAGGAAATGAATGTTCATCGTGGCAATTTTGGAATGTTCTTTAACAATGCAAACAGGTTCCGCAAATTTATCCTTAGCATCCTTATTGGTTTGCCTACCTGGTATGTGATCGGGATATTGATCGTTTTTTCAAATGAATTCGGTAAGCGATTCGGAATAAAAGATGAGATCATACCCGGGAAAGCAACTATGTACGCTTATGCAGCTATTTGCATTGCAGATGTGCTGGCAGGCTTGTTGAGCCAATGGCTTGGGAGCAGGAAAAAAGCCCTGTTCATATTTTATTTTCTTACAGCGATCGCTATAGCATCATATTTTTCCCCTTATAATAATTCTGCAACGGCCATGTATATCATTTGTGCGGCGATGGGCTTTGGTACAGGATTTTGGGCGATCTTTATAACAATGGCCGCAGAACAGTTTGGAACCAATTTAAGAGCTACTGCTGCTACAACAGTACCCAATATGGTCAGGGGCTCTTTGCCCTTGATGCTTTTGTTGTTTAATGCATTGCAGTCATACACCGGTTATATAAATGCAGCATTGATAACCGGGATCATTGTTATGCTGGTAAGTGTTATCGCAGCATGGTTCACCGATGAAACATTCGGAAAGGAATTAAATTATATTGAATCTTAAAACTGCTATCAAAATTGCCGAAGATATTGGTCATACGATTTTCATCTATTGGAGATATAGTATTGACCACACCCGTATTTCGGTGCATTAAAAAACAAATACCAGGTGTTGAATTACATTTTGTTACAAAACTCAGCTATAAGATCGTTACCGCCACCAACCCGTATATTGATACATTCTTTTATTTAGACAATGACCTTCCTGAACTCATTGAAAAATTGAAAAAAGAAAATTATGATCATGTGATCGACCTGCACAATAATGCCAGGAGCCTCAGGATCAAGCGGGCATTGAAAAAGAGAGCATCTTCTATCCGGAAATTGAATGTTGAGAAATTCTTGCTCACCAATCTCAATATCAATATCATGCCCGATGCTCATATAACACAGAGAAGCCTGGATACGGCAGCTCCGCTTGGTATCAAAGATGATGGAATGGGATTGGATTATTTTATTCCAGGTAAGGACATTGTAAACGATTCAGATATCCCTACATCACATTCGGCAGGTTTTATAAGCCTTGTGATCGGTGCTACTTATGAAACAAAGAAAATGCCTGTGCATAAATTACAGGAGCTATGTTATAAGATCGATCATCCTGTTATCTTACTCGGCGGTAAGGATGATTTCATTGCAGCAGAAATGATCGCTTCTGTTGATCCGATAAAGATTTACAACGCCTGTGGCAAATTTAACCTGAATGAATCGGCCGACCTTGTAAGACAATCCAAATTGGTCATATCACATGATACCGGGTTGATGCATATTGCGGCAGCCCTGCAAAAACCCATCATTTCCATATGGGGAAATACAAGCCCGGTGCTTGGAATGTATCCATATTACGGAAGCAGGTCAACTCTACAATATGACAACATTGAAGTCAGGGGCCTTCGTTGCCGCCCTTGCAGTAAGATAGGTTATCACAAATGTCCATTGGAGCATTTTAAATGCATGGAAAACCAGGATATAGATATGCTTGTCCGGGTAATACAGCAAAGACTTTGTAAGTAGGTTCTCCTGTTAAGCTTTTTGTAATTGTACCCTCCTTAGTATTTTATTTGCAATAATGATGTTTCTTTTGAGTTAAGAAATGATAGTTGAAATATGAAGATCCTCCCACTTATTTTTGGTTTCTTATTGCCTACTGGCCTATTTGCACAACTAACAACAAAAGTGGAATGGACCCAGCATACATCCATGCCTGCAACTGAAGTGATCTATTATGCTCCGGAAAATAAATTGTTGTGGGAAGATTTTAAAGGAAAGGTGCCCGCTGAAAATGGCCGAGTTGCAGCGATCACCATGTCGGGGTTTGGATATAGTGCAAGTGTCACAACTTCCGCCGGGAAGGGAGAATTGAATATTAAAGTGTATTGTTTTTTTAGTAAGAACAGGTCATGGGTAAAACCAGGCAAGACAACAGCATATATCCTAAATCATGAGCAGCACCATTTTGATATCAGTTATATAGCTGCTTGTATTTTCGTTGATAAGATACAAAGTGCTATAATTACAACCAAAGATTATAATAGTTTGCTTCCCCGCATTTATGATGAATGTATTGATGCCATGAATAAAATGCAGGATGATTATGATGGACAAACCCGTAACGGGCAGGAAACTGCCTTTCAGGAAAAATGGGATAAGTTCATTGACAATAAAATGGCGATCATTACAAAGTAACAACCAATACAGGAATCTTTAATTCGTGGCGCACGGCATTTACTGTTTCACCATAAATAAAGTCTTTCAACCCTGTATGGCCATGGGCGCCTATTACAAGCATATCAGCGTTATTGTCCTTTACGATCCTCACGATCTCCCTTATACGGTTACGGTAACCGATCTCACCTGAAACCTGGTGTCCTTTTTCTTTTAATTGCTGCACATAGCTTTCCATTCTTTCAATATCCTTCCTGGTCTCATAATCATCACTTTCTGTTCCATGCAATTTTGCAGAGGCGCTTTCAACTATATGGAGTAACAGGTATGAGGTTGTTGTTTTACCCTGGCCCATTGCATACGATAATATCTTACTGTCGTTATCGCTGAAGTCGAGAGCAATGGCAATTTTTTTGTATTCAGGTATATCCATTTCTGTAAGATGCGTACCTGCTGTATGAACCAGTATCTGTTTTGCCTTTTTATTTTTATTGATAAATGGATGCAGTATGATATAAATTAAAATACCGCCAAACAACAATGCAGCTAAAAGCAACAATATTTTTGGCATGATATTACCCTGTTCCAATATGGGCATTATTTCATTCACAAGCATTTTTAAATTCAGGAAAATCAATACAGAAGCTATAAGCCAGGCTGCAATTTTCGTTAAAGGTTTAATGGCAAAATTTCCCATTGTTTTTTTATCACTTACAAAATGTATCAAAGGAATAATGGCAAATCCAAGTTGAAGGCTTAATATTACCTGGCTAAGAACCAACAATGCATCTACGCGTTCTTCTCCATAGATCAATATAACGATCAATGCAGGGATGATCGCAAGCAATCGTGTAATGAGCCTTCTAACCCAAGGATTGATACGTAGGCTTAAGTAACCTTCCATGATGATCTGTCCTGCAAGCGTACCGGTAATGGTACTGCTTTGTCCTGCGGCGATCAATGCCACTGCAAACAGGATAGGAGCAAGGTTTCCTAAAAAACTGGGCAATAGCCGGTGAGCTTCTTTTATCTCTGCCACCTGTGAATTACCTGAGTTAAAAAATACTGCTGCTGCCAAAACAAGTATGGCTGCATTCACAAAAAATGCCAGGTTCAGTGCAATGGTGCTGTCAATGCGGTTGAACTTTATAGCAAGCTTTATTCCTTTATCTGTCCTGTCGATCTTCCGGGTCTGTACCAACGCCGAATGGAGGTAAAGATTATGGGGCATTACTGTTGCCCCAATGATGCCGATACCGATGTATAAAGCATCGGAATTTGGAAATGATGGGATAAATCCTTTCACCACTTCTCCCAGGACAGGTTTTGCCAATATTATTTCAATTAAGAATGCAATGGCGATCACCCCTACCAGCGTGATGATAAAAGCTTCCATTTTCCGCATACCCATCCTTTGAAGGTAAAGGAGTAAAAATGTATCAAGAATGGTAATACTGACTCCCCATATCAATGGCAGGCCTGTTAAAAGCTGTATACCTATTGCCATTCCAAGTACTTCCGCAAGATCGCAGGCCGCTATGGCAATTTCTGCAAGCAGGTATAAAAAGAAGTTCACGTACTTAGGGTAAGCTTCCCTGTTAGCCTGTGCCAGGTCCCTTCCCCGCACAATACCAAGCCTGGCTGATAAGCCCTGCAGCAGCAGTGCCATCAGGTTGCTCATCAGCAAGACCCATATCAGGGCATAACCGTACTTGCTTCCGCCGGCAAGGTCCGTTGCCCAGTTTCCTGGGTCCATATAGCCGACACTTACTAAATATGCGGGCCCAAGGAAAGAGAATATCTTTTTCCAGCCCATTACTTTGCCTGTGGTGTCAACAGTGCCATGTACCTCACTTAATGATTTACTTTTTTCAAATTTCTTGTTCATATTATACAAAATACATTTTGTGCAACCTGTTTACTGATGATGGTTGCAGGAAGTTTATCAATTTTAATTTCAACTGACCCGTCAAAGTCAAATCGTTTATTGACCTTTAGCCTGGTTCCGATACCTATCTGGAAATGATTGAGCAGGTCAAGCATCTCCGGGCTTTGGTTTTTTACCGAACTCACCGATGCTGTTTTTTTTAATGGTAAAGCTGCCAGGTTTGCCTGTTTGATGGTCCTGATCTTTCCTTTATAATCCGGTATGGGGTCTCCATGTGGATCAAATGCAGGATTTCCCAGGAAATTATCCAAACGTATGATCAATTCACTGCTTGTAATGTGTTCCAGTTCTTCGGCTACATTGTGTACTTCATCCCATTCAAATCCAAGTTTATTTACCAGGAAATATTCCCAGAGCCGGTGTTTTCGAACAACTACCAGTGCAGTTTTATTGCCCAGGTCTGTTAGCGTAAAGCCTTTGTACCGCTGGTAATGAACGATCCTTTTCGCACGCAGTTTTTTCAGCATATCCGTTACAGATGCGGGCCTTGTGTTCATTTCCGCAGAGAGCAGAGTTGTACTCACTTTTTCATGCAAATGCTGCAAATGATAGATGGCCTTGATATAATTTTCTTCGGTGGCTGTATGATTCATCAAAAAATAAATTTAGACAAATCTAAAAATTATTTTTCTATTTACCTAAACCGGAACATTTTTTACTTTTTTTTAGTTTTTCACATATACTGTATAACCCGCTGTGATTAAAAAAAACGGCTTTATATTGCAGCCAAAAAAAAGGCTAATATGAATTTTACCCAGTTTGAGGTTCCGTATCCTGTTGACTACGCTTACAATAAACGCATCGCTTATTTTTCAATGGAATTCGCTGTACACCAGCCATTAAAGATCTACAGCGGCGGGCTTGGATTTTTAAGTGGCTCTCATTTGCGCAGCGCATATGAATTACGCCAGAACCTGATAGGCATCGGTATCTTATGGAAATACGGATATTACGACCAGGCAAGAAATCAGGACCAGACATTGCAGGTACAATGGAATGAAAAGATCTATAATTTCCTGGAAGACACCGGTATTAAATTTCAAATAGATATACATGAAAACCCGGTTTGGGTAAAAGTTTATTATTTAAATCCCGAAACTTTTAAAAGTGCGCCGCTATTCCTGTTGAGTACCGATCTCCCGGAAAATGATTATGTATCCCAAACAATTACACACCGTTTATACGATGCAAACGTTGCAACAAAAGTTGCTCAATTCATTTTATTGGGGGTTGGGGGTTCCAGGTTGATCGATGAGCTTAATTTTAATCCTGAATTATACCACCTCAACGAAGCACATGCGGTAAGTGCAGCTTTTTACCTTTATAAAAAATATGGCAGTAAAGAGGAAGTTAAAAAAAGACTGGTATTTACAACGCATACACCGGAAGAAGCCGGTAATGAAAAGCATGATATCTTCCTATGCGAAAAGATGAGTTATTTCTGCGGCATTCCTTTGGAAGAAGTAAGAAAACTAACGGGCATAGAAGATAACCTGTTCAATCATTCATTGGCGGCATTGCGTTTTGCAAAACTTGCAAATGGGGTAAGCCAGCTGCACGGCGAAGTAAGCCGAAAAATGTGGAGCAAATATGAAGGTATCTGCGAGATCAAATCAATAACCAACGCACAGAACTGGCATTATTGGGCCGATAAGCAATTATATAATTTTATTGATGATCACAATATCGACGCATTCGTAGACCGTAAGAGATTTTTAAAAAAACGGGCCATGGATATTGTCGCAGACCAGACAGGGAAATTATTGGATCCTGATGTTATCACAATTGTCTGGGCACGCAGGTTCGCCGGTTATAAAAGAGCTGAACTGATAACAAGGAACCAGGAACGCTTTGAAGCCTTGCTTAGCAGTACAAAATACCCCATGCAGATCATTTGGGCAGGGAAACCTTATCCTGTAGATTATCCTGCAATAAGCGATTTTAATTTCTTAGTCAACCTTAGTAAAAAATATAAAAACGTAGCTGTTTGTATCGGGTACGAGCTTTCATTGAGTAAAAGACTCAAGCAAGCCTCAGATGTATGGCTGAACAACCCACGTGTACCACGGGAAGCAAGCGGAACCAGCGGTATGACCGCAGCCATGAACGGGTCGGTAAACTTCAGCACCAATGACGGATGGATCTGTGAATTCATTAATCATGGCAACAATGGTTTTGTTGTGCCAATGGTGGATTATGAGAAGATGAATGTACAGGAACAGGATCAATATGACCTGGATAAAATGTATGAGATCTTAGAGAACCAGATCCTTCCCATGTATTATGACAACCCCGCTGTTTGGCGGCAGATCATTAAGAATGGTATGAGGGATGTTCGCTGGCAGTTTGACAGCAACAGGATGGCGAAAGAATACTATGAGATATTGTATAAATAATTTATAATAATATTTGAAATGATCCTTTTCGCCGCAAGCGGAAAGGATTTTTTATTTTTACCAAAAACCATCTCAATGAAATCATTTAGTGTAGAATTAGAAATACGCTGGTCAGACCTGGATCCCAATTTTCATGTGCTCCATTCAAAATATTACGATTTCGCAGCCTTTTGCAGGATGGCCTTTTTAGTGGAGAATGGCTTAACGCCCGAATTGATGAAGGAATACCATGTTGGACCTATCCTTTTCAGGGAAGAATGTTTTTTTAAAAAGGAAATAAAGTTTGGCGATGAGATCAGCATCAATTTAAAGTTATCTAAAATGACAACAGATTTTTCCAGGTGGAGCATGGATCATGAAATATGGAAAAACGGGAAAACCCTTGCAGCCGCTATGAATATTGATGCAGCATGGATGGATACCCAAAAAAGAAAACTTACCGTGCCGCCACCGGTCATCAAAAATATCTTTGAAGCAACACCGAAATCCGACAATTTTGCAATGATCGTAAAATAATGTTCCGTCTTTATGATAGCGCCGGCAATTCAATTATATAAAAATGCATACAGTGGTTTATCACGGCGTATCTGGTTACAAAGTATCGTGATGCTCATCAACCGGAGTGGTACCATGGTGCTGGCATTTATGACCTTGTATTGCAAACACCTCGGTTACACGACAAAGCAAGGAGGGTTCGTTGTGGCGATCTATGGGATCGGGTCGGTTACGGGTGCATTTTTTGGTGGAAAGATCACAGATAAATTCGGATTTTATTATACCCAGTTTACTTCATTGTTCTTTGGCGGCATTTTATTCATAGTGCTTGGCCAGATGCGTAGCTATGAAGCGATCTGCATCTGCACCTTCTTTTTAAGTATGGTCAACGAATCCTTCAGGCCTGCAAATGCCGCCTCTATTGCCCATTACAGCACGGCAAAAAACAGGACACAATCCTATTCCCTGGTCAGGCTTGCAATAAATATTGGGTGGGGGATCGGAGTTGCATTAGGAGGATTTCTGGCATCGTTCAATTACCAGTTGCTTTTTTGGGTGGATGGTTTTACGAGTATAGCAGCTTCGATCTCTTTATTGATCATTTTACCTGTAGTATCATTGTCGCAACAAAAAACATTGGGCCGTCATACCGAAATAAAAAATAAAGCTGTAACACCTTACAGTGATAAAGCATTCTTACAATTTTTGCTCCTGACCGTGTTGTTTGCTACCTGCTTTTTCCAGGTATTTACTACAGTGCCTATATATTTTAAGGAAGGATTGCATTTAAATGAATTCTGGATAGGATCGGTCATGGCGGTTAACGGCTTATTGATCGCACTTGTGGAAATGGTACTCGTGTTTAAACTGGAAGGCAGAAGGCCTTATCTTTTATTGATGTGCTATGGGTCCGTGATAATGGGAATTGCTTATTTAATATTGAACTTACCCATTAGCAATGGATTCATGATCGCCTTGTCATCTATGTTGATATTAACAGTGGCGGAAATGACAGGTATGCCCTTTATGAACAGTTATTACATTAGCCTTAGTTCCGATGAGAACCGCGGGCAATATGCGGGAATGTATACAATGGCATGGAGCCTTGCACAGGTCATAGGGAGCAGCGCAGGCGCCCTTATAGCCTATAGTTTTGGTTTTTTCAATTTATGGATCATCGTAGGCGCTATTTGTTTTGTTACCGCAACAGGATATTACCAATTACAAAGAAAAAGTTAATGTACCTGGGCACTGGATCGCAGCGCAGAGGAACTTCGTAGATTTAATAAAGATCATGAAGCAATTAAAATTTCAATTCCCGGCTTTTAGTATCACTTGCCTGATATTGATCTTTACCACTGCATCTCAAAATAAACCCAAAACAACAATTTTTTATCCCGGAACTGGTAACGAGGGATTTGCGGTTATGGAATTATTTACTTCACAGGGATGCAGTAGTTGCCCTGCGGCAGATAATTTACTGGGGAAATATGCGGCCCGGCGCAATGAGCATATCATTCCACTTGCATTTCATGTTGACTATTGGAACAGGCTGGGCTGGACAGATTCTTTTAGCTCAGCAAAATATAGCCGTCGCCAGCGCGATTATGCAATGATCATTGATCATTCATCTGTGTACACGCCTCAATTAATAATTAATGGCGAAAAAGAATTCGTGGGCAGTGATGCAGCTATGATATCCGAAGCCATTACTGATGCCGTAAAGGAAAAACCGGTGATTGCGATATCTATACAAAAGATCGAAAGAGCGGGGAAAAATATCTCAGTGAATTATAAGCTCGATAAAATATTAAAGAATTTAACCTTACAGGCTGCATTGGTTCAAAAGCAGGTGTTTACAAATATCCTGAAAGGAGAGAACAGGGGTTTAAAACTGATCAACTATAATGTGGTAAGGGATCTTAACAGCAATCCTGTCAGCAGTAGTGCATCAGCCATTACATTGAATATTCCTCCCGGGTACAATGATAAAGATTTCGAAGTGGTATTATATATCCAGGACGATGCTTCCGGGAAAATTATTGCTGCAATTAAAAGTTCTTTCTGATCCTGCCTGTTAATATTCATAAATTGAAACGGTAGCTGCTTTGCCTGTAATTGGAGCAGATTGCCCCATCAGGTCTAAATTTCCGGTTATAGCTGCTTTGGTACTGCGTTTACTAACCAATGATGTCCTGGTATCCAGGATGATCTCGCTATTTGTTTTAGTGGTCATAACTATATTGACCTGTAATGATTGTACTTCTGTCTGTATATTACTTTCTACTTTCCCAACCACATTTATGGTAGCAATATTTTTTTCAACTGATGTGATTGTACATGTTCTCACCGTTTTCTGACTTTTTGTTGAAGAAGAATCGGTCCAGCTATCACCAACTTTCTTCCCGGCAGGTATAATGAAAAAGGCGTCAGTTATTGCAACATCCGTACTGTTATCCCCCATGGATTCAAATAATGTTTCCAGTGGGTTTGCGCTATCGTCTTTCGAAACAATGCTTTCCTTTTTATCAGCGCTTACAGATGCGGTATATTTATTTACGATCACCGTATCAGGTATATTCAGGTTTTTTATGGATTTTCCGATCTCAGAAGCACTATCTTCTTTCAGATCTGAATCATAGGTCGATTGCTGGCCCATAAAGTCCATTGATACCTTTAGCCCTGTCAATGTACTGCTCACAGTGTAATTTTTATCACTTATATCAATTACATAAAAATTATTCTGGGAAGATGTGTTGTTTTTCATATCCATTCCAATTCCCATATCTGCCTCCTGTGTGCTTGTTGTATGTACAGTAAATTTCTGCCCTTTGGTTAAAACTACCGGTGCATTGTTCTTCTGGCTGAAAGAATTCAAAGCAAGGGCCATAGATAATAATAAGAAAACAGTTCTCATCTGGTATATTTTTAATTTGACTGTAAAAATAAACTGAAAATTCCGGGATAAAAAAATGGGTTATTGTTTTTACACAATAACCCTTAGAAGTTTAAATGACTTTAATTTATCCAATAACTGTTACATTAACAGCATTCATTCCTTTTTTGCCATTCTGAAGCTCAAATTCTACTTTGTCGCCTTCTTTAATGTCATTAATTAAGCCGCTTACATGTACAAAAGTTTCTTTGTCAGATTCGTCGTGCTTAATAAAACCGAAACCTTTTTCAGAATTGAAAAACTTTACGGTGCCTTGATTTTTAGTGTCCATTTTTTAGTTTGTATTGTATTAATAAAGCGCAAAGGTAAGGGTTTATAGTTTAATAATGGAAATGAATTTAATTTCTTCAAAAATGGGTACCCTTTTTGTAAATTTGCTTGTATTTCCAGGGCTCATGCTGGTATATGAAAAATGAGGGGTTAATATATACCAGAGAGAACTAATTACCCGACCAAAATAATAATATTAATGCAATCTATAAAGACCGTTATTACAGGCACAGGTAGTTATATTCCAACTGTAATTAAAAAAAACAAGGATTTTGCGGTACATAATTTTTACGGGGAGGACAACGTCCCAATAAAAACCGATCCGGAGCAGGTGGTTGATAAATTCAGGCAAATAACTGGTATTGAAGAAAGAAGGTATGCAGCGGAAGATATGAATGCCTCGGGTATGGCTGTCATTGCCGCCCGGATTGCTATTGAAGATGCCGGTTGCGACCCCGAGACCCTGGACCAGATCATTGTGGCACATAATTTTGGAAATGTGATCAAGCATACGATCCAAATGGATGTGGTACCTGCATTGGCTTCCCGAGTAAAGCACGCGCTGGATATCAGAAATCCTTTTTGTATTCCTTATGATATATTATTTGGTTGCCCGGGATGGATACAAGGGGTGATACAGGCTGATGCCTACTTTAAAGCCGGTGTGGCCAAAAAATGCCTGGTAATAGGAACAGAGACCTTGTCACGTGTTTTGGATGAATACGACAGGGATAGTATGATCTTTTCAGATGGGGCAGGGGCCTGTGTTTTGGAAGCAAAAGATACGGTCATCACAAATACAGGTATCCTGGCAACGGCAGCTATAGCACATTCCATTGATGAAGTGGATTATCTCTATTTTGGCAAATCTTATCATCCAGATGCCGATCCCCGTATCCGGTATATTAAAATGAAAGGCAGGAAAGTGTATGAATATGCACTAAAATATGTGCCCATGGCCATGAAGGAATGCCTCGACAAGGCCTCTGTTGACATCAAAGACCTTAAAAAAGTATTCCTCCACCAAGCAAATGAAAAAATGGACGAAAGCATCATCAAATCATTGTATAAATTGTACAACCTCGATATAATGCCCGAAGGGATCATGCCAATGAGCATCCATAAATTAGGGAACAGTTCCGTAGCTACAGTGCCTACGCTTTTCGATAGTGTTAGAAAAAACAGGATGGATGAACATTCATTAGAACCCGGTGACCTGGTGTTGTTTGCGTCTGTAGGGGCCGGTATGAATATCAATGCTTTCTGCTACAGAATATAAGAACTTGTTTAAGCCAATGTGCATTAGTGGAAAACTAAATCCCCATGTAAGCCGCAATTACGTTACATTTGCAAGAAATTTGCACATGATAAATGACATGATAACTAAATTTTTAGAGCCTGCACATTTGGAAAAGAAAGCAGTAAAAATTGAGTTTAAAAAAAGGAACACTATGATTGGTATCTTCGTAAAATCAAATGATTATGAAGATCTGAAATCAAAAAATTTCTGGAGAATAGTTTCTGAAGTGAAGATCCCTGAATGGAAAAAGACAAATGACAGTAAATTATCCAAAATTTTCAGCGGCTCTGAGTTTACGAGATTAACGATGGCAAAGGAACAATAATTTAATATGATTGTTATAAGATCAATAAAAAAAGTTCAGCATTTTATGCTGAACTTTTTTTATTAAGAATATCACTTAAGCTTTCTAAACTCCCGGACCTAATATCAAGACTCTTCTGCGAAACTACTGGTAGGCTCGCAGGTGCATACCAGGTTCCTGTCACCAAACGTATTATTGATTCGTGCGATCGATGGCCAGAATTTATTTTTCGTAGTATAAGCCAGTGGAAATGCGGCTTCCTGTCTTGTATAAGCATGATTCCATTCAGATGCACAAATAACATCCTGCGTATGCGGTGCATTTTTTAAAGCATTGTCGGTCTTATCTGCCCTTCCGGATTCAATAGCTTTTATCTCATTGTAAATGCTGATAAGCGCTTCACAGAACCTATCGAGCTCTGCCTTGTCCTCGCTTTCTGTAGGCTCGATCATAATGGTACCCGGTACGGGGAAACTCATTGTCGGGGCATGGAACCCATAATCCATTAACCTCTTGGCAACATCTTCGGCTTCAATACCTGCAGATATTTTAAAAGGCCTCAGTTCAACAATAAATTCATGTGCACAATAGCCATTTGAACCGGTATATAAGATCTTATAATAATCCTCCAGCCTTGATTTCATGTAATTGGCATTCAGGATAGCATATTCCGTGGACCTTTTCACACCATCAACGCCCAGCATTCTTATGTAGGCATAACTTATCAATAAAATACTTGCACTGCCGTAAGGTGCAGCTGAAACAGCAGTGATGGCAGAACCCGGCAATTGTAAAGTATCTTTTACATTATGCCCGGGCAAATAAGGTTTTAATTTATTGTTAACGCAGATCGGCCCAACTCCCGGGCCACCGCCACCATGTGGTATTGCAAAAGTCTTGTGCAAATTCAAATGGCAAACATCGGCCCCGATCATTCCCGGGCTGGTTAAGCCAACCTGTGCATTCATATTGGCGCCATCCATATACACCAACCCGCCATGATCGTGAATGATCTTACATACCTTTTTAATGCTTTCTTCAAACACACCATGCGTACTTGGGTAGGTTACCATTAAGCCGGCAAGATCATTTTTATGTTCTGTTGCTTTTAATTTGAGGTCGCTCATATCAATATGCCCTTCTTCATCACTTTTAACTACAACAACCTTCATCCCGGCCATGATCGCACTGGCAGGATTGGTGCCATGTGCGGAGATAGGGATCAGCACTACATTCCTGTGCGCCTCCTTCCTGTCAGCATGATAGGCCCTGATGGTGAGCAAGCCTGCATACTCACCTTGTGCGCCACTATTGGGTTGTAAGGAACATGCAGTGAAGCCTGTTATCTTACACAAATAATCTTCCAGCCTGGAAATGATATATTGGTATCCTTTGGTCTGTGATGCAGGAGCAAAAGGATGAATGCCGCCGAACTCCGGCCAGCTTACCGGGATCAATTCAGTTGCTGCATTTAATTTCATCGTGCAGCTTCCTAAAGAGATCATAGAAGTATTTAAACTCAGGTCTTTATTCTCAAGCGATTTGATATAACGCATCATCTGGCTCTCGCTGTGATGTGTATTAAAAACAGGATGCGTAAGGAAAGTAGAAGTTCTTTTCAAAGAACTCCATTTGCCAAACAATGCATCTGTTTCATCATAGAACAATGAGATATCTTTTGATTCAGCTTGCTTAATGATCGTTGAAAGATTCTTTGCGGTTTCATTGATATCATTTGATGCAACCTCATCAATGGATAAACTAACACTGCCATTGCTGTTATAATGGAAATTGGTCTTATTGTCTTCAGCAATTTTTTTGAATTTAGCTACATCCGTTACTTTAAAGGTCAGGGTATCAAAGAAATGTTCATTCAATAATTTTATACCTGCTTTTTCAAAAGCAGTGGCAATAGCTGCTGTAACAATATGAATGCGTTGTGCAATTTTCTTCAATCCTTCAGGCCCGTGATAAACTGCATACATAGCAGCCATATTTGCAAGCAAGGCCTGTGCAGTACAAATATTAGATGTTGCTTTTTCTCTTTTAATGTGCTGCTCCCTGGTTTGTAAAGCCATGCGTAAGGCACGGTTATTCTGTGCATCGATGCTTACGCCAATGATGCGGCCGGGGATGCCACGTTTGAATTCATCTTTTGTTGCAAAGAATGCAGCATGGGGGCCGCCGTAGCCCAATGGCACGCCGAATCTTTGTGCAGACCCGATCGCAACATCTGCTCCCAGCTCACCCGGTGATGTTAATACGGTTAGGGCAAGCAGGTCTGTTGCCATTACAATGTAACCATTAATGGCATGTACTTTATTGATGAACTCACGGTGATCATCAACCGAACCAATGCTGTTAGGGTATTGAACAATAGCACCAAAATATGATTCATCCAGGCTGGCAGATGCAAAATCACCATCAACCAATTCAATACCGATCGGGGTTGCCCTTGTCAACAATACAGCTTTGGTTTGCTCAAAAACATATTTGTCCACAAAGAACTTTGGTGCAGCAATTTCATCCGTTTTGTTTTTGTGATGGAACAACATGGCCATTGCTTCTGCAGCAGCTGTAGCCTCGTCCAGTAAACTTGCATTGGCCAATTCCAGGCCGGTAAGGTCACAAACCATGGTCTGGTAATTCAGCAGGCTTTCCAATCGCCCCTGCGATATCTCTGCCTGGTAAGGCGTGTATTGTGTGTACCATCCCGGGTTTTCAAATACATTCCTCAAAATCACACTTGGCGTAATGGTATTGTAAAATCCCTGCCCGATATAGGATTTGAAAACCTTATTCTTTGATCCAATTTTTTTCAGTTCCGACAGGTATTCAAACTCACTTTGTGACGGGGGAAGTTTTAAAGGATTTTTTAAACGGATAGAGGAGGGAACGGTTTTGCTTATAAGTTCTTCAACCGATTCAACACCGATCACTTTCAGCATTTCCTTTGTATCATGGTCATTGTTGGTTCCAATATGCCTGTTGGCAAAATCATGCTGTTGTTCTTCAAAAAGATTCATATAATTTTTATTTAACCTGCTATTGATCATTACTCAACATCGTTCCCGCCCTGGCGGGGGCTCCCTGGTGCTTTTGCAGCAGCAAGGAACACTCAATGATGCAGTTAATGCTATTATTAAATTGCCGCAAATTTACGGTAAGCCGGCAACATTTCATTACTGATAAGTTTCATTAGTTTTGTCCTGTGGAAAACTGTGGCAAAATCACCATGTTTCCCCTTCCAAATGAGTGACAAGATCCTTGCGAATTGGCAAAAAAGATCAGCGGATAACCAGAAAAAATACAAGCAGTTCCTGCAAAGAGCTGATAAGAATAAGGTATTAAAACAATTGCCCGACCTGCATGAGGAAGCATTCAGCAATATCAATTGCCTGGAATGTGCTGCCTGCTGCAAAAATTATTCGCCCCGTTTCAAAACCCCCGACCTGAAAAGGATCGCCAAACACGTAAAAATGAAAGAGGGTGAATTCATTGAAAAATACCTGGTATTGGATCATGAAGGAGATTACGTGGTAAAAACTAAGCCATGCCCCTTTTTGGGGGAGGATAATTATTGCGGGATCTATGAAGTGAGACCGTCAGACTGTGCACGTTTTCCATACACAGATGAAGATGTGATCCTTAAACGGCCAGCGATCACTTTAAAGAATTCAACATTCTGTCCAATTACCTATTATGTGCTGGAAAAATTAACAGGTGAACAGAAATGATCATCAGGTTGCCAGTTCCTGGTAAGCTGCCGTCAGCGGGCGATCAATACCGGTGCCCTTCCATTCTGGTGAACCGGGGATCTCAGTTGCTTTTAATATATCTTCTCTTGTCTTTCCTGCTTTTATTTCATCACCTACGAATTTCAGTACATTACCAAGGTAATCGCCAAATGCCTTCAGGTCATCTGCTTTGATGGTGATATCGTAGCCTTCCCCGGCATGCCCGCACACATATTGTGTTTTCTTATCAAAAGTACTGATCGCTTTGTCGAGTAATTTTATCCAGTTGCCAATTTCCGCACCTGCAGTTTTATCTATGAATGGATGGCGGCGGTTGAAGACCAGGTCGCCCATGTGTACGATATTGGAACTTTGGAAATGGACAAGGCTATCACCATTTGTATGGCCGGCCCCGAAATAATGAAGGCAAATTTTTTCTTTACCTATCGTTTCGCACCAGGTATCTGTGTATACCTGGTCAGGATATAATTGTTTGTCTTCAGTTTTTTGTTTCACTGCAACATTTTGCTGGTTTGATTTGCTGTTTGTATGTGCCAGTACATGTTGTACCAGGTCTTTGAATGCGATATTGCCTGCAGTATGGTCGCCGTGATGATGTGTATTGATAAGTAACCTATAAGGCTTTTCCGTCTTTGTTTTTAATTCATCTATTAAATGCTGCGCTGAATCGGGAAACTGGGCGTCAACCACGATGGTACCTTCTTTATTCAACATGAATAAGATAGTACCGCCTTTTTCTGTAAATACTCCAATATCATCTGTAAGCATTTTTATTTTCCAGGCAGGGTCTGCAAGAAAAGCTGCTAATGATTCTTTGTTTAAAAAAGGAAGGCTTGCCAGGGTAAGCCCGGTGTTGCGGAGAAAATTTCTGCGTTGCATAACATGTTTTTTTGGAGTATTAAGTTACAGTTTTTGCCCCTAATAAACCAATAACAAATAATTTGCTATTCAGTTGTCAGGTCACTACAGTGGCCTGGCAACTTGTGTCAATACTCCATCTTTCTCAAAGAAGGTGCTTTGAACCAGGTAAAGATCACTACCCCGATGGTCATGCATCCGCCGAATATGACTGAAGTTACGGTGCCCATTAGTTTAGCAGCAACACCACTTTCAAATTGTCCCAGTTCATTGGAGGAATTTATGAACATGCTGTTCACCGACATTACGCGGCCCCGCAATGCATCCGGTGTTTTTAATTGTAAAATGGTGCTTCGAACGATCACGCTTACTCCATCCATGCAACCACTCATTAGCAATGCTGCAAATGACAGCCAGAATAATTTTGATATCGCAAAAAGAATAATGCACAATCCAAATCCTGCGACCGCAAAAAACAAGATACGGCCCTGGCTGCGCTGGAGTGGCCTGATAGTTAGGGTGGTGACAGTTATAATTGACCCCATATCTGCAGCAGCATTTAGCCAGCCAAAGCCAATGGGCCCGATATTTAATATGTCCTTTGCAAAAACGGGTACCAATGCAACTGCCCCGCCGAATAATACTGCAAAAAGGTCAAGTGATAAAGCGCCCAGGATCTCTTTGGTTTTAAATACATAGCTCAATCCTTCTTTCACGCTTTGCCATGTTTTTGTTGCTGCGCTGACCAAAACGGGTTTAACGGAAAGTTTGCGGAGAAAAAAATATCCACCGAGTACCATTAATAAAATGACAAAGAAACTTTTATTGATGCCCAGTAGTGCGATCAGGAAACCCGCTGTTGCATGACCGCAGATAGAAGCTATTAACCAGGTAGCAGAACTGATAGACGCCGCTGTAGGTAACATTTCTTTTGGTACGATCTGCGAGATCATGGCAGAGAAAGTTGGACCTGAAAACGCCCTGATAGCACCTGTTACACCGATCACTGCACAAATTAAAACAGCGATCGTCCAGTGATGTAAATGTAAAGCAGTATAGTTAGTTGACAGCAAAATTAGCAGGACGATACAAATGGTATATCCCAGTACACAACGCAATAGCAATTTCCTTTTTTCATTTATATCAATATGGTGGCCGGCATACAGTGCAAGTGAAAGCGCAGGGATCACTTCAGCAAGGCCTACAAAACCCAGCGCAAGTTTACTGTTGGTGAGTAAATAGATCCACCAGCCAATAACGGTTCCTGTCATTCGCAAACCCATGATATAAATGCAACGGCCTGCGATAAAGTTTTTGAACTCGGGGATCTTTAATGCTGCGTAAGGATTTTTATTTGCAGTTGTTGGGGACAAAAATTGATCTAAGTTTTTACAAATATAAATTCATTTGTTCCAAAATGATTAAGGGAGGCTGATATAATGTTGCCCTTCATCATATTCTTTATCCAATGCATCAATTATGGTTTTTAAATGGGCTTCCTTTCCCAGGAAATCTGCATTTGCCGCATCTACATAAAGAGTTTTTATATTGTGATGTTTAATGTAAGCTGTATATGTTTCCTGCAAGGAGAACAAATAGTCATTGGGTATGGACTGCTCATAGGAGCGATTTCGTTTTTTTATGTTTTCCTGTAATTTATTTACGGGGGAATGCAGGTATATCAATATCTCCGGTTGTATGATCTGTTGATTGATGATGTCAAACAGTTTTTGGTACAGCCTGAATTCCTCATCCGGTAAATTGACCTTCGCAAATAACAGGCACTTGGTAAAAAGATAATCAGAGATGGTAATGGACTGAAACAGGTCTTTTGTTTGTAAAAGATCTTTCAGCTGTTTATAGCGTTCAGCCATGAAAAATAATTCCAGCGGGAAAGCATATTGTTCCGGGCTTTCATAAAATTTAGGCAGGAAAGGGTTTTCAGCGAACTCTTCCAATATAAGCCTTGCCTGGTAGTGTTTACTCAGTAAGTTAGCTAGGGTTGTTTTGCCGGCGCCGATATTTCCTTCGATTGTTACAAAATTGTACTTCATTACAGCTGCAAAATAAGAGGAAACCTTATTAATGCAATTAAATTTTTTTCACAGCCAGTTTATCGGGGCATTTTAAAAGTAGTTGATGGTTTGTATTCTTTAGAACAGGGTGAATAAAATTAGGCGAAAGTTCATTGAGTGGTACAAGTACAAATCTTCTTAATTGAATTGCGGGGTGGGGTATCACGAGTTGTTTCTCGTTGATTATTTGTTTTCCGAAAAATAATATATCGATATCAATGACACGGGGAGCATTCTTTACAGTCCTTACCCTTCCCATAGTTCTTTCAATATCAAGGATGGCTTGCATCGCTTGTGATGCCGTAAAATTAGTTTCAACAATAACCACCTGGTTTAAAAAATCCGGTTGATCTGTTTTCCCCCAGGCAGCTGTCTGATAAAGCCCTGACCTTCGTACGATCCTGCCAATCTTTTTTTCAATATTCAAAATGGCATTGGATAATTGCTTTCGGCTATTGCCCATATTGCTGCCAAGCAGGAGATAGGTTCTATTCATTTGTCAGGTAAAGTCGTTTATCGAATTCAAAAAGCCTGCTTGAAATAATTTTCATCCTGGTTGCATCAGCATGCACAGGGTTCAAAATGAAATTGTTTTCCTGTTCTACTATTACGGAAGGTACTTTTAAAACCAATGACTGCTTTGTTTTTAAGAATTCATCTCCCATGAATTGGGAATAAGCAGGATCATCCTTCCAGTTCTTTTTTAATTTTTCTGTACTGATGGCTATTGGTTTAATGCTGTCAGGAATATTTATAGTAAGTAAATGATAGTCTAAAGGGCATTTGTATTTTTTTACATGAACCAGGATCTCTAAAATGGCTAAAGAAATATTTTCTGTTGTGTAGATGGCGTGCAGCCCAACAGAATTCCACCTGCCACCATACAATTTAGAGCCAGTGCCCGTTAGGTCATTTATATGATCGCCGTTGGTTAGTCTGTAAATGATCATGCTAAGATACCGTGTTCGATTCTTCCCAACTGGGTAAGTATTTTCTGTATACCATCAAATGTAGTAAGTGAATTAAAAGAAAGATCGCCCTCCAGTGTGGGTGGGTTAGAATGGATCCAATCATAGAACCAGGCAGTTTTACCCAAAACCTTTTTCCCTCTTGCCAGTACATGGTTTATCTGGTGGAACCGTTCTGCATTAATGGGGGCAAACTTGCCATTGGTTTTTGCATAGCGTTGAAGCGTTCTTTCACTAACATGCAGTATAGCGGCCCACTCTGCGTGTGTGAAAGGGACTTTATCAGCCGTTTTTTTAAATTCTTCATAGGTAAAATCCTTTACCTGCGGAATAATTTTAATAGATTTATACTGCGACATGGGATCATTCAGCTTATTTGGAGAACCCTCTTTTTTGGTATTTGATTTCCCTGCTGTTCTTTTTAAATTTTTCATTATCCGACATTTGTCCACAATTTAACGACATTTGTCGTATTTTCCAAATTCTTTTTAAATTTTTTATAATAGCTTTACACCAAAATAAACCAGCAATGAAATATAGCCAGGTAAGGGCCATGTGGGCCATCACGAAAGCAAGTTTAACGGCCATCATGCGAAGCCCTTCAGCTGTGGTCTTTAGTTTTGTATTCCCGTTCATTTTTATTTTGGTATTTGGCTTTATCGGCAATAGTGACGGTGTGCCCGTTTACAAAATCGCCATTGAGAAAGGAAGTGATACAACCAATACATTATATGATTCAATTAAGGCCAGTAACAGGATCAGGATAGTTTCGTTTGCAAATGATGTTGAATTAAGGAAAAACATTATTAAAGGAAGGATAGCGGGAGTGTTAACGATCACAAAAACCAATCAGCCATCACCGGCATACATTTATACCTTGAAAAGCTCCAATGCCAGTAATGATAAATGGCCCCAGGTCTTGCCTGTATTGGATGCGATCGTCAATAAGATCAACAATGCAGTATTTGCCAACAGGCCCACTTTTGCAATGCTGGTTTTTGATAAAGATAAAGACATTGAAACCGTGCGGGAGTATAAGACCATTGACTTTATCCTCCCCGGGCAGTTAGGATTCTCTTTACTAAGTTCAGGAGTATTCGGCGTGGCATTTATGTTCTTTAATTTACGGAGTACACTGGTATTAAAAAGATTTTTTGCTACACCGGTCAGCCGCACTTATATCGTATTGGGAGAAGGACTTAGCCGAGTAATATTTCAAATGATCACAGCGATCGTTATCATTTTAGTCGGGCATTACCTGTTTGATTTTACACTGGTTAAAGGTTTTCAAACTGTTTTGGAAATGCTGGTACTTAGCTTCATTGGATTGCTCGTTTTCATGGGTTTTGGTTTCATTGTCAGTGGCCTTGCCAAGAATGACAGCACCATTCCTCCCTTTGCAAACCTGATAACGCTGCCGCAATTCTTATTGGGAGGCACTTTCTTTTCAGTGGAAGCTTTTCCAAAATGGCTGCAACCTATTTCCAAAGCTTTGCCTTTGACACATTTGAATACTGCCATGCGTGCTGTGGCTTTTGAAGGGCAAAATCTTTGGGATGTAAGATGGGAGATCGGCGTTCTTTTATTATGGGGGCTTGCTGTATATATTGTGGCTATTAAAGTATTTAAATGGGAATAAGCGCATGAGATTATTAAAAGGATTTATACTGGCGATCACCGGTCTGTTCATAGTAGTAACATTGTTCTCTTTGCTTATACCATCAAGGGTTATCACAATGAGAACTGCAGTTATACATGCCAGGCATGCACAGGTCTTTGCAGAGATCGCTGACCTGCAAAACTGGAAGCATTGGCACCCTGTTTTTATGCAGGACAGTGCGGCCATGCATTTCAGTGAGCCATCATCCGGTGCAAATGCTTATGCTGAATGGACCGCCAAAGGCAGAACAAACAGGCTGATGGTCACGGAAGCTTTACCTGACCAGTTAAAGGCATCTTTATTGCGTGAGGGTGAAAATGATGTAATTAATATAATTTCGATCAGTACATTAAAGGATAGCAATAATGTCCAGGTTGAATGGAGGGTATTCACAAAATTAAAATGGTATCCCTGGGAAAAATTTTCGGGGATATTCATAGATAAAATGACAGGGCCCGGCTATGAATCGGCACTTAACAACCTCAAAGAGATAATTGAAGGAAGATCATCAAACTAAAAAGGAAAACTGATCTTCCCCATCGATATTGCAGGCATGTTCTTCGTTCCTTTACCAAAGGAATCAGGATCTCCACAAATACATTCATTGGCCAGTACAGCAAATAATACAGCTTCTTTTGCATCGGGATCAATGCCCAAAGATCCGGATGTTTCAAAAGAACAATTGGTCAGCTGTTCTTTTAAATGCTGCATCAATAATGGATTGTGCATACCGCCTCCGCTGCTGAATACCTTAATACCTGTTTTGTTTTTTATACATTTCTTTATTGAATCAGCGATCATATCTGCAGAGAATTTATTAAGCGTGCTCATGCTTTCTTCAACTGTTATGGTCATAGTGCCTGATCTTTTTTTAGCATCCTCGAGGTAATCCAGGTTAAATAATTCAGGCCCTGTTGTTTTTGGAAAACTGGCGGAGAAGAAATCATTTTCTTTTAAAGCAATTAATAAATTCTCATTGACCGATCCTCGTTTTGCAATGTTTGCCTCTTCGTCAAAATATTTACCCTGGAAATGTTTTTGAATCAAAGCATCCATTATCGTGTTACCCGGACCGGTATCCGTACTGAATATTTCATTGATATCGAGGTTGCCGGGCAACCAGGTAAAATTTGAGATGCCCCCAATATTCAATAATATACGGTCTTCTCCTTTTTTGCTAAAAAGCAGGTAGTCTCCGTAAACAGCCAGGGGGGCGCCCTCAGCACCGGCAGCAATATGTTTTTGCCGGAAATCGCTGATCGTTATAATACCGGTTTGTACTGAAATATGATCGCCATCGCCTATCTGTAATGTTGCATTACCAAATTTTTCCTGGCGGTGCAGGGTTTTAGGCGCATGGTAGATGGTTTGCCCATGACTTGCAATAAGGTCTATGTCTGAATTTTTTACTTCCCAGCTTTGTAAACATTCATTTACAATTACAGCATGCTTTGACCCGATCCATTCATTCAATAAGCAAAGTTTTTGCAGGTCAATATTCTTCTTTGAAAACACCTGTCTTACCTCGTTTTTGAGATCTTCATCGTAGGATACGGTAGTGAATTTTTTCATAGAAAGGCTTGTGTCAAAACCGGATCCCTTTATTTCACACAAAGCTATATCCAAACCGTCAAGCGATGTGCCACTCATTAATCCAATGATAAGTCGTGTATCTTTTTGAGCAATGCCCGCCAGCCTGTTAATATTAGGATTCATCATTTTTGTATGAATTGAAGATTTCTTTTGATGCCTTTGTATTTTGTTCTTTTAATAGCTGAATCATGGAAGATGATCTTAAAGCTTTCTTCGGTAAGCGCTTCCCAATCTGCCGTGCTGAAATTCAATATTTCAGGGATGGGTGTGAATTTGGTCTCACTGGTTGGCCTTGAAAACCTGTTCCACGGGCACACATCCTGGCACACATCACAGCCGAATAACCAATGATCGAATTGCCCTTTCATATTTTCCGGTATCAGTGCATCCTTTAATTCAATCGTAAAATAGGAAATACATTTGCTGCCGTCAACTACTTTATCCGGAAGTATGGCGTCTGTGGGACAACTATCGATGCACCTGGTACAGGTTCCGCAATAATCTTTTACAAATACATCATCATAATCCAGTACCATATCTATGATCAGCGTGGCAATAAAAAAATAAGAGCCTTGTTGTTTATTTATCAGGTTGCCATTTTTGCCGATCCAGCCAAGCCCGCTCTTTTGTGCCCAGGTTCTTTCCAGTACCGGGGCACTGTCCACAAATCCACGGCCATTTACTTCCCCGGCTTCTGACCTTATCAATTCTATCAGTGTTTTCAACTTGCTCCTGATCACATCATGATAATCGTTTCCATAAGCATATTTTGCAATTTTGGGTGATGATATAGTTTGTTTTACTTCGGGAAAATAATTCAATAACAATGTGACCACAGACCTGGCACCGGGAACCAGTTTTGCGGGATCCACCCTCAGGTCAAAATAATTTTCCATGTATTGCATATTCCCATGCATGCCTTTTTGAAGCCAGGATTCTAATCGCCTTGCATCTTCATTTAAAAAAACTGCTTTAGAGATACCGCAATAATCAAAACCAAGATCATTGGCGGATCGTTTTATAAATGAGCTATGCTTTGCTGCTAAACTCATTTATCTTATAAATGTAGGTTGTGAAAAAAAATGCTGAACAACAGTTGCCATCATGATATTTTTTTTATAAAAATACAAAAGCCCTGCATCAGATTGCAGGGCTTTAATGATTTAGTTGATAAGTTTAAAAGTTAATATCATAACCGACCAGGCCGATCAATTCAAAATATCCAAAACTATGCCTGGCACGAATACCTTTTATTGCATTGTCATTGGACAAAGCATTTAAATATTTTACAAAGCCTGTTTTACCTGTAAATTCAAAGAAGAATTTTTTAAGTGGGTATATCCTGGCACCTGCTTCTGCGCTTATATTATACCCGGCCACATGAAAGTCATTGTTCAGCCTGTCACCATGCCAGGTAAAATCTGTTCGTGGAATATTGATACCTGCTCCCGCTTTCCATATAAAATTGATCAACGGGTGTTTATTATTCTTTGTCATCAGTAGTGTTTGCTGCCGCACGTAATTGATGTGAAGCCAGTTTGCGCCATCAGTATGTTCAAAGTGTAAAAATGTTCCGGGATCGAGGATGGTATCCCTGTTCACTGGTTTGCCCTCAATATTGCCTGTAATAGCAACCCGTTGCCAGTCTGTAACAATATATTTTGCGTGATCAAAATTTATTTCAATGGCTTTGGAACGGGATTTATTTAAATAAAAGCCAATGCGATAATTATATTGAGGAATGGAAATGTCTTTTGGCTTTTTATATACAGCATCAAGATCAGGCCGATCGTGGGCTACAGCATGATGCAAGGTGAAATTTGTTCCATTGGGCATTGTAAAATGAATGTTACTTTTTGTATACCATTCAGTATTATATCCCCATTGAAAATACATCCCTTTGATCAGCCTGTTGTGTTTTTGAGCTGAAACGGGTACAGAAACAGCAATAAAAAAAAGTAACGTAATAAATGGCCTCATGAGTGGCTTTTAGAAATTAAGCCGCAAAAATAAATGAATGATCTTAAAATGAGAATTAATTGTTTGTTATTGCAGCATCTACAAGCTTTTTTAGGGAAGTATATCTTTCATTCCTTCCCTTGCTTTTAAAGTTAAACGTAAACAATACAGCGGCATATTGATGTTTATTTTCAATCCATGGGAAAGTTCCGAATAATCCGGGGCTTGTTACTGCCTGCGATCTCATCCCGTCAGTAGCATTATTCATTAACCATTCACCAAAACCATATCTCCAATTCCCTGCTTCTGTGGGTGTATAAATGACTTTCTTTCCGGCTGTATGATCTTCTTGCATTAATTCTACCGATCGCTTCGACAGAACCATCCTTCCATTGAATTGCCCATTATATAAGATCATTTCTAAGAAATTAAGATAATCAGCAGCTGAACTCAATGCACCACCGGCGGGAAGAGGAACAGGTTTATTCCCAAAGTCAGAGTTGAGCATATGGCATGGGTTTGCAATTCTTTCCTTAAAAAGCAATTCAAAATTTTTCCCGCTGATCTTTTCTATTACTGCCGCAGCTATTTGCAATCCTACACTGTTGTAATGAAATGCTGTTCCTGGTTCTGCTTCCATTTCCTGTGAAGCTATCATATTCATAGCATCATCCATACTTGCAGAACTGCTGCTTAGTTCACGGCTTTCTTTCAGGTTACCTGATTTAATACCTGTGAGGTGGCTCAAACAATCAGTGATCGTAATGTTTCCTTTTCCATTTGCCGACATCACAGGAAGAAATTTCCCGATCGTATCGTGCAGGTTTAATTTTCCTTCATCAATAAATGTCATGACCAATGCAGCACTCAACCATTTGCTGCAGCTTGCAATGGCTATTTTGCTATCAAAATCATAATCCTGTAAGATCACATCAGCATTTTTACCAGCCCTGCGGGCAAGCGCTTTGCCCACTCTTTTTTGTGTCTTACCGAGGTCATTCTCCTTTTGTTTGTAAATGATCTTACCATCTTTATAGATCATTAATACCGCCCTTCCTCCCAGGTCTTCCAGGTTATCTTTGATCCAGCCATTTACTTTTTCAAAATTATACTGTGCATTACTCTCCTGATATAATAGCATAAAACCAAGCACTATACTGCAATAGAGGCAGTATTTATAAGTTTTGTATGCCATATCTGCCAATTTCTTTTTTGGTTATCTATTTGATGTATAAGAGTAAAATTAATACATCTAATAACAACATATGAACTTAAACAATTTTACCATAAAGGCATCAGAGATTGTGCAAAATGCACAACAACTTGCGTTTAATGGAAAAAATCCCAACATAGAAACTGAGCACATACTAAAGGCCCTCCTGGACATGGAAGATTCTCCTGTTGACCACTTGTTAAAGAAAAATAATGTTACAATCAACCTTGTAGAGAACAAGTTAGCAGAACTGATAAAAAAACTTCCTGTAACCACAACTGAACCGGCACAGGCACTCGGGCGTGAGGCCAACAGTGTGGTATTGCGTGCAGGTGCTGTTCTGAAATCTTTTGGTGATGAATTTATCACTCCCGAACATTTATTGCTTGCCATCGTCCAGGGGAATGATGCATCAGCCAAATTATTAAAAGATGCGGGGCTTACAGAAAAAGGATTGATCGCAGCTATCAAAGAACTGCGCAAAGGTGATACGGTTTCTTCCCAAACACAGGAAACACAATTCAACGCATTAAATAAATACGCTAAGAATTTAAATGAAATGGCCCGTTCGGGGAAATTAGACCCCGTTATTGGCCGGGATGAAGAGATTCGCAGGACCTTGCATATCCTTAGCCGCCGTTCAAAGAATAACCCCATTTTGGTTGGTGAGCCGGGCGTTGGCAAAACCGCCATTGCCGAGGGCCTTGCCATGAGGATCGTAAACGGCGATGTGCCTGAGAATTTACGGTCAAAAGTAATTTATGCCTTGGATATGGGGCAATTGATCGCCGGCGCTAAATATAAGGGAGAGTTTGAAGAACGTTTAAAATCAGTAATCAAAGAAGTTACTTCTGCAGAAGGCGAGATCATTTTATTTATTGATGAGATACATACCCTGGTTGGTGCAGGTGGCGGAG
>JBDTWL010000005.1:0-100449 GCA_040006715.1 Ferruginibacter sp. | reverse complement strand
TTTGCTTATTTAAAACAGGCAGCAGCCATTACAAATAATGAAGCAGGTGTTCTTACAAAGAAAAAATCCGTCTTGATCGGCAAAGTCTGCAAAGAGATACTGGATGGGAAACTGGACCAATATTTTCCTTTGGTGGTATGGCAAACGGGCAGCGGCACTCAAAGCAATATGAATGTAAATGAAGTGATCGCATACCGCGGCCACGTAATGAATGGCGGTAAATTAAGTGATAAAGAAAAATACCTGCACCCGAATGATGATGTGAATAAATCGCAGAGCAGCAACGATACATTTCCCACTGCCATGCATATTGCAGCTTATAGGATCTTAATTGAAACCACTATTCCCGGCATACAGCAATTACGTGATACATTAGATAAAAAAGCCAAAGCATTTAAAAAAGTAGTTAAGATCGGCCGTACACACTTTATGGATGCAACGCCACTAACATTAGGACAGGAATTCAGCGGCTATGTCTCGCAGTTAGACCACGGCCTGAAAGCAATAAAAAACAGCCTGCCTCATTTAAGTGAGCTGGCTTTGGGCGGCACGGCTGTTGGAACAGGTATAAACACACCGCCGAACTACGATGTAAATGTGGCAAAGCATATTGCCAGGCTTACCAAACTGCCTTTCGTAACAGCAGCTAATAAATTTGAAGCACTGGCTGCTCATGACGCCATTGTGGAAGCGCACGGCGCATTAAAAACAGTAGCTGTAAGCTTAATGAAGATCGCGAATGATATCCGTATGTTATCATCAGGGCCAAGAAGCGGTATTGGTGAAATATTCATACCGGATAATGAACCAGGCTCATCTATCATGCCGGGAAAGGTAAACCCGACACAATGCGAAGCGCTGACGATGATCGCTGCACAGGTAATGGGAAACGATGTTACGATTGGTATCGGTGGCAGTAACGGTCATTTTGAGCTGAATGTCTTTAAACCGGTAATGATCTATAATTTTTTACACAGTGCAAGGCTGATCGGTGATGGCTGTGTTTCATTTAATGATAAATGTGCTGTTGGCATCAAGCCCATCGAAGAAAATATAAAAAAGCACCTTGATAATTCATTGATGCTGGTAACAGCATTGAATACAAAGATCGGCTATTATAAAGCAGCAGAAATTGCTCAAAAAGCTCATAAAGAAGGAACCACACTAAAACAAATGGCTGTAAAACTGGGTTATGTAACTCCCGAAGAATTTGATGCATGGGTGATCCCGGCGAATATGGTGGGAAAAATATAGTTATAAGCTGCAAGCTATAAGCCGCTAGCCAATGGCTTGTAGCTAACGGCTGGCAGCTATTGAATGATGATCTTCTCCGTCAGTAAATTTATATCCTGCCCGTTGTATAATTTAACGGTATACATGCCGGCGCTTAATTTTTCTACATTAACCTCGAAATTATCTTTGTTACTTGTTCCATTAAGCATAAGCCTGCCCGTTATATCATATAGCTGGTAGAATATGGGCTTTGAAACATTCCGCTTGCTCTCAATATACAATGTCTTGAATGCCGGGTTAGGGAACATTTTAATGTATAGCCTCGCATTCACAGTTGTAACCGGATCGTTTTGCAATGCAAGCAATGCCCCTGTATATTTATAGACCAGGATACAACCATGGTTATTCAGCACATTTTGATTCCCTGTTGTTGGCCCGGAAGTCTGGCCCACGCTATCGGTTATCAAATAAAAAGTAATCCCGTCTTTTCCGATTGCCATGTCCCTGAAACGGTTCTCTTCCCTAAAATAGCGTGCCGTATCAGATCCGTTGGGAAGGTTCACAAAACTATTTCCATCAGCGCTTAGCTTTAACCTGAAGACCGTTCCTTCTTTTAATGTTGTCATCAAAATTGAATTCTGCCATCCGGGTATCTTATTACCGTATCCATAGAAATCCATGCTGGATGGGGCCACGGTAGGATTACTTAGCCAGCTGCAGGCAATGGAACTTCCGCTTGGCGTAAAAAAAGTACGCATTGGTATTTGAAAATTAGGAAGTATTGTATCTGTTTCATCCATGATCCTTGCAGCAGCCGGTGGCGTTGAGCATTCCGGTTCACTCCCGGGTGTGGGTTGGGATGAACAGTTAGCTGCTGATGACCAGTTGCGGTATTGATAAATTTTATCATCCCTGTAACCCGAAATATATGGCCATCCATAATTTTTCCCGGCAAACAATTGATTGATCTCATCATCTTCTGCAGGCCCATTCTCTGCGCTATACATTTTAGCTCCTGCATACCCAACACTCCCATGATTTGCAAAGACCAGGCTATTGGGATTTCGATGCCCGAAAGTATAGATATGGCTTTTGATGGATTTTATTGTGGGATTATCTGATGGAATGGATCCATCCATGTTTATTCTTAAAACTTTTCCCTGGTAAGCAATATAATTGCCAGCACCCAGTTCGCCTGCTGTAGGGACATCCTGTGCCCTGTTCGGATTACACCTTAATCCAAACTGGTTGGCTCCCTGGTCTCCTGCTGAATAATAAATTTTCCTGTCAGGCCCGATGACCATTCTGCCCGAACTGTGATCAGTACTTGCAGGAATATTCTGGATGATAACAGTTTCATTTCCTGCCGGAGTGGTAATGGTTGTATTCTTTACCGGGTAACGTGCAATTCGTAATTTTCTAACTCCACCCCCGGCATCATACACATACGCAATAAAGAATGAATCTACCGCAGGGTAATCGGGATGTAATGCTAGCCCCATCATTCCATCCTGGCTGATAGATGTTACCGGTGAGCCCGAGGTTGTAAATTTCACAACCCCCGGAATATTCAGGATGATCCTTTTTTTACCGGTCAATGGATCTACTTTAATAACCCTTCCTCTTTTTTCACTGATCCATAGAGAATCATCCGGGCCATATAATATTTCAAATGGATGTTGCAAATAATACCGGTCAGCAGGTAATGCAGGCGCCTGGTTCAGTACCTGTTTGGAAGTAAAAGATTCTCCCTGGGAAAAACATTGGAAGTGATATATAGAAAGAAATAACAGGCTGAGGGGCAGGTGTTTTTTCATAAAACAGGATTTAAGTACAGCTGTAAATACTTAACAGGTGCAACCAGTAAAACGAAAATATTTTTGTAATAGTATTTGGTCAAAAAAATAACATGAGTTCCCCATAATATAAAAGCTGCTAATACGTTATTTCAAAACAGGTCATATTAATTGAATATCCTGATATCCAAGTGAAACATGAAAACTCTATCCACAATGAAAAAAACTTTACGGGTTAATGGAAAAGGCATTATGCTGCTTCTTTTATGTAGCCATTACATGCAAAATTTAACTGCTCAAAGCGGTGTAGCAGATGTGGGCAAAAGTTTTGCAAACATCACTAAGCTTACAACAGGTGGCACTTTTAATCCAAACGATGTTTTAGAAATAAGGGTAACTTTTGCCGTAAGAAATGTTGCACCATCTCAAATAACGGCTGTACAGGTATTTGATACCGTGCCGGCCAAAACAACATACCAGGCCAATACCCTCAGGGTAACAACCAATGAAGGCGTTACTTACGGGGGCCCCTATACCGATGGAAATGATGGAGACCCTGCAAGTTCCGTTGGGGGAAAAGTATTAATAAACCTGGGAACAGGAGCAACGGGTGCAGCGGGCGGCACCATAAAAAATACTGACAAGCCAAGTTTTTACAGCAGCACCTGCATTTTAGTCGCCTGTTACAGGGTGCGTATCAATGCTGCTGCAATTTATGGTGACACGATAAAAATTGGTGGCAAGGTTGTATATAAAATAAGTGGTGTGACCACGACAAGAAATTTCCCATTGTACAGGATCATTCTTTCACAATTGAACAATACCCCCTGTTCAAACGGCAAGACAATAAGCGCTGCATCAGATTCTGCAGGAACTTTTGCAACCGGTAATACACTGAACAGGGCAGCGCTGCCTGCATTTACGACTACATACACAAAACAAAATATTGGCACCAACAGCCCGCAAGATTATAATTATTCAATAGTGAATAACAGTAGCGCTGATGGATCGACGAATATAAATTCAACCATGCCCGAGGGAACTGCTTTACACCGGGTATTCGGATTATGGGATATAGCCGGTGATCATACGGGTGCAGTCAATACTGCCTTTGGAAATACCCCGGCAACGCCGGGTATAAGAAAAGGATACATGGTAGTAATAAATTCCAGTTATAATACAGATACAGCTTACCGTGAGACACTTTCCACACTATGCCCAAGTACTTATTATGAGTTTAGCGGATGGTTCAGGAATGTATGCCCCAGGTGTGGTTGTGACTTGAACGGTAAGGGCAGTGGTGATGGTGGGTACACCCCGGGTACAGGAAATGATTCATCCGGAGTAAAACCAAATATTAATTTTGAGATTGATGGGATCGCATACTATACATCAGGTGATGTAAAATACGACCGGGCTGCTCCATGGAAAAAATTTGGTTTTACATTTCAAACCAAGCCAGGACAAACCACGGCTAATTTCCTTATCAGGAATAATTCACCCGGTGGCGGTGGTAATGACTGGGCTATTGACGATATAAATGTTTCACACTGCGGGCCTACGCTCTCAATGAATTATAACCCGGTTGTATTGGGTTGCAGCGCTAATCCATTCATTGTAAAACTGAGCGATACGATCCGATATCTTTTCAGCAACAGTTATGTTTATTATAAATGGCAAAGGAGTAATGTTGGCGGAACGATCTGGGCAGATATAGCCGGCGCATCAGGTATGGGACTACCCACGCTGGTTGGCGGTCAATGGCAATTCGTTACCAATTTAGCGCCATTTCTTGCGCTCCCTGCAGATAGTGGTAAATATTACAGGGTTATCGTAGCCACATCGGCGGCTAACCTTATTGGTAATTGTGCATACAATGATCAAAGCGCTACTTTAATAAAAGTGATCAACTGCGGCCTGGTATTGGCAACAGATTTTCAGCAATTCAAAGGGCAGCTTGTATCCAATAAAGGCTACCTCACCTGGTCTGCATCCAATGAAGAGAATATAAAAGATTATGACATTGAAAAAAGCGTGGATGGCATTAATTTTAATAAAATAAATTCTGTCACGGCAAAGAACATTGCAGAATCCTATTATAATTTTACTGACCCTGATAATATTGACGGCGATACCTATTATCGCTTAAAAATGAATGACGGAAATGCTGCCTATAAATACAGTAAAGTGGTGCATTTAGGTATCCCCGAAGATTTTGCAGTGAAGAGCATAATAAACCCTTTTAAGAATTCTATTTCCATAAATGCGACCGTATCCAAAGAAGGCATGCTTATTATTACCCTGCACAATGAAAAAGGACAGTTGGTCAAAAGTTTGGAGGTGCTTATAAATAAAGGGATCGACAACATTGTACTGGATAATATACAGGGCCCTGCCGGTATTTACTTCCTATCATTGACTTATAATAATAAAACGATCAACCAAAAACTTGTAAAGATCAATTAAGAGTACCGGGCCGTCAGCTAATAGACATTAGTTGACGGCCAATTGCTTTTTTAGCATTCTGTTGCGCCAATATACACAGGAAATTTCCCCTTATTATATTTTCCTTATCTGTAATAACTGCATTATATACTGAGTAGTTCTGCTGGTATAAACACTCGTGTAAAATCGTCCCTATTATAGTTATTTCACTATGTTTAAAAATATCTATGTTAAATCTCTGATCGGTAAAATATTTTATAAAAAGCATCGTTGTCTTAGGGTAGTATCCACTCAATCCATGTAATATTTTCTTAAAGTCTAAATTATTTTAGAATGAAAAAAAAATTACATGCGATTTTTATTTTAGCCTGTTTTCTTTTCTCTTTACTGTTTTATCAACCGGTAAAATCGCAGAGCCGCGTAGACGTGGGCAAGAGTTTTGCAAACATCAGCAAACTAGCAACAGGTGGTACATTTAATCCCGGCGACACCATTGAAGTTAGGGTTACCATTGCAGTAAAAACAGTAGCAACATACACTGCTATTGACAGTGTGCAGGTATTTGATAATGTGCCCGCCAAAACGACTTATATCAATGGCTCATTAAGAATTGCCACAAACCAGGGCCTTACTTATAAAGGGCCTTTTACTGAAGCACTGGATGCAGACCAGGCAAGCAATGTGGGCGGAGCTATCACCATCAACTTAGGAAAATGGGCCAATGGAACAAAAGGCGGACGTATCCGTTCAGATACAAGTAAACCGAGCTTTTATAATTCACATTGTATTATGATGGCCTGCTATAAAGTAAGGATAAATGCGGCTACAGCTTATGGTGATTCTATCTCTTTTGGCGGTAGCATCCGGTATAAAACAGTAACACCCGCAAACGGCTGGACGATCACTAATTTCCCAACATATAAGATATTGATATTTGCATACAGCGGATCTTGTGTAAATGGCTCAGCAGTAAGTGCAGCGTCAGATTTTTCAGGAACCTTCGGAACTGGTAAATTCCAGAACAGGCCTGCTGCATTAGCATTCACGACAACTTATGTAAAGCAAAACATGAGTACCGGGCAGCCTAACGATTATAATTATGCCATTGTAAATAACAGCAGCGCCGACGGTTCTATCAATCCAAATTCAACCATGCCTGAGTCACCGGCCTTACACCGTGTATTTGGATTATGGGATATTGGCGGAGATCATACATCATCAGCTAATCCTGGTATTGGAAACCCGCCTGTATTACCGGGCATTACGGGAGGGTATTATGTTTTGGTAAATGCGAGTTATAATACCGACGTTGCTTACCAGGAAACATTATCAAATTTATGTCCGAGCACTTATTATGAATTCAGTGCATGGTACAGGAATGTTTGTCCAAGATGCAGTTGCGATAGTAATGGAAGAGGAAGCGGTACCGCAGGCTTTCTACCATACCCTGCTAATGATTCGTCCGGTGTAAGGCCCAACCTTACATTCGAGATCGACGGGCTTGCATATTATACGACAGGAGATATAAAATACGACCGGGTAACTCCATGGAAACGTTATGGCTTTACATTTATGACCAAGCCTACTCAAAACACGGCCAACTTTGTTATCCGCAACAATTCACCCGGTGGTGGTGGTAATGACTGGGCCATTGACGATATCAAGATCGCTTATTGCGGCCCCTCTTTGACAATGAATTATAATCCCATTGTTTTAGGTTGCCAGGCAAATCCTTTTGTTGTGAATTTAAGGGATACCGTTCGGAGTGTTTATAACAACTATACTTATTTCAAATGGCAGAAAAGCAATGTAGGCGGAACGATCTGGAGTGATATGACAGGCCCGGGAACATCCGGTGTAGGAACTCCTGTATTGGTTGGAGGGCTTTACCAGTATGTTACGGCTCTTCCGCCCTTTCTTGCCTACCTGGCAGATAGCGGTACATATTACAGGGTGATAGTTGGTACGACTGCAGCTAACCTTACCGGTAACTGTGCATATAATGACGGATCAGCAACGATGGTTAAAGTGATAAACTGCGGTATCATCTTAAATACTAATTTCAGCCAGTTCCGCGGACAGCTGGTAAATAAAAGATCTTATCTCACCTGGTCTGCTTTGGCAGAACAAAATCTAAACAAATATGAAATTGAAAAAAGCACTGATGGTATCAGCTTTAATAAGATCGCTGCGATCAATCCGAGAAATATTGCAGAAGCTTACTATAACTATACCGACCCCGAAATGATCATCAATAATACCTATTACAGGCTGAAGATGATCGACAATGACGATCTGTTCAAATACAGTACGGTTATATTGTTAAGCCCCGACCTTAAGTTTGAGGTCAGGCCTTTGAAGAATCCTTTCAGGAATAATATCACTGCTGAAGTGATCATTCCGGAGGACGGGATATTGGATTTGAAAATATACAACGACAAAGGACAGCTAGTAAGAACAACTCAACAGGCCGGAAGAAAAGGTTTGAACAGTATCTCCATAGAAAACATCAACAGCGCAGAAGGCATTTATTTTCTATCTGTTAATTTTAAAAATGAAACGATAAAATCAAAGCTTATAAAAATAAACTGACATAACAACACATAGGGAACCGCGGGTTTATCAGCGGTTCCATGAAGCCTGGTTTCTACCGGGCTTTTTTTGAAATGAAAAAGCCATACGATCGTATGGCTTTAAAATCTTACTGTATTCCGGATCAGAATATTTGTATCCTGGTCGTTTCACTTTCCAAAGTGAATGTAACAGGGGAATCCTGGTATTTATCATAAACCAACCCTTTCCCTTTTGCATACCATGACTCTTCCGTGGCATAAACAATATTTCCACCACCGGTATTATAATTGAAAATATATTGCACCTTGATAATATTATTATAGGTATTTCCGGCGATCACAGCAGTTGCTCCCTTTGCCATGATCACGCATTCTATCAAGCCTGTTGCCGGAAGACCGTTCCATGTATTAGTACCAAGGTCAGTTAACCAGGAAGCATTCACTGCAAGGTTTGAATCAAGCAGGAGGCCATCTTTGTTGAACGGTGCATCGAATAACCCAAAAGCATCATTGTACAACTGGTAGTACATTCCGCCATTTTTCCGGTGGAAAGAAGAATCAACTGCCACACCGAGGGTCTTTAATTCAAATATTTTATAGGTTATGGTATTTTTGATTATGCTGTTTGGACTTACCTGTACATAAGATGTGTCTGTTGCCGTACCCCCCACAAGTCTATCAGACCAATTGCTAAATGCGGTCTCCGGAATATAATCCAGGTTGATACTTGGATTTACAGTTACCGAAAAGGTACAGGTAGTTCCCCCGCCGGTAAAAATAAAATCAAATGTTCCGCTTGCAATGGGAGTACCGCTACCTATAAGAAATATATTTGCCGGGCCAGTGCTAACAAAATTACTGGAACGGGTAAATGTCATTCCGTTAATAGTGTTGGATGTAATTGAATAACTACCGATTGAAGAAACAGTAACATTCAACATTACCTTTTCATTTGTTGTAAGTGCTGTGCCCACAGTATAGCTTCCCGTAACGGTGGCACCGGCACAGGCATTGGGGGTTCCATCCAAACTAAAAACAGCCGGACTACCTCCGCCTACTGTTACACTGAAGGTACAGTTACTGGATATATTCGTTGCAGTTAGATTAAATATACCCGCTGCCAATGGTGTTCCGGCCCCGTTCAATGTAACTGCCTGTACACCCAATGTTGTAAATACACCTACGGATGTAAATACCATCCCGTTCACAGTATCTGTGCCAAATGAATAGGTGCCTGTGGCGGTCACATTAACGGTAACGGTTACCGTAGTATTTACATCCAATGCAGTCCCTACCGTATACGTACCATTTATTATTGCACCTGAACAGGTTGCCGGTGATCCTCCCAACGTATACACAGCAACACCTGTACTGGCACCGATCACCGTTACATTAAGTATACAAATAGTGCTGTCAAACCTGATCGTGAAAACATCGGTACCTGAAAGAACAGGTTTCCCGCTTGCATATAACCTTACGGTATTTATCCCTGTGATACCCAAAGTTCCCGTTCCCCTGAACGAATAACCATTGACCGTATCGGATTTTATATCATAAGTGCCTACTGCGGCCAGGTCAACCTGTATATCAACAAAATTGGTATTGTCCAGTAAAGAATCCGCTTTGTAAATCCCATTGATCGTGCTTGGAAGGCAATCGCCTGTAAGATCTGATTTTAAGGAGCCGTGTGCAAGGCCATCCGTTACAAAATCCAATTCTTTCTGGCAGGCAGCAATAAATACAATTGCAGTGATCGCAGTAAGTAAATATTTTACAAATTTCATCCTGGTGTTTTTAAATTTCTATAAAGATAATTTTTTTAAGAGATATGTGAGGTATCATCTGCAAGTGCACCGGTCTCTACCGTATGATGCTCAGCTGCCTTATTGCGATGCCTGAAAAACCTTTTTTGAAAAACCAAAATAGTAATGATCCCTGTACTGATCGAAGCATCAGCCAGGTTAAAAATGGGTCGGAAGAATTCAAAATCCTCTCCACCCCAGATGGGGAACCATGACGGGAAATGTCCCTTGATGATCGGGAAATAAAGCATGTCCACCACATTGCCATGCAAAAACGAGGCATAGCCATGTTTGGAAAACAGCGCCAGCCCGTTGTAATTGATGTATTCACTTAACCGGGGATCAAAGGTCATTCCCCTGTCGAATATCATACCATAAAAACAGGAATCGATCAAATTGCCGAGTGCCCCTGCATAAACCAATGCGGCACAAATGATAAATCCTTTATGGTAACGCTCCCTGATGATCTTTCCCAGGTACCAGGTACCAAAAACCACCGCACCCAGCCTGAATATCGTGAGGGCCAGTTTCCCCCAGTTGCCGCCAAACTTCCACCCATATGCCATCCCCGGGTTTTCTACAAAATACAATTGAAACCAGTTACCGATCACATGATGGGTAGTATTCAACGGGTAGCTTGTTTTAATATAGATCTTTAACGCCTGGTCTGCAATTACGATCGCCGCAATAATAAAAATTAAATGTCTTGCTTTCATCCTCAAATAATATTTTCGGGAATTTTAACCCTTGGTTAAACTGGTTTTTCAGAATTTTTTCAATTCAGTGCCAGCAAAGATATGTTTTTAGCCATGAGTGGGATTACAGTGGAAATTTTCAACAAAAATTCATTACTCTTCGTAATAAATGCGTTTCACTCTTTGTGAAATATTTGTTAGGATCTCATATGGGATCGTGGCTGCCCATGAAGCGACCTTAGTCACAGGTAATTTTTCACCAAATACAATTACCTCATCCCCTTCACCTGCATCTATACCGGTCATATCAAGCATGGTCATGTCCATGCACACATTTCCTATTACAGGAACCAGTTGGCCGTTCAATAGCATTTTGCCGTTGCCATTACCCAATATCCGCGGGTATCCATCAGCATAGCCGATCCGTACAGTGGCGATCACTGAATCCCTGCTGACCATACCCTTCCTGCTATAACCCACGCTCTGCCCTTTTGAAACAGGTTTTATCTGCGAGATGGTCGTTTTAAGGGTGGTAACGTTTTGCAGTTTCAGGTTTGTATCTACTCCATATAAACCAATACCCAGTCTCACCATGTCGAATTGCAGGCCTGGATGCCTGTGAATGGCAGAAGTATTGGCAATATGTTTCAGGAATGAATACCCTGTTGCCTGTTCAATGCTGCGGGTCATTTTTAAAAATGAATCGCCTTGCATCAGGGTGAACGCATCATGTTCTTTTTCATCGCTGGCAACAAGGTGTGAAAAAACCGATACGATCTTAAGCGTTGATGATCCTGCCAAAATGGTCGACAATGTTTCCATATCTGTTTCAAGGAATCCAAGGCGGTGCATACCCGTGTCTACTTTAATATGCACCGGGTAATTATTGATTTGATGCTGTTGCAGGAAACGTTCAAAGGATTGCAGGATGTTGAATGAATACAATTCCGGTTCCAGCTTATATAGAATGATATTTGAAAAGCCTGCTTCTTCGGCATTCATAACCATGATGGGCAGCCGTATACCGGATCTTCGCAAGGCAACTCCTTCATCGGCATAAGCAACTGCCAGGTAATCGACATTTGCATGTTGAAGGAGGCTGGCAATTTCATAACTGCCGCTTCCATAACTAAAAGCCTTAACCATTGCCATCAGTTTCACATCCTTGTTGAGCAGCTGGCTGTATTGCTTTAAATTATCCCTCAGTGCATTCAAGTTGATCTCCATAACCGTTTCATGCATTTTTTGCTCCAATGCATGGCTTATTTTTTCAAAACGAAATACACGGGCTCCCTTTAATAAGATCGTTTCGTCATTGAATTGCATGGAAGCCATATGTTTTAAAAATCCTTCCGTGGAATCAAAGAATATTTTGTTGCTTATCTTTTCAAATGCGTTCGCATGTGCTGATAACCGGGGGCCAATGCCTATAAAACGATTCAGGTTTTTTTGGCTTAATATAGCTGCAATGGTTTTATAAAGTTGGTCAGCAGATTGCCCGGACTGAAGTACATCACTCAATATCACTGTTCGTTTATCGTGCTGTTGTTGCTGAGCTAAAAAATCAAGGGCGATACTAAGTGAATTCAGGTCGGCACTGTAACTATCATTGATAATAGAACAGTTATTGATCCCTTCTTTTAATTCAAGCCGCATCTCTACCGGGCGCAGTTGGTAGATACGTGCAGCAATTGCTGATATATGAACACCTAAATAAAGCAAAACACAACAGCAGGTGATCGCATTGTGAATTGATGCCTCATCTGTAAACGGAATGAAGAAATTAAATTCATCTGCAGCATGACGGCAGAAGATTGCCGTACCATTATGTTGCTTTTCGATCTTGTTGATGAAAAGCTCAGCAGGAGTTTCCTTGCTCCATCCAAACAACCGGATATTGTTATTTTGGGTTTGCTTAAATGCACTTATGGATCCCTGCAATGATTCATCATCGGCACAATAAATGATTATTTTACTTTTGATGAATAACAGGAGTTTTTCATTTATTTTTTGCTGTAGGTCCTTGAACCCTTCAGAATGTGCATCCCCGATATAAGTAAACACACCGATCTCAGGATCTATGATCGTTTGAAGCCTTTGCATTTCTCCGGGGAGAGATATGCCCGCTTCGAAAATGCCTAGTGTATGGGATTCATTCATATTCCAAACACTCAAAGGGACCCCAACCTGTGAATTATAACTCTTGGGATTCCTGATAACATTATAGTCGTTGCTTAACAGCTGGTAAAGCCATTCTTTGAGAATGGTCTTCCCATTACTGCCTGTAATCCCAATGACCGGGTATTGAAAGCGGTGGCGATGCCGGGAAGCGATCTCCTGTAAAGCATCCAGCACATCGGTCGTTTGTATAAAATTCCCTTCCGGGAACTTTTCCAAGTCTTTGATCGTAAAATTATCGGGGACAATAAAACTGCGTACGCCCTTTTCATACAATGCAGGGATAAAATTACCGGCATTCTTTTGCGGGCCATCGATGGCAAAGAACAATGTGCCGGCAGGGATCAATAATTTACGGCTGTCTGTAAGCAATGATTCGATCACATGATCACTGTACAACTGCAAAGGTTTTACTTTCAGTATACCGGCCATTTCAGAAAATGTAAGTGAATGCATCTGGAAGATTTTTTTTACAGGTTTTCTGCTTCTTCGTTTTCCTCCCGTATTTTAAATAAAGAATATAATATTGAGCCCCCGATACAAACGATAATTACCATCAGCGAAGCCCAGACAGGAATATGTACCCATTTTTCAACCAACATCTTTATACCAATATATAACAAAACAATGGCTATACCCTGCTGCAGGTAGCCAAATTTATTGGCAGCACCCTGCAATAAAAAGAACAGGCTGCGCAAACCAAGTACGGCAAAAATATTTGATGAATAGATCAGTAATTTGTCATTGGGATCAGGTATGATCGAAAAAACTGCGGGAATGGAATCAATGGCGAAAACAATGTCGATCAAGCCCAGCATGAACACAACCATTGCAAGCTTGGTAAGAAAGGTCTTACCATTTATTTTAATAAAGAACTTCCCATGTGGCTCTTCATTGGTAGTGCGCAAATGCTTATTCATGAATTTGAATGCCCAGTTCTTTTCGGGATCAAATGATTGATCTTCGTGCGCTGTGAACATTTTGATCCCGGTAAATACCAGGAATCCACCAAATATATACATGACCCAGCTAAACTCCGCTACCAGTCCGCTTCCCAGCGTTATGAAGATTATCCTGAAAACGATCGCCATCAAAATACCCATGAGCAATACCCTCGAATAATTAACCGGCTGTACTTTAAAAAAAGAAAATATGATGATGAATACAAAGATATTATCAATAGAAAGTGACCATTCCAACAGGTAGGCTGATATATACCGCACAGCATCTGTCCTCCCGTTTTCATACCATATAAACCCACAGAAAGCAAGTGATAACAATACCCAGAAAATGGTTTGTATCAATGCCATTTTCAAACTGATGACAGCATTTTTTTTACTCAGTAACCCAAGATCAAGCAGCAATGCAAGCAGGATCACGCCGCTGAAAACAAAGTATATGAGTTGGTTGGTGTTCATCAGGTGTTTTTAGAACTGTACTTTCTTCTGCGCAGCCATTGAAAAATAAATGCGAACAGGATCACGAGTATAATCGGTGCAGCAATATTCAGCAATTGCCAGGCCGTTTTTTGTTCATTCAGCTTTTTGGTATCCAATAACCTTAATGTATAATCCTTTGCTTTTGCTTCGGAAAGTCCCGATTGGTCAACCAGGTAATCCAGACAGTTCTGCAAAAAATCCTTATTGGCAAACCTGTACTCATATTGTGATCCATAGGTAAATGCATTCATGCCCATTGGTATGGGTTCATTTTTAACTACATCATTCAATACAATATCCCCGTCTGCCACAATGATCATCTTATTATTATGGATAGCCTGCGGTTGAAATTCTTCTCCATATTTTTCAAGGCTGTCTGTCATAGCCTGCGACAAACGGTTTTTATACATGGAAGAGAATTTACCTTCCAATAAAATTCCAACAGGTATGTCAGCTGTTTTGAATTTCTCATCTTCCGGTGCATTCACATTTTCCTTTCCACTGATGAGAGCCGGCGCAGCAATGGTTCTTGCATTTGCTGAAGAACTTAACAATACAGTTTTCCGGATACCATCAGTTTCTACTGTGTCGAGCGAATTAACGAATTTGCCTGAAACAAATCCGAGGTTTTTATTTACCGGGTGATTTGACTTTGATGCAAAAACGGGGAAATAGTTCCAGGATAAAAATTCATACTGCCCGTTGCCATTTACATCAAAGGGTAGCTTATCACTTTGCAGGTCCATTACCAGGTCGCCATTGATCCGTACCCCATATTTGAACAGGAGGTCGTCAAGACCTAATCCCCTGTCATAAGCGATCACTTCATTTTTAATCCGCAGGCTATCCATTTCTGCATTCAGCTTATCTGCAAACAGCAGTAGCTTTCCTCCACGCATAACAAACTGGTCGATCTTTAATTTTTCCTGGTCGCTGAATGGCTGGGATGGCTTTACGATCATCAATACTTTAAAAGTATCCGGTATCAGCGGCTCATTATTCAAATTGAAAGTAAAAAAATTATAACCGGGACGAAGTACATTTTCCAGGAGGTCGTAAGTGATATAGCTTCTAAGCGGCGGCTCACCATTACCGATAGAGTATGCGATCATTGACTTATCCTGAACAGATAATCTATATATCCCATCAGCCAGCTGGTATTCCATCAATGCTTCTGCGCTGTTGATCTCCTGGCGCCCGATATTGGGTATACCGTTGTATAATTTAATGGGTATTACCTTTTCTTTGTAGCGCATCAGCGCAACGGGATATACCAGTTGCTGCTGCTCACCTGCTTTTAACTGCGATTTAAGATTGATCGGGTATAAACCCATTCCCCCGAGTGTATCACCCCATTTTACATTGGTTCCCTCCATTTCATCATTGGGACTCACAAAACTATATTGCAACTTGTTACCTGCAACTTCTTTGAACTCCTGCAACATTTCTTCGGTACTGTTTGCAAGCTTTTTGAAGCCACTTGGAAAATCGCCTTTTAAAAAAACCTTTACTTCAACGATATCATCTAATTTTTTTAATATTTTTTTGGTTGGGTTGGATAAGGTGAACCTTTTTTCATTGGTAAGGTCTATTCTTGTATGATAGATCGATGCAGCCCAGTTGACCACAAGCAGGAGCATTAAGGTTATCAATAACCATAATTTGCTTTTCCATATTTTACCAATGAAATTCATTTATCTTTTATGAAGGTTTTTTACTGTTATCAATAAGAAAAGAAAAATGATGCTTACAAAATAGAGCAGGTCCCGGCTATCCAATACTCCCCTGCTGATGCTCCGGTAATGAAAATCTATGCCCAGCATTTCGATATAATAATCCGCAGTTCCCTGCAACACGGGTAATTTACTGATGGCATTGAAACCGAAATAAATTACCAGGCAGGCAAATGCACTTGTAAGAAATGCCACAACAGCATTATTTGTAAAGCTGCTGCAACAAATACTGATTGCTGCAAAGACGGCACCCAGCAGGAATAATCCCAGGTAACTTCCGGCGATCCCCCCGCTGTCTATACTTCCGGATGCACTCAGTAATTTGATCGTGGTTATATAAATGAACGTAGGTATAATAACAAAAACAATGATGATCAACACAGAACCGTATTTCCCCCATACGATCTGCCAGGCGGTCAGGGGCCTGGTCTTTAATATCTCGAATGTGCCAGCTTTGAATTCATCAGCAAGAGAACGCATGGTTATAGCAGGGACAAGGAACATGAGTACCCAGGGGGCCAGTTCAAAAAATTTATCCAGGTTTGCATAGCCAAATTCAAAAATACTGCTGTCCTGCAGCATAAAAAGGAATATCCCGTTTATTAAAAGGAACAAAATAATGGCGATATAACCGGTCAGGTTACTGAAAAACTGGTTCAATTCTTTTTTACAGATGCTCCACATATGCTTAAAATTGCTGCAATTTACTATTTAACAGGCTAATACAATGACAGAACCGGTATACCCACAGAATATTTTTGGTTACAAGCAGCGGAAGGGAAACAGAAGATGTCATAGATATGTCAGGTTTACCAAAACGAATCATTACCAGGATTTATTATTTATAATTTGAACACGTATTTCCAGGTTTGACTATTGACAAGCAATTTATCGTTCAAATTACAAGTTGTTTACCAAAACCAACTGCGCCCCTGTTTTAAAACAGGGGCTTTATTTTGCCCCGCATTTAATATGCTCATTCCTTCGCTTATATTGCGATACATCTTTATTGTTTTTCCGGTAACAGATAGTTGATTAATTTGAACCTAGTCACATGCTCCCAAAAATTGAGTTGTCCGATGAGATTCACAGCCACGAATTTAATTATATACCTGATCTCCCTTTTCTTCATGGAGGGAATTGCTGCACAAACAATCAGTATTCCCGTTTATTATTCACCGGTAGATATGCCGGCTTCTTTAAAAACAAATTATTATGGGCAGTTTGATACGCAATTATTGGCGGAAGATCTGGCCGCCTTGCTTCAACGGGCGACGAAAAGATCTTTTACTGTTACAGCATTCAGGCCCGGGGCAGTTAAAGGGATCTTTCTATTGCTTGACAGCAGTTCCGGCTTTAGCAGCAATGAGACCGGGAAGTTGGAAAGTGATGGAAAAAGTTTTATACGCATAAAAGCAAAGTATACTACCGGCATTGCATATGCCATGTACAGCTGGCTGGAACAACTGGGCTTTCATTTTTATTTACCGGGAGATGAATGGACGATCATTCCTTCATTGCCTGCTGTTTTTAATAAGAACATCATTAAAAAAACTTACAGGCCATACTTCAGGTTGCGTATGTTCAATGCCAGTGGTGGCATTTTTGCTGTAAAAGGGCTGGATGAAGGATCACAAAATGAAAAAGACTGGCAACAATGGTACCAGCGTAACCGCATGGGGTGCGAATATATCAGCATAGATGGCCATATTGGCGAATGGTTCAATATCGTTCATAAAAAAGAAATAGAAAAAGACACGGCCATCCTGGCTCCCATCAATGGTAAACGTAAATATAGCGAGGAAGGAAAACTTGATCCAACCTATAAAAAAGGCGTTGCATTGTTTTCCGACTGGATCGTAGACGAATCCAGGATCCATCAAAAGCAAATGCCCGCATTCTTGCCATATAAAAAATATTATTCGGTAGATGCGGGTGATGGCCTGAATTATTGCCATACGCCACAATGTGAGAGCCAATTTAAAACTGTGTCCGACCAGGTTTTCAGTATTGCTAATGAAACTGCCAGGAAAATAAAACGATCGGATGCCCGGGCAGGCGTAAGCCTGCTGGCTTATACCGAACGTGCGGACACGCCCTCCATCCGCATTGAATCGAATGTACATGTAATGGTGGTGCCTACTGCCTTTCAATCGGTAAGCATTTCTACTGAACTGATGCAACGCTGGGCAAAAAAAACAACCAATATCAGTCAATATGATTTTTTAAACATCGGGGTATGGGCTTATGATACCCCTTTCTTTGATCTATACCAGTATCACAATAATCTTCAATTTATTAAATCACTAGGCATTGAAGGCATGAGTTTTGAAACCTCATTGTCAAAATTCTCATCGGGCGTTCAACAATATTTTATTTTAAAATTTCTCTGTGAGCCTTACCGGTCGATCGAAAGCATACTGGATGAATTCTGTAAAAATAATTTTGAAACCGCAGCCGTACCCATAAAAAAATTATTGAAAGAATGGTATTTCAGTGATATCCATTTAGCTGGCTATGACAAGAACTCATTTTATGAAGATGAGCTGGGCAGGTTCATCGGGTATATTATGGAAGCGGAAAATACAGCAGGGATAAGCATTGGAGCCAGGAAACGGATCGAAGAATTAAAAGCATATACCGTTTACCTGTGCAAGTTTTACGAAATGTTCACCGACCTGAAAAACCTGGAGTCTTTTGCAAGCGACCCTTCATTGCGTTCTGCAAAAGCAGAAGAGTTGTTAACCTATACCTGGCAAATGTACCATCATAAAATATTTCACAATACCCAATTGAATGATATGCTCAAACAATATGTGGTTGAAAGTAAAAGGGCAGTGTGGGATTTTAGGAACAGCGATCATTTTAAAGGCATCGCTGAAAATGCCGGTAATATCATTAAAACGGAATTTGAAAAAGAAAAGAAAAAATACCTGCCTGCGGCCATACCTGCAATACCTATAACCGATGCATTCCTGTTTGCAAATACAAAATACAGTGCTGACAGTATCCGCATTACAACCATAGATGAAACTGCTTTTGGCAATTATTCTTATTCCCTGCAATTTTATTGTGCGGCACCCGGAACACTGAAGATCTTTTACAGTGCAGATTCGAGCAGGAATAAAAACAATAAAAGGGATAAGGTTGCTATCATTGGAGTGGAAAGTGCTGATTACAGGTATATTAAAAATGATTTTGTGTACAAGGAAAACAGCAGCGGTATGATCATTTACCGGATACCCTTTAAAGGACATTACAAATTATACCTGTCACAATACAATGCCACACATATCGCTTATACCATTTATCCCGGTAAAAATCTTTTCTATTATAATAAAAGACATATACTTATGAATGGGATACTGATGCAGGATAATTCAGAGAAGAATTATTATCCCAATAAATACCTTGCATTCATTGCGCCAGCTACAGACAGCCTTTATTTTGCTAATCTTTACTGGAGTTGTAATAATACCATACACCTACATTCAGGGACAGGAAAAGATATCCCCGTCAACATCAGCAGGCAACCCTTCCTTAATTCGGCTGCTATCCCTAAAAGCATGCAGAGTGGTTTTATCTTTTATAGCAATACCGTTTTTCGCTGGCCACCGGTGCTGAAGAATACCGTTCCATGCTATTTTTTCCTGAAGTACCCACTAAAATAAGTCACTTACTAGCGGGCTTTCGACCATGCTTCGACAAGCTCAGTATGGCATTCACTACATAAGAGGAGTTGTCTGCACCCCCCGCGGATGTCGAAAGCCGCGTTTTCAAAAAATATTTATAAGATTTATTATGGATTCAGAACACTGTTGCATCTAATGCAAAAACTATCATTTATGAAAAAAAGAATTATCGTCAGTATAACCTGTATTGCTGTTGCGGTTATATATGTAGATGCTCAAAATAAAAGCACAACAGCAACCCCACCGGTAACTGCAATGGAAAGATTTGTTGCAGCACCACCCCCGCCTCCCCCTCCACCGCCAGTTCCCCCGGCCCCGCCGCTGCCTCCTTCCATAGAAGGAATTGACCGCCCGGCCCCGCCGTCTCCTATGCCGCCCGTTCCGGCAACAGAAGTTATTGAAAGTGGCTATTCCGGCTTTTCAGGCGCAGAGATCATCAATGGCAATGGATATGAAATATCAGTCAGGACCATCAATGGAAAGACCATGGTGATCGTAAAGAAAGATGGTAAGACACAAAAAATAAAATTATCAACCTGGAATGCCAACAGGAAATATTATGAAAAAAAGTATGGCCAGTTACCACCGCCACCGCCACCGCCACCCGTGATAGAGGAAGTAGAATTTACGCCGCCGGTCATTAAGACGGATAATTAATAATACACGAATTTTAAAGACCGAATTATACGAATAAAGAAAAAGCCCGTCAATAATTGACGGGCTTTTTCTTTTATACTTAAAAGTTATACTGCAAAACTTTCACCACAGCCGCAACTCCTGCTTGCGTTGGGATTATTGAAATAAAATCCTTTACCGTTTAATCCATCACTGAATTCAAGCTCGGTGTTTACCAGGTATAAAAAACTTTTAAGGTCTGTAACGATCTTTACTCCCTTGTCTTCAAACACCTGGTCCATTGGTTTTACTTCATTGTCAAAATCAAGTTTGTAGCTGAGGCCGCTGCACCCACCACCTACTACGCCTACACGCAGAAAATAGTTAGGATCTTCAACCACACCCGCATCCTGCATCAGTTGATGAACTTTTGATTTTGCTTTATCGCTTATATAAATGCTGTTATCTGTTGCTACCATATTTTTAGCTATTAGCTGTTAGCTATTAGCTGTTAGCAGGAAAAATATAAACTAGCTTATTGCTAACAGCTATCGGCTAATGGCTTATTAATGAACTACGCTTTCTTCAAACCTGATCTTTTCCATCCCGTTCTTTTCGCGGTAATCGTTGATAGCTGCCTTGATAGCATCTTCAGCCAAAACACTGCAATGGATCTTTACAGGCGGCAGGTGTAATTCTTCCACGATAGACATATTGTCTATTTTCAAAGCATCATCTACACTTTTACCTTTCAGCCATTCTGTAGCCAATGAAGAAGATGCGATGGCAGAACCACAACCGAATGTTTTGAATTTTGCATCAGTGATCATACCTGTTGCATGATCCACTTCTATCTGCAGGCGCATAACGTCTCCGCATTCAGGAGCACCTACAAGTCCTGTACCTACATTCTTGCTTGATTTATCCAGCGTTCCAACGTTCTTTGGATTCTGGTAGTGATCAATAACTTTTTCTGAGTATGACATTTTATATTATTTTAAATTTTGAATGATATATTTTGAATGAAGAACACAAATAATTTAAAATTCAACATTCAAAATAATTTAGTGAGCAGCCCACTCGATCGTACTCAGATCTATACCTTCTTTATACATTTCCCAAAGCGGGCTCATCTCTCTTAACTTTATTACCGTATCACTTATTGCCTTGACCGTGTAATCTATTTGCTCTTCAGTTGTGAATCTTCCCAATCCAAAACGCAGCGAACTGTGTGCCAGGTCATCTCCCAGGCCCAGGGCTTTTAAAACATAACTTGGTTCCAGTGATGCCGAAGTACAGGCCGAACCTGAACTCAATGCAATATTCTTGTTAAAACCCATCAATAACCCCTCGCCCTCCACGTGTTTAAAAGAGATATTGGCTACATGTGGTAACCTGTGTTCACGGCTTCCATTTACATACGCTTCTTCTAATAATAACAAGGCAGTTTCTAATTTATCCCTTAATTTACTAATGCGCTTTGTATCAGATTCCATATCAAGCATGCACAATTCACAGGCTTTGCCAAATCCAACAATACCCGGAACATTCAATGTGCCGCTGCGCATTCCACGTTCGTGGCCACCTCCATCCATCTGGGCGGTAACTTTTACCCTTGGATTCTTTCTGCGGACAAACAATGCACCAACTCCTTTAGGTCCGTACATTTTATGTGCAGTAAATGCCATCAGGTCGATCCCGTCTTTGTTTACATCAACAGGTATTTTACCTACTGCCTGTGTTGCATCTGTAAATACCAAAACACCGTGCTTGCGGGCAATGGCACTGATCTCTTTGATCGGCATGATGGTACCAATTTCATTGTTGGCATACATGATAGCGATCAAAATGGTTGTCGGTTTTATGGCAGCTTCCAGGTCTTTCAGATCGATCAAGCCTTCCGCATTTACCTGTAGATACGTCACTTCACCGCCGATCTTTTCGATATGCTTACAGGTATCTAAAACAGCCTTGTGCTCGGTAGTAGCAGTAATGATATGATTGCCTTTGCCGGCATACATTTCAAAAACACCTTTGATACCAAGATTATCTGCTTCAGTAGCACCCGAAGTAAAAATGATCTCTTTTGGATCCGCTCCTATTAATTTAGCAACCTGCTCACGTGCATAATCAACCGCTTCTTCCGCTTCCCAGCCAAATGGATGATTCCGGCTTGCCGCATTTCCAAAATGTTCCAGGAAATATGGCGTCATCGCTTCCAATACACGCGGGTCCATCTGCGTAGTAGCATTGTTATCAAGATAAATAGGTAATTTCAACATAGTATATAATAATTTTTAATATCTCTTATAATGCAAATTTACTATAAAAGGTTTTATTTTAAAGAATGCATTGCTAACTTGTATGTCAAATTACGTATTTCGTAAACAAAAGGACAGGGTTATATAAATCAATTTTTCATATGAAGCATGTTGAACATATTGGTATCGCCGTTAAAGACCTCTCCTTATCGGTACCCTTATTTGAAAAACTCTTAAATAGTGCCTGTTATAAAACAGAATCTGTATTGTCTGAACAGGTAGATACTGCTTTTTTTAAAACGGGTGAGACCAAGATAGAGCTATTACAAAGCTCTGCAAATGATGGAGTTATATCCAAATTTATTGATAAAAAAGGCGAGGGTCTTCATCACATTGCTTTTGAAGTGGCCGATATAAAAGCTGAAATGAAACGGTTAAAAGAGGAAGGTTTTGTATTATTAAGTGAAGAGCCAAAACCCGGGGCCGATAATAAGCTGGTATGTTTCCTGCATCCAAAATATACAAATGCGGTATTGATAGAATTGTGCCAGGAAAAAAGGTAAGGAAAGTTTGAAGTTTGAAGTTTGACGATAAAAAAAACTCAGGTATTCTATTGAGGTCAAAACGGTTTAGCTTGTCGGTCAATTATTAAAAAAAGGATTCTCTTTTTTCTCTTCACCTATAGTTGTTACAGGACCATGCCCACTATAAACTTTTGTTTCTTCCGGTAATGTGAATAAGCTCTCCCGGATGCTTTTTAGTAAAGTTTCATGGTCGCCTAGCGGCAGGTCAGTTCGGCCGATACTCCGGAAAAATAAAGCATCCCCACTAACAACAAATTTTTCTTTTTCGCAATAAAAACTCAGGCTACCCGGACTATGCCCGGGCGTTAGCAGAATTTTCAATTCATCATCACCCAATTTTATTATTTCATTTTCATTCAGGAAAACAATATCCCCGGTATAATTATCGAAAGGCATGTTATACATTAGGCCACTTGCCGGGGCAAAAGCCAGTACCGGTTTTTCATTCTCGTGTATATGAAGCGTTAGCCCGAATTTCCCGGCAAGGAACTTATTCCCGAATACATGGTCAAGATGGCAATGGGTATTAAGCAGCATCCGGGGGGTCAAACCCATCTTATCTATAAATTGCACTAATTCGTCTTTTTCATCATCAAAATAACAGCCGGGATCAATAATGACACAATCGTTAAACTCATTGTAAAGTATATACGTATTTTCCTGTATGGGACTAAATTCGAACGATTTTATTTTCAACATGCAGTAATTTTAAATTGTTTTTAATGATTAATGTTAATAAAGTAATTTTAATACTCAATATCAACTAATCAGTATGGCAAAGTTCAGCAGAATATTTTTGATTTCGTTTCTTTTAATATTTCCTGGTTTTATTGCGAATGCCCAGGTAAATGCTGTAACGTTTGGGAAGAACCGGGTTCAATTCAAAAAATTCAAATGGCAATTTTACCAGACCCCGAATTTCAATGTTTTTTTTAACCAGGGTGGACAGGAACTTGCAAAATTCGTGGCACAATGCGCAGAGAAGGAATTACCCGAGCTGGAAGCCTCTGCAGAATACAGCCTTCAACGCAGGGGCAATATTGTATTGTATAACAATTTTGCCGATATGCAGCAAACGAATATCGGGCTTGAATCAGACATATTAAGTACAGGGGGAACTACCCGGCTCGTTAATAATAAGATGGTCATTTATTTTGATGCCAATCATGCCAATTTAAAAAGACAGGTGCGCCAGGGCATTGCAGACGTAATTACAAAGAACCTGTTGTTTGGAGATGATATTGGTGAGGTGGCCGGTAACCAGACACTGCTTGACCTGCCAACCTGGATGACAGACGGCTATGTTGCATACCTGGGTGAGAACTGGAGTACCGAATTGGATGATGAATTAAAAAGTGAAATATTAAGTGGCAATTACAGCAAATTCTCTTCTTTCTCTTTTGCAAAACCATTACTTGCCGGGCATGCATTCTGGTTTTTCATAGAAGAAAAATATAAAAAGGAAAATGTAACCTATTTTTTATACCTGGCCAGGATCTACAAGAATCTAAACAAAGCCAGCCTGCAGATAACTAAAAAGAAATTCAAGGACCTGTTGCTGGAATTCATGGAATACCAGGATGAGAAATACTCCAGGGATATTACCCACAGGAAAGCTTACCCGAAAGGGAATTATATTGATGGTTTTGACATCAGTAAGCGGTTGAATTATTACCGTTTCAATGTAAACCCGAATAAAAAGAATAATTCCTACGTGGTTACTCAATTCAAAAAAGGGATTGTACGCGTTATATTAAGCGAAGATTTTGAATACAAGACCCTGCTTAAATACGGTATCCGCACTTATGAGAATCAAATGAACCCGAATTACCCGCTGATGGCCTGGGACCCAAAAGGGACACGCATTACGGTTATTTATGCTGAAGAGGGAAGGCTTAAGCTTTTTGTTTATGATATCATCACACGCATCAAGCAATACAAAATAGATATCACGGATAAGTTTGACCAGGTACAGGATGTAAAATACATGCTTGACAGCAGGACCCTGTTGTTATCGGCAGTAAAAAACGGCCATACAGATATTTATTCCATGAATATTGAAAATGAAAAGGTACAGCAGATCACCAATGATGTGTATGATAACGTCGATGCTTCCTTTGTTTCCTTTCCAAATAAAACCGGGATTATTTTTGCCAGCAACCGGCCATCTGCATCCGCCAGAACTGCGGATACTGTATTGCCAAGTAACAACCGTTACAATATATTCCTTATCACCGATTTTGGTGATAAGCCTGAATTGAACCAGGTCACACAGCTTACGAACCTGAAATATGGAAATGCACGCTATCCCATGCAATACAACGGCAACCACTTTACATTCATCAGTGATGAGAATGGTATCGGTAACCGTTATGCCGGGTTTTTTACAACCAAAAAAACAGGGCTGGATACACTTGTACTGATCGGCGATGATATTTTAAGAAATCCTTCTCCCAAAGAGGTGGACAGCACTTTAAGGGTCTATAAAAAAACAGATGTGGATTCTATCGCCGTAGTGTCTATATCGGAAGATTCTGCCTATAGTTTTCCTTTGAGTAATTACCCGAGTACCGTTGGTGAGACCAGGGTGGCCGGTGACAACAACCAGGTAAGTGAAGTTACCAGGCAAAGCGATGAGAAGATCCTGTACAAATTAAAAATTGATGAGAACACACTCAGGCGCAGGAACATAACTGCTCAACCAACAGAGTATGCAAAAAAACTGATGCGGGAAAGCAGGCTTACGAAAACAACGCCTTCGATCGCAAATCCAACGGATACCAGTAAACGACAGGAAGATTTTTTTCAAAACGAATTCAATGCAGATAAAAATGACAGCAGCAAGCCTGCACCGGTTGTGCCTGTAACAAAGCCTGAGAACAGGCCCCTGGCCCCTGGTTTGGCAAATGCAAAATTGTTCAGGTACAAACCGCTTAAATTCTCAGCGGATTTTGGTTCAGTAGGGTTTAACAATGCTGTGCTTATTAACCGTTACCAGGCTTACCAGGGTGGTGCGGGCCCCATCACACTTAACAGCGGCACGCCATTGAATGGCCTGATCAGCCTGGGTACGTCGGACCTGATGGAAGATATCAAGATCATGGGGGCTTTTAAGATCAGTACCAACCTGAAAGACAATGAGTGGTACCTCACTTACCAGAATTTAAAAAGAAGGATCGATTGGGGGCTTGCTTATTACCGCAATTCACAGCGGGCAGATTTTCAATTGGTAGATTCTGCCGGGAATCCCATAAAACCTGAGCCAAGCCCGGGGAAGGTTTTTACCAATTTATACCAGGTAAATATTGCTTATCCCTTTGATGCAACGAAAAGTGTGCGGCTTACAACGGGGATCCGTTCTGACAGGAGTGTTTTATCAACTGATGGTAATTTCCCCGCTTCAGTATTGATCGAAGATGATAAGAAATTATATTCTGTTACACATTTTGAATATGTATATGATAATAGCCTGAACCCGTCAATGAATATCTGGAACGGGCTGAGGTATAAAGCATATTTTGACTGGAACAGGCAGATCAATAAGGTGAGGTTTGCAGATGGGCCAACTACTTTCAATGTTGGTTTTGATGCCAGGTACTATTATCCCATTTTCAAGAATTTTATCTGGGCAGGAAGAGCAGCAGGGGATTTCAGCTGGGGCAACCAGAAATTTATTTATTACCTGGGGGGTGTTGATGGTTGGCTAATGTTCGGCAACAATCAAAAATTTGATGACCAGGGAAGGTTGAAGCGGGAGCGCTTTTTTAATACAGGCAATCAGCCTGACCCGGACCAGGATTATTCTTTTCAAAGCCTTGCGATCAACATGAGGGGATATATTCAAAATGTGGCAAACGGGAATAATACGGTCGTCATAAACAGTGAATTCAGGCTGCCGGTAATGTCTACCTTTTTCGACAGGACAGTTAACAATGCATTCATCCGCAACTTTCAGCTGATACAATTCATAGACCTTGGCACAGCCTGGAACGGCGCTTATGATAAATTAAAGCGGCCGGAAGTTACTTACACTAACGGTACCGTGACCGTGAAAACAAAAGCCGGTGGCCTGGGGCCATTTGCAGGTGGTTATGGATTTGGTGCCAGGAGTACCTTACTGGGTTATTTTATCAAATACGATGTTGGCTGGCCAATGAGCGGCTTTTTTAAAGGAAGGCCGATCATGTACCTGGCGCTGGGGCTTGATTTTTAAGATCAATTTGGAAATTGGAAGATGAGTCAATTTGGAAATTTTTTCGAATTGAAATGTGTGCACATTCCCAGATTATTTAATTTCCAAATTTGTTTTACTTTCTGCAAAAGCATTCGGCAATATTTTAATACAAAAATAGAGCAGGGAATACAATGCTGTAAGGATAAGGGTAATTGCCCATGTCTTATAATTATCAACTGGTGAGGTAAAACGATGCAGGATATCCATGGCCAGTGCAAGCGGATTGTGTACCACATCCCAGCTATTCCAGCGCTGGAACCTGCCGAGGTAAACGCCAAATGAGCCAATGAATAATATCAAAGGAATGATCATTTTTATTGTTCGCCTGCTGAATATCTCTTTTAAAAAATATTCAACTTTTTGCAATGATATAAACGCCATGATCAGCCCGACAAAAGAAGAAGCGAATAATAAAATGGCATCGTACCATACAGGTACATTTGTATTTGCTTCCAGGTGAATTAGGTCTGTTACTATATACAATGCATTGGGGAAGAACAACAGCCAACTTGCAAACAGGAATAATTGTTTCCATTTTTCTTTTTGCCGGTACACAACAAAAAAATCACTTAATACATAAGGTATCCATGCAAGAAAAATATTCCAGACAATGAAGATATAACGGATACTACCGGAGTAAAACATCCTGGTCATTATCAATGCAGCTATGAAAATAAAAAAAACGCCCAGCAAACGATTGAATGCAGTAAATGGCTTCATAATGGATTCATTGATTAGATTAATAATAATATTTTGGGAATAAAAATGACAGCGCCGCAAATAGCAGCAATAGCAGCGCTAAGCAAGACCGCCCCTGCCGCAATGTCTTTAGTGACCTTTATCCCCGGATGGATCTCTTTGTGAACTACATCGCAAAGTTGTTCAATGGCAGTATTGACCATTTCCATGCACAATACAAAACCGGCGCATAGAAGCACGGTTCCCCATTCAGCCGGGCTGATTTTAAAATAGATTCCTGCACTGATAACGAGTACACAGCAAAAAATATGAATTCCGAAATTTGCACCTTTAGAGATACAGACTTTTATTCCATTCAATGCATATCCAAATGATTTGACCAGTCGGGACATATAAATTCTTTAGGTTGTTTTTTGAAGCATTCGTTTAGTCCGCATAAAATTATTCAAAATTGCTGTAATGCTAATAATAACCAGGCAGATCACCCATGCAAAAAATACCATTGACCTCATCTGTTCTGTTCTTGCTTCCACTTCTTCCATTGACCTTCCTGATGCAACAAATTGAGAAGCAGCGGAATTTGTCTTTACAATGACCATGGCCATCCGGATACCTTTGCGTGGCTGCCAGCTAACCCTATGCTCAGCATTCTTCCGCACAATGTCAAATAAACCTGATGGTATTTGCGGCATTTTGCCATCCAGCAAAGCATTGGAACGAATGGCTTTCCCCTGTGCATCATACAACACAATAAAAGGGGAAAGGCTGCGGCTTATATCGATCGGGCCGCCAGTAATGAGCGAGTCTATTGAATTGCCTTGTTCAATCTTTGAACTGACATCCCTTGCTATCTGAATTTGCGGGTCGTCAAGCCCGGTCCGGTATGTCTGCTGAACACTGGCATAGATCAACAACATTACTACAGTTACCAGGGCAGCAGCAGCAAAATAATTCAGGTTGTTGGAATTTTTCATGATACAATTTTTAAGTTTTAAATAAAGTTGGTACCGGGAGTTCCCGGCACCAATTGGGGAACAGCGCTAATCAATTGTTACCTGTTTCTTCTCTTCACTGTTCCAGTTTATTTTTCTGCTGAAATACATAATAATGGCAAGCAGCACGAACAACCCGATACTACCGAATAAGAGTGAATTATCCTGTAATTGTATCAATACAAAGATGAAGAGGTACAACAACGATAATATAAATGAGAAGAGTAACACGATGCTCCATTTTTTAAAAATAGATCTGCTATACCAGCCGATCAGCAATACCGTAGCTGCAGACGCTACGAGGTAAGCCTGCGCAAATGCAACATACTCTGATATGGATAAGAGTAAGGTATAAAATATTACCAGCGCAAAACCAATCAGTATATATTGCAACGGATGAACATTGCGGCGATAGAATATCTCTAAAAAGAAATAAAGGAAAAAAGTCAGTGCGATAATAAGCACAGCATATTTAATGCTGCGTTGCGTTTGCCCGTATGCGTCTACCGGCTGCAGCAGGTTTAACCCAAAAGCACTTTCATTGATAAGGGTTTCGTTTACCCCTGTAAATTGTTGCGGGTAAGTGCGGTTAAAATGCAATACTTTCCAGTCCGCGGTAAATCCTTTACCGGTAACAATGCTCGTATCAGGTAAATACTTACCGTCAAAGGCAGGATTACGCCAGTCGCTTTCAAAATGGACCTTGCTGGTGCTCCCAAATGGTGTAACATACAATTGCTCACTTCCCTTCAATGAAAGCGAGATACTGAAATCAGTTGTTCCCTGGGTCAATGATGCTGCTGATAATTTTAAAGGGCAACTGATCCCGGTCCTGAGCCAACTGATGTCGGGCAAACCTGTCTCAAAACCGGCAATGCTATCATTCCATTTTAACTGTAGGTTTTCCCCGATGCCTTTGAAATCACTGATGCCCATGCACATGGCAGCTTCTTCAAAATGCAGGTTTTGAATGGGAACAGGTAGCTTATCAATTTTCAAAGAAAAAAACTTCCCTGATATCTTCAGGTTGCTGTTATACACCGGAACCTGGAAGATGCTCCGGTGTTTTATCTGTGGTGTGATCTTTCCATCCACCAACAATTCGTCGGGCAATAGGTATAAGTTTCTTTTTTCCATGACAGCCTGGTTGGCTGCGTCCTTAATCTCAACATAATAGGGTACGGATAAAAACGGGCCGGTAATGGTTTGTGCTCCTGCCCACTTACTACTTACTTCATGCACAACTTCATCCCTGCGGGATTCCCTGTCCTTTACCAGGAACATAATGAAGAAGGTTGGAATAAGCAGCACTAATGTTAAAAAACCAATAAATGCAGCTTTGATGATCAGTTTATTCTTTTGCCAGAAACTGTACGGTTGTTGTGTGTCCATTTGTATATTTTATTTTCAGAAAGTACTTTGATTTTCAAAGTATAAGTACAAAAAAAATTATTTATTCATTTTTATCATTTTTTCCAGTGCATCAATATGGGCGCTGAAAGTTTTCTCTCCTGCTTTTGTAACGGAATAAGTTGTATTGGTCTTCCTGCCGATAAACCCTTTGTGAACTTTAATGGCGCCATTCTCTTCCAAAGCTTTGATATGGCTTGCCAGGTTACCGTCGGTTATATTTAAAAGTTCTTTCAATTCATTGAAGTTTACTTCCTCATTCACCATCAGGGCGCTCATGATGCCCAGGCGGATACGGCTGTCAAAGATCTTATTTAAATTTTCTATCGGGTTATTCATTTCCACTGTTCCGCCTGCCGGCAGCATTTTTTTTAATTAAATTCAATGCGCTTCACAAATTTATTTCCGTTCGTATTTATACCACATGACCACTCCATAAATGATGTGCAGGACACCAAAGCCAAGTGCCCAGAAATACAAACCATAACCAATGACCCAGCAATTAATAATTCCCAAAATGATCTGGCAGTACCCAAGATATTTAATTTCCCCCAATGTGTATTTGCTTGCATTCACCAATGCAAGGCCATAAAATATAAGGGAGCCCGGTGCGATCAATCCATAATTGCCAACCTGTATCTCCCTAAGCAAATAAAAGCCGCCTGCTATCATTGGCACTGCTACTGCCAGCATCAGGCGCCTGGATGCACTGCCCCAAACAGGAACAGCATTCTTTTTGCTTCTCAAATAAGTAAATAAAAATGCCAGTAACAGGGCTGAGATAAATGTACAAACCGCGATCGTGAATAATTTATTGCCCATGAACTCCTGTATGGTATCCAGGTCATAATTTCTACTGCTAACCCTGCTGATGCCGGATGGCCCGCCACTACGGTCAATTACCTGGTGTGCAAAATACGCTCCCGCCAGTGCACACAAGCCGGCCATTATACCACTTAATCCACTCAGGCTTATAAAACGGCTGCTGCGTTCCATCATCCTTTTGATGTGCTGCAGGTCTTCAAGCGATTGTTGTTGCTCACTCATAAAAGTACTTTGAAGTACAAAGTAAGTAATTAGTTTTTGTATTTGCAAACTAAATTTCTTAAAAGTTCATTAAGGCCACAAAAAATAGACATTTATTAAATGTAGCTTTGGTATACTTTTAAGGTGCTCAAATTTTATATGAAAAAAATAACGGTTTTTTTGTTGCTATACAGCAGTGTAAACTTTGTTGCTGCACAGGAAATTGACCCTGCCTCGATTGATATTGTAAGAGACAGCTTTGGCGTACCACATATTTTTGCCAGCACTGATGCAGCAGTTGCATACGGGCTTGCTTATGCCCATGCTGAAGACGATTTTAAGACCATACAGCTTGGATTTTTATCAGGCAGGTCAATGCTTGGCTTTTATAAGGGGAAAGCCGGCGCTACGATCGATTATATAGCATACCTGTTACGGTGCCAGCAAACCGTAGCGGAAAAATATGAAACAGACATTGCCTCAGACTATAAAAAAGTTTTAGAGGGATATTGTGCAGGATTCAATGCTTATGCAAAAGCACATCCCGAAGAAGTACTGGTAAAAAAATTATTGCCCCTCACGCCAAAAGATTTGCTGGCTTATTCCATGCTGCAGCTGGCTATATCAAGCGGAATGGATAAAGCACTCACGCAGATCTATAACGGCAGCGTAAGGGCATTGGACGAATTCAAACCCGGGGGAAGCAACGCCTATGCTTTTAATTCAAATAAAACAACAGATGGTAATACCTACCTGAACATAAATGCCCACCAGCCATTGGAAGGCCCGGTAAGCTGGTACGAGGCTCATCTTTGCAGCAATGAAGGATGGAATATTGTTGGTGCATTGTTTGCCGGTGCCCCCGGTATATTACTGGGTTGCAATGAAAACCTTGCATGGGCACATACGGTAAATTATCCTGACAAACTGGACATATTCCAACTGCAAATTAACCCGTCAAATAAACTCCAGTATAAATTCGACAATGAATGGGTAACCCTGGAAGAAAAACAGGTAAAACTGCATGCGAAAGTTATTGGTATACCGGTAACCGTAAAACGAAAAGTTTATTGGAGCAAGTATGGCCCTACCGTTATCACCGATAAAGGAACATTTTCAATAAGAACCGCCCCTTTATTTGATATTAGGGCGCTTGAAGAATGGTACAGGATGAACAAGGCGACCAATTTCAGCAGTTTCTACAAAGCCCTGAAAATGGAGGCCCTGCCGGGTTACAATGTGATGTATGCCGACAGGTTTGATACTATCTTTTACCTCAGCAATGGGAAAATTCCCATCAGGGACAAAGGATATAACTGGAGATCAACCTTGCCGGGAAATACATCAAAGACATTGTGGTCAACATATCACCCCATAGAAGAATTGCCTCATTACCTGAATCCCCCTTCCGGGTATCTGTTCAACAGCAATCATTCTCCTTTCAATGCATCTGCTTCGGCTGACAATATCAGGAACAAAGATTATGATCCTACCATGGGTTATGAAACAAATGAGAATAACAGGAGCGTTCGTTTCATGGAATTGCTTAAACCTTATGATAAGATCGATTACAACAGCTTCAAGCGCATAAAATTTGACAGGCAGTTACCCCTGCAACTTGCTTATCCTGCCAATACCGACACATTATTCTTATTGAATCCACTGAACCATCCAGCCATTGCTGATGTCATGGCAAGTTTACAACAGTGGGACAGGAAGGCTAAGGCGGAAAGCAAGGGTGCCACGATCTTTGCCGTGATCTATTATTATGTAGTGAAAGACCTGGCTACCGGCAATAAAAGTTATAATGCTTTGACAAAAGAAAAGTGTATTGAAGTTTTAACTTATGCAAAAGAGTACCTGCAAAAATATTTTGGGTCGGTTGCAGTACCGTTGGGTGATTACCAAAAATTAGTAAGGGGCGATAAAGCCATCCCCCTGGCTGGTGTGCCTGATGTGATCGCCAGTATGGAAAGCAGCCCTTATAAGAACGGCATGGTGAAAGGCAGGCAGGGAGAGAGTTATATTGAACTGGTACGATTTACAAAGGCCGGGCCGATGATAGAAAGCATTCACAGCTATGGCGCCAGCAACAAACAAGGGAACAAACACTTTGATGACCAGATGGAAATGTTTGAAGCCCAACAGTTGAAGCCAATGTCACTGGATAAGAAAACAATATATAGAAATGCAGAAAGGATCTATCATCCGCTATAGATCTAAATATATTATTTCGTTACATTATTTTCTTTTTCCTTCATAAACAGGTCGAAGTTGCTATCAACTTTTTTGGCTTCATAGGCTTCATCGAAAAATACTTTTATCCCATCAGTTTCATTTTTCAGTTCAGGCTTTTCCTTATTCATATCAAAGGGCCCGCAAATAGCGAGGTAAGAATTTGTTTCTTCCTCGTAAACGGACGTGTATTTGAATATGTAATAACGGACCTTTTCACTATGCTCATCCATTACTTTTTCAGCTACCTGTTTTAATGTTATCTTATTCCCGTAATCATCATCACTAACGTAATTATAAATATATCCTTCCGCAAATTTCTTCTGGTTCAGGAATTCTTTAGGGAACAATCCTGTTTTACCGTTCTTTTTAAGTGAATTATAAAAATCAATACGTATGCCCAAATCTGAAGCAAGCTTTTGTATCTCTTTTCCCGGAACCGGCTTTTCATTTTTCAATAAAGCCAATACTGCATTCTCCTTTCTTGAAAGGTCACTTGTTTTTAAAAACTCATACAAAAAAGCATTGCCCGTATTATCATTTAATTTGCCTAAGGCATCAATGACATAATAATTATAATCAGGATAATCATCCGGGTCTTTTTCCATTTGCCTCAATTGCAAATTAGCTGTCCGCAATATTCCTTCCGTATTCAATACCAGGGCATCTTTTGTGAGCAGGCTGCTGTCGATCATTTCGGAAGCCAGTCGTATCATGCCGCTGCCCAATATACTATCGCCATATAATTTTGTTAACGCAGGAAACAATTCTTTACAAAGCAACAGGGTATCAGCCAAGGCATATATAAGTCCATACGGGGGGCCTACTGATGGCACTTCGGTCAATAAAAGTTCTTTTACAAGTGCAAACGCTTTATCCGACTTGAGGCTGGCCAGCATTCCGAGTATATCCATTTTTAACTCAGGCATTGAAACAGGCAGTTTTGCATAATTATCTTTTACAAAATCCAGGATCGAACTGTCTTTTGTTTCTTTTATAGCCTGCCCGATATTTTTATTTATTGTATTGTAAGCAGTGCTATCGACAGGGTAATCTTTAAAATATGCAACATATAATAATGGCAGGTCCTTTGAAGTAAACTTTGTTTTGTTTAAAGCTTCGATCGCATCAGACCTGGTAATACTATCTGTATTTTGCAGGTCAGCAAGAATTACAGCGGTCTTGTTTGTAAATGCCAGAGAAGCTGGCTGCTCATTGGTGAAACGGAACCCGTTAAAAAATTTACTGTTGTTCTCATTGTTGATCAGTGAAGGATTTGTAAGCATAAAAAGATGGTAAACAGAATCCCCGTGAAGGAAGACCCTCACTTTTTTATATGAATTACCTCCCCCGTCCTTTACAAGTATTTCATATCCCTTTGTGCTCCCGTTCAATATTTCATTTTTAGAAATAAGTGAATCAAATTTGCCCGGGTTAGCTTTTGCAAAATACGTGGAGGTATCTGTATAATACCGTTTAAGCTGATCTGTGTAAAGCATACTGTCATTTAGTGCCCAGTAATATTTAGATAATGGATATACGTTCACATTATAAGTAGTTGCGCTGTTCCCATCATGTGAAAGATACTGGAGCCTTGACTTAATTTCCTGCAGCGCAGTACTCAATTCATCACCGGTTAAATTAGCAGTGTCGGGGATATCCAATTCAATAGGAGCCGGCAACCAGGCCGAAAATAATTTGTTTGCTGGTAGCCTGGTTTCCCAGTTTGCGGGTTTGTATGGCATTAATTTAAATGAACGAAAGAATTTCGTGACCTCGGGATAATCCTCTTTCCCTTTTTGAACGATACCAGCAATTGAATAACTCCTGTTTCCCCTGTTTATGACCAGCATTTTAGTTACGATCTCATACCCATCAACTTTCGAGGTAGCGGTAAAACTCATTGCCGGGTTAGCTTCCTGTTCGAAGTATTTTATATCTTCTATCACCGAGTTATTGTCTTTGTAAGCCTGCAGCTTGCTGTTAAAAATGAGGCTGTCTGCAGAAATAACAAATCCTTTTTGGGTTTCGCTCACGATCATCATGTAATAGGTACCCGTCTTCATGTCTATTGCTGTATAAGTATAGGTCTCCATATGATCACCTGCCAGTTCCTTTTCAAGTTTATCAATCGTGGGTTTTTTAGGAAATGATATTGCGAATGCTTTTTGTTCATTGCTGTAATCTACCCAACCAGCAGCCTTAGGCTCCACCCTATCCATTATCAAAAAACTATTAAAGAACCGTTCAAAATCTTTGGAAAAGAGGTCGTTCTTCTTTTGTGAGCCTGCAATACACAGGAAATATTTATTCCCGGTCACAAAAATGTGCATCCTGTAATATATCCCTTCCCTGAGTGAAACAAGTTCCAATCCATTTACAGCAGCATTCGTTATTTTCTTTTCCGCTTCCTTTTTAAATCCTCCTGTAGTATATGATTTATATACCCTGCTCAGTGCTTCTTCCGGGGTTTGATCAGAAGCATAGCTATATGCAGTCATGTAAAAATTATTGCTGACCACGTCTGCATATACTTTAAACTTTACTTCACCTCCTAAAATATCAAGGTTTGAAGGCTTGCCCGGCATTTCAACATTATAGGTGCTGTCGGGATCTGTAAATTGTACCCAGGGAATATCTATTGAAGCATAGCTATATTTATCAGGATCAATTTTTTTGGAAGAAAAAACCGGGTCAACATTGAATCCCCTTCCCTTTAATAATGCAATGACACCCGAATCGCCCGGAAGGTGTGCTGCTCCTACGGCAAAAAAACTACTGCGAATATGCGAAAGGCTATCCATTCTCCTTGCCATTTTAATATTCCTGTTCAGAAGGAGAATGTCGCGGTATTCTTTTGACTTTCCACTGCTGAGCACATTGATCATTTCTATATCTGCATTGTTATAGATCCCGACCATTGTTTCAAGGTATTTTTTCCTTGCTTTATCGTCGTTATCATCCAGGTAGTCGTTGATATTGATGTCTTTTCCCAATTCATCTTTTATTCCTAACTGGTCATTCACATCTTCAATGCCTCCTACCCATTTCCCCTGCTTGTGGGCGATATTATATAAATACAGGTCAACAATGGTTTTCATATCATCCTTATGATGCGATCGGTAATACCAGCTTTCCTGCTCATCTATTAATTTTTTCCTGGTAATTTTATCTGCCGGCATCCCAAATCTCTTTTCAAGTTTTTTAGCAACACTGTCATATTTATTTTTATCCATCATTTTTTTCAATAATGATGTGGTATCGCTGGCGCCATATTTACTGAAAATTGAGTCCATCATATCTGCCGGGTTAAGCTCCATTGCAAAACCCTCTGTATTTTCAATACTGTTGTAAACAGAATCGCCGAAAAAAAACAGCCGCCTGTCATACAGGTGCATGGTTCCATACAGGTAAGATGGTTTTTGCAAACCCTTGCCCGAAATACGCCATAATAAAGTTTTGGGAGTTGCCTCCTGGGCAATCACAACCTGTTGAAAACATAAAAGGAAAATAAGTACACTCAGTGATCTGAAAATTTTCATCTGGCAAATTTATAAGCGGGAAATTATGTTATTTTATTAAAACAGGCCAGGTATCGTTTTGCGAGTGGGTATTAGAGATACCTTATTTTTCTTTTCCTGCAGCTGCTGCAAGTTTAACAAGTTGCCAATAAGGTGGTATATAATGATATTGTTTAATGAATTCATCTGCCATTTTCCGGGTCCTGTTTTTTATTTTAACATGCATGGCTACAAAGGATTGATTTTTTAAAGCCCGTGTCGCACTCATTCCCTCGGGTATCATACCTGTTTTGCCAAAAAGATTCTTAATGATACAATAGCCTTTTATGATACGTACGACCGGAAGTTGCCAGGTATTATAATGAATGGATACCCCATTGTTAGCCTGTTCCAGCATAGCATCCATCACTGCATTGTCTATATGATCTTTAAACAAGGTTTCCTTATCGCGCCATTCAGCTACTACAGATAATTGCGGGTCATATTCAAGATCAGAAGGCATTTGTGTGACAAAATTCTCTACACCAAAATCATGCAGCCAGTTAACAACTCCCTGTGAAGAAATGGTGGAAACCGGCTGCCAGAGCAACAAGCCATTCATACGATAAGCATAAGAACCAACTTCTGAACAGAACATGGATCGTGGATCATGAAAGTTCATTTTAAAATCATAAGGAATATGGCGTTTCAATGATTCCTCATAGATCATTTTAGCGGCTTTATGCGGAAGCATCGGATCTTTTATCATAACAGCAAGGTCAGCCCTTGGCCTCATTACCATGAAACGAAGCTTCTTATCATTTTCATATTGCTCTACGGATGAAACAGCAACCCCTTTTTCAATATGCGCTTCTACCAGGAAAGCCTTGTTTGTTTTTTCTTCGACATACAGCAATGCAACATGAGAAAAGTTCCCGGGGTAATCATTGCCTCTTGAAATAAGCGCAGAAACTTCTGCACCTCCTCTTGAAACCAGGAGGTCTCCGCTATGAACTTCAATTCCGAATATCTTTGCTACAGGAGTTAAGGACCTTTCATTCTTTACCAGCATGGCTGGAGCAATATTCATGCTGTCTGCTTGTAATAGAACTTCTTCCAGTGCCGCCCGCATACCATACAACAAAGTATAAAAGCCGGCACGTGTAGCTTCATCATTCATATCCCATTGTTGCGACCGGGATTTTATAAAATTTCGCAGCCGGGTATAATGATCGATATACCATTGCAATGAACCCTTATTAACGGCGATCAATGGTGCCAGTGCAAAGAAATTATTTTCAAGGGCAATAAGGCTGCTATCGGTTGCTGCAACATCAGCAAACCTTACATAAGAAAAGCTGCCTTCTGCAACCAGCTTTAATTTATTTATGGATGAATCAAGCTCACCTGCCGGCAACAGACTTGCTTTAATAAAATCATTTTCCAGTTGCTTCCACAAATGATCCTTATTCCAGGTAAATGGTTTTTTGTTTGCTTTAATGATGGGATCATTCCCGGGAAGATCAGGGATCAATAACAACAGGTATACCCCCGCTATAAAAATGAAGCATTGGAAGAGACGCTTTTTAAAAACTTTCATATTGATCTTTTACACTTCATTCAATACTTCGATGATCTTTTTGCAGGATAGCGCAATGTCCTCATTACTGATATTCAGGGGCGGGGCAATGCGCAAAGCATTTGGAGCAAACAGGAACCAATCGGTAAATACAGCTCTGTCTATCAATGCATCGATCACTTTTTTATTGGTTACAAAATCATCGAACTCAACCGCTATCATTAAACCAGCGCTATTGATATTTTTTATATGCGGGTGCCGAAGCAGAGATCTGAATAATTGTTCTTTATCTTTTACAGCATCTATCATATTTTCATCCAGCAGCACTTTGAAAGCAGCAAGCCCGGCGGCACAACTAACAGGATGCCCGCCAAATGTATTGATATGGCCAAGAACAGGATCATGCGTAAAAGAATCCATTATTTTTTTATCAGCAACGAAAGCGCCCAACGGCATACCTCCGCCCAGTGCTTTACCTAATAATAAAATATCGGGAACAATATCAAACTGCTGGAAAGCCCATAAGGTCCCGTTTCGACCGAAGCCACACTGGATCTCATCAAGCACCAGTAATGTACCGGTATCTGTGCAACGTTTACGCAATGCCTGGAGCCAATTATTTTGCGGGAGGTTCACTGCTGCTTCCGCCTGTATGGTTTCTGCAACAACGCAGGCTGTTTGTTCCGTTATATTTTCAAGCGTTTCAAGATCATTGTAATCGAGTTGCAGTATACCGGGCAGCAGTGGACGAAATGCCTGCTGCCAGTATTCACTGCCCATTATACTCAATGCGCCCTGCGTGCTGCCATGATAGGAATTCTTAAATGATATGATCTGTGTGCGGCCGGTAAAACGCTTGGCAAGCTTCATGGCGCCCTCAGTAGCTTCACTCCCACTGGCAGTATAAAAAACTGCATTTAATGATGCTGGTAAATGATCGGCGAGCATTTTTGCATAAGCAATTTGTGGATTTTCCAATAACTCACCATACACCATGATGTGCAGGTAAGCATCCAGCTGTTTTTTGATGGCATCAATGACGGCAGGATGGCGATGTCCAACATTGCAAACACTGATACCGGCTATGAGATCTATATATTCTTTCCCATCAACATCCCACATCCTGGTTCCTTCCGCTTTTACAATATTCAGGCACAATGGCGCTTCCGATGTCTGTCCTACATGATTTAAAAAAAGCTGGCGGTTGGTCATGGTTATTTTAAATGTTGAATGTTGAATTTGAAATGACAAGGCGTTTAAGAATACGGATAATAAAATTGCTCCGTAAAGGTATGCAGTACAAGTGAGTGACACAACTATGTTGATTTTAAAACAACTGTTGGATAACTAAATATTTTGTATTTTGAATGTTGAGTTAAATACATCCTGTATCTGAAATCATTCAAAATTTATCATTCAAAATTTAAAATAATGGCTTTACTTCTTCCAGTAAACGGTATCAGCCCCCAAATGGGCACTGATTGTTTTATTGCTCCCAATGCTACTATCGTGGGGGATGTTGTAATGGGTGACCAATGTAGTGTTTGGTTCAACGCTGTGATCAGGGGTGATGTGAACAGCATACGCATTGGTAATAAGGTAAATATACAGGACGGGGCGGTCATACACTGTACATTTGAACGGAGTAAGGCCATAATCGGAAATAATGTTAGTATTGGACACAATGCAATTGTACATGGATGCGTTATAGACGATAATGTGCTGGTTGGCATGGGCTCTATAGTCATGGACAATGCTCATATCGGAAGTAACAGTATCATTGCGGCAGGAGCCGTGATCCTTGAAAATACCGTTGTAGAACCCGGCTCGATCTACGCCGGCATCCCGGCAAAGAAAGTAAAGGATGTGAGCCAGGAACTGATCAGCGGGGAAATAAACAGGATAGCAGAGAATTATTTAAAATACAGCAATTGGTTTAAGACATAAGACGGGCCAGGCTTATTAACAGGATATTTGGCACTTTGAAAAGAAAGTTTAATATCTTTAAAACATGAAAAAAATATTACTTGGCTTTATTGTTTTATCCATGCTTAACAGTTGTTTTATAGCCCGGATCTTTCAGAAAAAAGAAAAATACGGATGCCCTACGAATGGCAGGAATGTTGGTGCAGAAAAAATTGCTGCTGGTGATGAGAAAGCTATCAGGGCAAGCAACAAAGCAAAATACCGTGGCGGAAAGAAAAGTTATTAAACGATTGCACAGTTAACACAAGATTACCCTCTAAACCACAATAAAACCTATACTCTATGTGTTACGAATTAAAGACCAAGTCGGGCGGCACTGAAGCCGTTATAGACGACAATTGCGGTATCTCGAAATTCTACGCTATTGCAAACACCCTGGTTGACCACCTGAAAGTTAAATTTTTAAACCAGGTTGATGATGCAGATACTTTGGACTGGGATTTCAAATACAAGGACCAGTTCTTAACGCTGCATTATAACATCTTCAACGGTGTAAGTATCTATCACCAGCAAGTCAAAAGTACAAAAAGAGACGATAAGACTGTGATGGAAGTTGCGTATTTTCTTCAAAAGCAGGCTTATTAAATCATGCGAATGGCAAACAGTTACTTTAAGTTATTCTAATAACTCTTTTCCATTATTGTATCCCTGATGTTCAAGTAGCTGATGTATCGTTCTGCATGAATGCTGCCTTTATTAACGGCATCTTTTACAGCACATCCCGGCTCTTCCAGGTGCATACAATCATTGAACTGGCAATTGTTCATTACTGCCCTCATTTCGGGTAAGTAATGAGCAAGTTCCCGCTTTGAAATATCTACAAGACCCATTTCCCTGATTCCCGGCGTGTCTATGATCCTGCCTCCAAAAGAAAGGTCAAACATTTCGGCAAAAGTGGTGGTATGCAAACCCTTCCCACTCCAGCCGCTTACATCCTGTGTTTTCAATGCCAGCTCGGGGAAAATATAATTGATAAAAGTTGATTTGCCCACTCCCGAATGGCCGCTTAGTAAAGTTGTTTTATCTTTTAATAGATCTTTTACTTCTTCTGCTCCCTGCAATTTTTCAATGCTCATCAGCATGATCTTATAACCGATGGGCTCATATATTTCTTTGACGAGCTCAAACTTTTCAAGTTCTTTTTTTCCAAACAGGTCGGCTTTATTAAAGACGATGATAGCGGGTACATGGTAGGCTTCAGAGATGATCAAAAACCTGTCAATAAATCCCAGTGAAGTTTTGGGATCCTTTAATGTGGCAAAGAGAAGCGACTGGTCTAAATTAGCCGCTACAATATGGTGCTGGTTTTTATTGTGTGGTGATACCCGGTTGATATAATTTCTTCTTTCATAGATCTCAGTGATAACGGTACTTTCCAGGTCTTCTTCGTCTTCTATTTCTACAATATCTCCTACTGCGATAGGATTGGTGGACGTGATGGCATCTATTTTAAATTTACCCTTGATGCGTGCATTGTAAACCTGCCCTTCGTTGTTCTTAACGATGTACCAGCTGCCAGTAGATTTATAAACGGTTGCCTGCATGGTTGCAAGATAAGGAAGATAAATACACGAATTTTTATCACGAATTACACGAATTAAAATTACCAGCGTTTTCTTTTTTCTTATAACCCCTAACTTGGAACAAATTATCCTCCCTCTCCTTCGGAGAGGGCTGGGGTGAGGTGTGAGTCTATGGAAATTTTCTAAAAACCGTATAGTTCAACAGTACTTCCATCAATAAAAAAAGGATGGCAGCTAACACAAATGGAAAGAATTTATCCTGGTAACGGATCGTGTTGATGATCTCTACTTTTGATTTTTCCAGTACATCTATATTCCTGTAAATACCTGCGAGGCTTTCATTGTCCCTTGCCCGGAAATATTTTCCACCTGTTTCAGTAGCGATCTCTGTCAATAATTTTTCATCGATGGAAACTTTTTCATTTTGTATCACTATCCCAAGTGGTGTATTAACCGGCTGTGGTGCAAATCCTTCGGAACCTACACCAATTGTATAAACACGTACGCTGAATGATTTTGCAATTTCTTTGGCGGTCTTGGGGTCTATCAGCCCGCCATTGTTCTCTCCATCTGTAAGCAATACAACGAGTTTGGTTTTCGATTTACTTTCCCGGAGCCTGTCAACACTGGTGCCAAGACCCGAACCTATAGCAGTTCCATCTTCCAGCAATCCATTCCTTATATTTTTTATGGCGGTGATCAATACATTGTGATCGGTTGTCAGCGGGCATTGTGTAAAGCTTTCTCCCGAGAATATCACGATCCCGATCCGGTCGGTGAGCCTTTTATTCACAAAATCGATCGCAACTTTTTTTGCAGCTTCAAGCCGGTTGGGTTGAAAATCCTGTGCAGTCATACTTCCACTTACATCAATACATAAAATAATATCCACTCCCTCACCTTCCGCATGTTGATCCGCATTCATGGTTTGCGGTTGTGCTATTGCAATAATGATAAAGGAGAGGCACAACAGCCTGCAAATAAAGGGCACATGTCTCAGGGATGCTTTCCATGAGCCCAGCCCTTTTGCATTGACAACAGAAACAGGGAGGGAAGACCGGTTGCTGTTGTTTTTAAATACATACCAGCCCACCAATACGGGCAATAAAATGAACAATGCAAAAGCCCAGGGCCTGCCAAAAATAATATCGTTGAAATAATCAAATAGCAAAATGGTCTATTGTTTTTGTGGTGACTGATCTTTTTCTATTAATTGTATTGCTGCTTTGACCTGCTCAAAGGTTTGGTTAGATTCGGTGATAGCGGGTAAATACTTTGCAAACTTTACAGCATCGGCACTACGCAAAGCAGCTGCAACAGTGGAAACCAAAGTGGCATCACCCGAATATTCTTTTATATCCAATAAAATATCACCGGTAGTTTTACTTAAAAGGTTCTTTGACTTTTTCCTGCTAAAGTATTTTTTAAAGATCTCCGAAAGGGTGACATGGTAGATTTTAATTTGTTCAGGTTTATCCAGGTCAAATTCTTTCAACTCCTGCAAGGCTTTCATTGCTTCATCATAAGCCGACAGCGCAGAATGAAATACAGGCAAGGGTTTCTTTTTCCGGTTCTTAAAATAGAAGTAAAGCAATACTATGAGGATGATCGCAGCCATTATAGCAGCTGCAACATAAAACCAGAAATAATCTGTAACAGATACTTCCATCACAGGTTTTATATCCCTCAATTGGTTGGTACTGTCTGGCGGTGAATACCCGACATTGACCAGGATAGAATCAGTTATAAGCTTGCTTGAAGTATTATTCTTCTGTAAAAGCACTTCAAATGGCGGTATGTGCCATGTGCCTGAATCGAAACTGGTAAAAATTATTCTTTTACGGATCAAATAAGAACCATTGCTGTTCACGGTATCAAAATTCTTATTAACAACCACATCAAAATGAGGAATGGAATCAGGAAGCTTGAAATTGATCCCATATCCTTCTTCAGGAAGCTTTAGCGTTAGTTCATACTCTATCCTTTCGCCGATCAATATCTGGTTACGGTCGGTCTTGACAAATACAGATTGTGCCTGCAAACCAAAACCTGCAATACAAAGGAGGAGCAAAAAAATGAAATGATATGTGAACTTCCTGGTAGAGATGATTTTCTATTTTCTTTTTAAAAAAAACTTTTGTAAAACCTTTACGTAATCTTCATCGGTACGTACATGCAACAGGTCGGCCCCGGCCTTCCTGAAATATTTTGTACAGGTCTCTGTTTGCTGAAAAAAATGCTGCTGGTAATTATACCTCACCATGGGATCACTGCTGTCAATGATCTTTAACTTACCCGTTTCCGCATCTTCCAGCTGTAATAAACCGGCGTCGGGGAGTTGCATATCCATTTTATCATACACTTTGATACCGATCACGTCATGTTTCTTGCCGATCACTTTGAGGTCATTATCGTAACCGGTATCTAAAAAATCACTCAATAAAAAAGAAATGCTTTTTTGCCTGGTCGTGTTATTGAAATATTTGATGGCAGCATCCAGGTTTGTACCCCTGGTACGTGGTTCTACCGTCAGCATTTCTCTTACAATATACAAAGCATGTGTCCTGCCTTTTTTCGGTGGAATGTATTTTTCAATTTTATTGCTGAAAAAGATCACGCCTACTTTATCATTATTAATGACAGCACTGAAAGCCAGTACAGCAGCTATTTCGGTAATAAGTTCTTTTTTCCTTTTACCACTGGTCCCGAATAAGTTACTGGTGCTGGTGTCTATTAATAGCATTAAAGTAAGTTCCCTTTCTTCCTCAAATAACTTGGTGAACGGGTGGGAAAAACGTGCACTAACATTCCAATCAATGAACCTGACATCATCACCGGCTGTATATTCCCTGACTTCCCTGAAACTCATTCCCTTCCCTTTAAAAGCAGAATGATACTCACCGGTAAAAAGATGGGTGGTTATTTTTTTGCTTTTTATCTCAAGTTCCCTGACCTTCCTGAGCAATTCAGTTGTGGTCAATACCCCGGTACTTCCTTTAAAGGATGCATTATCGGAAACAGGTTCGGTATTTTTTTTCTTTTTAAACAACTGCTGTCATAGCGTTTTAAAAAATAATTAATGTATCAATATTCATCCGGTGATCAGGGCACATTTACGGTCTTGAGTATTTCGTTGATCACCTGTTCAACATCTACACTTTCTGCTTCTGCCTCATAAGTAAGCCCGATACGATGGCGTAAAACATCTTTACATATGTCCCTTACGTCTTCCGGAATAACATATCCCCGCTTATTTAAAAATGCATGAGCTTTTGCTGCAAGCGCCAGGTTTATGCTTGCCCTTGGGGAGCCTCCAAATCCTATAAGCGGCTTAAGCTTGGCGAGATTGTATTTTTCAGGAAAGCGGGTCGCAAAAACAATATCCAGGATATAATTCTCTACTTTCTCATCCAGGTAAACCTGCCTTACCAATTCTCTTGCCGTGATAATTTCTGTTGTTGATGCAACGGGATTTATCACAGGCGCCTGTAACCCCAGCGTGTTTTGCCGGATGATCAATTGCTCTTCAGACTTTGTTGGATAACCAACCACTACTTTCAACATGAACCTGTCTACCTGTGCTTCCGGTAATGGATAGGTCCCTTCCTGTTCAATGGGATTTTGTGTTGCCAATACCAGGAATGGCTCCTGCAGCTTATAACTTGTATCACCAATGGTTACCTGTCGTTCCTGCATGGCTTCCAATAATGCACTCTGTACTTTTGCCGGGGCACGGTTGATCTCATCAGCGAGGATAAAATTTGAAAAGATGGGGCCTTTGCGGACAAAGAATTCATTCTTTGATTGATTGTAGATCATCGTTCCTACCACATCGGCAGGCAAGAGGTCGGGAGTAAACTGTATGCGGCTGAAATCTGCCTTTACGGTTTGTGACAGGGATTTTATGGCCAGGGTCTTTGCAAGCCCCGGGACACCTTCCAGTAAAATATGGCCATTGCTTAACAAGCCGATGAGCAATCGCTCGATCATGGTTTGCTGGCCAACGATCACTTTACCCAGTTCATCATTTATCCTTGTGATAAAGGCGGATGAATAACTGATCTTTTCATTTAATAACCGGATGTCTTCTGCAGTTTGTAACATAAATTTATTTTTTTCAGAAACCATAAGATCTTTCACTCAACAGACCTGTAGGATCAACAGTAAAATGGTTAAATTAAGTATTTATTATAAAGGCATTCTGATTTCTTTATCATCGGTATTTCAAAGAAAAATAAAAAGCATCGAAAAATTCATTTGGCCAACCATAGATGGGCTGCAAATTACAAACAATGGTATAATCAAAAATTTAGCCGTTTTACCTATTGCAAGAAAACTTTGTTAAAATGACACTAACTTTAAGAAAAAAATTAAATGATCGAACAACAACTCATAACAACATCAACCGAGCTTGAAGGCTACCGTATAATCAAACACCTGGGTATTGTACGCGGCATTACTGTTCGCAGCAGGAGCTTATTGGGCAATATCGGGGGCGGTATTCAGTCTTTGTTCGGTGGACAGCTCTCCATCTATGTTGAACTCTGCGAAAAAACAAGGGAAGAGGCTTTCCAATACATGGTTCAGCATGCAAATGAACGTGGTGCCAATGCAATTATAAGTATGCGTTATGATGCCAATGAAGTAATGTCGGGCATCACCGAAGTGCTGGCTTATGGATCTGCCGTGGTTGTAGAAAAAATTTAAGAAAGGTATTTCCCCACAATGGGCATTCTCCTGCCAACACCGAACGCTTTTGGAGAAACACGGATAATGGGGCAAAACTGGTTTCTTTTATACTCATTTACATTCACCATCTTTAATACCCGGTCAACAAGGGCTGTATCAAAACCCTGTGCCTTTATTTCATCAGGGCCCTTTGTCTGCTCAATGTATTGATACAATATCTTATCAAGTATATAATATTCGGGGAGGCTGTCGCTGTCTTTCTGATCGTGTCTCAGTTCTGCACTTGGTGGTTTGCTGATAATATTCAATGGGATGATCGTTTCATTCCTGTTGATATACCTGGCCAGTTCATAGACCTGCAGCTTATAACAATCACCCAACACCCCCAGTCCACCCGCCATATCCCCATACAAAGTTCCATAGCCTGTTGCCAGTTCACTTTTATTGGAAGTGTTCAATAAGATATACCCGAATTTATTTGCCATTGCCATCAACAGGTTCCCTCTTGTGCGGCTTTGAATATTTTCTTCTGCAATGTTAAATGGCAGGTCTTTAAAAAAGGGTTTCAGTTCATTTAAAAAGCCTTCGTAAATATTTTTTATAGGGATGATATCATACCGGTTCTTAAGATTAATGCTTAGCTGTTCCGCATCACTTACAGAATGAGGCGTAGAATAAGGAGAAGGCATTAATATGGCGTGCACATTTTCGCTTCCAAGTGCTTTACAGGCGAGTGCAAGTGTGACTGCACTGTCGATGCCACCGCTGCTTCCCAGGATCGCTTTTTTAAATCCCATTTTGAAAAAATAATCACGGATGCCCATTACGAGCGCTTCATAAATATGGCTGATGTTAAGGCCCGCCTCCAGTGTTGCGGGATTCAGATCTGCATTGGCAATTTTATTGGAAGGTTCAAGGATGGCTCCCCCGATCGTGCCATCATCATTCAAAAAAAAGGACTGAAGGTCTTCTTCAAAACTTGCCAGCTGGCCACATAGATTTGCATTTTTATCAAATACAAGAGAAGTGCCGTCAAAAACGATCTCTGTCTGGCTGCCCACCCCATTACAATAGAACATGGGGATCTTATACTTGAGTACATTGGCCTTTACAGCAGCTTTGCGATCCTCATCATGCGTATAGTCGAATGGCGAAGCTGAAAGGTTTATCATAACGTCCGGGCCCTGGCCCATCATTTTATCCATCGGGCAATAATTATACAATGGGTTGTTGCCCAGGTTCCAGATATCTTCACAAATGGTAACGGCTAGCTTCTTCCCTTTATATTCAACAACTTTCCAATCATTCGCAGGTTCAAAATATCGGTCTTCATCAAATACATCATAGGTTGGCAAACAGGTTTTGTGCAGCACCTGTTTTATTTCTTTATCAGCCAGGAAATACGCGGCATTGAACAGGTCCTTTCCTTCTAATACAGCATTCCTGTGAGGAGCACCAACCAATACAGCGATCCCATCAGCATGCAGTTTTATTTCATCAATGGCCCGGTAACACTTATCAATAAAATCTTTGAAATATAAAAAATCCCGGGGTGGATACCCGCAAATGCAAAGCTCGCTGAAAACAATTATATCACCCTCCTGCTCCTTTGCTGTTTGAATTGCATCAATGATCTTTTTAGTATTGCTTTCAAAATTGCCGATGTGATAATTCTGTTGCGCCAAAAATATTTTCATGTACTGTCCTTAGCTGTTTTAACTTTATTGTTATCAATAAATGCTTTTCTTTTGTAAAGTTAAATTATTCAATTATGCGTTTGATAATAAGTTTATTACTGGTATCCCTGCTTTTTTCCTGCGGGCAAAAAAAAGAACCGGATGTTTCGGATATTAAATTTGATCTATCGACCCATCGTTTTGAAAAAGACCTGTTTGCACTTGATACCAATAACCTGGCCCCACAGCTTGACCAGTTGATAGCCCGTTATCCTTCTTTTGGCGAGAATTTTTTGTCAACCATATTAAATACGGATCCGAGGTGGTCCGCCGACAGCACCAACCTGTACGTAAAAGGATTTATAACTGCTTATAGGAATGTGTATGATTCTGCAGAAAAGGTATTTGCCGATTTTACGCCTTATGAGAACGAGATCAGGAAGGGATTGCAATTTTTAAAATATTATTTCCCCGCATATAAAGCGCCGCACCATATCATCACTTACATTGGCCCAATGGATGGTTATGGTGATATCCTTTCTGAAGATGCCCTTATCATTGGTTTGCATCATCACCTGGGTAAAAATTTTTCTATGTATAGCCTTCCCCTGGTGCAGGAAGTGTATGCAGGTTATATTAGCAACCGCTTTGAACCGGGATATATTGCTATCAACTGTATGAAGAATATCGTGCTGGATATGTACCCCGAAAAAAATGAAGACCAGAGCCTGGTCATCCAAATGGTGGATAAGGGGAAAAAGCTTTATATGCTTCGGAAGTTGCTGCCCAATGAACCTGAAAATAAATTGATCGGCTATACAGAGAAACAAATGAAAGATGCTTATGCTGGCGAGGCAATGATCTGGGACCTTTTCATAAAAAATGACCTGTTACAAACCATCGACAACAACGTGATCAAGAATTATGTGGGAGAAGGCCCTAAGACACAGGAACTGGGTGAAGATTCTCCCGGTAACGTGGGTTCCTTTGCCGGCTGGCAGATCGTAAAAAAATTCATGGAAAAAAATCCTGAAACGAAACTACCTGACCTGATGAATACAGCTGCTGAAACCATTTTTCAAAAGGCTAAATACAAACCTTAGGATCAGGCTGCCTGTGCCTGTAACGCTGCCGCTGCGGGCTTTTGTCCCAACATTTTCATCACTTTGAAATGAGATGCCAGGGCTTCACTCATTGTACGGTAATAATTATAGGGAAGGTTAAATTCTTTGCATTTTTCCTGTACAATTTTACTGACAGCAGGATAATGAACATGGCTTATTTTTGGAAAAAGGTGGTGCTCAACCTGGTAATTCAATCCTCCAACACACCAGGAGATGAATTTATTATTCATGGCGAAATTAGAAGTTGTCTTTAACTGGAATTCAGCCCAGGCTGTATCAATATGCTTTGTTTCGTCCAACCCGATATTCTCGAATTCTGTCTTTTCAACCACGTGTGCCAGCTGGAAGACAAGGGAAAGGGTCAATCCTAAAACAATGTTCATGGTCATGTACCCGATCAGCCAGCCCTGCCAGCCCCAAACCATTATTGGTATAGCGATATACACAACAGCATAATAGACCTTGGTTGCCCAGAAAATGATATGATTTTTCGTGGTCATCTTCCATGCATCTGTTCTATAGATCTTACGGCTGAAATATTTTGTAAAATCCATGATATAAATCCAGAAGATAGAAGAAAGTGAATAGACAAACAGCAGGTATAAATGTTGCACCCTGTGTGCAGGTACCCATTTTTGTGATTCACAATGACGTATGATGGGGCTTTTGGCTATATCGTCATCAAGGCCATCCACATTTGTATAAGTATGATGAATGATATTGTGTTTTTGCTTCCAGAAATATGAATTCGCACCAAGTGCGTTTGCGGTTAAGCCAAGTGCGTCATTTAACAAAGGATTACCAGAGTAACTGCCATGATTTGCATCATGCATGACGCCAAAGCCAATACATGCAAGTAAATATCCCAATACAGCACAAAGTATGACTGCAGGAAAAGCATCCATTTTAACCAGCATCAGGGAAGCATAGATAGCTACAGAAGAACCCAACAGCACGATCGTCTTTGTGTACAATCTCCAATCACCTGTCTTTTGTAATTTGTTCTCTGTAAAGTAAGTATCAACACTTGTTTTAAGCGATTGATAGAATTCGTTGTTCCTATTATTGAAGGTTATTTTTGACATAGAGATTTATTGAGATAAATTTTTTTCCTGGTTATCATAATAGCCGGCAAATTAAATTTTATGAGAACAGTTTTCGATTCCAGGTTCATTGGTCATTTCGAAAGAAATAAAGGTACTTAAATTATACCAATTGGGCCCTTAGTTCATCTTGAACGGGGCATGCATTTCAAATGCAGGTATGGCTACATCAAAGGTGTTTTTATTGTTTGCATTCTCCAGTAAATAGGTGCCGTGCATTTTCCCCATTTCTGAACGCAGGTTACAGCCACTGATATATTGATAGGATGCCGCCGGGGCAATGACAGGTTGAATTCCCACAACACCTTCACCTTCAACTTCTCTCATACTTCCTTCGCTATCATAAATATGCCAATGCCGGCGTAATAACTTGACCGGGAAATCATTATTGTTCTCAATAGTGATCTTATATGCAAACATAAACTCGCTATTTAACGGGTTGCTATATTCCGGTTGATAAAATGTCTCAACACTTATTTTTACGCCCCCTGATATTTTAGAGATCATGGTTCAACATTTATTGTAAATTAATCAAAAAAATCTGTCTTTCCCTTATATTTATGGTATTAGAGAAAAGTAAAATGTTATGCCGGTAACTAAATTCTTTTACAAAAATAAAGATATTGAGGTATTATGGCAACCAACTGTATGTATTCATTCAGGTATCTGCTTTAAAGGCTTACCCGGCGTTTTCGATCCCCGTCGCAGGCCATGGATAGAAATGGATAATGCAACAACGGAAAAAATTATTGAGCAGGTAAAGAAATGCCCGAGTGGTGCATTGAGTTTTTCGTTTAATGATGAAGAATGAAACTTTACCACAGAGTAGCGCTAAATGTATTTTCACAGGGTAAAGACATCTCTCACATGACTCTGTGAATTGACTCCTTTAACCCGGTGGTTAATTTTACACTTTCTTAGCTTGCTTATACCCATTCTTCAACAGCCATTGCACTACTTTATCCCGCTGATCTCCCTGAACAATGATTTCTCCATCTTTTACGCTTCCCCCGGTACCACAAAAAGTCTTTAATTTTTTCCCGATCGCTTCTTTTTCTGAATTCTTGCCTGAAAAACCTTCCAGCAATGTGACTGCTTTACCTGCACGGTGTTTTGTATCCAGCCTTACCCTGAGCTTTTGTTCAGTAGGAAGAAGGCTGGCATTTTTTTCTTCATTAACATCAAAAGGTTTGAAACCTGGATCGGTAGAATATACAATGCCTGAAGCAGGTATCTTATTTTTTGCCATGTTGAATTTTTATACAATGATCGCTTTTAAACTCAGGTCGAGGCTTACAGCCTGGTGTATGATCGCACCGCTCGAGATATAATCAACGCCTGTTGCCGCATAGGATCCTATGTTATCATAATTGATACCCCCGCTTGCTTCCGTTTCATATTTCCCGGCGATCAGCAACAATGCTTCTGAAATTTGAGCGGGAGAAAAATTATCCAGCATGATGCGGTCTATTTTTCCTGTTGCCAATACTTTTTTTACATCTTCTATATTCCGTGTCTCTACTTCGATCTTTAAACCGGGCTTGTTTAGCTGGATATAATCATATGCTTTGTTGATCGCTTTATCAATACTCCCGCAATAATCTATGTGGTTGTCCTTAAGCATGATCATATCATACAAGCCAAATCGATGGTTTACTGCACCGCCAATATGCACAGCCTCTTTCTCCAATAAACGGAAATTGGGCGTGGTCTTGCGTGTATCCAGTAATTTTGTTTTATAATTCCTGAGTTTATCAGTATACTTTCTTGTAAGGGTTGCGATACCGCTCATGCGCTGCATGCAATTCAATACAAGCCTTTCACATTGAAGTATTGTATGTACATCCGCATTTATTTCAAAAGCTGTTTCACCGAAAACCATTTCTTCACCATCATTTTTCAATTGGGTAAAGACCACACCAGGCTGCATGTAATTGAATATTTTTTCTGCAACCCGTACGCCTGCTAAAATGCCATCCTGTTTTATTTTTAATATTGCTTTGCCCTTTGCCTTTTTATCAATGCAGCTTAAGGTAGAATGATCGCCATCTCCTATATCTTCAGCCAATGCATTTTTGATGAGCATGTCCAGTTGTTCCGTATAATTCATGGAAACAAAGCTACGCATTGAGGAGAAAAAATAACCTGCTGTAAATAAAAAACTCCCATGAGGGAGTTTCTAAAAAATTTTATTGCTGAACTGTTAGCGGTTTTCAAACCTGATCTCCTGCAAAGTTTGCAGGCTGCCTTTTTGTTTCATGAATACAGTGGTACGGTATACGGCATTTTTTGTACTCAATGTTCCGATACAATATTGTGATCCGCCGTTTTCGCCTTTGTGTAAGATCTCAAAACCTTTAACGGGGTTATTGCTGAAAAAATCCCTTAATACAATTTCGGCCTGGCTTTTACTATAACTGTTGCTTTTATCCGGCAAAGTTATTTCTACAGTATTGTCAAAATACTTTGCCAGTTCTGTTGCGTTGCCTGTTTTTAATGCGCCAATAATTTCTTCAATCCCGGAAAAAATGCTGAATGAACTTACAATCGCTAAAACAGAAAACAGGGTAAAAATACGTTTCATAAAGTTTAATTTTAACCGTGTGAGTATGGTCTAAAAACGTGCCAACAGAAACAAAATTGCCATTAATTTCATTTAATTGTTGTTAATAAGACAATTATTAAATCTGTTCGCTGCAAAGTTTTAGTTTTACAATATGAAAAATAAGAAAACTATACTGATTATCATGGATGGATGGGGGCTGGGACAGGTAAAAAGCAGTGATGCGATCCAAAATGCCAATGTTCCATTTATTAACTCCTTATATAGTAAATATCCTAATACGACCCTGGTAACCTGTGGAGAACAAGTGGGGCTGCCAGACAGGCAGATGGGCAATAGTGAAGTGGGACACCTGAACCTGGGCGCGGGCAGGATCGTTTACCAGGAATTGCAACGGATCAATGTGTCCATAAAGGATCATGAATTTCGGCAAAATCCAGTTTTGCTTAACGCTATAAATTATGCAAAGAGTAATGACAAAACGTTACACCTCGTTGGCCTGGTGAGCGATGGCGGTGTGCACTCTCATATTAACCATCTTAAAGAGATCTTATCTACCTGTGCAGTAAATAATTTAAAAAATGTATTGGTACATGCATTTACAGATGGACGTGATACCGATCCAAGATCAGGCATAGATTTTATTAAGGACCTGCAAGCCCACATGAATAAAACTGTTGGTAGAATAGCAACCATTACCGGGCGCTATTATGCAATGGACAGGGATAAGCGCTGGGAAAGAATAAAGATCGCTTATGATGCAATGATTCATGGAACAGGTAACTGTACTGCTGATATGATCCAGGCGATCGAATATTCTTATGCAGCTAAAGTAACCGATGAATTCATAAAGCCGGTCATCAACAGTTCTGTCAGCGCTCCTTTAATAGCAAATGGCGATGCAGTATTGTGCTTCAATTTCAGGACCGACAGGTGCAGGGAAATAACCGAAGTCCTCACACAAAATGATCTTCCTGAATTCAATATGCATAAACTGGATGTACATTATACAACCATGACGGAATACGATCACAAATTTAAAAATGTGAACGTGATCTTTGAAACAGACGACCTGAAAAATACTTTGGGAGAGATTCTTCAGCAGCAAAATAAAACACAATTGCGCATAGCCGAAACAGAAAAATACCCTCATGTAAGTTTCTTCTTCAGCGGTGGAAGGGAAAAGCCTTTTGCAGGGGAAGAAAGGATCATGATCCCATCGCCCAAAGTTGCAACTTATGACCTGAAACCGGAGATGAGTGCATATGAAGTAACAGAAGCCATTTTACCGCAGATCAATACAAAGCACCCCGACTTTATTTGCCTGAACTTCGCAAATGCAGACATGGTAGGCCATACGGGCGTTTGGGAAGCTGTAATAAAAGCTGTTGAAACCGTTGATAAATGTGTAGAAAAAGTTGTGACGGCTGCTTTGGAAAATGATTATACCATTTTCTTAACTGCTGACCATGGCAATGCCGATTATGAAATAAACCAGGATGGTACTCCCAACACAGCACACACATTGAACCTTGTACCATTGTTCATTATAGATAAAAACTGGAGAGGAAATGTCAAACCCGGAAAACTGGGAGATATTGCACCAACAATTTTAAAAATGATGGATATTAGCATACCGGATCAAATGACCGGTAATGTGTTGATTTGACCTGTTGAGGAACTTTGACCTGTTATGCTGAGGAACGAAGCATCTCATTCTTTATTACTCAAAATAACAAATTGAGACATCCCTTAAAACTGATCAAATGAAAAGGTTTTTTAAAATACTTTTTTACACAATACTAATAGCCTTATTGATATTCCAACTATACCCGAAACCAACAAAAAATCTTTCCTCAACCATCAATGCCAATGACATTACACTGGCACAGCATGTTCCTCCTGAAGTTGAGCAGGTATTGAAAACAAGTTGTTATGATTGCCACAGCAATAACACGGTTTATCCCTGGTATGCTTCTGTTCAACCTGTTGCCATGTGGCTGGGGGATCATATTTCTGAAGGTAAACATGATCTGAATTTTTCAGAATTTGGCGGTTACTCCATGCGCAAAAAATATAAAAAACTGGAAGAAATAAATGAACTCGTGAAGGAAGATAAAATGCCTTTATCCTCATATACACTCATTCATCGAGATGCCAAACTAGATGAAAGTAAAAAATTGCTGTTAGCTAATTGGGTAACTGCTTTACGGGATAGTATGAAAGCAAATTATCCTGCCGATAGTTTGGTAAGGAAGAAAAACTATAAGCCATAGGATGTTTGTTTCAAATAATTCCCAACTCGGCTTTTCCAGTTCACTTAATAGAAAATCAATATATTTGAAGTTCTTTGTGAATGTATCACTGGTGTACCTATACCGATGTATAAAAAAAATACCATACTGATCTTTTTGCTTTGCCTGGTGGCAATGCCACTGTTTTTTTCTGTTTATACCATTGTAGAAAAGAAAATAATTGAAGGCCGTATGGTGGAAAAAATGGAACGGGAAAATCTCCAGGTAATAACTGTAGATGCAGCTTCGGTAATATGGCTTCAAGATAATAAAGAGATCTTAATCAATGGGAAACCATTCGATATAAGATCAATTTCCAGGAATGGCAATAAGCTTACAATTTCAGGACTATATGATCAGCGGGAAGAAAAACTCCAGGAACAGTTGGAAACTTATAATCATGCTGAAAACAGCCCTTCAGCGTCAGGTAATTCACTTTTATTGCTCTCTTTTACAATCTGGTACCTGCCAAACCACACAATTGATCTATATACGCCGTTTGTAGTTCAGTCCGGGCAAACTTTACAAAAATACCAGGATAATATCTGCCGTTTAAATAAACAAATCATAGTACCCCCTCCACGCTGTAGCTGAAATTTCTCTGTTTAATTTTTCTTTTAATGAATAATCTGTTATAATAAAATTTATAACAAAAATTAATGACCCTCCTGTGGTGGGTCTATCATGGTATCACCCTAAATAAAAAAAATGAAAAAGATTAAAATCAGCATTTTATCAACAATATGTATTTGCTTTATTTTTTCAGCGGCATTTGCGCAACAAAAAGTTACTGGAAGAGTATTTGATGCAAATTCCCAGGCCCCGCTTTCGGGGGCTTCTATAACCTTAACGGGTAAAAGCGGAACAACAACCGATAAGAACGGATCTTTCAGCTTTGATTGCAGTGGGTCAACTACCATTACGGTTTCATTCGTTGGTTATCATACTTACAGGCAACAGTTAAAGAATTGTAATGATGACCTTAGTATCGGGTTAATACCTGCAAGCCGCAACCTGGATGAAGTTGAAATAACAGCTACTTCCAATTTAAATAAAGGCATACTATACCAGCCTTCCTCTATTACAAAGCTGTCTACGCCTGAATTAAAGCGTGGTACCGGCCTGTTTTTAGATGATGCCATCAATACAAATGTTCCGGGTGTTACCATGAACAGGCGTGCTGTTTCCTCGGGTCAGCAATTCAACATCAGGGGATATGGGAATGGATCAAGGGGTACCCGGGGCGTAAGCAGTAATTTTGACGGCCAGGGCTACAAAGTGTATCTCAATGGTATTCCAGTAACAGATGCTGAAGGGATATCAACACTCGATGACATAGATTATGGCTCTATCGGAAATACAGAAATAGTCAAGGGGCCTTCCGGAACGCTTTATGGATTGGCCATCGCCGGTGTTGTAAACCTCAGTGCGGTAAAACCTGAAAAAGGAAAAACTTCTATTGGACAGAATATATTAATTGGTAATTATGGTTTGCAACGATACACTACCCAATTTCAAATGGGTGGCGCACATTCTTCCCTGCTGGTTAATTACGGTCACCAAAAATCAGATGGGTTTACGATCCACAATAAGTCGCACAAAGACTTTGTAAATGTTGTTGGAGATTTCCAGGCCAGCGCAAAACAAAGTATCAGTGTTTACGGAGGATATAGTAACAGTTATGATGAAAGAAGCGGAGAACTTACGACCACTCAATATGAAACGGAGGATTTCACCGGCAATATTGATTACATAAAACGGAATGCCCATAGCCAGGTATTTACTGTGCGGGCAGGTATTAGCCACCTCTATGATTTTAATAAATACATTTCCAATACAACAACTGTTTTTGGCACTGCATTTAACAGCAATGCAAGTTCGGCAGGTGGATGGACAGATAAAGCATCCAGCAATTTTGGCCTTCGCTCTACATTCAATACCAGTTTCTCTTTTAAAGGTGGCAGCCTCAGCGGTATTACAGGTGTTGAAACCCAGCGCCAGAATGCAACAACCATAGGTTACACCATGCTAAAAAATCCTTTGGATACCAACAGCGTTTGGTTATATGGCAATCCCAATTATTGGATCCTTGGTGCGTCTACTTCAAATGTATATACCACAACGGCAACCACTTCCCTGTTCACAGAATGGACACTTGTATTGCCCCACGATCTTTCAATAACTGCTGGTATAGGTTTCAATAATATGAAAATAAAACTGGATGACCGCTTTTACGTTGCAAACAAGCCTACCCATTATGATACAGCTTATAAGGGAATGTTCTCTCCACATGTTGCAATAAATAAAGTGTTCAGTAAACAATTCTCTGCCTATATATCTTACAGCAAAGCATATAAAGCGCCGGTAAGCTCTTATTTCTATATTCCTTTTACAACTTCTTTGGGACCTAATTCCGGGATCATAAATAACAATTTAAAACCCGAGATCGGTAACCAGTTTGAAATAGGAACAAAGGGCGCCTTGGTCAATGGCAGGCTGAACTACCAACTTGCATTATTTGACGCGGTGTTTTCCAATAAGATGACAACGGTTGCAGTGCCAAACCCTAATAACACTGCAACATTGTACAGTTATGTAGTAAATGGTGGGAAGCAGGATAATAAAGGGGTGGAAGCCCTGGTAAAATATACCGTTTATCGTTCGGCAAATGGATTTTTTAAGACTGTTACGCCATTTGCAAATCTTACTTACGCCGATTATAAATACAAGGAATATAAATTTCAATCAATTGGCAAAACGGTAATAACGCCTGTAAAAGATTCACTGTTGGTTTTCGATTATAGCGGCCACCCTGTAGCGGGAGTTGCCAAATTCACAGGCAATATTGGATTTGATATAGATACCAAACCCGGGCTTTACGCAAACATGACCTATTCATACAAAGACGGCATGACTGTTACTTCTGATGGATTGGTGAATGGCCAGCCATATCATGCCGGGAGTTATAGCTTGCTCAATGCAAAACTTGGCTTCAGGCGTAGTATCACCCCTCATTTTGATATTGATGCTTATGTAGCCGTTAATAATATTACCAATACAAAGTACCCGATCATGATCTTTGTAAATCAAATACCGGATGCATACATCGCCGGACCTAAAACAGCAAATGTTTTTGGCGGTTTGAATTTGAAATATAATTTCTAATAAAATATACAAAGAGGCAGCTTTAAAAAGCTGCCTCTTTTAATTTAATAATGATAAAATGAAAAAATCATTCTTTATATTATTATCATTTATTCTTTTGATTTCCTGCGACAGATTCGGTAACAAAGAAACAGCTGACAAAAAAGATATGCGGATCGTTTGTTTATCCAAGCAATTAACTGAGATGGTCTTTGCCCTGGGAAAAGGACATAACATCGTTGCCGTTGATCTCAGCAGCACTTACCCTGATAGTGCAAAACTGCTTAAGACTGTGGGCTACCACCGGGCTTTGAGTCCAGAAAGTATTATTGCCATGACACCCGACCTGGTAATACACAGCAACGATATTGGCCCTGAAAATGTATTGCCGCAGATAAAGGAAGCTGGCCTGAATGTAAAAGCATTCGGCGGTGCCAATACTATTGACAGTGCAAAATTACTATTGAAGGAATTAGGCAAGTTTTTTAAAGTTGAAACAACCGCAGATTCTATCATTAAAAAAATGGATGAGGGCCTCGCAAAGGCAACTGATTCATTAAATAGCCTTCACGTTAAAGACTCCTTAAGGGTGATGATCATTCATTTTGGATTAAGGAATAATAATTATTTTGTAATGAGTGGCCGCAATGGAGTGGGAGATAAAATGATCCGGCTGGCAGGTTGCAACCCGGCTACTTATGACGGGAAAGGGTCAAGGGAAATGAGCGCAGAAGCAGTTGCTCTGGCTAATCCTGATATTATCATCGCTACTGATTATGGGTACGACAGAATGGGAAGCATGGATAAATTCATATCCTCTGTACCAGGTATTTCCCTCACCAATGCAGGTAAAAACAAACGCATTGTGCGTTTTGAAGAACATGACCTCATTTATTTTGGCCCACGCAGCGGTGAGAACATCATTCAGTTAATTCACTTATTACATACCCCAGCCAGTGCCGAAACAAAATAAGTTCCTTTTTTCTGTACTGATCACACTGCTGATTGTTGTGTTGATCTGCGCTGTTACATTTGGTGCCGTCCCCATATCCCTTTCCGTTATGGAGTCAGCCATACAGCATTTTTTTCATGGCAAGGGACCTGCAAACATCTATGAAGGGGTATTTCTTCAATTGCGTTTACCCAGGGTGCTATTATGTGCTATTACAGGGGCCATATTGTCGGTAAGTGGCGTGTTGATGCAAGGCCTGTTTCGTAACCCGATCGTAGAACCAGGCCTGGTAGGTACCAGTGCCGGTGCGGCACTGGGAGCATCGATTGTATTTGTCATGGCCGCAAAGCTGAGCCCGCAACTAAAGAGTATGGCAGGACCTTTACTGCTACCCATAGCCGCTTTTTGTGGTGCATTTTTAGCAACCTATATCGTTTATGCGCTTGCCGGAAATGCAAAAAGGGTTTCCATCATGTCTTTATTACTGATCGGCGTTGCGATAAATGCAGTTTGCCTAAGTGCCACCGGTTTTATGAGCTATATAGCAAGAGATCCACAGGCAAGGAGCATTACTTTTTGGAATTTGGGAACATTTTCAGGAGCCTCCTGGATACAGGTATTTATCGTTGGTTCGGTTGCTGTCATTGTTTTTATTTTATCGCTGCGATACTCAAAACAATTAAATGCCCTGTTACTAGGTGAAGAAGAAGCTACCTATTTAGGTGTGGATACACGAAAGCTTAAACGCCGCATCATATTGCTGAATACAGCGATGGTTTCAGTTGCAACTTCATTTGTGGGCGTTATCAGTTTTATGGGTTTAATAGTACCACACATTTTACGGTTAATAATGGGCAGCGATAATAAAAAATTAATACCCGCGTCAATGATACTTGGCGCAGCTTTGCTCACAATGGCTGACATGTGTGCCAGGCTGGTACTTGCACCTGCAGAAGTGCCCATAGGTATCATTACTTCATTGGTGGGAGCTCCTGTGTTTATCATTTTACTCAAGCGCTTTAATGTAGCAAAACATAAAGGAGGCTACAATGCTTAAGGCAACTGGCATACATTACAGCATTGGTAGGAATGTAATATTGACTGGTATCAATGTCAGTTTCAACCCGGGAGAATTCAATATCATATTAGGACCCAATGGTTCGGGTAAATCCACTTTTATGAAAATTTTTAGCGGGGAAATTACTGATCAGGAGGGGGAAATTTTCTATGATAAACAAAATATAAGATCAGTAAAAAAAGATGTTCTGGCAAAACAAAGGGCAGTAATGAGCCAGCAACCGGAATTAAATTTTCCATTAAGTGTATATGAGGTAGTGATGATGGGTCGTTACCCGCATTTTGATTTTAACCCGGACAAAAAAGACATGGCCATTTGTGCGGAAGTAATGCAGCTCATGAACCTTAACAGTTTTAAAGACCGCAATTACCTAACACTTAGTGGCGGCGAAAAACAACGGGTACAATTTGCAAGGGCCCTGGCCCAGGTTTGGGAAAAACCATCGGAAGGATACCGTTACTTATTTTTAGATGAGCCACTGAATAGTTTAGATATTAATTATCAACAGGAATTTTTACAGTTGGCAAGATCATTTGCCGACAATAACACTGTTTTGATTGCAGTCTTGCATGATATTAACCTGGCAATACATTATGGCCACAGGCTTTTTTTTTTAAAAGACGGCCGTCTTATTACTTCCGGCAAACCTGCCGATATCATTACCGAAACAATGATTGAAAATGTATTTGGCTTACGCACCCGGGTCATCAAAAATCCTGTAACGGGGTTACCTTTAATGATCTATTAAAAAATAATAGAATATCTTTTAACGTCCCATGCCCCGGAATGTTAAAATTCGGGCCTTTTTAAGGTTAATGCAGCAGGCTGTAAAACTAAATTGTCTATATTTATAGTGCACAAAACCCTTACTATTATGACCGAAGAGCAAATGCTTGCCGGAAGTATAAAAAATAATGCTTCTGCACAGGAAGCATTTTATAACAAATTCAGCCCCAAAATGCTAGGTGTGTGCTACCGCTTTGCAAAAAACAGGGAAGATGCTGAAGATATGTTACAGGAAGGCTTTATCAAGATCTTTACACAATTGCATCAATACAGGAATGAAGGGGCCCTTGAAGGCTGGATCCGCCGGATCATTGTTCATACCTGTATCAACGTTTTGAAGAAAAATAAAAAATTTGCTGAAAGCGTTGACATTATTCATGCAAACAGTATCCATGTGAGGGAAGATTTGATCCCATCCATTATGCAGGCCAAGCAGGTGGTGGAATGTATCCGGATGTTGCCCCTTGGTTACAGGACAGTCCTTAACCTGTACGCAATAGAAGGCTATTCGCACAAAGAAATAGCGGGAATGCTGGAAATTGAAGAAAGTACCAGCCGCAGCCAGTATACAAGGGCTAAAGCAATGCTGGAAGAAATTTTAATAAAAAAGAAAATAATACAGAAGCCGTCATCTAAAATAACCTATGCGGCAGCTGTATCACCCAGATAAATCAATAAAAGTTGCGAAACTTATTTAAATGACCAACACTAACTAAAAAGTTTTTTGTGAAAGATGGAAAAGAAATTTTACCCGGACAATTTTGAGCAACTTTTGAAGGAGAGCACAGATAATTTCAGAATGTATCCTTCAAAAAGAGTTTGGCACAGTATCTACAACGACCTGCATCCCAGCCGTAAATGGCCTTCGTTTGCCATTTGGATATTGCTTATTTCTTCGATCGTTTATATCGGGGTGTCCAATAAGAATCAGGGATCGCAAATTAAGAACCAGTCTGCATTGGCAGATAACATTGCCAGGAACGTTGTTTCCGTTTCGGAAATGCCCAATACGAACAATATAAACGGCCATGTGACGGATGCTGATAGAACAGGGAATTCAACCCCGGTCAAAGTACAGGCAATTGCCCCGAAAAGTTTCTCCAGCATTGCTTCAAACGATGCTAAAAACAAATTAAATCCCGTCAACAATAATAACAGCCAGGCTGATCAGCAAACGGTTGCTTTAACTTCCCTTAAAAATAGCAAGACCGCAAGCCCGGAATATAAAACATATAGCAGCATTAGGGGTAATGGCCAGGACGTTAATATTTCAGATCCGGAAATAAACACTGCTACAGCATCCCAAAAAGAAGTTGCTGCTGTTGTTAGCGTGGATGACATAAATAACCTTATCACAAGTAAAAAGGAACCTGCTGTTACCGGCGCTGAAGCTAAAAAAACGGATGCTGAAACAAAAAATAAGGTTGCAATAAATGATAAGAATAACACTGCAGAAAAAGAATGGATAGAAGATTATGCTTTTCACAATAAACCATTTGCCTCTAAATGGAAATCCCGTGCATCATACCAATTTTACTTTACACCATCAATAGGATACCGGATCTTCTCTAAGAACAGTGATTACAATCCCGTTTCACAGGCATTGGTAGCAACCACCGGTAATGTGCAGGATTATAAGGATGCATTTAGCCACTCTGCGGCTGTTAACGTGGAGATCGGCGGTAATATCCTTTATAGCATCTCCAAAAGCTGGAACTTTAAAGCGGGTATTCAATTGAATTATACAAACTATAATATAAATGCTTATGAGCTGAAGCACCCGACCATGACCACGCTTACACTCAATGACCTTAATACAGGTCTTCCGATATTGGATCCAAGGGCAACTACCCTTGCAAATATATCCGGGGTCGCTTCAACAAAATTAAACAACAATACCTACCAGCTGTCATTACCCATAGGAGCTGATATAAAACTTGCAGGAAAAAACAATCTTAAATGGTATGCAGGGGCTACCATACAACCGACCTATGTTACAGGCGGAAATGCCTACCTGGCTTCCTCAGACCTGAAAAATTATGTTACTGATAAATCCCTGATCCGTAAATGGAATCTAAATGCAGGCATTGAAACATTTATCAGCTATAAAACACAGGGTGGGTTAATCATCAATGCAGGTCCACAGTTCAGGTACCAGTTTTTATCAACCTATAGCAAACAATATACTTATAATGAAAGATTGTATAACCTCGGCCTGAAGATCGGCATCACAACAAGGTTTTAAAATTTTATAATATACATGAAACGCCCCGTTGATCAACGGGGCGTTCCTGTTACCATTATCAATGAGATCCCCTCCTGTTTTGCGATCAGCCGCTTTAGATTTAATTTTGTAATATGAAACTGATAAATATTGTATCCGCATTTTTGATATTCCTAATGGCTTGCAACGATCACAAAAAGGAATCCCGGGCAGAAAATGAACCACCCGTGCAGGCAGAAAAATCCACGTTTTTCCCTGTGACTGATTTCCTGCAAGGACAGATAGCAGAGATCAAAAGACGTGGTATAAACCCCCTTAAAATTACCAGCAAAAACAAACTCGACGATTCTTTGTGGCTGAAAATGGAAGTGTTGAATGATGAATTTGCGCCCTTTTTATCTCCCCTCGTCGATACAACAAATTTAACAGGGATGTTTGCGGAAAAAAAGTTCCTGGACCAGACGATCGATGCATTCACATTCACTTACGATCCTATCAGGCCCTTACCGGATTCTTTTTTATTGCAAAGATGGGACGTATACGTTGACCCCGGCTCCAGTAAGGTAAAAAGGATCTATATGCTCAAAAAAACACCCGATCATAAAATATTACAATTGACCTGGCAGGCAAATAAATCATGCAGGATCGTCAGCATTTCAAAAGATCCTTCAGGCAATGACCATATAGAACATGAAGTCGTTATAAAATGGGACTTTTAGAAAAATGACACAAAAAGAATTTTCATTATTATCATCTGCCATACCGGCATTACCCGGTATCTATAAATATTACAATAGTGCCGGAGAACTCATCTATGTTGGTAAGGCAAAACACCTTCGCAAAAGAGTAAGCAGTTATTTTTCAAAGACCTTTACAACTTATAAAACAGCAGAACTTGTAAAGCGTATCCACCGGGTTGAATTTACCATTGTGAACAGTGAGCAGGATGCTTTTTTTCTGGAAAATTCTTTGATAAAGGAATACCAGCCTTTATTCAATATTAATTTAAAGGATGACAAAACATATCCTTATATCATTATAAAAAACGAACCGTTTTCACGGGTATTCTTTACAAGAAAAAAGATCAAGGACGGCTCTCAATATTTTGGCCCCTATACTTCCCTCAATAAGGTCAGGGACCTGCTGGATTTCATAAAGCAGCATATTCCCTTACGTACCTGCAAACTAAATCTCAGCAAAACCAATATTGAAAAAAAGAAATTCAAGGTTTGCCTAGAATACCATTTAGGCAATTGTAAAGGTCCCTGTGAAGGATTACAATCACTGGAAAATTACAATGAAGGGCTTGATCGCCTTCAACATTTATTGAAAGGAAACCTGTACCCCATAATGCAGGAGTTCAAAAAACAAATAAAGATCCATGCTGAAAAAATGGAATTCGAAAAAGCAGCCATGTACCAGCAAAAAATTGAACACCTGCAGCAATACCAGTCCAGATCCACAGTTGTAAATACAAAAACAGGCACAGTCGATGTGTTTACGATCCTGGAAGAAGCAGATACTGCGTATGTGAATTATCTCGCTGTAAGCAATGGCAGCATTATCCAGACCAAGACCATTGAACTGCAAAAAAAGCTCGAAGAATCGAAAGAAGAAATACTGGTATTTGCCATTGCCCAAATGCGCCAGACATTTAACAGTGAAGCAAAAGAGATCATTGTTCCTTTTATGCTTGAATACCCCGAGGAAAATATACAGCTGACGGTTCCAAAACTCGGGGATAAGAAAAAGCTATTAGAGCTCTCGGAAAAAAATGTCAATTATTTTAAAGCTGAGCTTCATTCAAAGAAAATATTGAACCTGCAGGAAAAAACGACCATAGAAAATAAAACTATGTTGGAACGGCTACAGGCCGACCTGCATTTACCAGAATTACCGGTCCATATTGAGTGTTTTGACAATTCAAATTTACAGGGCAGCAATCCTGTAGCTGCCATGGTTTGTTTTAAGGACGGGTTGCCCAGTAAAAAAGACTACAGGCACTATAATATAAAAACAGTGCAGGGTATCAATGACTTCGCATCTATGCAGGAAGTTGTATACAGGCGTTATAAGCGTGTGCTGGAAGAAAATATGCCATTACCCCAGCTTATCATCATTGATGGCGGGAAGGGCCAGTTAAGCGCTGCATTGGAAAGTATTCGCACACTTGGCCTTACCGGCAGAACGACTTTAGCAGGGCTTGCCAAAAACCAGGAGGAACTTTTCTTTGCAGGTGATACTGCTTCCTTACAATTATCCTGGGATAGCGAAAGCCTGAAACTCATCAGGCGCATCAGGGATGAAGTTCACAGGTTTGGCATAACCTTTCACAGGAACAAACGGAGCAAAGAAGCCATAGAAAATGAATTGGAAAAGATAGCCGGAATTGGAAAACAGACAGCTGATACACTGTTGAAAAAATTCAGGTCGGTTAAAAAGATAAAGGCTTTGGAACTTCGTGACCTGGAAGAGGTTGTTGGCAAAGCCAAAGCAACTATTGTTTATGAAGCTTTAAAAGTACCAGTATAACATTGAATTTGGGAATCTTAACTTGAAAATTTCCCGCAAAGGAAAAAAGAGTGCTAAGTCTCTTTGCGCAATTGCGGACAGTTTGCTGCTTTGCGTGAAATAAAAAAAGGGCCAGGATAAAAATCCAGCCCTGTTTTAAAATCCAATATCCTATGAAAAACCGAGGTAAAGATAACGGGTCAGCTCACATTAAACAATACCCTAAATAGGGTATTTCCAGATATGTATATTAATTAACAAAAATGCCCCCGGTAAACCGGGGGCATCTGAATTTTATCTGTTTCATGAATTAGTAACTCCAGAGATCCTGCTCATAGTTGAATATCTTTTCTTTGATATTCTCACCTTCCAGCAGTTGAAGTATACCGTTCTCACTTAATCCTTTATAACTTTTGATCTGCAGATCCATTGGGTTATCTATCGTGCTTTTAATGATACGGCCATAGAACATACGGCTTTCAAACAGCTCTTCCCAACTCATACGGGCACCAAAGTTCTTACCGTTATACACTTCATATTTAGCAAAGACCGGCCTCATATCAGGGTAATAGACCCAGAACAATTCTGTTTCACCAAGGTTTACACCCATGGATGTTATTACGTTCTTTACAGGTGCAATTCCCAGGATCCTCCAGAACAGTCGGGAGCTTTCTTTATCGAAGATCACTTCTTCCTTGATCCTGAATTTATAAAATGAATCCAGGTTGATCTCCGGGCGCATTTTCTTGGTTCCGGTTGTTACACCGTTTGAATCAATGATGGGAACCTCAATTTCATCACCACCGATAACTTTGGCAACATCTGCCTTTGTCATGGGAGTGGTAAAACGATCATCCACATTGGCGAAAACCGTTACAAGGCTGTCTTGTATGGCCTGCAATAAGATGGAAATAAAGCGTTGGTTACCGTTACTTTCATCTGCAGTATAGCGGAAGGGAAAGTTAAGTTTCTCCCTTGTATCGATCTCTCTCCATATTTTATGGCGATAAACGGCATCATCTGCACGCAAATGCTCATAGGTCAGTGGGATCCTGTCCCTTAAAACGGTTGTTTCAACAGCTTCATCCGGTCTCAGGGATTTTTTGATCGCTTTGATCGGTAAGCTGTCATTAACAGGTTCCGGAACGCTTGCTACTGTTGGAATGGTATCGGTAACAGCGGCTGTGGGTACAATATTTGCCTTGGTCTTTGTTTTGGTTGTCTTACGGGTTGTATTACGCTTAGTAGAGCTACGCTTCTGAGCGAATACAGTATCTGTAAAACCGCCAAGTAAGACGGCCAGTAACAAATATTTTAAAAACTGCTTTTTCATAGCTATGAATTTTAATATAGTGCGATTGATTTACCATCGATAGCCCTCACCCCATCCGGACCGGATACTTTCACGTTATCAAAGGTAACAACTGAGCCGGGGCCGCATCTTGCCATATACGGTGCAAGTGGTGCCAGGCCGTTACCAGTAATAGAAGTGGTAGCAACGTTCGGGAAATTAGCGCCTGAGAAATATACAGTAGCGCTTACTATGGTGAATTTTAAATCGAAATCGAAATTTTCAAGATCTGCACGGCAATATTGCTGGCTTTTGAATTCCACTGAAGGCATCCTTACTTTACCGGAAGCCACTTTAAATACCGGATCAGGAATTCTTTTTACCCTGAAAGGGAAAACATTTGCCTTGCCCTGGGGCGCAACAGTGATATTTGCCGGGCCTACAGTAGTAACCCGTACCATTCTTTTAGAACCTGTTCCACTGATCGTTCCGCCGGTCATGCTAACGGTTGTTTTATCCCAGCCTGTTGGTGAACCAATTGTTACAGGGTTATCTACGCCGATATAAAAAACGTTCATTTTATCAAGCATAACCGCTGCTCCTCCCGGAGTACCTACAACATAATCAATATCTTTTTCCAAATGATCTTGTGTGCCATCTGGCTTGGTATAAGAAATGGAAACGTGAACTTTTTGATTGCCACCACCTGATACATTGAATTTCTTTTCAGCAACACCTTTATCATTTAATGGAGTTGGTGTACCGCCAATTGAAATATTTGGTTTTGATGCATCATTAAATGCTCCAACACCGGCTGTAACCACCAGTTCTTCTCCCGGCATCAAATAAGTTGAATTACCAACAGCGATGGGTTCAAATTTATTAAGTATGAATTTTACTTCCCCAACCTTTGTATGGCAAAATGCTGCAATAAGATTTTCTGAATTCTTAACATTGTTCTGGAACTTGCTCAACAGCGTCAGGGCCGCAACGGTAGGCGTCATATGAAAGAATGCTTCCGTAAATTCTTTTGTTTTGCCATCCTGTCCAACCTGTGGCTGTACATCAACCGGGAAGGTTTTCTCATATTTACTCTTGATCTCAGGATCAATGCCAAGCATGGCATTTGTATAATCCTTCAGCCTTTTTTCTAATTCCGGGCCTTGTTTTTGACCACCAGGGCCATTTCCAAATAAACGGGTAGCAGCTTCCAGGTCATCTTCTTTAAATTGTTCTTTGCCATCAACGATCTTAGAACCTGCTTCTTTTTTAAGATCTAATTTAAGTTTGTCAATATAATCGCTCATATCCCTGGAAAGTTTCTGAGCCTTCTCTGCATTAGCATTCCAGATCATAGCTTTCTCTCTTGTTCCGGGATCCGCTAATTTAGCTTTCAGGGATTCATATATTGTACCATTCGCTTTTGTGATATTATCATTTGAAGTCATTAGACTTTTGTCTACAACTTTAAAAGCGTTTAAAATTTCAGATGATACGTTCAATGCAAGAAGTGCGGTAAGCACCAAATACATGATGTTGATCATCTTCTGCCGGGGCTCTTTAGGTAAAGCCATAACTAATTAGTATTAATTGTTTTTATTCAATATTGTTTGGATCGAACTCTAAGAGATAATAATACCCTGGTATTATCTTCCCTGCATAGCACTGAGCATATTACCGTAAACTGCATTCAGTTTACCAAGGTTATTTGCCAATGTACCAATTTCTGCTTTAGCCCTGTTCGCATCTTCCACACTTCCCATCATGGCCTGGCTTGCTTCAGCCATTTTACCATAGAAGCTGTTCAATGCTTTCAAATGGTTGTTGCTTTCTTTTAATTCCAGCTCATAGATGGTATTCAGTGAACCAAGGTTTTTAGTAAGTACCTGTACCTGTTCATGAAAGCCTTTAGCACTTTCAGATGCTGTATTGAATGAATTCATCGTAACTGCGCTGCTTGCAAAAGCAGTTGCCATTGTTCCGATAGCAGTTGTTGCTTCTTTTGTTTTAGCGCTGAAATCACCGGTAGATTTAACGACATCGCTCACATCAGATATCCCTGAAACAGTTGTACCCAGTTTTTGAAAACCTTCGCCCAGTTTTTTCAAACTAACGGGGGTAATATCAGCTTCCTCCAGCATTTTATCCATACTTTTCAGCGCAGGATTTCCTACAGTTGCAGGTTTTGCCTTGCCTTCATATTCTTCCTTCACTGCCGGATAAATTAAATATAGTATACCATAGATCAGGAATATACACGCTTCTGTATACAAACCAATTTTTAACCAGGTATCTGCGATTGGTGTGTGAAGGATCTTCTGTAAAGCTCCAAAAATAACGGCTGCTGCGCCGACTGAAACGCCTACGTCCATCCATTTACTAACGTTTGAAGGGATTTTTACTGACATGTGTTTTAAAGTTTAAAGTTTTAACTGGGGATTGTTTTGAATAATTGATTCTGAAAATTTTTGGAAAAATAACCCGTTTTTTAGAAACTAAAAAACGGGTCATTGTACTATAAATTATTTTATCTAAAATTATTTACATAATTATTTTTTACCTTTTCTTGGAGCTGGAGGTAAATCGATCACACAACGAAATCCTATATAAGATTTTGCTGTATCCTGGTACTCATAAGCACGGGTACTTGTTTGTAAGAAGAAACCAACATCTTTCCAACTTCCGCCACGAAGAACTTTACGCTTCATACGCGGAGGGTCAGAATCTTTTGCATTCCAGCGAATATCCGGGTTCATATCATGTTGGAAAGTATACCCACCTTCATAATACAATGAAGAAGTCCATTCTGCAACATTGCCCGCCATATTATATAAACCAAAATCATTTGGCCAGTAAGCATCTGCTCTTACAGTATAGAAACCACCATCTTCAGGATAATTACCACGGCCGGGTTTAAAGTTTGCCAACAGGCATCCTTTTTTATTCCTTAGATAAGGACCACCCCATGGATAAGGCATTTGTGAACGTCCACCCCTTGCAGCATATTCCCATTGGGCTTCGTTTGGTAACCTGAAATCAGATTCAGGAGACCTTTTCTTTCCTTCCAGGTATGCATTCAAATAATGAGTGCGCCATTCGCAGAAAGCAGTAGCCTGTTTCCAGGATACACCCACAACCGGGTAGTTTCCAAAAGCCGGGTGATTGAAATATTTTTTAGCCATTGGCTCATTGTATGAGTATGCAAAATCCCTGACCCAGCAAAGTGAATCCGGGTAAACAGCGATCTGTTGCTTCACGATAAATGCTGAACGGGGGATCGTAACATCTTTGTTTTGTGCAGCAGCTTTGTAGTCGAATGTTTCAGATTGGTAAACGATCTTTTTAGCATCTAATTCTTTCTTACCGAAAATACGGTTATCCGGAGTTACGATGATCGCATCAATTTTTTCAATGGTTGCTTTATCACCCCATTTGATAGTACTGGCTTTTTTCCAGTCAATATACTCATTGCCATCAGGTGCCTGCTTAACATACCCCATAAGTTTAGCGGCTATTGAATCTCTAACCCAATTTGTGAACTGGCGATATTCATTGTTTGTGATCTCGGTTGCATCCATCCAGAATCCACTGATCGATACCTGCTTGTTACGGGCTGTATAAGCATAGTTCACATCCTCATCACTCGGACCCATGTGAAATGTTCCTGAAGGGATGAAAACCATGCCGGGAGGTTTTGGCAGAACCCAGCGGGCAGCAGGTGCAACTCCATGAAGCTGGCCATCATTCGGTAAAGAACGAGACTTATTTTTTTTACAACTACTTGAAGTAGAAGCGATAGCTACCAAGGCTACCATGCAGAATAACCGATTAGTCATTTTTATAAACTTTGTGGGTAATGGGCAAATGTAATGATTATTTTGAATTATTATCATTTTGTGGTTCTTCATAACGAATATTTTTATAGAAATATCAGTTCCAATAATACTAAACGGCTAAATTATTTAAATATTGTGAACTTTATTGTTAATTAATCGGGTTTTTCTATAACAGTTTTCAACATATTTACCTCTTTGATCGGGGCAAGGCATTTATAGTTTTTGCATACATATATCAATGGGGTTTCCCCATAGGTTTTTAGCGCCAGTAAAGGAAATGCGGCTTCCTTACTGGAACATTGAAAAACCTTATTGGGTATATATAATTTCAATATATCCTTTTGAACCGGGCCCGGATTTTTGCCCGTTACTACAATTTCATTTATCCCCACCGCCTGCTTTAAAATAATGCCCGCCCAGATAGCAAAAGAACCTGGGTGTTTTACCACGATTTCCAAAATAATCTTTGTTAAATTTTGGGCTTTCAAAAGCCAATCTTTTTGCTCGAAAACCACGGAGAGATAAAACAAATTCCCTGCCATAATACTATTGCCTGAAGGAACGGCCCCGTCATAAAATTCCACCTTCCTTGTAATGACGTCAGATTGATCTTTATGGGTGAAATAAAAAAGTTCATTCTCCTTGTTCTCAAAATTGTCGATCACATAGTTTGTTATTTTTTTCGCCTCCAGCAAATATTCCTGGCTGGCGGTGATCTCTTGTAAATGAATACAGGACTGGATCAAATATGCATAGTCATCAAGGAATGCAGGATGTTTTGCTTCATTATTCTTATAAGTATGGAAAAGGATCATTCCTGCTTTGCTGAATTTTTCCATGACAAAATCAAACAATGAAACAGCTTGCTCTTTGTAATATTCATTTCCCAACGCAGCAGATGCTTTGCAAAATGCCGTTATCAATAATGCATTCCACCCAAGCAGGATCTTGTCATCTGTGATCGGCCGTGGACGCTTATTTCTTACCTTCAATAATGTTTCATTTCCCTTGTTTATCAAAGCATGCAATGACTCAATGCTGATATGATTTTCTGCCACAAATATTTCTTCGGTCCTGGTAATATTCAATATATTCTTCCCTTCCCAATTCCCATTTTTTGATACCCCGAACCATTTGCAGTATAAGCCGGCATCTGCACCTAAGATATGGGAGATCTCTTTCTCATCCCAGACATAAAATTTGCCTTCCACGCCCTCACTGTCAGCATCAAGAGCAGCATAATATCCCCCATTGGGTTGTTTCATCTCATTGATGAAAAACCCCAGTGTTTTGTGAATGGCATCTTCATATATTTTATTATTGGTGACCTGGTATGCATCAGCCAGGACGCTTACCAGTAAAGCATTATCATACAACATTTTTTCAAAATGGGGTGCCAGCCACCGGTTGTCGGTACTGTATCTTGCCAGCCCCCCGGCCAGGTGATCGTAAATACCGCCATTCAACATTTGCTGTAATGAAAACTCGGCATGTGCCAGTGCTTTTTCATGTTTAAAAAAGTAGCTATACAATAAAAGATATTGTATGGTAAAGGTCTGTGGAAACTTAGGCGCAGCGCCAAAGCCGCCGTGAACGGTATCTGCAGTCTTTAATATATTCTCTGCTATGGTATTGCATTGTTCTTTTGTAAATAAAGGCGCCGGGCCTCCTGCGGTTATCACATTATCCTTTCCCGGTAAATTGCCGGATGAACTGATATGCTCAACAAGCTTTTCGGCCTGGAAGATCAATTCTCCCCTGCGGGTATTCCATGCATTATGAATATTGGCCAAAACATCTTTCCATGAAGGGCGGTTAAATGCTTTTTGCGGGGGGAAATAGGTGCCGCCATAAAAAGGCTTTGCATCAGTTGTAAGGAAAACATTCAGGGGCCAGCCGCCATTCCCGGCTATTGCCTGTACAGCATCCATATAAATATGATCCAGGTCGGGCCGCTCTTCCCTGTCGATCTTGATATTGATGAAATGCTCATTCATATATTTGGCCACTTCCTCATCTTCAAAACTTTCTCTTTCCATCACATGGCACCAGTGGCATGCGGCATAACCAATACTCACTAATATAGGCAGATCGAGTTCTCTTGCCTTGAGCAGTGCTTCCGGGCCCCAGGGATACCATTCAACCGGGTTGTGTGCATGCTGCAACAGGTAAGGGCTGCTTTCGTGAATTAAATGATTGCTGAATGTGGGTGCCATTTGCCAAATTTAAACAAATGCAATATAGCAATGATAGGGGTTGCAGAAGAATTTTTCGTGAAATGCTTCCTTTCTCAGCATGCCAGGATTCTACAATAAATTTTGAAATGAAGCTGTTGAACTATTTCTTTTTTTCAGAAGAAAGGAAGTTATCAAGTGCACTGATCATGCTGGGTGCCTGTGGTAAGGGAGCCTTGATATCGAGGGTTAATCCTGCTTCTTCTGCAGCTTTGAAGGTATTTACCCCAAAAGCGCCGATCCTGGTCCCGTTTTGCTTGAAATGAGGGAAGTTTTCCATCAGGCTTTTTACGCCGCCCGGAGTAAAAAAACAGATGATATCATAATTGCGTGCCATTACTTCCCTGATATCATTGCTGATTATCTTATACAGGACCGGGGTTGCAAATCCACAATTATGGTTCTTGAGCCAGTTGGTGATCTCGCTGTCGAAAGATTCTGAACATGGATATAAGAACTTTTCGTTGTCTTTGTGTTTATTGATAACGTCGAATAAACTTTTGTTTACCCCGTCGGCGCCATAGAATACCTTGCGCTTACGGTAAAGGATAAATTTCTGAAGGTATAATGCTACTGCTTCAGTGATACAGAAATATTTGGTTTCCTGCGATACCGTTATTTTCATTTCATCGCAGATACGAAAGAAATGATCAATGGTATTACGACTGGTGAAGATCACGGCAGTATAAGCAGCAATATCGATCTTTTGTTTACGGAAGTCTTTTGAAGGTATTCCCTCTACAACAATGAAAGGATGAAAATCAAGGCTAAGCCCATGTTTAGTAGCAAGGTCATAATAAGGAGACTTTATTCCTTCCGGTTTGGGTTGGGTAATAAGTACTTTCTTAACCTGTTTGTTAGCAACAATCTTTTTTAAATCGTTTTTAATCATACTTATATATCTCCATGGATTTGCAAAATTACAAATTTTTACTCATAAAAATCAATGCCAGTTTGTAAATTACCAATAGCGGTATTATTTCTATACCCGCTATATAAATAAAAAAATGAAACCTGCTAATTTTTAACCTGTTTTGAAGTAAGCTATAAGACCTGAGAAAGCGCATTAAGATCATTACCGCAACTATAATAAATGATATAAGTATTGCAACATCCACTAATGCTTTATCAGAAAAAGCAATGATCACGATCAAAGGCATGAGGCAAATAGCTACGATCTTATTGATCATGAATATGATAAATATATATGTATCTGCTTCCTGCCTATAGCCGGTGATCCAACCTGTAAATTTAAGGATAGAGAATTTTACCAGGTAAATGGTTGCCAGGCTTGCTGCACATATCAACAATATCTGCCATGTAGCATAAGTTTGAGATCTGTCGTAATGATTCAACAACAGGTACAGGTACCAGCCACCGATGAGTATAAAAAAAATATTAAAAAATAATGATGGCAACTTTGCCTGCAATAGCTGGTCTGTAAGCTGGCTCTGCCGCAAAGAAGTATTAAAAAAAACCCTGAATAAATTACTGAAATAGCGTGAATACAAAAATTTCAGGATGGCGAATAATAAGACTATGATGGCCAGTGAATAAAAAACAATGTCTTTTGAATTTGCCTTCCTTGGGCTTTGGATAAAAGTTAAAAGGCTGTCTTTACTGTTTGTATGTGTCCTATTATCCGGTGTTTTGTTTAATCCTGAATCCTGGAAAAGAATTGGCGGTAAAGCAGACCGGGAGCTATCATTTATATTTTGAACACTGTCCTGCGCTGTGCTGTCAATAAAATTTGTGCTATCATTTAATGTGGTTATCCGGATACTGTCATGTAAGAGGCTGAGTGAATCTTTTTGCTGTGCACCCGCACAAAGGGATATTAAGCAGCATAAGACAAAAAGAAGCCGGTTCAACATCATGAAATATTTTCTTGTGCAAAAATAGTTTTCAAAAGGCAAACCACTAAAAGTAATTGATGTAACCAAAATGTAATTTAGATGCTTCCCTGATATTAAATTTAATGTCATCCCTTTTGCCAATTGCATAACTGAGATTGAGCAGCCCAAGTTTTGTTTCATAAACAATACCAATACCCACACCAATGAACTGGTTATTTACATTGACAGATTGATATTTGTTCTTGACAAGCCCGGCATCTGCAAATAAAAATAAATACGAGTTCAGGCTGATAAGGTTCCTGTATTCCACTGTGACCACTCCATACCTGGTGGCATAGATACTTTCCTCATCGAAACCCCGCAATAATTTATACCCGCCGATCTGGAAAAGCTCATTCCTGAAAATACCCGGGCTGCTGTACAGCCCGGCATGTAGGGCCGTTTTGATGGTGGATGCTTTGCCAACCGGGAAATAATGAGCTCCCGCAACCTTTACCTTTAACTGGTAACTCCTTGGCTTTATTGAATCATACAGTGAAGCATAATTGAAAAACGGATCCTTGATATTAACGATATCGCTGTTTTGCTTTACATTTTTTATTCCCACAGTTGCCACAACATTTACTTCATTGCCGGAGCGGGGATTGAACCGGTAGTTTGTTTTTATCCATTCATAATTGAGGCCCACATTGGCAGAACTGACATCTATATTTGCAGGTAATCTTTTTGTGGACTTGATAATATTTGTATCAACAGCACCTGCCAGCAAACTATTGTTTTGCCATTGCACAAATATTTTTCCTGTTTGATTTATTGACAAAGAGAATTGCAATCCCAATTGGGCATTAATCTGCAGGAAGCTGGAGTCCTTTTTGAAGAGGTCGAATAAAAAATCAAATCCAAAAGCAGTATTAAAGATATAGGGCTGGTTATATCCCAGGTTCAGCCGCGGGGATTTTTTTTGCAGTTGCTGCCATTTCAATAATATCCCCTCCCCGGTTCCAAGCAGGTTCTTCAGGTCAAGATTTACATCACCTGTCAATTGGAGTTTACCGGATTCTCCCGAAGCAGGCAAGAAACCGATGAGGAAATTTATCTGGCTGCTTCGTTTAGGCTGTACATATAGGTTTAAAACCGAGCCAGTGCCAAGCATCGTCAGGTCTGATGGCTGTACGGGTGTCAAATAGGGAAGTTCCATCATCCGCTTGTCGACCTGTTGCAACTTTTCCCTGTTGTATATACTGCCGTTAGATATATTGAGATAATGCTGTAAAAATTTTTTACTCAAGCTTACTTTACCAAATACCCTGATGCTGTCAATATGATACAACATTCCTTTATCTGCTTTCAGCAAAGCATTTACCTGGTCATTGTTCATTTGAACGCTATCAAGGTAAACTGCTGCGAAAGGGTATCCTTCCTTTTCAAAATAATTCAGCATACGCTGCTGTAATATTTGCAACTGTGATATATTGATGGGTTTGTTCAAAAAATTCTTTTCCAGGAACCCGCTTTCTTCCAGTGCCCTTTTTTCGATATTAACGGGAGTGAGTTGTATCCAGTTGTATTTAGTGCCGAGATAAACCTGCAAGTTTATCACAGACCCTGTTGACCAGCTGCTATCAACCGAAGCAACAGGATATCCTTTTGTGGCCAGCAAAGCCGGTAATTTGTTCATGTAATTCAAAGCTGCGGGTTCACTGTTAAATGCAACCTGGAGTTTCAATGCCTGCGGATCAAAGGAACTATCTTTGTCAATGAATTTAATATTTAATGAGAAATTATTTTTTGAACCGGGAAGTTGTTGTGCTGGTAACTGCATGGCAATACTGCAACAGGTAAATATTACAAATAACCTTTTTATACAATTTGTACAGACTATGTTCATGCAGTAAAAAATCAAAAATACTAAAAGTAAATCTACAATCTTTGGCGGGCATTTATATTCATATTCCATTTTGCAAACAGGCATGTACGTATTGTAATTTTCATTTCTCCACTTCATTAAAGCAAAAAAGAAATCTTATAGATGCGTTGAATAAAGAAATTTTACTGAGCCCGCTTTTTACAACAAACGAACAAATTGATACCATTTATATTGGTGGCGGCACACCCAGTTTATTGTCTGCAACTGAGCTGGAAACGATCTTTGAGACCATACATAAAAAATTCAGCGTACATACAGAGGCAGAAATAACACTGGAAGCAAACCCGGATGATATCGATACATCGATACTGGATCAATGGAGGCAGACTGGTATAAACAGGCTCAGCCTGGGTATACAGTCATTTTCGGACACCGAATTAATTTGGATGAACCGGGCACACAACGCAGTGGAATCGTTGAACAGCATTGATAAGATCCAGGAAGCAGGTTTTACAAATTTTTCGGTTGACCTTATCTATGGTTCTCCTTTATTAAGTAATGATGATCTTAAAAAGAACCTGGATATCATTTTCAAAAAAAACATTCCTCATATTTCCTGTTATGCTTTGACAGTGGAACCGAAAACGGCGCTTGATAAAATGATCGGGCAAAAAAGATCATTACCGGTTGACGCAGAAAAACAAGCTGCACAGTTTTTATTATTAATGGACCTGTTGAAGGAACAGGGATATGAACATTATGAAATAAGCAATTTTGCAAAACCCGGTTTGCGCAGCAAACACAACAGCAGTTACTGGAATGGGAAAGCTTATTATGGCTTCGGACCCTCCGCTCATTCTTTTGATGGAAAGAAAACCAGGCGCTGGAACATTGCGAACAACTCATTATATATAGACTCAATTTCAAAAGACATCATTCCATTTGAAGAAGAAATACTTACTGAAACACAACAATTGAATGAATACATCATGACGGCTTTGAGAACGATGGAAGGTTTGGACCTTGGAAAAATACGTTCCTCTTTTGGAAATAATAGTTATGAAGCACTTATAGAAAATAGCAGGAAATATACCGGCAGTAAAAAAATGATACTGGAAGCTGAAAAACTGATATTGACCCGGGAAGGAAAATTATTTGCGGATGGAATTGCCGCTGACCTGTTTTTTTGAAGAAAGACCTCGCCCCAACCCTCTCCCAGGGAGAGGGAGTTTGGTCTGTATCAAGAAAGTATTATTAGAATCCTGATCGATCTTTATTGATTCAGTGAAAATATCAATGCTGAGTATGCCTTTTCAAATTCTTTACCAGTTCTATTAAAATTAAACAACAAACCATGGCCAGGATGGCTGTACTACCGAAATTTGTGAATGAGAGTGGCATGGTCTTAATTTCTTACATAAAGTTAGAACAGTTTATACCAACGCAGCCTCTATTTTTTTAAAGCCCTGATTAGCCGGGATATGCTGCCATAATATCTGATAAATGGTTTCAGCAATGGGCATGTCTGCCCCGATACCCTGATTTATGATGTGCATACACTTGCTGGCATTGTACCCTTCAGCGATCATGCTCATCTCCAGTTGTGCCGCTTTAACAGAATAACCTTTGCCGATCATATTCCCGAATGTTCGGTTGCGGCTAAAAAGCGAATAGCAGGTAACCAACAGGTCGCCGAGGTAAACGGAAGTTGCATAATTGTTGTGGCCCTGCTGCAGCCCGGAAGGATCATTGTGTGCGATATATCCTACTTCTGCATTGATGATCCCTGCTTTGCGGAGAAAGCCCGCCATTTCATCGGCGCTGTTTGCAATGAGCACACTTAAAAAATTATCGCCGTAATCGAGCCCGTGAGCAATACCGGAACCGACCGCATAAATATTTTTTAATACAGCCGCATATTGTACCCCATAGATATCCTTGTTTTGAATGGTGTTTATATACGCTGTTTTAAAGAAGCCCGAAATTTCAACTGCATACTTTTCATCAACACCTGTAAAAGTGAGGTAGGATAATTTTTCCGCAGCTACTTCCTCTGCATGGCAGGGGCCAAGTACCGTAAAATAATTCTCTACTGCTACATTGAAATGATCTTTCAGGTAGTCGTTCAACAAAAGGTTCTGCTCAGGCAAAATCCCTTTGATGGCAGAAACGATCTTTTTCCCCTGGAAAATATTTTTATCCAATGCCGACAATACCTCGGCTGCAAAAGCAGAGGGGATCGCTATAACAATTGTATCAGAATTTTTTATCACTTCTTCAACACGGGATGTGAGTTGAAGTTTATTGATGTCAAAACGTGCAGATGATAAATATTGGGGATTGTGGTGACGGACCTTGAATTGCTCAATAGCGGCTTCGCTTCGGTTCCACCAGTATATCTTATTACCGTTGTCTGTTAATATTTTTGCCAGAGCTGTACCCCAGCTACCGCTTCCGAGTATTCCAAAGTTCATGAGTTCAGTGTTTCGGGTTGCGGGTTTCGGGTTGTGGGTTGCTTTTAACCCGTAACCTTTAACGCGTAACTTTTTTATAAACCTAATTTATCCACCGCCATCTGCGCAGCTATCTGGCTTGCATCTTTCTTATTATATCCTTTGGCCTGCGATACCAGTTCACCATCTACCGTAGCACCGATCGTAAATAACCTGCGGCCATTTTCAAATTTCTCGTCCAGCGTTTCAAATTCAAGTGCCTTACCATTCTTATTTGCCCAGCCGTATAATTTGTTCTTGATATTTATTTCAACGCCCTCGAGGTCATCCGTGAATAAGTGTGGGTATATGATGTATTCTTCCACCCAGCGCTGGGTCTTTTTATATCCTTTATCCAGGAATACTGCCCCGATCAATGCTTCCAGTGTATTACCGAAGATCTGGGATATCTTTAAAGCATTGTCGAACTTATTGTAAAAAGTGATCTTTTTCAGTCCCATTTTCAAAGCGATCTCGTTCAGCTTTTGCCTGTTAACCATTTTGCTCCGCATCTCGGTTAAAAAACCTTCGCCTTTATATGGATATTTCCTGAACAGGTAATGTGCAATGATGGAACTTAGTACAGCATCGCCCAGGAATTCAAGGCGCTCATTATTTTCATCTGCTCCTTCCCTTACTGAACGGTGGCTCAAAGCGGTCTTATACAATGAAACGTCACCCGGTGTAAAACCAAGCACGTTATTGAGCTGCTTTTTGAACTCTTTCTTTTTTAGGTTGTCCGCAAAAAAAGTTTTTAGAAATTGCAAAGCAAGGTTATTGTTTTCCCGAAATTAGGTTATTTGTTTTAAATAAGGCGGGGCCTCGTTTAACATTCACTGTAAAAAATCACGTGGAATTATCAGGCTTTGTATTTCTTAACGATCACGGAAGCATTGTGGCCACCAAAGCCGAAAGTGTTGCTAAGGGCAGCATTTACAACTTTGTATTGTGCCTTGTTGAAAGTAAAATTCAGTTTAGAATCCAGGTCCGGATCATCCGTAAAATGATTGATCGTTGGAGGTATAACATCTTTGGTAACAGCCAGGATACAGGCAAGCGCCTCTAATGCACCGGCGGCTCCGAGGCAATGGCCGGTCATGCTTTTTGTAGAACTGATATTGAGATCGTATGCATGATCTCCAAATACACTGAGTATCGCTTTTGTTTCGGCAATATCTCCTAATGGTGTTGATGTACCATGTACATTGATATAATCTATATCCCCGGGCTTCATTCCTGCATCTTTTAAAGTTGCATGCATGACAGCTTTTGCGCCCAGCCCGTCGGGATGTGGTGCAGTGATGTGGTGTGCATCCGCAGTAGCTCCACCGCCGGCGATCTCGCAATAGATCTTCGCTCCACGTGCAATTGCATGATCGAGGCTTTCAAGTATCAGTACGCCGGATCCTTCTCCCATAACAAAACCATCCCTGTCTTTATCAAAGGGGCGGCTGGCTGTTTGGGGAGAATCATTTCTTTCGCTTAATGCTTTCATTGCATTGAACCCACCTACACCTGCAGCACTGATCACTGCTTCACTTCCGCCTGTAATGATGATGTCTGCTTTATTCAAACGGATATTATCAAATGCATCAATGATGGCATTGGTAGAAGATGCGCAAGCACTAACCACTGCAAAATTGGGGCCCCTGAAACCATGGCGCATGGATATCTGCCCTGCGGCAATATCGAGGATCATCTTGGGAATAAAGAATGGGTTGAAACGGGGCGTTCCATCACCGGAGGCAAAATTGATCACTTCTTCCTGGAAGGTGATCAATCCACCGATACCGCTGGCAAAGATCACACCTACCCTGTCGGGATCGACATTGTCTTTGGTGATACCGGCATCTTTTACCGCTTCATCGCTTGCAACGAGTGCAAACTGACAATAACGGTCCATTTTACGGGATTCTTTTTTGTCGAGGTAATCGGTGGGCTCAAAGTTTTTAACTTCACAGGCAAACCGGGTCTTAAATTTGGTAACGTCGAACTGCTTGATGTTATCGCAGCCACTCACGCCATCAGTCAGGTTCTGCCAATATTCGCTGACAGTTTTACCCAATGGAGTAAGGGCACCCAATCCGGTAACTACTACTCTCTTTAAAGCCATACAATTTGCCTGTGATAATTAAAATGCCTGCCTGGCTAACGCCAGCCAGACAGGATGATGTTACTTGGCGTTTTCCTCTAAATAAGATACAGCCTGGCCGACAGTGGTAATTGTCTCGGCCTGCTCATCAGGAATAGAAATATTAAATTCTTTTTCAAATTCCATAATTAATTCAACGGTGTCCAAGCTATCGGCACCTAAATCATTTGTGAATGAAGCTTCCGGTGTAACTTCCGCTTCATCAACACCTAATTTGTCAACAATGATCTTTTTAACTCTTGTTGCAATGTCTGACATGATAGTAAAATTTAGTTAATACAAGTGCAAAAATATACTTTTTGATCTAATTACAAAGAAATACTAAATACGGGCAAATATTTACCGGAATTGAATTACAAAATGTGATCCAAACAAGGACAATAAAACAATTTATTTTTTTGGCAGAGGCAAAAAAACGAACTGAAAAATGATGTATATTGTAGAATCTTCTGCCCTTAATTTGCAATTAATTAAGTAAAATCTTTTGAAATGGGTTTAAAACAAATTGATCACGGGACCGGAGAGTATAAGAAAATGATAGCGCTCAGGCAGCAGATCCTGCGTCAGCCGTTGGGTCTCAGTTTTTCATTTGAAGAGCTTGAAAGGGAAAAAGAAGATCTTTTGATAGCTGCATTTGACGATGATGATATGCTTGGCTGCTGCCTTTTAAGTAAAATAAACAATGATACTTTGCGGCTAAGGCAAATGGCTGTTCAAAATAACCTGCAGGGAAAAGGGATCGGTGCCTCTATCATGTCTTTTGTTGAAAATCTTGCCAGGGATAAAGGCTATAAATGTTTAATGATGCATGCCAGGAATACTGCTATCGGGTTTTATGAGCGGTTTGGCTACAAGATCAGGGGGAATGAATTCATGGAAGTGGGCGTTCCGCACCATGTAATGGAAAAATTGATTTAGTAAAATATTGCCACGAATGCACGAAAACTGTTCTCTTAGAATATTCCTGCATTCGTGGCATACAATAAAAAAATATAGTAGGATTTACTTTTTGATCTTAGCTGTCAATATTCTCCTGGCTGCGTGTTCATCCTCTCCTTCAAAAGCCTCTTTTGGAATGATAAAAAAAGAGCGGGGATTAAAGTATAAATGAAAAAAATGCGGGCTTTCCATCCAGGTACTAAAGTCAGCCCATTTCCAGCTGCGGCTTACTCTTTCATTTTCAATGCTGAATTGCTCGTCGCCTAATATTGCCCTAAAACGGTCTTTAAATGTTTTTGCTTTTTTATAAATGATGGTTGGCAATAGGAACCAGAAAAGTATCATCATTATAAACCAGAGGGTTGAACTTATTAAAAATGCAAAAGGAGATATTTTTTTAAAAAAGAAAAGTGCCGCAGATAAAATGGCAAAAACATTTACCAGTACCATCATCACTTTAATTTCCCTTCGGCTGATAAAATGATAACGCAATGCCTGGATGACCTTGGGTTTATTGTAAGTGAAAAATGCAGAGGTCAATGTATGTATGATTTATGATTTATAACCGTGTATTACAAAGGTAACGGCTATTGTTATAAGCAATTTATGATTCTAAAGCAGTTTGTCATTTTGTTGATGCCTTTTTGAATCCCTCAAAGTTTTCTTTTCGAAATTTTTCTGTAAGGCATCTGTAAGGTTAACGCCTGTTTGATTGGCAAGGCATATCAATACCCAAAGTACATCAGCCATTTCATCTGCCAGTTCTTTTCCTTTATCAGATTCTTTAAAGGATTGTTCGCCGTATTTACGAACAATTAATCTTGAAAGCTCTCCCACTTCTTCCATTAATATTCCAAGATTGGTAAGTTCACTGAAATATTTTACACCAACCGTTTTTATCCAGCTGTCTACATCTTTTTGTGCTTGTTGTATTGTCATTGTTAGATATTTAAAACCACGAATTTAAAAAACGAATTACATGAATTAAAATACAACTCTTTTTGAAGTAAATGAGTTTTGGCCAAAGTTGGCAATAATTCCTAATTGCAGGTTGGAAGCTTTTAGATAATTCACCGTTTGTTTGATAAAACCATTTACTATTATTGAAGTTGCTTTTACTTCAAGAACTATCGAATCATATAGAATAAAATCAGCAGTATATGAATGAGGTAAAATGTAACCCTTATATTCAATAGCAAACCTTTTTTCCCGTCTATAAAGGATTTTATTTCTGTTGAATTCGAATTCAAGTGCATCTTTATAAACAATTTCTCTAAGGCCCATTCCCAATTCCGTATGAACATCCATGCACAATCCGATTATTCTATATGCTTCGTGTTTCAGAATTATATTGCTCACTGTTTGCAGATTTTTATTTATTTAAACATCTGCATTAATTCGTGAAATTCGTGCTTAAAATTTGTGTTTTTTTCTCCTTCGCTCAGCGTATTATTCTCTACACTTGCTGTCGATCCAGATCGTCACAGGCCCATCATTTAATAATTCCACTTTCATATCAGCTCCAAAAGTCCCGGTAAATATTTTTTTCCCCAGGTCCCTTTCCAATTGAGTGATCAGTTTTTCATAGATCGGGAATGCTATTTCCGGCTTGCTTGCTTTTATATAACTCGGCCTGTTTCCTTTCTTTGTTGCGGCATGCAATGTGAATTGGCTGATGAGTAATATATCTCCCTGGATATCTTTCACAGAAATATTCGGTATTTTATTTTCATCATCAAATATCCTGAGGTTTACAATTTTGTTACTGAGCCATTCAATGTCATCCATGCTGTCACTGTCTTCAATACCTACGAATACCAGTAAACCCTTATTGATAGAGGCTTTTAACCTTTCTTCAATCGTTACACCCGCCCTGGTTACCCTTTGTATGACCGTTCGCATTGCAGCCAAAGATTTAGATAAAGATAAGGTTTGCCGGCATGCTGTAGTATAAGAACTACTTCTATAATTATTACAACATAATTAACCGGTTAAAAAACTTTTTCTTTCCACAAAAGGTGCAAAACTCAGCAAAATCAATCTCCATTTGACTTATCAAAATATACACATTTTTTGTCCACAGTATGGGGAAATAAAGGAATATGAAAGTTGATGTACAAAAGATACTTTCGTTCTCCTCCGGGGGGGCTTAACAATTTCATAACCTTACTAACCAACTATATAAAAATTATGGCAACCAAAAAGCAAGCGGCACAGGGCCTGCAGTTCAGCCGTCAGTTTACCAAAGACGACATGAGCCCATTTGATATGTTCGAATATGATTACCGGACATCAGTTATAAAAAATCCCACGGGAGAAGTGGTATTTCAAATGGATAATGTAGAAGTGCCAAAACAATGGAGCCAGATCGCTACGGATATCTTAGCGCAAAAATATTTCAGGAAAGCCGGTGTTCCACAGGCCGACGGATCTACCGGAAGGGAAACCACAGCAAAGCAGGTTGCACATCGTATGGCGCATTGCTGGCGTGTATGGGGTGAACGTTATAATTATTTTGCTTCTGAAAAAGATGCAACGATATTCTATGATGAACTTGTTTATTCTATTTTGAACCAGGCCTGCGTTCCAAACAGCCCGCAATGGTTCAATACAGGCTTACATGAAGTTTATGGCATTACCGGAAAACCACAGGGACATTATTTTGTTGATCCTAAAGACAGCCAGTTAAAAAGATCAACTTCTGCATATGAGCGCCCGCAACCTCATGCTTGTTTTATTTTAAGTGTTGATGATGACCTGGTAAACGAAGGTGGTATCATGGACCTGTGGGTAAGGGAAGCAAGGATATTTAAATACGGAAGTGGTGTGGGCACCAATTTCAGCAGTATACGTGGCGAAGGTGAAAAGCTAAGTGGCGGCGGCACTTCCAGCGGGTTGATGAGTTTCTTAAAGATCGGTGACCGGGCCGCCGGTGCTATAAAAAGCGGTGGTACAACAAGGCGTGCAGCTAAAATGGTCTGCCTTGACCTGGATCACCCCGAGATCGTTGAATTTGTGAACTGGAAAGTAAAAGAAGAAGATAAAGTGGCGGCATTGATCGCGGCTGGTTACCCAAGTGATTATGAAGGTGAGGCATACCGGACCGTTAGCGGTCAAAACAGCAACAACTCTGTACGCATACCAAATTCATTTTTTAAAGTACTGGATGAGAACGGCGACTGGGAACTAAAAGGAAGAAGTGATGGCCGCACCATGAGAACAGTGAAAGCAAAAGATCTGTGGGATCAGATCAATTATGCAGCATGGCGTTGTGCTGATCCGGGAACACAATACGATACAACGATCAACGAATGGCATACATGCCCTGAAGGAGGCCCGATAAGAGCGTCTAATCCTTGCAGTGAATATATGTTCCTGGATAATACAGCTTGCAACCTTGCCAGCGTAAACCTCCGCCAGTTCTTCAATGAATCAGATAATAGTTTTGATGTAGCAGGGTTTGAGCATACCTGTCGGTTATGGACAGTGGTATTGGAAATATCTGTGCTGATGGCTCAATTCCCGTCCAAAGAAGTTGCACAGCTAAGCTATGATTACAGGACATTGGGACTTGGTTATGCAAACCTTGGAAGCATGCTGATGGTAAGCGGCATTGCTTACGACAGTGAAGCAGCAAGAGGAATTGCAGGAGCGATCACAGCGATCATGACCGGCGTTGCTTATAAAACATCTGCAGAGATGGCTGCTTTCCTTGGAGCCTTTGACAGGTATAAAGAAAACAAAACACATATGCTTCGTGTTATGCGCAACCATCGTGCAGCTGCATATGATGCGTCTGATGCATTCGAAGGCATTGAAATAAAACCACAGGGTATCAATGCAAAATATTGCCCGGATTATTTATTGAAAGCAGCAACCAAGGCCTGGGATGATGCCGTGCAAATGGGAGAAAAATATGGCTACCGCAATGCGCAGACAACCGTGATCGCACCAACAGGAACGATCGGCCTGGTAATGGATTGTGATACAACCGGTGTTGAGCCTGATTTTGCTTTAGTGAAATTTAAAAAATTAAGCGGTGGCGGTTATTTCAAGATCATCAACCAAAGCGTGCCACAGGCATTGCGCAATCTTAAATACAGCGAGGAAGAGATCATTGACATCGTTAATTATGCAAAAGGACATGCCACATTAAAAGGTGCTCCTTATATCAATGAAGAAACGCTTACCGAAAAAGGCTTCTTAGCTGAAGAAATTGAAAAACTGAATGCGGCGATGGCGAGCGCTTTTGAAATTGGATTTGTATTCAATGTTTATACACTTGGTGAAGCATGTTTACAGCGTTTGGGCTTTACTTCTGATCAATACCATGATTTCGGCTGGAGTTTGCTGGAAGCACTGGGATTCTCTGACGACGAAATTGATGCAGCAAATATTTATATCTGCGGCACCATGACAGTTGAAGGTGCTCCTCTTTTGAAAGATGAACACTTATCTGTTTTTGATTGTGCAAACAAATGCGGACATATAGGTGAGCGCTATATACATGCACACGGGCATATCCGCATGATGGCTGCAGCACAGCCCTTCCTGAGCGGTGCGATCAGCAAGACCATCAATCTTCCAAATGAAGCTAACATGGAAGAGATCGCAGACTCATACCGCCTTAGCTGGGAACTTGGCTTAAAAGCATGTGCGCTTTATCGTGATGGCTCTAAGCTCAGCCAGCCATTAAGCAACAAATCGGATAAGAAGAAAAAAGAAACCGGGAAAGAAGAAGCAATTGAAATTGTAAATGACGCGCCTGTTGCAAGCCGTGAATCTGCTATGGTAGATATGGCGAAACTAACCATCGAAGAGTTACTGGAAGAAATGAACAAGCGTGTACAAAGCAGCGCAGATACCTCTTTGAAGCGCCAATTGGCCATGATCGTTGAGCGCAGGGCATTACCGGCAAAACGCAGGGGCTTTACACAAAAAGCGAAAATCAACGGCCAGGCCTTATTCCTGCGTACCGGTGAATACAATGACGGTACATTGGGAGAGATCTTCATTGACATGGCAAAAGAAGGTGCTACCATGCGCAGTATGCTTAACTGTTTTGCAATTGCCATTTCAATCGGTTTACAATATGGTGTTCCTTTGGAAGAATATGTAGAGAAATTCGTGTTCACAAGATTTGAACCGTCCGGAATGGTTGACCACCCGAATATCAAGACCACCACTTCTATCATTGATTTTATGTTCCGTTCACTGGCATATGAATACCTTGGAAGAAATGACCTCGTTCATGTATTGGATAAGCCTGAAGTACAGAACACCGGTAATGATCCATGGGATGCAACAACGCCTACCATTGGCGAACGCACACACGAATTGAGTGAGGTGAGGGTTTTGGGAGGTACTATACCGCAACCGGAAGGCATCAAAGCTCACCGTGTACACACTGTAAAGCCTGCAGGAAATATGGATGCAGTTAGCGCAGCAAATAAATCAATGCAGGGAGATGCACCGGCATGTAATACATGCGGACATATTACCGTACGCAGCGGAACCTGTTACAAATGCCTGAATTGCGGTAACAGTTTGGGATGCAGTTAAGATATCAGGTTAGATAAGCACAACTATAAAAACCACCAGTATGAAGCTGGTGGTTTTTTGTTTGATATTCTTAACCACTGTCAGGGTTCGCAATCACCCCGACAGCGGTTTCAAACCCTGTCGGCGGTTTGAAGAAAATTAAGCATGTATAAATAAAGATTAACCGGTTTCCTTCCCGAATAAATCCGATTAATTTATATTGGTATATGCGTATTATCGAACATTTAGAATCCGGGAATATTTACCACCTGTTTAATCGTGGAATAAACGGAGAAGATATTTTTAAAGAGAAGCGCAATTATTATTATTTCCTGGATAAATACAATGAATACTGCTATGATATCTTAGAAACATATGCTTACGCTCTTCTGAAAAATCATTTTCACTTAATAGTGCAAGTCAAAGAAAAGTGCTTCGTTACCAGAAAGGATGGTAAAGGAGAATTTGAATTAAATGCTTCCAAACAACTTTCTCATTTTTTTAATTCTTATGCTCAATCATATAATTCGGCTTATGACAGGCACGGGAAGCTATTCGAAGAACCATTTAACAGGAAATTGGTGGATACCAACAGACATTTTACTTCACTTATTTATTACATACATTTTAACCCCCAACTGCATGGATTTGTAAACGATTTTAAAGAATGGGAATTTACCTCCTGGCACGCCTTACTCGATGATAAAGAAACATTTCTTGCCAGGGGAAAAGTGACTGAATGGTTTGGCACTACCTCCAATTTTGTGAATGCTCATTCGGGGTATTTATCTTTAAATAATATTTCTCATTTAATAATGGAGTAATCTAATAATGGAGTAATCGTTTTTGGAACAACCGCTGTCGGGGTTTACAACCGCCGACAGGGTTAGGCTTCACCCCTGCCTGCGGTTTAATAAATGTTGCATATAGCTGAAATTGTACAAGGGTGCGACGCCACTGAAGTTGAAATAAGTATTAATGCCTTGTCAATAAAAAAACTGAATCTATTATCTTTGCGCCCATGGCAAACGAAAATAATCCCGCCTCGCCGGCAGGCAGGTTCCAGGAACTGATCTCCCATTGCAAAGAATACGGGTATATTTTTCAATCATCAGAATTGTATGATGGGCTGAGCGCTGTATATGATTACGGACAGATGGGCTCACAATTGAAAAAGAACCTGCGTGACGAATGGTGGAAAAGCATGACGCAGCTGAATGAAAATATTGTTGGTATTGATGCTGCGATATTCATGCACCCGACCGTTTGGAAAGCCAGTGGTCACGTTGATAATTTCAGCGATCCCATGATCGATAACAAGGACAGCAATAAACGGTATCGTGTTGATCATTTGATCGAAGGTTATGCTGATGAGCTGAAAGCTGCCGGTAAAACAACTGAAGCCGATGCGATACTTTCGGCAATGGATGCCCTGCTGGCAAAAGATGATTATGCCGGGTTAAAAACATTGATAGAAGATAATAAAATAAAATGTGCCGTCAGCAAAACCTGTAACTGGACCGATGTACGCCAGTTCAACCTGATGTTTAAAACAGAATTTGGTGCAGTTGCAGCGGAAGTTGAAGGAGATAACATCGTTTACCTCCGCCCCGAAACTGCCCAGGGGATCTTTGTGAATTTTTTAAATGTTCAAAAGACCGGCCGCATGAAAATACCTTTTGGTATCGCTCAAACCGGTAAAGCATTCAGGAATGAGATCGTTGCAAGGCAATTCATCTTCCGCATGCGTGAATTTGAACAGATGGAAATGCAATTCTTCGTGCGTCCCGGCACACAAAAGGAATGGTATGACTATTGGAAAGATGAAAGAAAGAAATGGCATGAAAGCATAGGGATCCCGGCAGCTAAATTGCGTTTTCATGACCATGTAAAACTGGCGCATTATGCAGATATGGCATTGGATATAGAATTTGAATTCCCTTTTGGCTGGAAAGAACTGGAAGGCATTCACAGCCGCACCGACTTTGATCTTACTCAACATGCTGCCTACAGCAAAAAGAAGATACAATATTTCGATAATGACCTGAATGAGCAGGGAAAGCCTTATGGGAATTATACCCCTTATGTTGTAGAAACTTCTGTTGGGCTTGACAGGCTATTCCTTACTGTTATCAGCCTTGCGTATGCTGAAGAGAAATGGATAAAGGAAGATGGTACAGAGGACAGCCGTGTTGTATTGCGTATTCCCGCCAGGATCGCCCCGATGAAACTTGCCATATTACCTTTATTAAAAAAAGATGGGTTGCCGGAGATCGCTAAGGAACTGATGAATGAATGCAAACAGGCCTTTCATTGTTTTTATGAAGAGAAAGATGCGATCGGCAAACGCTATCGCCGCATGGATGCGATCGGGACACCGTTCTGTGTAACCATTGATCACCAGACAAAGGAAGATAATACCGTAACCATTCGCTACCGGGATGATATGAGACAGGAAAGAATTGCATTGGCGGATGTAAAGCGGTTGGTGATGGAAAAGATAAGTTGATGTTTCTCAGATGTAAATATTTAATCGTACTGTCAGCCTGAGCTTGTCGAAGGCGGATTATATACAAATGGAACTAAATGAAAAGTTATTTTGTTTATATCCTCAAATGCTGTGATGATAGCTATTACACAGGTGTTACTAATAATTTAGAAAAAAGGTTGGCTGAACATAACAATGGAGATTCCAACACTTCTTATACTTTTAAAAGAAGACCTGTTAAACTAATTTTTAGTCAGCAATTTCATGATATACAACAAGCTATTGCTTTAGAAAAACAAATAAAAGGATGGAGCCGGAAAAAAAAGGAAGCTCTTATTAATGAGGAATGGGGAAAATTAAAACTATTTTCAAAGAATTACACTGATTTGAAAAAGGAAAATAGTTTTCTAATGCCGCCTTCGACAAGCTCAGGCTGACAGTCTAATCAAAACTGAGGATATATTAAAGGACATAGTTATTTAGCCTGCCTTATTCCCAAAATACGGCACTTCATCATTACTCACTGGTTCTTCTTGTTTCCAATAAGCAAGGCTAACAATATGCCCATCAGGTGCTTTTAGCAATCTTCCGAAAATTGCATTGATGGGATTAAAAGTATAATCAGTTACACCAACAGTAAAAGTTTCCGGCCCTTTAACGGGTTCTGGTGGCGGCGCTGGGGCAACTTCCCCATCTTCTGTTTTGGCAACAGGAGCTGCTGCAACTTTTGGAGGCGGAGACGGTACTGCAACAACAGTAAAATTATTATGCTCCAGTAATTTTTTTAAGAACTGTACCCTTTCGGCAGGTACATTCTTTTCCACGATGCCGCACTTAACGCCATCCAGTTCTTCAAATTCGTGATTCTTATTAATTGCCATTTTTTAAAATTATGAATTATGAATTGAGAATTAAGAGAGAACCATTTTAATTCATAACTCATAATTCTACATTCCTAATTTAGTTTTTCAATGTAATCATATATCCAGCTCAACAAGCCTACCAACACAATACCAGCAGAACAGATGATCAATGCTAATTTTGTTGAGAATTGAACATTTATTTTTTCAATTGGCCGATCATTCTTTTCCATGAATATAGCCCGCACTACCCTCAGGTAATAATATAAAGAAATGATCATGTTCAATGCAGCAATGGTAATGAACATATAATTTCCCTTTGTAGCTCCCGCTGTTATTAAAAATAATTTTCCAAAGAATCCTGCTGTAGGCGGAATCCCTGCAAGCGAGAATAAAGCCAGTGTCAATACCCAGCTTAAAAATGGATTGGTCTGATACAAGCCTTTATAATCATCGATCCTTTCTTTGCCGGTTTGTGAATCTATGGCAGCTGCCACCCCGAACGCTGCCAGGTTTGAAAATGTATAGATAAGGATAAAATAGACCACGGAAGGAGTACCGACAGTGGAGTAGCCACTCATCCCTACCAGGATAAAGCCAACTTGTGCAATAGATGAAAAAGCCAGGAATCTTTTGATATTCTGTTGCCTCAATGCAAATAGATTCCCGACGATCATCGTTGCAATGGATAAGAGCATGACCATGTTATACCATACATTATCCATCGGCTGAAATACTTTGTATAGTGTTGCCATGAATATAAAAGCAACTGAACCCTTTGATATAACCGATAAAAATGATGTGGTTGCAAACGGGGAACCTTCATACACATCTGCGGTCCATAAATGAAAGGGAACAATGGATAGCTTAAATGCAAATGCGGTGAAAAGAAAAACAAATACCATGATCATGAGCGGGCTGCCATCAAGTTTAGCGGGTATTTCAGCAAAACTAATGGTGCCGGTTGCACCATAGATCAATGAAATTCCAAATAATAATATCCCGGAGGAGAATGCAGAAGATAAGATCATTTTCATGGCTGCTTCTGAAGAAAGCTTTTTCTCCAGGTCGAAATTTGCCATGGCTGCAACAGGAATAGTGGCCAGTTCAAGGGAAAGAAAAAATATGAGGAGGTTACCGCTCGAGATCATAAAGAACATACCCAGCAATGCCGACAGCATCAGCATGAAAAATTCAGGCATGTGTTCATTCTTCTTAAACCAATTGGCAAATAACAATGAAATGAGGTAAACGCCCAGGTTCAGAATATTTTTCTGAAATGCGATCAGCCCGTTTGTATAAAACATTCCGTCAAATAAACTGCCTGTTGAGTTTAAAAAGAATCCTGAAATAAAATTAGCCAATAATAAAAACTGAATACCCGACAGCAACTGTTCATTCCTGATCCCTTTGCCTATTTTAATAAACAAAAGCATAAAGATGATGGCGGTTACCAGCAACTCAGATCTCATTAATGTAAAGAATTCATTCATCCGTATTATTTATTTTGCCTGCGATATTTTTTGCATGATCAATTCTGCCCCAGGACTAACCAGGTCGTTCAGCCAGAACGGTGCAAACCCAATTGCAATAATGCCGATAATTAAAATGATCGCTGCTAATTTTTCATTCCAGGCAGCATCACTCAACGTTTCATAGCCTGCTTTCAAAGGCCCCATGGCTGTTTGCCCCACTGCTCTTAATATATAAACTGCTGTCACAACGATCGACATACATGCAGCGATCGTTGCAATGCGGTGAAACGTATCCGGGTGTTCCCATGAACCCATAAAAACGGTCATTTCTGCAACAAAGCCGCTTAGCCCAGGCAATCCCAATGAACACAGTCCAACCATGAATAATACAGTAGTGATAAACGGCATCACTTTTAACAGCCCTCCCATTTCACTTACCTGGCGTGTATGGGTACGCTCGTAGATCATACCGATTACAGCAAAGAAAAGGGCTGTCATCAAACCATGCGATACCATTTGCATTACCGCACCTGCCATTGCAGTTTTCGTGAGCATTCCGATGCCAAGCAATACAAAACCACAATGGCTCACTGATGAATAAGCATTTATGTACTTCAGGTCCTTCTGCATCATCGTAGCGAATGCCCCATATAAAATGGCGATCGTTGAAAGTACGATGATGATGTTGGCGTACTCCTTTGCTCCATCAGGCATGATATAAGTTGCAACACGCAAACAACCATAACCACCCAGCTTCATGGAAATACCAGCGAGGAACATAGATCCTGCTGTGGGTGCTGAAGAGTGTCCATCAGGCACCCATGTATGGAAAGGGAATAATGCACCGAATATCCCAAAGCCAACAAATAACAATGGAAAACATATTTTTTGTACTTCAACAGGAATATTCATTTGTGACAACCGCAGCAGGTCAAAGGTTCTTTCCGTATTGGAAAAATACAGTCCCAGCAAACCAACCAATACCAATGCAGAACCCCCCATTAACATCAGCACAAGTTTATTGGCAGCATATTCTTTTTTCCCGCTACCCCAGATACCGATCAATAAATATTTTGGAATAACGGCAATTTCTAAAAAAAAGAAGAGAATAAAAAGATCGAGTGAAATAAAGAATCCATAAGCACCAAGACTGAGTAAGATGAGTAAAAAATAAAATTCCTTTGTCATCTTTGTCACATTCCAGGAAACCAATACACCTGCTACCACAACAAAAGCTGTGAGCAATATCATAGCCACCGAAATCCCATCTACACCCAAATGAAAAGTTATGTGCCAGGCGGGAAACCAGTTATACTGCAATTCGAATAACATTTGTGCAGTGTTGCCTGCGGCTCTTTCATTACGAAACGCAAATAATAAAACAAATGCCAATACAAACTGGGTTACAGCGCCGGTCAATGCGATCAGCTTTACCTGTTTCGCATCCTTTACCAGCAGTATTAAAACCGCAGTTAGTAATGGTAGTAATATGAGAGATATAAGGTTCATAATATAATTAAGAATTAGGAATTATGAATTAGGAATACGGCGATTCATAATTCATAATTCTTAATTCATCATTTCCAGAAATAAATAAATAATACAGCCAACCCAATAACTCCTGCCAAAAAGTAAATGCCGTATTGCTGTACTTTGCCTGATTGAAATCCTTTGATTTTTTCTGAAATAAATGCTGTTGTATTACCGATTGCATTCATCAATCCATCTACAATATTTTTATCGATCCATGCTGCCGGCTTCCCCACCAGGTTGAATACAATTTTTTTGGTGATGAAGATGTAGAGTTCATCAATGTAAAATTTATGGTAAGCTGCTTTGTATAGACCACTTAAAGAAGCAGCGATCCTGTCGGGTTTGTCATTTTGCTTTTTATACAACCACATTGCTGTGAAAATTCCTGCCAATCCCAATACAACAGGCGCAATAGAAAACTCCAAATGAACCCTGGTTTCCAATGCTTTCCCGTCTGAGCTAACAAAATGACCGAAAGGAATGAACCCTGCAGCAGCAGCGCCAGCAGCCAATAGGATCAATGGCATCATCATGGCAAACCCACCTTCTCCGTGATGTACTGTATGCTGGTGATGTTCCTTGTTCCAGAAAATGCTAAAATATAAACGGAACATATAGAACGCGGTCAGGCCTGAGGTGATCAAGGCGATCCAGTAGATCGTTGGATTGTGATGATAAGCAGCCAGTAAAATCTCTTCCTTACTAAAGAATCCTGCAAAAGGAGGAACACCTGCAATGGCAAGACATGCAATTAAAAAAGTAATGTGGGTGATGGGCATGAATTTTCTCAAGCCGCCCATGTCCTTCATTTCATTGCTGTGAATAAAATGTATCACGGCTCCTGCACCAAGAAATAATAATGCCTTGAACATGGCATGAGTAAATAAATGAAACATCGATGCTGTATATCCCAATCCTTCTTCTCCTCCATATTTGGATACACCCAATGCGAACATCATGTAGCCGATCTGCGACATGGTTGAATAGGCAAGTACTCTCTTAATATCTGTTTGCGTACATGCAATTAACGCAGCTATTAATGCTGATATGGCACCCACATAACCAACAAGACTCAATGCTTCTGGGGCTGATATAGCAAATACAGGAAATAATCTTGCCGCTAAGAATACACCTGCTACAACCATTGTCGCAGCATGTATCAATGCCGATACAGGTGTGGGGCCTTCCATAGCATCGGGTAACCAGATGTGTAATGGAAACATAGCGCTTTTTCCTGCACCTCCAATAAAAACCAATACAACGCCCCATGTTAATGCCGATATACCGAGGAAGGAGGAAGCAACCGCTGTTTGTAATTCATTTGATTCCGGAGAGGTCAGCCTTTGTATGAGTGTATTGAAATCAAGGGTTCCTCCATAATATGAAAGTACCAGTATCCCTATCAGAAATCCAAGATCTGCAAAACGGGTTACGATAAATGCTTTTTTACATGCAGCAACTGCGCTGGGTTTGTCGTAATAATAACCGATCAATAAGAATGATGAAACACCAACGAGTTCCCAGAATATATACATCTGGAAAATATTGGAGGAAATGACCAGTCCTAACATGGAAAAAGTGAATAGTCCGAGAAAAGCATAATAAGTGGGAAATCTTTCTTCTCCTTTCATGTAAGCCAGACTGTAGATATGCACCATCAACGAAACAAAAGTTACCACCACCAGCATCATTACAGAAATTGGATCAAGGAGAATACCCATATCAATAGAAATGCCTTTTGAGAATTCGAGCCAGGTAATTTTTAACGGAACGATCTTTTGATAAACGCCATTTATTTTTTCACTGTGAAAAAAATAACGGTATGCAGCATAAAATGAAATGATGGTTGAACATAATAACAATAGTGTACCAATAATACCTGAACTGTTCTTCAAATATTTTCTGCCAAACAATCCTAATACAATAAATCCTGCCAACGGCAGTAATGGTATCAATGCTATGTAAGTTATATTATGCATTTAAAATTTCATTTCTTCTGCGTTCTCAACATCAATAGATCTGTGGCTCCTGTAAAGATTTATAATGATCGCAATTGCAACAGCTGCTTCTGCCGCTGCGATGGCGATGATGAAAATGGTAAAGAATAACCCGTCCAGCCTGTTTGGCCAGAGATATTTATTGAATGCAATAAAATTCAGGTTAACACTGTTCAGGATCAATTCAATGCTCATCAGCATAGTGATGAGGTTCCTTCTCGTAAAGAAACCAAACACACCGATAAAGAACAAGGCTGCGCTGATAGATAATAAATGATATAAACCGGGTTCCTGCATATTTTTTTAACCGCGAAGGCACAAGGCGCTAAGCCGCATTATTGTTTTGGTATAATTATGTTTTCGTCTGGTTTTGCCCGCATAGCGATGACAATGCAACCGATCAATGCTGCCAATAATAAAATACTCACCACTTCAAATGGCAATGCATAGCCTCCTTCATCCACACCCAGCATCTGGTTGCCGATATTAACTACGCCTGGGTTTATTGGTTGCGACGTATCGCCTGTAAATGAATATTGGTACACCTGCAGCATGGTCAAGCCAAAACCGCAAAATGCTGCCAATGCGGCAAACAATCGCCTGCTGATCTTTTGTTTTGGTAAAAGCTCTCCTGCCTGCTGCGTCAGGAAGATCGAAAAAATGATCAGGACCGTAATACCCCCAACATATACCACGATCTGTACCGCTGCAATGAATTCATATTGCATCCAGAAATATAACCCCGCAATACCGATCAGGGTAAACAATAAAAAAATGGCAGCCCGGAATATTTGCCGCGTGCTCACAGCAAGCAAAGCATTCACCAAAGTAAATGCCGCAAGCAAATAAAATATGATCGTTGATCCGCTCATTATTCTACTCCGTCCATGATTTTTGAACCGGGGTTATTTAATATTTTGGTTAGTTTACTACGGTCAAATACACTGTGTTCAAAGGTCTGCGCCATTACAATTGCATCAGATGGACAAGCGATGATACATAAATTACACATGGTACATAATTCCAAATGATAAACCAGTTTATCAATTGCTTTTTTCTTTTTGCCTTCGGGGCTGATATCGAATTTGGTCACTACTTTAATGGTTCCGTTCGGACAAGCCAATTCACAAGCGGTGCAACCCGTACAACGGTGTTCATTGTTTTCATTGTGAGGCATTACTACTTCTCCTTTAAATCTATCAGGAAGATCCAATGTTGCTTTGTTATCAGGATACTGTTGTGTAATGATCTCTTTGTGGTGCGTAAAATAATAGCCCGTACGCCTCATGCCGACAAGCAATGATTTTATTGCACTGAAAACGTCTTTTATGTATTTTATTATGAACAAAGCTAAAAGTTTCTGGTTTCGAGTTGAAGGTTTCGGGTTGAATACTCTAACCCGTAACTTTAAACCCGCAACCCGTTAATGATTTAAAAATGCCAACCCAATATTGCCATTGCCGTTACCAATAAGATATTGAACATACTGATCGGTAATAAATATTTCCATTCAAGGTTTAGTAACTGGTCTATGCGCAACCTCGGAAACGTCCACCTGAACCACATGATGACAAATATTAAAAAAAATGTTTTTCCAAAGAACCAAATGCTAGAAGGAATATAATCCATCACATGATTAAACCCCTGCCAACTGCCTATATGAAATGGCATCCATCCTCCCAAAAATAAAGTAGCACCGATGGCACATACAATAAATACATTCACATATTCTGCTAAAAAGAACAAAGCGAATTTCATTCCTGAATATTCAGTATGAAAGCCCGCCGTTAATTCTGATTCCGCTTCAGCCAGGTCAAAAGGCGCACGATTTGTTTCTGCTGTCACTGCAATGATGAAAATAACAAAAGATATGATAACAGGAATATGGCCTTTGAATATCCACCAGCCATTTGCCTGCGCCTGTATGATATCATTCAGGCTCAAACTGCCTGTTAATATAACGATGGATAGGATCGCAAGCCCTGCAGACAATTCATAACTCACGATCTGTGCACCACTTCGCATGGCTCCCATCAAAGAATATTTGTTGTTGCTGGCCCAGCCGGCCATTAAAATACTTATCACGGAAATGGATGAGACCGCTGATACATATAATACACCGATATTCAGGTCCCACATTTGAAAATCATTTGCAAATGCAATAGGCGCCATCAATAACATTGCAACGATCATCGCAATAATTGGTGCAAGGTTGAATAAGAATTTATCGGCACCGCCGGGTGTCATTCCTTCTTTAACCAGCAATTTCAATGTATCTGCAAAGGATTGCAGCAACCCTTTAGGGCCAACACGGTTCGGGCCAAGCCTTATCTGCATCCATGCAGAAACTTTTCTTTCCATCAATACCAGTACCAATCCAAGTAAGGCAAACAAACTTATTACGCATACGCCCACAATGACCATTTCAAAGATCAATGCCCAGGTTGGATTGAATGTTGCATTCAACCAGGAATCAATTGTTGTTGTTATGTTTGATAAACTCCACATGTTTAAATTATGAATACTGAATTATGAATGTTGAATGAAGAAAGATTAATTCATTCATAATTCATAATTTATAATTCAGCATTTCTTATCGGTCAATATCCGGTATCACCAAATCCAGCGTTCCCATCATCGCCACCAGATCACCCAGCTTACTACCTCTTGCCATATGATCGAGCGCAGAAAGGTTTGAAAATCCCGGTGAACGGAACCTGATCCTATAGGGTGTTGTTGCCCCTTCACTCACGATGTAAACACCGAACTCTCCCCTGGCCGTTTCAACCCTTGAATAAAATTCGCCCTTCGGTAATTTCAAAACTGCTTTTGTCTTTGCCTGGAAATCTCCTTCAGGGATATTATCTATTAATTGTTCAATTATACTGACAGATTGTTTTATTTCCCTTAGCCTCACCATATATCTTGCAAGTGAATCTCCCGCTGTTTCAATTATTTCTTCGAACTGAACCTTATCATACACATCATAAGGATATAATTTTCTTATATCGCATTTAACGCCGCTGCCTCTTGCCACCGGGCCAGTACAGCCAAAAGAAATGGCATCTTCTTTCGACAACACACCAACCCCCTTCATCCTGTTTTGAAAAATGATATTCCCGGTCAGCAATTCATCTGACTCATTCATTTTTGTTTTATAGAATGCAATGAAGTCTTTTACCTTTCTTTGAAAGTTTGGATGTATATCCTGCATCACTCCACCCGGTACCATATAATTCATGGTCAACCTTGCGCCACAGGTTTCTTCCATGATATCATTGATACTTTCTCTTTCACGAAATGCATGAAAGAAAGGAGTGAATGCGCCGATATCCATGGCCATGGCACCCCACCACAATTCATGAGAAGCAATCCTTGTCAGCTCAGCCATGATCACACGGATCACTTTTGCCCTCTCCGGCACTTCTATCTGCATTCCTTTTTCAATAACCAATGCACAACCCTGGTTGTTGATATGGGAAGAGAGGTAATCCATCCGGCTGGTAACATAAAT
>JBDTWL010000004.1:0-101892 GCA_040006715.1 Ferruginibacter sp. | reverse complement strand
TACTTCTTTTGATACCAATTTTTAAGAATAAAATCCTTAATTTTGCCACCCGTTATCGAATTCCACCCGGTGGGCAAGCGGAACAGATTTGCGGATATGGCGAAATTGGCAGACGCACCAGACTTAGGATCTGGCGGAGCAATCCATGTAGGTTCGACCCCTATTATCCGCACAACGTAAGGTAAAAGGTTTAAAGGTTTAAGGTTTAAAAGTGTATCACATTTGAATAACAACCTTTAAACCCTTAAACCTTTTAAACTTTTAAACATTTCCAATGGCAACAGTAGAAAGAGAAAACATAGGTTTATTGAATGATAAACTGATCGTAAAGATCAAAAAAGAAGATTACCTGCCTTCTTTTGATAAAAAACTGAAAGAATATTCCAAGACAGCAAACATTCCCGGTTTCAGAAAGGGAATGGTACCTGCAGGAATGATCAAAAAAATGTATGGTGCTTCCATATTTTCTGATGAGATACTGCGTACTGTCGAAAAACAATTATACAACTACCTGAATGAAGAAAAGCCGGAGATATTTGCCCAGCCGTTGCCACTTGAGACAGACCTGCGCAAAATGGACATGAATAATCCAACTGATCTTGATTTCGGTTTTGAGATCGGGCTTAAACCTTCATTCGGGATCCCTGCTTTTGACAAAGCAAAACTTACACTGCATAAAGTAGAAGTTACGGATGAGATGGTCAATGAAGAGGTAAGCCGTATGCAGATAAAAGCAGGCAAGATGACCGAGCCCGAATTGATAGACAATGAAGAGAATGTACTGAATGTTTTGTTCACTGAATCTGATAAAGATGGCAATGCTGTTGAAGCTGGCATAACAAAAGAGAATTCTGTTTTGCTTAAATATTTTACGCCTGCATTACAAAAACAATTAAAAGGGAAAAAAGCAGGAGACAGTTTTGTTTTCCAATTGAAAAAATCATTTGAAGCTGATAAGCTGGAAATGATGTTGCAGGACCTTGGCTTTGAAAAAAATGATAAGGAAGCTGCTGAAAAATATTTTAAACTGGAAATAGTAAAGATCGGCCTGGTAGAAAAAAGAGAAATGAACGAAGAATTCTTTAATGAAGTTTACCCGGGCAAAAATATCACTACAGAAAATGAATTACGTGATTCTTTAAAAGAAGAGATCGCCAAATACTGGGAATCGCAAAGCCGCAACCAGTTGCACGACCAACTGTATCATTACCTCCTTGATGAAACAAAAATGGAATTCCCGGAAACATTTTTAAAGCGCTGGTTACAAACCGGGGGCGAACAGCAAAAGACCGCAGAGCAGGCAGAAGCAGAATTCCCTTCATTCAGCAACCAGTTAAAATGGACATTGATAAGTGATCGCCTGGTAACTGATAATAAACTGGAAGTAAGTAAAGAAGAATTACAAGGACACATGAAAAATGAAGTAATGCGTTATTTTGGCCAGATGAATATGGGTGAAGATATGAGTTGGTTAGACAGTTATGTGGACCGCATGATGAAAGATGAGAAACAGGTGGATGCTACTTACAGAAGGTTGGTAACGGAAAAACTATTTGGCTGGATAGAATCCCAAACAAAACCGAAAGAGAAAAAAGTAACTGCGGAAGAATTGACGGCGATGCAGCATAATCACCAGCATTAAGAAGCAATTAGCCATTAGCAGAGAGCTGACCTGACTTATTAAAAGGGAATTGATTTATTCAATTCCTTTTTTTATTTCTTAATTCCGGATATAAATGAATGGGCAAAATAAGAGAACGATAAATGCTTGATTTAAGAAAATAAGCTTAAAGAAAAAAAAACCGACTAGTAGCTAAAAGCTTACAGCTAATATCTACAATTTTATTTCTTCATCACTATCATCAAAGAACCTGAATTCAGTCAAATGATAATTTGAATTGGATTTTACTTTTATCCTTTGCTTATACTTCCAGCTCCACTTTCTTCTGCGGCTTGGGAAACCGGAAGTGAGGTATGTATAAACGATCGGGTGAACTTCTACAGTAAGCCCTTTGTGCCTTTGCATGATGAGGTAACTCAGGTTCTTTGCGATCTCATCTTCCAAAATCAATGTAGAAGAGATCTTTCCTGTGCCATTACAACTTGGGCAAACCTCGCTGGTGTTGATGTTCATTTCCGGCTTCATTCGCTGCCGTGTTATCTGCATCAGCCCAAATTTGGTTATGGGAAGTACTGCGTGTTTTGCCCTGTCGGTACGCATGAACTGGTCCATTGCATCTGCCAGCTTCTTTTTGTTCTCCATCAATTTCATATCGATGAAGTCAACGATGATGATGCCTCCAAGGTCCCTTAACCTCAACTGTCGTGCTATTTCTTCGGCTGCTTCCAGGTTGGTCTCAAGGGCATTTTGTTCCTGGTTATTGCTAACGCTTTTATAGCCGCTGTTAACATCGATCACATGCAATGCTTCGGTATGTTCAATGATCAGGTACGCCCCACTGGGGAGGTTTACCGTTTTTCCAAAAGCAGCTTTTACCTGTTTTGTAATTCCAAAATTATCGAATATGGGCAGGCCATTATTATAGTATGATACGATCTCGGCTTTGTCGGGTGCAATGCGCTGGATATAATTCTTTGTATCTGTAAAAATGGTTTTGTCATTTACCACGATGCGGTTAAAATCTTCGGTCAGCAGGTCACGCAACATGCTGGTGGTCTTTCCCTGCTCGCTGAGGATCTTTGCAGGAGGAATGGCTCCCTTCAGGTTTGTCTGAATGGTTTTCCAGGTAACGATCAATCTTAAAAGGTCTTCATGAAGTTCCGCAGTATGCTTTCCTTCAGCAGCAGTACGTACAATAACACCCAGGTTCTTTGGTTTTATTGCTTCAATGATCTTATGCAGCCTTTTTCTTTCTTCCGAAGAATGTATTTTCCGGGAAATGGCAATGATATCATTGAATGGGGTAACTACAACAAACCTTCCGGGTAAAGATAGCTCGCAGCTAAGGCGGGGGCCTTTTGCAGCAATGGGTTCTTTTAATATCTGGACCAGCACATTAGGTTTACCACTAAGCACTTCCGTTATTTTTCCTGTTTTTATGATCTCAGGTTCAACCTTGAATTTTGCAAAATCAAGGCCTTCGGCCGAATTATCGTTGATGGATTGTGTGGTGAATTTGAGGATCGATCTTACATAAGGACTCAGATCGGTATAATGTAAAAAAGCATCTTTTTCAAAACCTACTTCTATAAAAGCAGCATTCAGCCCGGGAATAAGTTTTTTAACTTTTCCAAGGTACAGGTCTCCTACAGCAAAACTGGCATCAGCTTTTTCGCTGTGCAATTCCACCAGTTTTTTATCTTCAAGCAAGGCAATCTCTACGCCCTGCGGTACCGCATTTATAATAAGTTCCTTGGTCAAGCGTAAATTTTTAATCAGACACTATGCATCTCGGAAGGAAAACATAAATGGCATAATATAATAACAGCAATGCTATGATCATATTATGCATATAGATGAGTGACCCGATGGAGAATCGGGACACCGGTAAGAAAAAAATTACTTCTTCTTATGACGGTTCTTTCTTAAACGTTTTTTACGCTTATGAGTAGCGATTTTATGACGTTTTCTCTTTTTACCACAAGGCATACCTAGTCTTTTTTTGTTAAATAAATAATTTTAAAAATGTTGTTTTACTGGCTTTAATTATTTGAGGCTGTTGATCCGCTTATCCACTTCTTCTGTATAATGTGGATTATTGGCCAGCCGTTTACTTATATTATACCACCTGATCGCTTCTTCCTTATTGCCTTTAGCAGCATAAGTATCGGCAAGGTATGCGATGGCTTCCAGGTTCTTCGGCTCTTTGCTGATCACCCGATGGAACCGTTCCAATGCTTTGTCATATTGCCCCGAGACCAATCCACCAACACCCAGCACTACCTGTGCTTTCATATTGCTGGAATCTTTCCTTGCAACTGCCAATAACTCCTGTATGCCTTTCATTGTTTCCTGCGGATTTCCGCTCCGGCCTTTGCCGTAAACATAGCAACTTCCCAAACCTATTCTCAGGTCATCATTTTCGGGATCAAGCTTAATTGCTCTTTCAAACAGGTCAATTGCTTCTGTGGTTTCCCAGTTTAGCTTCGCTTCATCCTGTTCACCCCTCAACCCCTCTAAAAATAATTGGGCTGCGAAGGTGAGCTTTTTTTCTGAATTATCCAATTTAGATGCTTCGCTCAGGTAAAATAAATAAGGCTCAAGAGATGCGATACTGTCTTTCCAAAAATCAGCAAGGCCATTATAAGCCATAACCTGTTGGGCAGGTACATCGCCCCGGCTAATGCCATTTTCCAGTTTTGTTACATATAAAGCTTGTGCGGGAGTCAGTTTTGCCTTAGCATCTTCAATAAAATGCTGAATGTCAAATATCCTGGTATTTGAGCCGGTTCCCGGGGTAATGATGGGTTTTTGGGTATCTGTAGTGCGGCTAAAGATAAATAGCAAAGCCACAGCTAATATACCAGCGCCAGCCAATAAATATTGTTTTTTCACGTAAAAATGATTGAAGCCCGCTTTATCAAGCGGGCTGCAAAGTTACGTTACTCTTCGTTTTCATCACTAACTTTGGGCTCTTCTTTTATGTTCGGAGAGGTTTTTATTTCCTGAACAAATTCTTTGGCTGGCTTAAAAGCAGGAATAAAATGTTCGGGTATCGCAACCGCTACATTTTTCTTAATATTTCTACCGATTTTTGCAGCTCGTTTTTTTATGATGAAACTACCAAAGCCTCTTATATACAGGTTTTCGCCACCTGCCAGGGAAGCTTTTATTTCCCTGAACATGGTTTCTAAAGTCACCAACACATCAACTTTTGGTATGCCGGTTTTGTCAGAAATCTTGTTGATTAGATCTGCTTTTCTCATATGCTTGAAATTTAGATAGAGTAAGGTAAAAATAAAAGTTGAAAATTCAAAATAAGAAGGTGATTATCAATACGTTTGTAAATAAGTATTTTTATCAATTCAATGAATAATAAAAAAGCAGCATATTTTACCCCGCATTTACTTCAATGGAATACAAATGAAAACAGGCGGCAAATGCCCTGGAAAGGCGAGAAAGACCCCTATAAGATCTGGCTTAGTGAGATCATTTTACAACAGACAAGAGTTGAACAGGGCCTTGCATATTATGATCGCTTTGTAAAATATTATCCTTCCATCAATAAACTGGCGGCAGCTCCTGAGACAGCTGTTTTTAAACTATGGGAAGGATTGGGTTATTATAGTCGCTGCAAAAATCTAATTGCCACTTCAAAATTCATATCCCATGAATTGAAAGGAAAGTTCCCTGATACGTATGAAGACATTTTAAATCTGAAAGGAATTGGACCATATACTGCCGCTGCTATTGCATCTTTTGCATATAACTTACCGCATGCAGTAGTTGATGGAAATGTAATGAGGGTACTTTCCAGGTATTTTGGAATAAGCATCCCGATCGATAGCGCCGAAGGAAAAAAATATTTTGCCGGTCTTGCAAATAAGTTGCTTGATAAAAAAGTGCCGGCAAATTATAACCAGGCCATCATGGATTTTGGCGCAACCATTTGTAAGCCGCAACAGCCGCTGTGTTCAGCTTGTAACTTACAAGTGGAATGTGTGGCTTTTAACAAAAATGCTGTACAGGAATACCCGGTAAAAGCAAACAAACTAATTAAACGGCAGCGCTGGTTTTATTATATCATCGCCGAATACAAAAACAATTTTGTTATAAGAAAGCGTACCCGGAAAGATATCTGGCAAAACCTGCATGAATTTATTTTAATTGAACACGACAAAGCAGTTGACCCGGAAAAGCTAATGGAATTGCAAAAGGTTGATAAAATAATTGAGGGAAAATATAAACTTGTAAGTATATCCGGGAAGTATAAACAACAATTAACACACCAGACAATTCATGGATGCTTTATCCATATTAAGATCGGTAAAAAAACTTTACCTGCTGATCATGAATTGATTGAAAAATCAAAAATGAAGCAACTGGCATTCCCCCGGCTTATTACCACTCATTTTACAGGGGAAGGATCAGGGCTGTTTGGGTAGAATTTGTAAAATCCGGATTGCAGTGTTTGTAAGATAAAATTGTATCTTTAAATTTGTTGAAACGCAATAAGAACCAACAAAACAAATAAAAAATACAATATCATGAGAGGCGTAAACAGGGTAATGCTAATAGGCAATTTAGGTAAGGACCCGGATATGCAGTTTTTGGAAGGAAATATCGGGGTCGCAAAATTTTCACTTGCTACTACAGAAACTTACAAGGACAGGAGCGGAAAGCTTATCTCACAAACAGAATGGCATACAGTGGTTTTGTGGCGTGGTTTGGCCGAACTGGCGCAAAAATATTTGCACAGGGGAAGCCTGGTCTATATTGAAGGCCGTTTAAAAACACGGAGTTGGGAAGATAAAGAAGGTAACAAAAAATTTGCCACAGAAATAGTAGGAGATAACCTGATCATGCTTGATAAAAGAAGTGATGGCAGTATGCCTGCACCGGGTTTTGAGGAAACTGAGAATCATGGCAGCACGGAAAACCCGCCTACAGATGAAAATGGAAATGAAAGATTGCCGTTTTAAAATTCATATTTTAAGATAACATTCATCTTAAAATAATTGTTTACATAAATAATGTTGCTTTGGACTATCATTCGGTCATCGGACCCGGGAAAAATCTATTAATCAGTTTTCTGGCTATAACACCTGCCGCTACTACTATACTTATCTTCATAATTTTCGTTCTTTTTATCATTTCTTTCCTGGTTGCCGGAAGTGAAGTGGCATTCTTTTCCCTGACCTTAAAAGATATCAATGTTTTAAAAACCAGGCAGCAGCCTTCCTTTAGGCGTATCGTAACCTTGCTGGAACAGCCCAAAACATTACTGGCAGCCATGCTGATAACAAACAGTTTTGTAAATATCGGCATTATCTTAATTTCAAATATCCTCATTGATAATTGGGCAGGGGTTCATTTTGGCTTCTGGATATTATTTTTAATAAAAGTCGTGTCCGTCACTTTTTTATTGGTGTTGTTCGCGGAAGTGCTTCCAAAGGTTTGGGCCACACATCATAAAATATGGTTTGCATCAACGGCTTCCCTGATCATTGAAATATTCAGCAGTGTTTTTTACAGGCTTAGTAAACGGCTGGTAAGATTCAGTGATAATATTGAAAGAAGGTTGTCGCCTCAAAATTCAGCGGCTATGGATAATAGTAACCTGGATTATGCCATTGACCTTTTGCCTGAACACGAAGCTTCTGTTGAAGAAAAACAAATATTAAAAGGCATCAGGAAATTTGGCGACACCATGGTAAAACAGATCATGCGTACAAGAATGGATGTTAGCGGCGTTGACATGAATACCGGTTTCTCTGATGTGATCAAAAAGATAGAAGAGCTCCATTATTCAAGATTACCGGTTTACAGGAATAACCTGGACGAAATTGCCGGTATGCTTCATACAAAGGACCTCCTGCCTTACCTGAACCAGCCGGGTGATTTTGACTGGCATTCATTGATAAGGCTTCCACATTTTGTACACGAACAAAAACTTATCGAGGACCTTTTACAGGAATTCCGGACAAAAAGGAACCACTTCGCTGTCGTTGTGGATGAATTTGGCGGTACTTCGGGTATTGTAACCCTGGAAGATATCATGGAAGAGATAATCGGGGATATCAAAGATGAATTTGATGATGAGGAAAGCGGTAATAAAAAAATAGATGATCACAATTATATCTTCGAGGGCAAAACGATGATCAATGATGTTTGTAAAGCCATGAACCTTCCTGTTGATACTTTTGAAAGTATCCGGGGAGACAGTGATTCACTTGCCGGACTTGTGCTCGAGATCGCAGGCGAATTTCCGCAGGAGAATGAAACACTTGTAAAAGGGGACTTTACATTTATACCGCTCGAGATAAATAAGAACCGGATCGATAAAGTAAGAGTTATTATTCAACCTGTAGAAAAGGCCAATCTTAAATGAACCCAGCAATTAATTTAAAAAGGCCATCATTTCCCGGGATCATATCACTTATTTTTCTTTGTGTATGCGTTGCTGCATGTAATTCTACCTATACTTCAAAAAAGAAAGGATATTTTAATATCGGCCTGCCAAAACACGAATACGTTTCCTTCGACAAGCCCGATTTTCCATACAGTTTTGATTACCCGGCTTATGCCAATGTGATCAGGGATAGTACTTATTTTGACAGTAACCCCGAGAATCCCTGGTGGATCAACATTGATTTCCCCAAACTCAATGCCCGCATATTTTTAAGTTATAAGATCATTGGTGGAAAAGCAATGTATAAGATCAAACAGCCGGATGGAAGTTACAGGGATTCAACCGGCATCAACCAATTTGATAAAATGGTGAATGATGCTTTTAATCTTACCAATAAGAACCAGGCGATCAGCACTTCTATTAAAGACAGCCTTTTTCATACAAAGAACGGCGTAACGGGTGTTTTTTTCAGGGTAGGTGGAAATGCTGCGACTGCAAAACAATTTTTTTTAAGCGATACCACAACAAATTTCTTAAGGGGGGCTTTGTATTTTGATGCGACCCCGAATGTTGATTCACTAAGGCCGGTGCAGGATTTCCTGCAGGTTGATATGGATAGGTTAATTAATAGCTTCCGTTGGAAAAAGCAATAGATACACGGATGACGCGGGTTGAACTGATTAACACGGATAAAATTTCATTATTAAGATTGGTTGGTGCTTTATTAAAAATGACTCAAAGGGTATAATTATATATAAAAATCTGCGTAGATCCGTTCGATCCGCGTCATCCGCGTTTCTGTTTTTAAACGTATTTTTGCCGAATGATAGCAATAGATAATGTTTTGGTGAGTGACCAGGTCATTAGCGAACAATTTGTTTGCGACCTTCACAAATGCAAAGGTGCCTGTTGCGTAGATGGAGATGCCGGGGCTCCACTGGACAGGAAGGAATTGAAGCATATTGATGAAGTATTTGACGCAGTGTTGCCCTATCTTGGAACAGAAAGCAAAGCAGAGATCGCCAGGCAGGGAAGGTATGTTCATGATAAAGAATTCGGTTGGGTAACTCCAACCATCAACAGCAAGGTTTGCGTGTATGGAATTAAAGATAATAACGGGATCGTTAAGTGCGGGATCGAGCAGGCATTTAATGATGGAAAAGTAACATGGAAAAAACCGATCAGTTGTCATCTTTTTCCCATAATCACTAAACAAAGCAGCAATGGCAAAACAGAATATGTAAACTATGAGCCAAGAGAAGATCATTGCAAGGCAGCCTGTTCATTGGGGAAGAAATTGAAAGTGCCGGTCTACCAATTTTTGAAAGAACCCCTGGTCAGGAAATATGGCCTGAAGTTTTACGATGCTTTAGATGCAACAGCAACACACCTGAAAAAATAATTTTCACCGCCGGTTGTTCCGGGCAGCTAAAAAATATTCCATGAAAAGAGCAAACAGCTTCTCATTTCTTATTTCTCATTTCTTATTTCTTATTATCTTATCCTCCTGTTCCGTAAACAAAGCAAAGGTCGATAACAGTATCAAAAAATATTTTGATGCAAAAAATGTGGACGGTTGTTTTACCATGCTTAATAATACAGACGGGCAGGTAACGGTTTACAATATGGCCATGGATACTGCCAGGGTTACACCTGCTTCAACATTTAAAATTGTAAACTCCCTTATCGGCTTGCAATCGGGCATTATCACAGATGAGGATATGGTTATAAAATGGGATGGCATAAGGCGCACCAATGCCGACTGGAACAAGGATTTGAATATGAAAGAGGCTTTCAAAGTCAGTTCTGTACCTTATTACCAGGAAGTGGCAAGGCGTATCGGACAAGATACCATGAAACAATGGATAGACAGTATCGCTTACGGGAATAAAAATATATCCGGCCCCATTGATTCGTTTTGGTTGAACAATAATTTAAAGATATCACCCGATGAACAATTGGGGCTTTTAAAGAAATTATATTTTGACCAGTTGCCTTTTAGAAAAAGTGTTCAGCAAATTGTAAGAAATGTAATGTTGCAGGAAGATAATACACTTTACAAGTTAAGCTATAAGACGGGATGGGGTTTTGATGAATCCAAAAATAATATCGGCTGGGTTGCCGGCTGGATCGAAGAGAACAGGCATGTTTATTTTTTTGTAACACTTATAAGATCAGCCGAACCCAAAATTGATATGAGATCAGTCAGGATGGATATTACAAAAGATATCCTTAAACATTATGGTTTCCTGGAAGGAAAAAAATAAAGGCATTGACTGGAATGAATTCCTGGTATAATTTTTTCTTATTGTTTTATTAACAATATCCCCTGCTTTAATGATTAATTTAGAGTTTTAAGAACATGCCTGAATTCCAGCACATAGAATACCTCATATTACTGGCACTTGTACCCGCATTGATAGGCATATTCATCTATGCTTTGTATAAAAAAAGGATGACCGTCAAAAAGCTGGGTGACAAAGAACTTGTTAATCTCTTAACCTCCAATCACAGTTCTTCAGCATACCTGCAAAAATTCCTATTGGTCGTACTCGCCTTTGGCATTTTAATAATGGCATTGGCAAACCTCCGCAGCACTACGGGCTCTGAAAAGATCAGCCGCAATGGCATAGATGTAATGATCGCTTTGGACGTTAGCAAGAGTATGCTGGCGCAGGATATAAAACCAACAAGGCTCGACAGGGCAAAACAATTATTGAGCAGGCTGGTTGACAAATTAAGCAATGACAGGGTAGGGATCGTAGTATTTGCCGGTAAAGCATACCTGCAAATGCCGCTGACGGGAGACCATGCCGCAACCAAAATGTATTTAAATGCAGCTAATACAGAATCGGTTCCCACGCAGGGAACGGTAATTGGAGATGCATTGAAAGCCTGTAATGCCTCATTCAATACAAAAGAAAAAAAATACAAGGCGGTCATATTGATCAGTGACGGGGAAGACCATGATGAAGGCGCAATGAAGACCGCTTCCGAAATGGGACAAGATGGGATAATGATCTATACAGTGGGAATTGGCTCACCACAAGGTTCCCCGCTGATCGACGAAGCAACCAACCAGTTGAAAACGGATAAAGATGGTAATACGGTCATTTCGAAACTCAATGAAGAAGAATTACGCTCAATAGCGGACAAAGGGAATGGGAAATATATTTTATTTCAAAATACAGATGATGTGGTTGAAAATATCAAATCTGAACTTGCGGGAATGGATCAACGAAATGTAACAGATGATTCATTGCTCAATTATAAATCTTATTTCATGTATTTCCTGGCTGTTGCATTTTTGTTTTTGACCATTGAGATATTTATTTCTGAAAAGAAGAAAAGGAAGAATGATTATTTAAAACTGAAGCCTTCACTTGCAATTTTATTTGTTTTCATTGGCCTGGGAGCTGCGGCACAAACTCAAAAAGAGAACCTTGCTATCAAAAAAGGGAATGAAGCTTATATGAAGAATGACTATTCAAATGCGCTTGATGCCTACGGAAAAGTGATAGAGAAAAATCCTGAAAATGCTACCGCACAATTCAACCAGGGGAATGCCTTATACAAAACAGATAAAAAAGAAGCGGCTGTGGTTGCTTATGATAAGGCGCTTAAGAAATTAAACGAGCCCGTAGAAAAAAGCAATGCTTTTTATAACAAGGGTGTTGTATTCCAGAATGATAAAAAGCTTCCTGAATGTATCCTTGCATACAAAAATGCATTGAGGCTTGATCCAGGTAACGAAGATGCACGGCAAAACCTGCAGAAAGCCCTTCAGCAGCAACAGCAGCAGCAAAATAAAGATCAGAATAAGGACCAGAATAAAAAAAAGCAGGACCAAAAGAAGAATGAGGAAAAGAAACCGGAGCCTAAACAACAACAATCCAAGCTAACCCGGAAGGACGCAGAAGAAAAATTAAAAGCGCTGATGGAGCAGGAAAAGAACCTGCAGGATAAACTACATAAAGTAAATGCCACTTCCGTAAGCAAGCCTGAAAAAGACTGGTAATACAGGCATTAACCTCTTTAACGGCCTTTGCAATATTTCATATCTTATCTTTGCAGTTCATATTAACAGGCAATAATTTATCATTCATGCAACTATATTGTGAATCCCTGACCGGGTATAAAAGATTGCTTACAAGAGAAGTGAAAGTCGGAAACCTGCTAATGGGAGCCAACCATCCCATTCGCGTACAAACAATGACCACAACAGACACAATGGATACCGTTGCAACAGTTGAGCAATCGATCAGGTGCATTGAAGCGGGTGCAGAATTGGTGCGTATAACTGCTCCATCAAAGAATGAAGCCGAGAACCTCCAGAATATTAAAGATGAATTGCGTAAACGTGGCTATGATACACCGCTGGTCGCAGATATTCATTTTACACCCAATGCCGCAGAGATCGCTGCCAGGATCGTTGAGAAAGTACGGGTAAACCCGGGTAATTACGTCGACAAGAAAAAATTTGAACAAATAGAGTATACGGATGAAGAATATGCAGAAGAAATAGAAAGAATAAGAGAAAGGTTTACACCACTGGTAAGAATTTGTAAAGAGCATGGAACGGCCATGCGCATCGGAACCAATCATGGAAGCCTGAGCGACCGCATCATGAGCCGCTATGGAGATACTGCAAATGGTATGGTGGAAAGTGCTATGGAATTTTTGCGTATTGCCAGGAGCGAGGACTTTCACAATATCGTGCTGAGTATGAAAAGCAGCAACCCGCTTGTAATGGTGCAGGCATACCGCTTACTCATCAATCACATGATGACTGAATTCGGGGAATGTTATCCTTTGCATCTCGGGGTAACGGAAGCAGGTGACGGCGAGGACGGCAGGATCAAATCAGCAATTGGTATTGGGACTTTGCTGGAAGATGGTATCGGGGATACGATCAGGGTTTCATTGACAGAAGATCCCGAATTTGAGATCCCGGTTTGTAAGGACCTTGTGAAACGCTACGAAAAGCGATCACCGGTAAGCAATAACCAATTGCCAGTAATAGATAAGTTACCGTATGATCCTTTTGAATACAAAAGGAGGGAAACATTTGAAGTAAGTAATGTGGGACATAAGCATGTACCCATTGTAGTTGCAGATCTTAGTAAGCTTGAAAATATAACAACAACAGACCTGGAATCCATCGGCTATACTTATGATGAAGCAAGCGATAAGTGGTTAATCGGCGATGCAGCAGCAGATTATATATTTTGTAATGAAGTGTTGAGTTTTGAATTGCCGGGAACATTAAAGGTTTTATTATTTCACCAGCAATGGGCAGTAGCCCCGGACAAGGAAAAGTATGTGTTGTTGCTTGATACATACGAATACATGGATGATACGATACCGAGGTCGGCATCGGTGAATTTTGTAATGATAGATTGTTATAATGGCGGAACTGTTGATAAGGATATAGATAAAATTTTAGCAAAAATACGAACTGATAAGACCGCTGTCATATGTTTAAGTTCACCCAACAGCAATAGCATGCAAAGTATCAGGAGGATGTATGTTGAGCTCATTAACAATGCTGTTAAAAATCCTGCCATCGTTATCTGCGACAGTTCTCATGGCACAAACGACGAAAGTCTTATTCATTATGCCGTAGAGACAGGGGCTTTGCTGATAGATGGATTTGGAGATGGTTTATGTTTGGGTAATCACTATGGTAACAAAGCAATTGCCCCACAACCAAAATTATTGAACAGTATTGCCTTTGGTATTTTACAGGCAACGCGTACAAGGATATCCAAAACAGAATACATCAGTTGCCCAAGCTGCGGGAGGACCTTGTTTGACCTGCAGGAAACCACGGCAAAGATCCGTGCCGTGACCAATCACCTGAAAGGTGTTAAGATCGCCATCATGGGCTGTATTGTAAATGGGCCCGGTGAAATGGCAGATGCTGATTTTGGATATGTTGGCAGTGGAGTAGGGAAAATCACTTTATACCGTGGCAAGGAAGTTGTGAAAAGAAATGTAGCGAGTGAGGTAGCGGTAGATGAACTGATAAATTTATTGAAGGAAAGTGATGCATGGGTGGAAGCAACGGGAGTTAATGTATGATATATGTTTGGTTTGGTGAATATTGTTATGCTGTACAAGAGCCTGCCTGCCGGTAGGCAGGTGCGACGCCAATGAAGTTCAATAAAGATATAAAGCTGACTTAAAAAATATTAATTCTTCCCTATTCAATATCTAACATGGAAACAGATTTTCTTATCATAGGTTCAGGCATTGCCGGGCTTACTTATGCATTAAAAGTTGCCCGGGATTGCCCCGATAGGTCTGTTACGATCCTCACCAAAACACAAAGTGATGAAACCAACACAAAATACGCCCAGGGCGGCATTGCGGGGGTCATGGATTTCGGGCAGGATAGTTTTGCAAAACATATAGAAGACACATTGATATCCGGTGACGGATTGTGCAACAGGCATATTGTTGAAGTTGTGGTAAAGGAAGGTGTGCAGCGTATTGAAGAGATCATTAACTGGGGAGCACAGTTCGATAAAGAACCGGATGGTGATTATAAACTTGGTAAGGAAGGCGGGCACAGTGAGAACCGTATCCTGCATCACAAAGATGTAACAGGCAGGGAGATGGAGCGAACTTTACTTGAAGCCATAAAAAAATGCGGCAATATAAAACTGGTCAGCCATTGTTTTGTACTTGACCTGATCACACAACACCATCTTGGATACCTGATTACCAAATCAACTCCCGATATTGAATGTTATGGTGTTTATGTGCTGAACCTAGCTACAAAAAAAATTGAGAAGATCGTTTCAAAAATAACCTTGCTTGCCACCGGGGGTAACGGGCAGGTATACCGCAGCACTACCAACCCTGCCATTGCCACCGGCGATGGAGTAGCAATGGTTTACCGGGCCAAGGGCAGGATAGAGAACATGGAGTTCATACAGTTTCATCCTACAGCTTTGTATGAACCGGGTGTCAGGGGACAATCCTTCCTGGTTACGGAAGCGGTTAGGGGAGATGGAGGGATATTAAGAAATAGTCAGGGCGAGGCATTTATGGAACGTTATGATATTCGCAAGGATCTGGCGCCCAGGGATATTGTTGCAAGGGCGATCGACAATGAAATGAAAATAAACGGGACGGAGTTTGTATACCTCGATTGCCGTCACATGGATATGGAAAAATTTGTAGAGCATTTTCCAAATATTCATGAAAAATGTTTGAGCATCGGTATCAATGTTGCCAAAGATATGATACCTGTTTCTCCTGCGGCACATTATAGCTGCGGCGGTGTAAAAACGGATGAATGGGGGCATACTTCTATCAAAAATTTGTTTGCATCGGGTGAATGTGCCAGTACAGGCCTTCATGGAGCCAACAGGCTTGCCAGTAATTCCTTGCTGGAAGCCATGGTTTTTTCGCATCGTAGTTATTTATCCGCCATAAAGAAGATCGCTGGTATAATATTCAATGATCATATTCCTGACTGGAATGCAGCAGGGACAACCGCACCCGGCGAAATGATCTTAATAACACAGAGCTTAAAAGAATTAAAACTACTGATGAGTGATTATGTTGGTATTGTGCGGAACAATGAGCGTTTGCATCGTGCCAACAAGCGTTTGGATCTTTTGCATGAAGAAACAGAAGCATTGTACCAGCGTACGGAAGTATCGCCACAACTATGCGAGTTGCGTAATATGATCACCGTTGCTTATCTTATTGTAAAGAGTGCAGAATTCAGAAAAGAAAGCCGGGGCCTGCATTTTAATACAGATTTTCCCGGGAGGGCTGAGATCTTGCAGAATACCATTTTGTAGATATTGCCATTGAGTTACTGATTTTTATATTATTGTTCAAAAATTAATCAGTGACTATTTATTGTTATTTACAGGACCAAGAGATTATTTTTAACATTAGTAATTATTCATCATGCTTATAAATTACCGGAATTTTCTCGAAGAAACGATCCGCGAACATCCTGATAATTATTTATGGAGCCACCGCAGGTGGAAATGGGAATATAAAAAGGAATATGAAAGGCTGTGGGTAGACGAGGTTCCGGCACCGGAGCAGTTGCTGTTGCAGTCTGAAAAAGATCTTAGCTTCATTAATACATAATAATTTCTACTTTAAATACTCAATTAACGCAATGTATTATATAGTATACCCACTGCTTTACCTGGTTTCCCTGCTCCCATATTTTGTTTTATATGCTATCAGCGATTTTATTGCATTTCTTTTACGGGATGTATTTAAATATCGTAAAGATGTGGTATTGGGCAATCTTGCGATCGCTTTCCCGGAGAAAATGGAAGCCGAGCGAAAAAAAATTGCCAGCAAGTTTTACCAGTATTTTACCGATACTTTTATTGAGTGTATAAAAGCGATCTCGATCTCAAAACAAACATTGGAAAAACGCAATACCAGTAGCTTTAGCCTCATAAACGGGTTGATTGATAAGGGCTATAGCATCAATATACTGGGCGGGCACCAGTTCAACTGGGAGTATGGCAGCCTGCTTTATTCACTCCATGTTAAAATACCGGTTTCAGCCATATATATTCCTATCAGCAATAAAGTGGTTAATAAGATATTTTATGATATCCGTACCCGTTATGGGGCGGTTTTTATCAGTGCCGGGGAGTTTAAAGACCGGGTAGAAGAGCTTACAAAAAAGCAATACATACTTGCGCTGGGGGCAGATCAAAATCCCGGCGATCCACGCTTTGCTTACTGGATCAATTTTTTTGGAAAGCCTACACCTTTTGTTACGGGTCCGGAAAAAGGAGCTAAAAAGAATAATGCAGCAGTAGTGTATGTAAGTTTTAAAAAAGTAAAACGCGGTTATTATCATTTTGAGCCCAAGTTGCTTGCAGAAAATTCTGCCGATATGAAAGACGGCGAACTTACCACCCTGTACCGCGATGCATTGGAAAGATCGATCATCAATGACCCTTCTAATTATTTATGGAGCCATCGAAGGTTTAAGTTTGAATGGAAGGAAGAGTATGGGGAGGTGATTGGCTGAAAATAAAGGGTTGCCAGCTTAAATGCTGGCAACCCCGAACCAGGACAGCGGTAGGTTGATGAGGCTATCCGGTGAATAAGAGGGTAGGAATTGAAAACGAGAAAAAAAAGTAATTTCAAAACTATTAAGTCTATAAGACCTTTTACTTTGGGAAAATCCAACCGCAAACCTGATCTCTATTTTTTCTTTAATTTTTCAAGCTGTTTTTAATAAATGATTTTCCGATACAAATATTTAAAAATACGTTTTATGATAACAAGGGTGTATTAACCTAAATTAAACGAGTGAAATAACGGTGTAAGAAAGGTAAAATAGCAATTGTTTATATCAGAATGATTGTAGATTTTAGTGGTCTAATAAAATTTTAACCCTAAAACTTAATTTTATGCCAATCGAACAATTTTTTTCTAAAAAGGATGGAATTACAGTAAATACCGGAGGTGGTTTCACAAGTTTACAATGCGGTGGCGTTGTGCCTGATAAAATTGATTGGACGGACGCTGAAATTGTTGTTAACACTTTTAAACAATTTTCTTCCGATATTCAACTGGGCGAAATATTATCCTTTGTGCTTGAAGAAGGGTCAGTTACAAGGCTTTTTCAGCAATTTCCGGCAGGAACTAATGACAAAGCAGTAAGGATTTACCTTGCATATTGTAATACCGACAAAACAATCAGGGCTATTGCTGTTGCCGCATCAAAGAATTCAACAGGAGTGTACGACGATTTTAATATTCCACAGCTTATGGCAGGTACGGTTTTGCCAACCTTACCAATAATTGAGAATCTCAGGCCATGTCCCCCGCAATGTGGTAAAGTAAATGTATTAAACAGGCCCTTGCCTTAAAATATTAATGGTAATTGTATTATTTAAAAGATATTATCTCTGACAGTATAGTTCCATTGATACCGATTATACTTTTGGGCAGTAGGTATAAAAAATTATCTGCTGCCCTTAAACTTATATTTTATTACCTGCTGATAACAGTTCTTATTTTTTCTGTAAGTAATATTTTAGCCGATGATATGATAAATAATCTTTTCCTTTATCATATTTATACCGTTGTAAATTTCGGTATGCTTTTATTTTATTTACAACTTGTTTATTTTCTATTCTCTAAGAATACTATAATTTCAATACTAATTTTATTTGTCTCAGTATGCTGTGTATTTAATTCTATTTTCATTGAAAAGATAGATTCGCTTGATATAAATGCGAACATTCTTACCAATTCAATTTTAGTGTTATTTTGTTTAGCTGGATTTATTAAAAGCATTAGAAATCAGTATCTTTTGGAACATTTAGGGTTTTATAATATGGTCTTAACTTTTGGGATCTTTGTATATTCCGCTTCAAGTATAATAGTGTATAGCTACTTTAAGTATATGACCTTTTTTGGTCAAAGAATTTCAAATGCTGTATGGTTTTTACACGATGATATTTTAATTCTAAAATACTGTTGTTTTATAATCGCAGGGATATTATGCATAAAGAAACTATAGAACTTCCTTGGATATTTTTAACATCTATCATTCTTTTTGTTACTTTAACAATTGGGATTTGCATTTTAATTTATATTTTCTTCATAAAAAGAAAACAATATTTTCAACAACAAAAAGCATTAGAAATTTCATTTCAACAAGTCCTTCTCCAAACCCAAATTGAGATCCAGGAACATACCCTAAAAACCATCTCCCAGGAAATACATGATAATGTAGGCCAGGTATTGAGCCTTGCTAAACTGAACCTGGGAACTTTCGAGGATACGGAAAGTACATATAACCAAACCAAGATAAATGATACCAAGCAATTGGTGAGCAAAGCCATCAACGATCTGCGGGAATTGAGCCGGAGCCTGCACGGCGATAAGATTACAGAATTGGGGTTGCTGGAATCTATTGCCAATGAATTAAAGATCCTTCAAAATACCGGGCAGTATCAAACTGAACTAAAGATCGAAGGTGACAGTTATAAACTTGAACCACAAAAAGAAATGGTGCTCTTTCGTATTGTGCAGGAAAGCCTTAATAACGCAGTGAAACATTCAAAAGCAAAAAATATCAACGTACAGATGATCTATGACCCCAACCTGTTCAAATTAAGTATCTGCGATAATGGAACGGGCTTTAATGCATGTGATCTGCAATCCCGTGAAACGGGTATTGGCCTGAAAAGTATGCAGAACAGGGCTGCATTGATCGGGGGAAACTTTACATTGGATTCATCAAAGGGGAACGGAACCAGTGTTAGTATTGAACTTTTGATAAACAATAATTTAACATCGTAATCATATGGCAGATATAGTTTTAGTAGATGATCATGTTTTATTGCGTAATGGCCTCGCATCCCTTGTAAAAAACCTTGGGCACAACGTGTTGTTTGAAGCTGACAATGGCAAAGAATTCACAGAAAAACTCAAACCAAAATTAGTGCCCGACATCGTGCTACTGGATATAAACATGCCGGAAATGGATGGTTATACAACAGCCCAATGGATAAAAATAAATCACCCCGATGTAAAAGTACTGGCATTAAGTATGTATGACAATGAAAATTCCATTATACGAATGTTGAAGAACGGCGCTAAGGGTTATATTTTAAAAGACAGCGAACCAACAGAATTAAAAGCAGCTATTGAAGCACTTATGAGCAAGGGATATTATTACTCCGACCTTGTGAGTGGCAAATTAATTCATGCGATCAATAAAATAGAAGATGAGGGTAGTGATGTAAACACTATGACTAACCTTAATGAAAGAGAGATAGATTTTTTAAAATATGCATGCACTGAACTAACCTACAAAGAGATCGCCGATAAAATGTTTGTAAGCCCGCGAACCATTGATGGATACCGGGATGCATTGTTTGAAAAATTACACCTGAAAACAAGGGTGGGGCTTGTGATGTATGCTATTAAGAATGGGATCGTGCAGATTTAAAAACTGGTTTTACTAACAGTTGCTTTAATTCAACACACTTGCATCCTTCACAATAACTGCCTTCTCCTGCTCTTTGATCTTATTCCAGCCTCCCAGTACATTGCGCAGGTTGTGTATGCCCTGCCTTTTTAAAAGTGACGAAGCAATTACACTCCGGTAACCTCCTGCACAATGGACATATAAGTTTTGTTTGTCTTCAAAGTTTGCCATTTGTGCAACATCGGTCATTTCATCAAGCGGAAGATTTACTGCATCTGCTAAATGACCGCCAGCAAATTCCATTTCCCTTCTTACATCGAGTACCAGCAAGTTGGGATCGTGCGGAATGTCCATCATCAATTCATCTGCTTCCACATCAATGATCAGGTCAACTTTTTCATTTGCATTTTTCCATGATTCAAACCCGCCTTTTAAATAACCTTTCATTTTATCAAATCCTACCCTTGATAACCTTACAACACTTTCTTCTTCTTTGCCCGGGGCAGTTACCAATAAGATTGTTTTATCAAAAGGCAGGATGCTTCCTGCCCATTCTGCAAACCTGCCTTCAAGACCAATAAATATGGAACCAGGAATAAACCCCTGGGTGAATTCGCTGGCGTTCCTGGTATCAAGTATGACGACATCATCATTTATCAAAGCTTTGAATGCTTCAACTGGTAATGCTTTCGTTCCTTTTATTTTCAAGCCTGATAATTCTTCATAACCCTCCTGGTTGATCTTTGCGTTTATGGCAAAATACCTGGGGGCAGCATTCAGGCCTTTTGTAACAACTTCTATAAAGGCTTCTCTTGTTTGAGGCTGCAAAGCATAATTTGTTTTCTTTTCCTCCCCAATGGTACTGTGGGTATTTGGGCCAAGATTTTTCCCGCAACTACTTCCTGGTCCATGTGCAGGATAAACAATGATGCTATCATTCAGCGGTAATATTTTTGACTGTATCGTATCGTACATTATACCTGCAAGCTCCTCACTGCTCATGTTCCCGCTGCTGAGATCAGGCCGGCCAACATCACCTACAAATAACGTGTCCCCGGTAAAGATTGCATGTGGGTTTCCTTCCTCATCTTTTAATAAATAACAACTGCTTTCCAAAGTATGCCCGGGAGTATGTAAAACCTCAAAACTTATTTTACCAAGCTTGAATATTTCCCCATCCTTTGCAGGATGTATTGCAAAATTTGTTTCAGCTCCTGGCCCAAAAATGATAGGTGCGCCGGTTTGTTTACTAAGATCGAGGTGCCCGCTTACAAAATCGGCGTGAAAATGGGTTTCAAAAATATATTTTATCCCGGCATTACGCTCTTTTGCCAATTCTATATAGGCTTCAGTATCTCTTAACGGGTCGATGATCGCTGCTTCCCCTTCACTTTCTATATAATAAGCGGCTTCACTCAGGCAATTTGTATAAAGTTGTTTAATAAACATAAGAACGTGTTTTAGTATTCAATTGTAAAGATAAAAATAAAAAAGCGGTTGATAAAATCAACCGCTATAGAAATTCATCAAAAAAAATTAGCCAACCAGCTCTTGTACAAATTGGTTGATCTCTTCAATTCTTTTGTAATTCACTGTGTAGTAAATGAATTTTCCATCACGTTGTGTAGCAACGATACCTGCCCTCCTGAGAATGGCAAGGTGTTGAGATGCTACGGATTGTTCTAAACGCATGCGAACATAAATTTCTGTCACAGTAATCTTTTTTTCAGTTTCAATCAAGGCTAAAATCTGCTGGCGAAGTTTGTGGTTCAAAGCTCTTAAAACAAGCGCAGCTTTTTTTAGATTGTGGAAATTGATCTTGAGAGTTTCTGGTGTTTCGTTGAGAGGTGCCATTACCTGCTCATTTGTCTGGGTTTCGACAATCATAGGAAAAAAATTTTAAAGATGCTTAAAGAATGTGTGTTTCAATGCAAATATACAAATGAAAAAATATTTAATATTCTAAGTATTGTTAAAATATCCTAATATGAATCGGTGTCTATCTAACCTATTGATTCAGACTCTTATGGAGTAAAAAATTCTTTTACATATAGTGGTTCACTATAGCTTAAATCAGTGAAATCATTCATCAAGAACTTTTCAAACGAAAGCTTACTGATAGCCACTGTTATATCTAACTCATTGATAAATCCTGCATTTTGTGACCTTGAGATGTTCTTCCATTTCATAGCCCCGCTTCCAAAGAATAAAAGACGTTTTGTTTCCAGTAATTTGCCAAACAGGCTTTCATCCAGTATCATGGCACATGCGGGCAATACTTCATTCATATCTTTATCAAATATGGCAGTAAATACTTCCATTCTCCGGGCATCTAACATAGGACAAAATAGTGCATCCTTTGTGGAGGCTTCCCCTGATGTATATATTGCGGCTGCAGCCAAAACATTCAATGTTCCGATCGTGATCAGGGGTTTATGTAACGCATAACACAGCCCTTTTGCACTTGCCAGGCCAACACGAAGACCCGTATATGAACCAGGGCCGTTTGTTACTGCAATGGCATCCATTTGTTTTATATCCAACGATGATGAAGCCAACAATTGTTTTACGGCATTGTGTAAAAATGAAGCGTGTTCCTTTTGTACCGGGTTTACAAGGTATGCCTGTATGAACCCATCCTTTGCAATACTTACACTTGCAGTTTCTATCGAAGTATCTATATTTAGAATTATACTCATTGGCTCTTCATTGCCTCCTGTTCCAATAATGGGGATGGTTTATACCTTGGATCTGTTTTACTTAGTATGTGTAGCAGTGCATAAATTTTTTTGATACCAATTATTCCTGCCCATTCAAAAGGGCCATAAGGGTAATTTGTACCGAGTTTCATGGCAATGTCTATTTCTTTCTCCGTGCTTACATTTTCAGCTTTTGCAAAATATGCTTCGTTTATGATCATGGATATGACCCTTGCAGCTATAAAGCCGGGCTCATCGGGAACAGGAATTACATTTTTATTCATTGCTTTTAAAACGGCCAGGCATTCGCTGCTTATTATTCCTGCCACTTCCCATGATTTTCTTTTTAAAAAACCATTCCAGCTATTTATCCGCACAACATTTCCGGCTGCATTTATTTTTTGTAAAGTAACATCAACACTGCCAATGAATACAGTTTTTTTTAGTAAAGAATGATCTGTTACGGTTGGGTTTTCCAACAGATCAAAATAAGCATCTATGCCATCCATATATGTAAATGAGCCGGTATTTTCCGCACGCATCCATTCAATACCTGTACTTCCCTGGATCAATTCATTCCACGATATATCATTTGCAAGTACCAATACTTTCATGTTGCAGATTTTTTGCAAAAATAGGTTGTTGATAAAAGATATATTTGTGTTTAATTTAAAACTGATTCAAAGATGGCAAAAAAGATCATTAAAACCGATGATGCACCTGCACCCATTGGCCCATATAACCAGGCTGTAATAGCGGGTAACCTGCTGTTCATTTCCGGGCAAATTGCTTTGATTCCGGGCACGCCGGATCTGAACAATGCAGACATCACTGCAGAAACGAACCAGGTAATGAAAAATCTACAGGCAATACTTGCGGCAGCTTCGGCCAATTTCAACCAAGTGGTTAAAACAACCATTTTCCTCAGCGATATGAATTTATTTACCCAGGTAAATGAAATCTATGGCCAATTTTTTGATGATTCATACCCGGCCAGGGAAACGGTAGCAGTTAAAGGGCTACCCAAAAATGTAAACGTAGAAATAAGCATGATTGCTTCCATATAAAATGATCATTATTACTGCAAATGCACATCCTTACCTGATCGGGGCCCTGCAGCAAAAAGGCCATGAAGTATTGTATGCGCCTGAAATAACTTATGAGGAATTATCTGAGAGGGTACACAATGCCACCGGGCTTGTTGTTACCACCAGAATAAAGATCGATAAAGCGATCATCGACAAAGCTCCACAGTTAAAATGGATCGGCAGGCTAGGCAGCGGCCTGGAATTAATTGACCTGAAATATGCTGCAGAAAAAAATATCCAGTGCATAAGCACCCCGGAAGGTAACAGGAATGCGGTAGCCGAGCATGCATTGGGGTTGCTGCTGAATTTAATGAACAATATTTCTAAAAGCCATGCAGAATTGCAGCAGAATACCTGGCTGCGTGAAGAGAACCGGGGTACTGAACTGAATGGTAAAACAGTTGGTATCATCGGTTATGGTAATACGGGAGGGGCATTTACTAAATTATTGTCCGCTTTTGATGTAACGGTGCTTGCCTGTGATAAATATAAATTTGGTTTTGGAGCAGCTGCAGTTAAAGAAGCCAATTTTGAACAGGTATGCCGGTATGCCGATGTAATAAGTTTTCATGTACCGCTTACAGAAGAAACAAATTATATGGCAGATGAATCCTTCTTTGCCGCACTTAAGGGAAGGCCTTATATCATCAATACTTCCCGTGGCAAGGTGGTGAAAACAACAGCTTTAATAAATGCCCTCAAAGCTGGCGCTATCCGGGGTGCAGCATTGGATGTGTTGGAAAATGAAAAGATCAACAGCCTGGATGATAAAGAGAAGGAGCAGTTCCTGTTCCTGGCCAACCAGCCCAATGTGATCCTGACGCCGCATATTGCCGGGTATTCACACGAAGCATTTTATAAAATGAGTAAAATTTTGCTGGAAAAATTGGGTATTTAAGCTGGATTTAGGCCTTTTTACCAATATAATTAATACTCCGGAATTCCCTTTCAGTATAATTTTTAGTATATTTGTATTACATGCAACGCTTTAGTTATTCTGAGGCGTTGTATTTTTTTTCGTATCTATCTAATAATTTTTTATGACAGACACAAATTATGTAACGCAGGAGACATTCGATAGAATGAAGGAAGAATTGCATGTTCTTAAAACAGTGGACAGGTATGCTGCCAGCAAAGCCATTGCCGAGGCAAGAGAGAAAGGCGACCTTAAGGAGAATGCAGAATATGATGCAGCCAAAGAAGCACAGGGTTTACTGGAAGCAAAAATAAAGTACCTGGAAGGCGTAATGGCTACTGCAAGGATCCTGGATGAGACAAATATCGATACCAGCAGGGTAAGTATTCTTACCAAGGTGACGCTTACAAACCAGGCAACAAAAAAAACAGTTACCTATAAGATCGTTTCAGAAAATGAAGCAGACCTGAAAGCAGGAAAAATATCTGTTACCTCACCTATCGGCAGCGGTGTTTTGGGAAAGGTCATCGGCGATGTGGTAGAAGTTACTGTGCCGGCGGGCTTATTGAAATTCAAAATTGAAAAGATCGAATTGTAGTTGCGGTTAACCACCCATTCAAAATTCATAAAAAGCATGTCAGTTTTTTCAAAGATCATCAGTGGCGAATTGCCATCATATAAAATTACAGAGAATGAAGAATTCATTGCATTCCTGGATATTGATCCCCTCGTAAAAGGCCATGTGTTGGTTGTTCCAAAAATAGAAGTGGATAAAATATTTGATTTGTCAGAAGAGTATCTTGCAGGCATGCTTGTATTTGCAAAGCCCATTGCAAAGTCAATTGAAAGATCTTTTGATTGTAAACGCTGCGGTATTAGCGTTATTGGAATTGAAGTCCCGCACGCACACATGCACCTGTTGCCGATCAATTCAGCAAATGACCTGAATTTTACCCGGCTGAAACTGCATCTTAAGAAAGAGGAAATGGAAGAGATACATCAAAAGATACTTAAGAACATGTAGCCGTTACTGGTTAAGCCTGAAACCTACTCCATGAATGGTTTCTAAGTTGATGGAAGGGTCTGCTTTAAAATGCTTGCGCAATTTTGTAATAAAAACATCCATACTCCTTCCTAAAAAATAATCATCTTTCCCCCACACATTGATCAATACTTCTTCCCGCTTTAATATCTTGTTCACATTCCTTGCAAGGAATTTTAAAAGATCGGCTTCTTTTTGTGTGAGGCTAATGATCTCATCAGCATCATATATCTTCAGTTCACTATAATTGAAGCGGAGCTTTCCGATATTGAATTCTTCTCTTACATCAGCCTTTAATTTTTTTGTTCTTTTCAGGAACACTTCAATGCGCATGATGAGTTCCTGCATGCTGAATGGCTTTGTTACATAATCATCTGCTCCTGCAGCAAAACCTTTTAATTTATCTTCTTCCAGGCTTTTTGCCGTTAAAAAAATGATTGGAACAACATCGCTTTGCTGCCTGATCCTTTTGGCAAGTGCAAACCCATCCTTGACCGGCATGTTCACATCCAGCAGGCAAATATCAAAATCCTTTTTCTGAAATTGTTGCCAGGCCAATTCACCATTTGTGCAGGTGGTAACTTCATAGCCTGCTTCCTGTAGGCTGTCTTTAATGACAAAGCTCAGTGTAGTATCGTCCTCTGCCAATAATATTGATGCTTTCATGATGATGAGTTTAATTTCTGGGTATTTTTATGGTGAACGTGCTGCCTTTTCCTAACGCACTTTCCACTGATATATTACCCCGGTGTGCGTCCATAATTTTTTTAACGAAATTAAGTCCCAGGCCAAAACCTTTCGATTGGTGAATATCACCATCAGTAACCCTGTAAAATTTATTAAAGATCTTTCCCTGTTGCTTTTTATCGATCCCGATCCCTTCGTCCTTTATATCAATACAAAAGTCGCTTCCTTCCACATACGTTGTAACCTCAATAACGGGTTTTACAGAATATTTAACTGCATTCTCAAGGATATTGATATATGCCAGCAGGATATAGGATTTATCCGCATTAATAAAGCTATTGTATGTTGTAGAGGCAATTACCAGGCTACCTGATCTTTCTTCTATCAACGGTTGAATGTTATTTACAGCCTGCTGTAATAATTTATTCGCGTCGAAAAGTTCTTTTTGTAAAGGCAGGGTACTGTGCTCTGTATAAGCGACGACCAGCATCCTGTTCAATTGATTTTGAAGGTGTGCGGTCTGGTCTTTTATGATATCAGCATAATTTTTCAGTTTTTCAGGCTTTTCAATGATAGAATGCTGTTGCAAAACATCTGCTGCTATCTTTATTACGGATAACGGGGTTTTGAATTCATGCGTAAAATTATTTACAAAATCTTTCTGGGTCTCATTCAAAAATTGCTGGTGGTAAAGATAAAAGACACTTATACCGAAACCGATCAATACAATCAATAGAATACCACTTGAAATGATCCAGAAAAGCATCTGCATAATGATATACCTGCTCCTGTGAGGGAAAGAAATAGACAGGTAAGAATATTTCCTGTTGAAGATGGGTATGCTGAAATCATCTTTTAAAGAATTATAGGAATCCGGGATATCAATATATTTTGATGCGATATACTTTTTTTCGGCAACACTGTATATCGAGATCTTACAATCCGTTAGTATATCAAAATCGGTGAGTTCTTTACTGAAAATGCTGCTGATTGAATCAATGGAACGTATTTTATCGATTTTGGCAATGAATGTATGCTCTTGAGGTAATTCTATGTTCTTTTCAAAAGTAAATGTACTGTCACTGGTAAGGTCAAGCATGTTGAAAAGGCCCTTGATACTTTTTACGACATTTGAGTTGAACTGTTTTCTTTCAAACCGGTAAATTTTCTGAAGCCAGAATAACTGGACCACAACAATGATCGTAACCAACACGGTACTTAAAATAATCAGCCACCGCAGTGTTTTGGACCGTATCAACATTGATTGTTATTTTATTTGACCCTTGCAGGATTTTTGAGTAAAAATTCTTTCCAGCCACTGGCCATTGATTTGCCCACTTTGCCGGCAGGTATGGCATTTTGCTGAAAATGATGGCATACCGCCACAGCAAGGGCATCCGATGCATCCATATAAGCAGGCCCCTGTTCAAATTTTAAAAGATGCTGCAACATTTTCATGACCTGGTCCTTACCTGCATTGCCATTTCCCGTGATCGATTGCTTTATTTTTTTCGGAGAGTATTCATGTACCGTTAATCCAGCCTGGATAGCTGCAGCAATGGCCACACCCTGTGCCCGGCCAAGCTTCAGCATACTTTGTACATTCTTTCCGAAAAAAGGCGCTTCAATTGCAAAATGGTTCGGTTTATAGGTATTGATCAGTTGCTGGACCTTTGCATGTATCTTTTCTAGTTTCTCATATGCATCATTCTTTGATGAAAGCTTTAGTACATTCATTTCCATCAAATGTATTGATGTGCCCCTGATCTCGATCAAACCATAACCCATGATTATGGTGCCCGGATCTATCCCTAAAATGATTTTTGATGCTTTTTGCAAAGTGCAACTTATTTTTACTTATAATTCTTTACTTGAACAAAAATATCAAATTAATAATCAACTACCTGATCGGGCCACTGCTCTTTGGTTTACTGGCATGGAGTTTATATAACCAGGTGATCCATCAACCAGACCTGGATACACGCTGGCAGCAGATCAGGAACAGCTGGCAGCAATACCAGTTCTGGATCGTATTTGCCCTCATGTTCGTCAATTGGGGCATTGAAGCCAGGAAATGGCAATTACTCATCGCCCCGCTTGAAAGATTTACTTTATTAAAATCTTTCAAAGCAGTATTTGCAGGATGCAGTATCACCATGCTAACACCCAACCGTATAGGCGAATATGGCGGGAGGATCATGTATGTGGAAGCACATCACAGGTTAAGAGCGATATCACTTACCATCCTGGGAAGCATCAGCCAGCTTACCATAACCATGTTTATGGGGACCACAGGCCTGCTTGTACTTAAATATGGTTCTATTGTAAGTAAAACAACATTTGATTCCGTATCCTGGATACTGAGCGATGGACTGCTTTTAATAAGTGTGGTCGTAACCGTTATTTTATTGCTTTTATATTTCCGCGTCCACTTTTTAATAACAGGTATCGCTAAAATAAATTTCCTTCAGCGTTTTACCAGCTATATCGTTGTATTGGATGTTTTTAGCGGTAAACAATTGTTAAGAATATTATTTTTATCCTTTTTCCGGTATATGGTATTTATTTTGCAATACATGCTGTTACTTCGGGTGATGGATGTTGAAGTGGCTTACCCGGTTTCTTTCCTGCTCCTTACCGTATTTTACCTGGTAATGGCAGTGGCACCTACCGTTGGATTTACGGAATTACCGGTAAGGGCAACGGCAAGTGTATTGATTTTTGAATTGGTTAGTAAGAATATTATTGGGATCCAGGCTGCTGCTTTTGGTATATGGCTGATAAATCTTGTCATACCTGCAGTGCTGGGAAGCCTGTTGATCCTGGGAATTAAAATTATGAAAGAACGATGAAGAAATTTACATTACCGGTCATTTTGATCCTTGCATTATGTACAATCAGTTTTACTACCGGCACCCGTGATTTTTGTGGCATGAAGAACAGTGCTTACAAGGAAGGGGAAGTAATAACGTTCAAGGTCTTTTATAGTACACTGGGTGCTTATATCGGTGCCGGCGAAGCCGTGTTCACCACAACACTCGAAAGATTCAATGGGAAGACAGTATACCACCATGTAGGCGAAGGAAAGACCTATTCATTCTTTGATAATTTCTTCCAGGTAAGGGACCGCTATGAAAGCTATGTAGACACAACCAGCCTGCTGCCGATCAAATTTGTGCGGAACATAGACGAGGGTGGATATAAAAAATATAATAACGTCACTTTTAACCAGACATCAAATACTGCCGCCAGTACCAACGGGGTTTTTCCTATTACAGATTGTATGCAGGATGTAATGAGCATGGTTTATTATGCCCGTAATATCGATTTCAGCAAATACAAGGTTGATGATAAGATACCATTTGATATGTTCCTGGATGACGAGATATTTCATTTGTATATCCGCTATGTAGGGAAAGAAAAGATCAAGACCCGTTACGGAAGGTTCAATGCCATTAAAATAAAGCCCTTACTTATAAAAGGAACCATTTTTGAAGGTGGTGAAAAAATGACCGCATGGATCAGTGATGATCCCAATCATATTATACTAAGGGTAGAAAGCCCCATATCTGTTGGCAGTATTAAAGTGGATATGATGAATTACAGGGGACTGCGTTATCCTTTGACAGCGTTTACGGGTATACGGTAATACAAATAATGAACAAGGAGTAAAAAAGGAATAATGTACAAGGTACAAGGAATGTCGAATGTGACCGGAGTTAATACTTCATAATTCGACATTCCTTGTTCCTTTTACGATATTCTAGAGTTCACTCAACATAAAACTTTCTTTTAACCTGATCCCTTTCTCCGTCATTTCCAGGCTGCAGCATTCCAGTTGCGGATCGTGTTCAAAAAACAATACATAATCATTTTGCTGCGCTTCGGTGAGGAAGGATCTTTTTTCATTCAACGTGGTTAGCGGGAACATATCATAAGCCATTACATAAGGAAGGGGAATATGTGCTGCAGAAGGGAGCAGGTCGGCCATGAAAATAACCGTTCTTCCTTTATAATTTATTTGTGGCAGCATCATTGCATCCGTGTGCCCGAAAACCTGCCTGACAAAGATACTATCCGGGAATGCTGCTGCCGATGTTTCAATAAATTTCAACTGGCCACTTTCCTGTATGGGTATAATATTCTCTTTTAAAAAACTTGCTTTTTCCCTGGCATTGGGCTCGGTTGCCCATTTCCAATGACGCTCATTGCTCCAGTAAACCGCGTTGTTAAAAGCAGGGACCAATTTATCGCCGGCTTTTACAATGCTTCCTCCGCAATGATCAAAATGGAGGTGGGTAAGGAATACATCAGTGATGTCATCTTTTGAAAAACCATTTGCCGCTAAGGACTTATCAAGTGTATCATTTCCATGTAAATAATAATGCCCGAAGAATTTTGCATCCTGTTTATCTCCCATGCCGTTATCAACCAGTATGAGCCTGTTCCCGTCTTCAATGAGTAAACAACGGAGCGCCCAACTGCACATATTGTTCTCATCCGCAGGATTCAATTTGTTCCAGATACTTTTGGGGACCACGCCAAACATAGCACCCCCATCCAGTTTAAAATAACCGGTGTTGATAGTAAAAAGTTTCATTGGATTATGTTGAGATTTTTTTTTGTTTGGATAATGCACTAACCAATATAAGCAACCCAATAATAAAATATGTCATCAAAGCCAGTACTGAATTTCGTTGTGACCCGGTAAGCTCATTTATGTATCCAAAACTGAACATCCCGATTACAATGGCAATTTTTTCAGTTACATCATAAAAGCTAAAAAAGGAAGTTGTGTCTTTTGTTTCGGGCATCAGCTTCGCATAAGTGCTCCTGCTGAGTGATTGTATGCCACCCATTACAAAGCCTACTAATGTAGCAAGACCATAAAATTCATAGATACCGTTCCTGGGTAATAAATATCCCAGCACACAAAGAAGGATCCACACAAATATTGTTATGATAAGTGCCTTAAAATTACCAATAGCTGTAGATAACCTTGCAATAGCATAAGCACCAGGGATAGCTACCAGCTGAATGATCAAAATGGCGATGATGAGGTTTGTTGTAGGGATATTTAATTCACTTTTGCCATATAGTGTAGCAGCAAGCATGATCGTTTGTACACCCATATTGTAAAAAAAGAAAGCAGCGAGATAGCGTTTTAATACAGGCAGTTTTTTTACAAGCATCAAAACATTATTCAGTTCTTTATATCCTTTCGTAAAAATATTCCCCCTGTCATTATTTATTGTAGCCGGTTGTCCTTTAGGAAGCCTTGTCAATGCCAGCTGGCCAAACCCCCACCACCAGATACCTACCAGTAAAAATGAGAACTGTGATGCTTTGCCGGTATTAATTCCGAAAGTAGCTGGCGATAAAACAAAAACAAAACAGACGATCTGCAGGATAACGCTGCCAATATAACCCATTGCAAATCCTTTTGCACTCACACGGTCCCTGTCTTCAGGTGCGGCTATTTCAGGCAGGTAAGAGTTGTAAAAAACAAGACTGCTCCAAAACCCTATACATGCAATGATCATGCAGATAAGTCCATATGCAAGGTCCTCTTTTCCATTGAAAAAAAACATAGCACTACATGCTGCACTACCTAAAGTGCAAAAGAAAAATAAGAATTGTTTTTTATTGCCTTTATAATCTGCAATGGAAGAAAGCAGGGGAGAGATCAATGCTACAACCAAAAAAGCAATGCCTAATGCATAATTGTATAAGGAAGTATTTGAAAATTCTCTTCCCCAAAATGTTACAGAATCATTAAAAGTTGCATCATTGCCATCGCCTGTTACAGCTTCATAATACGCTGGAAAAATGGTAGATGTAATTACAAGATTGTAAACCGAATTGGCCCAGTCATACATGGCCCATCCGTTTATGATTTTTTTGGAAGCAGTTTGCATTTGGATAATTAAGAATGAAAAATTAATAATTAATACTTGAAATGCAACGCAATTTCAAAAAGAAACTTATTGTATGACTCCCTTCCAGATCAGCAACAGCAATATAATGCCAACAATGATCCTATAGATCCCCCAAACCCGGAAGCCATGTTTTTTCAAAAAGCCGATGAAAAACTTTATAGCGATCATGGCTACAATAAAAGCTACTACATTACCAATAGCAAGTTGCCTGATCTCTTCACTGGTAAAGCCACCGGCCTCCTTGTAGTGCTTATATAATTTATAACCGGTGGCGGCAAGCATGGTTGGCACCGCCAGGAAAAAAGAAAATTCGGCAGCCGCACTCCGCGTAAGTTTTTGTTGCATACCGCCAATGATGGAAGCGGCACTACGGCTCACACCCGGGATCATTGCCAGACATTGCCAGATACCAATGATGAAAGAATTGATATAAGATGTTTCTTTTTCGGAATGAATGCGTGGATTAGTAAATGCTTTGTCAATGAACAATAGAACGATACCGCCCAATAAAAGTGAAACAGCTACCGTAGTACTGCTTTCAAGCAATGCATCAATTTTTTTGGAGAATAATAATCCCAGGATGATGGCAGGGACAACCCCGACAATTAACTTAGAATAGAACTGCCAGTTCTTTAAGTCAAAGAATTTCTTCCAATATAAAACCACAACAGCAAGTATGGCTCCCAACTGGATGGCCACAGTGAACATCTTTGTATACTCATTATCAGGAACATTCAATAATTTCTCTGTAATGATCATGTGCCCGGTAGATGAAACAGGGATGAATTCGGTAAGACCTTCTACGATACCGATGACAATGGTTTGTACTATATCCATATGGGAAGTTTAAGAAGTTTGAAGTTTGAAGTTTTGGATAATAAAAAACGCTGTAATATACAGCGCATTATTAAGATTAATCTCTTTATCAAACCAGTAAACCGTTAAACGGATTTCCTACTTAGGTTTCTTCATTATTGCCACGATCTCGATAATAAACCCTGCAATGATAAGTATGGGTGCAATGGTTATCCTTGTTGTGCTATAAACTTCTTTTGTATCAAAAACCTTTGGGTCAAGACTTTTTCCTCCATTCATTAAGAAAAAGCCCAGTGCAAGTACTGCAAGCCCGGCAAGCATCCAGATATAATTTTCTTTACCAAACAGGTGGTTCTTTGATGCGTGTTGATTTCTTTCGTTTGCCATAAACATGAATTGAGGCTGCAATATAATGGAAATTTCAGTTTGTTCATTAATAGAGGTCATCCAGCTTCATCCGCAGGTATTTGATAACGGAACGGTGTGTACTGACCAGGGTGATGGTTACCCCCAGCGCTACAATGATAAGAAATAACAATATCAATCCCGGGGTATCGTGCAGCAGTTTAAAATTAGGGATCAGGTTTTCTATAAGCAATACAGTGCCCCAAATAGCCCCAATGGCTATCAAGGATGCAACAAGCCCGTTCACGATGGCTCGCTGGTTGATAGGTTTGGCAATGAACCAGCGGGTGGCGCCCACCATTTGCATCGTTTTTATCAGGAACCTGTTGCTGTACATGGCCAGCCTGATGGTATTGTCGATAGAAAATACAACCAATATCGTTAGCAATATGGCTGCAATTAAAAATATGACCGCGGCTGTCTTGACGTAACTGCTCACCCTGCTGACGGTTTCTGTTGGAAATTGAAATTCAGATATCACGCCCGGATAAGCCTCCTGCAAGTTCACGGCAAGCAGGTTCAGGCTGTCACGCTCCACATATTTGGCTTTTACATAAAAGTCAATACTTTCAGGGAGGGGATTATTGGTCAGGAACTGTTTCCAGGTACTGTCGTTCTCAGTATTCCACTTTTTGATCGCCATTTCTTTGGTAACATATTCAACCCGGTTGGCATAAGGAATGGAGGAGATATATTCTTTCAGGCTGTCAATTTGTTTTTTGGAAGCATCCCTGTTGAGCCAGGTGTGTACCTGGATGTTCTCTTTAAAATAGTCGCCTGTCTTGCGCAGGTTTAAAAAGAACCATCCAACGATACCAAATAAAAATAAAACCAGCGCCACACCTATGATCGCACCGGTATAACTTGGTTTCCCTTTTTTGCCGGATGATTTGCCAAACTGAGCCATAATGTATAATCTTATAATAGGATGAATGAAATTTGCTTTCCCAGGCCCGACAAAAATAAAGGTTTTTAAGTGGTTTGTTTTATTTTTGCCCTCTGCAAAAACGATTGCCCGCCAAATATATTTTTATTGTTGGAATGAGATTGCTTATTTTTTTGTTAAAGCTGTTGTCATCTTCAATAGAACTGTTGAATAAAGTGATCATGTACAAGTGTGCGACGCCCATGAAGTTGAACAAGGTACTGCTGCAGGGTACAAAAGTAAAAAATAGTAAACAGAAATAAAGTTCGTAATGGAATATGATTTTAGAAAAATAGAACAGGATTGGCAAAAGCAGTGGAAAGAGCGTAAGGCTTATAAAGTGTCAAATGATCCTGCTAAGCCAAAATATTATGTACTCGATATGTTCCCATACCCGAGCGGGGCAGGCCTGCACGTGGGCCATCCGCTTGGATATATAGCAAGTGATATTTACAGCCGCTATAAAAGACTGAAGGGCTTTAATGTTTTGCACCCCATGGGTTTTGATAGTTTTGGCCTGCCTGCAGAACAATATGCCCTGGAAACGGGGCAACATCCTGCAGAGACAACTAAAATAAATATTGCCACATTCAAAGCGCAGCTGGATAAGATAGGATTCTCCTATGACTGGGACAGGGAAGTCTGGACCAGTGACCCTGCCTATTATAAATGGACGCAGTGGTTATTCCTGCAATTGTTCAACAGTTATTTCTGCAATACCCAAAAAAAGGCAAGGCCGATCAGCGATCTTGTAAATAAATATGCAAGCAAGGGAGCCAAAGATTTTACGGCGGAACAATGGAATGCATTTTCAAAAAAGGAGCAGGAAGAGATCTTAATGAAACGGCGGCTTGCCTTCTCGTCTTTTGGAGAAGTGAATTGGTGTGAAGCTTTGGGAACCGTGCTTGCAAATGATGAAGTGGTTAATGGCGTAAGTGAACGCGGCGGCCACCCGGTAGTAAAAAAGAAAATGAGGCAATGGTACCTGAGGATCACTTCTTATGCGGACCGGTTATTGGAAGGATTGGAGATACTTGATTTCAGTGATTCGATGAAAGAGATGCAGAAGAACTGGATCGGGAGGAGTGAGGGAGCTGAAATGAAGTTCAAAGTTCATGGTTCGGAGTTTGATGTTGAGGTTTATACGACGAGACCCGATACGATCTTTGGGGTGGATTTTTTAGTGCTTGCACCTGAACATGAATTGGTCTCTAAAATTACATCAATAGAGCAAAAGCAGGCAATCGATGAATACCTTAGTTATGTAAAAAGCCGCAGCGACCGGGAACGCATGGCCGAAGTAAAACAGATCAGCGGTTGTTTTACAGGAGCATATGCATTAAATCCTTTTGATGGAAAGCAGATCCCGATCTGGATCGCAGAATATGTGTTGGCGGGTTATGGAACCGGGGCGATCATGGCTGTCCCTTGCGGTGACCAGCGTGATTTTTTATTTGCAAAGCATTTTAATATCCCTATCACAAATATTATTGGCAGTTATTATAATGGTGAAGAAGCCAATCCGACAAAAGATGCTATCCTTGAAAATTCGGGATTTTTAAATGGATTGCTGATGAAAGACGCCATTGCTGTTGCCAACAATAAAATAGAAGAACTAGGTATCGGTAAACGCAAAGTGAATTACAGGATGCGTGATGCAGGATTCAGCCGCCAACGATATTGGGGCGAACCATTTCCAATTGTTTGGAAAGATGGTATCGCTATTCCATTGGATGAAAAAGACCTGCCATTGGAATTACCACATGTAGATAAATATGGCCCCGGGCCGGATGGAGAAGGGCCATTGGCGAATTTGACTGATTGGGTGAATGTTGACCTCAGTGCTAGTACTAACCAGGACCTCAGCCCTAGTTCTAGCCAGGACCTCACCGCTAACTCAAACCAAGACCTCACCCTTAACCCCTCTCCAAAGGAGAGGGGAACAGAGCAGCATTCGGGTTATGGATATGTAACAAGTACTGCTGAGGAATGGAAACATACGATTGAATTTGCAAAGCAGAATAGAAAGGATCCAACCGCAGAAGAAGAGATGATGTGGCAGGAGTTGAGGAATAGAAATATTGATGGATACAAATTCAGAAGACAACATCCTGTTGAAGGTTATATTCCGGATTTTGTTTGTTTGGAGAAAAAACTGATCATAGAAATTGATGGAGCATACCATACTGAAGAAGAACAAAAAATATTCGATTCAGCAAGAGAAAAATGGCTGAATGAATATGGTTATACCATGATACGATTCAGCAATACTGAAATTAAAAATAGCTTACCAAATGTTCTCAAAAAGATAACAGAAGAACTTTCAAAAGATACAGATGCTGAAAAAGGAACGGGATCACACTCTCCTCTCCTTTGGAAAGGGGCTGGGGGTGAGGTCAAACGAGAAACCAGTACCATGCCCGGTTATGCCGGCAGCAGCTGGTACTTTCTTCGCTATATGGATCCGCACAATGACAAAACATTTTGCGACCGGAAAGTAAGTGATTACTGGAACCAGGTTGATGTATATATCGGCGGCACTGAACATGCCGTTGGGCATTTATTGTATAGCCGTATGTGGACGAAGGTTATGTATGATCTTGGGCTAATTGGTTTTGATGAGCCGTTTAAGAAATTGGTGAACCAGGGGATGATACAGGGGAGTAGCAGGTTTGTTTATCGGGTAGTTGTTTTACATATAGGGAGTGATGAACCTGAAATAATTTTTCTTTCACATAATTTATATATCAAATGGCAGAATAAAGAACTGGATAATCAATTTCTTTTGAGTAAGATCATTGAACTTGATCCACATATAGTATCATCAGAAAATTTTGAGCAAGAGGAATTTATGATTAACCCTATTCACGTTGATGTTAATATTGTGGATGGTGTTGAATTAAATATTGATGCATTTAGAAATTGGAAGCCAGAATATAAAGAAGCAGTTTTCATTTGCGAAGACGGGACGCTGAATGCTCCCCTCTCCTTTGGAGAGGGGTTGGGGGTGAGGTCAAACGATGCCAAGTATATCTGCGGTGTTGAAACAGAAAAAATGTCCAAATCAAAATACAATACCGTTAACCCGGATGATCTTGTTTTAAAATACGGCGCCGATACTTTCCGAATGTATGAAATGTTCCTTGGGCCGGTTGAAGCAAGCAAGCCATGGGATACAAAGGGTATTGAAGGTGTTCACCGTTTTTTAAGAAAGCTTTGGCGCCTGTTCAATGATGAAATCAAAGGCCCGGTCTGGACGTCTTCGGCTCCCTCTCCTTTGGAGAGGGCGGGGGGTGAGGTCACAGATGCTGAATTAAAAGTATTACACCGTACCATCAAAAGAATTGAAGAAGATACCGAGCGCTTTAGTTTCAATACAGCAGTAAGCACCTTCATGATCTGTGTAAATGAGCTGGCCGATATCAAATGTCATAAAAAAGAGATCTTACAAAATGTATTGATCCTCCTCACGCCTTATGCACCCCATATTGCAGCAGAACTTTGGCATCAATTGGGCAATGAAGGCTCAGTGCTGGATGCCATGTTCCCAGCATTTGATGCAAAATACCTGGTTGAGACAAGTAAAGAATATCCTGTCTCCATAAACGGTAAGCTACGCACCAACCTGGTAATGGAATTGAATGCTTCGCAGGAAGAAGCAGAAAAGCTTGTGCTTGCCAACGAAGTTGTACAAAAATGGCTTGAAGGCAAACAGCCGAAGAAGATCATCTATGTAAAAGGAAAGATGCTGAATGTTGTGATATAACTATTCGTCCATTCGGGGCAAATTAAGGCCACGAATGCACGAATAAAATAACGACATTCCAGAGCAGTTAACAATTTAGTAAATTGCAGGATGCAACGAAATATCGCTTCCGTTTTAGAAAAACATGCATTTGAACTTCACTCAACTATCCCGTTCAATAAAGCAACAGATAAAATCGTATCGTTAAACTTATCAAAAACAAATACCGGTTTCACGGAAGGCATTTACAACGACACAGATCTTTTTATAAAGTACATTGATCAGCAAAGAAAAATCGCAAACGCTGTTTATTTAATTGGTGGGTATAGGGAAAACAGGGAAATGTATCGCCGCAGCAAACTTTTCGATAAAAGCCTGGCTACAGAAGTAGAAACCAAAGATGAACCCCGCACGCTTCATTTGGGAACGGATATTTGGGGTGTAGCTGGCACAAAGATCTACGCCCCACTCGGCGGCATGGTTCACAGTTTTGCATTCAATAATAATTATGGTGATTACGGTGCAACCATCATTTTACAGCACCAACTCGAAACGATCAATTTTTATACATTGTACGGCCACCTTTCTTTGAGTGATATCAGTAAGCTCCGTAAAGGACAGTTCATTTCAAGGGGAGAGCCTTTTGCGCATTTCGGCCCACCTGGGGAAAACGGGAACTGGCCACCGCACCTGCATTTCCAGCTTATCCTCAATATGAGTAATTATGAAGGCGATTACCCCGGTGTGTGTAAATTGAGCGAAGCAGATAAGTATTTGAAGAACAGCCCTGACCCGGATATTATCTTACAACTGAATAAACATATACAATAAGTTATTACTCCGCTTTCTGTCTATATTTCGACAAGCCTGTCTGCCGATAGGCAGGCTCAACATGACAGAAAGCTGTCAGCCTGAGCTTGTCGAAGGCGTTGTATATAATAAAATCTTCAGGCAATACAAACGTCTCCCCAACCGTTTACAGTAGAAATGCGTAGATCATGCATCGTCTGACACTACTCCAACGTGTGAAATTTTGGCTTTATACTGGCATTTGGATAAAAATTTTTGCCTAAGTATGCCTTATATGGCGGTTTAAAATCATAATTTTACCCGATATTACAATACATGAACACAATAGAAATCAAAGCCGGCCCATTATTACAACACATTAATAGCCCAGCCGACCTCAAACAACTCAGCAAAGACCAGATGCTCCAGGTGACCGAAGAACTGAGGCAATACATCATTGATGTGGTGAGTGTTTATGGCGGGCACTTTGGTGCCAGTCTAGGTGTAGTAGAACTGAGTGTAGCATTACATTATGTATTCAATACTCCTTATGATCAATTGGTTTGGGATGTGGGTCACCAGGCATATGGCCATAAGATACTTACCGGCCGCAGGGACATTTTTCCAACAAACAGGAAATACAAGGGGCTTAGCGGTTTTCCAAAAAGAAGCGAAAGCGAATATGATACATTTGGCGTTGGCCATTCATCCACTTCTATATCTGCCGCACTTGGTATGGCAATGGCTTCGCATTATAAAGGCGAGACCGACAGGCAGCATGTTGCTGTGATAGGAGACGGGGCCATGACAGCCGGCCTTGCTTTCGAAGCTATGAACCATGCGGGAATTGAAAAAAGCAATGTGCTCATTATTCTGAATGATAATTGCATGAGCATTGATCCCAATGTTGGTGCACTCAAAGAATACCTGACCGATATCACCACTTCACATACTTACAATGACATTCGTGACAATGTATGGAAAGCAATGGGCAAGTTGCCTGTTGGAAAAAAATTCAGCCGCGATATAGCCAGTAAGCTGGAAGCAAGCCTTAAAGGAATGGTGAGCAAAAGCAGTAACCTGTTTGAAGCATTGAATCTTCGCTATTTTGGCCCGATCGATGGGCATAATATCAGCAAGCTCATTGATACTCTGAATGACCTGAAAGACCTTCCCGGTCCTAAACTCCTGCACATAAAAACGGTTAAGGGTAAAGGATATGGCCTGGCTGAAAAAGATCAAACACTTTGGCATGCCCCTGGTTTATTTGATAAAGTGACAGGCGAAATACAAAAAAAAGTATTTGACGTTCCACAGCCAATGAAATACCAGGATGTTTTTGGGTATAGTATCATTGAGCTGGCAGAAAAAAATAAGAAAATATTTGGTATCACCCCTGCTATGCCTTCCGGATCATCATTGAAATATATGATGGCAAAGATGCCCGACAGGGCTTTTGATGTAGGTATTGCGGAACAACATGCAGTAACAGTTAGTGCCGGCATGGCTACCCAGGGAATGAAGGTCTTTTGCAATATCTATTCTTCTTTTATGCAAAGGGCCTATGATATGGTGATACACGATGTAGCAATTCAAAAATTACCTGTAATTTTTTGTTTGGACAGGGCCGGCCTTGTAGGTGAAGATGGCCCAACCCATCATGGCTGTTATGATATTGCATACATGCGCTGCGTACCAAATATGGTTGTATGTGCTCCTATGAATGAAAAGGAATTGAGGAACATGATGTATACTGCGCAATTAGACTCTACCAATTTACCTGTGTCCATCCGTTATCCCAGGGGAGAAGGCGTAACACCCGAAATGCAAAAAGACAGCATGGCTGAAAAATATCCTTTTGAAGAAATTGTGATAGGTAAGGGGCGTAAATTAAAAGATGGTGAAGAGATCGCAATACTAACATTCGGCCACCCCGGTAATTTTGCTGCATCAGCAATAAGAGATGTTAAAGGAGAAGGGATCAATCCTGCACATTACGATATGCGTTTTGTAAAACCACTGGATGAAGCAATGCTTCATGAAATATTCTCAAAATTCAATAAAGTAATTACGGTTGAAGATGGTACTGTGCTGGGAGGATTTGGTTCTGCTATTTTGGAATTCATGAATGAACATGGCTATAAAGCCGATGTAAAGATCATGGGTATTCCCGATGCATTGATCGAGCATGGCACGCCGAAGCAATTATATGATGAGATCGGTATTGATGCAAATGGTATTGCAGCAGCGATAAGGGCGATGGTATCAATTAAAGTAACAGCTACATCTATAACTCAATAAATAGTTATATCAGTTTTTTTTCGACTGCCAGCCTTATAAGGCTGGCAGTATTTTTTACAGCTAGTTTGGCGAGGAGGTTTTTCCGGTGGCTGTCTATTGTGAACGGGCTTAAAAATATTTTTTCCGCGATCTGGGGATTGGTATATCCTTCAGCTATCAATGCAAGAATTTCTTTTTCCCGCGATGTCAAAACCGGCAGCTCCGTTTTTGACGACTTTTGATATTCCTGCAAAGCCATCCCAACTTCACCACTAAAATAAATATGGCCTTCGTGCACTGCATGTATAGCATCTATCAGTTCTTCTTTGGATGAATTTTTTAAAATATATCCTGATGCCCCGTTCTCCACCATCTTCTTTATATACAATCCCTGGTTGAATGTGCTAAGGCCGAGTATCATGATCCCGGGATATTTTTCTTTCATCACTGCACATAATTCTACTCCTTCCATACCCGGCATACTTATGTCCATCAATACCACATCAGCAGTATTGTTCACAAAAAATCCAAGACATGATTGTGCATTCATTGCCTGTCCAACCCATGCAATGTCTTTTTCATTTTGCAATAATGAATGGATCCCTTCAATAACTACAGGGTGATCATCAACAATAAAAACACGTATCATAATTATATATTGAATTCAATGTTAACCAAAGTTCCTTTGTCCGTTTCTGAATGTATATCCAGTTGGCCTTTCAGGTAATCTACCCTTGATTGTATGCTTGTAAGGCCAACTCCTTTATTATTTTTAAGCATAGCGGGATCAAACCCTTTTCCATTGTCTTCCACCACAACATTGAGCCGGTTGTCTCCCCTTACAAGTTGTACAAAAGTTTCTGTTGCCGAGGCATGCTTCATTATATTGGTCAGTAATTCCTGCACTATACGATAAATGATTATTTCAATTGATTTATCAAGCCGCGTTTCCATCCCTACGGATTGGTATTTAACTGTCAGTAACTTTGTGCTGTTGATGGTATTGCAATACTCTTTCAATGCTTCATCCAGCCCAAACTTTGTCAGCATTTCGGGCATCATATTATGCGCTACCCGCCGCAGTTCTTTGATGGAAGTATCGATCATATCCAATGACCTTTCAAATACAGCCATGTTATCCGGGGTTATTATTAAATTGTCTTTCATATTACTTAAGGAAAATTTTACACCTGATAATAAACCTCCCAAACCATCGTGCAGGTCCCTGGCCAACCGGCTTCTTTCTTCTTCCTGGCCTTTCAACATGGAATCAACAGCTACCAATTGTTTGTCTTTTTCCAGTTCACCAATGCGTTGCTGTTGCAGTTCGTCCTGTTGTTTTGCTAATTGCTGGCGGTTACGAAGATTGCGATAGACCAAAAATCCAACTATCAATAATGCAGCTAATGACGCAATTAAAAAATAATTGAGCGTTGATTTTTGTTTGATGGAAAGAACCTGTATCTGCTTGTCTTTTTGCAACTGGATGATCTCTTTTTCTTTCTGAACAGACTGGTATTTCTTATCAAGCTCAGCGATCGTTTTTTTATGCTCTTCATCATTTATTTTAATATTCTCACTGACATACTTTTTGGTATAGATATATGCATTCTTATAATCTTTCTTCTTAAAATAGATCAAAGACAACAAATTAAAGACCTGCCGCTTTTCTTTGGTGAAATTATTTTGTTCATCAATAGCAAGAGATCTTAATGCAAAGGTTTCTGCTTTTTCCTGGTTATCAAAAAAGTAATATGAATCTGCAATTCCCCTGAGGTAAGCTGCCTGGTTATACACATCATTTATTTTTTTAGCATTGTCATAGGCGACCAGGTAATATTCTATGGTTTTTGCCCAATCCTTTTGCGCCCGGTATAATCCCCCGGTCTTTCCATAATATTCAATGTTTACAGAAGGCTTGTTTAATTCCTTTACATGCGGCCCGGCTTTAAGAAAATAAGCTTTCGCTGAATCAAACTGGTTTAGCATTGAAAAATCTGATGCTGCGTAGATATAAGCATATGAAATGGATTCATGATCACCCGCAAGTAAGTGATAAGGGATCGCTTTCACATCATATTCCATACTCTTCTCATACTGCTTCATGCTATAATAGGTCGTCGCAATATTATTATTAAGCTGAGCAAGTTGTATAATTCTATCAGGGTGGTCTGATTGCTCAAATAGCTGCAATGCTTCCAGGAAAAATTTAATTCCTTCATCGTTCATTCCCATCATTGAATAAGCCTGTCCTTTGGCTGCTGCAACAACAGCATTATGAAATAATGCATCTTTTTTTGTTATCGTGTTCTGGCTTTGTCCTGCTTTTTTAAAAAAAATCAGTGCCGAATCACATGCCAACAATGACCCGGCATAATTACCATGATAAAATATCACCTGCGATCTTACTTCGTAATAAAATCCCCAATTGTAATCCCAATTTTTTTGAGATAAAATCGCATGAGCTTTTTGAAGGGATTGATCGGCTTTAACCGTATCATAACCCATATAGTTCGATGCGAGTTCGGTCAATAAAAGCGATCTGACAGAATCATTTACAGCAGCGGCTTCCTGTTTACCCAGGCTGTCAATGATATTGTTTTGAGCTGATAGCGTTGAATGGAGATATAGTAAGCAAAAACAGGTCAAATATTTTCTTATAAAAATGAAATCAATCTTCATGTATCGTTCATTGAATTACCTAAAGGTTGCTATTCTAATCCACAAAATCAAACAATCGCAATAAAATACCAGTTTCAGGTGATTCTCATGAAAATCAGGCCGAATCACTGTTTCAGGTGATAGGTTGGGAAAACTATCCTTTTATATTTGAGCAGTTTTTATATAGACCTGTAGTACATACAATCAAAAGATCAATCATGAAAAAAATCTATCTCACTTTATTTACCTTAATTACCGGCCTGGCTTCTTATGCTCAACCTGGCACCCCCGATCCTACTTTCGGTACCGCAGGCAAGGTAACTACATCCATTGGTTCAGTATCACGTATAAAGGCTATGGCTATCCAGGCAGATGGAAAAATTGTGGTGGCAGGCCTTAGTCATACAAACAGCAACAAGGATTTTGGTATTGCCCGTTATAATACAAACGGGACACTGGATAATAGTTTTGACGTTGATGGGAAAGTGATCACAGCCATTGGCACCGGTGATTTTGATGATATAGCTTTATGCGTAGCCATACAGGCAGATGGAAAAATTGTAGCAGCAGGCTATACAAATAATGCATCAGATGCGGATTTTGCCATAGTCCGTTATAATACGGATGGCAGTCTTGATAATAGCTTTGATGGCGATGGGATAGTTATTACATCTTTCGGATCTGCTAATAATGCAAGTATCAATTGTATAGCCATACAGGCCGATGGTAAAATTGTAGTAGCTGGCCTTGCTTATTCGGGCTCAGATAATGATTTTGTCCTTGCACGTTATAATACTGATGGTAGTCTGGATAACAGCTTTGATACTGATGGAAAAGTTCAAACTCCTATTGGTGCTTCGAATGATGTGGTAAATTCTATCGTAATTCAGGCCGATGGTAAAATTGTGGCAGCAGGAACAACTTATTTCCCCACGAAATTTGCTGTTGCAAGATATAATACCAATGGTAGTCTTGATAATAGTTTTGACGGAGATGGAAAAGTTATTACAGCAATCGGTTCTTCTGCTGATATAGCAAATTCTATAGCCATCCAAATAGATGGAAAATTAGTGGTAGCAGGGCAAAGCTATGTTGGAAGCAATAATTATTTTGCAGTTGCACGTTATAATACCGATGGCAGCCCAGATAATAGTTTTGACGGCGATGGAAAATTAACTTCTGCAATCGGCCCTTTTAATGCTATTGCTTATACCGTTGCCATACAAGCTGATGCAAAAATAATTGTTGCCGGGTATTGCGAAACACTAAGTACCAACAATGATTTTGCAGTTGTTCGTTACAATTCAGATGGCAGCCTGGATAACAGTTTTGATGGAGACGGAAAAGTAATTACCAATATCAATGGCTTCGACTATATATATGCCATGAAACTATCGGGCTACCGCATATATGTAGGAGGCGTGTCCAATGATGATATATTTACCCTGGTAGCTTACCAGAATGATGCATTGCCAGTGCCTTTGAAACTTACCGGTTTTACTGCTTCCAGGCAGGGAAATAATAATGAACTCTATTGGCATACCGCTACTGAACAAAATACCGCCTGGTTTGATATAGAGCGAAGCAATGATGGGAATCATTTTTTAAGAATTGGCCAGGTGCAGGCAGCAGGCAATAGCGCTTCCTTAAAGAATTATTCCTTTATAGATCTTGCTCCGTCAAAAGGATACAATTATTATCGGCTGAAACAAACAGATGCAGATGCCCGCTTTACTTATTCTGCAGTAATATGTGTTTCAAATAATGAAAGTGAATTGAGTTTTTCTTTCTCTCCAAATCCTGCAAGCAATTTCATCAATATTATTTACACAGGTAAAAAAGAAATCCTAACGATCAGTATTTATGATGAACAGGGCAAATTGGTAAACAAGCAAATCCAAAAAAATGCATTGCCAATTACTATCGAGGTAAAACTCCTTGCACCGGGGAACTATTTTATCCAGATGTTAGATGGGAAAACTGTGACCATAGCAAAATTTGTTAAACAATAAATAAAATTCATAATCATTTGAATAAGATAAAATGAAAAACAAATTATTATTCCTCTATTTACTGGCATCAGCGTTTGTTGTAAACGCACAAAACGTAGGTATCAACAATCCCAATCCACAATTCCCGCTTTCCTTTAATGGAAGCCTGGGTGATAAAATTTCTTTATGGACCGATGGCACTCCCACACATTATGGATTTGGCATTCAGAGTTCTTTATTGCAGGTATTTTCTAAAACCGACCTGGATAATATAGGTTTTGGATATGGTAGCAGCAGTTCATTTACACAAAGGATGCTTATAAAGAACAGTGGTGAATTTGGAATGGAATTAAATGGCAGAATATTATTGAGGAATGGCACAACGCCATTGAACCTCAACTATGGTGCCGGTATTTGGTTGGCAAAACCCGATAACAGTAATACAATGGGTTTTGTAGGGGTGCAGGATGCCCAGAATATGGGATTTTACGGAGGACCGTCCGGCTGGGGTCTTACCTATAATACCGGCAATAGTTATGTAGGTATCGGTAATAATACACCAAATGCGCCATTAAGTTTTGCAGCTTCATTTGGAAAGAAAATTACATTTTTCCAGGGACCAACCGGCGATATTGGTATTGGGGTACAACCAGGTCTTATGCAGATCTATTCAGATAATCCTAATACTGATATAGCATTGGGTTATGACCAGGCCGGTACTTTTACGGAAAGATTCAGGGTAAAAGCAAACGGTGCTTTGGTAGTTAACGGGAATGCCGGCGCCCCGGGACAGGTACTGCAATCAAATGGCGCCGGAGGCGCCCCGGTATGGGTAACGCCGATAAAGATATTTACACCTTCATCTTCCGTGTTTTCACCAATGACAAATAATGGAGATGAATCAGCACTTTCACAGGTTACCGTTACAGTTACCCAACCTTCTTATATTGAAATAACAGGAACCATCGGATTATATTCAGGAGGATGTTTTGGCTGCGGTGATGCAACAGTTTATTTGTTACTACATGACCCTTCTCAAACCAATGATATGCTGGTGGCAGCTAATTCACATGTCATCTCCGTTACAACAATGGGTTTTGTTTATCGTACCCTTTTCACCTTCTCCCCGGGTACTTATACGTTTTCATTAAAAGCTAAAAAGATAAGCGGTCCAACAGTTGAAAGCCCCTTTATTTATTTAAGTGGTTACAATGCTCCTGATGAATTCATTAGGGCAAAAGTGATTCCTGATTAGAGAATGTCATGTGATGCAATAAATAGTATGATCGAAGATCTTAATTGAATGATTGTCTTAAAAAAATGCAAATAAACGGGGATGCCGAAAACCAAACAGAGTAGGCAAAAAATTAAATCTTAAAAAATGAAAAATAAAATATTAACGGCTGCTTTGGTAAGCACTTTGATATTGGTGAACAGCTCATGCAAGAAGGCCGTTGAAGACCTTATTCCCGATCCGGGCTGTACTGTAACGGTGGTAGAAGTTGGCAGTACCATCGATGTTCCTACTGTCTGGGACAAATGCCATATTTATCATTGTGCAAATTTTGTGGGTGTAACTTCTTCACTTACCATTGAAGCAGGAACGATCATAAAATTTGAAGCCGCAAAAGGAATACTTGTTTCCGGAAGTGGAACACTATCAGCCGAAGGTACAATATCCGACCCCGTAATATTTACCTCATCAAAAGATGACAGCTATGGCGGTGATAACAATGGAGATGGCAATGCTACCGTTCCACAAAAAGGCGATTGGTTTGATATTGGCTTCGCCAGCCCCGGGAACAGCCTTGATTATTGCAAAATATTATATGCCGGCAGCGGAAGTACGAACCTGGAGCGTGCAGTCAACATGGGGGATAAGGAGTTTAATTCCGTTACCAATTCTGTTATTGCGCATACTGCCGGAGGGGCAAATCAAACTTTCGCAGCCCTTGATATGTCGTGGAGCCCAATAAGTACGGTAGTTCAAAACAATATTTTTTTCGACAATGGCCACCCCGTTCTCATCGGTATATCCAACAATTTCGATAACAGTAATACATTTCATAATCCCGATAATATGCTGCAAACAAATGTATGCAATGGAATATTTGTTGATATAGTACACTCCCAGGACCAGGCATTACAAATGACATGGAGTGAAACTGAAGTTGCTTACGTATTGGGTGGCTGGAGCGGCAATAGTTGGGTAATGGATGCCAACCAGGGTAAAATACTGGTGCTTGGTAATGATGTGGTCCTAAAATTTGCACGATATACAAACCCCGGCTTTTTACTTTTGATACCTGATGGTACTATTCAATTGCAGAATTATAATGGATCCGGTGTTGCATTTACTGCTTATACGGATGATAGCCTGAAAGGAGATACCAACGGGGATGGAATTTCTACAGGAACTCCCGGTTATTGGGAAGGTCTAGGTACAACTGGAATTACCTGGTATAACTGGGGAAATATTCACTTTGCTGCGCATTAAAATAAAACTCCCAAACACTATAGAATGAATTACAAAGATCCCGGTTTTAGTTGCCGGGATCTTTCTTTGTACTTCTTTGTGTCTTGGCGGCTTTGTGGCGATCATTCTTGCCACGAATTCACAAAGACTCTAAGTAACTCAAAGAATTATCTAAGATTTCTTTAACAGTCTTCTAAAAATTTTTATGGAATTAATAGCGTTAAGCGTCATAGCCCAACATTTTTTCCATGAAATTTTTTGCAAAGGTTTTTTCATCTGTTTTATTCATGCTTGTTACAGGAACTGGACTGGCATATCTTTTCTGGTACAAGCCAAAATTCGATCAGAGCGTAGAACATAGTCACGCTTTTAAAACTATTGACGCAAATGCTTTAGTGATATTAAGGCTAAAGCAAAAAGCAGCTCAATTTGAATTATTCAACCGGGAAGGGAATTATGATCCGGCACATTGCTTTTTTATAGACATGAAGATAGCTTCCGGTAAAAAACGATTCTTTGTCTATGATCTTAAGAAAGATTCGGTTGAGATCGCCGGCCTCGTTACACATGGAAGTGGTTCCGATAAAGGCACAGATGAATTGTATTTTTCAAATATCCCAAACAGCAACTGCACTTCTTTGGGAAGATACAGGATCGGCGATTCATATAACGGTAAATTCGGACTGGCTTTTAAACTCTACGGACTTGATAAGACAAACAATAAAGCTTTTCAAAGGTTTGTGGTGCTTCATGCACATAGTTGCGTTCCTGAAGAAACAATATATCCTTTACCCATATGCGAAAGTTGGGGATGCCCCACGGGGATTCAACATACAATAAAGGTACAGGGGGAGGGAAATGCTTTTTTCGTTAAAGCCCTTATTTCGACTGTTTGTTAGTTCTTTGTAAAGTTAGGCTTACAAATTTGTGACAATGTTATGTATTTTATTGCGTAAATCAATGAAAGCCAGTCTGGATAAGGGAAAAAAAATTTTAACAATGTTGGCATTATGTCAACATCATGTCTTATTTTTGTACACGAATAAGGATATTTTCCACATTAGCCCCGATAACTGTTATGCTGTATTGCTCTCATACACGCTTCTGTACTTATATCCTATTCTTGTGTTCGCAATCCAATTCTAACATATTTAAAAATAAAAAAGCGACCAAGTTGGTTAGAACTTAGCCGCTATTAATACCGATAGGAGCCAGTGGACGGGAGTCAAACCCGTATTCCATCCCAAAGTTTCGGAAGTTCCTATTCATTGGAAGACCACACCCATTTGCGATATTTGCCCGGTAAAGGCTTTGCAAATTTAAGGTATTAACAAGATGCAATCAAAAAAAGATGGCATTTTTGTTATATGCATAAACATTACCTTTGCACTCTAATAAAAAGCAGCCCTCTTAACCCAATTCCATTAATATTTTATGAAAAATGCAATAACATGGTATCTTATATGTTATATTACATGAAGGGTATTACAATTAAATTCTTATTCATTAGTTTTGGTTCATAAAAAGAAGGAGTATCACTTATGTCCGTCGCTGCATTAAATAGTAAAGTAGAACACAGTTTTGGTCAAATGAGCAAACAGTTTGCCCCTATATATAATTATCAAGGAAAGACGGTTAGTGCCCTTAAGAAGGCTTTGCAAATCACCACAGATGCTGATACAGTTAAAATTTCTAAAGAAGTTTTAGAAAATGTCACATCATTTGCAAAAAATTTACCTACCGTAGACAAGGGACTAAAATTTGATGACATCCATAAGTATATTCAACATACTAATGGTAATATTGATTTTGTAGACAAGACTACATCAATTATTCTTTCATTTGTCCAAGATGGCGGGAAGGTTGAAATTGATGATAAGAACATGTTATCTTTTATGAAAAATGTTAAAGAAATACATAAGATACTTTTGTATATATCCGATTATCTTGACCTCATCTTAGAAGTCAAAACCGCTAAAGATCAATTAGCGATAGGGAAAGGTATAAAATATACATTAGATGAATTATTAGATAAACTTCAAGCCGCATAATGTATAGTTTTGTCTTTTCACCAAAAGCTAACTTAAGCCTTACAACCGTCCCTGAAAAGACAACGAGTTTCCCTACCACCTTTACAGAATTGGCAAACAATCCCAAAGCCAGATCTAAAAAAACGAATATTCCAGCCATCGGTGAGTATTATGTTAACTCTGGAAGATTTTGTATATTATTTGATTTAGATGAGATAAATCAAATAATAATAGTGTATGGAATAGTTCGAAGCGAATATTTACATAAAATAATAACAGGGAGAATAAACCTTTTGGGAAATTAATTCTTATTCTTTTTTACTTTTTTAATAGGAGTATTTAAAGCCAGTTTTAATAACTGATCGGGGGTAAGGTTTGTTTTTACAACTATATCTTTTTTCGTTTTCTTTTTTGCTGCTTTTGCCATTACCAAATTTAAGCATAAATCCATTGAAAGCCACCTGCTGTATTTTGTACACCTTTTAGGGCTTTTGAAATTTGAGAATTTTTAATACCTGTTATGGCTGCTGCTTCTTTCAGAGTATTGTAACGAGAAATCACTTCACCGTCTTTTACTTGATATACTGGTCTGCCTTTTATGGGTGAATTTAATTTAGTAACTACATTGTAATCATTTTCAGTAAGCAGTTTATTGGTATTTGCTGCTGTTGTATTTACAAGTGTTTTATAATCCAGCCTGCCTTCAATATTTGTAAGAGTATAATTAAACCTTGCTGCATCAGTCATTTTTCTAAGGTTATAGCGGTGCATAGTTTCATCGCAATAGCGGCTTAAATGCTTTGGGGTTACTTGATGGTAAATACCGATTATAGACCTTTTAAGCAGACTAAATGCCCCTTCGATTGAATTGGTATGAAAAACACTATCCCTTACATATTCCTGTTCGCTATGGTTTACTACTTCATGCCCTGCATACTCATTATTAAGCCCTTGATAGCTTGCTAAACTGTCGGTGATAAGAACAGCATCATTATCTACATTATCTCTTACAGTTGGCTGTATTGCCATTACGTTATTATTGCCACCGATAGGTATTAGCTTCAAATTGCCACCTCTTTCAATCATTCCCATTACCATAGTCTTATGCCCATGAATATTATTATCTTCTCTTAGCTTCTTTCTTTTGCTTTTACTCATGTTAGGCACTTTGCCACCGATATAAACTTCATCAATTTCTACAATGTTATCAAGTTTTACGCTATGCTTTTCTTTCATCATTTCTCTAATTCTATGTAACATAAACCAGCCTGTTTTTTGTGTTACTCCAATATCCTTTGCTACCTGATAAGAACTAATACCTTTTTTATGTGATGATATAAGATAAATAGCGGTAAGCCATTTAAACAAGGGAATGTTACTGGCTTCAAAAATAGTTCCTACGGTTACTGTAAACCTCTTAAAGCATTTTGTACTGGCACATTTATATCTTTTACCTCCTTCAATAACATAGCACTTTTCATGCTTACAATAAGGACATACTGGCTTACCGTTCCATCTTTGTTGAGCCACATAATCCCTGCACATTTCCTCTGTAGGCATTGACTTGATTAGTTCGATTAGATTATTAAACATATTCGTAATTTTATAGTATTATCAAAACAACTATTATGGAAAATAAAAAAGAAGATTTCCCAAATGTTACATTAGAAGATTCGCAACGGTTTTGGGAAGCGTTTGCTACAAGGCATCCAGAGATATATAAACAATTCACATCAACCCAATTTATAAATGGTAGCATTATAGCATTCAAGCCTAAAACAATGGATGAAAATTCATTTAGTATATATGAGAGGTATTTAAAAAGGTGGCATTCGGATAATGGATTTTGGAACAAACAAATTGATGAAATATATGTATCACTTAATGAAAATAAAAATAAAGATGTAAGGGCAATAAATACAGATACTATTATTGAAATTACTGGAGTAAATGACAATGTAAGTAAGATTGTATTTAAAGAGGATGATATGAGCGAACCTATTACCATTTTCGTTACTGAGTTTGTTGAAGATTTAAAGAAGAATGTTTATATTTTTTAAGAGGGCTTATTAATTCAGTTACATAATAAGCAGCCTGTATAATCATTTTAAATTCCCTATCAGTTGAAAACATCATTTTATCAATTCCATTTGATTTAAACCTTATTTCGCAACCTTTATCATTTCTTACTATTTCTAAATCTGTTACTGTTCCCAAATCTTCCTCAATTTCATACCATAGCGGATAGTTTAAAGCCATTTACTACTTAAACAAGCGTATTACTATTACAGCAATAGCCTTCAGCCAATATTGACAGAAAACACAAATGCAACAGCCTTTCGACCATTGCATTTTCTGTTCCCTCTTTGTATGTTAGTGCCCCCCACGGTATCCCCAACTTTTTTAACTGCTTTGAAAAAATATATTAATGATGCAGGTAAACCGGTACTATTATGGATCTATTATTAAGACAAGTTCATAGGTACTTCTACTGCTAACAATTCAGCGTCTTCAATAGCAGTGATCGTAAATGAATCTGTTTCAGAAATTCCTGCTGCATCACGTTTGCTTAAAACGGTATCGTTTACTTTTACCGAGCCATTGATCACAACCAGGTAAACACCGTTTCCTTTGAATGAATTCTCATAGTTCAATGATTTCCCCGCTTCCAGTTTGGTCAATGAAAAAACGGAATCCTGGTTTATCCAAAGTGCTTTGTCTGCTTCATTTGGAGAAACAACTACCTGCCATTTATTTATCCTGTCATTGCTGTCATAAGTTCTTTGGTCATACCTGGGGGTTATATTTCTTTTTTTAGGGAATACCCATAACTGGAAAAGATTTACTGCTTCGGTCTTCGAATCATTGGCTTCAGAATGCCGCACACCCGAGCCGGCACTCATGATCTGTACATCACCTGCTTTGATGATACCGGCACCACCTGTACTGTCTTTATGTTGCAGGGCACCTGTGAAGGGTATGGTAACGATCTCCATATTATCATGTGGATGTGTAGGGAAACCGGTGCCACCGGCAATGATATCATCGTTCAAAACCCGTAACATCCCAAAATGTACTTTTTCGGGATCGTGGTAATCTGCAAAGCTGAAATAATGTTTCGCATTCAACCAGCCATGATCTGCGCCACCTCTTTCCGAAGCTTTTTGTACTGAGATTTTCATATAAAACAATTTTATTGATGTTTAAACATCAAATATGGTACCAGTTTAAATTACTGACATTATTTCACAGTTATGCCAGTTAGCAAGTCATTTTAAACCCTGGCATTCTTAAAAAAACTTTCTGCCCTGAAATCTGCTATGATCATATCAGCATCTCTCAATTCTTCGCTTGATTGTGTAGTAGTAATAGCGATCACTTTCATTCCGGCGGCCCTGGCGGAATTGACTCCAACTACAGCATCTTCAAAAACAAGGCAGCTGGAGGGAGCAATGCCTAATAAGGAGGCAGTTTTTAAATAAATCTCCGGGTCGGGTTTTCCTTTGCTGATATGAGATGAGTTTACCACTTCCTTAAAATATTGTTTGATGGGAATATGCCCGAACATAAAATCAATATTTACCTGGATGCCCGATGTTGCAATGGCCATAGGAATATTTTTACTATGAAAGAATTCCAATAATTCTAACAGACCATTAACAGGCTTTATATCTGATTTGTATATCTCCCTGTACAATGCTTCCTTTTCCAAAGCATATACCATGGCTTCTTCATCGGACATTTTTTTGTTGTAGATGTATTCGAGGGCATCCTTATTTGTCCTGCCATTTATATTTTTCCTGTATGCTTCTTCACTGATATCGATCCCGATTTTTTCAAGATAGCGTTTCCATGTTTTAAGGTGGTAGGAATTATTATCGATCAGGGTACCGTCGAGATCAAAGATCACCGCTTTTGCATTCATTGCAGTCAATACCTTGTCTATTATATTTTCCAGTACTGGTTGTTTTATTCCCATAATATCGTTTTTTATCATGAATTTGCCCCGGTTTTAAAGCCGGGGCAAATTCATGATAAAGATATTTCATTGATAAAATTAATTCAAATGCTGAAAATCCTCATCGGTAAGATGAGTCAACTGGTCTTCTTCCCTGTCTTCATTGTATTCAATGATGAAATTGTTCCTTCCTTCGCCAATAAGGATGTGCAGGAATTTTTGTTGAACCAGTTCCAGCATGTTTAAGAAAATGAATATCGCATGGATGCGGTCCTCGCAAACATCAAATATCTTTTCAAATGAGAGGGTCTTTTCTGTACGGCATAGTTCCAGCATATAATCCCGGATGCCTTCCATGGTATAGTTATACTGTACAACCGTATGAACCGGTTTATTATTTTTTTCTTTCAACCTGTTTGCTACTTTTTCAAAAGCCTTCATCAGTTTGAATAAAGTAACCGTTTGTATCTCGGTTCCTTCGCCGGCTTCTTCACCAATTTGAGAAAGCTCTTTTTGCAGGTTGCCTCTTTTCATCATCAGCATCCTGATCGCTTCCATTTCCGCCATTTTTGCTGAAACCTCTTTGAACTTTTTATATTCAAGGATCTTATCAATAAGTTCTTTGCGTGGATCTATTTCATTGCCTTCAGCATCAATTTCTTTGCGTGGCAAAAGCATTTTTGCTTTGATACGCATAAGCGTACTGATGAATAAGATGAATTCACTGCTCAGTTCAATATTTAATTTTTCCGTCTGGTGAATATGATCCAGGAAATCATTGGTGATCTTTGTGATGGGGATATTGTAAATATCCAGCTCATCTCTTTCAATGAAGAAAAGCAAGAGGTCAAATGGCCCTTCGAATTGATCTAACTTGATCTGGTAGTTTGGTGTATTGCTGCTCAATGTTGATTATTTAAAAACGAGTGCCAAAGATAATGACTTTCATATAACAGCGAAGGCGCTAAGTTGTACCCAATTTATCTTGGCGTCTTCGGGTCCTTGCGGTTACTATTTGTAACAAATTTATAAGCCACACCGATCCCCATCAGTTGAAGCCATTGCGGCGCAGGCCCTTTTAACGGGTTTACATTTTGGGTATCGTCGTCATAGATCATATCCAGGTTAAAGGAAAAATTGATATATTTCGTAATGCTGGCCGTTAATACATTAGACCAGAAAACATCAATATTCCCCGGGTTCTTCCTGTAATTGGAGAAAAGGTCAAGCTTTGTCTTATACGTAAATTTTTTGCCTATACTTTTTTGATAATTCACCGATAAAAATGCCCCTATCTCAGTTTTTACATTTTTGCCCGGATCAAGCCCGTATTTGGGAGCCAGCAGGTCATTTGTAACGAACACATACCGGGCAGTAATAGGAGAGATGAATACTGAAAGGTCACTGATGGGTTTGTAATCAAAACCCAATGATAACAACAGGTAAGCCGGGGCAAAGAAATCGGAGATCACCGATGATGTATCCCTGTCATCGGCAGTTTTTGAATAAGCATAGCCCTTTGCAAATTGAGTACGCAGGTTGAACAGGAAAGCAGCATTCCATTTTTTAGACAAAGCATACCCGTATTTTGAAAGCAGGTCGATACGGTCACTTGCCTTGCGTGATCCCAGGCTGGTAGTATTTACAATACCATAGGCCAGGTCAACATTATTATCCCAGGAATGTTTTCCCTTTTTATAGAATGCATACAGGTTCAAATAAGAATTCAATGAAAATGAGAATTTATCTCCGCCCGCTGACCAGTTGCTCAATGAGCCTTCATTGATGTTCAGGTTAAAGACCCCACCGGTTTTCCAGGCTCGTGGAATGGTATCATTGGGATCTTTTGCAATTGTTTTCTCTGCATCTTTCTTAAGATCTTTCACAGTTCCATCCTGGGATCTTGTGCTTCCATATATTATCAGTAAAAATGCAACAAGTAATATTTTTCTCATAAAATAAGTTTTAGATCATAATACAAAATGGCTGCCGAAAATTGGCAGCCACGCAATATGTTGTTGATATGATATTATTTCCTGACAGCGTCCCTGATTTCTATTAAGAGCTGATCTGTAGAAGACGGAGCTGATGGAGCAGCCTCCTCTTTTTTCTTCATACTGTTGATGGCTTTTATAACCAGGAACATTACAAATGCAACAATAATAAAGTTTATGATAGCGGTTAAAAAATCACCCCATTTTATAGCTACTGCTTCCGTCACGATCTTTCCCGCGGCATCATATACGGCCGGTTTTAAAATATACATGTTCTTTGTCAGGTCGGCACCTCCGATCATGCCAATCAGGGGCGACACAATACCTTCTGTGAATGACGTTACCACTTTACCAAAAGCGCCACCCATAACAAAAGCAACGGCAATATCTACCAGGTTGCCTTTCATGGCAAAGTCTTTAAATTCTTTTATGAATCCCATAATGATCTGGTTTTAATGTAAATATTGTACATATAAGTTGTGATTATGAAATAATCTTTTTTAATGCAGGGATTATTTACCCAACTTTGCGTTTCAATAAAAAGGTATAAATAATATCTTGAATAGCAAATTATTTAACTGGTTAATTTTTATTGCGCTTTCATTTATATGGGGGAGCAGCTTCATTTTAATGAAAGAAGGGCTGGAACATTTAACCGCTTTCCAGGTTGCTTCACTAAGGATCATTTCTTCCGGGCTTGTGTTATTACCTGTGGCTTATAAAAGTTTCAAACAAATTCCGCGTAATAAAATATTCACCACATTCATGTCGGGGGTTTTGGGAAGCTTGTTACCGGCCTATTTATTTTGTATCGCTGAACAAGGCATAGATAGTGCATTGGCAGGCGTCTTAAATTCCCTGACGCCGATCTTCGTGATCATTGTAGGAGCCATTTTTTTTCAAAGCAGGACCTCAACCAACAAAGTAATAGGTATACTGGTAGCTTTTACCGGGAGTGTGCTGCTTTTTTTCAGCCAGCCCAATTTTGCAGAGAACAGCAATCTTTTTTATGTATTGCTGGTGGTAATTGCCACGCTTATGTATGGTATCAATGTGAATATGGTACATCGTTACCTGAATAATATTCCTTCTTTGCAAATCGCTGCACTGGCATTATCCTTAAATGCCATTCCTGCATTGATCGTACTTTATTTTACCGGCTATTTCAGTCTCGATTTTACAGATCGGGGGATCTTGTTTTCTACAGGCTTTTCTTTTGTATTGGGAATTTTTGGTACCGCCATTGCATCGATCATTTTTTACATGCTCATTAAACGTGCAGGCGCAGTTTTTTCTTCCATGGTTACTTATGGAATTCCTTTTGTTGCTATTATGTGGGGTATAATTTATGGTGAGCAGATCGGCTGGAAACAGGTTGTTTGCCTGATGATCATTTTGTGCGGCGTGTATGTTGCCAATAAAAAAGCAGGAGATAATAAATAATCTGCCTGTTGGTAATCCAGTTCATTTAAAGAATATGATCTCTTTCTTTTTTTCATTGATCAATGCTTTACTTCCCAGTAAGGCTGTTCCCTTTTTATTATAAAAATGCAGGAGCAGGGTATCGCCGTTCTTTGTGTATTTGCCCGGGTAACTGGTGTTCTTTACACTGTCGAAAAGCTGCCGGTAAAATTCAAAAAAATTATTTTCTTTAATAACAAAATAAGAATCATTCATATCTGCTACTGATTTGAAACTTAGCTGTACCGCTGAAGCATCGAAAAAAGCTTTATCTTTTTTGAACTTATTAGCGGGAGAACAGGAAAAAATAACGATCATTGATATCAGCAGGGCATATTTCATATAGATCCGGGTTGTAATGATTAGCTGGCAAAAATAGTGCTTATTTGATCCTTAATGGGGAAAGATGCAAACCGGGCTCAGTACAATGGGCGGTCACGGGATGTCGGGCTCAGGCCGGCAACGCAGACCCAATTGGTGGGATTTTAAGCTCCAAAAAAACCTTCTTTCTAATTTTTTTTTACATCCTTCAAGCCTTACCTTTGCGCCCTGAAATAGATATATAATATTTTAAATACTTCTTATGGCCAATACCGGTAAAGTAAAATCGATCATCGGCGCTGTTGTTGACGTACAATTTGACAGCGGTTCCAAACTTCCTGAGATCTTAAATGCACTTGAATTGACTCGTGATAATGGGGATAAACTTGTTTTGGAAGTGCAGCAGCACCTGGGTGAAGACAGTGTCCGTACCATTGCTATGGACGGAACCGAAGGATTGGTAAGGGGCACACCCGTAGTTGATACAGGTATTCCTATTGCAATGCCGATCGGTGATGGAATTAAAGGACGTTTATTCAATGTGACCGGTGATGCTATTGATGGCTTGCCACAGGTTAGCAAAAAGAATGGCCGCCCGATCCATGCAAAGCCACCATTATTTGAAGACCTGAGTACAGCGAATGAGATTTTATATACCGGAATCAAAGTTATCGACCTGATTGAGCCTTATGCAAAAGGTGGTAAGATCGGTTTGTTTGGTGGTGCCGGTGTAGGTAAAACAGTATTGATCCAGGAGTTGATCAATAATATTGCGAAAGCATACAATGGCGTATCGGTATTCGCAGGTGTGGGAGAAAGGACACGTGAAGGAAATGACCTGATGAGAGAGATGATCGAAGCAGGTATCATGAATTATGGTGAGAAGTTCAAGCACAGTATGGAAGAAGGCGGATGGGACCTGAGTGCAGTGAATATGGAACAACTGAAAGATTCAAAAGCCACATTCGTATTCGGGCAGATGAATGAACCACCGGGAGCAAGGGCACGTGTGGCTTTGAGCGGATTGACCATTGCAGAATATTTCCGCGACGGTGAAGGAGAAGGACAGGGAAAAGACATTTTATTTTTCGTAGATAATATCTTCCGTTTTACACAGGCAGGTTCGGAAGTATCGGCTTTGCTGGGACGTATGCCAAGTGCGGTGGGTTACCAGCCAACACTTGCTACAGAGATGGGATTGATGCAGGAACGTATCACTTCAACTAAAAATGGTTCAATTACATCTGTACAGGCGGTGTATGTGCCTGCGGATGATCTGACCGATCCGGCACCGGCTACTACGTTTGCGCATTTGGATGCAACAACGGTATTGAGTCGTAAAATTGCAGATCTTGGTATCTATCCCGCAGTGGATCCATTGGATTCTACTTCAAGGATCCTTACGCCGCTGATCGTTGGAGATGAACATTACAACACGGCCAATAAAGTAAAACTGATCTTACAGCGTTATAAGGAATTGCAGGATATCATCGCCATCCTTGGCCTGGATGAATTGAGTGATGAAGATAAATTAGTGGTATCAAGGGCACGTAAGATCCAGCGTTTCCTTAGCCAGCCTTTCTTTGTGGCTGAGCAGTTCACCGGTCTGAAAGGTGTTTTGGTTCCAATTGAAGATACCATTCGTGGTTTCAATGCTATCATGGATGGTGAGGTGGATGAATATCCCGAAGCGGCATTCAACCTGGTAGGAACTTTGGAAGATGCAATTGAAAAAGGTAAGAAATTAATGGCGGCAGCACAGGCTTAACTTGATTTGGTAATTAATTAATTTGGTAATTTGATGATTAAATTCAATATCTCATTTCCAAATTATCGAATCATCAAATCAGCAAATTGTTTTTATGACTTTAGAAATTTTAACACCCGATCAAAAAATTTTCAGCGGCGATGTATACGGGGTCCAGTTACCTGGTATCAATGGTTTGTTTGAAGTGCTCGACAGGCACGCACCATTGGTGAGTGCGCTGAAAGCGGGGAACCTGAAAATTTTAAAGGATAAAAATTCAGCTACTACTTATACAATACAAAGCGGATTTGTCGAGGTCTTGAATAATAAAACGACCGTATTGGTAGAAGGCGCTGTAGAAAAATAAGGAACCTGCCTGTGGGCAGACAGGTAAAAAATCTAAAATAAGAAAGTGAAAGCCTATACAATTCGTGTAGGCTTTTTTTAATTCGTGTTATAATACCTCACCCCCTCCCTCTCCAAAAGGAGAGGGAGGATGTTCCCGGATAATTCGTGTAATTCGTTTTAAAAATTCGTGTTATTAGAATTGCTTCTTCAACTGCACATAACATCCTGCACAAAACGGCAATAAAATAAACAGGCTAAGCCACCAATAACCACCGATAAACCAATGAACCAATAAACCAAAGAGCAAAAGGTAGAATGGATATAAAAGAAACAACAAGCCAACTGTCAAAGAATCATAATGATCATTGTGGCCGCCCTTTATGGATGCAAATCTTTCAACGGGGATAAAAAGAAGGGCATGTAAAAGATAACCGATGATCGCCGGGAAAAAAAGCAGCATCTTTTTTAAAACTGGTTGCTTAATAAAAAAAGTATGTTTTATTTTTTGTTTTTCCGTTGAATCAATTTCAATCAGCAATGTGCTCAATTCATTTCTTAATTTATCATTGAATTCATTGATCGTTTTTCCATAACCTTCACTGACCGGGATATCTTTGTCATTGATGATTTTTCCAAAATTCAACTGCACATTTTTACCGAATGAAGTAAAGGACTGATAATTTATGCCTGTGGGTAAAACCTTTAATGGGATACCTTCCTGCCAGCAGCTTAGTGCAAGCCTTGCTGTGCCTTTCTTTAATGGCCTCAGCTTCCATTCATTGACACAGCGGCCTTCGCTGAATATCAATACGATGCCGTTGTTCTTAAATATCTCTTTGCATTTTTCAAAAGTGTCATAATTATTTTCCAGGTTCTCCGCACCTTCACTTATTCGGTAGACAGGAAACATATTTAAAGAGGATAATAATTTTTTATAGAAGGGTTTCGTAAATGCATCACCCCTTGCCAATGAATATACGGGTTGTTTGAAAAGCGTAGATATTATGATCGCATCTAAAAAGGAATTGGGATGATTGGCTGCGATCAACAGCGGACCATTTTGCGAGAGCATATTTTTATTGTTGATCGAAATATGCCTGCAATAGATCCAGAATGCGAATCTTGCCGGTATATAAAGCAGCCTGTATAACAAACGAAAATTTTACGAAAGGTATTTTATTTAATTCAATTGGGGGTCGATCGGGAAATTAATAAGCATTTCATAGTTTCCGCCGAGGTGTTTCAGGCTTTCTTTCCAAACAATATCGGAAGAGGTATTAAAAACAATTTTTCGGGTAGCTTTTGCAGTAAGCCAGCTTTTTTCTGTGAGCTCAATGTCGAGCTGGTCTTTTTCCCATCCGCTGTAGCCAATGAAGAACTTTATTTTGGCGGAGTCGATCTGGTTGGTTTTTAAAAGTGTTTTTACTGTTTCAAAATCACCGCCCCAGTAGATCTCATCCGATATTTTATAACACTCAGGTATGAGGTCAGGGTATTGATGTATGTAATGTACGGTATCGGTCTGTACAGGCCCCCCGTAATAAACCGGCATTTCAATTCCGTCAAGGCCGTTGATCAGTTCATCAAGTGTCTGGTTGAATATTTTATTCAGCACAAATCCAAAACTACCCTCATCCGAATGCCTGCACATATATACAACTGTGCGCATAAAATTCGGATCTTTTAAAAATGGATCTGCGATCAATAATATATTCTGTGCAGGCTCAATCATGTTTCTAAAGTAAGATATTATTGCACAAAAATATTAAAAAAGGGCATTTCTTTTTTGTGGTAAACCTTAGTTAATTTTAAGGGTACCGGCCTGATTAATTTTTGTATCCATATTTGTGGTTTATTTTTGCAATCATTGCTTTGTGCTATTTTTAGTGTTAGTTTAGTTATATGAAAAAAGTATTTCCCATTATTTCTATATTGATTCTGCTGTCATTGCTGGGTTTAATATTTTTTCAGTTCTTATGGTTAAAAAGTGCGAAAGAGGTCAAGGAACAGCAACTCATAGATAATATCAACCGGGCTACAAATGAAGCTGCTGAAAAACTGATGCAGGATAAGCGGTTCCCGGGTTTTAACAGGAACTCGAACCTGTTATTCCCGAGTGATACCAAAATGCAAATGGAATTTACAAGGCCATCTGTAATACAAAGATTTTCAAAAGAAGAGATCTCTGATATTATCCGCATGTCGCTTGACCGGAATAACCTGAAGGATATCCCATTCGAATTTGCTGTAACGCAGAATTCACTTACGGGTGATGAGATACAAACTGAGAATTTTTTCAAATATTATGTTGATACACTTAACAATACACATCACATCATTGAATTGATGCCACCAAGCGGCAGCAACCTGGAAAACCTGTCAAAGGAGGAATTTCTCGTTGTGATCGTACCTCACCAGCGCAGTATCATCTTAAAAGAAATTACCTGGTTCATATTGGGTGCCATTTTATTTACGATCATTATTACTACAGCTTTTTTTCTGACCATTCGCACACTTTTAAGGCAGAAAAAACTCAGCGAGATAAAATCTGATTTTATCAACAACATGACACACGAGTTCAAAACCCCGCTGGCAACAATATCACTGGCTGTTGATGCACTTAAAAATGAAAAGGTAAGTTCGGATAAAGAAAAAACGAATTACTTCACTGCTGTCATCAAAGAAGAGAACAAAAGAATGAATAAGCAGGTAGAGACCATATTACAGGCTGCTTTGCTCGACAAGCAGGAAGTGCAGCTTAACCTGAAAAAACTTTCAGCACATGCGATGATCACCAGTGCGCTTAATAATATTGCGCTCCCTGTAAATGAAAAGATGGGAAAAATGGAAGTGAGTTTGGAAGCTCCTAAAGATATGATCATGGCAGATGAAGTGCACTTTACAAACCTCATTAATAATTTACTTGATAATGCAGTAAAGTATTCCAACGAAGGGCTCATAATAAAACTACATACAAGCAATATTGGCAATGCCTTAAAAATTAAGATCGAAGACAACGGTATCGGCATGAATAAAGAAACATTGAGCCGGATATTCGAAAAATTCTTCCGTGCTCATACGGGAAATATACATAACGTAAAGGGTTTTGGACTCGGGCTCAGTTATGTAAAAACAATGGTTGATGCCCACAAAGGCACTATTAAAGCTGAAAGTACCCTTGGAAAAGGGAGTTCTTTCCTTATTACGATACCCCTGGCCAAATAACTCCTGTTATCCACAGTAATTCACATCTTTCCACATTCCTTCCACAATCCTTTTCTCAAATTTCCATTCATACCCGCTGCTATTATGGCATAAATCGTTGTGGATAAAAAACTTTTGCTAAAAATGTGTCATAAAGTGGGAAAAAGTGTTATTTTGTGTGAATTAACTTTAAAAATCATATAACAAAACCCCTTAATGATTGGATTTATAGGCGAATATGAATCAACAATTGATGCAAAAGGGCGCTTTCTTTTGCCTTCCGGCTTCAAAAAACAGTTGCCGGAACAGGAAAGCTATTTGTTTGTGATAAACCGCGGATTTGAAAAATGCCTTACGCTGTACCCGATACAAAGTTGGGATCCCATTTTTAAGGAAATAAGCCAATTGAATGATTTTGACCCTAAAGTTAGAGAGTTTCGCCGTTATTTTTTAAATGGGGCCGTACAGCTTGAACTCGATTCAGCAGGGAGGGTGCTTTTACCAAAAAATTTAATGGAGCACGCTTCTTTGGAAAAGGATATTGTGCTGGTGTCGGCAATTAATAAAATTGAAATCTGGGATCGAAATAAATACCAGCAGTTCTTTGAATCTTTTTCACCTGAAGCATTCAGTAACCTGGCTAATGAAGTGATGAATAAAAAAAAGGATGATAAGTTGATCAGTTGACAAGTATGAGTAATTCAAAACAAATAGAAAGTACAAACTTATCAACCTATCAACCTGTCGACTATCACATCCCGGTATTATTAGCTGAGGTCATCAATGGGTTTAATATTAACCCCGATGGAGTATACGTGGATTGCACTTTTGGTGGTGGTGGTCATAGTAAAGCGATCCTGAAAGAATTAAGTGGCAAAGGAAAACTGATCGTTTTTGACCAGGATGAAACAGCGAGACAGAATTTGCCGGAGGATATAAGGGTCGTTTTTATCCAACAGAATTTTCGCCACCTGCAAAGGTTTTTAAGAGTGCAAAAAGCTGTTGCAGTAGACGGTATACTTGCCGACCTGGGTGTTTCAAGTCACCAGTTCAATGAAGCAGGGCGGGGCTTTTCAACACGATTTGATGCTGCATTGGATATGAGAATGGATAACCGACAGCAAACAACCGCAGCAGATATCCTGAATAAATATACTGAGACGCAATTACATAAAATATTTGAAAAATACGGAGAGGTAACTAATTCAAAAACGCTTGCTAAAACCATTAAAGAACAGAGGATCATAGCGCCAATAAAAACGATCAGCCAGTTCAAACAGTCGGTTCAACAAATAGTAAAAGGAAACCCGAATAAATACTTTGCCCAGGTTTTCCAGGCATTGAGGATAGAAGTAAATGATGAGATGGGAGCCTTAAAGGAAATGTTGCAACAATCATTACCAGTATTAAAAAAGGGAGGAAGAATTGCAGTAATAACCTTCCATTCTTTGGAAGACAGGATGGTGAAGAATTTTTTTAAGCAGGGTTCTTTTGATGAAGTACAGGCCGATGATGTGTTTGGAACAAAGGAAGCAAATCCCTTCCTGGTAATTACAAAAAAACCAATTGTGCCCGCCGAAAAAGAGCTAAAAGAAAATTCAAGATCCAGGAGTGCAAAATTGCGCATTGCCGAAAAAAAATAAAGTTTAAAATGAGTGAAGACATCATCAATACAAACCAGCCATCAAACAGCAAGGGTGACTGGAAACGCTTTTTTCATTACCGGTTCATTGTAAAGAATATCCCGTTTTTTTTATTCTTATCTGTATTGGCTGTACTGTATATATATAACGGGCATTATGCTGATAAACTGGTCAGGAAAATTGCAACCAGCGAAAAAAATATCAAAGAACTGGAATACGAGTACAAATCGATCAAAAGCGAGGTCATTTTCAGAAGCAAAGCAAGTGAACTGGTAAAAGCCGTTGAGCCTTTGGGATTACGTGAGTTAAGTAAACCGCCGATACAGCTTACCGACAGTTTGAAATAAGATCAAAAAAAGAGCATATCAATTATAAAATAATATAGCGCCGTTGTGGAGATAAAAAATGACATACTATGGAGAGTTTACCTGTGTTTCCTTAGCATAGTAGTATTGGGCGTCATGGTTTTGGGCAGGGCAATCTATATACAACAGGCACAGGGAAAATACTGGGTGGGCATGGGTGACAGCCTTCATCTAAAATACCTGCCCATCAATGCTGAGCGGGGAACCATCTACAGTGAAGACGGAAATATGCTGAGCACATCCGTTCCCATCTTTGACATATACGTGGATTTTGCAGCTGACGGGCTAAGGGAAAAGGAAGGAAAGCGGTTCAAAGACAATATTGATTCATTAAGCATATGCCTTGCCAATCTCTTTAAAGATAAAACGAGCAGGGAGTATAAACAACAATTGCAATTAGCCTATAAAAATAAAGACAGGTATTTTCTATTGAAAAGAAAGATCTCTTTTGATGAGTTCAAGCAATTCCGCAATTTTCCGCTGGTACGGCAAGGAAGGAATAAAAGCGGATTTATTGTTGACCCCAGGGACAAAAGAATTAATCCCTATGTACTGCTTGCCAACAGGACCATTGGTTTGTCGAGGGACGATTCCACTAAGAATGTGGGATTGGAAAAAACATATGATAGTTTGCTAAAAGGTACTACGGGACAGCGTTTGATGAGATATGCCGCCGGTGCTTATATGCCTGTTGAAGGTGCTGAGCTGGATCCTGTAAATGGAAAGAATATCATTTCAACGCTTGATACTTATATGCAGGACGTTGCTGAAAACGCCCTCATGAAAATGCTGGTAGATAATAATTCCATCCATGGCACTGCCATTGTAATGGAAACTGCTACCGGGAAAATAAAAGCGATCGCAAACCTGGGCAGCAAGCAACCGGATGGATCTTATATCGAAGACCTGAATTATGGAATTGGTAAAAGAACAGAACCCGGCTCCATATTTAAACTGGCTACTTTGATAAGCCTGCTGGAAGATAAATATGTGGATATGAATTCTATGGTTGATTGTGAAGGTGGCACGAAATATTTTTACGGATTACGAATAAAGGATTCTCACCTGGGCGCTCATGAGATCACAGTTAAACAGGCATTTTACACCAGTAGCAATGTGGCTTTTGCAAAAATGGCTGATCAATATTACCACAATGAGCCAACAAAATTCACAGACCATTTACACAGATTACGTTTGGATCAATACAGTGGTGTAGATATCACGGCATCATCGGGGAAACCTGTTTTTTATAAGCCCGGCAGCAAATACTGGCATGCCACTTCAATTCCTTATATGGCGCATGGTTATGGTGAACTGGTAACACCAATGAATATGCTGATGCTTTATAATGCAGTGGCCAACAATGGGAAAATGATGAAACCATACCTGGTAAGCGCAATTGAAGATTATGGTGTGGTGATCAGATCGATACAGCCGGAAGTATTGGTAGAAAGTATTTGCAGCAATGAAACACTTGTGCAATTAAAAGAATGCCTGAAAGCTGTAGTAGACAGCGCACATGGAACAGCACATAAGATCTTATTTGACAGTGCATATTCTATTTCCGGGAAAACAGGTACAGCTGTAACTGCATTGGATAATAAAGGTTATAATAAAGGAAATAAGATATACCAGGCATCATTCATTGGATATTTTCCTTCCGAAAAACCACAGTATACTGTTGCGGTGGTCATTCAAAACAGCAACGAATCAAAACTTGTGTATGGTGCTGATGTTGCAGGCAGGGTATTTAAAGAGATCAGTGATCACATTTATAACAGGTTTTTAAGTTCCGCATCTTTGAATGTGCCCGTTAATGTAGATACAACATTATATAAGTATTTCGGAATGAAGAATGACCTGCAGTCGATATTCAGCTATTTGAACATGACATCAGTTGATTCTGCCGCTTCCGGTTATTGGAGAACATTGCAACTGCAGAATAATACAGCTGCATTGAATGCGCCGCTGTACAATGAAAGCCGTTACACGGTAACGCCGGATGTAACAGGTATGGGATTAAAAGACGCAGTATACCTGTTGGAAAATAAAGGTTTCAAAACGACCATATCGGGTAGGGGTAGGGTAATTAATCAAAGTATCGCAGCGGGAACAAATTTTGCTAAGGGACAAAAAATTTCATTGGTGCTCAATTAAGAGCAGCTATCATGCTAAAGGATATATTATATAAGGTAAGCATCAAATCTGTGTATGGCAATACTGATATTGCGGTAACTGATCTGCAGACGGATTCACGCAAAGCATCTGCGGGCACGTGCTTTATTGCCCTGGCTGGCACTGCAGTTGACGGGCATGACTTTATAGAAACGGCCATTTATAACGGTGCTGTAGCTATCGTATGTGAAAAGCTTCCGGCGACTTTGAATGAACATATTACTTATGTACAGGTAGAGAACAGTGCTGTTGCTGCAGGTTTTATGAGCCATAATTTTTATGCTGAACCCTCTGCAAAAATGAAACTGGTTGGCGTAACAGGCACCAATGGTAAAACCACCATTGTAACACTCTTGTGGAATTTATTTACCTCGCTGGGATATAAATGCGGCTTGATAAGTACGGTTCAAAACCAGGTGGGCAATACTGTTATTGAAGCAACACATACTACCCCCGATGCCATCAGCCTGAATAAGTTATTAAAACAGATGCTTGATCATGGATGTGAATATGTGTTCATGGAATGCAGCAGCCACGCTATTCAACAGCATCGTATAACCGGCCTGTTATTTACCGGGGCGATCTTTACCAATATCACACACGATCACCTTGATTACCACAAAACATTTGATGAATATATCCGTGTAAAAAAATCCTGGTTCGATTCGCTTCCCAAAACCGCTTTTACCATAAGCAATGCAGATGATAAAAGAGGTGCAGTGATGCTTCAGAATACGGGAGCAAAAAAATATTTCTATAGTCTTAAAACACTGGCTGATTTCAAAGGCAAGATACTGGACAACAGTTTGACGGGATTGCACATGTTCATCAATGAAACAGAGGTGCACTTTAAAATGATCGGTGAATTCAATGCTTATAACTTATTGGCAGTATATGGTACAGCAATATGTTTGGGTGCAGAGAAAGTTGCGGTATTGCAAATATTAAGTGGTCTCTCCGGCGCCGAAGGCAGGTTTGATTATTTCTTAAGTGCTCAGAAAAAAGTGGTTGGTATTGTAGATTATGCACATACACCGGATGCTTTGCTGAATGTGCTGGCAACCATCAAAAACCTCCGCAATGGAAATGAACAAGTGATCACAGTGGTAGGATGCGGCGGCAACAGGGACAAGACAAAACGGCCGGTAATGGCCGAAGTTGCCTGTGAATACAGCGACAGGGTGATCTTCACTTCAGACAACCCGAGGAATGAAGATCCTTTACAGATATTAAAAGAAATGGAAGCAGGAGTGAGTGTAAAAGGAAAAAAAAAATACATAACGATAGCGGACAGGAGAGAAGCGATCAAAACAGCGGTAAGCCTCAGCAACAAGGAAGACATTGTTTTGATAGCAGGAAAAGGGCATGAAAAATACCAGGACATTAAAGGAGTGAAGTATGATTTTGATGATAAAAAAGTATTGAAGGAAATGTTTGAATTACTGGAAAAGTGATTCACCAATAAACAGGTAACCAATAAACCAATAACCCCGAATGCTGTATCACTTATTTGACTGGCTTACAAAAGAAAACTTCCGGTTCCCGGGCAGTGGGCTTTTTAAGTTTATTTCATTCAGGGTATTGCTGGCGCTGATCCTGTCATTGGTGGTGACAACGGTTTATGGAAAAAAACTGATCCGCCTGCTTCAGAAAAAGCAACTAGGTGAATCAGTAAGGGACCTGGGGCTTGCCGGTGAGCAGCAAAAGAAAGGGACGCCAACGATGGGAGGTATCATACTTATCCTGGCGATCATCATACCGACACTTTTACTGGCTGACCTTAATAAGGTTTATGTGAGGCTGATGCTGCTTTGCACTGTATGGCTGGGAGCGATAGGCTTTATAGATGATTATTTGAAGATCCGTGCAAAACGCATCGCAAAAGAAAAAGGCATCAATTATAAAAAAACAGATGCAGATGGTTTGGCAGGCCGGTTTAAAATTTTCGGGCAGGTGATGCTGGGCATTATCGTCGGCTCAACACTTTATTTTACCAACAGTGTCGTTGTAGAAAGAGAAGTTTACAATACCGATAAACAAGATGTACAAGCACATTTGAACAGGGGAGAAAAATTAATGAGTAATTCTTTTCACATAGTCAGGCTTGATGGAAAAGAGCACATTTTTGCAAAAGTTAAAACACCCATTACAACGATCCCTTTTGTAAAAAATCACGAGTTCAATTATGCGAAGCTTTTGCCGAAAAGTTGGGAAGCCTATACTTATATTCTTTATATCATCATAGTGATATTGATCGTAACGGCTGTAAGTAACGGCGCAAATATCACGGATGGTTTGGATGGTCTTGCGACTGGTGTAAGTGCGATCATAGGGATATGCCTGGGCATATTCGCTTATGTAAGTGGCAACATAAAACTTGCTGAGTATCTCAACATTATGTACATACCCAATATTGGTGAGTTGTCCATTTTTATTGCGGCATTCGTTGGGGCATGTATCGGGTTCCTCTGGTATAATTCTTACCCTGCACAGGTTTTCATGGGCGATACAGGTAGCCTGGCATTGGGTGGCATCATCGCTGCTTTGGCGATCATCATTAGAAAGGAATTACTGATACCGATATTCTGTTTCATATTCCTGGTTGAGAACTTAAGTGTAGTGATACAGGTAGGATATTTTAAGTACACGAGAAGAAAATATGGCGAAGGAAGAAGGGTTTTTTTAATGAGCCCGCTTCACCACCATTATCAAAAACTGGGATATCATGAAAGCAAGATAGCAGTAAGGTTTTGGATCATAACAATATTGTGTGTGGCAATGGCAATTGTTACACTGAAATTAAGGTAAGGGATTGCTGAAAAGCCGCAACCATGAAAGACGCTTAATGGTTTACGATTGAACGCTTTTATCTGTGAAATTACCGGCCTGTTAAATTCTATGCTGTTGAAGAACCAATTTTAAAAGTATTTTTTTCCAGGAAAAAGTTGTCCTGTAAAAGTCAATACTATTGAAGAACCAATTTTTTGAGCAAAAAGTTTTTCATAAAGGCACCTGTTAAATTCTATGCTGTTGAAAAACCTTTTTATCCTGAATACTTGAAAGTATTCTTTTCGGAAAGATGTTGTCCTGTAAAAGTCAATACTATTGAAGAACCAAATTTTGAACGGGGAGACATCTACAATTATGACCTGTTAAATTCTATGCTGTTGAAGAACCAATTTTAATTGAGCACAGAACTGTTATTGAATGAAAAAACGAATGATCATACTGGGGGCCGGGGAAAGTGGTGTTGGCGCCGCTTTGCTTGCAAGCCAGCAAGGGTATGATGTATTCGTAAGTGATGGCGGCAGTATTCCCGGGCACTACAAGGCAGAACTGGAATCAAATAATATCCGGTTCGAGGAAGCACAACACACGGAGGCCGGAATATTAAATGCAGATGAAGTGATCAAAAGCCCCGGTATACCCGAGAAGGCTGACATCATGAAAAAGATCAGGACAAAACAGATACCGGTTATCAGCGAGATCGAATTTGCATCCAGGTATATCGGTAAGAGCAAGCTGATCGCCATTACAGGAAGTAACGGGAAGACGACCACAACTGCATTGACCTATCATATATGCAAGCACGCTGAAAAGGATTGTGCAATGGTTGGCAATATCGGGATCTCATTTGCCAAGCAGGTGGCAAATGACCCTAAAGAACTATATGTGGCGGAAATAAGTTCTTTTCAGCTGGATGATATCAAAGCTTTCAGGCCGGATGTTGCCGTACTGACAAATATTACAGAAGATCACCTGGACAGGTATAACTATAAAATTGAAAATTATGTAAACAGCAAATTCAGAATTGCCGAAAACCAACATCACGAAGATGTATTCATTTATAATCTCGATGATGAAACCACCATGAAATATATAACTAACTATCCCATTAAATCAACCCAAGCCCCCATTACCATGAGTAAAGAACTGCCACAAGGAGCTTATTTGATAAATGCAAAAATGCATCTCAAATGGAAGACTGAGGAAATGCAAATGAACGTATCAGATTTTGCATTAAAAGGAAAACACAATCAATATAACAGTATGGCCGCAAGTATGGCTGCAACAGCAGTTGACATCAGGAAAGAAAAGATCCGGGAAGCATTACAAACTTTCGAAAGCCTTGAACACCGCATGGAACATGTGTCAAATATAAAAGGTGTGGAATTTATCAATGACAGCAAAGCTACCAATGTAAACAGTACCTGGTTTGCTTTAGAAAGCATGACAAAACCCGTGATACTGATCCTGGGGGGTGTTGATAAAGGAAATGATTATGGCCTGCTGAAAGAACTGGTAAGGGAAAAAGTAAAAGCAATTGTATGTATGGGAACTGATAACCGTAAGATCCATGAGGCATTTGGAGATATCGTTTCATTGATGGTCAATACCGGGAATGCACAGGAAGCAGTACAGGCGGCATTTCATTTTTCAAATAAAGGCGAAGTGGTATTATTAAGTCCTGCCTGTGCAAGCTTTGACCTATTTAAGAATTATGAGGACAGGGGAAACCAATTTAAACAGGCAGTAAAAAACCTATAACAATTTTTGTTTTCAATTATGGCGGATGTAAGATCCATATTAAAGAAAGTATTTGGCTCCTCGCAAAGCAGTGAAGCAGCGATCAATTTTCCTTTTAAGGGATTTGGCGGAATGAGCGATAACCTTGTCAGCAAAACGCGGGGAGATAAATTCATATGGGCCATTGTTGTCATCCTGACACTGGCGAGCCTGTTATTGGTGTATAGCAGTACCGGTTCACTTGCCTACAGGCTGAGCAAAAGCACGGAGAGTTATTTGTTCAAGCAATTTGCTTTTATCATCCTTGGGCTGATCATTATTTATTTTGCGCACCGGATCAATTATGCGATCTATTCGAGGGTGGCATTGGTGTTGTTCCTCATATCGATCCCCTTATTATTATATACACTGTTATTCGGCGTACAGCTGAATGCAGGAAGCAGGTGGATAAAACTGCCCGTGATCAACATGACCTTTCAGACATCTGATCTTGCCAAGCTTGCATTGTTCATGTATATGAGCAGGCAGTTAAGCCGTAAACAAAATGTCATAAAGGATTTTAAAAAAGGGTTCCTGCCGATCATTGTTCCGGTTGGTATTATTTGCGTGCTCATTGCACCGGCAAATTTGTCAACAGCCATTTTGATCTTTGGAACAAGCCTCATGCTGATGTTCATAGGAAGGGTTAGCACAAAACATATCATGTACACACTTGGAATTGCATTGCTGCCGATAATACTTTTGATCAGCATTGCAGTTGCTACCTATGATACAAAGACACACGAAACAAAAAAATTGCCCGCGATCATTTCAGCTGGCCGCATACCTACATGGATAAGCCGTATACAAACATTCATGTACAGTAAAAAAGAAGATGACAATGAAAAGTTATACCAGATAAACCAGGCAAAGATCGCCATCGCAAATGGTGGCTGGCTTGGCCGTGGTCCCGGCAATAGTGAACAAAGGAATTTCCTGCCACATAGCTATAGTGATTTTATTTATGCCATCATTATTGAAGAGTATGGGATCATGGGGGGTGCTATTATCGTGTTCATTTACCTGCTTTTTTTATACAGGTGCATCAGGGTGTATCGAAAATGCCCTTATGCTTTTGGTGCTTTCCTGGCGCTGGCATTGAGTTTTACATTGGTCATCCAGGCAATAGCAAATATGGGTGTAAATGTAAACCTGTTTCCAAACACCGGAGTAACGCTGCCATTGGTAAGTATGGGCGGAAGTAGCTTTTTATTTACCTGTCTTGCCATCGGCATCATTTTGAGTGTGGCCCGGAACGTAGAACAGCAGGAAGGTAAACTGCAACCACAGGTTGCAAAAGCTGCCGATGAAGAAAACATTAAAGAAGAGGAACCAGGATAAATGGAAGCCACAAAAATAAAAGAGGCAAAAGTTTCCCCTTTAGGGGACGGAAGGGGTTTTAGGATCATTATTGCGGGTGGCGGAACCGGCGGGCATATTTTTCCTGCAATTGCCATTGCAAACGCGATAAAAAAATTGGCACCGCAAACTGAATTTCTTTTTATAGGTGCAAGAGGGAAAATGGAAATGGAGAAAGTACCACAGGCAGGATACGAAATTAAGGGGTTGGAAATAGCCGGGTTTAACAGGAGTTCTTTGATAAAAAATATTGGGTTGCCGTATAAACTTTTAAAAAGTTTTTACCAGGTGCGAACGATCTTCAAAGCATTCAATCCGGATGCCGCGATAGGTGTTGGGGGGTATTCAAGTTTCCCGGTATTGCGTTTTGCGCAAAGCCAGGGCATCAAGACTTTTATACACGAGAGTAATTCTTTTGCGGGCAAGAGTAATATTTTCCTTGGAAGAAGGGCAACGAGGATCTTTGTTGCAACAGATGGCATGGAAAAATTCTTTCCGGCCGGTAAGATCATGATCACGGGAAACCCGGTAAGGCAGACTATTACAGCACATACCATATCAAAGGATGATGCAATAAAACATTATGGGTTTAACGCAGATAAAAAAACAGTACTCAGTATAGGCGGCAGTCTTGGGGCAAAAAATATCAACGAGGCCCTTGATAAACATATTGAGCTCTTTGAAAAAAATGACCTGCAATTGATCTGGCAAACGGGTAAGCCATACCTGGAAAAAGCCCTGGATCGCTGCAAGGGAATGCAACATGTTTATGTGAACGATTTTATCGGGCAAATGGAATATGCATACACAGCAGCAGATATGGTGATCAGCAGGAGCGGGGCCATGGCAACAGCAGAGCTTTGCCTGGTTAAAAAACCGGTGCTATTTGTACCATACCCGTTTGCAGCGGAAGATCATCAAACGGCTAACGCAAAGAATTTGGTTAATAAACATGCAGCCCTGATGATCCCGGATGATAAGGCGTTAGATAAGTTGGTTCCGGCGATCGTTTCATTGTCAAAAGATGCAGCATTGCAGGGATCATTGAAAGAAAATATCGGTAATCTGGCAATAGAAAATGCAGATGGCATGATAGCCGGAGAAATATTGAAGGAGTTGGTGAAATAATGAAAGACATTAAAAAAATATCAGCTGTTTATTTCCTCGGTATCGGGGGTATTGGAATGAGTGCGCTGGCGAGGTATTTTAAAAGTATCGGTATAAAAGTGAGTGGCTATGATAAAACACCCACGATCTTAACCGCTAAACTTGAAGAAGAAGGGATCGACATTCATTTTGAAGACAATATTTCGCTCATTGACAAAGATGCTGAACTGGTTGTTTATACACCCGCAGTGCCAAAGGATCACAAAGAGTATAATTATTTAAAGGAGAATAATTATAATGTTTTGAAAAGAAGTGAGGTATTGGGTATGATTACCAAAAGCTCGTACAGTATTTGTGTAGCGGGAACACACGGGAAGACAACAACTAGTGCAATGATCGCTCACTTGTTGCGGCATAGTGGATTTGGTTGCAATGCATTTCTTGGCGGTATAGCCACTAACTATGCGACCAATTTCTGGCCAAGTGAAAAAAATGTTTCAGTAGCAGAAGCAGATGAATACGACAGGAGTTTTTTGAAATTGTTCCCGGATGTAGCAGTGATAACGGCAATGGATGCTGACCACCTGGATATCTATGGTACGGCTGAAAAACTGCAGGATGCATTTATCGAATTTGCAAACCAGGTAAAACCAGGTGGATTATTGATCAGCAAGTTTGGTTTATCACGCAGCGGGGAATTTAAAGCAGCAGGCAAGATGAGCTATAGTATGCAAAACAATGCGGCAGATGCTTATGCTGAAAATGTTAAGTTGAATAATGGCAGTTATGTTTTTGATATAGTAATAAAAAATGACAGCATTAGTGGTATTGAATTGAACATGGGGGGCATGCACAATATCGAGAATGCTGTTGCAGCTATAACAGTTGCCAGGCATGTTGGCATTGCAGCTGAAAAAATAAAAGCCGCAGTTGCTGCATTCAGGGGTGTAAAGAGAAGGTTTGAATATGTGGTAAAAAATGATGATGTGGTGATGATAGACGACTATGCACATCATCCCGAAGAGTTGAGGGCATTGATCACGGGGGCTAAGGAATTGTTTCCCGGGAAAAAATGCAGCGTGGTTTTTCAACCACACCTGTTCAGCAGGACAAAGGATTTTGCAGATGGGTTTGCCGAAGTGCTGAGCATTGCAGATGAAGTGGTCTTATTGCCCATTTACCCCGCAAGGGAAAAACCGGTTGAAGGAGTGAACAGTGAAATGATCATGAGCAGGATGAAAAACAGGAATGTAAAGGTCTTAAGCAAAGAAGCTTTGATAACTGAAATAAAAAATAATAAACCACAACTTTTGATAACAGCAGGAGCAGGAGATATAGATATGTTGGTTGAACCCCTGTCGGCTGTCATAAAATAAGAATGGAAATTAAAAAACGATACAGTATTAAGAACATCCTGCTTACCAGCTTATGGATCACTATAGCTGCGTGCAGTATTGTATTGCTTGTTGCCGCTATCCGTAAAAAAGATACAAAAAAGTGCAAAGGGATCGAGATAAATATAAGCGGCGCCAGTAATAATTTTTTTATTGACAAATCTGATGTACAAAAGATCATTGTAATGTATTCAGGAATAAATGCAGTAGGGAAGCCTATTGAAAATTTTAACCTGGTTGCAATGGAAACCGCATTAAAAAAAGATGTCTGGATCAGGAATGCTGAGCTGTTCTTTGATAACAATGAAGTATTGCAGGTATCTGCTGAAGAAAGAGAGCCGATCGCAAGGATATTTACACCGGGTGGCAGCACATTCTATATTGACAGCAGTAACATGATGCTGCCCCTGAGTGAGAAATTTTCAGCAAGGCTGCCCGTATTCACCGGCTTTCCTTCAGAGGCAAGAGTATTATCAAAGGCCGATAGCAGTCTTTTGAATGATATAAAAAATATCAGCATCCGGATACAGCAGGACTCGTTCCTGATGGCAATGATAGACCAGGTTGATATCACAGCACAACGAAATTTTGAAATGATCCCAAAACTTGGAAACCAGGTCATCATTTTTGGGGACGCTTCCGATGCAGTTAATAAATTCAAAAAGCTACAGTTGTTTTATAAGAAGGTAATGATGAAGATGGGATGGAACAGGTATAGTATCATCAATCTTCAATACAAGAACCAGGTAGTGGCAAAAATGAAAGGCAAAGATGACGTGAGTGCAGATTCTTTGCGCACAAAACAAATGATGGAGATCATTGCTGCCAATGCTGCCAAATATGCCGAAGATTCAACACATACTATCATCCCCGATGATAGAAAAAATAATGACAGCAGCATGGTGCAACAATCTATGCAGCGGGATGAATTAGGGGAAATATCCAATACTGATGAAGAACCAAAACCACAAGGAAAATTAACTGTGCCGGCTGAAAAACCAGTTGAAAAAACGGTACTTAAAATTGTGGTAAAGCCACCGGCCAAGACGCTTGTAAAGCCAATTCAAAAACCACCGGTAAAACCGGTGGTCATTAAAAAGCTGGTTGTTCCACAACCAAAACCAGCCAATGAAAAACCAAAAGCATTAATGCCTAAAAAAAATTGATCTATATATAAAACCAACAAACATACAAACACAAAAACATACAACTATGAACCAGGAACAACCCATTATCGTAGGCCTCGATATCGGCACAACTAAAATAGCAGCCATTGCCGGGCGTAAGAATGAATTTGGCAAGTTGGAAATACTTGGCTTTGGCCGTGCCAACAGCAACGGTGTACAGCATGGTATGGTGTTAAACATTGACCAAACCATCAAAGCCATTCAACAGGCTTTGGAAAATTGTTATGCTTCCAATCCAAACCTGGAGATAGGGGAAGTGTATGTTGGTATTGCAGGCCATCATATTAAAAGCTTACAAACAAGAGGCGATATCGTTCGTCAAAGTATTGAAGAGGAGATCATGCAGGAAGAAATTGACAGGCTGGTTGCCGACCAGTACCGTACGTATATCCCGGCCGGAGACCAGATCATTGATGTGATACCCCAGGAATTCACCGTAGATAATTTCCAGAACATTCCAAACCCGATCGGTTACAGTGGTGTAAAAGTGGGCGCAAATTTCCATATCATAACGGGAGATAAGAACGCAATTAGAAACATTAACAGGAGCGTGGAGAAAGCAGGCTTGCAAACAAAGGACCTGGTATTACAACCGCTTGCCTCTGCAGCAGCAGTTATGTGCGACCAGGATCTTGAAGCCGGTGTTGCCATTGTTGATATTGGCGGTGGAACAACGGATCTTGCCGTTTTCTATGAAGGCATATTAAAACACACTGCGGTGATTCCTTTTGGCGGTGAAAATATCACCAATGATATCAAAACCGGATTGGGTGTTTTAAAAACACAGGCCGAGCAAATGAAGATCCAGTTCGGAAGCGCATTGAGTGATGAAGCAAAATCAAATGCATTCATTACCATCCCGGGCTTGCGGGGAATGGCGCCAAAAGAAATTTCTGTAAAAAATCTTGCCAACATTATCCAGGCACGTATGAGCGAGATCATGGATTTCGTAAGCTATCATTTAAAACAGGTTGGTTTGGATAACCGCATGCTGAATGGCGGTGTGATCCTTACCGGTGGCGGTTCTCAATTGAAACACCTGATACAGCTTACAGAATATGTAACAGGACTGAATGCAAGGATCGGTTACCCGAATGAGCATTTATCCGGCGGGCATATTGAAGAACTGGCCAAGCCAATGTACAGTACCTGTATCGGTTTGATATTAAAAGGATACAATGATTATGAGAATAAGAACAAGCAACTCGATCAGAATTTCATAAAAGCAAGTGCTGCCGGCATAATGCAACAAGAAGTGGCCGCTGAAGAACCGGTGGCAGGAACTGACATTGCCCCGCATGTAAAAGTAAGATCAAGAAAGACATTGAAAGGTTTTATGGATACATTCAAGAATAACCTGATCGAAATGTTTAAAGAAGAAGAAGACACACAACTATAAAACTGGCTAATAGCTATAAGCTTATAGCTATTAGCTAAAACAATACTTACTAACACACAAACTTACAACCATGATCCATTTTGATTTGCCTAAAGAACAATCCTCCATCATCAAAGTGATTGGTGTTGGCGGCGGCGGAAGCAATGCGGTTAACCACATGTTTTCGCAAAATATCGAAGGCGTAAATTTTATAATATGCAATACAGATGCACAGGCCATTGCATTGAGTAAAGTGCCTAACAAGATCCAGCTGGGCCCGCACCTTACACAAGGGCTGGGTGCCGGTGCCAATCCTGCCATTGGCAGGCAGGCTACTGAGGAAAGCCTCGAAGAAATTAAACGCATCCTGGAAGTAAACACCAAGATGGCGTTCATCACTGCAGGAATGGGTGGTGGCACAGGTACTGGCGGGGCACCTATTCTCGCCAAGATCTGTAAAGACCTCGGCATACTTACAGTGGGAATTGTAACAACACCCTTTGCTTATGAAGGGAAAAAGAGGATCGCACAGGCAGAAGAAGGGATCATGCTATTAAAGAGTCATGTTGATACACTACTCGTGATCAGCAATGATAAGCTGCGCCACCAGTTCGGGAATTTGAAAATGAAAGAAGCATTTGCCAAAGCAGATAATGTGTTGGCAACGGCAGCGAAATGTATAACAGATGTTATTAACAGCACAGGCCAGATCAACGTGGATTTTGCTGATGTGTGTACGGTGATGAGCAACGGCGGTGTGGCGATCTTGGGCAGTGCATCAGCCGATGGAGATAACAGGGCACAGGAAGCTATAGAAAATGCATTGACCTCACCATTGCTGAATGACAATGATATCCGCGGCGCAAAATGGATATTGATCAATATAAATTCGGCAGAAGGCGAGCACGAATTTACCATGGACGAAGTAGAGATCATCCAGAATTACCTATTGAGCCAGGCTGGTGATGATACAGATGTTATTTTGGGGTTGGGCTATGATAATACCCTCGGCAGCCAGCTCGGTATCACTTTAATAGCAACCGGTTTTGAACACAAGGATCCGTTTGCAAGAGAAGAAAAACCCGCTACTGTAGAAAATAAGGACCAGAAAATTGTTATGGAACTGGAAATGCCAAGGCCCCCGGAAAGATCATTGACACAACCCGTGGTTAAGGCTGAAGAAATTATAGACGCAGAAAAGATCGTGGAAAAAGTTGAGCAAAAAGAGGAGGAGAAGGGTGAAGAAAAGATAGTTGAAAAGTTAATGATCATGGAAGAGAAAGAAATAATAAAAGAGGTTGATCCTTTTATGCCAACACTTTCTCAATCACACCCAGTAGAACCACTTAGTAAAACTACTGTGGAGAAAATGGATGAAACGCCTGTGTTTTTTGAAATATCTTCGGCAGCCGATCAGGTTCCCGTTGTGGCATTTGATATGGAGATCCAACCCCCGCTTCCTCCAAAGAAACCAGCAATACCAGCGGAGGAAAAAAACAAACAAGAAAAAACAGAACATAAAGAAGCTAGCAAGAGTAGCCCCCTTTCGTCAGGTGGTTATTTGGCAAAGCCTGCACAGATCTATGTGGAGGAACAGCCAGCGATTTCGAAATCCAATTCGACCGAGGAACCAACGCCGTTGCAGATATCAGTACAGGCAGACGAACCTGTTATTGAAATGCAGCTGGTTGTTAAAGATTCCCAGAAAGCGGCGGAGGAAAAGCCAGATGATCAAACTCAGCCTATCATGATGTCAGCTGTTGAGGAGCCCGCTATGCAGGACGAAACAGAAGAACTCAGGCGCCGGGCTACGGAGCGAATTGCAAAACTGCGTAATTTGTCATTCAATATTAACGCAGCCGATCCTAACAATGAGTTTGAAACGGTACCTGCTTACCTTCGCCGCAATATGGAAATGCACAACCAGATCGCAGATGTAGAAAGTTTTTACAGCAATTACACTGTAAAAACTGATGAGAATAACCAGGCTGAAATCGGAACGATCAATACTTTTTTAGACGGAAAAAAACCAGATTAGTAAACGATGTGTTTGTAATAAATGTTTGTATGTTATCCCTCTCCTGAAAATGAGAGGGATTTTTTATTTATGCCACGAATGCACGAATAAATACAAATAATTAAGCGAAGAATATTCGTGCATTCGTGGCATATTAAAATAATTATTTTGCCGGCATTTGTATTTCATGGCAACATCGTTGCGTCGCACTCCTGTACAATATATCATTTTTCAACTTTTTCTTCATGCCTAAGCGTTAAAATAATTTATCTTTCATCCTCAAAAGATACTATGATAAAAAGATGTGCATGGGCGACAGGCAGTAATGAGCAAATGCAGCAATATCACGATAAAGAATGGGGGGTTCCAGTGCATGATGACAGGCTGTTATTTGAATTTTTGATCCTGGAAGGAGCACAGGCTGGATTAAGCTGGTCAACCGTTCTTGCTAAAAGAGATAATTATAGAAAAGCATTTAATAATTTTGATGTTAAAAAAATAACCAGGTATGAACAGGATAAGATCGATCAATTGTTATTGAACCCCGGCATCATCCGGAATAAATTAAAAATAAATTCGGTTGTTATCAATGCAAAAGCTTTTATAGCAGTGCAAAAAGAATTCGGAAGCTTTGACAAATACCTTTGGAGCTTTGTAGATGGTAAACCCATCATCAATAAATGGAAAAGCATGGACAGGTTGCCTGCTACAACCGAACTGTCAGATAAATTAAGTGCAGCTTTAAAAAAACGCGGGTTTAAATTCATCGGTTCAACCATCTGTTATGCCTTCATGCAGGCAGTGGGTATGGTCAATGATCATTCGGTGGAATGCTTCAAATACCTGAAACCAGCCCCAAAAAGCGGCAAATAATATTTCAAAAGCTTTCCCGTTTATAAATGAATTCATTTTACATTTGTACTTTCCCGGCGTGCAAAGACCGGGCATTACAGAAAATATATTTTAGTGGGAAAGAACATCAATAAAGCATCAGCAGCAGGATTATTAGTAGCACTTGGCATTATTTACGGCGACATCGGTACATCACCGCTTTACGTTTTCAACTCCATTATCAAAGACAGGGTAATAAGTGAAGAACTTATATTCGGTACCCTTTCCCTGATCATCTGGACCATCACCCTGATGACCACCATTAAATATGTATGGCTCGTTTTAAGAGCAGACAATAAAGGGGAAGGCGGCATATTTGCCTTGTTTGCATTGGTAAGACGGAGGCGCAAATGGCTGGTAATACCGGCTATGATAGGTGGTGCAGCTTTGCTGGCGGATGGAATGATCACCCCGCCGATCTCCATTACATCGGCTATTGAAGGTTTGAAAGAACTGCCCCGCTTTCATGGTATGGCACAGCAGTCGATCATGTACATCGTATTGGGGATACTGGCTGTATTCTTTTTTATGCAGCAGTTCGGTACATCTTCGATCGGGAAAATGTTTGGCCCCATTATGATGATCTGGTTTGGAATGCTTGCAGTAATAGGCTTCGTTCACATATCAGATGATTTCGGGATTTTTAAAGCACTGAATCCTTATTATGCCCTTCATTTTTTATTTACTTATCCCGAAGGTTTTTGGTTATTAGGCGCTGTGTTCCTATGTTCTACCGGTGCTGAAGCACTTTATAGCGACCTGGGCCATTGCGGAAGGGGAAATATCCGAGTATCATGGGTATTCGTAAAGACCTGCCTGTTGCTGAATTATTTTGGCCAGGGTGCAAGTCTTTTAAAACACCATACCGGGGTATTAATGAACGAGGCCACAAGAGATGCCGCTGGTATCAATGCTTTCTTTGACCTGTTGCCGGAATGGTTCGTTGTACCGGGGGTTATCATTGCAACATCAGCAGCCATCATAGCCAGCCAGGCAATGGTTACCGGTTCTTTCACTTTGATCAATGAAGCCATCAGGTTAAACTTATGGCCAAAATTCAAAGTGAATTTCCCTTCCGAGGCGAAGGGACAGATATTCATACCTGCGATCAATACAATACTTTTTGGCGGTTGCGTATTAGTTGTCCTTTATTTCCGTGAATCTGCCCGAATGGAAGCTGCTTATGGATTGGCGATCATTACTACCATGCTGATGACAACACTGCTTTTTTCAAACTACCTGGTACTGCACAGGGTGCGGCCTTTCTGGATCTATTTTTTCCTTATCTATTATGCTATCGGGGAAATGGGATTTATGATCGCATTGATGAGTAAGTTCACACACGGCGGTTATATTACTTTAATGATCGGTTTAATCATGTTCACAGTGATGTATGTATGGTACCGGGCACGTAAAATTAAAAACCGTTACGTGGAATTTGTAAGAGTGGAGGAATACATTCCAAAGATCGAAGAGCTGAGCAATGACTCTTCTGTTCCTAAGTATGCAACACACCTGGTTTATTTAACGAGTGCCAACAACCACAAGGAAATCGAACATAAAATTATTTACAGCATATTAAGTGGCAAGCCCAAGCGTGCAGATATTTATTGGTTTGTGCATGTTGACACCCTCGACGAGCCTTATACCTCTGAATATACTGTTGAACACATTATTCCCAATGACATCATTCGTGTTGAATTCCGCCTGGGATTCAGGGTGGCTCCACGCATTAACCTGATGTTTAAAAAAGTTGTGGAAGACCTGGTGGCAAACAGGGAAGTGAATATTACCAGTCGCTATGAAAGCCAGCAAAAAAATAATATGGTAGGTGATTTCCAGTTCATTGTTATGGAAAAATTCCTCAGCCAGGACAATGAATTGCCATTCTTTGAACATATTATCATGCGGCTTTATTTCTGGCTCAAAGAACTGAGCGCAAGTGAAGAAAAGAGTTTTGGACTGGAACAGAGTAATGTGGCTATAGAAAAATTCCCATTGGTTGTTGCCCCGGTTAGTAAACTCAAGCTTAAGCGTATCTGGGAAAATGAGGAGGAGTATTAATTAACTTAGGGTGTTACATCGCTTCCTGTTAATATTTCGACAAGCTCAATATGACAGAAAGCTGTCTCCCGCCGATTGCGGGATGTCGAGGGCGTTGTCTAAACTGAATGATATGTTATCAATAAGTGTAAATGAACTGCGGCAGAAGTTGAATGATAAAGAAGACCTGCTTCTCATTGATGTAAGGGAAGCCTGGGAACACGAAGCTTTCAATATTGGCGGAACTTTGATCTCACTGAATACATTATTTGAGAACACGGACCTGGTTGACCGCAACAAGCCGGTAATAATGTATTGCCAAAAAGGGATCCGAAGCCAGTTAGCCATACAAAGGTTACAGCAGAAATACAATTATACCAATCTCATTAACCTCAGCGGTGGCATGGATGCCTGGAAAAAGGAATTCAATAAATGAAATTTTAAAGTTACTTTGCCCTGTTAATATTGTTCCTTGCAATGATGTATTATATTTCTTTTCTGTGAATCATACACTCCTATATATTATGCTGGGTTACCTGTTGCTGATAGCCATTGTTTACCTGGTGCAGGAACGTTTTATTTTCAAACCCGAAAAACTAAAGCAGGATTTCATTTATAAGTATGACGCTCCCTTTAAAGAATTATTTTTTGATGTGGAACCGGGTGTACGCATAAATGGTCTGCACTTCACAGTAAAAGATCCACATGGGTTGATATTATACTTTCATGGCAATACAAGAAGCATAAAAGGCTGGGCACGTTATGCAAAAGATTTTTTCCGGTATAATTATGATGTTGTACTGGTTGATTACAGGGGCTTTGGAAAAAGTACCGGCAAACGCACAGAAAAGGATATGTTGAATGATATGCAGTTTGTATATCACACACTTGCTGTACAATATACCGAACCTCACCTGATCGTGTATGGAAGAAGCCTTGGCAGCGGCTTTGCAACAAAGATCGCCAGTGACAATAAGCCTAGATACCTGATCCTGGATGCACCCTATTTCAGTTTCAGGAAAGCGATCGAACGTTTTCTCCCGATACTTCCCGTGAAGTTGGTATTGCGCTATCAATTGCGAACTGATAAATGGATAGGCCAGGTGAATTGTCATACATATATTCTTCATGGAACCAAGGATTGGCTGATACCGGTAAGTAACAGCGAAAAACTGCAGGCGATCAATCCCCGGAAAATAACGCTGATACGCATTATTGGCGGTGGCCACAACAACCTCCCCAGTTTCCCCGAATATCATAATTTTATCCGGGACATCTTACAGTATTAAAAAAGACCAATGAACCCAGACAAGAGAAAAATATTTAACTGGTTAAAGATCATAATTATTATTTATTGCGCCATTGGCATTGCATTATATTACCTGCAGGGAACTTTTCTTTTTCATCCAAAAAAACTGAGCAGTGACCATGTGTTCAAATTCGATGAACCATTTGAAGAACTATTCATTCCATTAAATAATAGTGATACCATTAACATGATCAAATTCTTTCCAAATGATTCATTGAGAAGGGGAGTAGTGGTCTATTATCATGGCAATATGGAGAATATAGAGCACTATGCTGCTTTTGCCGATAATTTTACCAGGCATGGTTATGAAGTATGGATGGAAGATTACCCGGGTTTTGGGAAAAGCACCGGCACCCGCACAGAAAAGAAGTTATATGAGCAGGCATTACAGGTTCAGAAAATGGCTGCCAGTAAATACAGTGCCGACAGCATCATCATTTATGGTAAATCCTTTGGTACAGGGATAGCGGCCTATGTAGCTTCCGTATCCAATTGTAAAAAATTAATTTTAGAAACACCCTATTATAGTATTCCCGACCTTTTTAATTCCTTTTCATTGGTTTATCCTGCCACATACATGTCGGATTATAATATCCCAACCTGGAAATACCTGGAAGCGGTAAAAGAACCGGTAACCATTTTTCATGGTACCGACGATGGTATCATCTTTTATCGTTGTGCAAAAAAACTGGAAAAATATTTAAAGCCGGGGGATGAATTCATTACGATAGATAAAGGAAAACATAATAACCTGGGCGACTTTGAAAGATATAAACAGGCATTGGATTCTTTGTTGAAGAATTAAAAAAAGATGTCATCTCTCTTCTTAAATTTCTTTCAGGACCGTTTTTGCCCTCGTTATTTTTAGATGATATTGCCCCCCGATCTTCAATGCAACATTTTCTTTTCCATGGCTCACCGGGAAATCAAAGCATACGGGGTAATCAAATGTTTCAGTAATTTCTTTGAGTACCTCAGTGGCAGTTTTTCCGAACGGGCGTTCAGTATCCTTCATATCAGTAAACCCGCCAAATACAATAGCAGCCGGTTTATTGAACTTGCCGCTGCGTTTTAACTGGTAGAGCATACGGTCAAGACTATAAATATATTCGCCGGTATCTTCTATGAAGAAAATCTTATTTTTTGTATCGAAATCAGATGCTGTACCGATCACATTTACGAGTAATGCAAGATTGCCGCCTACCAATATGCCCGATGCTTCTCCTTTTTTATTGAAGGGATGGGGTTCAGTCTCATATTTATTTTTTTCTCCTTCCAATACATTGCGAAGCGACCTTGTGTATTCATTCTCTCCCTCATTAAATGCAGCAGCCATTGGAGCGTGCAATGATACGATGTTGTATTTATTGAAAAGATGTATGTGTAAAACTGTGATATCACTAAAGCCGATCAGCCATTTGGGATGCTTCCTGAATTTTTTAAGATCCACCCTGTCAATGATCCGCCCCATGCCGTAACCACCCCTTCCGAATAAAATTGCTTTGATAGACCTGTCATCAAGCATTGCCTGTAATTCATCTAACCTTTCTTCATCTGTACCACTGAAATAATTTTTAGAATTACTGCCAAGTGTTTTCCCAACCATTACTTCATAACCCCATTGCTGCAAAGTATGTATGCATGTAGCCGCTTTTGCTGCAGGCATATAACCGCCAGGACAGGTAATGGCAATGGTATCGCCTTTCTTTAAATATGGAGGGATGATCGTCATGGTATTTATTAAGGTCTGATGTTCTCGCCTGACCTTAAAAGTTTATTTTATAAGTTAATCAATTTTGATCTATCCCTGTATTGGTATAAACAAACCTTGCTTGCCAATGATTTATTGCAAAATGATTCTTTTAGTGATCCTTAATAGAAATAAAAAGAAGAACATTTCCAATCGGCAGCCTGTTTTACAAGACCATCTTTTACAGGATTATTGTGAATGTAATAAAAACAATTGATGTAATAATCGGAAAAAGTTCTTTTTGTTTCAATGATCATGGATTCGGCATTCAGGCACCTCGATTGCATCGGGACAAGGCAGGCTCTCTTTTGTCTCGATGCTATCGGGATTGGCTTTTGAATGTCAGTTTTGAATTCACCTTGCAAAGGTGCCTGACTTGGTGAATTGGTCAAATTGGGATTGGTATTACAAGTTTCTGTGATTGGGGCTTGTTGTCTTTGTTTGTCTACAAATGATTAAGTGTAAATGAAAATGTACTCCCTGCACCAAAATCACTTTTCACTGTTATTTGTCCGCCTTGTGCTTCAATAAATTCTTTACTGATACTAAGGCCTAATCCCGTGCCTTCTTTTTTTGTACCGGGTATTCGGAAATATCGGTCAAATATTTTATCAACATATTGGGGTGAAATTCCTTGCCCGGTATCTGTAACGGAGAATTTTATTTTACTATTTTCAGCTATTACGTTTATGGAAATAATAGAATTATCGTAAGAATACCGGATTGCATTTGAAAGTAAATTGGTTAATACCCATGAAGTCTTTTCATGGTCGGCAAGTAGTTTGGGTAAATTTGCAGGGGCATTTATTTTAAACTGTATTTGTTTTTGCTCTGCCGCTGATTTATTTGCATTGACAGCGTATTCAATAATTTCAATAGCATCGGCGGGCATTACATTCATTTGAATACTCCCGCTTTCAACCTGGGTCATGTTCAGCAATTCACCAGTGATTTTCAGTAGCCTTCCTGTATCTTCCTTAATGCTTTCTATTAAGCTGTACTGTTCTATATTTAATTCCCCTGTTTGTTTATTTTCCAGCAATTGAAGACTCATTTTGATAGAAGAAATAGGTGTCTTTAATTCATGCGAAACGGTTGCAATAAAATTCGTTTTAGCAAAATCAAGTTCTTTATAAGCTGTTATGTTCTGCAACAGGATGACGTTGCCTATCAGTTTTTCTTCTTTTTCACCGGTAGGTATTATTTTAATGGGAATTATTTCTTTTTCAAAATAGCTTTCTTTATTATCAGCATATATTTTTAATGGTTCGGCCTTGATAAGTTCATGATCACTTTCAACCTTAAATAAATTTTGTATTAAAGACCGGATAAGGTCATTATGCACTGCAATATCCTGTACGGGTTTTCCTATAATATCCTCAGCATTCAGACCAGCGATCTTTAATCCAATATTATTCATGAAAAGAATCTTATGCTTATCATCTAAACCTATCACCGGATCATTCATATTGTTAATAAGTGTTTCGATCCGCTTCTTTTCCATCATCAGTTTTTCAATGTTTCCTGCTTTGTATTCTGAAAGCTTTTCTGCCATGGTATTAAATGCCGCTGCTAAATCTCCAAATTCATCATGTTTTTCAAAATGTACCCTTTGCGAATAATTGTGCGCCGCAATCTCTTTAATACTACCCGTTAATTCTTTTATTGGATTAGCGATATTTCCTGGCAGGTTCACCAGCAATATAAACGCAATGAGGAAACAAATTGAACCTGCCACGCTTACCCAAAAAATAGCTTTATCTGCAGTACTTTGGGCAATGCTGCTTTTGCGCTGTATGGCTTGCATGTTCAGTAACATGATATCTGTAATGTCTGTTCTTACGATCCTGATCAAAGCAGTATCCTTAGGTAGCTGCTTTAAGAGTTTGAAATCTGCTGTCAGTTTACCGGTCAATTCTTTTTCACCAAGTTCCGTAATATTGTTTTGCTGGCTAATTAAATTCTCTTCAATGATCTTCCATTGATCTCTACCATTGTCATTCAGCGCATTCAGCAATTTTCTCGAATAATCGATCGTATTATAGTTTGCTACCAATATATTTTTTGTGTCGCCGGAGAGTTTACTGATGAATAAACTGCTCATGACGGTAAGAAGTAATATCATTACGAACAAAAGACCAATGCCCAGGATAAGTTTTGCTTTAATTTTCATTAGCTTAAAATTACTAGATCGATATTGTTCAGAGATAGTTTTTTGAGCAGTTCATTAAAAACATTCGTTGCAAGGATTACTTTTATAAGACTTAAATGCGGCTTGCCAATGCAGACTGTTGTAATATTTCTTTCTTCACATTGTTCAATAATAGCTTTGGCAATATGTTTATTTTCTACCTTGATGATCTCTGCCCCTAATTCTGTAGCAAGTTTAAAATTATTTATCAGGTGCCTTTGCTTATCCAAAGCGATCTTATCAGCACTTTCTGCCGGTACCTGCACATATAACACATACCATTTGCTGTTATAGTAATTGGCTAAACGGGCTGTTTTCCTGATAACGGTTTTAGCAGTTATATCATTGGAACTGATACAGGCAAGGAACCTTTCATGTTTAACAGCATTTACTTTCGTGATCTCTGCTTCTACTTTCCTTACTACCTGTGAAGCTACTTCCTTTAAAGCCAGTTCCCGCAATTGTAAAATGTGCTCACTCTTAAAAAAATTTTTAAGGGCTGTTTCAATTTTTGAGGCTTCATATATTTTACCTTCTTTCAGGCGTGTGATCAATTCATCGGCGGTAAGGTCAATATTAACTACTTCATCAGCTTGCGCAATTACACTATCCGGTATCCTTTCTTTTACTTCTACGCCGGTTATATTTTTGACCTCTTCATTCAGGCTTTCAATATGCTGTATGTTTATTGCTGATATGACATTGATCCCCGCTTCGAGTATTTCCATTACATCCTGCCAGCGTTTTTCATTCTTACTTCCTTCAATATTGGTATGAGCCAATTCGTCTATGATAACAACTTCAGGCCTTAAACTTATTACAGCCTGTACATCCAGCTCTTCCAGTTCTTTTCCTTTGTAAAATAATTTTCTCCTGGGTATCAAAGGCAGCCCTTCAAGCAGGTCATGTGTTTCTTTACGGTTATGTGTTTCTATATAGCCGATCTTTACATCAATACCGTTTTTCAATAAAGCGTGTGCTTCCTGCAGCATCCGGTAAGTTTTGCCGGTACCGGCACTCATGCCGATATATATCTTGAATTTTCCCCTCCTTGATTTTTTGATCAGGTCGAGAAAATGTTGAACTGTTTGATCCTTATCTGGCATCAGAATGAAATTGCAATTGAAGTAGTTAAAAATAAATTTGTATTGTTTGGGCTTTCATCTTTTACAAAGGTCTTGTCTTTTCCCGAAAAAGCCCTGCCTTCAATCCTGAATAATACGTTTTCCCTGACCTGGTAATCGAAATTCAGTGAGTAACCCCATGTTTTAAAACCATTGGGAGTACCGGTACTGATAATAACAGCATTTGGATCACAATAATATTCTGCTCTAGCTCCTATGCCTGATTTAGCTGTTGGACTGATCCTGCAGATCAACACAGGTGAATACCAGCAATTGAATTGTTTGCTATGCTTTGCTTTTTGCTCAGCACCGATATCAAAGCCCGCAGTGATACCTACTTTGCTGTTTAATTGAATAATTGCATAAAAGTTATGGAAGTACCGCATCTGCCGCATACTGTCGGGTTTGTCATTTCCAATGAAGGAACTGCTGTTCAGCGTAATTTTTGAATTTTGTTTCCAGGTAAGTTGATGCCCGAATGCCGGGGTATTGTTGCCATCCGTTCTTTGAATATGTTGCCATCCATTCAATATTAAGCCGCTGATAAACCACTTTCCATCGGCTGATGTATAAGAAACTTTTACGCCACTTTCATAATAAGGAGAATTGTCTGCCAGGATACTTCTTGTAAGGTTCCAGCAGTCTTTACCGATTGCACTTTCAAAACCTATATGTGAAGCAAATATGCCTGCATCTAACCAGAGGTTTTTTCCCTTTGAAAGTTTTACGCCTGCATTGGCTTCAAAAATATTTTTCAGCACTCCGGGCTCGGCTGCAAGATTTGCATTGGCATAACTACCAGTCATTATTGCCAGGTTTGCCCTGACATTATTTTTTTCATACGCCACCTTTACAAATCCCAGGTTAAGGTTTATTTCATTGTGCCTGTTAAATGAATAAACAAAGCCCGGCCTGGTATGGTTTGCCGGATTACCAAAATCGTAACTGTAGTATGTTTCTATATAGCCGCTGAATGACAAAGGCGATTTTGAACTATCAGACTGTGCCCTTACAACCATACTTCCCATTAAAAAAACTGCAATCAATATCTTTTTCATTTTTATTTTATTGCTTTATTATTTTAAATTATCTAACTCTATATTTAATTTCAATACATTGATCCTTTCTGTGCCGAACAAGCCCAGTAAAGGTTTTTCTGTATAAGTAAGTATCAACTGCTGAATATTGGCTTCTGCGATACCTCTTATTTTGGCTATGCGTTTTGCCTGTACATTAGCGGCCTGGACAGAAATATGCGGATCCAGTCCAGCACCGCTGGCAGTTACCAGGTCTGATGGAATTGCTGATCTCTCGATACCGGGATTATGAACCAAAAAGCTATCGATCCTGTCCTGTACCTGTTGCAGGTAACCGGGATTGGATGGGCCTTTATTACTGCCACCTGCGCCTGCAGCATTATAATCAACGGCAGAAGGACGGCTCCAGAAATATTTATCATCCGTGAACTTCTGTCCCAATAATTTCCAGCCCACTACCCGGTCACCAGCAACAATTGTTTCGCCCTTTCCTTTGCCCGGTGCCATTTGTGCCGCAGCGAGGATCAGTAAGGGATAAATTACCATGAAAAACAACATGCAAATAAGGGTCAATCTTATAGCAGGAAAAGTATTTTGTTTCATCTTCTTAATTTTTATTTTAATAGTCGCAATAATATTTTAAAACCATACCCTCACCAGCAGGTCTATCAGTTTGATCCCAATAAAAGGAACAATAACACCTCCCACACCATAGATCAGCAAATTCCTTCTTAATAAAAGAGAAGCGCCGATCGGTTTGTATGCTACGCCTTTTAAAGCCAATGGGATCAGCAACGGTATAATGATGGCATTGAAAATGATGGCAGACAGGATAGCGCTTTCGGGGCTGTGTAGCCGCATAATATTCAGTCCCTGCAATGCAGGAATTGAAGCAATGAATAGTGCAGGCACGATCGCAAAGTATTTTGCCACGTCATTGGCAATTGAAAATGTAGTAAGTGTTCCCCTTGTCATAAGCAACTGTTTTCCTATCTCAACAATTTCAATCAGCTTGGTAGGATCATTGTCCAGGTCAACCATGTTACCGGCTTCCTTTGCTGCCGCAGTCCCACTATTCATTGCCACACCAACATCGGCTTGTGCAAGAGCGGGTGCATCATTGGTTCCGTCACCCATCATGGCTACCAGCCTGCCTGCTGCCTGCTCCTTACGGATGTAATTCATTTTATCTTCTGGTTTGGCTTCTGCAATAAAATCATCTACACCTGCCTTTTCTGCAATGTATTTTGCAGTAAGTGGATTATCGCCGGTAACCATTACGGTTTTAATACCCATTTTCCTGAGCCGTTCGAAACGTTCCTGTATACCGGGTTTGATGATATCCTGTAATTCAATTACTCCAATTACTTTTTCATTTTCGGCAACAACCAATGGTGTTCCGCCATTACTTGCAATTGTTTTTACCCTTTCGGTAATTTCAGCCGGGAAAATGTTACCGGCTTTTTCTACCAGGCGCCTGATAGCATCAGATGCACCCTTCCTGATCTTTGTATTACCATAGTTGATTCCTGAACTTCTTGTTTCTGCTGTGAACTTTATAAACTGTGGATGTTCAATCTGGTAATTCAAGGGATTTATACCGGCTAATTCAATGATCGATTTACCTTCGGGTGTTTCATCACTCATTGAGCTTAATACCGTTGATTTTATAAACTGCTTTTCATCAATTCCCGGTGCGGGGTAAAAATTAGTAGCTTTCCTGTTACCAATAGTGATAGTTCCGGTTTTATCAAGCAGCAGCACATCAATATCACCTGCTGTTTCTACGGCCTTACCGCTTTTGGTAATGACATTTGCCCTCAGTGCCCTATCCATACCTGCAATACCGATGGCAGATAATAAACCGCCGATAGTTGTAGGTATCAGGCAGACGAATAATGAAATAAATGCTGCAATGGTGATGGGCGTATTTGCATAATCGCCGAATGGCTTTAATGTTACACACACGATAATAAATATGAGTGTAAAGCCAGCCAGTAAAATGGTGAGCGCAATTTCATTGGGTGTTTTCTGGCGGCTTGCGCCTTCTACCAATGCGATCATTTTATCCAAAAAGCTTTCACCTGGTTCAGTAGTAACCCGAACTTTGATCTTATCGCTTAATACTTTTGTGCCACCGGTTACAGAAGACTTATCACCACCGGATTCTCTTATTACCGGTGCACTTTCCCCGGTGATGGCTGATTCATCAATGGTAGCAATACCCTGAACGATCTCTCCGTCCATGGGGATGATATCTCCTGCTTCACAAAAAAACAGGTCACCTTTAACCAGTTGTGAGGATGGAATGATCTTCACCTCGTTCACATACATATCCCCGACTGGAAATATCTTTTTTGCCGGTGTGTCTTCCCTGGTTTTGCGAAGACTGTTGGCCTGGGCTTTCCCCCTTGCCTCTGCAAGCGCTTCTGCAAAATTTGCGAATAGCAGGGTTATTAAAAGTATGGCTGTGATAATTATATTATACAGCAAACTGCCCTGGGATGTTTCTCCCTTTGCGATCCATATACATACTCCCAGCATAAAGACAGTACACAATTCCACGGTAAACATTACCGGGTTGCGAAACAGGATCCGGGGATTCAGTTTCACAAAAGATTGTTGAAGCGCTTCTTTTACCAAAGCAGATTCAAATAGTTTATTTTTTCTTCTATCTATTGACATGATTCTTTCTTTTTTATTATCTCATTCCAAAATATTCTGCAATCGGTCCCAATGCCAATGCAGGAAAAAAACTTAATGCAGCAAGAATAAAAATCACTGCGAAAACCATGATGCCAAATGTGCCCGTATCTGTTTTCAATGTGCCTGCACTTTCCGGTATATATTTTTTCTTAGCCAGGATGCCGGCAATTGCAACAGGGCCGATGATCGGTAAAAATCTTGCCAGCAACATCACGATGCCGCAGGAGATATTCCAGAAGGGCGTATTGTCTCCCAATCCTTCGAAACCACTTCCGTTATTGGCAGAAGCAGAAGTAAATTCGTACAGCATTTCACTGAACCCATGGTTGCCGGGATTGTTGAGCCATCCTGCATATACTGTTGGATCGTGTGCATATAACCAGGATGATATGGCGGTTCCGGCCAGGATCAGCAATGGATGAAGCAATGCAATAATGGAAGCGATCTTCATTTCTCTTGCTTCGATCTTCTTGCCTAAAAACTCCGGTGTCCTTCCTACCATTAAGCCACTTATAAAAACAGCAATGATGATGAAGATGTAAAAATTCAGGAAGCCCACACCCACACCTCCATAAAATGAATTGATCATCATTCCAAGCAAAGCGCTCATCCCGGCAAGTGGCGTAAAGCTGTCGTGCATAGCATTCACTGAGCCGTTTGAAGTTACCGTGGTCGTAACACCCCAATAAGCGGAAGCAGCCGGCCCAAACCGGACCTCTTTTCCCTCCATACTTCCAAGTGGTTGTGCTATTCCCATTTTAGCAATAGCGGGATTTCCATGCATTTCAAAATACACAGCACTGCAAAGCAGGATCAAAAATCCAATTGTCATTACGCCAAATACCATCCACGCTAATTTTTTTCTTTTGAGAACATAGCCTAATGCAAAAACCAGTGCAATAGGAATCAAAATGATACCCAGGTTTTCAACTATATTGGTGAAGTAGTTCGGATTCTCTAATGGATGTGCAGAATTAGGCCCATAGTATCCGCCACCATTTGTTCCCAATTGTTTAATAGCGATCATTGCTGCTGCAGGGCCACGGCTCACATTCACCGTATCACCCTGCATAGATACATATTGTGCTTTGCCTTCATAGTTCATTGGTGTGCCGTTGAAAGCAAGTAATAATGCAACTACAATGGCAAGGGGAAACAATATCCTGGTAGATGATCTTACAAAAAGATTGTAAAAATTTCCGAGCGTATCTGTTGTTCTTTCTTTCATAGCCTTAAAAACAACTGCACAAATGGCTATTCCTGTAGCAGCACTTATAAATTGCCAGAGCATTAATATCATTTGCCCCAGGTATGACAATCCTGTTTCGCCTGAATAGTGCTGCAGGTTTGTATTGCTAACAAAACTTACAGATGTATTAAAGGCAAGGTCTGCAGTCATAGAAGGATTGGCATCGGGGTTAAGCGGTAACCAACCCATATTCATCAGTACAAACATTGACAGTAAAAACCAAATAAGATTAATGGTGAGCAAAGCCAGCAGCTGTTGCTTCCAGTTCATTTCTTTTTGAGGATCAATGCCACCAAGCTTAAAGAATGCTCTGTCAACAGGATTGAACAAACGGTCAAGCCATGTCTTGTCTCCTTCAAATACTTTTCCTATATACTTTCCCAGGGGTATAGCCAGTGCAACTGTAAGCAGGTACATGAACAAAATGCCTAAAATTTCCGTATTCATAATAATAAATTGTGAAGGGTTATAGTGAATGATTAACTGATAAATTCCAGTTTAAAATTTTTCCGGTTTTACCAGTACGTAACACAGGTATATAAAAACCAGGATCGCGATAATAAATAATAGGATCATTTTACTTTTAATTTTTAAAGAATGAATAATATACTGCCCATGACTTTCAAATATTTTCAAACCAGTCAATGAACTTATAGAATAATATAAACCCGGCTATACCGCCTAAATAAAGGATTACTGTAAGCATTGTTTCATTTTTTTATTTGAATAATATTTTTGCCTTGACCATCACCAGTTGGAAATATGGTCTCATATGATTTATTTTGACTCTAGTATGCCAAAGCATATGCCAATGACTTTATTTTAAATATGCTGCCGGTGAAATGCACGATGGGTAATAATTACAGGGAAATATGTGTAAAAGGCGGAATTTTTTTTGAATAAAAAACCCTTTCGTTTTGAAAGGGCTGTGCTATCATTTTACTATGATCTTAACTGATCTTATATTCATCTAATTTCCGGTAAAGCGTAGTCAAAGCAATATTAAGCAATTTGGCAGTTTCTGTTTTGTTCCCGTTACTGTAGTTTAGTACTTTCTGGATATGGATCTTTTCAGCGCTTGCCAGGTCAAACGCCGACAGCTGTTTACCATAAGAAGTTCCGGTATTATGTTGCATGAATTCCGGCGGAAGGGTATCGGTATTTAATTCACTGCCATCGGTAAGTATTACACTTCGTTCTATAACATTTTTTAGTTCCCGGATATTGCCTTTCCACGAATGTTGCTTTAATGCCTCAAAATAGGATTTGGAAAAGGCCAGGTTTTTTTTATTTGTTTTGTTGGCAAAAAGTTGAAGAAAATAAATAGCCAGTTCTTCAATATCAATTACCCTTTCCCTTAAAGCAGGTAAAGCAATTTGAAAAACAGCGATCCGGTAAAAAAGGTCTTCCCTGAAATTACCGGCTTCGATTTCTTTTTGCAAATCCTTGTTGGTAGCAGCAATGATCCGCACATTGATGGTCGTTGTCTTGCTGTCTCCAACTTTTAAGAACTCACCTGTTTCTAAAACCCTCAACAATTTGGCTTGCAAATCATGTGGCATTTCACCGATTTCATCTAAAAAAACGGTGCCGTTATTTGCTTCTTCAAAAATTCCCTTTGTATCCTTTATAGCCCCGGTAAATGCACCGGCTTTATGCCCGAATAATTCGTTTTCCAATAGCTCTTTACTAAACGCTGCACAGTTAATGGCAATAAAATTTTGTTTGTTCCTGCTGCTGGCATTGTGAATGGCTTGTGCAAATACTTCCTTACCCGTTCCTGTTTCCCCGGTAAGCAAAACAGTGGCATCGGTGGCAGACACTTTTTTGGCAGCATCAATTGCAGCTTTAAGTGTTTTTGATCTGCCAATAATATTATTGAAAGAATGTCTGTTATTCAATTGCTTTTCCAACAGCAATACCCGTTTGGCTAATTTTACTTTTTCTATTGCCTTATAGAGCAAGGGAATTATTTTATTGTTGTCATCGCCTTTTGTAATATAATCAAAAGCGCCATTTTTTATTGCCTGCACACTGTCGGGAATGTTACCATAAGCTGTAAGTAAAATAATTTCAGCTGCGGGGTTTTTCTCTTTGATTATTTTTGAGAACTCTACACCATTACCGTCCGGCAATTTCACATCGCATATAATTACGTCTATGTCCGGCTGTTCAAATTTTTTCAGTGCAGATTTGCAGTCAGCCGCCTGTAACACTTCAAAACCTTCCAGGCTGATTATTTTAGAAAGAAGAGTTCTGATTTTTTCTTCGTCGTCTATGATTAATACTTTGTCCAATGTATGAGAATCTGTATAACAATATAATGCAAATATAGAACGATTATGCTGCAGGCTATTCTTATAATACTGTGACAACTTTAGCTGTCAGCCAGTGAGTTGTCGAGGGTAGTTATTTTGCTGCTGCACACTGATGTAATTCGATGCCAAATTTCCAAATCTCCAAACTGGTTAATTCCTTAAAGGCTTACCAGTCTTTAAAACACTTTGTATCCTTTCCAGCGTTTTCTTTTCACCCGTAAGGCTCAGGAAAGCTTCTCTTTCGAGGTCCAGCAAATATTGTTCGGTTACAGTTGTTTGTTCACTCAGGTCACCGCCGCACATTACATAGGCAAGTTTTTTAGCAACAACCACATCATGGTCAGTAGCATATTTTCCCCGCCACATGCCATTGATGCCTGCGTACATAGCTCCCAATGCAGACTGGCCAAGCACTTTGATATCGGTACGCTGTACCGGCATTACATACCCATCATCATACAGGTTTATCACCGCCTGTTTTGCATCTGCAATGCGGCGGGCAATGTTTACGCTTACTTCATCCGTTCCTTTTCTATAGATCCCCAGGTCATAAGCTTCATAAGCAGAAGTGCCCACCTTTGCAGTGGCAATGGTTAAAAACCTGTTCTGTAATGTGATCGTTTCCGGTTCACCGTTATGCATCTCATCTGCAGCCCGTAAAACAAATTCTTTTGTTCCGCCGCCGCCGGGAATAACACCAATACCGACTTCTACCAGCCCTGTATAGGTTTCTGCTGCTGCAATAACTTTATCAGCATGTAAGCTCATTTCGCAGGCACCGCCCAATGCCAGCCCATGCGGCGCTACCACAACCGGTATGGATGAATAGCGAACCCGCATCATCGTATTTTGAAACTGGCGGATGGCCATGTCGATCTCATCATAATCCTGTTCAATGGCCATCATGAAGATCATCCCTACATTGGCTCCCGCACTGAAATTCGATCCCTCATTGGCAATGACCAACCCTTTATATTTTTCTTCTGCAAGTGCAATTGACTTTTGGATACCTTCCAATACTTCGCCAGCAATACTTCCCATTTTCGTATACCATTCTAACCCCAGCACATCGTCCCCTAAATGATAAGTGCGGCAGGCGCTGTTCTTCCATACGGTTTGATGGGAAAAATTCTTCATCACAATAAATGCATCAGCACCAGGCTTTGCCTTATAAGTCTGTGACGGGATATCGTAATACAATTGCTTACCATCCTCAACTTTATAAAATGATCCTATTCCCTTTGCAAGCATTTCATCGATCCACGGCGCAACAGTATATCCTGCGGACCTCATTGCGGCTGTTGTTTTGGCAAAGCCCAATGTATCCCAGCTTTCAAACGCACCGATCTCCCAGCCGAACCCGGCCATCATGGCATCATCTACGCGGTAAACCTCATCGCTTATTTCCGGTATGCGATGAGAAATATATGAGAACAAGGAATAATGGAACTGCCGGTAAAAATCACCTGCTTTATCTGTCCCGGCACACAACGCTTTAAGCCTTGTGTTCAGATCTTCGATCGGCTTGGCTGCTTCAAGCGTTGCAAATTTTGGTTTCTTACGCGGCTCATATTCCAGGTTTTGCAGGTTAAGTACCTGTATATCCTTGGAACCATCCGCTCCTTTTATTTTCTTAAAAAATCCTTGCCCGGTCTTGTCTCCCAGCCAGTTATTTTCGATCATTTTATTAAGCCAGGCCGGGATGATGAACTTTTCTTTTGCTTCATCATTCGGGCAATTATCATAAACACCTTTGGCAACTTTTACCAATGTATCTATGCCAACCACATCAGCTGTGCGGAATGTTGCTGATTTTGGCCTGCCGATCACCGGCCCGGTCAATGCATCAATTTCATCTACACTCAATTGCAATTTCTCCATTGTATTCATAATGGCCATCATACCAAATACACCAATCCGATTGGCTATGAATGCCGGGCTGTCCTTGCACAATACCGTTGTTTTACCGAGGTATAGGTCGCCATAGTGCATTAAGAAGTCTACCACTTCCGGATCTGTAAAAGGAGTAGGAATGATCTCCAGTAATCTCAGGTAGCGTGGCGGATTAAAAAAATGTGTACCGCAAAAATGCTTTTTAAAATCATCACTTCTTCCTTGGGCCATCATGTGAATGGGAATGCCGGAAGTATTTGAAGTGATCAATGTCCCGGGACGGCGGTATTTTTCAACTTCTGTGAATATCGATTGTTTGATATCAAGCCGCTCTACAACCACTTCTATGATCCAATCGGCCGCGGCAATATCTTTCATATTATCAGTAAAATTGCCCGTTGTGATCTTCTTAATTACGTCCTTATGATAGACCGGTGAAGGATTTGATTTGATCGCAGCAGTCAGCGCATCATTTACGATCTTATTTCTTTCTGCAGGCTTTGCATCTGCAGCAATATCTTTTGGTAATATATCCAGTAAAAGAACCTGCAGGCCCACACCGGCAAAATGTGCAGCGATACGGCTGCCCATGACACCACTTCCTAATACGGCTACTTTTTTTATGATCCTGTTTGGCATGTGAAATTAGTTAGTTAAACAACTATTTGTAAAATCGAAGTTATGGATTTTAAATTATGGGCAAAAGAAAAACTATTTAAAAAAAAATTGCCCCGGTTTAAGTCCGGGGCAATTTTTTTTCAATCAAGACTATGATTATTCAACAAAATATTCATCTCCTGCGGTATTGATATAACCAACCTTTCCTGTGGAGGTTTTTATCATTAAATATTTGGTTCCATTCACCCATTTAACATCCTTGTATTTTGGCTGGATGACAGAATTGTCCATAAAATAATATCCCCGCATGTCGTTATCGCCTGTTATGATAAAACCACCATTATCATAAACAATATCAGAATAACCGGTTGAAATGATATCCCTGTTCGTAATATCTTTTACATATGTTTTTCCTCCCTTTTGAATGATCACATATTCTTTTCCTCCCTGTCCATCCACTATAGCGAGGTTGGAATATTCAGGAGCAATGGATGTTCTGCCGTCTGTTGTCATCACACCATACATGCCTCCTTTATTCACCTGTAAAAAAGGGACTGCACTTTTCCTGTTAACCTTTATAGAATTGTATTGGAAAGGAATGATCGTATCAAATTTGCTGTTGAAAACACCATACTGGCTATTTTTCATTGCTATATAATATGTTTCATCACTGCCGGTAATTTTGTAGTCGTCGACGATCTTATCAAACAAGCCATTGTTGTTGGGTATGGAATAAGTTTTTTCCACTTCAACTGTTTTAAGCGGCAACCTGTTTTCCAGGACCGAATTTTCATTGATCGCCGGACATTGGGGCATCCTGATACCTCTTGTATTGATACATATTTCTTCACCACTTGCTACTAATGAAGCACCGGCAAATAAGACACTATCGCCACCTTCTTTTTTGGGATTAGGCATATAACCTCTTCTGAAAGATTTTGCCACCGTGTACCTTGCAGGAATAACAAGCGTACCCGTTTTATTGATATAACCGTACTTGTTCCCAATTTTTACGCTGGCATAACCTTCAGAGAACCAGTTTGCCTCAGAATATCTTGGCGCAATAACAACTTTTCTATCCGGATTTGCATAGCCCCATTTGTCTCCCTGCCTGTAAGGGATCAGCGACATATCTGTTTGTTGCGCAAATGTGCCGGATGCCATCATCATGAAGCATCCAACCAAAATTTTTTTAATATCCATAGTATTTGCTGTTTGTTTAGATTAGTAATTACAAATACAACGCCAATTTGGATGATCAATCTTTAAAGGGGTATAAAATCACTTTGATACTTTCTTCGTTTTCGAGTTGTCTTTTAAATAAATAAGAAACAACACTTATGGAGGCATTATCAGCCCAGGTTAGTATCGGGTAGTTGGGGAAAAATCTCTTCAAAACGGGGTACTGGAAATAATAGCCTGATAGGGCCGAGGTGGGATATCTTGTAAGGTTATGGCGTATGGAATCGGTAAACTGAACGACCTCAATTTCGGTTGCCTTATAAGGGTTGAAAGAAGGGACATAGTAACTTGTAAAATAACCACTATCACAAAAAGCCTTTAAATATTGCGGGTTATGTGATTCAACAATGAGCTGGTTGAAAAGCTTGTATTTATTTTTTAGCCTGGTTATTTCGATCAACGATCGGATTGAATTTTCAGCAGTGAGATTTTTAAAATCGAGCCAGACATTTGCGTTAAGTTTTTTTACCGAATAAACAGCCAGTAAGGAATCAAGGTTTAATACAGCAGGAGCTGAAGAATCATGGTAAACCTCGAAATGATCTTTTAGCATATCAAAATATACATCACATTCTATTCCGGCAGTATTTGCCGGAAGTTTTTGCATCAATACAATATTGTCAACTGCCTTGACCCAATGTTTATCTTTTTGTAGTAAAGGCTGATTACAAAGCGGCAGGTTTACAGGTTTGATCTTTTCAGAAAAAGATGACGGGATGATAACCCTGCTCATCCCTTTGTGGAGAATGATATCGGCAAGCAATAAACACAACAGTATTAAAACTGATACGGTATATTTGTTTGTTATAAAACCAAATTTTTTCA
>JBDTWL010000003.1:0-107867 GCA_040006715.1 Ferruginibacter sp. | reverse complement strand
GAGATCATTTTATTTATTGATGAGATACATACCCTGGTTGGTGCAGGTGGCGGAGATGGAGCCATGGATGCTGCCAACATTTTAAAGCCTGCCTTGGCACGGGGTGAATTGAAAGCCATTGGCGCAACCACCTTGTCTGAATACCAGAAATTCTTTGAAAAAGATAAAGCATTGGAACGCCGTTTTCAAAAAGTGATGATCGACGAGCCATCCGTGGAAGATGCCATTTCTATTTTACGTGGATTGAAAGACAGGTACGAAACCCACCATCATGTTCGCATCAAAGATGAAGCGATCATTGCTGCAGTGGAATTATCTCACCGGTATATAACAGATCGCTTTTTACCGGACAAGGCAATTGACCTTATAGATGAAAGTGCAGCTAAACTAAGGCTTGAAATGAATTCTATGCCGGAGGAACTTGACAGGCTTGAACGACAGATACGCCAGTTGGAAATAGAAAGGGAAGCGATCAAAAGAGAGCACGACGAGTCAAAATTAAAAGAACTTAATACCGAGATCGCTAATTTATCGGTTGAAAGAGATACCTATAAATCCAAATGGAAAGATGAAAAAGAACTGGTAGAAAAGATCCAAAACGGTAAGGCAACTATCGAACAATTAAAACAGGAAGCCGAACAGGCGGAAAGGAATGGTGATTACGGGAAAGTTGCAGAGATACGATATGGTAAAGTAAAAGAACAGGAACAATTGATCGAAGAACTGACAAAACAATTGTCTGGCCTTTCAGAAAAAAGATTGCTTAAAGAAGAAGTAGATGCCGAAGATATTGCAGAAAGTATCGCAAAAGCAACAGGTATCCCTGTTATGAAAATGCTGCAAAGTGAAAGGGAAAAATTACTTCATCTTGAAGAAGAACTGCATAAAAGGGTAGTAGGCCAGGATGAGGCCATTGAAGCAGTATCAGATGCGATCCGGCGCAGCCGTGCCGGTTTACAGGACCCACGCAAGCCGATCGGTTCATTCATATTTCTAGGAACAACGGGTGTTGGTAAAACAGAACTGGCAAAAGCTTTGGCTGATTATTTATTTGACGATGAAAACATGATGACAAGGATAGACATGAGTGAGTACCAGGAGAAACATTCAGTAAGCAGGATGGTTGGTGCACCTCCGGGTTATGTTGGTTATGATGAGGGAGGACAGTTAACAGAAGCAGTGAGGCGTAAACCTTATTCCGTTGTATTGCTGGATGAAATAGAAAAGGCGCACCCGGATGTATTTAATATTTTGCTGCAGGTACTGGATGATGGAAGGCTTACTGATAATAAAGGCAGGGTGGTGAATTTTAAGAATACCATCATTATCATGACGAGTAATATGGGCAGCCAGATCATACAGGATAATTTTGAAAAGGTAACCGAAAAAAATAAGCAAGACGTGGTAGAGGGTACCAAGGCTGAAGTAATGAACCTGTTGAGACAAACGATCAGACCGGAATTTTTGAACAGGATCGACGAGATCATCATGTTCCAGCCACTTATGAAAAAGGAGATCAAAGGAATCATCAGTATCCAGCTAGAGGGGTTAAAGAAGTTAGTAGCTCAGAATGGCATTGATCTTCGGTTCAGTGAATATGCACTGGATTACCTGGCTGAGAACGGGTACGATCCTCAATTTGGCGCAAGGCCTTTAAAAAGGCTGATTCAAAAAGAGATCATAAACCGGTTAAGCAAGCGTATCCTGGCAGGTGATATTGATAAGACAAGGCCGGTTTTGGTTGATGTTTTTGATGGGACCGTGGTTTTTAGAAATGAGGCAGTTGTGACTGAAGTAGTTTAAATTATTGAGCTGTAAAATAAAATAACAAATCCTATTTAATTATGGATCAATGACTTAACAGGGCTGTTCATAAAAATTCAATAGAGGGTTTTCATAGCACTTTAAAATATACTATCTTCATCCGATTCAGATATAAATAATGAATAATTAATAAATTTTAATAATGTGTTGCTGTTTTAAAATATATGACAGCGCTCTTAAGAAACAAAAGGAGATACTATGGCATTCAAAAAAGAAGTGGTTGAAATAATAGAACCAAGAGATGTATTTGTAGGTAATGTGAAAGCAGAAGTTACTTTGGAAGAGTTTGGCGAATATGAAAGTGAGGCTTGTGCAAAGGCTAACGAAGTAGTAAAAAAATTACTCCAGGATTATGAAGGTAAGATCAGGTTTAATTTCAGGCATTTTCCCATGACAAATATTCACCAACGTGCATTGAAAGCCGGAGAAGCGGCAGTTGCAACTGCGCAGGACGGTAAATTCTGGGAAATGCACAATATACTTTTTGCTAATCGCAGGAACCTGGGTACTACCAGTTTGAAATTGCATTCAAAAGAAGCTGGTGTTAATAACAAACGTTTCCTTGATGAGTTGGTAAACGCAACTTACGGATGGCAGGTACAGGGCGATCTGAGAGAAGGGCTTGACAGGGGAGTAAAAGATGTTCCTACATTTTTTGTAAATGGCGTTTTAGTAACAGGAAAACCTACTTACGAAGAATTAAGTAAAGCGATCGATGCAGCACTGAAAAAAGTAAAAAAGAAAACACCGGTAAAACAAAAAGCAGCTTGATCTTTTGTCATGCAGATGATTCTCTTGTCATGCTTAGTAACGAAGCATTTCTTTTGAGATTCTGCTTACATCGGAATGATAAATGGAACACTATTATTAGCTTTTAAAAAAATATAAAATAAAAAACCTCCGTGAACAACGGAGGTTTTTTATTTTAATATTCTTTGAGTAATTTGGTTCTATGGTCCGTTTAAACAATAAAAGATAAGATCAGTGAATAAGTGGCAAAAATGATCGTTTTTAAAACCATATTACTGAAATTTGATAAGCAAGGTGAAAAGACCGGCTGGACCTACATTACAATACCTCAAAAAATTGCCAACAAGCTTAAACCGGGATATAAAAGATCATTCAGGATAAAAGGTACGATCGATGAGTATAAGATCAAGTCGGTGGCTTTGCTGCCAATGGGTGAGGGGGATTTTATTATGCCTGTGAATGCCGTTATGCGGAAAGCACTCCTGAAAAGAAAAGGGGATGCGGTTAAATTATCACTGGATGTTGACAATACCCCGGTTAAAATTTCAGCAACCTTACTGGAATGTATGGAAGATGATCCGGGAGCACTTGAGTATTTTAAAAAACTCCCCGGCTCCCATCAAAATTATTATTCAAAATGGATCGAAAGTGCCAGGACGGATACTACAAAAGCAAAACGGATAGCGTTGGCTATAAATGCATTTTCAAAGAAGTTGAGCTTTTCGCAGATGATGCAGCTGCAGAAAAAAGAGATATAGCCTTATCTGTGATCCGCCTTAGACAGCCTCAGGCTGACTGAGTAGTCAACTTGAGTTTATTGAAACATTACAGGTTATAGATTATGATCAATCTTCCACTTCAACATAATACTGCATGAGTTCCTTATCATCTGCAAAAATTCTCACAGGATAGGCATCGGCAATTTTAAACTTGTAAGTGAAACTGATACTACCATTACTGTCTTTGAAATCTATCGGTTCGGATCTCAATAACTTTTTATCATCACCCATGACCAGGAAAATATTTTTTATAGGGATCGTATCATTGTAAGTAAAACTAAAACTGGTAGGGACCCTTAGCCTGGTCTTAACATAGCCATTCATCGGTTTAGGTTTTTGCAAACCATATTTATAAGCTGCATTGCTGATAACAGGCAATGAATAAAATTCCTTTAAACTTTTGGGTCCACCACCCAATTGCCATGCCTCGTTATCAGGGTAATGATCTAAGTTGAACAATGATCTATCAGCAAAAAAGTATTCACTGGTAAAAAGCCTTGTAAAGCCTGTCATTTTTACATCTGTAAAACCGCTGGCTTTCGCAGCATCAATATAATACCACTGCTCGGGGCTTTGGCCCAGTTGTACCACATTCCAGGTATGGTTCACTTCATCGATCTTATTATTAATGTCTTTGGCATTGTTTTTAACATAGCCATCTGCTGTAAGGCATCGTATATTGGCCATGCTGCACATTTCCTGCACCAACAATGCAAAACCGGTGGGTGTTGCTTTCCGCAACTGGACCACGTCGACAGGATCTGACCGCTTGTTATCATTTGCCTTGGTAGCTTTTGGATCAATTTCAATATTATTGGCTATCCAGTAAAAAATAGCCCTGGCTTTATCGTACTTCTCGGGGAACTTCCTGGTTAGGGTATCAGCGATCGTGGCAACATTCAAATTATTAAGCGGGCCAAGTTGCCTTACATATGTATCAACTGATGCAAAATTTTTTCCCTGGGCATTTATTGCAGAACTGGCGAATGCAAATAAGGGTATTAAAACGAAAAAACATTTTTTCATGGATTAAAAATACAGAACCTTACGTTAAGGAATTTAGAATTTAAGGTTACCCGTTATCTTTGTTTTTGGTTTTCAGTTCCCTGAATTTTATTTTTTGTTCTTCAGTGAGTATTGCCTGTATTTTTATTGCCTGTTCTTTTCTAAGTGTCTTTAATTTTTCTTTCTTTTGAGGATCGGACAAAGCTGCGTCATTTTCTATAGTTTCTTTGGATGCTTTCATGGATTGATTGATCTCCTTCATTTTTACTTTTTGCTCTTTGGTAAGATCAAGTTCCCGGAAGATCTCTTTTCTCGAGTCAGTTTTTTTATCAGCTACCTGTTCTGTAGCGGTTGAATCCGGTTTTTGTTTTACAACGGTTCTTTGAATTTGTGCATGGGATTCATTGCAGATCATTATGCATAGGGCTATTCCGATATATTTTTTCATATTATTTTTTTTGTGGCTTATAGATTGTTTATATAGACTAAAGTTTAATTGCAAAAATAAAAAACCCCCGTCATTGAGGGGGCTTTTATTTATCATATGGTTTGAATTATCTTAAAAACAAGATCTCGCGGTATTTTGGAAGCATCCAGAATGCATCATCTACCATCAGTTCAAGTTTATCTACATTGTACCGGATCAAATCGAAGTATTTTTCTTTGACATTGTCGCAATAAGCTATTGCTTTGTCCCTGTTATCTTCAATTTCATTTGCCTTCCTTCTTTCTTCGATCATTTTTTCCACGCTATCGCTGATCGTATTCACGTGTTCGCTGATCTTTGACAGGATCTGCTTCTGGTTTGCATAAGCAGCTTCACCAAGGCCTGCCTCTTTTAACCCCCGAATATTATCGATCAGTACGTTTTGGTACTTGATAGCAGAGGGGATGATATAGGTTGTTGCAAGATCACCCATTACCCTTGCTTCTATCTGTACTTTTTTAATATAAGCTTCCAGCATGATCTCGTGCCTTGCTTCCAGTTCAGGAAGTTTGTAGATCAGGTTATCAGTAAATAATTTTTTTGCCTTATCACTTATGTAGGCATCCAGAGCAAGTGGGGTTGTTTTTACATTTGGCAGGCCCCTTTTCTTAGCTTCTTTCTCCCAGTCATCGCTATAGCCATCGCCTTCAAACAATACTTTTTTGCTATCTACTATATATTTTTGGATCACCTGCATGATAGCAACTTCCTTCTTTTCTCCTTTTTCAATATGGCCATCAACTTCTGTTTTAAAATTCTTCAGTGTTTCTGCCATGATCGCATTCAGCGTGGTCATTGGGCCTGCGCAATTGGCCGAAGAGCCTACCGCACGGAATTCAAATTTATTTCCGGTAAATGCGAAAGGTGATGTACGGTTCCTGTCAGTATTATCAAGCATCAGTTCAGGAATGCTTTTATGGATATCCAGCTTCAGGATAGCTTCATCCTGCTCATCAAAATCCCCGCTTACCCTTTTTTCAACCTGGTTCAATACGTCTGTTAAATATTTGCCGATGAAAATTGAGATGATCGCCGGTGGCGCCTCGTTGGCTCCCAGCCTGTGATCATTGCCTGCGCTTGCAATGGATGCCCTTATCAATTCAGCATAATCATGAACTGCTTTGATCGTATTTACAAAAAAGGTCAGGAACATCAGGTTGGTCTTGGGTGTTTTGCCCGGTCCCAGCAGGTTTATACCCGTATCGGTACTCATGCTCCAGTTATTGTGTTTGCCGCTTCCGTTGATGCCGGCAAATGGTTTTTCATGAAGCAGTACCAACAGGTTGTGGCGTTTAGCCACGCGGGTCATGATATCCATCAATAAGGTGTTGTGATCAACCGCCAGGTTTGTTTCTTCATATATAGGCGCACATTCAAATTGTGCGGGAGCTACTTCATTGTGCCTTGTGCGCAAAGGAATACCCAGTTTGTATGATTCCTGTTCAAAGTCCCTCATAAATGCGTATACGCGTTCAGGTATGGCACCGAAATAATGATCTTCCAGTTGCTGGCCTTTTGCAGGAGCATGGCCAAAAACGGTCCTTCCTGTGAGTAACAGGTCGGGCCTGGCAGTTGCAAGGCCTGCATCAACAACAAAATATTCCTGTTCCCATCCAAGTGTTGCATTTACTTTTGAAATGTTCTTATCGAAATACTGGCACACATCAACTGCCGCTTTATCCAATGCAACCAATGCTTTTAACAAAGGCGTTTTGGTATCCAATGATTCTCCTGTATAGGAAACGAATATGGTAGGTATACAAAGTGTTTTCCCATTGCCTATCTCCATGATGAAGGCCGGTGAGGATGGGTCCCATGCTGTATAGCCACGTGCTTCGAATGTTGCCCTTAACCCCCCGCTCGGAAAGGATGAAGCATCCGGTTCCTGTTGTATCAAAGCAGCTCCTTCAAATTCTTCGATAGGAGTGCCATCTCCTTTTAAAGTAAAGAACGAATCATGCTTTTCGGCAGATAACCCCGTGAGTGGTTGAAACCAATGGGTAAAATGGGTAACGCCTTTTTCTTCGGCCCAGGACCTTAAGCCATTCGCAATATTGTTTCCCATGGCACGGTCTATTTTTTTACCTCCCAGGGTTGATGCCAATAAGCTTTTATACGCATCATCACTTAAATAATGCCTGGCTGTTTTTAATGTAAATACATTCTCATTAAAGATAGAAGTGATCCTGGCAGCTGAATCAGCTCCACCATTAGAGGCATTTTTACTTAACTTGTCAATCGCATTAAAACGTAAAGAATTCATTTTTTTTAGCTTTATGACGTAAAAAAACGAAATTTATTTTTATAAATGAGATTTATTTTGCGGATGATCTTAAAATTAGAGCTAAATGTGGAAAAATATAATATATATTATATTATTTAATGTGTTCTAATACTTAATTTCTTCCAATTGATGAGGCAAAGGACAGGTGTGATAAGGAAGGGCAGGTATAAACTACGATAACGGACGATGGATCCGGTATTTGGCACAATATAACCGGTAAATAGCAACAGGGATATGGATAGAAAGACCCCAAATAATATAAAAGCATTCAAGGGATCATCGTTTTTTTGATACCAGATAAGCATGATGATGAACAATGCCTGGTAGATAAATAGCTCTAAAGCCAGGGGGATCAAAAAGTTTGTCGGGTGTTCCCATAAATAAGGCCGAAGCATACTGTGATTCATTGCCTGCGGCATATTTTTCGCCAGGCTTTTATAATTGGGTTCTAAAACATGCGTATCCAGTTGGGATGTAGCATAAGGAAGTTCAAAAAAATCCCGTTGTTTTTGAGTGATTATTTTTAGGGGTTGGAAAGATGGCTTTACCAGTTGTACCAACAGTAATATGGAAAGAACGGTAAGATAAGTAGCCATGAAAATTGCCAGGCGATTGAATTTGGTTTTTTTGCAGATGATGAATGCAATACTGGTAGGAAAAAGTGCGATCGCTACAAAATTTCTTACCAATAAAAGTGCAAATAAAGTGAGGGATATCGTAAATAAATATTTCACCGTTAATTTATTTCGAAATGAGAAATACAATGCATAAGCATAGAAACCTAGTAAAGTAAATACAACAAGGTCTTTGTGTATACCGGATGAAAAATATAAGGTTGATGGTAAAAGAAAGCAACCAATGATAACAGGCCATTTCTTGTTCCGGAAGATATCTGCAAATACCCTGTACAACGCAACATGAGCAAAGAATCCCACAAAATTGAAAAAAAGACTGTTTATATAATAATTCCCCCGGGTGAAAATATTACAACAGGCGAGTGTTTTTATGATCAGGTTATTCTTTAAGTCATTCCAATAAGATCCTGTTGACCTGAAAAAGCCATCATAACCATTTTGGTAAGCCGAACTGAAAATGTCGGTGAAGAACCGCTTCGGATCAGATAACATCAGTTGGTATTCATTCCAGCCTGCTACATTTAGCCCCCAGTAATCGCTTCCCTGCGGATAGAATTTTTGGGACATCCAGCCGATCAAAACACCTGCGGATATTTTCAACAGGAACAATGCCAATAGTAACCGGGTAGCTAATCCTGCCTGCTTAATAAATGAGATACGCGTAATGAAAAAACAACCAATGGTAAGGTAAATTGTAAATAGCAGATAATACAAGGGGTATAAAATTTGGATGTGGGAAGTTAGTTAAAATATTTGCTTTTCATCTCCTGTATAAAGATTTGCTATTTGTACCTTTGCGCTTCAAACATTTCTTCAGCCACGATTATGGAAATTACAGCAAATACAGCCGCTCAACTCAGGATAACAGCAGAAGAATTTGAGCTGATAAAACAAAAGCTTGGAAGAACACCCAATTTCACAGAACTATGTGCCTTTAGCGGGATGTGGAGTGAACATTGCAGCTATAAGAACTCCATTAAATGGCTGAAAACATTGCCACGCGACGGTAAAAAGATGCTTGTAAAAGCAGGCGAGGAAAATGCAGGTTTGATGGACATAGGAGATGGATACGGAGTGGTATTCAAAATTGAATCGCACAATCATCCATCTGCCATTGAACCTTTCCAGGGAGCTGCTACCGGTGTTGGCGGGATCAACCGTGATATTTTTACCATGGGTGCCCGGCCGATCGCATCTTTGAACTCCCTTCGCTTCGGTGATATCAATGATGCCAAAACACAACACCTGCTGGCAGGCGTTGTACATGGCATCGGGCACTATGGAAATTGTTTTGGCGTTCCAACAGTTGGCGGCGAGATATATTTTGAAGATTGCTATCATACCAACCCGTTAGTCAATGCCATGAGTGTTGGTATATTAAAGAACGGAGAAACCGTTTCAGCAACTGCCGAAGGACAAGGCAATCCTGTTTTTTTTGTAGGAAGTGCAACTGGTAAAGATGGAATAGGAGGTGCCTCATTTGCCAGTGCCGAGATCACTGCCGATAGTGCAGAAGACCTCCCCGCGGTACAGGTTGGCGATCCTTTCCAGGAAAAAAAATTACTCGAAGCCTGCCTGGAAGTGATGCAAACCGGCGCTGTAGTAGGTATGCAGGACATGGGAGCAGCAGGGATCATTTGTTCCACCGCTGAAATGAGCGCTAAAGGGAATTCCGGTATGAATATTCATTTGGATAAAGTGCCTACCCGCCAAAAAGGGATGAAGGCATGGGAGCTATTGCTCAGTGAAAGCCAGGAGCGCATGTTGCTTGTAGTGAAAAAGGGAGAAGAAGATGCCGTGTTGAAAATATTTAAAAAATGGGACCTTCCTTGCAGCCATATTGGTGATGTGACCACGGATGGCTTATTGAATTTTTTCATGGATGGAGAACTGGAGGCAGTATTGCCTGCAGTAGAACTTGTACTTGGTGGCGGGGCGCCGCAATATGAAAGAGCATATACCAAGCCTGCTTACCTAAAAAAAACAGAAGCATTCGATGCTGACCGTATACCCGTTCCGGAAGATATGAAGATCATAGCAACACAATTGGTACAACTTCCAAACATTGCGAGTAAGCGTTGGGTTTATGAACAATATGACAGTATGGTTGGTGCAGGCAATACCAGTACCAATGGTCCCAGCGATGCTGCTGTTGTGATCGCAAAGCCAACCAGCAAGGCGCTGGCATTAACGACTGATTGCAATAGCCGTTATGTTTATGCTGATCCTTACAAAGGTACGATGATCGCAGTGGCTGAAGCAGCCAGGAATATTGTCTGCAGCGGCGGCCAGCCATTGGGGGTAACAAATTGCCTGAATTTTGGCAATCCTTACGAACCGGAAGTCTACTACCAGTTCGTACATGCAATAAAAGGAATGGGAGATGCCTGCAGGAAATTTGATACGCCCGTCACCGGTGGAAATGTGAGTTTTTATAATCAATCGCCCGATGGGCCGGTATATCCCACACCAACGATCGGGATGGTAGGATTGCTGAACACTGTGGATGAAAAGATGACAATGGATTTTAAAAACCCCGGTGACCTTATTTACCTCATTGGGGAAAGCAGGAATGACATCAATTCTTCGGAATACCTGCATAAAATTGTTGGAACGGAATTTTCCCCCTGTCCTTATTTTGACCTGGATGAAGAATTTAATATGCAACAGGCAGTTCAGTTATTGATAAAAAATAAACTGATCATTTCAGCACATGATGTGAGTGAAGGCGGCTTGTTCATTACATTGGTTGAGAGTGGTTTCAATCGTGGGTTGGGGTTTGATGTTGTTGAGAAAGCGATTGGAATAAGAAAAGATGCCTATTGGTTTGGTGAAGCGCAGGGAAGGGTAGTGGTCTCGATGGATCATAATAACAAACACGTTTTCGTGGAACTATTGCGATCAATGAACGTTCCTTTTTCAGAAATAGGAAAAGTAACAGCCAATGAAGTGATCGTTGATAATGAGAACTGGGGCCGTATCAATGAATGGAAAGAGAAGTATGATGACGCAATTTCGAATTTATTAAAAGGAGAAGCTGCAGAATCAGCATTGAGCCCTATTTAAATTGACATGATGAAAAAAGATGCTACCATAATTATTACAGGTGCTGCAGGATTTATTGGAAGCTGCCTGGTTGGGTTTTTAAATGATAAAGGATTTGAGGACCTTATCCTGGTTGATGAATTTGATGATGAAGAAAAAGAATTGAACCTCCTGCATAAAAAATACAGGGTAAGGGTTGAAAGGGAAAATTTCTTTGAATGGATCGGTAAGGAAAAAAACGAAGTGGATTTTGTCTTCCATCTTGGGGCTCGTACCGACACAACAGAATTCAATTATGCCATACACCAGCACCTGAATGTAGATTATTCCCAAAAAATGTGGAATTATTGTACCATTAATAATATCCCGTTGGTCTATGCATCTTCTGCAGCTACTTACGGGGATGGGCAAATGGGATATAATGACGATCATGCTGTAGTGGAAATATTAAAACCATTGAACCCCTATGGCATTTCAAAAAATGAATTTGATAAATGGGTTTTGCACCAGGAAGACCACCCGCCATTCTGGGCCGGCTTAAAATTCTTCAATGTTTACGGGCCCAATGAATACCATAAAAAACGCATGGCAAGTGTTATCTTTCATTCCTACAACCAGATCAGGAAAGAAGGCCAGGTGAAATTATTCAGATCACACAAGGAAGGATTTAAGGACGGGGAGCAATTGCGTGATTTTATTTATGTAAAAGATATTTTGAAAGTATGTTACTGGATGATGGAAACTAAACTGCCTTCATCTATTTATAATCTTGGCACCGGGAAGGCGAGAAGTTTTACCGACCTGGTAAATGCAACTTATTCAGCACTGGATATTCCTGCAAAGATCGATTTCATAGACATGCCTGAAGATATCAGGGATAAGTATCAATATTTCACTGAAGCCAATATGCAGAAATTAAAAGATGCCGGCTACGGCGAGGATTTTTATTCGCTGGAAGACGGAGTAGGAGATTATGTAAAAAATTATCTTTCCACGAACTGTTTTTGTTGATCAACCACAGAGTTGCACAGAGTGAATACACAGAGCAACTCTTTTTACTCTGTGAAAAAAACTCCTTATTACTCTGTGGTAAAAAAGCTTATTATGAATAAAAAAATTGCCATCATCGGCGGGGGGAACCTGGGCTCTGCTATTGCAGAAGGATTGTTAAAAAGTAAATTTTGCAAGGCAACGGATATTATTATCACCAAAAGAAATACTGCAACACTTAAGCAACTCGGGGGCCGTGGCGTAAAAGTTACTTCTGTTAATAGTGATGCGGTCAGGAAGTCAGAAATAATCATACTCGCAGTAAAACCTTACCAGGTCACTGAAGTGCTGAATAGCTTTAAAAAGGAATTGACATCAAAACATATATTGGTCTCTGTTGTAACGGGGGTATTGATAAAGGACCTTGAAGCCACGATTGAAAAGAAACTCCCGGTATTTCGTGCCATGCCAAATACAGCGATCGCTATCCAGCAAAGCATGACCTGTTTAAGTTTCAACAATGCTGCTGCAGCACAGATCAGTTTTGTTACAAAATTATTCTCAACACTGGGTAAGGTTGCCATGATCAATGAGAACCTGATGGATGCTGCTACAGTATTGGGTGCATGTGGCACAGCTTATGCCATGCGTTACATACGTGCCAATATACAGGGAGGTATCGAGATCGGTTTTGATGCAACAACGGCCAGCCTCATTGCTGCACAAACAGTGAAGGGAGCAGCTGAATTGTTATTGGAAAAAGGAACCCATCCCGAGCAGGAGATCGATAAAGTGACGACACCAAAGGGCTGTACCATTGCAGGGCTGAATGAAATGGAACACCAGGGTTTCAGCTCGTCTTTGATAAAAGGGATTGCAACAAGTTATAATAAAATTGTGAAAGGCTAATATACTTCGCCTGTTTCCATATCCACCTGGAAAACACTGATATATTTTTTAAATTTTGTTTCTTTCAAACCCGAAGTAGTTTTGGCATCGAAATATGATTGCCCAACAGGTGTTCTTTGAACCCTCGTTAGCGATTTGATCCCTTCAAAATAAAAGCCGTTCCCTGTTCTTTCTAATCTTGAATATTTATCGCCTGAATTAATGTAAAATTCTTTGCCGTCACAATATCCCCATACATCACGTACGGGGAACTCTTTTCCATTTTCCGTTACATAAAGTATATCACCAAGCTTTCCACTTTTGAATTCATACTGTTTAATAAAAGGTACATTCATTTTAAATTCTTCAAAAGTTTTGTAGACTCCTTTGTTGTAAACAGTTGCTTCATAGACTGGAAATTTATATCGCTGGTTATTTATCCTGAGTATATCACTATAATGTAATTTTCTCCCAACAGCTATTGCTGAATCCAGGTTAAGCGTAAATATTTTTTTTACAGAAGATATGAGTGCGGCCTTAAAGAATGCGCCCGTACTAAAACCTGCTACTTCAGGCACTGCAAGGATCGAATCATACCGGTATAGTGGTGAAAAAAGGCTGTCTTTAAGAAGAAAGTATTCAATTTTAATTATTACCCCTTCATCCCACCAACCTGTATTTGGCTGGGATTCGCGGCCACCAATTGTTACCGGAATTATTTGCTCTGAATACCGGAGTTTTTTAATATTTGCAAACAGGGTTATACCTGACCTGTTTTGCCCGTCGACATGAAGATAATGGGTAAACCAGCCCGTAAGTGAAGGAACAAACCCCCGATCAAAGCGGTATCGTTGTAAAGTTCTTTTATTTAGCGTGATCCCGGTTTTCTTAATAAAATATCCAATATCGCTGCTGTCATCACGTGCATCCAGCATAGAAAATCCACTTAAACTGATCTTATCCGAAAGGTTGGTCGAATCCAGCTCCAGTGGCAGGTCTACAAAGGCACTTGATTTTAACTCTGATGCATTTATTTGTGAAAATGAAAAGATTGGCACTAAGGCAAACCAACAAACCAGTACTTGTTTCATGGTATTAATAGGTTTTATCCCTTTTATGACCGGGAACTATATTATAAAAATACATTTTGTGAGCTCTTTTTTCAAAAAAACGCTCTCTAATTTCATCCTCCCGAATATTCGCTTTATCTTTGCATGACCTCTAGGATTTTATTTTCATCCCTCCGGTCACATAGTTCACATTAGTTATGGTTAGCTGAGCAAAGGCATTTTGTAAAAGAGTGCGACGCCAATGCAGTTGAGTAAAGGTTTACAGCTGGTTACATAAAAATTTCTTTGATTTTTTTAAAACGGATAATTTATATAAAATGGCCAAGTATATTTTTGTAACCGGAGGTGTTACATCGTCATTGGGTAAGGGCATTATTGCTGCATCACTTGCAAAACTCCTGCAAAGCAGGGGCCTCAAAGTGACCATCCAGAAATTTGACCCTTATATCAATGTAGATCCCGGAACATTGAATCCGTACGAACACGGCGAATGCTATGTAACCGATGATGGCGCTGAAACTGACCTCGACCTTGGCCACTATGAAAGATTCCTGAATATACCTACCTCGCAAGCCAATAATGTTACTACAGGCCGTATATACCAGACTGTTATCAATAAAGAAAGAGAAGGAGAATACCTTGGTAAAACAGTGCAGGTAGTTCCTCATATCACCGATGAGATCAAAAGAAGGATGATGCTGTTGGGTGAATCGGGGGAATTTGATATCGTGATCACAGAGTTAGGCGGTACCGTAGGTGATATTGAAAGTCTTCCCTTTGTGGAAGCTGTGCGCCAGTTGCAATGGGAAATGCCCGAAGAAGATTGCATGGTAGTGCATTTGACATTGATACCCTATTTAAAAGCTGCTAAGGAACTTAAGACCAAACCTACCCAGCACAGTGTACGCTTATTGAGCCAGGAAGGCGTTCGCCCGAATGTGATCGTATGCCGTACAGAACATTCCTTAACGGATGAGCTTAAACGAAAGATCGCCTTATTCTGTAATGTAAAACCCAATGCTGTAATAGAAGCCATTGATGCCGGCACCATTTATGAAGTGCCGCTTAAAATGTTGCAGGAAGGGCTTGATGTGATCGTACTGAAAAAATTACAAATAAACGGTTATGCCGCTCCCGAACTTACCAAGTGGAGGGAATTTTTGGATAAATTAAATTATCCAAAGAGCAGGGTTACCATCGGACTTATTGGAAAATACATTGAATTGCAGGATGCATATAAATCCATCCTCGAAGCATTTGTACACGCAGGTGCCATCAATCATTGTAAAGTGCAGATCGTAAATGTGCACAGCGAATTTATCACCAATGAGAATGTTTCCGAGAAATTAAAGGAACTGGATGGATTACTGGTAGCGCCGGGATTTGGATCAAGGGGTGTGGAAGGAAAGATCACTGCAGTAAAATATGCAAGGGAAAATCAAATGCCGTTTTTTGGTATTTGCCTTGGAATGCAAATGGCCGTAATTGAATATGCAAGAAATGTGCTGGGGTGGCAGGAAGCCAATTCAACCGAAATGGATGCCAAAACCAATTACCCCGTCATTGCATTGATGGAAGAACAGAAAAAAATAAAGAAAAAGGGAGGCACCATGCGTTTAGGTGCATATCCATGCGAGATCGCTGAAGGAAGCCTGGCATACAGGATCTATGGAACTGCCGAGATCAGTGAGCGCCATCGCCACCGTTGGGAATTCAATAACAATTATATAAATGATTTTCAAAATGCAGGACTTATGCCCAGTGGTAAGAACCCGGCAACCGGACTGGTAGAGATCGTAGAGATGAGTAACCATCCTTTCTTTATTGGTGTTCAATACCACCCTGAACTAAAAAGCACCGTAGAAAACCCACATCCTTTATTTGTAAATTTCGTACAGGCGGCAAAATATTATGCTGAATTAAAAGCCAATGAGAAATTTGCAAAAATGGAGAAAGAGACTGCTTAAAATAAAGTTTACAGCTTTCTTAAAAGCTGTAAACTTTATTTTAAATACTAACTTTGCCTCATGCAGAAATTAAGCATGGATGAGCTGAACCGTAAGACGGTGGAAGAATTCAAGCGTTCAGAAAAAACTCCTGTTATTGCGGTCATAGAGAATGTAAGAAGTGCTTACAATGTGGGTAGCCTGTTCAGAACCGCAGATGCATTTTTACTTGAAGCCATTTACATCACTGGCTATACAGCCAAACCTCCTCATAAAGAAATAAAGAAGACGGCGCTGGGTGCAGAAGATTCTGTAGACTGGCAATATTTCCCCAATGCTTCAGAAGCGATCATTCAGTTAAAAACAACCGGTTACAAAGTATATGCGGTGGAACAGGTAGTGAATAGCCACCCGCTCCAGCAAATGGATTTTAAAAAAGATGATAAGATCGCAGTTATCTTTGGAAATGAAGTTACAGGGGTGGAGCAGGAAACGATCTTGCAGTGTGATGGTTGTATAGAGATCCCACAACTTGGAATGAAACATTCGCTGAATATTGCAACGGCTGCGGGTGTGGTATTGTGGGAGATCGTTAGAACGAGGATGAATACCTCCTCAGCCCCCTGAAGGGGGAACCAGCTTTCCTCATTTCAGGAATTTATTTGAAAATTGAATATTGAGTGTTGAGTATTAAAAAATTGATATTTCTTTAAATGACGACAGTAAAAAATTATCTCTCTCTCATAAAATTCTCTCATACGATCTTTGCAATGCCATTTGCATTGATAGGATTTTTTTTGGGTGCATTTAAAAAAGAATCAGAAACCAATATTATCAATTCTGCGCCATGGCATATACGATATGCGCCTGTTTTCATTCTTGTCATCCTTTGCATGATATTCGCCCGTTCTGCAGCTATGGCTTTCAATCGCTGGCTGGATAAAAACTTTGATGCGAAGAATCCACGTACTGCAATCCGTGAGATACCTGCAGGGATCGTTAAAGCAAATAATGCATTGATTTTTGTTATCCTTAATTGCATTGCATTCATTGTTTGCTGCTGGCTCATCAACCCCCTTTGCTTTTATTTAAGTTTTGTTGCATTGTTTGTGGTATTATTTTATAGTTATACCAAGCGATTTACTGCATTGTGCCATTTGGTGCTGGGTGCAGGCTTAAGCCTTGCACCTATTGGAGCTTATTTGGCCGTTACGGGTAAGTTTGATGTCCTGCCTGTATTATTCTCATGGACCGTTTTATTTTGGGTAAGCGGCTTTGATATAATCTATGCATTACAGGATGAAGAATTTGACAGGATAAATAAACTGCATTCCATTCCTGCAGTAGTTGGTAAAGTAAAAGCTTTGAGGGTTTCCGAATTGCTTCACATTTTATCAGCAATATGTATTGTGTGGGCGGGTATTTATGGAAGGTTTGGCTTATGGTATTGGACAGGGATCACAGTATTTGTGGGGATGCTTGTTTACCAGCATTCCATTGTAAAGCCAAATGACCTTCGCAGGGTGAATATAGCATTCATGACAGCTAATGGTATTGCATCAGTTGTATTTGCTGTATTTGTTTTATTAGACCTGTTTTTAAAATAAAGGAACGCCGATCATTGTGATATCTGTTAAGATGTTAATCACCATAAAAATCCAATTTCAAAATAAAAAATGGCAAGAATATTAGCGATAGATTATGGAGGAAAGCGGACCGGCATCGCTGTTACTGATCCTTTACAGATAATTGCAACGGGCCTAACAACCATTGAATCAAAAGAACTCATTCCTTTCTTAAAGAAATACCTGCAACAGGAATCCGTAGAGCTTATCATTATAGGTATGCCAAAAAACTGGGATGAATCTGATACCCATGGAACTTCACTGGCAGTAGAAGCTATCAGGAAAATAAAAAAGGAATTTCCTGCAATGCCTGTGAAAGAAGTAGATGAGCGGTATACTTCTAAAATGGCTAAGGATGCTATGCTGGAAATGGGTATGAAGAAAAAGGACCGGCGCAATAAAAAAATAGTTGATGAAATTGCGGCAACGATCCTGTTACAGGAATATCTTCAGGGTAAATAAGAAATACAAAATAATGAATGCGAAATAAGAAAGTAAAGAAGCAGCCCGACCTTTCTTATTCCTTATTTCAGCTTTCTTATTTCTTATTCCATATAAGCCTGGGTTGGATGATAAATCTATATGGGCTAACTTTGCACCTTAATACAATACAAAACTTCATAATTATCACTAAATGATCCTTCCGATAGTTGCATACGGCTCACCGATTTTGCGAAAGGTTTGTGCTGACATAACCCCTGATTACCCCGGCATTGAAAAGCTGATCGATGATATGTGGGAAACCATGTATAACAGCAATGGAGTAGGGCTGGCTGCCCCACAGGTAAACAAGGATATCCGCTTATTTGTTATAGACAGCCAACAGATTTTTGAGAACCAGGACGAAGACGAGAAAGGCTTATACCCGGATGAACCCGGTTTTAAGGCTGTTTTCATCAACGCACATATTGCTGAGTTGAATGGCAAAGAATGGAGTTACAATGAAGGTTGCCTCAGTATACCTAAAATAAGAGAAGATATAATCCGCAATGAATCGGTGACATTGAATTATGTTGACGAAAATTTTGTTTCGCATACGACCACGTTTATTGGCTTGACCGCAAGGATCATCCTGCATGAATATGACCATATTGATGGTAAGCTATTCATTGATCATATTAAACCCTTAAAACGCACTTTACTCAAACGTAAGCTTGATGATATTACCAAGGGCAAGGTGAATGTAGATTACAGGATGGTATTTCCAAAATAGAAAACATGGGAAGCAGTTACTCCTGATTTTTATGATAAACCAGGGTTAATCTTAATAATCATACAGATCTGCGTTCGGGTATTTTAATTATCCTTTTCCTTTCGGATTTGCTGCTGGTTTGGTTGATCTGCTTTTCAAATTCTCATTGCAATAATTCAGGTTTTGACGAGCTCCTTCAAAATCAGGAAATATCTTTAAAGCACTTTCCAGGTAGGCCTTTGCTTCAGCATAATTTTTTGTATCCATCTTCATAACAGCTGCCATATTTAAAACTGCTGCACTTACCGGGACCTGTTGTTCTGCCCCGTTTGGTAAAGTAAAGCTAACGCCTATTTTATTACTGTTACTGTCGGCCAATACCCGCCTGATGTTAGCTTCACATTCTACTATTCTTTTCAATCCATACTGGCAAACTGCCAGCTGGTAATAATAGTACGGATTCTTTAAGACAGGGGTAACTTTTTCATAATCCGCTATAGCTTCTTTTGTTTCACCAAGATTCTGGTTGCATTCTGCTGCCCTGGCCAATGCATTTATGTTAGAAGGGTTAGCCTGGAATACTTCTTTTGATAACAATAAAGATGAGTAATAAGATTTGGAAGCAAAATAAAGCATCGCCAGGGTATCTTTCATTGGTACGGCAGCATTGCCCGGAGTTTCTGCAATGATATTCTGCAATGAATTGATGGCAACATTTATATCATTGTATTGCAATGCCTGTTGATAGGTCTTTTGATAATGGTTCCGCAGGCTGTCATTGATCGATGACTGGGCATTGGAAATATTAACAAGGATCACGGCGGCAAATAACAATGATATTTTTTTCATAAAACTTTATTAAGTTGCCAAATATAGAAAAATATGCTGATAAGCCTCTTTACCAAAAAGTTGCAATTACTTTGCAGTATGATGAAAGTCTCGGCAGCCATAATTTTTTCCTTATTATTTTGTTTGGATGTATTAGGACAGGCAAACAGCGATACAAGTGTTATCGTCGGCAAAAAGGTCATTACCCTCAGCGAGGTTGTAATAGACAATAAACTTAATGTTCCAACTTTTATTGAACGGATAAAAAATGACAGTAGTTTTTACAAAGCCTTCCTTAACCTGCATATACTGGGATATACTGCGTTGAATGATATCCGGATGACTGACAGGTCGGGGGGATTGAAAGCATCATTGTATAGTAAAACAAAACAAATTCGCAGAAACAATTGCAGGACCATGCAGGTGATCGATGAAGCGGCGACAGGAGATATGTATAATGGATCACACGAATTCAACTATTATACTGCAAATATGTATGCAGGCCTTTTCTTTACCAAAGACAGTGTTTGTGGCGAAGACAATATTGTAAAAGGCAGGATCATCTCAACCGAGGGCAAAAGCGGGATGGAAAAACACAAAGAGCAATTGAAAATGCTGTTCTTTAATCCCGGCAGGAGGATCGATGGATTACCATTCATGAGCAACAAGACAGCCATTTTTGATGATGAGATGGCTGACAGGTATGATATGAGTATTGATATGGATTTTTATCAGGGTACTTATTGTTATATTTTCAAGCAGAAAGTAAAGCCAGGCAGTAAAGATGATGTTGTGATAGATGAAATGACGACCTGGTTCAATGACAGCACTTATGAAGTGGTTGCAAGGAATTATTCTTTAAGCTATGATGCAACAGTATACGATTTTAAAGTTATCATGGAGGTCCAGATGAGCCGGTATAAGAATTTAACCGTGCCTTCGCTGATAAGGTATAATGGCAACTGGAAAGCCATCTTTAAAAAAAGGGAAAGGGGGATCTTTACGGCTACTTTATTTGATTTTGAATAATATCATTGCGAAACTTGAATTAAAAAGCACGAATTACACGAATTAAAAACAGTATTTGTGTTTTTTCTTAATTCGTATAATTCGTGCTAAAAAATCCATGTTATTAATTCTTTATAGGTAACAATGAATAATTCTTGCCATACTCGATCATTTGCTGGTAAAAGCTTTGAGGGTATTCGATCTTTACATCAGTGATCTTATCGCCACTCATAACAGGCACCAGCTTAGGCTGGATAAAACCACGGTAAGGTTTCACATTCAATGGAGCAAAGCGTTTTAATATTTCATTGTGCAATGCTGCATCTACTTTTACGCCATAAGTTTCAACAAGCCTCTTACCACCGTTATAATCTCCTTCTGACTTTATGCGTTGTATCTCTTTCAAAAGCTGCCCGAATAAATTCCTCAGCTTGTTATAATCATTGATGCGTATATAGGTCTTCCCGTCTTTTTTTACAAATTCAACAACATGCGCTGCCTTGCCTTTTTCGTAGGCCCATCTTGCATTCAATTGCCTGTTGCGCATATGAGCTTCTTCCAGTTGCGCACCGGGTTTTAACCTGACAAGTTGTGTCATCAATCCATTCAGCATGTAACTGTCATATTGGGCTTTCCCAACTTCAATAGAAGGAGAGACGCCAATGTCAACGAGTTTTTGATCCATAATATAATAAAGTGCTACAAGATCTGCACGTGCCTCTTCCAGGCAGGATGCATAATTCTTTAATGTTTTATCTGTAGTTTCTACACCCTGGTTTATCTGGCCACTTGCATGCCCGATGCATTCGTGCATATCAACATGAAGATCAGCAGCAAGATTTCCATATTGCTGCAGGCGCTGTTTTACCGTATCGTTCAATCCAAATTCATCCAGCATGCCACCCTTTGCTGTTTCAACATTATAAGAATAGATGATATTGCTAAGGGACACGGATTTGGATCCTATTTTCCTGATCCATTCTGAATTTGGAAGATTGATACCGATAGGAGTGTTTGGCGCTGCATCGCCGCTTTCAATGATCACTGTTATGGCTTTTCCGGTGATGCCTATTACATTTTTCTTTTTATGTTCAGGCATTAAAGGAGAGTTGTCCTCAAACCATTGTGCCTGGTTGGCAATAGCAGTTATTCTCATGGTGGCCGCCATATCCTTCATGGAAACAATGGCTTCATAACTACCTTTTTTACCAATCGGGTCAAGGTAAACTTCGGTAAAGCCATTCACTACATCGATCCTTCCGGTAGTATCCCTGATCCATGCAAGATTAAAATCATCAAAGGTTTTCAGGTCACCGCTTTTATAATATTGAACTAGGAACTGAAATGCTTTTTTCTGCTGATCATTCTCGGCAACTGTTACAGCTTTTTCAAGCCAGCCAACGATCTTTTCGATGGCTGCGGAATACATTCCTCCTGCTTTCCAGACTTTCTCACCGACCTGTCCATTCTCTTTGATCAGTTTGCTGTTAAGGCCCCAGGAAGGAGAACTATCCTTTGTATTGAACCTGGAATAGAAACCCTCCACTTCTTTTTGTGTAACTCCTTCATAAAAATTTACAGAGGACGCGGCTACATTATCAATGTTCGGGCTAAGGTCTACAAGCTTTGGCTGGAACTTCAGGTCATAAACAATTGGTTTTATCCTGGCCAGGAAAGCATCTGTTGATTCATTTGCTTCTTTCGGAAGCAGGCTGCTGTCGCTGTTCTTCGCTACCTGGATAAAATATTCATAACTGCAGGCAGGAATGAATTTGTCATTGCTGTAATGATGGTAATTCCCATTGCTGAACCATACACGGCCGCAATATTCCAAAAGTCTTTTCCAGTCGTCGCTTGTCTTATCACCTTTATAAGTGCTGTACATGGCTTCCAGTGTTTTGCGAAGCATGAGGCCGTACTTACTTTTTTGATCATAGATAATATCCCTTCCGCTAAGTGCTGCTTCATATAAATAATAGGCCAGTTGTTTTTGTGGCAAGGGCAGGTCACTAAAGCCCGGAACCTGGTAACGAAGGACCTGGAGGTCCGCAAATGATTCCGCAGTTACGCTGAATGAGGAATCATATACGGGAGCTTTGGTTATTGTGACCGTATCCGTAACCGTAATGGTCTTGACTGAATCACTGTTATTACAGGATGAAAGGAAGAGGGCGGCTATACAAATGGACAGTCTGCCAAGGGATATCTTTTTTATGAGTTGCTGCATTTCGTTTGATTTTTGATAATCATTAAAAATAATCAATTGTGCTCACACAAAAAAAGGAACTCTTAGATCCGCAGCATAAGTATTTAAAAAAATCAGGTATGTTTTTTCAGGTCGTCAAGCAGGTATTCCAGGCCATTGAGTTTAATTTCATATAAGGTTTGAAGCAATGCCCCCAGTTTGCCGGTGGGGAAGCCTTTTTGGGAAAACCATTCTAAATAGCTTACAGGCAGGTAGCGAAGTATCGTTCCTTTATATTTTCCAAAAGGCATTTTCATACTTATTAATTGAAGCAATAAGTCGGGATTTGGCATTGGTAGCTCTTCCATTATTTAAGGCTGTTAGCTTTTAGTAGATTTATTACCTGCCTATCCCTGGCAACACCGGTAAACTTTCATTCCCTTCTTCATTTACAGATTGCACGGCAAAAAAGTAATTATCTTTTGAATAGGGGAGTGTGATCTCCATCGCTTCTGTATAGATCTTCTTTTGCCATACAGCACTGGTCGTCTCTCTCATCATTACATAATAACCTTTTGTTTTGCCGGACCTTGGCGCTTTCCAATAGAGGTAAGAAGTATTGCCTAATTTTTTTACATCTATTTTCACATCTTCAGGAGAGGCGGGTGCCTTGGAGAGGTTGGCGAGGTTAGATAAATTGATGCCGGTATTTTTTCTCAGGTATTCAAAGTCAACAAATTCAGGTAGATCACCGTACTGGATACCATTTTCTTTTCTCACATCCTGGTGCTGCCTTGTATAATTCTCATTCATTTCGGTAATGCGTACGGCTGCATAACCATTATCCACATACGCAGTATGATCACCGCCACGCAAAAACCTGTCGTTGCGGTAAACCATCACGATCTCTATATTGTCAACATAACGCTCACCTGTTTCTTTTACATAACGTGCCAGTTGCCTTGACCGGCCGTCATTTTCCAATCCAAGCTGGCGGATCGTTTTGGCATTCTTATCCAGTTCATAAGCAGGTAATCCTTCACTGAAGACACGCACCTTTGTATTGTCGATGATATTTGTTTCATTGCTGTTGTTGCTGCCCATGATATCGTTATTCAATACAGCTTCAATGTTCCAGTTTTCTTTACGGGCTTTATTGGCCATAAAATACGCTCCCAGTAACCCTTGTTCTTCACCACTTACCGCTACAAAAATGATCGTTGCGGGGAAGCTATGCCTGCTCATGATCCTTGCACATTCCAATACTGCTGCGGTTCCGCTGCCATCATCATTTGCGCCGGGTGCATCATTTGTCCTGTCCATTACATTGGTTCGCATATTATCAAGATGCCCGCTGATGACGAATATTCTTTTATCATCGGGATCGGTTCCTTTTAATGTAGCTACAACATTTCCCAAAACTGTTGGCGTATCAACTCTTTTTTTATCTGGCTGGAGGGTAGTGGTATCTATGAATGCAGTCAACCTGCCATTTGATTGTAATGCAAACTGGTTGAATTTATTCAACACCCAGTTTCTTGCTGCGCCAATGCCACGCTTATTATCAGTTTGGGTGCTTAATGTGTTGCGTGTGCCAAATGCCACCAGATTATTTATGTAGGACCTTAAGGAATCGGACGATATTTCTTTTACCATCTGTTCGATTTCCTTGTCTCTTTTAATGCTTGTTTGTGCGATCGAAATGTTGAATAGAAATATCAACATAATTGAAAGTGTAGTTTTTTTCAACATGGTTATTGCAGTTTGATTTTTTTTTACTTTGTGCCGCTTTGTGCCTTTGCGTCTTTGTGGCAATGGACCACGAGGTTGCCAGGCACAAAGATTTATTCAGCATTTTTAAACTGGCTGTATTTTCTCCATTTTTCTATTACACTGCTTATGTCTTCCGGCAACTCGCTTGTGAATAGCATGGACTGTTTTGTTGTTGGATGTATAAAGCCCAACTCTTTCGCGTGTAATGCCTGTCGTGGGCACAGTGCAAAGCAATTCTCAACAAATTGCTTGTATTTTGTATAAATGGTTCCTTTTACAATGCGGTCGCCTCCATAAAAATCATCATTGAATAAAGGATGGCCAATGTATTGCATGTGTACGCGTATCTGGTGTGTGCGGCCCGTTTCCAACCTGCATTCCACCAGTGTAACATAATTGAATCTTTCCAGCACTTTATAATGTGTGATCGCATCCTTTCCATGATCACCCTCAGGATATGAGGTAAATAATTTCCTGAAACGCTGGTGCCTTCCAACATGAGCAACCACTGTTCCTTCTTCATGATCAAAATCGCCCCATACCAATGCAACATAACGGCGGTGTACCGTATGATTGTAAAATTGTTTGGCAAGGTCGGTCATTGCTTTCTGGCTTTTAGCCATTACGATCAGCCCACTGGTATTCTTATCGATCCGGTGCACCAATCCAAAACGGTTCAGGTCATCTTTATTGATGCCGGGACAATTTTCCTGCAGGTACCAGGCGATCGCATTTATAAGTGTTTTATCAGGGTTGCCGCTACCGGGATGAACAACCATTCCAACGGGTTTGTTTATGATAAAAAGATCATCATCTTCATAAACAATATCCAACGGGATATTTTGAGGTATTATTTCGGAGGATTCCGGTGTGTTACTGTCATAGACAATTATCTTGTCACCACCCTTTATCTTATAATTATTTTTTATGGGTTTTTCATTTACAAGCACCAATTCATTTTCTATGGCCTGCTGGATCTTATTTCTTGTTGCACCTTCAATTCGATGCATTAAAAACTTGTCTATTCGAAGCGGTTCCTGCCCCTTGTCTATTACAATGGAATGCTTTTCATACAACTCCTCCGATTCGGGCAATTCTTCTTCTATTTCTTTTGAATCATTCATATTAATATTTCTACAGTTATTTGTATTTTCCTGCTAATGGCTAACAGCTTGTGGCTATAAGCTGTTAGCCATTAGTCAAAACTCTAAACGAGTTCCGTTAACTTTGCAAATTAAAACATTGCAGTGGATAAGCAGCCGGTGATATTTAAAGACCTGGGAATAATAGATTATAAATCGGCCTGGGATTACCAGGAAAACCTCTTGCAGGAGAACGTCGCCATCAAATCCTCCGCAAGGATCAGCCAGTCAACCTTACCGCCCTCCTCACTGCCAACGCAAAACTATTTTCTGCTTTGCGAACATCCCCCGGTTTATACGATCGGTAAAAGCGGGAGCATGGACAATGTATTGATAAGCGAGGAACAATTGGAGGAAAAAGGCATTGAATTCTTCAAGACGAACAGGGGAGGAGACATCACTTTTCATGGGCTGCAGCAAATTGTGGGTTACCCCATCCTTGACCTCGAAAAATTTTATACCGATATTGGTAAATACCTGCGAAATATGGAGGAAGCGATCATTCTCACCATTGCGGAATATGGGATCACCGGTGAGCGGAGTAAGGGTGAAACCGGTGTATGGGTAGAGCCGGGTATCGCAGGTAAGGAAAGAAAAATAGCTGCCATTGGTGTAAGGTGCAGCAGGTGGATCACCATGCACGGCTTTGCCCTAAATGTAAATACGGACCTCGGCTATTTCAACAATATCATTCCCTGCGGCATACAAAACAAGCAGGTCACTTCAATCGAAAAAGAAACTGGGAATAAAGCAGATTATGAATTGGTAAAGCAAAAACTTAAACGGAATTTTGAAAAGGTATTTGAAGTAAAACTTGTTTAATTATTTGTTCCCTTTTTTATAAGACTCGCTATTCATATTTTTACCATCCTTGCCAATAAAGAATTTATTCTTCTCTATCAGTTTCCCGTTTTCAAACAATTGGAAATGAAACCAGCCGGAGTGGACAAAGTTCACTTTTTCAACGATGAGGAATTCTTCCCTGAGTTTTGTCAGTTCAAATATAAAATTATCATTCTCATCAAAGAATTTGACACTGTACTTTTTAAAAGGAGCATCGCGTAAATGTATAACGAGATTGTTATCCTTACCCGTAAATATCCGTTGGCTGGGATATGTGATCACTTCAGGATCATTTTTTATTCCCAATGAATCTTTTTTGGCATGCAGCTTTGCAATAGAATCTGTTAAAGCGCTTACATGCCAGGGAAAGGCAGTTATCTTTTTTCCGGCAGTATCTGTGTTATTTGCAGTGCTATCCTCGGGAACAGATGCCGTAATATCAACATTTGCGATCGATGTTTCTCTTTTCACAATGGGGGGATCTTTAACGGGCCTGGCTGTGGAACTGAATAAATAAGAGCCGCCTTCAAAACTGATGAAGACCCGGTAATACATTTTATTGTATGGTGGCTTGTCATCGGCGAAACCATTTTCAAGGTTCTGGGGATTTAAAACAGTTCCAATTGTGCTGAAATTCTTTGTGCTGTCGAAGGAACGTTGTATACTGATATTTGTTACGGGAATATTATAGGCATTCTGCCAGCTTACAATTATTTTTCCGTTGAAATTTTTTACGGTAATTCCCGGCAATACCTCTTGTGCCGATACATATTGTATAGCAGGTACACAAAACAGCAGGATAAGAAATTTATATTTCTTCATAGTTATTGAGGCCGCTTAAAACAAATATAATAAACGGAACCCATAGATCTGTATCACAAATATAAAGCGATGTTGAATGAATTAAAAAACTAAAGTTGAGGCAGGCAGGGAATCATTGCCCTGCAGCCCCCCGGTATGCAGGCAAATAATGTTACTGCCCGGGGCAAAATGACCCGCCCTGATCTTATCAATAACTGCATACATCATCTTAGCGGTATATACAAAGTCAGTGGGTATTTTGTATTGATTAAAAAAATCATTCATAAAACGGGTGAGTTCATTTGTTATTTTGGCATAACCGCCAAAATGATATTCATCAAAGATCAGCAGGTTATTGAAATGTTTGTTTTCACACAACCAGGATATGCGGCTTTCTATGTCATTCATTTGTTTTAATACAGGAATGCCTACTATTGTTTGTCCTACAGTACAGTTCAGTAACAAACCGGCAGCAGTGGTAGCAGTACCTAGTGCAGTACAAATATGTGTTGGATGCCTTGCTTTTAATTTATTCATGATAAGTGAAGCGCCTTTTGCACCCAGGGGATGGTATCCGCCTTCCGGTATGATGATATGATCTCCCGTATCACCTATAAGGCGGGGAATGAGATACGGCGATTCTTTATCACGATATTCCGCCCGCGAGATAAAATGCAATTCCATACCATTGGCCTCACATTGTTTCAAGGTATGGGATAGAAAAGAAGGTTTTTCTCCCCTAACGATTCCTATCGATGGAAGTCCCACTATCTTACAGGCATGGGCAGTCGCCGCCAGGTGATTAGAATATGCACCGCCAAAGGTTAAAATGGCTTTGTGTTCAAACTTCAGCGCTTCTTCTAAAAAATAATGAAGCTTGAATAATTTATTTCCTGAAATGAACGGATGGATCTTATCCAGCCTTGCAATGGATAATGATATATTTTTTTCCGAGAACAATGGCCCGGTCAGTTCATTAAATTCCAATTCATTTTCTTCAAAAAGGATTTTCATTATTACTGTCTGTTTATACTATTTTTGCGCTGTAAGACTGGACATTAATATAAAAATAATAATTGAATGCAACCTACACTTTTAATTTTAGCTGCGGGAATGGCGAGCCGGTATGGAAGTATGAAACAAACAGAAGGGTTTGGCCCTTCAGGTGAGACGATCATGGATTATTCTATTTATGATGCTATCAAAGCTGGTTTTGGAAAAGTAGTTTTTATCATAAGAAAGGATTTTGCAGAAAACTTCAGGTCGGTCTTTGATGCGAAACTGAAAGGCAGGATAGCCGTAGACTATGTTTACCAGGAAATGGATTGCTATGTAGATAAGAAAGACATACCGGCAGACCGAACAAAGCCATGGGGCACCGGGCATGCTGTTCTCTGTGCGTCTGAAATGATCAAAGAACCTTTTGCTGTTATCAATGCTGATGATTATTATGGTACGGATGCTTTTGTGAAGGCTGTTGATTTTTTAAAAAATGATTGTAATGAGCATACATATGCACTTATCGGGTATCAATTAGATAAAACATTAAGCAAACACGGTACGGTAAGCAGGGGCGTATGCCAGGTAGATAATAATATGAACCTCGTATCAATAAATGAGCGTACAAAAATTTACCCGGAAGGCGATAAGGTCATTTATGAAGAGATTGATGAAAAGAAAGAAGTTCCAGCGAGATCCAGCGTATCAATGAATTTCTGGTGTTTTCATCCATCGATGTTTAAGCTTACCCGGAATCTTTTTAAAACATTTGTTCCGGCCAGCCGGGATAACATCAAAGCAGAATTTTTTATTCCCATCATAGCAGATGAATTTATTAAGGTGCCGGGAAATACAGTTAAAGTAATTCCAACTTCATCACAATGGTTTGGGGTAACGTATAAGGAAGATGCCGCTTCTGTGAAGGCGAGTATTGACAAGTTGATCAGTGACGAAGTTTACCCTGCTTCTTTATGGGGAAAATAAGTTTAATGTTTTATTAGCTTATTGAAAAATATCAATAGTTATAAATCATAAAAAAGGGTATCCGGTTTTGGATACCCTTTTTTATGATTTATTTATGGTTAATTAATTTCCTTTCACCATGAAAACATAATCTTCAACTTTCTTTATCTGGGTAACCCTGTCGCTGCCTTTTAAAGAACCTTGTGATGTTATTTTTGTATCCTCGAAGCCTTTGATCTTTTTCACTTCTTCTATTACCTTGTAGATATTAGATGATTTGATAGCAAAAACAACACCTGCGGCATTTGTTTCCTTGCTGGTAATAATACCCACCAGCTCGCCATTCTTTGTAATTACAGGAGAACCACTATTGCCTTCATTGGCAGAAGTGCTTAACTGGCAATAAATAGTGTCCATCTGGTAACCATTCTTTGCACTGATATAACCCTCACCATATACGATCTCCTGTTTGGGAAAGCCCAGCATGAAAACCTGTTCACCCAATTCTGCATTTGTCTTCCTGATAGAGTATGGTACCGGGGTAAGTTTCTTAAAAGTATTATCCCTCACTTTCAATATAGCAAGGTCAGTAGATGCATTCACATAAATAGCTTCTGCAATAAATTGCTGGCCCTTATTGTTTTCTATGACCAGGTTGTTCCTCGCTTCTCTTACAACGTGGGCATTTGTGACAATCAGGTTATTACTTGCATCAATTAAAAAACCAGTCGCCCTGAATTTGGCATCAATGGGTGCTGCAACAACAATTAAAGGAAGTTCCGTAGCTGCTTCAAGCTTCTTGGTTTTATTTTCAATCTGGCGGATCTTATTCTCCGCCCTGTCGATCTTTCCAACCAACAGGTTTATATCCTTGGTCTTTTCATTGTGAAAAACGGATATCAAACTGGCGCTTATAATGGAAACAATTCCTGCAATGGATGCAGCAACAGCAATGGTGCGTTTGTAACGCTTCCACAAATAAACAATTTTGGATTTGCCTTGTAACGGCGATTTTGTAATCAAACCTTCAGATACCAATTTGGCCTCCGTTTCATGAAGTATGTGTTTGAAATTTTTAGTACTGCCATACCTTCCCAGTTCATTCAGGAAAAAAAGCTGTTCCACAACCAATTGATCCAACTCAGGATTTTTCTTTCTCAATTCCTCGAAAAAGATCTTTTCCTCAGTGGTCATTTCTCCCCTGGCGAATCTTTCAGCTGCATCTATAAGTAAAGTATCTTCCATCTTATTGTCCGTTTTTATATTGTGCAAAAAACAATTTCTTTAATCTCACAAGGCATTTATATTTCTGGGTCTTTGCATTATCGGCATTGGTATATCCAAATTCTGTTGCGATCTGTAGCATGGGTTTTTTCTGGATATAATATGCTTCCAACAAGCTTTTACATGGTTCCCCGATCTTACTCATGGCATTTTCCATGATATTAAAGTCTAATTGACGCTTTTCATGCATTTCCAGGTCATCTTCAACTGGTATTACTTCTTCCAAATCTTCGGCCTGTTTTCCAAATCGCTGCATTTGTTGTAGTTTCTTTAACCATAACCTGCGGCAAACGGAGTATAAATAGGTCTTTAACTGGCAATTCAACTCAAAATCGGCCAACCTGGACTTTTCAAACAGTACGATCATCGCTTCCTGGAAAATATCGGCCGCATCATCCGTTGTTCCACTGTTATTAAGGATAAGTGACTGAATCATAGTATAGTTATCCCTGTATATCTGCTCGATCGAGGCCTTATCTTCCTTTGCCAGCCCATCCAGTAAAGTCTTTTCCTGAGAAATAGTATTCACTTATCTGTTATTAATACGGTTATAGTTCATTTAGTAACCCAAAACAACGAAAATAAAGTTTTTTAAAAAAGCAGGGTTACCTTTTTTTACTTTCTGTATTAACCATCAAATTATAATTTTAAATCAAAAACAAACAAACAAAATGAAAAAGTTATTAGCAATTGCACTTATCGCAACATCTTTCGTTGCATGTAATGATTCTGAAACAAAAACTGACGAAAAAACTACTTCTGATACTACAGCTGTAGTTGTTCCACAACCAGCCGATACTGTAAAAACTGTTGTAGATACTACAGTTAAAACAACAACTACTGTTGTTCCTGGAAAGGATACAACTAAAAAATAATTAGTTGGTATAAAGGGTAAAAGGCACTTGCCGGTCATTTACTCATAAAATTTTTTATTGGCAAGCAATCGTATATGCCACCTGGGTTCTCCCGGGTGGCTTTTTATTTTGTTTTTACAACTGATACGCTTATTTTCGTGTTAACAAATGCGACAAATGAATACATACAACTGCCATTATTATTATTACTTCAATAATAACCCGGGATGTATTGTATGAACTGAAAACGATCAATATCATATTTACATATAAGATCCCGGCTTTATGGTCGGGATCTTTGTTTTATAAAATAAAATAAATGAATATAAGTATCATTGGTTTGGGTTTAATAGGAGGCTCCATCTCATTGGCTGTGAGAAATAAGACCCATGTAAATAAGATCATTGGGGTGGATAATAATCCCGGCCATTGTAGTAAAGCGCTGGAGCTTGGCCTGGCAGATGAGATCATGGAACTGGAAGCAGCAATTAAGCAATCCGACCTGGTCATCATTTCGATCCCCGTAGATGCAACAGAAAAAATATTACCTGCTGTATTGGATCTGGTAGACAAACAGGTGGTAATGGACGTAGGGTCTGCAAAAGCAGTTATTTGCGATGCAGTCAAAGATCATCCCAACAGGAACCGTTTTGTTGCTTCTCACCCAATGTGGGGTACAGAATACAGCGGCCCCTCAGCAGCTGTTAAAACTGCTTTTGTAAACAAAGCTGCGGTGATATGCAACAAGGAAGCGTCGGATGAAGATGCCGTCAGCCTGGTAGAATATATTTATAAGCTTTTGGGTATGCATATCGTTTATATGAAAGCTGCGGCCCATGACCTGCATACAGCTTATATCAGTCATGTTTCGCACATTACTTCTTTTGCGCTGGCAAATACGGTCCTGGAAAAAGAAAAGGAAGATGACAAGATATTTGAACTTGCCAGTGGCGGTTTTGAGAGCACGGTCAGGCTTGCAAAGAGCAGCAGGGAAATGTGGGTCCCGATTTTTAAACAGAATAAAGACAATGTTCTGGATGTATTGAACGAACACATTACACAGCTGAAAAAATTCAAAAGCTGCCTGGAAAAAGAGAATTATGATTACCTGGCAGAATTAATTGAACATGCAAATACGATCAAAAGAATTTTAAAATAAAGAACATGGTATTCAGGGAAGCTGAAATAAAAGATATTAAGCAAATACAAGTCGTGAGGAATGCAGTAAAGGAAAACATGTTATCCGACCCGGCATTGGTCACTGATAAGGATTGTGAAGAATATATGACAACCCGGGGGAAAGCCTGGGTATGTGAAGTGGGTGAGACCATTGTTGGTTTTGCTTATGTCGATCTCAAGGAAAATAATATCTGGGCCTTATTTGTTTCGCCTGAATTTTCGGAAAAAGGAATTGGTAAAACATTGCATAAAATAATGCTTGACTGGTATTTTAATGTAACAAGTGAAAAAGTATGGTTAGGAACTGCCCCCAATACAAGGGCTGAGACTTTCTATCGAAAACAAGGTTGGAAAGAGATTGGAATGCACGGAAAAGAAATAAAGTTTGAAATGACTTTGGATGATTGGAAACAGCTGAAATAGTTGTCTGGCCATTCTGTAAGTATTTTCGGTTTGAAAATTATTCAAAATGGCCTGACAACTGATAATAATTAAATTTGCATTAGAAAAGGATCAAAAGGTATGAACGAAAAGATAACAGCATTATGGAATAAACGCCCCCTTGTCATCAGCGGGCCCTGTAGTGCAGAGACAGAAGTACAGGTGCTCGAAACTGCGGTAAAGCTTGCTGCTACAGGGAAGATCGATATGCTCCGTGCGGGGATATGGAAGCCCCGTACAAAGCCAGGTATGTTTGAAGGAATAGGAACTGAGGCACTTTCATGGCTTAATAAGGCAAAAGAGCTTACAGGTTTACCAACGACAGTAGAGGTTGCCACGGCAAAACATGTTCAGGATGCATTGGAAGCGGGGGTAGATGTATTATGGATCGGTGCCCGCACCACTGTAAATCCTTTCAGTGTGCAGGAAGTAGCAGATGCATTGCGTGGAGTTGATATTCCCGTGCTGGTAAAGAATCCCATTAATCCCGACCTTGAATTATGGAGCGGGGCCATTGAGCGGCTTCAGAAAGTGGGAGTTGAGCATATTGGTATGATACACCGCGGCTTTTCTTCGTATGGCAATACAGAATACCGCAATGCTCCTATGTGGCACCTGCCCATAGAGATGAAAAGACGTTACCCTGCAATGCTTCTTATTTGCGATCCATCACATATTTGCGGTAACCGTGTTTTATTGCAGCAGGTTGCACAAAAAAGTATTGACCTTGATTTTGGCGGTCTGATGATCGAAAGCCATATTGATCCGGACAATGCATGGAGCGATGCAAAACAACAGGTAACACCGGAAAGGTTAAACGAAATTTTTGATGCACTGATCTGGAGAATGGAAAATACATCTGAACAGGAATTTATTACAGCCCTTAGCCATTTGAGAGAGCAGATAAACCAGGTAGATGATGAATTACTTTTGCTTATCGGGCAAAGAATGAAGCTTGCTGATAAGATCGGTGAGTACAAAAGAGAAAATAATATCACCATCCTTCAAACCAACAGGTGGAACGAGATACTGGAGCGGGCATATAACAAGGGTGAACAATTGGGGCTTAGCAAAGAATTCATCGTGCGCTATTATGATGCTGTGCATTTGGAAAGTATCAATCACCAGAATAAAATAATGAACGATTAGGATCAAATTATTAATGAATATTAAAACCCCTTATGAGAAAAGTTGAATACCTGTTCTCTCAAAAAAAGGTCACGTGCATATTTGACGAGGTCTTTGATGAAGTAACGATCAATTGTAAAAAAGATCATGCAGTTATCATTACTGACGATACCGTATATAAATATCACAAAGAAAAAATGGATGGCTTCCGGCTAATAATAATTTCAGCAGGCGAGGAAAATAAAAAACAATCAACTGTTGACAGGATCATTAAAGAGTTGCTTGAAATGGAAGTTGATAAGCAGACCCTGATCATTGGAATTGGCGGTGGTGTTGTCAGTGATATTGCCGGTTATGCTGCGAGTGTTTTTAAAAGGGGAGTAAGGCTGGCCCTTGTTCCAACAACAATCCTGGGAATGGTTGATGCTGCTATTGGGGGTAAGAACGGCGTGGATGTGGGAATGTATAAGAATATGGTTGGCACTGTTTACCAGCCTGAGACCATTTTATATGATTACAGTTTTTTAGATACGCTTCCGGTAAAAGAATGGGTAAACGGTTTTGCTGAGATCATCAAACACGCATGCATAAAAGATGAACTCCTGTTCAACATGCTTGATAAATATACTTTACATGAAATTCAACAGGACGGCAGCCTGATCGCTTCGTTGATTGAACAGAATGTAACCATCAAAATGGATGTAGTAACTGCTGATGAATATGAGAAGGCCGACAGGAAATTATTGAATTTCGGGCATACCATAGGCCATGCCATAGAAAACCTGCACCACTTGCCCCATGGCCATGCAGTAAGTGTGGGGATGGTGGCTGCCTGTATCTTATCTGAAAAAATAAACGGCTTGCATTTTAAGGACGCTGAAAGGGTTGTAAAATTACTTGCCAAATATCATTTACCTGTGGATATCGAAACAGATCATAAGAAAGTGTTTGAAGTTTTAAAGATGGATAAGAAAAGAGAAGGAGCAAACATGCAGTTCGTTCTATTGAATAAGATCGGCGAAGCAGAAGCAAAGCCTGTTAGCATGCAATACCTGCAGGAGAACTTAAAAAGCATTTTGTAATGATAGCCGCCATTTCCCCATCGGGTATCAACGGTACCATTACGGCCCGGGCTAGTAAGAGTGCTATGCAGCGTGCCTGTGCACTTGCATTGCTTAATAATGGGAATACGGTCATACAAAACCCGGGTAACAGCAATGACGACCGGGCGGCAATAAATATCATCAAAGGGCTGGGGGCAACTATTGGCTACGAAAATGATCAGCTGCTTATAAGCAGCAGCGGTGAAATTAAAGGCGGTATGATCGACTGTGCTGAAAGCGGCCTGTCGTTAAGGATGTTTGCTGCTATTGCAGCATTAAGCAAGAGCCGGGTCATATTAAATGGAAGGGGTAGTTTATTGAAAAGGCCGGTACATTTTTTTGATGTGGTATTTCCATCCTTGAACGTAAGTGCAAAAACAAATGAGGGATTTTTACCGGTAAGCATACAGGGGCCGATGGTTCCTGCAGATATCAGCATAGACGGATCCATGAGTTCGCAATACCTGACAGGATTGTTGTTTGCTTTTGCAAAAGCCGCTGATAAACCGGTGGTCATTACAGTAAATAATTTAAAGAGCAAACCATACATTGATCTCAGCCTGAAGATGCTGGAACATTTTGGATACCTTGTAAGGAATGAAAGTTATTTAAAATTCTATATTGAGCCGGGGGAACAAAAAGGAAGAAACATCATTTATTACACCGAGGCTGATTGGAGTGGCGCTGCTTTTATGTTGGTAGCAGCAGCTATTGCCGGCGATATAAGGGTGAAAGGACTTGATATTTATTCAACCCAGGCTGACAGGGCCATCATGGATGTGTTGGTTGAGGTGACTGCTAATGTCAGCGTGGATGGAAGCTGTATTTTGGTGAACGATCAGCATCCATTGAAAGCATTTGAATTTGATGCAACCGATTGTCCGGACCTCTTCCCGCCACTGGTTTCATTGGCAGCATATTGCAATGGACCAACAGTAATAAAAGGAACTTCCCGGTTGGCAGGGAAAGAAAGTAACAGGGCTGAAACATTGAAGGATGTATTTGGCAAAATGGGTATTGAAATAACATTAAAGGAAGATGTGATGATCATTCATGGCGGAACGGGTGTCCAGGCAGCTGACGTTTCATCACATGATGATCACCGGGTCGCCATGGCTTGTGCTGTTGCGGCATTGAAGGCATCCGGTACTATCCGCATTCATGATGCGGAAGCGGTAAACAAATCATACCCCGGTTTTTATGATCATTTGCAAATGCTGGGTGCTGCAGTATCTTTAACCAATCAATAAAAAATTATTAGATGAATAATTTTGGAAAAATTTTCAGGGTTGGCATTTTCGGAGAATCTCATGGGCCATCGGTAGGCGTTACCATTGATGGCTGCCCCGCAGGTTTACCATTAAGTGTAGCCGATTTTGAAAAAGATATTGAAAGAAGAAAAGGAGGCATACAAAAAGGAACTACTCCAAGAAAAGAAGATGATATACCTGTTTTTTTATCAGGTGTATTTAATGGAAAGACAACCGGCTCACCACTCACCATAATTTTTGAAAATAACAATACAAGAAGTGCAGATTATGAAAAGCAACGGAATGTACCCAGGCCGGGGCATGCCGATTTTGTTGCGTCAAAAAAATACGGAGGGAACGAGGATTACCGGGGTGGCGGGCATTTCAGCGGAAGGTTAACGGTGTGCCTGGTGGCTGCAGGTGTAATTGCAAAAAAAATACTGGGGCTGTCCCGGCAGGAAAATAATATGATAACCTGCAATGCAACGATCATAGAAGTGGGAGGGGAAAAAGATATCGAGGCAGGCCTGCAAAAAGCAATTGATGCAAAAGACAGTATTGGCGGGATCATAGAATGTAAAGTGGATGGATTGCCCATAGGACTTGGAGAACCTTTTTTCGATTCTGTTGAATCACTCATAAGCCATGCGGTATTTGCCATACCGGCCATCAAAGGAATTGAATTCGGGGCAGGGTTTGCCGCTGCCAGGATGAAAGGCAGTGAACACAATGATGCGCTTGAAAATGCGGGGGGCAAAACACTGACCAATCATGCAGGCGGTATTGTTGGCGGATTGACAAATGGCAACCCGCTTGTTTTTCGTGTAGTGGTGAAACCAACTTCTTCCACACCAAAAGAGCAGCAGACCTTAAATATTGAATCAGGTGCGGTAGAGAATTTTTCTGTGAAAGGGCGCCATGACCTTTGCATTGCGTTGAGGGTGCCGGTTGTATTGGAAGCTGTTACGGCATTTGTGCTTACAGACCTGCTGATGATGGAACAAAAACTGAAAAGGATAATTGATAATGGATAATGTAAAATAAATAATGGGTAATTATTTTATCAAACTTTTTTTCATTATTCGTCAGGCTATAATTATTAACTGTTATAAATAAAGAACTCCGGGATAAACCGGAGTTCTTATTATCAATTAATTTATTATCAGTGATCCATTATTGAACGATCATCACCGTTCCTTTCAATTCCACTATCCTGCCATTTTTATCAATGCCTTTTACAACCCATACGTAAACACCCATTGGCTGAATCTTTCCTTTGTACCTGCCATCCCATCCTTTCAGCCATTGGTTCGTTTCAAAGACCAACTGGCCATAGCGGTTAAATACCCTGAAATAATCTGTTTTGGTTATACCCACAGGTATTGCACGGAAGATATCATTCACACCATCGCCGTTTGGAGAAAATGCGTTTGGTACATAATAATCAGGCCCTTCGTAGACCTGTACAAAAACAGTATCGAAGCCAATACAGCCGGCTATATCAGTTACTTTCAGCACAAATAACTGGTCGTGATCGAGTGTAGCCAGGGGATTCTGTGCCGTTGCAAAGTTCAAAGGCGCAGCGGGGGTCCATAAATAATCTACACCACCGGTGCCGAATAACTGGTGAGGAGCTCCTCTTATTGCAATGGTATCATTACCTGCAAAAGCGGGTACAGGTGGCTGTACAGTAACAAGCACCTCGTCGGTCACAGAAAAATTACATCCATAGTTATCCGTAACAGTTAGCGTATAGAGCTGTGTAAGAACAGGTGTGGCAATTGAAACAGCAGCCGTCGGGTTCTGTACACTATCAGGAGGAGCCCATGCATAGTTTACGGTGCCGGAAAGATTGGTAGCACTTCCCCTGAGTATTGCGTAAGTGCGGTCACAGATAGCTGTATCCAGCCCTGCATTCGGCACAGGCTTGTGCAATATATTTACAACAATAGTGTCTTCCCTCGAACAGGCACCCCATTGCGCATGTAAAATATATGTTGCTGTATCGGCTGGAGTTACTGTTGCATTCCTGATAGTAGGAGTATCAATGGTCGCCGGAAGCGTGATCAACGGGTCCAAAGGCCTCCAGGCGTAAATAGAAGTGCCTGCACTTGTTTGCGGCAGCATCTTCACGGATCTGCCAACACAAATGGTAGTATCTGGCCCCAGGGTTAAGAACATCGCATCAACCAATACAACTGTAGCAGATGCATTTGCGATACAGCCATTGGCATCTTTTACTTTAATATTCGGGTATGGCCCAACGGCAGGTGCAATAAAAGAATTGCCTGCCTGGTAATTAACCCCGTCAATTGAATAAGAATATGCAGGAGTTCCACCGGCACCTGTTACTACAATGGTACCATCGTTACCTGAACAACTTGCAGTAGTTGGGCTGGTTGCTGAGGCCGTTAATAATGCAGGTTCTCCCAGGGTAACCGTTGTATCTTTTGTACAGCCCACATTGTCAGTGATCCTTAAAGTATATGTGCCTGTCACCAATCCATTAAAAACACCTGTTGGTTGTTGTAAAGTGAATGGACTCCTTGAATATGCATAAGGAGCAACTCCCCCCGAAGCAACCAGCGTTATGATACCGTTGGCATTCCCATTACACAATGGCTCAGTTAAAGCAACTGTGGTAGTAATTGGACTATGAGTAGTAAGAACCACTGGCCCTCCTGTTCCTGTACAACCATTGGCATCTATAAAGCTATAATTGTATGTACCTGGTCCAAGGTTGCTGAAAATGGGCCCCGGTGTTCCTACTACAGCCGGTCCTAAAGTTAAAGTGATGTCTACAGGAAAAGCTGTAATAGCATTAACAGTGATAGTACCATTATTAATATTAGAACATGGAGGATCAAAAGTTGTAAAAGTAGATGTAAGGAATGGCCCTGCACTGACAACCGGGTTTGGCAATACCGTTCCGATACATCCACTCGCTGAAGTAAAAGTTACTGTATAAGTTCCTGCTGCCAATCCTGAAAAAATATTACCTGGCTGTGAAGGCCCGCCATTTAATGAGTAAGTATATGGAGCGGTGCCGGAAGCTGTTACCGAGATGGTTCCATCATTCCTGGTTGGGCATGAAGTATTTGTAGTAAGTGCTGATCCGTTCAATGCCGGACCCGCAGCAATGTTTACAGGAGCTGATGCAGTACACCCGTTAACATCCCTGATAAGAACATTATGGGCACCGGAAGACACCCCGCTGAAATTACCTGTTGGCTGGGCCGGGCCTCCGTCCAGTGAAAAAGTAAATGGAGCGGTGCCGCTGCTTGGCGTAGTAGTTATGGTGCCATCATTAACACCGGGGCATGAAGTTGCGGTTCCGACAGATGCCCCGGAAATACCAACACCTATGCTGACACTTACGCTTTTTGTACCGGTACAACCGGTTGCGTCTGTTATGGTAATTGTATGGAGGCCGGCTGCAACCCCGGTAATAATATTGGAGGCCTGTGGAGCTCCGCCATCCAAAGAATAGGTATATGGCCCGGAGCCGTTTGTCGGCGTCATGGTAATGGTACCATTGTTTACGCCGGGGCAGGAAGTATTGGTAGATGTAAACGTGGAAGTTACGCCAACACCTGTGTTGACAAAAACAGTCCTTGTTCCGGTACAGCCATTGGCATCTGTGATCACTACAGGATGAGAGCCAGGTGCCAGGCCTGTAAATACACCCGTAGGTTGTGATGCACCGCCATCAATTGTAAAAGTATAGGGACCGGTTCCGCTGGTAGGCGTAACAGTGGTCGAGCCGTTATTCAGGCCGATACAGCTTGTACCATTTGTAACAGCCGTTGATGTTATGGCAGTTCCGGCAGCAACGATCGCGGTTTGAGTTCCTGTACAACCGAGATTATCCGTAAATAAGATAGTATATGTTCCTGGTGCAAGCCCTATGAAAATATTGCCTGGCTGGGAGGTTACACCCCCATCAATTGAATAAGTATAGGGAGCAACACCGGCAGTTGGCGTTACCGTTATGGTACCATTATTCATACCCGGGCAACTTGTAGCTGTAACAACAAATGTAGAAGGCAATGAACTCACACTGGTCACAATTATGACGACACTGTTGTTACAGCCTCCTGCATCCTGGGCGAAAACAGTATGAGGCCCGGCTGCAAGGCCAGTGAATACATTTGAAGCCTGCAATGCACCGCCATCAATGGAATATTGATAAGGGGCAGTACCACCTGCAACAGTAACCGTAATGGTACCGGTACTTAAACCACAGGTTGTGGGGGTCATGGTTGCAGATACCGGCAATGCAGCCTGCCTGATCACATTGATGGTATCTAAACTATAAATAGTAGCGCCCGGGGTGGGGTCATCTATTTTCTGGTAAGTGGTTTTTATAACATACAAGCTGTTTCCCGCAGGAGGACAGATATTTGGAAAACTCGTTTCAAAGGTATTTGCATCAAGCCTCGTTGTATCAGCAGTAGCTATAACGGCTCCTGTAGCATCTAATAATTCAACCGAGCGGTAAAGATGGGAACCATTCTTTGGAATAAAGCGCCAGGTCTCATTCATACCAATACTACCCCATGGAGGATCAGTAGCCTGGCGGCCGGGGGGCATGATTCCTTTTGTTAGTGTAAAATCCTGTAAACCGACCATTGCTTTCCCAGCATTCCAGCCTGGGCAAATTTGTTTGTCCCTGATATAAACTTCAATAACACCTGTGGATTCATATAATATGATCTGGTGTGTATTTTCTATTAAAGAATTGCAGTTGCCGCCCGTATTAGTAAATAAAGGCAATTTATAATAACTCAAAACCCACTTCCTGTTAGGGGCATTCCCGACAACATTATACTTTATCTGCATGGTAGGTGATGTTGAAACACCCGGATCAAGGTCATGCCATGGGCCCATGACCAAAGCCCTGTCATAAGCAGCATTGGGGACATTACCGCTTGTTAAGTCCCAATTAGAAAAAGTCCCTGCGAGCGAAACATCAAAAGAAAGATATCCATTTGCACTGGCAACAAGCGAATTATAAGTAACCCCATAAAATGGGAAAGAAAACGGCAGCGCAATAGCCGCTGAATATCGATCATCAATTGTTAAATTGGTTGATGGGCCCGGCCCCCCCGGATCAGCATATGGCCTGCAGGCAGAAGCAGTAGATACTTCTTTAAAAGTATAATCATCCGCCAGGCCTCTTAGGTCAGGAAATTGTGCTTTGATAGTAAAGCAAGCAGTATTACATCCCAAAATAGTATCTCTTGGGCAAGTGAAAGATAATTCCTGGGATCTTGAGGTATAAATGCTGAGTGCAAATATAGTTAGCAGTACAATTCTTCTCATTGCTTCTATTGTATAGATTATAATTGAAAAAATGGAGCCATGAAGATAATTATTTTATAGCTATTTTACGTTTATTTAACATGATGAGGCAAAATAGGACAGCTGTAAGAAAAGCTGTTTAACAAATGTTGACTATGCAGCAACAGTTTATAGTAAGAGCAGGGTTTGATTGAATATTATTGTATATATGTCCGCTAATTTTATTTAACCTCTATCTCATCCACAAACAACCAGGCAGGATGCCCTGAGCCGGGATTACCATCGGGAATGACTCCCATATTTTTAGCTACAATGTGCAGGTAACGGCATTTCTGAACAGTTTCAATGCTAATTGTTTTTGTGCCCATATCTTTTACCGGGTCAATGATCTTCTTCAGGATAATTCCCGTATTCCCGGAATCAGCAGCCGCAGAGCAGGTAACTTCTATTGAAACAGGTAAATAGATCCAGCTGCCGGCCTGGTCAAACAGGTGTAAAATTATTTTCGAAATACCGGTTTCTTCACCCAGGTCAATTGTTGCATCGAGGTCAGTTCCTGAAAAACCCAGGAACTCTGATGACCTGCTCATTCCTTTTTCGTTTTGTATACCATTTACCAAAGTAAAAGCACCATCCCCCGGGTAATTTTTAGATGGCTGGTTTGCAAGGCTAACCTTTTTCCCTGTGGCTTTGTTAACTGAAAACTTTTGCGTGAACCAGTTACCTGCTATCTTTTTGTTCTTATCGGTTAATGCGGCCGATAAAGTATCTGTATACTTTATCAATAACGGGCCAATATAATTTAACCAGGCATTACCAGGTTGACTGTTTACATACACAATATCATTACCCGGATCTTTGCTCTCCAGTTTCCACAATATTCCTTCATTATTTTCAGTTGGCAGAACAGTTCCTTCCAGGTCGTAATAAGCTTTACTATAATTGATCTTTTGCTCATCCAGTTTTTTCATGATAGCCGGTAACCTTCTTTCAAAATCCTTCCAGTTCTTTTTTTCTTTCGGGGTCCACAATACTTCACTCAATGCAGCGATCCTTGGGAAAAGCATATACTCCAGTTTACGTTGATCCTTCAGGTGCTCGGACCACATATTCCCCTGTGCTCCTAAAATATGTTTTGCTTCTGTTTCATTTAATGATGCCGGAACAGGTTCATAGTTGTAAACATTTTCAATGGGATTATACCCGCCTTGTGTTACTGAGTCCTCATTTTTAGTTTGAGAAAGATTTAAATAAAGCGGGCTCTCAGGAGTCATGATCACATCATGATCTTGTTTGGCAGCTACGATACCACCTGTTTCACCACGCCAGCTCATGATCGTTGCGTTTGGAGCCGGCCCTCCTTCCATGATCTCGTCCCAGCCAATTATTTTCTTACCCTTGCTGTTGACATATTTTTCTACCCGCTGGATAAAATAACTTTGTAAACCCTGTTCATCGGTTAATTTTTTTTCTTTGATAAGCTGTTGGCAAAAAGCAGAACGCTTCCAGGATTCTTTTGGCGATTCATCGCCACCGATATGTATGTATTCTGAAGGGAACAATCGCATCACTTCATCCAAAACATCTTCCAGGAATTTAAAAGTATATTCAGTGGGGCAGAGCACATCTTCAAAAACGCCCCAGGATTGTTGTACCTGTTTACCCTTGCGGCTGCCTGCCCACGCAGTGTTTGCCGGCACAGCGCTTGATTCGCCTGGAAAACAACTTAATTCCGGGTATGCTGCTATCGCCGCTGATGAATGGCCGGGCATTTCAATTTCGGGAATAATATTTATGTACCTGGCTGCTGCATATTTTACAATTTCTTTTACCTGTTCATGCGTATAAAACCCGCCATACCGGATGCTGTCATTGCCGGTACCGGGATAACTGCCAATGATGGTACCATTTCTGTAAGCACCCGTTGATGTAAGCTTTGGATATTTTTTTATTTCGATCCGCCATCCCTGGTCATCTGTTAAGTGCCAGTGAAATGTATTGAATTTATAGTCTGCCAAATGATCAATGTATCTTTTGACCTGGTCAACAGAAAAAAAATGACGACTCACATCAAGGTGCATGCCCCGGTATTGAAAACGGGGATAATCATTTATTTTACAATTGGGGATTACAATTTGTTTTTTTGTATTTACAGTTATCAGTTGCTTTAAAGTTTCAAATGCGAAAAACTTGCCCAAAGCTGTTCCCTTAATATATATCCTATTCCCAGTTACCTCTAATTCATAATACCCAATCCGTGTCTTTTTGTTTAAGATCGAATAATGTATTTCAAATGGTAAGCCATAACTATGCGAATCACCATCAATGAATTTGGTTAACCTATAAGTCTTTTCAAGGTATGTTTTAAAAGATTCTACGCCGTCATTTTCCGCGGTATTTTCGAAGTCATAAACAATAAAACCAATTGGTTGTTTTATAACAGACATGCCTTTTCCCATCTTCACTTTTACCGGCATTGGAACAACATTGATATTGTTCTGGCCTTGGGCCATCATATTTATGAAAAACAAAACAAGGATGGTTACTTTGAATGTTTTTATTTTTTCAGTCATATTTTTTGTTTCACGCAGGGATCGCAAAGGAGCAAAGACGCAAAGTTTATAGTTTATTTACTATTCTATGAATTCCATTTTTAATAAGTGGAACATTAAAATTTATAAGCATCCCTAACTTGATATTAGTCATTTTTAAATAGGTCAGGACTTGTTTATAGTGAATATCAGCTAACGCTTCAACTGATTTTATTTCTAAAATAACTTTATTTTCAATAACAATATCTGCTCTGAATCCCATTTGCCTGGCCACTTTAGTGGACTGGCGACTGAAGTACAGGCAATACGATCTTTGATGCATTTGTTCCATCGTGATAAATTCTGATGGTTGCTTTTTGAAAATCGGCCTCATTCGCATCGGGTATACGCATGAATTTTTGCGGGTTCCTGTCTACCAGGGGAAACCAGCTGCTTTGCACCTGTACCATGATCTTATGGCCTTTTTTAAATGTATGTGCCACATCATTCAAACTGAATTTTACATTGCTGATCTTATTGGGTTCAAAGGCCTCCGGTTTTTCAAAACTGTTCCTGAACTTGCCCCGCATTACCTCGGCCCTTACCAGTCGCTGGTAACCCGCCATCTGGAAGCCACGTGGGGCATTTTTAAAATTGGGCTCATTGTCTGGCAATACATCAATCAGCTTTACAACAAAATCTGCATCGGTACCGCTAATGCTTACCTGCAGATCGGCGAGTATCTTCCCGGCAAGTGTTATGTCTTCCGTTAATGCTTCTGTTTCATAAACCAATACATCAGGGCGGCTTGCAGCAAAACGCTGGTCCTCGGCCATGTATTCATTGTTCCTTCTTCCAAAAACACCATTGGTATAAGGAACCGGCTTAGCAGGGTCACTCAAATATTCATCAGATCCATTTCCCTTTTGATTTGATAACCTGTTGTTGCTGTTAAAATAATAATCAGTATGTGTAATATTCTGTGGGGGCCATGAAGGATAATTCTTCCATTGATTGCTTCCTGTTTCAAATACGGTTGCTTCGGCTGCATTAAAATTCCCCTTGTCTTTTAAATAAAAATTAAAAAATGTGGATTGTAATGAATCCTGGAAATAATTACTGGTATTGCTGCCAAAATCATGGGTAGCAAATTTGGACCAGTCAGCACCGGCCCACGCACCGTGTGTCCATGGTCCCATGACCAGCCGGTTATTATTTAGTTTGCTTTGGCTTTCTATAGCGGCATAAGTATTCAAAGCGCCGAAAAGATCCTCGGCATCAAACCAACCTCCCACAACCAATGTAGGTATGGTTATATTCTTTAAAGCTGTCCTGATATTCCTTGACTTCCAGTAATCATCATAAGTGTCATGCTGCAGGTATTCATCCCATATATAACTTTGATGGTTAAAATATTTTTCTGATTGTGTATTTTTTAGAGGTCCCAGTTTTAAGAAAAAGGAATACACATCCCTGGGATTTGTATTGAAAACCTGCGAACCGTAATCCTTAACAGGACCTTGCCTTGGCTTACCAAAATAATTCATGAAATCAAAATTATCCAGCAGGAAATATGCGCCGTTGTGGTTCACATCATCGCCAATGAACTCATCTGTTACCGGTGCCTGCGGACTTACTGCTTTGATAGCAGGATGGGCACCCGGTAAACAGGCAGTTGCATAAAAGCCGGGATAAGAGATCCCATATAACCCTACGCGGCCATTGTTGTTCCTGATATTCTTCAGCAACCAATCAACCGTATCATATGTATCACTGCTTTCATCAACATCCTTCCTGCTTTTTTTACTGGCGATGTGTGGAGTTACTTCCAGGTTGGTTCCTTCGCTCATATAACGGCCACGCACATCCTGGTAAACAAAAATGAATTTCTCTTTCAGGAGATTGGAATCGGGGCCGATCCTGCCGGAATAATTGGTATCCCCGTAAGGCCCTGCGGAGTAGGGTGTGCGTTCCATTAAGAAAGGATATTTTTCTGAAACATCTTTTGGGACATATATAACAGTATACAATTTAATGCCATCCCTCATACTGATCATGGTATCGATCTTTGTAAAATGCTCTTTTACAAAATCTGCTTTTATCTGCGCATTTGATCCCAATGAGAGGAGTACAGAGAGGAACAGGAATGTTTTTTTCATTTTTATCTGATTACCGGTAAGATGAATTTTGTTTGATTGCCTGGATCATGGTATATCCTGATGCTGGCTTTTTGAAAATCACTGTCACTGGCCTTATAAATATCTATGAATTTTTGGGGGTTCCTGTCGGCAAGAGGGAACCAACTGCTTTGTACCTGTATCATGATGCGATGCCCTTTTTTAAAAGTATGGGCCACATCAGGTAATTCAAATTTCACGTGGGTGATATTGTTGGGAACAAATGGTACGGGTTTTTCAAAACTGTTCCTGAATTTTCCCCGCATGATCTCGGCTCTTACCAGCATCTGGTAACCACCCATCAGGTAATCTTTTCCATTTCCAATAACAGTTGCGGGATATTTAAAATCATCGGGAAATACATCGATGAGCTTTACCACAAAATCTGCATCTGTTGTGGAGATGGCGGTTACAAGGTCTGCTATAACAGGACCGGCAAGTGTAATGTCTTCTTTTAATTCATCCATCTGGTATGTTAATACATCAGTTCTCCTGGAAGCAAATCGCTGGTCATCTGTCATGTATTCCCTGGTACGGTGCTCGTGTACATCTTCTGTGTAAGGAACCGGGTGAGCAGGGTCGCTGATGTATTCATCAAAACCATTTGATGAAAGATTGAATGCTAATTTATTGCCTGCATTGCAGAATAGATCCCTGTACTCTACGTTTTCCGGGGGCCATTTGGATAATTTTCGCCATTTATTTTCACCGGTGAAAAAAATATTTGCTTCAGCAATATCATTTACGCTTCCTTTATTTTTTAAATAGTAATTGAAGAAGGGGATCTCTATATTCTGCTGATAGTAATCAGAAGTATTGCTTTCAAAACGGATGTTTCCGAGAAAGTTTCCCTCACGGCTCCATTGACCGTGATACCAGGGCCCCATTACAATTTTGCTGTTGCTTTGCGTGCTTTGTATTTCGGTTGCTTTATAACTGTTCCAGGCACCCCAGCAGTCTTCTGCATCAAACAAGCCGCCAACCCAAAGCATGGCAGGCTTTACATTGTACAATCCTGCTCTCGCATTGCGTGCTTTCCACCAATCATCATAAGTGGGATGCTGGTACATTTCATGCCAGAATTTTATACTGTCGCCGATCATAGCAGCAAGATTCTTTACAGCACCTGCCTGTAAAAAGAATTTATAATTATCTTTTACAGGAGTAGTAAAACCGCCGCCATAATCTTTTGTAGGAGCAGGACGCGGTTTGCCAAATGATGAATAAAATGAAAATCCGTCCATGGCAAAAAACACACCCTTGTGGTGAAAGTCATCCCCAATGAACCAATCGGTAACCGGGGCCTGCGGGCTAACAGCTTTCAGGGCGGGGTGGCCGCTTAATGCAGCTTCAGTTGAATAGAAGCCGGGATATGAAGTTCCTTTAACTCCTACATTGCCATTATTGCTTTCAATATTTTTTACCAGCCAATCGATGGCATCATAACTGTCGCTGGCTTCATCAATATCCTTATTGTTCTTTTTGTCTTTGACATATGGGCGCACATCCTCAAAAACACCTTCACTCATGTAGCGGCCCCGTACATCCTGCTGTACTAAAATATAATTCTCCCTGGAATATGTTTTATAAGTACTATTTGCCCAGTAATAACTATCGAACTCTTCCCCATATGGGCTACAGGAATAGGGTGTTCTTTCAATCAATATGGGATGCTTTTCTGATCTGTCTTTTGGAATGTAAATGGAAGTGAATAGTTTGACCCCATCTCTCATGGGGATCATTTTTTCCATTTTTGTATAGTTGTTTACAAACCAGCTGCTGTCGGCATTTTGCGCATATATTGCAGGAGCCAGGAAACTGATGTAAACAAAGAACAGGATTTTTTGCATGATCGTTTAATTTTAGAGTGCTAAATTTAGTGAATCTAACTGAGTAATATCATGAATGCAAACGAACAACTGATCAGCAGTTTTTATGCTGCGTTTCAAAACCTCGATCATAAAAAAATGAATGCCTGTTACAGTGATGACATTGTTTTTTTTGATCCTGCTTTTGGATTGCTGCGGGGAGCGGAGGTAAAATCAATGTGGGAAATGCTTTGTAAGAATGCCAGGGATTTTTCACTCGTATTCGGCAACATCGTTGCACTGGACAATGAATATTATACCTGTGATTGGGTAGCAACCTATACTTTTTCAAAAACGGGCCGAAGGGTTGTAAATAAAATAAAGGCGCATATGCTGATCAATGATGGGAAGATCATTGAACACAGTGATGGATTCAGCCTGCATAAATGGAGTATGATGGCGCTTGGTTTTAGTGGCTGGTTGCTTGGGTGGAATAGTTTTTTTCAGCATAAGATAAAAAAGCAGGCCAGGAAAAATCTTGAAAAGTTCATGGAACAAAAGAATAAATAGTTTGATGTTTGTTGTTTGATGTTTGAAGTTGCCCAACCCCGAACTTCAAACTTCAAACTTCAAACTTCAAACTTCAAACTTCAAACCTCACCTAGGGTACTTGCATACCAAGCAAACAGTTTGTATATTTCGCGATCGTTTAACCAAAACAACTAAACCATGAACACAGAATTTATCAACAACATTAACTGGCTTGCAGTGCTATGCGGGGCGCTTGGCTATTTTGCGCTGGGAGCATTGTGGTACTCAAAGATCTTATTTGCACCTAAATGGATCGAATATACGCGGGTCGATGTTAGTGATCCCAATGCTAAGAAAGGAATGGGTATGCTCATGCTAATGTCATTTATATGGATGTTTATCACTTCTCTTGGTATTGCGATCCTACGCGACAGGGTAGGTGATATAACAGGTTGGATGGGAGGAATAAAGTTAGGAGCGATCACAGGCCTTTTATTCGGCACAGCAGCGATCAGTATTTCTTACCTGTATGAGAAAAGGCCCATGGGCTTGTATTGGATAAATGGAGGATATACTTTAATAGGGAATATTATTGCTGCGGTCATTATCTGTTCCTGGCATAATTAATATAACTGTTGATACTGTTTAAGGTTTAAGTCGTTAACGTTTTTAACGATTTAAGCCTTAAACGATTTTTCAAACGTCATTAATCTACCCTCGTTATTTTCACCATATTGGTTGGCAAATGCGATTCAACAGGAGTGCTTCCTGTATTGATAACCACATCTCCTTTTTGCAGGAACCCTCTTTCCTTCAGGATATTTATCTGGTCAAATATGATATCATCAAGGCTTTCTTCTTCGGCATAATAAAAAGCCCTTACGCCCCAGCTTAGGCTCAGCTGGCTGATCAAGGTACGTTCCTTACTGAAAATATAAAGCGGGCATTTTGGCCTGTAACTGCTAAGCATAAATGCAGTATAACCGCTTTGCGTCATTCCCACCAGGGCTGTCGCTTCAGAATCTTTGGCGAGTTTACAGGCGGTATAACATATTGCATCACTTAAAAAAGAAGGGGAGTGTGGCTGTGGTGCCAGCATGTCTTCTTTATTGTAATCGTATACCGTTTTTTCTACTTCCATGATTATTTTACTCATGGTTTGTACTACCAGTGTGGGATAATGGCCCGTAGCTGTTTCTCCACTCAGCATTACAGCATCCGCGCCTTCCAAAACAGCATTGGCCACATCACTTACTTCGCTCCTGTTGGGTTTAGTACGGTCGATCATACTCTCCATCATTTGAGTAGCCACAATCACAGGCTTGGCCCTGTGCATACACTTACGGATAATATCTTTCTGTATCACAGGGACCTGTTCTACCGGGATCTCAACACCGAGGTCGCCGCGGGCAACCATTATGCCATCGCTTTCAATGATGATATCTCTGAGATTCTTCAGGGCTTCGGGCATCTCAATTTTTGCTATGACCTTTAATTTACTGTTGTTGTCTTTTATGATCTTTTTTAGTTCTATGATATCAATGGCTTTTCGTACAAATGAAAGCGCAAGCCAGTCAATTCTTTGTGTAAAAATGAATTCAAGGTCTTTGCGGTCTTTTTCAGTAAGGGAATCCATGGTTAATTCACTATCAGGAAGATTTACTCCTTTACGGGGGAGCAAAGTGCCTCCCAGAGTAACACTCATCAATACTTCTTTTGGGTTTAATATCTTTTCAACCTTCAGTTCCATCTTGCCATCATCGAGGAAGATCCTTTCACCTGGTTTCACGTCTTTACTAAGGTTTGGGTAAGAAACATATATTTTAGCTTTAGTGCCCAATGTCTTTTCAGTGGTGAAAATAAATTCATCCCCTTCTTTTAAGTCGATGCTCCCGTTTGCCAGGTCACCAACACGCAATTTGGGACCCTGAAGATCCGCCAGTATTGAAATATTATAGGGTTCATTCTTAATGATCTTCCAGATATTATCGATCACACTTTTCTTGTCCTCGTGGGTGCCATGAGAAAAATTCAACCGGAAAACATTTACACCGGCTTTCACCAATGACAATAAGCCTTCATAGGTATCACAGGCAGGGCCAACCGTAGCTACAATTTTTGTTCTTTTTTGAGAATGCGCCTTACCCGCTTCCTTATCCATCTGCTGGTGCAGGTATTTGCTGATGTTTTTGCTCATGGTCTTTTATTTCTGTTAGTTACTTTTTTTCTTTTGATACTGGATACTAAATGCTGGATCGTGGTGGCCTAATCAATTATCAAATATCCAGGACCTGGTACCGGTTTTCTACGTCGCCAGTATCCTCACGATCTTCATCCACTCTTCACTGATCCGCTGTTTCTTTTTCACGGCCTCATTCAGCGGGATATAATGCATTTTATTATTCACGATCCCGACAAACACGTTATGCCTTCCTTCCATCAAACATTCAACTGCTGAATAGCCCATGCGGCTTGCGATCAGCCTGTCAAAGCAGGTAGGAGAGCCGCCTCTTTGAATATGACCCAGTATACAAACCCTCGTCTCCAGCAACGGCATGCGTTCCTTGATCATTTTTGCGAGTTCTAAGCCACCAAATTCATCGCCTTCTGCTACTACGATGAGGTTAACCAGTTTCTTTCTTTTTTCTTTTTCTTCCAATGATTCAATGATCCCTTCAATGTCGGTCTTCTTTTCCGGTATCAGGATATTTTCAGCGCCGGTGGCAATACCACTGTGTAATGCAATATAGCCGGCATCCCGTCCCATCACTTCAATGATGAACAAACGGTCATGCGCATCCGCAGTATCCCTGATCTTATCAATGGCTTCCACTGCGGTGTTTACTGCTGTATCAAAACCGATCGTAAAATCCGTTCCGGCAATATCTTTATCGATGGTGCCGGGGAGACCGATACATGGTATGTCAAATTCATTGCTGAATATCTGTGCACCCCTGAAACTGCCATCCCCGCCCAGGATCACCAGCCCATCGATCCCTCTTTTTTTGAGGTTTTCATATGCTTTTTTCCTGCCTTCGTAAGTAAAGAATTCCTTGCTGCGGGCCGTTTTTAAAATTGTTCCGCCCCGCTGGATGATATTGGCAACACTCCTGCTTTCCATTCTTACTATATCATCTTCAACCATACCACTGTAACCACGCATCACACCATACACTTCCAGCCCATTGAATATACCTGTACGCACAACCGCTCGTATCCCTGCATTCATTCCCGGGCTATCACCGCCGCTACATAAAACACCTATTTTTGTAACTTTTTTTTTCATTGATTCGTTATTTACCTCACCCCGGCCCTCTCCAAAGGAGAGGAGAAGCATTTTTGGGGAGAAGGATATTTGTTTATTAATTTAATTATCAGGTAAACCCTGGAAAAGATTAAAACTTTGCCAAAGCTTACATTCTTTCCGGAACTTCAGTTCCGAGTAAATGCATCCCGCTCTTTAAAACATTTGATACCATTATGGCCAGTTGCAGCCTCAATTGTTTTTTTGTTTCGCTTTCTGCATTTGCTATGGAATGCTCGGCATAAAATGAATTGAAGACCTTTGCAACATGAAAAACATAATTTGCAATAACAGAAGGATTCAATTCTTTTGCTGCCTGCAATATAATAGAAGGATATTGCTCCAGTGTTACCAGAATTTCCTTTTCCAGTTTTAACAGGCCTGCTTCCATTGTAATTCCTTCCTTCAATTGTTCTTTGCGCAAAATACTTTTTATCCTGGCATAAGTATATTGAACAAACGGGCCGGTGAATCCATGAAAATCTATTGACTCTTCGGGATTGAATATCATTTTTTTCTTTGGATCAACCCTCAGTAGATAGAACTTCATGGCGCCCATGCCGATCGTTCTATAAAGCGATCCAAGCTCGGCAGCAGTAAAATCTTTAACCTTACCCAATTCCTCTGTATGCTGTTTGGCAGTTGCTATCATTTCATCAACCATATCATCTGCATCCACCACCGTTCCTTCCCGGCTTTTCATTTTACCTGATGGCAACTCAACCATGCCATAACTCAAATGATAAATATTCTCTGCATTTGGTAACTTAAGTTTTTCGGCTATCAGTTTCAACACTTTCATGTGGTAGTTCTGCTCATCGCCGATCACATAAATGCTCTGGTTGATCTTATATTCTTCATATTTCTGTTGAGCAAGGCCAATATCCTGCGTAATATAAACCGATGTACCATCCTTGCGTTGTACGATCTTTCTATCCAACCCGTCATTTGTCAGGTCTATCCATACACTGCCATCAGCATCTTTTACAAAAACGCCTTTGGCCAGGCCTTCTTCCACAGTCTTTCTTCCAAGGAGGTAGGTATTACTTTCGTAATAGGTCTTGTCAAAATCACTGCCGATGTTTTTATAGGTTACATCAAATCCCTGATACACCCAGCCATTCATCTTTTTCCATAACTCCATCACTTCGGGTTTACCCGCTTCCCAATCCTGCAGCATCTGTTGGGTAGCCAGCATGATGGGAGCCTGTTTTTCTGCTTCTGCCTCAACAACACCTTTATCAACGAGTTCTTTTACCTGCCTTTTATATTCATCATTGAACTTCACATAATATTCGCCCACCAAATGGTCGCCCTTGGTATGGGTCGATTGCGGGGTAGCGCCATTGGCAAACATTTTCCATGCGATCATACTTTTGCAAATATGGATACCACGGTCATTTACGATGCAGCTTTTAAAAACCTCGTATCCGTTGGCCTTTAAGATCTCGGCCACGCTCCACCCCAAAAAATTATTACGCAAATGGCCCAGGTGAAGCGGTTTATTGGTATTGGGAGAAGAATATTCTACCATCACTTTTTTGCCGTTCATGGCTTGTTTGCCAAAACAAATATCATTATAGTTCTTTTGCAGCAGGTCCAGCCAGTATTCATTTGCAACAGCCAGGTTCAAAAAGCCCTTAATGATATTGAACCCGGTGAACAATTCCGGGTTATTTTTGGTAAGATGCTCTCCCAACTGGTTGCCGATAGCATCCGGTGATAATTTTAAGCTTTTTACGAGTGAGAATAATACGATGGTATAATCGCCTTCAAATTCCGGCTTGGTTTGGTTAACCTGGAAATCATTTTCGGTAAAAGATCGTTCATACAGTGCCCCGAGACTTTCAATAGTTTTCCCCTGTAAGATGTGTAAAATGGACATATTAAGATTTCGATGCCAGCAAATGTACTTAATTCATCATTAATAATTGGGTTAGACTGTATCATGGCATTGCTAAGCTTTGCACAAATGCTGTTATTTATGATTGGTTTTCAAGCCATAAAACTTGCTGTAATGTTGAAAACTGTCTTCTTATTTGAACGGGAGATAAGCATTACGGGTGGGGATGCACAGCCGTTCGATCGGGTTAACTTTAGTGAGTGTTTTACAAAAAAATAACCAAAACTTATAGCCATGAAACATTTATTACTTACTATTTTAATTGCGGCCACTTCTTTACAATCCTTTGCGCAAAACAATCAAAAGCCCTGCACTGCTCCTGAAGCTGCACAATTTGATTTTTGGGTTGGAAGCTGGGACCTTTATTCTGCTGATACCATTACCGGTACAAATACGATCTATAAAATAATGGATGGCTGTGCTGTACAGGAAAATTTCGAAAGCCAAAAAATGCGGTATTCCGGCAAAAGCTGGAGCATGTATGATCCACAATTAAAATTATGGCAGCAGACCTGGATAGATAACCAGGGCGGGTTCATTTACCTGTCCGGGAAATTTGAGAATGGCACAATGACCTTGACCACGGAAGCCAGGAAAATGCCAAATGGCAAGGAACAAACCTACCGAATGGTCTATCACAATATCTCTAAGGACAGTTTTGATTGGGACTGGGAATCAACTACCGATAATGGAACCACCTGGATCAATGGCTGGCATATACATTATAAAAGGAAGTAATGCTTCTTTTAAAATACAATTACCAATTTTATCGCTATCAATTCTCCATTATCCATTACCTTTGCGCACTTTTTAATAATTATGATAAGTGCAAATAATATAACACTTGCGTATGGCAAGCGGGTCCTGTTCGATGAAGTGAACATCAATTTTACAAAAGGGAATTGCTATGGTGTCATCGGCGCGAATGGCGCAGGCAAATCCACCTTTCTAAAGATCATCAGCGGGGAGATTGAACCCAATAAAGGAACCATTGATATAACACCCGGCGAAAGGATGGCAGTATTAAATCAAAACCAATTTGCTTTTGATGAGGAAACAGTTTTGAATACGGTTATGATGGGCCACAAAAAAATGTGGAAAGTGATGCATGAAAGGGATGCTATTTATGCAAAAGCTGATTTTACCGAAGCAGATGGATTAAAGGCAGGAGAACTTGAACATGAATTCGGGGAAATGGGTGGCTATACTGCCGAAAGTGATGCAGCTACATTTTTAAGTGAACTGGGTGTAAAAGATGAGTTGCACCAGGTGCTCATGAAAGATATCAGTGCAAACCTTAAAGTAAGGGTATTGCTTGCACAGGCATTGTTTGGCAACCCCGATATATTATTATTGGATGAGCCTACCAATAACCTTGATGTGGAAACGATCAGCTGGCTGGAAAACTTCCTGGCCGATTATGAGAATATTGTTTTGGTTGTAAGCCATGATCGTCATTTTTTAGATGCCGTATGCACGCACGTGGCTGACGTAGACAAACAAAAAATTAAAATATACACGGGTAATTATACATTCTGGTATGAAAGTTCCCAACTCGCTGCCAGGCAGGCATCTGATAAGAACAAGAAGATGGAGGACAAGAAAAAAGACCTGCTCGAATTCATTGCACGTTTTAGCGCAAATGCTTCTAAATCCAAGCAGGCAACTTCACGTAAAAAGGCATTGGATAAACTGGTATTTGAAGATATCACAGCAAGTAACAGGAAATACCCGGGTATCATATTCAAACAGGACAGGGAAGTGGGCAATGAAATTCTAAAAGTTGATAACCTGGTCAAATCAATTGACGGCAAAACAATTTTCAGTAAGATAAAATTCGATATTCAAAAAGGAGATAAGATCGCATTTATCAGCCGTGACCCGATCGCACTTACAACTTTTTTCGAAGTTATCAATGGCAAAGTAAAGGCAGACAGCGGCACTTTCGAATGGGGAACAACAGTTACAACGGCTTATTTACCCAATGACAATACGGAATACTTTACCGGCAGCACGCTTAATTTAATGGATTGGCTGCGCCAGTATGTACCGCCAACAACCAAGGATGTTGATGAGGATTTTTTACGTGGCTTCCTCGGAAAAATGCTGTTCAGCGGCGACGAGATATTAAAAAAGACCAATGTACTTAGCGGGGGAGAGAAAGTACGGTGTATGATCAGTAAAATGATGTTGCAAAATCCAAACGTGCTCATATTGGATGAACCAACGAATCATCTTGACCTGGAGAGTATCATTTCTTTCAATGATAATATGATCGCATATAACAGTATCATTTTATTTACGACCCATGATCACCAGTTCATGCAAACAGTGGCAAACCGGATCATAGAAATTACGCCAAGAGGCATGATCGACAAGTTGATGACCTACGATGAGTACCTGGCAGATGAGCGGGTGAAGGCGATGAGGGAAGAGATGTATGGGATATTGGTTTAATAGTTTATTAGTTTGATGGCTTAATGGCTTTCTTTTTTGCAATAATTTAAACGTTTGGGATTGTATATGGCTAGTAGCTAACAGCTAATAGCTAACAGCTTTTAGCAATGAAACAAAAACTTACATCAGTACTGGAATTTTTTTATCCGCCTTTTCAAAAGCTCATGCCCATACAGACTTTCCGTTATGCAGCCTGCGGGGGAATGAACACGGTACTGGGCCTGTCTATTTATTTTGTAGGTTACCTGGTTATTTTTGCAAAAAAAGATTTCGATTTTGGTTTCTTTGCTTTCAAACCGCATATCGCAGCACTGTTCCTCTCTTTTTGTTTTTCTTTCACTGTTGGTTTCCTGTTGAATAAATACGTAGTTTTTACCGGGTCTAATTTAAAGGGCAGGATACAACTCTTCCGTTATTTTATCAGCTATGCTTTAAGCCTCGTTATCAATTACCTGCTGTTAAAACTTTTTGTTGAACTTTTTTTGTGGAACGCTTTGATAAGCCAGCTGATCACAACAGCTATTATTATTACCATCAGTTTTTTTACGCAAAAGCATTTTAGTTTCAGGGAAAAAAAATAGACCCCCCGTAGAAACGGAGGGACTTTAACGATTGCTTGCTATATAAAAAATCCTTTATTATGATTGTGCCGGTTTTAAATACCGGGATAATGATCTCTCACGATTGCCTGTTATGCTTATACTACGATTGCTTGCTTTTTTTAATTCTCTGATACGAAAATAACCAGGCTGCTGATGTATTTAAAATCAAATTGCTGCCGTTTTATTATGGTAAAAAGCAGCATCATCCTTTGTAATCCTTGCCTGTACTGGTTTTTACGAATAATAATTTATGATGCCCAACAGCTTTATTAACTAATTGTGACCGGTTATATCCGGTACCAGGTAAAAGAGCGGGCAGTAGTGTATCAGTTTGAAATTATGCTGTCAGCATGAGCCTGCCTGTCGGCAGACAGGCTCACCTGACAAATAACTGAATTAATAATATTCAAACTGATACACTACCGGGTAGGCTATCTAACTTGCGATATAAAAACTCTTGTGTATATTCGTAACCAGTTTCATTCTCTCACGATTGCTTGTTATTTTTTTCTACGATTGCTTGCTTTTTAATTATTTTTAAATCCCTGGTATGAAATACCGGCGATAAAATAACTAAAACCATTTTGTGCCGATTTACCGAAAAAAAATCAGCCTTACCATTTAAAATACCAGCAAGTATTGCCCAACAGATCTGCCGATATATTATTCCAGCTGATACATTCACTCCAGAAGTCCGAAAAAAGGAACTTCAAGCTTTTTATTACCCGTAGCTCTGGGAACAAGGACCTGAAGATCGTAGAGTTGTTTGATGCAATTGATAAGCTCCCTGAATATGACGAAACGCTGTTGCTCAAAAAACTTAGTTCGATCAAAAAACCCCAGCTATCAAATATCAAAGCGCACTTGTATAAAGAATTGCTTGCGAGCCTGCGGTTGCTGAACAGTACAGAAAGCATCGACCTGTATTTGCATGAGCAGCTGGATTATGCACGTATCCTTTATAACAAAGGGCTTTACCTGCATGCATTGAAGATCCTGGATAAAGCAAAAGAGATCGCCCGCAACTACCACCAGGATAGTTTTTTGATACAGGTCATCTCGCTGGAGAAAAAGATAGAGACCCTTCACATCACCCGTAGCATGCAGGACAGGGCCGATCAATTATCCACTGAAGCAGATACTGTAAATGAGAACCGGAAAAATATAACCCGGTTATCCAACCTTGCCTTGCAGTTATACAGCTGGTATATAAAGCATGGCCATGCCAGGAATGAAAAGGATGAGGAAGGTGTAAAGGAATTCTTTAAAAATAATTTACCTGCTGATGCATTTTCTTTCACCGGTTTTTATGAAAGGCTTTACCTGTACCAGAGCTATGGCTGGTATGCATTTATCCGGCAGGATTTTTTGATGTATTATCGCTATACACAAAAATGGGTTGACCTTTTTTATGAGTTTCCTTTGATGATAGAAGCGGAGACCGGGCATTATATAAAAGGAATGCATAACGTGCTGAATGCGCATTTTGACCTGCGCAATTATCCCAAATTCCATGACACACTTAAAGAATTTGAAGACTTTGCTTCTTCTGAAGTTGCAACACAACACGATAATAACCGCATACAAACTTTTGTATACATCAATAGTGCAAAGCTGAACCAGCATATAATGGAAGGGACCTTTGAAAAGGGCATTTTGGTCGTCCCAGGTATTGAAGATAAACTGAAGGAGTATAACCAGTATCTTGACCGGCACCGGATCCTTGTCTTTAATTATAAGATCGCCATGCTGTATTTTGGCAATGGGGATTTTGGAAGGTCCATTGATTACCTTCAAAAAATAATAAATGACAATGTGGACCTAAGGACAGACCTTCAATGTTATGCCCGTTTGCTGCACCTGATGGCTCATTATGAACTGGGAAATTACGACCTCATAGAGTATCTCACCCGTTCGGTATACCGTTTTATGGCCAAAATGGAAAACCTCACCGTTATCGAAGAAGCGATGTTCAAATTTCTCCGGAATAATTTTTATATACCCGCCAAAAAACTCCAACCCGAGTTTGAAAGCTTTTTAAAAACGATCAAGCAATTTGAAAAAAGCCGTTTTCAAACCCGCTCATTTGCTTATATGGACATTATTTCATGGGTTGAAAGCAAGGTAAATAACAAACCCATGAGCATGGTCATCAGGAAGAAATACCTGGAAAGTAAACGAAGCCTGAAATAGTTGCAAGGTATTAGCTTTTAGCTGTAAGTTTTTTTTCAATGCTACTGTAACTATATTCCGATCTCCTACTATTTTCTACCATAATTATTCTACTTGTATTTGGCTTATAGCTTGCAGCTAACAGCTGTTCTCACCTGCCATTTTTGCACAGTCTTGCCCTTGGCACAATGATTGTCAAAGTACTACTAAATAAAATAATTTAATCATGGGAAAAATAATAGGAATTGATCTTGGGACCACAAACAGTTGTGTTTCAGTTATGGAAGGTAATGAACCTGTTGTGATAGCAAATGACGAAGGGCGCCGTACGACCCCTTCTGTTGTTGCATTTTTGAAGAACGGGGAACGTAAGGTAGGAGATCCTGCCAAACGCCAGGCGATCACCAATCCGCAAAACACCATATCCAGTGTAAAACGTTTTATGGGCCGTCGTTTTGATGAGGTAACTGAAGAGAGCACACACTGGAGCTATAAGGTTGTAAAAGGTGACAATAATACCGTAAGAATTGACATAGATGGAAGAATGTATACACCGCAGGAAATTAGTGCGATGGTATTACAAAAGATGAAAAAAACTGCCGAAGATTATCTTGGACAGGAAGTGAGTGAAGCTGTTATCACGGTACCTGCATATTTTAATGATGCGCAGCGCCAGGCTACCAAAGAAGCCGGTGAGATCGCAGGATTGAATGTGCGCCGTATCGTAAATGAACCAACAGCGGCTGCACTTGCTTACGGGCTTGATAAAAAAGGCAAGGACCAGAAAATAGCTGTATTTGACCTTGGTGGCGGAACATTTGATATTTCAGTACTTGAATTGGGCGAAGGCGTATTTGAAGTAAAATCTACAAATGGTGATACACACCTGGGTGGGGATGACTTTGATAAAGTGATCATGGACTGGCTGGCAGATGAATTCAAAAAAGATGAAGCTATTGATCTCCGCAAAGATCCAATGGCTTTACAACGTTTGAAAGAAGCATCAGAAAAAGCAAAGGTTGAATTGTCGTCTTCAGCAGAAACAGAGATCAACCTTCCTTACGTAACAGCTGTAGATGGTGTTCCAAAGCATTTGGTAAAAAAACTTTCACGTGCAAAATTCGAAGCACTTGCTGATAAATTATTTGAGCGTTGCTTAAAACCATGTGAGCAGGCATTGAAAGATGCGGGATTGGACAAATCAAAGATCGATGAAGTAATATTGGTAGGAGGTAGCACACGTATCCCTAAAGTACAGGAGATCGTGGAAAAATTCTTTGGCAAAAAAGCAAACCGCAGTGTGAATCCGGATGAGGTTGTAGCAATAGGTGCTGCTATACAAGGTGCTGTTTTAACAGGTGAGGTAAAGGATGTGTTGTTGCTTGACGTTACCCCATTGAGTCTTGGTATTGAAACCATGGGAGGAGTTATGACCCGTTTGATAGATAGTAATACAACCATTCCAACAAAAAAATCAGAGACATTCAGCACGGCCAGTGATAACCAGCCGGGTGTTCAGATACATGTATTGCAGGGTGAAAGGCCTTTGGCAGGACAGAACAAGAGCCTGGGAATGTTTAACCTGGATGGTATCCCACCGGCACCACGCGGTGTGCCACAGGTAGAAGTGACCTTTGATATTGATGCAAACGGCCTCCTGCATGTAACAGCAAAGGATAAAGGGACCGGTAAAGAACAAAAGATCCGTATCGAAGCAGGCAGCGGCCTTAGCAAGGAAGAAATTGAAAAGATGAAAAATGATGCAAAGGCGAATGAAGAATCTGATAAAAAGGAAAAAGAAAAAATAGAAAAAATAAACCAGGCCGACAGTCTGATATTCCAGACAGAAAAACAACTGAAGGATTATGGAGAAAAAATCTCTGCTGATAAAAGAGCAACTATTGAAGCAGCTTTGGGCAAATTAAAGGACGCTCATAAAGCACAGGATATTGCACAGATCGATGCAGGGGTGGCAGAAGTAAATGCAGCATGGACAGCAGCCAGTGAAGAAATGTATAAAGCTACACAGGAAGGCGCAGGTGCAGGGTCTGCAGAAGCCGGTCAACAGCCAAATGGCCATGGCGGCGAAGAACAACCTGCAGGTACAGGCGGAGAGAATGTTACAGATGCAGAATTTGAAGAAGTAAAGTAGAATAGTTCAATCGCCAGGTTGTTAATCAGGCACTAAATAGCTGGCCCCGATGAAAGTCGGGGCCTATTTTATTATAGCCAGTAGCTATTAGCTAAAGGCTAACAACTTTTTCGACTTTGACATACTTTTCTTTGAAAAAAGCCGTTACCATATTTCTAACTAACCGTACACCTCTATGAAAAAGATCATTGCATTTTTAGCACTCGTGTTAGCAATTGCCAGTTTTTTAGTATCATGTTCCCGTTCCGTATCAGTTCAGCAGGCAGCCAATAATCATTACAAACACTGCAGGGCCGTAAAATAGTTTTCCGATTATATACTTTTCAATTACCTGGAAAATTCAATAACAAGCACTATGTTATTGTGATCTGTTGCATATTACCGGCTAACTGGACCGGGCGACCTTAGTTAGCTGGCCAATAAAAAAAATGCCCCGTATAAACGAGGCTTTAATTGAACTGCCTGGCAACTACATTCGCCCGGGAGTTTATATAGTTTAATTACATTAAATCCAGCGCAGCTGCAAAAAAAGTAATATTGAATGGTAATATCATAGAGCAATAGCCACCACCTACTTTATATACCCAGAAAAAAACAGCTATTGATACAAAAAATAAAAGCCAATACAGACCCCTGGATTTTTTTATTGTTTCCATTTGTAAATTATTTTTGGCAAATATAAGATAGAAGACATAAAGACAAGCTTTTTTGCTATTAAAATAATTGACTAATTACAATACTTCTATTTGCTTAAATTGCGTCTTGAAAATTAAGATATGGTCATTCAGTTTCACTTAAAATACAAATCTCAGTACGGGCAGGCATTATATATAAGGATCAATGGCTCATCGTCAAAAAGCAACCTGGTACAACATGATGTCCTCATGCAGTACCTCAATGATGAATTCTGGCATGTATTTGTTGAAACAGGTGATCTCGGCCTAAATGCTAACATTAGCTACAGTTATTTTTTACGGGAAACCGGTAAAGAAGACAAAGCCGATCTATGCAGAACAAGGTCAATTGCCTTTAAAAAGATAAAAACAGGCAACCTTGATGTAGTAGATGAGTGGCAGGCTGAGCCAATACACGAAAATGTTTTTTTAAGTAAACCCTTTGAACAGGTATTCAATAAGAACATGAGCAAGGGGGCTAAAAAAGAGAAAGCAAAAAAATTCACACATATATTCAAAGTATTTGTTCCCCATTTACAGGATGGAAAAGTGGTCTGCCTTTCAGGTTCGGCAAAAGAAATGAGCCAATGGTCAGAAGATGAACCCATATTATTGCACAGATCAAAAGACGGGTGGTCGGTTAGCCTCAACCTGCACAAAGAAGTTTTCCCGGTTGCGTATAAATTTGCGATCTATGACGAGGTTGAAAAAAAGATCATTCATTTTGAAGCTGGCAGTAACCGCATCATTGAATATCCTGCGGCAAAAGACAGACCAGTATTATTTCATTTGTTCCCGGGGTTTGATCAATACAAATGGCAGGGCACAGGTATAAACGTCCCTGTATCTGCACTCAAGACAGAACAGAGTTGGGGCGTGGGGGATTTTACTGACCTGAATTTATTGACAGACCTGGCCAAAGCTACCGGAATAAGACTTGTTCAGCTGCTACCCATCAATGATACAACGGCTACGCATACCATCAAGGATTCTTATCCTTATGCATCTATTTCTGCTTTTGCCTTGCATCCCTTATTCCTGAATGTACATAAACTGTCAACAGCTGCATCCATTGATATCACGGATGAAATGCTTGAGCGGGTAAAGGCATTGAATGAACTGCCCCACCTGGATTATAAAGCGGTGGTTGAGATAAAAACTGCAACCATCAAAGAATTATATTTTAAAGACAAACATTCGTTCAAAGATGATTTTGCTTTTTTTGATTTCTTTGACCTGAACAGGAACTGGCTGGTTCCATATGCCGCTTTTTGTTATTTGCGTGATAATTACAATACAGCTGACCCTTCAGAATGGGAAGATTACCAGGTCTATAATGAAGTAGCTGTGCAGGAACTCGTGAGCCCGGAAAATTCACATTATGATGAGATCGCTATTCATTATTTTACCCAATACCATCTTCACCTTCAATTGCTGGATGCGGTAGATTATGCTCATAAGAACGGGATCGTTTTAAAAGGCGACCTCCCGATCGGGGTTGGCCGTCACAGCGTAGATACCTGGATGTACCCAACGCTATTCCATATGGATATGCAGGCAGGCGCACCCCCCGATGCTTTTGCAGTGAAGGGTCAAAACTGGGAGTTCCCGACATATAACTGGGAAGAAATGGGGAAGAATAATTATGCATGGTGGCGCCAGCGAATGGAGCACATGAGCAACTATTTTGATGCTATCAGGATCGATCACATACTTGGCTTCTTCAGGATATGGAGTATTCCGCAACAGGATGTGGAAGGGATAATGGGAACTTTCATACCCGCCATACCATTAAGTGTACACGATTTTGAAACCATGGGCATTCATTTCGATGAGGACCGCTTGTGCAAGCCATTTATCAATGACCAGGTAATATCCGCACTGTTCCCCGGTAATGAAGATTGGGTAAAGGAAAATGTGCTGGACAATAACAGTTTTAAAAGATCATTTAACAGCCAACAAAAAATTGCTGCCTGGTTCAAAACAAACCCATCCAAAGCTTTTTTACAACAAGGCTTGTTTGACCTGATAGCAGATGTGGTACTGATCAAAGATGCAACAAGGCCAAAGCATTATCATTTCAGGATAAATAACCAGGTCACTGGATCATTCAAACGACTGGAAGGACCATTGCAACAAAAGCTGAATATCCTTTACCAGCGTTATTTTTATGAGATGCAGGATGATCTCTGGAAGGACGGCACACAGAAAAAATTAAATGCACTGCAGAAAAATACTACCATGCTTTTATGTGCCGAAGACCTTGGCATGGTGCCTGATTTTGTTGAAGATATTTTAAAGGAAAGAGAGATATTGTCGCTACAGGTTCAGCGCATGCCTAAAAAGATAGGAGAGAATTTTTCGCATCCCAAGAACGCGATCTATCTCAGCGTCGTTACACCATCAACACATGATATGAGTACCATCCGGGAATGGTGGGAAGAAGATAAAGAAAGCATACAATACTTTTACAATCACCTCATGGAACGTGAAGGCACAGCGCCGTTCTATTGTGAACCGTGGTTGTGCAGGGAAATTATTCTCCAGCATTTGAATTCTCCTGCCATGTGGTCCGTATTTTTATTACAGGACCTCGTAGCCATCGATGATGTGGTACGCAGGGAGAACCCCGCTGAAGAAAGGATCAATGTCCCTTCAAACCCTAATCACAACTGGAATTACCGGATGCATACAACCCTGGAAGAACTTTTAAAAGCAACTTCCTTCATACAAAACCTAAAAGACATTATCAGGCAGAGCGGGCGCTGATATATTTTATTACTCCGACTTCGACATACTCAGTCTGACAGCTTTTGTCCTGTTGAGCTTGTCGAAACATAGAAAAAGCGGATCAGATGATAGAACTTTAATGAAAGTATCTTACAATACATACAACCTGCCCTTTAAATATCCTTTTACCATTTCCAAAGGAACAAAAACACATCAGCCCACATTCATAGTGCAGTTAGAATTTTTTGGTGTGAAAGGATATGGCGAAGCGCCTGCTATCAGTTATTATAATATCCCCGTTGAGCAAATGATCTCTGACCTGGAGCTAAAGAAGCATTTTATTGAAAAATTTTCTTTTTCAGATCCCGAACGTTACTGGCATTACCTGCATCATTTATTTCCCAATAATTCATTCCTGGTTTGTGCGCTTGATATGGCAGGCTGGGACCTGCATGGCAAATTAAAAAGAAAACAACTCTATGAATTATGGGACCTGGATACAAGCAAAGCCCCACTTACAGATTATACTATTGGTATCGACAATATTGAGACCATGGTAAAAAAGATGAAAGAGAAACCATGGCCCATCTATAAAATAAAAGTTGGAACTGCTGATGACATCGATATGGTCACTGCACTCAGAGCTGAAACAACTGCCGTATTCAGGGTTGATGCGAACGCGGCCTGGACACTTGAAGAAGCATTGCATAAGATACCCTTACTGGAAAAATTGGGGGTTGAATTTGTTGAACAGCCTTTGGCAAAAGACAATTGGGAAGGGATGGAAATTTTGTATAAAAGATCTTCGCTTCCTTTAATTGCTGATGAATCATGCGTAAGGGAAAATGATGTGATGAAATGCGTTGGTCATTTTCATGGCATCAATATAAAACTCACCAAATGCAGCGGTATAACTCCTGCCAGGAGAATGATCATGAAAGCGAAAGAGATCGGGTTGAAGGTTATGGTTGGCTGTATGAATGAAAGTTCTGTCGGTACTGCTGCTATTGCACAACTGGCACCCATGCTGGATTATGTGGATATGGATGGGCCGTTATTGCTCTCTGAGGACATCGCTACAGGGGTTCAGTTTGATAATGGCAAGATCTTATATAGAGAAGGAGCGGGACTGGGGATTGAGGTAGAAAGCTTTTAGCTTTTAGCTGTTAGCTGTTAGTTGGTTCGATACAATTAAAGTGTATCCTTTTCCTGCTGTTTTTTTATAAACTTAATTACATCCAACAGCTTGTAGCTAACGGCTAACAGCTTTACCCCATCAACTTATTCTTTTGCGCAATATATTCTTCCTGCGTGATGGCACCTTTCTGTACCAATTCAAAAAGCTTGTGCAATTCATCGGCTATCATTAACTGTGATGGCCTTGATCCTGTATTCTCCGCAATGGCTTTTGCAAGCTGTTGTGCCTGGCTGCTAACCTGCCTGTTCTTATATTCTTCCTGCGCATGTGTAATGGTATCTTTCAGTAGTTTGGGATGATGTATCATTATATAACTTGTATCACCCATTTCTGCAGCAGTTTGGATGTCTACATTTCCATATCCTAGGATCCTTCCCCAGAAGGACTGGGAATATTCAATGTTATTAATCTTATCGAGCGGGCTTTCTTTTGCATGCCTCGTAAAAAAACCTCCTTCGTCGATCACTCTTACATTGGTAACTGCCCATATATTATTCACCCAGGTAAAATAGCTCCATAGAGGATAGATCGCTGCGATCAAAATAATGACCAGTGCAGCAGATGCAGTTAACGATTCAGTGGTATTGGCGATCCACAAGATCAATATTGTTAGTAAAAGCCATATAGCAAAAGGCATCACTAATTTTAACCAGTGATGCCTTATGATCAATAAAACGTTTTCGTCTTTTTTAAGTTGAGTTCTCATATACACAAGATAAAAAAATTAAGTTAACCGCGAAGAAGCAAAAACGCCAGGTTTATTTTCTTGGCGTCTTAGCGGTTATACTTTACCAAATACGAACCCTCAAACTATCAGGCCGGTACATCTTATCCCCGGGCTTTATTCCAAAAGCTTCATAAAATTCCGGGATGTTCACAACAGGGCCATTGACCCTTTCTTTTGCCGGTGCATGCTCATCTGTCATTACCTGGTTTGCCAGACGCTCTTTCCGGTCCTGGTACATCCAGCTTAATGCATAGCCGAGGAAATAACGTTGCAGTGCGTTAAGGCCACCGATCTTTTCATTTTTTTTATATGCATCTGTTTTTTTGAATGCATCCAAACCAAGCAGCATACCTCCAAGGTCGGCAATGTTTTCGCCCTGTGTTACTTCTCCATTAATGTGTAAAGTATCTACCGGGTTAAATTCACTGAATTGCCTGATGATATATTTTGTCCTCTTTGTAAATTCATCTTCATCATTTTTAGTCCACCAGTTCGTAAGATTTCCTTTTGCATCATATTGGCGCCCCTGGTCATCAAAGCCATGCGTTATTTCATGGCCAACAGTAGATGCAGCAGCATAGCCATATACCAATGCATCATCTAGGTCTTCATCTCTATAGCCAGGAACAGCAAGCATGCCGGCCGGTATAACTATTTCATTATTGCTTGGATTGTAATATGCATTATAGGTTTGTGGTGTCATATCCCATTCGTTCCGATCAACGGGTTTGCCTAGTTTGTTAAGATCGTAGTTATTCCACCATTCATTTGCTCTTTGAATATTCAATACCCAGGGACCGTCATCAATCAAAAGCTTACTGAAATCTTTCCATTTGTCGGGATACCCTACCTTCTTGGTGATCTTGGAAAGTTTTTCAAAGGCCTTTTGTTTGGTACTGTCACTCATCCAGCTCAAACCCGCGATCCTTTCTTTATATGCTGTGCGTATATTTTCTATAATATCACTGTAACGTTTTTTTGCGGTTTCATTAAAATATTCTTTTACGAACAACTGCCCCAAAGCTTCACCTACAGCAGCCTCTTCAGCATCTAATACTCTTTTCCACCTGACCCTTGGTTCTTTAGCACCAGTAAGGGTCTTGCGGTACTCGAAGAGATTTGAATAAGTGACATGATCCAGGTATGCAGCATAGCTTTGTATCAGGCGTATGCGTAAATAATTCTTCCATATTTCAATTGAAGTAGATCTTAGCTCATTACTTAAAGCAGTATAAAATTCCGGTTGGCCTACTATTACAGAATCGGTTTTTGTCACGCCGGTATTCTTCATATAATCATTCCAATTGATGTTAGTTGCTATTTTAGAAAGGCCGTCAATACCCATTTTATTATAATTCTTATATGGGTCACGCAGATCAACGTGCTTCCTGCTTGCTTTCGCCAGTTTTGATTCCAGCGTGTATACATCATCTGCATTTTTCCTGCCGGTAGCTGTACTCGTATCAAACTGTTTAAAAGTTTTCAGCATATAATCTTTATATGCTGCACGTACCTGTAAGGTTCTTTCATCTGTATTGAAATAATAATCACGGTTGGGTAAACCCAGTCCACCCTGGTCTAACCTGTATGCCATTACTTCACTGTTTTTGTCATCCTGTGCTACATATGCGTTAAAGAGGCATCGTACACCTTTTTTCTTAAGCGCTGTGGCTACCTGCATCAGTTCTGAACTGTTGGTAACTGCCGCGATAGCATCGAGGTCTTTTTTTAATGATGTGATCCCGGCTTTGTCAATGGACACAGTATCCATACCGCTCTTCCAGAAATCAGCTATCTTTTGGGAAATTGTACCGGTTGCGGCTTTTTCAGCTAAAGCTTTTTCATTGATGTTCTTAAGCCTGTTATAAATTTCATCCTGCACCATGTTGCCAATACCCCAGCCACTTTCAGCATCCGGGATCGGGGTCTTTTTTATCCACCCGCCATTAGCATATTCAAAAAAATCTGTGCCAGGGGTAACAGTAGTATCGAGGTTGCCGGCCAGTATATCAGTTTTTGGTTTCGTTTCTTTTTCGGAACTGTTATTACAGGAAGATAAACTACAACAAACAATGGAAAATGCTATTAATCTTTTCATCTTAATAATTTTATTTACCACTAAATGTAGGGAATGATTTCATCCGGTAAAAAATATTTTTATGAGAGGTGACTCGCCTGGCCACTGTATTAGCCTTGTATGTATAAAAATATTTTAATGAGCCGTTATTTATATAGACAATTGTCCGACTTTCGCAATTATGACGCCTGAAAGAACTGAACGCCTGAATAAAGTACTAAGCAAAAGGCAGCCGGGTATTACCGTTGTATTGGAAAATGTTTCCGATCCGCATAATATTTCAGCGGTGATGCGTACCTGTGATGCCATCGGCATACAGGATATTTACGTACTCAATACAGTCATCAGCAATCATAAAAAATGGGGCTCAAAAAGCAGTTCAAGTGCATCTAAATGGCTTACGATCCACCAGTTCACCGATGTAAAAGCATGTTTTGAGGCACTGAGAAAGAACTACCGGAAAATTTATTCTACGCATCTTAGCGCAGATGCAGTGAACCTGTATGATATTAACCTGGCAGAAACAGTTGCACTTGTGTTTGGAAATGAACACAGTGGAGTAAGCGATGAACTCATTGGGTTATGTGATGGTAATTTCATCATTCCACAGGTTGGGATCATCAAATCACTGAACATTTCCGTGGCATGTGCCGTTACACTATATGAAGCCTATCGCCAGAAAAAGATCGCGGGCCATTATGACCAGCCGCAATTGAATGGAGATATGCTGGAGCAACTAAGGACAAACTGGGGATTTATAGAAGAGCAGGACCTTGAAAGTTAAATGTCCTTTTTCTTTGCTGTAACTGCTTCTTACTCAAATATTAACCCCAAAGAGCGGTAAGGCGGGGAATTATTCGTGTTGGCACATCTTTTGACAAATTATAACTTTAATACTCTAATAATATATCCATGGCACTTTTAAAGAATGCATTTTCCCTATTTGTGATCATTGCTTTTGAGTTTGCTTTATATGGCTGTAATATTTTTGGTGGCAAGGACAGGTTTGCAGATAGCGAAATGTATGATTTTTCAAAACCCCGGGTAATTAATCTTCCCGAAGCATTGGATGAGATCTCGGGTATTGCATACTATCCAAAGGACACCAGCGTATTTGCAATTGTTGATGAGGATGGCATGCTCTATAAGATCCCGATCATGCATCCTACTGCTACCAGGCAATGGCGTTTTGATAAGCGAAGGGACTATGAAGATATTGTCTTACACGACAGCACATTTTATGTTTTGGTAAGTAACGGGGATATAGAAACGATCCATTTCCGGGGTGACTCGGTCGTCTCTGAAAAAGCAGATTTTTCAACCCGGTCTAAAAAAGCAAATGAATTTGAATCCTTGTACTACAACAATGATTCATCCAAACTTATAATAGTGTGCAAAGAATGCGAGGATGACACAAAGAAAACATTCAGTTTATTTTCTTACAATATCCACGGAACAAATGATTATGCGCCATATATGACGATCGATGCAGTGCCCATCGCCCAAAAAATGGGAGTGGAAAAAATGCATATCAAGGCTTCTGCAGCGGCCATAAACCCGGTTACGGAAGACCTTTATATCCTGTCTTCTATAAATCATATCATGATCGTTCTTTCTCAAAAAGGCCTATTCCGCCAATTGTATAAACTGGACCCGGGTATATATAAACAAGCCGAAGGACTCGCATTTACACCCCAGGGTGATATGATCATTTCCAATGAATATGCCGAAACGGGTTTTGCTACTTTGCTCATATTAAAAAATAAATTGAAAGGCCGATGAGAAAAATCTATTTAATGGTATTGGCCTGTACTGGTATGATGCCAGGTTTGTTTGCGCAGGATAGCCTGCAGGCTACTATTGTTTTGATAGGTGATGCAGGGCAATTGACAAATGGCCACCAGCCGGTGGTTTCAGCAGTAAAAAATCATATACCATTAAATAAGAAAACCACCATTATTTACCTGGGTGATAATTTATACAAAACGGGGTTACCCGATAATTCCCTTCCCTCCTATGCTTTAGCAAAAGCACCGCTTGATTCACAGATACATATTGCGGGCAAGACGGATGCAAAAGTTTATTTCGTACCCGGGAACCATGACTGGGCAAACGGCGGCTCGCTGGGATATGAATCTATTTTAAGGGTACAATCTTATATAGATATTTTGAGCAATAAAAACGTGGCCATGTTACCAAGGGATGGTTGCCCCGGACCGGTAGAAGTAAAGATCAATGACCAAATAACGGTGATCATCATGGATAGCCAATGGTGGCTGCAGGAAACTGATAAACCCGGCATTGAATCAGATTGTCCATTTAAGACAAAAGATGAAGTGCTGGTCCAATTGGATGACCTGTTGGCTAAAAATTCCAATAAGCTTGTTATACTGGCCATGCACCACCCAATGAGAAGTTATGGCCAGCATGGTGGCTATTTTACTTTTAAGCAGCATATATTTCCTTTTACCGACATGAAGCCTAATTTTTATTTGCCATTACCCATATTGGGTTCTGCATATCCATTGACAAGGGCAGTATTTGGTACTTCCCAGGACCTGAAGCACCCGTTCTACCAGGCCATGATCGGGGAAATTGAAAAAGTTGTAAAGGGACATAAAAATGTTGTTTTTGTAGCCGGTCATGAACATACTTTGCAAATGATACAGGACAGCAGTTATAATTATATCATAAGCGGCAGTGGTAGCAAGACCTCCCGTGTTTCCAAAAGCCGTAATACACTTTTTGCAGCGTCGGAAAACGGGTTTGCCACACTGGAAATATCGAAGAATAAGAATGTAAGGGTTACATTTTATGGAGTGAAAGGGGATTCAATGAGGACCTTATATTCAAATAATATCCTGGATTTTTCCAGGCTACCCATTCAGCAGAAAGATACATTGCGCCAGGTAGAATATGCTTTTAAAGACAGCGTGGTCATATCTGCAAGCGATAAATATAAAAATTACTCCGGCTTTAAAAATGTGATCCTGGGTTCTAATTACAGGAAGGAGTGGAGCACGCCGGTTACATTAAAAGTGTTCAACATTAGGAAGGAAAAAGGCGGCTTGACCATTGAGAGCCTTGGCGGTGGCAAACAAACAAAATCTTTAAAATTAAAGGACAAGGATGGGAATGAATGGGTATTGCGTTCAGTAGACAAAGATCCGGAAAAAGCCCTGCCGCCAAATTTGAGAAATACCATTGCACAGGGCATTGTGGAAGATGTTATCTCTGCCAGTAATCCCTATGCGCCCCTTGTTGTACCGTTCCTTTCAAAGGCTGTGAATGTACCTACCCCTGACCCTGAATTCTTTTTTATTCCGGATGATATCAGCTTCGGCTATTACAGGCCGTTATTTGCCAATACCGTTTGTATACTGGAAAGCCGTAACCCCGATGTGTATGATAAGAACACAAAAAGCACTGATAAGATTTTAAGTAAAATGTACGAGGACAATGACAATCACGTTGACCAGGAAAAAGTGCTCAATGCCAGGTTGCTTGATATGCTGATCGGTGATTTTGACAGGCATGCCGACCAGTGGAGATGGGGAACCGCAGATACGGGGAAAGGGAAATTATATTATCCCATACCAAAAGACCGGGACCAGGCATTCTTTCTATCGAATGGTTTAGCAATACAATTCTTGTCCAGGAACAGGATGCGTTTTTTACAGGGATTTACCGGAAAGGTTAAGGATATTAACGGGATCAATTATGTAGCGAGAAACTTCGATCGGCTGTTTTTAAATAATCTTGAAAAAGCTGCATGGGAAAAAATTGCCAGGACCTTTCAGCAAAATCTCACAGATGATGTTATAAAAAACTCATTCGCAAAATTGCCCCAACCAATAGCCCTACAGGATTCAGCAATGATTGAAAAGAAACTGGTAACCCGCCGAAATGAACTTTTAAAGGATGCGCTCCATTATTACAAATTCATATCAAGGGTTGTTTCAGTGGTAGGCAGTAACAAAGAAGAATATTTTCATGTTAAAAATAACCCCGCAGGTATTGAACTGACCGTTTATAAAAAGAATGAAAGAACCGATTCTGCTACTGTTATGTATCAAAGGGTCTTCAATGCCCGTGAAACAAAAGAAATAAGGCTTTTTGGATTGAACTCCAATGATAAATTTGAAATAGATCCTGATGTTGATACCAGGATAAAGTTCCGGATCATTGGCGGAAAAGGAAACGATACTTTTAACATCCGGGGAAATGTGAAGAACCTGGTATATGACCTTTCAACAGAGAATAATATATTCTTATCAACGAGGAGGACAACCAGGGAACTTTCTTCGGATGTTTCTGTCATTGACTATAAGAACAATGACCATGAATACAATAAAACGCTTTTCCCGTTAATTAACATCGGTTATAATGTAGAAGATAATTTTTTAGCAGGGCTTGGCTTTTTAAGGCGCACTTATGGTTTCAGGAATGAGCCGTATGCAACGAGCCAAAGGCTATCTACTTTGTATGCACCGTCAGGCGGCGCTTACCAGGCCAAATACCAGGGCATCTTCAACCACGTAGTTTTTAAAAATGACCTTATAGTAAATGTTGAGATCGTGGATCCTACTTTAAATAATTTTTATGGTTATGGAAATGAATCTATCAATGATAAAACAAAGCCAAAGGAATACTACCGGGTCAGGAATAATTATTTCCAGGCAGATCTTTTGCTGAGAAAAAGATATAAAGACCTGCTGCAGTTATCCGTTGGCCCATATATGTATTATTACTGGAATAATTATATCGAAAACAAGGACCGCATATTAAATAATCCTGCTCTTATCGGGAGTGATTCTTCCCGTGTATATTCAAAGAAGCATTACATTGGATTTAAGGTCAAGCTTGATATAGATTATGTGAACAATGAATTATTCCCGACAAGGGGCATAACCTGGTATACTGATTTTACAAACCTCAACGGATTAAATCGCAGCAGCTTTACCTTAACGAAATTAAATTCCGATATGACAGTATATGCAAGTATCTCGGATAAGAACAGGTTATCAGCTGTTTTGCGTGCCGGGGGTGGCCATATCTTCAGCAAAGATTTTGAATATTTCCAGGCAATGGACCTCGGGGCAAATAATTATTTAAGGGGTTTTAGAAAGAACAGGTTTGCGGGAAGGTCAATGTTGTATGAAAGTTCAGAATTACGGTACAGGCTTTTCAAGTCAAGATCGTATATTTTCCCTGGTGATATTGGTATACTTGGTTTCTTCGATATTGGCAGGGTTTGGCAGGACAATGAGCACTCAAAAAAATGGCACAATGCATACGGCGGTGGATTGTATTATGTACCTTATAGCCTGGTATCATTGGCTTTATCGGTTGGAATATCCAGTGAGGACAAGCTTTTAAATATCTCCCTGGGAACAAAATTTAATATTAATTTTTAATCATTAAAATGGATTACACACCAATATATAAAAAAACGGCACAGTATGTAACGAGCCTGTTCGTGGAGAACAAAAAAGAAAACCTGGTCTTTCATAATATTGACCATACAAAATATGTTGTTGAGAAGGTCCAGGAAATAGCAGCGCATGTTCACCTGGATGAAAGGGAGATGCTGATCCTTTTTTTAGCGGCATGGTTCCATGATACCGGATACCTGTTTGTAAAATCAAATGAACATGAAGCCAAAAGCGCTGAGTTGTTGAAAGAATTCCTTGAGCAGGAACATCCCGAAGAAGCGATCATAAATGAAGCTGTTGCCTGCATCATGGCTACAAAATCTCCCCGTAATCCATATGGAATACTACAGCAGGTCATTTGTGATGCCGATACTTACAATTTTGGCACCAAGGATTTCAAGACAACCAATAAAAAAGTTTTTGCCGAACTGAATTATTTTGATGACCACCAGGTATCCAAGGCTGATTTTAATAAACAGACATATGAGATGCTGAAGGAACATGAATATTATACAAGTTATTGCCGTGAGCAATTAAACGAGCGAAAGAAATCCAATATGAAAAAGATAAAAAAGAAGGCTTCCATCAAAGAAGAAGATTCTACCCTGGAGATAACAGAAAAAGAAGGTACTACAAAAGGTATGCAGACCATGCTTCGCCTTACTTCTTCCAATCATATCAAGCTGAGTGATATGGCAGATAGTAAGGCCAACATCCTGATATCGGTAAATGCGATCATTATTTCTGTTATACTATCGATATTGCTCAGGAAATTGCAAACAGATGAATATTTGACCATTCCAACAATTATTTTTCTCGCGGTTTCAGTTACTACGATCGTTATAGCGATCCTGGCAACCCGCCCTAAAATTACTTTGGGTACATTCAATGAAAATGATATCATAAGCAAAAAGACCAATCTTTTGTTCTTCGGCAACTTTTATAAGGTAGATCTCAACAGTTATGAAAAAGCAATGCGTTCGATGATGAAGGATTCAGATTATTTATACAGGTCGATCATAAAGGATATTTATTTCTTAGGAGTCGTGCTGGGAAAAAAATACCGGCTGTTAAGGTTGGCTTATAATATATTCATGATCGGGATCATCGTATCTGTAATTGCGTTTGCCCTTGCAGCCTTTTTGCATACAGCACCTCCGGAGGGAACTAATTCCGTTAGCAATGCAACCGGCTCACCATTTTAATGAAACCACTGTTCATGCCATGAAAATAAATTATGTCACTTAAAAAAAGATCGCTCTCATTTATTTCCCAGGCCCGGAAATACAGGTATAGATCTGTTTTTTTTATTGCAGTTTTTTGGACGATCATTGATCTGCTCACCACACTGCTTTCTAAAATAGCACACCTCCCCGGGAGTCATAATAACCTTTTTATAAGAGAGTTCTTTGTTTTCCTGATGAGCCTTTTTATGGGTTACCTGTTTGTATTTACATTGCGCAGGATATCGAGGAGCGTCCCGCTCTGGGTCAATTTTGTACTTAAAAGCCTCATTTTATTGTTAGCGGCTTTCCTGATGAATTTCCTGGTTCATTTTGTTGAAGAGGCCTTCATCAACGGGCAATCAATCGGTAATGCTGTAAATATATTTGTATATGAAGCAGTGAATATACAGTGGTTACTGGAAAAAATATTTTATTGGGTGGTGCTGTTCATAGTTACCCAACTTTATATTGAAATAAATGAGAAATATTCACCGGGAGTTTTCCTGGACATCCTTATGGGAAAATATACTATTCCTAAAGTAGAGAACCGGATCGTGATGTTCATTGACCTGAAGGATTCGACACCTATTGCAGAAAAAATGGGCCACCAGCAATATTTTTTATTTATCCGTGAATTCATTTATGATATATCAATGGCATTAATAGAATATAATGGCAGGATATACCAATATGTGGGTGATGAGATCGTTGTTTCCTGGATGGAAAAAAAGGAGAGTATGACCAACGCAGTAAAAGCTATTGTTCAGGCAAGGAAAAATATCCAGAAGAAGAGCCAGTATTATAATAACGTTTATCATCAGGTTCCCGAATTTCATGTTGGCATTCATATCGGAGAAGTGACAGTAGGAGAAATTGGTGTTATTAAAAAGGATCTTGCCATGAGTGGTGACACCATGAATACAGCAGCTCGTATCCGTAGTGCCTGTAACGAGCTTAATCAAAAATTCATTGCTTCAGCTGCATTCATCAGGCAAAGTAACCTGGAAGAATTTCAAAGTGTAAGCCTGGGAAAGATCGACCTCAAAGGGAAAAAGGATGATATAGAATTGTTTGGTCTGAAGATCTGATCCCTTATAAATTATATTTTTTTAATTTTTATTACATACTGTAATTTATAAATGGTAGCATAGTTTCTTTTCTTTACAATAACTTTAGCCCGTAAACTTATTAAAATGAAATATTGCTTCATTTCAATTTTATTATTGTCAGGCATATCGTTATTTGGCCAAAACAAAAAACCGATCGACCATACCGTATATGATGGCTGGAGATCTGTTGGCGACAGGCTCATCAGTAATGACGGTAATTATGTTGTATATAATATCAATGCACAGGAAGGTGATGGCGAACTCGTCATTCAGCATATTAAAACAAAACAAAAAAAGATGATCCCCCGCGGTTATGCTGCTGTAATTACCGATGACAGCCGCTATGCCGTTTTTAAAATAAAGCCTTTGTACCAGGATACCCGCCAGGCAAAGATCAAAAAGAAAAGTGCGGATGATATGCCCAGGGATTCTTTGGGTATTGTAACACTTGGAGAAGACAGTGTAATAAAGATAACAAGGGTACGTTCTTTTAAAACGCCTCTAAAAGCTGCCGGCTGGCTGGCTTACCAGATGGAAAAGACATTGCCCGATACCTCAAAATCAAAATCACAGCCCGATTCTGTAAAGGCCAGGATAGATATGCTTACCAAACTGGCTGATTCCCTGATACGCAGATCCCTTGATTCCATAAAGGGCAATATTGAAAAAGAAGAAGTAATAACGGCGGCAAAAAAAGCAGTAAAAGAGATCTATAAAAAAGCGGATGAAACGGGTACGGTATATCAATTAGATGCAGATGGCGATAACGCTGCTGCCGGCGGCGGCGCTGAAGGTACAGACCTTATTGTGCGAAATTTGGCCTCGGCAGCTGAAAAGACCTTTAAACTGGTAAGTGAATATTTATTTGATGAAAAGGCCACTAAGCTTTTGATCCGTACAACAAAAAATGCCAAAGACACTAACAGTAAAGCATACTTACTGATCTATGACCTCCAGGCCGATCATATTGATACCATCATGAAAGGATTGAATGATGCTAAAAATTTCAGTTTTGATGAGCAGGGAAAACAACTGGCATTTGTTGCAGAAAGAGACAGCAGCAGCAAGGCCCTGCAGAAATTCTATAAACTATGGTATCATGAAACGGGCCAGGATACCGCAACGATCCTAGCAGATAAAAATACCATCGGCATGCAATTGGGAAGTACGGTAAGTGAGAATGGTACTGTAATATTCAGTAAGGATGGGATGAAAATATTTTTTGGGGTTGCTCCCATACAGCCACCGAAAGATACAACGCTTGTTGACTTTGAACTGGCGCAGGTAGACGTGTGGCATTATAATGATGATTACCTGCAGCCGCAACAATTAAAACAATTAACACAGGAACAAAAACGTAATTATACAGCCGTTATTAAACCGGGAGCTACTGAACTGGTGCAATTAGGTTCGGAAGATGCAGAAAATATTTCATTGGTCGATGAAGGTAATGCATCATGGGTAATGGCACAGAGCACCAAAAATAACCGCCGTATCTCTCAATGGGAAGGAAGAACAAGGTCAACTGTTTATATGGTGAATACAACAGATGGCAGAAGAAAACTGGTGAAGGCAAGCAGCCTTGGGTTCTTTTCGGCGTCACCTAAGGGGAAATTCATTTACTGGTATGATCCTGAGCAAAAAAATTATTTTACTTACAATACCACAACTGGCGACACAAAGAATATTACATCCCGGATCAAAGTGCCGCTGTATGATACGGAGAATGATGTGCCGGATCTTCCCGGCCCAGTGGGTACAACAGGCTGGATCGCAGATGACCGTTACTTTCTTGTAAATGATGAGTATGATATCTGGAAAGTAGATCCAACCGGATCTGAACAGCCAAAAAACCTGACGAATGGTTCGGGCAGGTATAACAGTGCACAATTAAGTTATATAAAGCTTGACCGTGAAAAGAGGTGGATCAACCCGGATGAAAAAATATTGTTACAATCATTTAATAAGCTGAGCAAGTACGCCAGTTTTTATACTGTGAAAGTAAACGAAGTTGCAGAACCTACATTCATCAGTGGAGGGCCTTGCAGTTATCCGTCGGTCCTTAAAGCAAAAAATGTATCAGCATATCTTCTGCAAATAAGCAATATAAGTGAATCGGAGTTATTTGCAGGCGACGACCTGGGTTCTTATACAAAACTCACAGACCTGGCAACGCAGCAAAAAGATTATAACTGGGTAAGCGCTGAATTGGTGAGGTGGAAAATGTTCGATGGTAAATGGAGTGAAGGGCTTTTATTCAAGCCGGAAAATTTTGACCCTAAGAAAAAATATCCGATCATCTTTTATTTTTATGAACGTGATGCTGACGGTTTGTATAACTATCGTGCACCAGCACCCAGCGCATCCACGATCAACATACCTTATTTTGTAAGCAATGAATACCTTGTCTTCGACCCCAATATCTATTATAAGACCGGTGAACCGGGTGAGAGTGCTTACAACAGTGTAGTAAGTGCGGCAAAATATTTTTCCAAAATGCCCTGGGTTGATAGCACAAGAATGGCTATCCAGGGACAGAGTTGGGGTGGTTACCAGGTAGCATACCTGGTAACCCGCACGAATATATTCAGGGCAGCAGGTGCGGGCGCTCCCGTTAGTAATATGACCAGTGCTTATGGTGGTATTCGCTGGGGATCGGGCCTCAACAGGCAGTTCCAATACGAGAAACAACAAAGCCGCATAGGTGCAACACTCTGGCAGCGCCCCGATCTTTACTTAAAGAACTCACCCTTATTCAATGCCGACAAAGTAACAACCCCTTTATTGATCATGCACAATGATGCCGATGGTTCAGTGCCATGGTACCAGGGGATAGAATATTTTACCGCCCTTCGCCGCCTTGGAAAAAAAGTGTGGCTATTGGAATATAACGGCGAGGACCATAACCTGGTTGAGCGTAAGAACCGCAAAGACCTTTCTGTTAGGCTGGGCCAGTTCTTTGATTATTATTTAAAAGATGCTAAACCTGCCAACTGGATAAAATATGGATTACCTGCTGTAGATAAGGGAAAGGATTGGGGATTGAAAGTAGAGTAGGGGATCAAATGCCGGATACCAGATGCTGGATTTTGGATACCGGCTTCAGCAGTGAGCATCGCACTGGTTAGGCCTATCCAGCATCCGGTATCGAGTATCTGATAATTACAAAAGTTACTATATTGACCAAAGACAACATCATACAAAAACTATCATCCAACCACCATGAATTTGTAACGTTGTTACTTTCATTGACAGAAAGAGAATTTACTTTATCAGTAAATAATAAATGGACTGCGGGCCAGCACTTTGAACATATTTATCTTTCTGTATCTCCATTGACAAAAGCACTGAACCTACCAGTCTTCTTTCTGAAATTAATGTTTGGAAAAGCCAACAGGCCTTCAAAGGACTATGATGCACTGGTAAAAAAATACCTTGGTAAGCTTGGAATAGGCGGGGCAGCATCCGGCCGGTTTATTCCAAAACAGGTTGCATTTGACGAAAAGGAAGTGCTGAGACGAAAATTATTGCGAACCGTTGAACAGTTATGTAAAACGGTTGCCGGTTACACAGAAGCAAAACTGGATAATTATATCCTGCCACACCCACTAATGGGCAAGCTAACGCTGAGGGAAATGTTATACTTTACCATTTATCATGTTGAACATCACAAAAAACTCGTGTTGCAAGGTATAGACAGAAACTAAAACAACTGGCAGGCAGTTGATAAATTTTCTCCAAATTTTTATAATAAATCCATCGATCGCGGCACACTGGTTACCTTTGAAAAAACATTATACCATGAAAAACAGGGAAGTTGAACAATTAATGACTTACGAAGGCCAGCATCTTCAAAAACTGCATGATATTGTTGAAGATGCTATTAAAGCAGAAAAACTGATCGTCAATAATTTGTTGAACCCGCCTGAAGAGATACTTACCCGTGGCCAGAAAATATCTGATAAAGTAGCCCGTTTTGGAGGTAGCTGGAGGTTTATTATTTTATTTGGGATCATACTCGTAGCCTGGATCATTTATAATGTAATTGCACCACAAGCCGATAATTTTGATCCCTATCCATTTATCCTGATGAACCTGGTACTGTCTTGCATCGCTGCATTACAGGCACCTGTGATCATGATGAGCCAGAACCGCAAAGAAGAAAAGGACAGGATGAGGAACGAGAATGATTACATGATAAACCTGAAAGCGGAAATGCAGATACGAAGCCTGCACCAGAAGATGGACCTGTTGCTTGAAGAACAGATAAAAACATTGTTTGACTCACAGGCAAAGCAATTTGAATTATTAAAAGAGATCGATAATAAATTGAATAAACTTACAGTAGTATAATATTGCATGGCTGGTAACAACGATAATTCCCCGCACATACTCAATACATCTGCTACCTTGCTTGGTATTTGTTTTGTGGTACTTACTTCATTGAATGTGATGAATGTTACAGAAAAAACAATATTGGATGAGTTGACAACTGCTGCGATCGTAATGTTCATGGCAAGCAGCCTGTTCTCTTTTTTATCAATGCGGAGTAAGCGTTCTCCCGGCGAGCGTTATGAAAAAATTGCTGATTTCGTTTTTCTTGCAGGTTTGTTCTTTCTTTTTATCACAACTTTGTTACTTGCATTTAATATTATAAAGTGAACTATGAAACTGATAAAGCTGATCGCTGCCATTCTTTTATTCTCATCATGTGGTAACAACGATCATGATGTAAAAGATGTTGATGTTGATTCGACTGGTATTGCTGATACAGTATATACCCCGATAAAAGACCCTGGCAGTGCTTACGAGCTTGTTGACGCAAAAGGATATTATGTGTGGGATGTTGACATGAAAAAAAAGACCCTTAGGAAAAACCCGGCACTTGCAGCATCCGCCTATATTGACCTGGACTCAGTAATCAAAGGGCTGAACCAGCAATATGAAAATATCCTCCTGGAAAAGGTAAGCACCCGGAATGATACCATCATACTGAAAATAAAAGACAGTGAATACCTCAGCAACCAGATCGGTTCAACCGGGGCAGCACAGTATATTGCCCAGGCTGTTATAAACTTAACTTCAGTACCCGGTATCAGGTATGTGGTGATCGCTTTTAAAGAAGGCGATCATGCATCACCCGGAATATGGAGCAGGAAAGATTTCCCGGGTTATATAATTGTTCAGTAAACATAGACCAGATAGCGCAATTTGATCTGACCCAATTGCCATACCGGCGAAAGGCGCTTACCAAATGATAAATTTAAAAAATAAAAAAAATAATATATGGATTGTGTATTTTTAAAAGACAGGTAAACTTGAAGACTAAAAATTAAATCCAGCGAATGACAGTTGCCCTAAAAAGAATTGCCTTTATTTTTCTTCTTTTGTTTGCTATTATTCCTGCTTTTGCACAAGTACCGGATACCATCCCGGTAAGACCTGGGTTCAAAGAAATGGCAATTGGAACAGGTAGTTATCATCGTATTGGAAATAATTTTGAAAGATTCAGTGACAATCCAGCTAAATGGGAGAAAATTACACAACCTAATTATAAACTTTCAAGTGATAGCATTCATTGGATCTATGCTATACTGAAAAATGAAGACAGCATTGACCGGAACTTGAAATTGTACCTGAATAATGTACAGGCCGGGATAGTCAAACTGTATGTTGTTACAGATGGTAAAATAGATTCTTCATTGATTACAGGAAGCCTGGTTGCCGTTCAAGACCGGGCAACTACAGACAGGTTGCTTTCTTTTCCTGTTCAAATTACCTCTGGTAAAATTACTGAAATATATCTCAAAAACTGGCGAAGGCAAACCGGTATAACATTAACATTGATGTTGGTTGATCCTTCTTACAATGAAAATTCAAGGTCCGGCGATTATATACTGATATTGACATTAGGATTGTTGCTGCTCATTGTTCCAATTGCATTCTTGCTGTACTTATATTTTCCTTCGAAAGAGAACCTATGTTTTCTTTTTTATATGATCCCTTCATTTTTTTATGTATTGGCAGCTTCCGGATTCGGTTCTTTATACCTCTGGTCTGGATTTCCATGGTTTGAAGAAAATGCAGCGATCTTTTTCGGAAATATCGGGGCTGCTGCTTTTTTTGAATTCAGCAGGCGAATACTGCAATTAAAACAAACCAATCGTGTTATCAATAAGTTACTCATAATATTTTCTATTTGCCAGGTTGTTTCAGGAATACTGGGATTTGGTATTTATTTTGATCTTATTTCAGTAGGGGTATTCAACTTATCTATGGCGATATTGTACCTGTTTTTTCTAAGCCTCCTCCTGACCATTTTTGTACTCTCCGCCTATAAAGCGATCATAAAAAAGCAGCATGAATTCTGGTGGTTCGTTTCCATCTTCATTTTTTATATAATATTCACATTTGTATCCATAGCATTAGAAGCAGGACTGCTCACCTATAGTCTTAAAATGAAGTTCTTATTATTACCGTTCGGAGTGCTTCCACAGATGACATTGATATTGATCTTTTTGATCAGGAGGGCAGTAAAAATCCTAAAAGAAAAGGAATTAAAAATAGCTGATACACGTTTGCAGGGCCAGCAGGATTTATTAAATGAGCGCCTTAGATTAAGCCGTGACCTGCATGATGAAGTTGGAGCAACGCTTAGCGGGATCGCTATGTACAGCCACCTGACCAAAGAGCAAATGCGAAATGACCAGGCGGGAGAAGTAGAAAAATCACTTAATATCATACAACAGGGTGCCGGAGAAATGGTAACCAAACTAAGTGACATTGTTTGGTTCGTAAACCCAGGGCAGGATTCTTTGCAAAAGCTTTTTCAGCGCCTGGAAGAGTATGCAGCTGATATGGCGTCAGTTAAAAAAATGCAGGTGAAAGTGAGTATGCCTGCAGATGCTGAAAACATAAGTTTACCAGTAGAAAGCCGGCGTAATATTTATTTATTATGCAAGGAAGCGATCAATAATTCCGTTAAATACAGTGATGCTGATTTACTGAAATTGACTGTTAAAAGAACAGAAACTGAACTGGAGTTTTTAGTAAGTGATAATGGAAAAGGCTTTAATACTTCAAAGCAATCAAATGGCAATGGTTTGGAAAATATAAGGAAACGGGCAGAAGGAATGAATGCCTTTTTGCAAATAGATTCAAGACCGGGTGGGGGCACTTCAATTTCCGTAGTAATAAAAATCACCTGATTTGGGTAACACTATGCAAAACAAGGCACTTGAAATTTTCTATCTTTTTTTCCAGGGGATACTAACATTACAGGTGCTGTTTTTTGCTGTACTGTATGTTGTTACCCGTAGAAAAGACCTGTTGTATTACTGTCTTTTTTTATTTTTTGCAGCAGCTTATTTTTTTATCAACGCACCCTATACCTTTTTCGGGATACCCGAAGAAACAGTATGGAACTCAGTTTGGTATGACCATATCAATACCCCCGTGATCATTACAGAAAACCTGTTTTATATTTTATTCCTGAGATCCTTTTTTGCTGATATAACCACCGACAAAAAAGTAACCAGTGTATTAAACTTCACATTATGGCTGATCCCCTGGATAGTATTGTTATTTTTAGTGCTCACCATTTTAGAAATTGACAAACAATTCATATTCTATACAGTGAAGCTGATAGCGGTACTGCCTGCACTGACTGTATCAATTGTAGTGATCAGAAGAAAACCTCCTTTTGGTATGTTGGTGGCTAATGGATTGCTGTGTACGATTGCAGGCACCTGCATAACGGTTTGTATGATCATATTGGGGAATAACGGAGTACAGCATTTGTTCACCGTCGGCTATCCCTTGTTTTTTATCCGGCTGGGTATTTTAGGCGATATGATCTTTTACCTGGCAGCGATACTAAAAAAATGGCATTTCCAGGAAAAGCAGCTAAGCGAGGAGAAATTACGATCACAACTGGCAGTGGAAAAACTGAGAAATAAAATTTCTGCTGAACTGCATGACGATTTTGGCAGCACTTTAAGCGGGATCAATATGTACAGCTATATGATCAATGACCAGATGGAGTCGGGCAATTATGAGCAAGCCCGCAACTCTATAAATATTATCCAAAGATCTGCCAGTGAAATGGCGCATAACCTGCACGATTTAGTTTGGATGATCAGCCCGGGCAAGGATAACCTGCAAAAACTTGTTGAAAAACTGGAAGAATATATGATTGAAATGGCAACGGCCCGGAATATGAAAGTAAGTATCAAAGTCTCAGAAAAAATTACAGATATTGACCTTCCTGTTGAAAGCAGGCGGAATATATACCTGTTTTGTAAGGAGGCTATTAATAATGCGGTAAAATATAGCCAGGCAACCAATCTTGAACTGGTCATAAAAGAAATGGATGGTAACCTCCTCTTTTCCATAAGTGATAACGGGAAAGGTTTTGATCGCAGGCAAATAAAAATGGGGAACGGGCTTGAAAATATGCAAAAAAGAGCTGATGAAATGGGTGCAGTGCTGGATTTGCAGTCAAAAGAAAATGAGGGAACTACTGTTTCACTTCAATGCATAATCACCTAATGGGTTATTGTTTTGGCAATAATATTCACGCATCTTTGATATTAATTATGGAAGTAAGGGTAGCAATATTTGAGGATAATAAACTGGTAAGGGATGCCTTGCAGGCAATTTTGAACGGTACAACAGGCTACAGCTGTTCCGGAAGTTTTGCTGATGGCAACAGGTGGAAAGAGTGTATTGAACGGTCCAATCCCGATGTGGTATTGATGGACATAGAAATGCCCGGGTTGAACGGCATTGAGATCAGCAGGCAGATGATCAATGAATTCCCGGACATCAAGATCCTTATCCAGACTGTGTTCAACGACAGTGAAAAGATATTCCAGGCACTGTGTTCAGGAGCATCCGGTTATATCCTTAAAAATGATCCTCCACAAAAATACCTCCAGGCCATTGATGAAGTATTGCTTGGTGGTGCTCCTATGAGCCCGGCAGTTGCTAAAAAAGCACTGAGTTTTTTCAGCAATAAAAATGTGATCCTGGTTGCACCGGGAAATGAAGATTTCCAGCTCAGTTCACGGGAAGAAGAAATATTAAAGCTGTTGGTTGAAGGTTTTCACCTGAAAGCCATCGCTGAAAAAATATTCATCAGTTATGAAACCGTACGTACCCATATCAAGCACATCTATAAAAAACTCCATGTAAACAGCCGCAGCGAGGCCATCACGAAAGCTGTTCAGCAACACATCCTGTAAAATCACCCAATGGGGTATTGATTTATACCAGCAGACCAGCGACCTTTCGGTTATTAGATCGTTCATTAAAAAATAATTTTTATGAATCAGAAATTAATAACCCTAAGCACTGTACTGGTTTTTAACCTGTTGGTTTTTACAGGTTGCCGTAAAGAAGAGCTAAATACAACACAGGATAACGCTACTTCTGAAGATATGCTATCAACAGATAAGTTTTGGTCCGAATGCAGGCTAACCAGGCTTGGTTATACCACGATAGATTTTTATCACCAGTTCAAGTATAATAATAAGGGCCTTGCCAGGGAGTGGAGAGTGCATTATGAAGATGGCACAGAGGATATTTATAAATTGGAGTATGATCAGCTGAATAGGCTAAAGAAAGCAACTGACTATTATGATGGAGCGCTTTTCAACACGATCAGGTTTTTTTATACCGGAAACAAAGTAACAAAAGAGATATGGTACACACCTGCAGGAGATATAGACTTTGAAACATACAACACTTATAATTGGCTGGGCCAACTTGTCAAAAGGGAGAATACCAATGGGGCAAAAACAATTTTCAGCCCTACAATAATTGGTAACACGCCCCTTTTCAAGTTGTATTTTGACGATGAACTTTATATGGTAGGTGAGTACACTTATCATCAGCCTAACAAGAACCCCTGGCGTGCTATCCCGGGAGTAGACTATGGGTTTCCTTACATCGCTCTTGATTTTACAAACTGGTGGGAATCCAGTGAGAAGATCACAATATATGAGGATGGCATCCCAACGGTTATATATGCTTATGACCCTGCTCAAACTGTTATGAGTTTTGGGCAGCAGCACTCACTCAGCTCTGTCTTTAACTATGATTATGTAAATGAACTCGACGAAACATATGTTTTTGACTATGAAAATTGCGGCAGGGGCCAGCACCATGATCCGGGAAATAGCAGCAAGACCATAAAGCCTTCCGGCCATTCCATGCAATCTCATCTCTTGAGTGAAATATGTAAAACACTACGTAACGGTGCAAAAGCGAATGCAGTAAAAGAGAAGTTCAGACAATTGAAAAAACTTGCCGGTAAATAATTGCTTCCCCGGCATAAAAAAAAGGAACAATGTTACACAGTAAAGTTTCAAAGATATTTTTTTGCCTGCTATTGTGCATGGCGTTTAATTCGGCGCATGCTGCTATTCGCTATGTAAAGCCTGTTCCTGTCGGGTTGGGTAACGGTTCCAGTTGGGCCAATGCCAGCGCCGACCTGCAGTTAATGATCAACGCCAGTGTTTTAGGTGATGAAATATGGGTGGCTGCAGGAACTTACATTCCTATACGTTCTGCGGATAATATAAATCTTATTACTCTTAATAACCGCAACAATGCTTTTGTTTTAAAAACAGGTGTTAATATTTATGGTGGATTTAATGGAACTGAAACGCTGCTTAATCAGCGTAACTGGGCAGCCAATGTAACTATATTAAGTGGTGAAGTAAATGGCCCTGGCCTGGGTGCGAACTCTTATCATGTTGTTATTATTGCAAGTATACCAACAGTCAGGTTGGATGGATTTCATATACAATGGGGCCGTGCCAATTCAACTGATCCGCTTATTTCGGTAAATGGCAAAACCATCATTGGTAGCTTCGGTGGTGGTATATTCATTATTAATTCGAATCCCATCATATCAAATTGCGTCATGTGTGCAAATTCTTCTGAGGGGAATGGCACGGGAGTATACAGCCATAGTTCTCACTGTGATTTTATTAATTGTGTTATTTCAGGCAATTTTGGACATGGCAGGGGCTCAGCAATTTATTTAGAAAATGGTCCTTCATCTTTTTTATACAACTGTACGATTTCGGGAAATTTCACTAGTGATGGGGAAGGCGGTGTCATTTATTATTCGGCTGCTGCACTTTCGATATATAATTCTATCATTTTTAGAAATCCTGGTTCTCCCTCGATTTTGCCCACAATACCAACTAATAGCACCTCTTTGATCGAAGGTGCAACAGCAGGCAACCCATTATTTGTAGCGCAAGGAACCTCTTCACCGAGTACCGGTGGTAATTACAGGCTTCAATTGTGCAGCCCGGCCATCGATGCGGGAAACAGTTCAAACATTCCCGCAGGTATAACAATGGACCTTGATGCAAGGCCGCGTATTTATAGCGCAGCTGTTGATATGGGCGCTTATGAAAAAGAATTTCCAATTTTAAATCTGGATGTTCAAAATACCGGCGGAATCGTGTATGTTGATTCATCGAAATCAGGTAACGGTAGTAGCTGGGCAAATGCCTTACCCCAATTAGCAGAAGCTTTATTAGCTGCCCAAAATGACCCCTCCATTACACAAATATGGGTTGCGAAAGGTTCATATAAACCTAAATTCCCTCCGGTTAATTCCGTTGGATGTCCTGCTGATCCCAATAACATTAATAATGCATTCATATTAGTGAACAATGTGGCAGTTTATGGAGGTTTTGCAGGTACAGAAACACTCCTTAATCAACGAAACTGGGCTACTAATCTAACTATTTTAAGTGGTGATATCGGAATACCAAATTATTCGGCAGATAATTGTCGTCATGTGGTTATCAGTGCGGGAATGGGCTCACAGCTGTTAGACGGTTTTCAAATAGTAAAGGGATATGCAGGTGGTGGTGCACCTGTATCAGTCAATGGTGAAGTTATTGATGCGAATCAAGGGGGCGGAATGCATATTTCCAATTCATCTCCGGTCATTACCAACTGTACCTTTTCAAATAATTATGCAGGAGCAGGTGCTGTATTCTTTATTGAACATGGCTCGCTTCCTGTAATTACAAATTGTATTTTTTCCGCTAATAAGTCACTTGGCAATGGAGCGGCATTTTGCAACCATTCGTCTGCTTCCAAATTTACCAATTGTCTTGTATCAGGTAATGCTTCAACAAACACCGGTCAAGGTTCTATTGTACACTTTGAAGGTGATGGTCAGGCAGTAGTGGCTTATACGACCTTTGCAGGCAATTATTCCAATGGTGACGGTATTATTTATAACCAGGGGGATGCCGCAGCACCTGATATTTATAACAGTATCATTTATGGCAATGGGCCTGATGTTGGAATAGCGGGTAACGCAGTAACATTAGCCAATTGTATTGTAGAATCGGGATATTCTGTTGGTGTAAATGTTAACAATACAAATCCTTCTTACATATCCCCGGTAGCACCTTCACTTTTGCCTTCAACCGGTGGTAATTACAGGCTGCTTAAATGCAGCCCTGTAATAGATGCAGGTAACAGCACCCTGGTTCCTGCAATAGCAACAGACCTTGATGGAAGCCCAAGAATCATAAATAGTATTGTAGATATGGGTGCATACGAGTTTCAAAGCAGTACTATATATGCCACACCTGGTGCTGGTGGGATTGTTTATGTTGATCCTTCAAAGAATGGGAACGGCAGCAGTTGGGCAAACGCAGTTCCTGAATTATCTTATGCACTAAGAGCTGCCAAAACAAATCCGGCCATAACACAGGTGTGGGTTGCCAAAGGATCGTATAAGCCTAAATTTTCTGTAATTGAAAACAGCGCATGCAATGATACAACTAACAGGGACAATACATTTATCCTGGTAAACAATGTAAAAGTATATGGCGGTTTTGTTGGCACTGAAACTTTGCTCAGCCAGCGTGATTATTTAACAAATGTTACCACGCTTAGCGGTGATATCGGTGTTGTAAATGTTTCAACAGATAATTGTTACCATGTAGTGATCAGTGCCGGGGCTGTTGGTACAGCCGAACTCAACGGATTTACAATTTACGGAGGTTATGGCGATAATGCTTCTTCAATAACAGTAAATACACAATCAATCAGCCGTGCAGCCGGTGCAGGATTAACGATCAAAAATTCATCTCCCATCATTGCCAATTGTACTTTGAGTAATAATACAGTAAGCGGGGCAAATATTTTTGGAGGGGCTGTTTATGCATCATCCTTCTCAGGAAGTTTCAGTAATTGTATTTTCAATAACAATGCTGCGACCGGAGCCAATAGCCAGGGAGGAGGTGTTTTTATTACGGCCTCTACAGGAACCTTTACCGATTGCTCTGTTACAAATAATACAGCATCTTCCGGCGCAGGAATATATGCTAACGCTCTTGCCGGTACAAATAATTTTATTAATTGCAGCTTCAAAGTAAATATTGCTTCTTCAAATGGTGCCGGTTTTTATGTAAACTCTTCTGATATTAATTTCCGAAGTTGCATTTTCTCAGGCAATACTGCAGCCAATGGAGGAGGTATATACATGTCTTCTTCAAATAATGTTGCTATGGTGAATTGCCTGGTGTCTGGCAACCTGGCATCTGCGAATGGAGCCGGTATGTATAATGGTACCTCAGCGCCTTCTGTAGTGAACAGCACGTTTGCAGGTAACCGGGCCAGTGGTTCAGGAGGAGGAATATATTCTAACGGCATAGTGTTTGGTACGCAGCCCGAATTCTATAATTGCATTGTTTATGGCAACAAAGTAAATACTACCATAGATAATTTTGTTACACCGGCGCTTCAAACCAACCCTGACGTGTATTATTCCATAGTTCAGAATGCAAGTGGCTATGATAACATGGGTAATAACAGTACTGCTAACCCGCTGTTCATTAATTCGAAAAATGCATCGGCAGCTCCAAACACGGGAGGTAATTATAGTTTGCAGAAGTGTAGCCCTGCTATTAATACCGGTAATAACAGTTATGTTCCTGTAGGTGTTACTACAGACCTGTCAGGTAACAACCGTATTTTAAATGTAACTGTTGACAGGGGCGCCTATGAAAATAACAATTCAGCTTTTGCAGTACCTGACGCCAGCGGTATCGTATATGTTGACAATAGCAAATCGGGTAATGGCAGCAGCTGGACAAACGCAGTTGCGGAACTGGCTGATGCGCTGAAGGAAGCCAGGACCAATGCGGCCATCACCCAGGTATGGGTTGCCCAGGGAACTTATTATCCTGTTTATGATATTAGTTTCGCATGTTCACCAACAGACGAACGTGATAAAGCATTTGTGCTGGTAAGCAATGTAAAAGTGTATGGCGGCTTTGCAGGCACGGAAACATTGCCTGGCCAGCGAAACTGGGCATTGAATGAAACCATACTGAGTGGAGATATTGGAGTGTCCGGTACAAGGACAGATAACTGTTATCATGTAGTGGTAAGCGGGAGTGCAGTAGGTACCGCAGAATTGAACGGCTTTACAATAAGTGATGCAGAAGCAACAGGTGCAGGTACACTGAACATCAATAGCCAAAGCTTTACAAGAGGAGCAGGAGGAGGTATATATTTGATATCATCTTCTCCGGCGATCAGTAATTGCATTATTAAGAACAACAATGCAACCAGTGTTGCCGGAGGTATGTATTCAGGTCTTTCATCACCCACTATTTCCAATTGTGTTATCACGGGTAATGTTTCTACCGCTTCGCAGGGGGGAGGGATCTTTGCCAACAATACAACTTCTGCTTTTATGCGCCTGTACAATTGTACCATATCGGGTAACAAGGCCAACACCGGCGGCGGTGTGTATGCATCAACAATCAATACCAATGTATCAAAAATTTATAATTGCATTATCTATGGGAATGAAACAAATGCGGGTGTTGCAAGTAATGATCTCCTGGGCCCTGCTTCCAATAATCCTGAAGTATATAATTCTATTATAGGAAATACTGCAGCTGCCGGCCCGTATACAGATATGGGAGGTAACAGTACCGCCAACCCGCTTTTTATTGATCCGCAGGATGCATCTCTTGCACCTAATGCAAATGGAAATTATCGTATACAGAAATGTAGTCCTGCTATTAATGCCGGCAACAACACGAATATACTGGGAGCTACTGCCGACCTCGATGGGAATACCCGTATCCAGTTTACTACAGTAGATATGGGCGCTTATGAAAAGGCACTGGCTATACCTGCTATTGGTAGTGGCATCGTATATGTTGACAGCTCAAATATTGTTGATGAAGCAGATGGCAGCAGTTGGGGCAAAGCATTACCTCAATTGGCCGATGCTTTGAAAGCTGCCAAAACAAATACGGCAATAAAAGAAATATGGGTTGCAAAAGGAACTTACTATCCGGTATACCTGGGATCAGATGATGGAACCGCATTAACTTGTCCTGGAGGTGCCAGGAACAGGTCTTTTGTTTTAGTGAATAATGTAAAAGTATATGGAGGCTTTGCGGGAACTGAAACTTCCTCTTCTCAAAGGGATTGGATCAATAACCTTACCAGGCTTAGTGGTGATGTTGGTATAGCCAATGATACTTCAGATAATTGTTATCATGTAGTGGTCAGTTCTGGTGCTGTAGGGACGGCTGTTTTGGATGGCTTCACCATAACTAAGGGGAATGCCAGTGGCGGTGGTACTCATACTGTAAATGGTAATTCCCTAACACAAAATCTTGGTGGGGGTATTTATAATTATTCATCTTCACCGGGAATAAAAAATTGTATTTTTTCAGATAATGTTGCCATTTCAAATGGAGGGGCTTTAGTAAACCGGTCGTCTGTTCCGCAAATAATCTCCTGTAGTTTTTTAAATAATTACTCGAAAACTTCCGGTGGTGGAATCTATAATACAGTAAGTTCAACAGCAATCATCGACAGCTGCCAGTTCATACAAAATATTTCTGCTGCAATACTTACCAGTACCGGCGGCGGCGCAATCTTTAACAGCTCATCAGATCCAACGATAAGCAATTGTAACTTTTCTCAGAATCAATCGGTCAATGCAAGCAATGGTACAGGTGGTGCTATATACAATTCAACCGCTTCACCGGCAATCAGTAAATGTAATTTCACGGGGAATTATGCAGGATATTCGGGCGGGGCAATATCGAATAGCGCTTCATCTGTTCCCCCTATAACAGATTGCCTTTTCTCAGGTAACACGGCTTTTAGCAGCCAGGGTGGCGCTATATTTCAAAGTGGGAATGGCCCTGTCCAGGAAATCATCAACAGGTGCCGGTTCGTTGCAAATACCGCCGTATATGGTGGGGCGATATCTATTAATTCAGGCAGCCCAAAAATTGCAAATTGTGTTCTTACTGGCAATACAGCTTCAACTGATGGCGGCGCAATTGATAATTTTAATTCAACATCCCTTATTGTTAACTGTACCATCGCGGGAAATAAGGGAGGAACGCTTGGTGGTGGAATGTATTCAAATGTAAGTGGACCATTAATAGGCGATTGTATTATTTGGGGGAATACTGCTGCTGCCGGAAATGCTATTTCTGGACCGGTAACGGCAACTTATAGTTTAATAGAAGGAGGATATGCCGGAACAGGGAATATTAATATTGATCCTTTATTTATAAGTCCTCAACCGGCATCTTCTGCACCAACGATTGCAGGTGATTACCGTTTACAGGCCTGTAGTCCTGCTCTCAATGCGGGAACTAATGCTTTGGCAGGATACACGCTTGATCTTAACAGCAACCCCCGCATAGCTTATACAACCGTTGATATGGGTTCTTATGAAGAGCAGTTGATCGACCTTAGCACCAGTACATGGAAAGGCGTTAATACAAACTGGAATGATAAACTCAATTGGTGTGGTGGTATCATTCCAACAGCAACAACCAATGTGATCATTCCCTCAGGACTTGGCAATTATCCCATCATCGGCGCTTTGGCTGATAATGCTGTAGATAGTATTTTATTAGCCAATGCTACTTCCATTCAACTGGATAATACAGCTAAACTTACCATCAATGGTACTTATACCAATAACGGATCAACGATCATTAATAATGGCAGGCTTACCATGGCCGGCTCCGATACATTGCAAACTTTTCCAGGTCCTTTAGGTAACGTTACTGCCATGAATGAACTGGAGATCAGGAACAGGATCGGTGTTGCTTTTGACAGATCTTTTACCATCACCGGTGCATTGATACCTACTACAGGCAATATCAATTTGAACAATAACATCAACATCACACTTCACTCTGATGCAAATGCAACGGCGGGTGTTTCGGTAGTTCAACCGGATGCATCTATCAGTTATACCGGCACGGGATCATTTATTGTAGAAAGATTTATTAATACCGGGAACAACATTGGTATCGGCCAGCACTTAAAATCCTGGCAATTCCTGGCAACCCCGGCCAGCGGGCAAACTATATTCCAGTCATGGCAGGAAGGGGGTATTACTCCTCCAGGTTATGGTACAATAATAACGGGGATGGGTACCGGATTTGACATTACTACATTACTCCCCTCGATGAAATATTATAATGATGTTACGAATAACTGGGCAGGCGTTACCAATACAGGCGATCCGCTTGTAAACAGCCTGGGTTATATGTTATTTGTTCGTGGCGACAGGACCGTAACAACTCCCGGCGGTACGCCGAACAATACAACACTGAGAAGTAAAGGTGTATTATTTACACCAACAAATCCCCCGCTTTCAATACCAGTAAAGGCCAATGCATTCCAGTCATTTGGTAATCCTTATGCTTCAAGGATAAGTTTTCCAAGTGTACTTGATGCAAGTACAGGCATCAATGATGTGTTTTATGTATGGGATCCAAAACTACCGGGTACATATACGCTCGGGGGTTATCAAACACTCACCGGCTTATCCGGGTATACCCCCGCTGCAGGCTGTGCAGGCTGTTATTATCCGCCGGGGGTTTCCTCGCCTCATATACAATCGAGCCAGGCCGTTTTTGTAAAAGGAAATAGTGCAGGCGGGAATGTCAATTTTTCTGAATATGCAAAAGAAGATAGTAGCCGGCTTGTAAATAAAAGCGCTGCTAAAGCTAATAATATCAGCAAAAGACAATTCCTATACACGACATTATTCACCAATACAGGTCTTATGGCCGACGGGAATATCATAGCATTTGAAAAAGGTTTTGGAAACAAACTGAATGATCTTGATGCAGAAAAGCTAATGAACCCTGGAGAAAATTTCGGGTTAATAAGAGATGATAAAAAACTTGCGGTAGAGGCCCGTGAATTCCTAACCATAAAGGATACGCTGTTCTATTACATGGATAACCTGCGCAAACAGGCATACCAGTTAAGATTTGCACCGGTGAATATGAATGCTGTAAACCTAAAGGCATTCTTAATAGACAGGTATGATCATACTATAAGGCCTGTAAGCCTTACCGATAGTACATATATTGACTTTGTGGTAACAGCAGATGATGCTTCTGCTGCACCGGGCAGGTTTATCATTGTATTTACGATAAGAAAACAACAGCCAATAATTGCCATTTCCGATAGCAGGGTAAAAGTAATGATCGATGAAAAGTGGAAAGGAATATCAATATCTCCAAACCCTGTTGTAAACAGGAATATACAATTGTGGTTTACAGGTATGAGATCCGGCTCGTATGCTGTAACGATCCTGAATACCCAGGGACAATTCGTATTTCAAAAACAGATCGATCACCTGGAACCGGATAAAATGGAATCTGTACAAGTATCCCCGATGCTGGCAAGTGGTATTTACCAGTTGGAAATTATTGGCCCAGGTATTACTAAAATTACCCGAACTGTAAAACTCTGATCGTAATTCAACCGGCGCATATACATATGTACTACCAGGTACTATAAATATCACTCATTTATTTATGGCCAAAAATGCTATTTTAAATTGCTAACTTTCTGTTCTTAAATATTTATTTATGAAAGAAAGCCGCAGGATTTTTTTGCAAAAAGCGGGATCACTGGCCGGCGCATTTTCTGTAAACAATTTATTCAATGAATTGCATGCTGCCGATTTTGAGCATGCAAATAAAAAAGTTGCTTTGCTGTCTGCAGATGAACTGGCAGCAGATGAAGACTACTGGGCAACCATTCAACAGGCTTATTCTGTCAATCCCAATATCATCAACCTGAACAATGGGGGAGTAAGCCCCGCACCCCGGGTAGTACAGGATGCATTGGACAGGTACAATAAATTGAGTAATGAAGCGCCTTCCTATTATATGTGGCGTATCCTTGATATGGGCAGGGAGCCCCTGCGGGAGAAGCTTGCAGAACTTGCAGGAACTTCCGCAGAAGAAATTGCCATCAACCGCAATGCAACAGAAGCATTGAATACTGTGATCTTTGGATTGAGCCTGAATGCGGGTGACGAAGTGATCGGCACCGTGCAGGATTATCCCAACATGATCAATGCATGGAAGCAACGGCAAAGCAGGGATGGGATTGTTTACAGGCAGATCAGTTTTGATTTTCCGGTTGAAGATGATGATATCATTGTAACTGCATTTCAAAATGCCATAACAGAAAAGACAAAGCTGGTACACATTACACATGTGATCAATTGGGTGGGACAGGTCATGCCTGTGAAGAAAATTGCGGCCATGGCGCATAAGAAAGGTATAGAAGTATTGGTTGACGGAGCACATTCTTTTGGGTTGCTTGATTTTAAGATCCCCGACCTCGGCGTTGATTATTTCGGAACCAGTTTACACAAATTCTTAAGTGCACCTATCGGCAGTGGCATGTTGTATGTAAAAAAAGATAAAATTAAAAATGTCTGGCCGCTTTTATGCAGTGACAAGCCAGAAAGCGAGGATATCAGGAAATTTGAAAACCTGGGTACAAGGAGCTTCCCCATCGAGCAGGCAATAGGCGAAGCAATTAATTTTCACAATGCGATCGGTTCGGAAAGAAAACAAAAGCGTATTCACTACCTGAAAAATTATTGGGCTTCTGCCGTGAAGAAGATCCCAAAAGTAAAGATCCATACTTCACTTGATCCTGCTTATTCCTGTGCTATATGCGGAGTAAGTATTGATGGGATGACAGTCGCTGAACTGGACAGCCAGCTTTTTAATAAATATAAGATCCACACAGTAGGCATTGTATGGGAAAATATAAGTTGTGTTCGCATAACGCCGCATGTATATACTAAATTAAAAGACCTGGATAAATTGATCAGGGCCATAGAAGAGATATCGAAACAATAAGCGAAGCTCCATGTACATCCTAACAAGCAAGATATCTTTTCCTCCCGTGGAAACGGCTGATGAAAATGGGTTTTTAGCTATCGGAGGCGACCTGGGTGCAGAGCGTTTACTGGAAGCTTATCGCAGGGGGATTTTCCCCTGGTATAATGAAGAAGATCCTATTTGCTGGTGGAGCCCGGATCCTAGATTTGTATTGTTCCCTGACCAGTTGCATGTAAGCAGGAGTATGAAACATGTTATCAGCAGCAACCAATTCAGCTTTACGGTCAACCATGCGTTTGAACAGGTCATAAGGGCGTGCAGTGCTGTAAAAAGAAAAGAAGCTAACGGCACGTGGATCAACGAGGAGATGATCGAAGCATATACTACGCTGCATAAGCTTGGCCATGCATTGAGTGCAGAAACCTGGTATAACGGCAAACTCGTTGGTGGGTTGTATGGTGTAAAAATGGGTAAGATCTTTTTTGGCGAAAGCATGTTCAGTATTATGACCAATGCAAGTAAATTTGCTTTCATAGAACTGGTTCATCAATTACAAGCTGAAGACATTAAACTGGTGGATTGCCAGATGCATACCAGCCATTTGGAAAGTTTGGGTGCCATGATGATAACCAGGGAGGAATACTGCCGGTTGTTGAAAGCGCTTATATAATTCTCATCAATGCAACAGTAATAATTTACACATACAAATAATAGATACAAATGTCAAAGGAACATACATATAAGGCGCATATCAAATGGACAGGCAACAGGGGAGAAGGTACAAGCCATTACAAGAGTTATGACCGAAGCCACCAGGTGAAGGTTGCCGGTAAACAAGTGATCGAATCTTCTTCCGATCCTGCATTCATGGGAGATGCTTCAAAATATAATCCAGAAGAATTGCTGGTAGCATCCTTATCATCCTGCCACATGCTTTGGTTCCTGCATTTGTGTGCCGATAATGGTATTGTTGTGATCGATTATAATGATGAGGCAATGGGCACTATGGTGGAGACCTTATCCGGCGGGCATTTCACGGAAGTTGTATTACATCCTGTAGTTACCATTACCGATAAATCAAAGATGGAAAAAGCAAATGAATTGCATCACGAAGCAAATAAAAAATGCTTTATTGCCAATTCATGTAATTTTCCTGTTATGCACAAGCCAACATGCATGCTGATCTGATATCAGAATGACCTTCTTTTAAATACCAGTTTGCTGTCATCCTGCAGGTATAAGATAAGCTTGCCATTTTCGAGGTAATAATCAACCAGTTTATCTGACAGCATTTCTGCAAATATTTTTTCAGATTTGTTATTATTGCATGCCATCCTGGTGCTTGTGAACGCTGAGAATTTTATCCTGTCGCCTTTCACTTCAATATTACAACTGATACTATTACATCCATCTGAGCCCGTCATCTTATTTGCCTGGAGGTTGAATTCCATTCCTGGTAAACCTTTTACAAAACCAGCAGGGGATTGGTCAATATTATTGATAGATTCAAGTACCCAGCTATCATTCAGCCGGTGATCGAATAAATATTTTCCACAACCGGTATAGTGTTTGTTCTTTATACTGACCTCGGTTTTTTTGCTGAATTGTTCTGAGCCCACTGAACAGGGTTCGTTAAATACCAGTATTGTAACAATTCCCATGTCTGTTTGTAAACGATATGTTTCTCTTTCAGCTGATATTTCTTTTTTATCAAAGGCTGGCAATACGTCAAGGATCGTTCCGTCAGTTGATCTGAAAGAGACCATTTTATCAAAATCTACTTCAAGCGACCAGCCTGCAGGGTCATTACCAATTGCGAAAAGATCAATGCCCTTTTTTTGCTTTTGTATGATGCTGTCAGCCGGCATGATATTCCGCTGTGTTGTTACAATATTTTTAATGCTGGCTTTTGAGCCTGTTTTGCAGGCAGGGAACAAGATCCCCAACAGCATCAGGATCGAAAAAAATATTTTCATGTTAAAATTGTGCTGCTAAAAATAAAGAATTAATACTATTAGCCTTCTTTTGTATAAAAACTATAACATTGCATTTTAAAATACAACTACCAAACCGGCACAGATGAAAAAAATAATTTTTATAAGCATGCTTTTCCTGGCGGCCTGTAGCCCCAAACCTGTAGCAACTGTAATAAATAATATCCCTACTACCAGCATTGTTGTTGATGGAAAATTATTTGCTACGATATTCCAGCAAAAAGCTGCAGAGTACAGGGCGCTTTGTTTCCAGGCTTATAACATTGCACGCCTAAGGCTGGATAATTACAAGCCTTATTCTACCAGGCCAAAGGCGATCGTTACAGATATCGATGAAACGTTACTGGATAACAGTCCTTATGAGGCCCACCAGGTTTTGCAGGGCAAGGATTATGATCCTGTTTCCTGGAATGAGTGGACGGGGCTGGGTGCTGCTGATACAATGCCCGGTTCGGCTTCATTTTTAAAATATGCCGCTTCAAGGGGGGTGACCATTTTTTATATCACAAACAGGGATGAAAAAGAAAGGGCCGGTACGCTGAAGAACCTGAAATTCTTTAGCCTGCCAAATGCAGATAGTATGCATTTGATGACCAGGCAAAGCACATCGAGTAAAGAAGCAAGAAGGCTGGCTGTATCAGCAACCCATGAAATTGTGATGCTCCTGGGAGATAACCTGGCGGATTTCAGTATATTGTTTGATAAAAGGACCGTTGATGAGCGTTTACGAAACACTGATTTTTCTGCAACAGATTTCGGCAATCGTTTTATAGTATTGCCCAATACTACCTATGGTGATTGGGAACCGGCCATGTATAAATATAATAAGTATACACTGGCGCAGAAGGATTCTGTCATGAAAGCGATCTTGAAAACGTACTGACTTAATAAGAATGTTTCAAATGAAAAAGCAGCGAAATGTTTCGCTGCTTTTTTTATGATAAGTGATCTTTAGATAGTCCTGTTTGAATCAAAATTCTCCAGCTCCTTGCTCACTGAATTTAAGAATGTAGATCCCAATGCCCCATCAATGATACGATGGTCATAGCTTAACGATATATACATCATGTGACGGATAGCAATGCTGTCTCCCTGTGGTGTTTCTATAACCATCGGCCTTTTCTTAATGGCTCCCACAGCCATGATCGCTACCTGTGGCTGGTTGATAATGGGTGTGCCCATAATGCTCCCAAATGTTCCCACATTGGTTAAAGTAAATGTACCGCCGTTGGTATCATCGGGCTTCAGTTTGTTGGTCCTTGCAGCATTGGCGAGACCATTAACCTGCTTGGTAAGCCCGGTAAGATTCAACTGGTCGGCATTTTTTATTACCGGAACGATCAGGTTGCCGTTTGGTAAAGCTGTTGCCATGCCAATGTTCAGGTCTTTCTTTACAATGATCTTATCTCCATCAATTGAACTGCTGAGCAATGGATATTTTTTTAAGCTCTTTACGATGGCTTCAACAAAAAGCGGTGTGTAAGTAATCTTTTCTCCTTCTCTTTTTTCAAATTCTTTTTTCACTTTCTCTCTCCACAATACCAGGTTGGTAACATCACATTCAGCAAAGCTGGTGACGTGGGCGCTTGTAGCAACACTGTCAGTCATATGCCTGGAAATGAGTTTGCGCATACGGTCCATTTCAATGATCTCAACATTGCCGGGGTAGCTGTTGGAGCTATTAGCTGTTAGCTGTTGGCTGTTAGCTATTGCTACCTGGTTATTGCTATTCTCTGTTGTGGGTGCTGGTTCATTTACATGGCTTATGGCTGAGGGCTTATGGCCAACAACTTTACCCGCAACAAATGCAAGTATATCTTTCTTGCTAACCCTTCCGTCCTGCCCGGTACCCGGAATGTTTTCCAGTTCATTCATGCTAATGCCTTCACTCGCTGCAATATTTAAGACCAACGGGGAATAAAAGTGTACAGCATTTTTTGATGCATTGTTATTTGTTGCGGGCTGATAAGGGACCTCTTCCACTACTTTTGCTTCTTCATATTCTTTTACAGGAGCCGGCGCGGGGGCCTGGGATTGGGTTGAAGCTGCGCCTGTTTTGATCTTTGCTATAACGGTACCGATAGGCACCACATCATTTTCTTTAAAGAGGATCTGTTCTATGATGCCTTCTGCCGTTGAAGGGACCTCGCTGTCAACCTTATCGGTTGCAATATCCAGTACGGTCTCATCCTGCGCAACTTTATCACCGGGTTGTTTATGCCATTTCAAAATGGTGGCTTCCATGATACTTTCTCCAAGTTTTGGCATTACCAGATCAACTAAACTCATATAAATGAAAATAAATTGTGATATAAATAATAAGGACAAAAGTAAGTAAATCTGTTGTAAAGATATGGCAGCTGCCTGGCCACTTTCGGTCATTAAAAATTAATGCTTACAAAATGGCCTGACAGCTAGTTCTCCAGTATGAATTTTCTAAGCATATTCAATGCATTTACAGCAGTGAGTTGTATGTTCAGTTGCCTTTCAAAACGGAAATGCAGTTTTTGAGTGACTAGTTTATCTTTCTTGCCCACAGCTACCCATACCGTACCCACCGGTTTATCCGGCATCCCGCCACCCGGTCCCATGATCCCGGAAACAGCAATGGCATAATCTGACCTGAAATTGTGTAACGCCCCTTTAGCCATTTCGATGACAACATCTTCACTGACGGCACCTTTTTCTAAAAGCGTTCTTTCATTGACCTGCAGCATGTCTTCTTTGGCTTTATAGGAATAGGTTACCACACTGCCATTATAATAGGCAGATGAGCCAGGTACTGATGTGATCATATGGGCAATAAAGCCCCCGGTGCAACTTTCTGCCGTACACATGGACTTATTCTTTTGCTTCAGTAATTTACCCAGAACATCTTCCATTTTTTCATCTTCATTGGTCACCATAAAAGCAGCTACCAATTGCTGTAATGTTGAGAATTTATCGTTCAATGCTGTTTCGATCCCGGTTTTGTTTTCACCGGATGCTGTTAACCTTAGTCTTACCATACCATAATTGGGCAGGTAGGCCAGCTTAATATTTTCCGGAAGTGTTTCTTCAAAATCAATGATCATATCTGCAATAGCAGATTCACCAATGCCGAATGTCATCAGTGTACGGTGTTCAATAAAGGGGAGTTCAAATCTTTTTACCAGTTCGGGAATGACATCAGTTTCCATCATCCCTTTCATCTCGTGAGGTACGCCGGGCATACTGATGAATATCTTGCCTGACCGCTCAAACCACATACCGGGAGCAGATCCCCGCTTATTCTGAATTACTTTACAAACATCCGGTACCTCGGCCTGCCTGATATTCCTTTCCGTGATCTCACGCTTAAAAACTTTTTCAAACAGGTATTTTACATTGGCCAATGCGGCTTCATCCACGATAAGATTCCCATTAAAGTATTTACATAGTAGCGGTTTGGTGATATCATCCGCGGTTGGACCAAGGCCCCCTGTTATTAAAATGATGTCTGCATGAATGGCTTCTTCATCCAATGCATTCCAGATCTCATCCCAAACATCTCCAACGGCTACCCGCCTGTTTACCCGTATGCCGCTCTTGTTTAATTGCTGTGCCATCCAGGCGCTGTTGGTATCTATTACCTGGCCTATCAATAATTCATCCCCGATGGTAATGATGCTCGTCGTTATCATTATTTCTTTTTAATTGTTATAATTTTATGCAAGATATAACCAATCATGAAAACAGTTTATGTAGCTTTAAGTTTATTATTTTTTAACCCTTCTTTTGGTCAATCCGTCAGTGAACGCATTGGAAAGGCAATTGGTCAATTGGAAAAAGATAGTCAATTTTCCCATGCCATTATCAGTATTTGCGTGGCGGACGGGAAAACAGGCAATACTGTATTCCAAAAGAATGCACAATCCGGCCTTGCGCCTGCAAGTTGCCAGAAGATCATTACCAGTGCTGCTGCATTTGAATTACTGGGAAAGAATTATCAGTATAAAACTGCTATTAAAGTTTACCCAATCTCAGATACCTTTCACTTAGGCATTGACGCTTCAGGCGATCCTACTTTAGGTAGTTGGCGCTGGGAAACTACAAAAATGGAATACATCTATAAAAATATCTCTTTGGCATTAAAGGGAAAAAATATAAACTATTTGCCTCCTGATGTTACTTTGATCAATAACAGATTTACTTTCCAACCAATCCCCGATGGTTGGGTATGGCAGGATATAGGTAATTATTATGGTGCTGGTGTATGGGGCTTTAACTGGCATGAGAATCAATATGATCTTTTTCTCAGTTCCGGAAATATTGAGGGCGATCCTGTAGAAGTGAAAGGACTTGAACCTGCCCCGACCTCATTTGGAATGTACAGCTTAATAAAAACAGGAAAGAAAGGTAGCGGGGATAATGCATATATCTATTCAGCTCCTTTTAATAATAATATGTTCGCAACAGGAACAATACCTCCCGGGCAAAAGAAGTTTATTATATCGGGCTCTATGCCGGACCCCGCATTGTTTTTCATAAGTGGTTTGAAACGATATAGTATTATGGAATTCACAGGTATCACATTTGAACCACGGCAAGACTATATGGCCTTTGCAAACTATCCCGGTAGAGATCCGGCCTTATACGAAACGATCCTGACTATTTTATCTCCCACATTTGACAGCATCAATTACTGGTTCCTTAAAAAAAGTGTCAATTTATTCGGCGAAGCATTTGTAAAAACGATCGCTTATGAGAAAACAGGGACCGGATCAACAGATACAGGTGTTGCAATCATAAAAAATTTCTGGAGCAGAAACGGAATAGACAAAGCTGCAATAAATATCATTGACGGAAGCGGGCTTTCACCTGCAAACCGGGTTACAACAAATGCACTGGTGAAGATCATGCAGTATGCAAAAGCACGGCCCTGGTTCAGCTCTTTTTACAATGCACTCCCTGAAATGAATGGAATAAAAATGAAGGATGGTTATATCGGCGGTGTAAGATCTTACACAGGTTATATAAAAAATAAGAATGGCACCGAGTATACTTTTGCGTTTATTGTAAATAATTTTGATGGCGATCCCGGTACCGTAAGAGAAAAAATGTGGAAGATTCTGGAACTTTTAAAGTAATTTTCATTATCTATAACCCCAAAAACAACTTTTATGCAAGACCAAAATTACAAAAACCATTCACGCCTGGTCCCATTGTATCATTACGGTGTTTACCTTTTAGTAACGCTGGTTATCGTGGGGTCGATCATAAAATTTTACAAAAGCTATACATACAATATGCATGGGTTACTGACTCCTGTGCTATTTTTCCTGGTCGGTATCACACTTTTGCTACTAACATGGTACACCCGTTTTTTTGCACTAAAAGCACAGGACAGGGCCATCCGTTCAGAAGAGAACCTTCGCTATTTTGCCATTACGGGGAATTTGCTCGACAGTAAACTTACCATGGGCCAGATCGTTGCATTGCGTTTTGCCCCCAATAATGAATTTGTAGATCTTGCACACAGGGCTGTTAGTGAGGACATGAAACCTTCGGATATTAAAAAGGCAATTCAAAATTGGAAAGCGGATCACAGCAGGGTATAAAAAATAGGTGATCTATGATATTTAGATATTAGACAGGTGACCGCGACCAAATATCATACATCATACATTAAAAGTAATGTTCAAGGGCTTCCTTTAACTGCGCGGGCATATCACATCTTTTCATTTCTTTTGCCTGCATGAAATACAGGGTAACATCGCCTGTATTCAGCAATTCATCTGCCTGGTTATATATCTCGTGGTGAAATATAATTTTATGGTGCAGCGGTAATTCTTTCAGGATCGTTTTCACCGTTATCAGGTCATCATATTTTGCCGGTCGCAAAAAACGGCTGTGAATATCTATTACCGGCATAATAATACCCATTGCTTCAATATCCTTATAAGTATAACCGATCTGCCTGATGGCTTCCGTTCGGGCTATCTCATAGAATTGGGCATAATGCCCATGATATACCACCCCCATCTGGTCAGTCAGTGCGTAATGGATCCTTATTTGTGTTTCGGTAATGAACATGTTTAAAAGTGAAAAGTGAAAAACGACAAGTGAAAAGTATTACCAGTCCATACTTTCATTTCGAACTACGAACTTCAAACCTCAAACTTCAAACCTCGAACTACTATCTATTTGCCGATCATTCCATCAACACTCACTTTACCGGGGCCTATGATCAATAGCGTTAAAAATGCGCCCATATAAAGTGCGGCCATTTCCCCATCACCAAAAACTTCCCCTTTATGTGATTTGAACAATGCATAGCCCATGCAGATCAGCAATGGTATACAAGCCATCCGGGTAAAGAGGCCCAGGATTATAAAGAGTGAACAGAAGAACTCAGCAAAAACTACCAGTGCTGCTGTTACTGTTCCTCCCATTCCAAAAATGGAAGGCATATGCTGGGCGGTTTCATTAAAGTGGGTAAGTTTGCTATAGCCGTGGTTCATCAGTAAAATGCCGAAGACAAGCCTTAATAACAACATAGCTGTGTTGAATGCACCTGCAGAATAATTGGTAGTAAAGAGTTTTTTCATAAATAATGTTTTAAAGGTTAGTTGTAAAAATAAGCAAGACTGTTTATAATATGTTGACAGAATTAAAATTACTTAAAATTCTTTTATCAATCTTTTAACAGCGTTTTAAAGATAGATTCGTTTTGTTTACAATCATATCAGCAGTTCCAAATTCTTTTGGAATAATGTTTGTTGATGATCAACAGGTTTTACATTTGCACCGGTAAACAATTAATTAACCCAAAAATGAAGCAAAAATTTTTCTTATCGCTGTTTCTTGCGACACTCTCCCTTATATCATTTGCCCAACCCACCCACGCTATCTCTGATCCTGAAAGGGAATACAAGGAGGTAAAAGAGTATTTTGCAAAAGAGCAATATGCACTTGCGTATCCCCTGCTGAAAGAATTGAGAGCATCTTACCCGGCCAATACTGCCAGCGACCATAGCTATTTGAATGATGATGTCAATTTCTTCTATATTGTTTGCGAGCTGAGATTGATGCATCCCGTGGGGAAGGAAGATGCCGTACAGTATATGCAGTCAGTAAATAACCAGCCAAGAAGGGAAATAATGAGTTTTCACCTGGCACATTACTATTTCCTGAATGATGATTACAGCAATGCCATTGAAAGTTTTGATATCGCGGGCTATGAAAACCTAAGCAATGAGCAGATAGCGGACGCTAAATTCGAAAAGGCCTATGCCTATTTCAATTTAAAACAATTTGCACAGGCAAAACCGCTTTTTAACGAGATCCACCAGCTTCCCTCAAACAAATATTATATTCCTGCTAATTATTATTATGGCTTTATTGCTTACTACGATAAAGAATACAGTGAAGCATTGAAATCCTTTAAACTGGTAGAAACCTTTGATGAATACAAGGGAGTGGTGCCTTATTATATTGCCGAGATATATTATTTCCAGGGAAAAAAAGAAGAAGCCCTTACTTACGGCGAAAGTGTACTTGGCAGGGGAAATACTTTATACTATGAAAAGCAGTTAAAGCTTTTGACCGGCCAGCTGTATTTTGAAAAGAAGAACTATAAAAAAGCACTGCCACTTTTAGAAGATTATGTGAACGGGAGCAATAAGGTCTCAAAAGAAGTATTATATGAGCTTAGTTATTGTTATTACAAGGAGAACCGCACTGAGGATGCTATCAATGGTTTCAGGCAATTGAGCAATGAACGGGATTCGATGGGACAGAACAGCATGTACCTGCTGGGTGATCTTTATTTAAAAACAAACCAAAAGGCCAACGCAAGAAATGCTTTCCAGTACAGTGCGTATAACAACAGCAATGCAAAGCAGCAACAGGTATCCAGGTTCAACTATGCAAAACTATCTTATGAATTGGGCTACCAGGATATGGCACTGGGAGAAATGAAAAAATACATAAGAGATTACCCGAACTCTGAATATGACACCGAGGCAAAAGAGATATTGGTTAGCCTGTTGGCGAATACCAATAATTTCAGTGATGCACTTGAATTGTATGAATCTTTCAACAACCCAACTGCCTCCATGCAGAAAGTATATCCACGCATCATGTACGGGCGGGCTATAGAATATATAAATGACCAGCGGCTTGGCCAGGCAGACATCCTGCTTGATAAAGTTTTATCAAACAGCAATTCAGGGAACATAATACCTTATGCAAATTTCTGGAAAGGCGAGATAGCCTACAGGCAGCAGCGTTATGATGAAGCCATCCGGCACCTGGCCGTTTATTTACAGGCCAATGTTCCGGCCCAGGGAGAAGCAAACCCTGCTGCAGCCAGATACAATACCGGGTACAGTTTTTTGCAAAAAGAAAATTATCGTCAGGCATTGAATTATTTCGAGCAGGTATCCACAAAAAGCGCTGCAACAGCAACATCCATGGAACAGGATGCTTATGTAAGAAGCGCAGATTGTTATTTTATGCTGAAAGATTTTGCAAAAGCAAACAGCATGTATGAGAATATCATCAACAACGCTTTGATCCAGAGTGATTATGCGATGTTTCAGAAATCCATGATCGCGGGAATAAAGAACAGTACTGAAAAGATAAAGATACTTAACAGCATTGCCCGCCAATATCCAAGGTCGAATTTATTGCAGGATGCAGATATGGAAATTGCGCTTACCTATATTGCTGATGAAAAATTCAAGGATGCGGTGCCGTACCTGAACAATATCATTTCATCACCTGAAGCCGGCGGATTAAAACCAAGAGCATATTTAAAACTGGGGCTTGCCTATTATAACAGCAACAACAACAAAGAGGCTTTGAAAAGCTACCAGGAGCTTATCCAGAAATATCCCCGATCAGCCGAAGCGGATGAAGCACTTAGTATCATTAAAGACATTTATATCGAAGAAGGAAGGCCAAATGAATACGTTGACCTGATGCGCAAGAACGGTATCAATATCTCTGTCAGCGAAGCAGATTCACTGACCTATGCTGCAGGTTTATTAAAATACAACAACAATGATTGTGCTGCCGCAATAAGTGGCTTTAGTAATTACATGAGCAGGTATCCCGACGGATCTTTTATCATTGATGCCAATTACCTGCGCAGTGAATGCTACCAGAAAAGCAAAGACTGGCAGAATGCTTTGCAGGGATATGAATTTGTGAACAGCAAAGGATTGAATAAATATTTTGAAAAGGCAACCCTGGAAGCTGCACGCATCAATTATTTTGAA
>JBDTWL010000002.1:0-154338 GCA_040006715.1 Ferruginibacter sp. | reverse complement strand
AAGTCGGGCGAACAAGATTCGAACTTGCGACCCCACGCCCCCCAGACGTGTGCGCTACCGGGCTGCGCTACCGCCCGAAATTTAATAGTCCCGGTTTTAACCGGAGTGCAAATGTAACTTCAAAATCCAAAACTTCAAAATCATTGCCATCATAGCCGTTCAGCATCGGTTTAATTCATTATTTTTGATCAATTCACATGGGACGTATTATTCATACTATCCCACATAATAAAACCTCAAAACACTATGCCCAATATTTTGATAATTGATGATGAAAAAGCTATCAGGAAGACCCTATCAGAAATTTTAAGTTTTGAAGGATACAAGATCGATGAGGCTGCAGATGGAGAAGAAGGATTGAAAAGGTTCGGTGAAAAAACCTTCGACCTTGTTTTATGTGATATTAAGATGCCTAAGTTAGATGGTATTGAATTTTTAGAAAGGGCCCGCGAGATCAATGCAGATATTCCCATCATCATGATCAGTGGCCATGGTAATATTGATACCGCCGTAGAGGCGGTTAAAAAAGGCGCTTTTGATTACGTAAGCAAGCCCCCTGATCTCAACCGCCTGCTGATAACCTTGCGCAATGCAACGGAAAAGCAGAGCCTGGTAACAGAAACGAAAGTGCTGAAACGCAAGGTTGGAAAGGTCCAGGAAATGGTAGGCGTAAGCCATTCTGTTGAAAAAATAAAAGATACCATTGAAAAAGTAGCACCTACGGATGCCCGTGTGCTTATAACAGGGGATAACGGGGTAGGTAAGGAACTGGTGGCAAGATGGATACATGAAAAAAGCAGCCGCAACAGCGGGCCAATGGTTGAAGTGAATTGTGCGGCCATTCCCGGTGAACTGATCGAAAGCGAATTATTCGGGCATGAAAAAGGATCTTTTACATCTGCCATAAAGCAACGCATTGGTAAATTTGAACAGGCCAACGGTGGTACCTTATTCCTCGACGAGATCGGTGATATGAGCCTGAATGCACAGGCCAAAGTTCTAAGGGCATTGCAGGAAGGGAAAATAACAAGGGTAGGAGCGGATAAGGATATCAGCGTCGACGTACGTGTTATTGCAGCCACCAACAAAGACCTGTTAAAGGAAGTGGATGATAAGACCTTCCGCCTGGATCTCTATCACAGGCTCGGTGTGATCATCATTCATGTTCCCTCACTAAATGAAAGAAAGGATGACATACCGCATTTGGTTAATTATTTTTTAGAGTTGATCGCCACTGATTATGGCCAGCCCATTAAGGAAATTGATAAACCAGCGATGGATGCATTGCAGGAACACGACTGGACAGGTAATATCCGTGAATTAAGAAATGTGGTGGAACGGTTGATCATCCTTTCCGGAAAAACGATCAGCAAGGATGATGTGGTGAATTATGTGCTGCCAAGGAAATAAGACCTTTAATCGTTTATCAGCAATAAAATTTTCAATTTATTTTGATCCCAGTCACCAGGCTGAATCAAACTCCCTCTTCTTTGGAGCGGGTTGGGTGAGTTTTTTTAATAAATTTTGTTAAATCTCTGCGTTACTTACAATGATTTGACTAATATACTTTCAATATTTAATATTAGAATGTTAGCTTTGGCACGATAAAATTTTACTTATGAGCATTGGTTGGATCATCTTTATTATTGCCACGATCGGCTGGCATATTGGTATATATGGAATGTTTAAGAAAGCAGGTATTGCAGGTTGGAAAGCATTTATTCCGTTTTACAATACCTGGTGTATGATCGAAAAAATGAGATTGAGCAAGGGCTGGTTCTTTTTCCAGTTCATACCCGTTGCGGGACAGTTCATAACCATCTGGATCACCATTAAATTTGTAGAGCATTTCGGGCGGTTCAGTTTCCTGCACCATGCCGCTACGGTATTGGTCCCCTTTATTTATTTCCCATACCTTGGTTTTTCCAAAAATGAAAAATATGCAGGTACGCTGGTCGTGAACAACTATAAAAAATCTGCAGCACGCGAATGGATCGATGCGGCTTTTTTTGCCATTGTAGCGGCTACGATCATACGCACTTTTGTTTTCGAAGCTTATACCATACCAACACCTTCCATGGAGAAGACCCTGCTGGTAAATGACTTCCTGTTCGTCAGCAAATTCAGTTACGGTCCCAGGCTCCCCAATACCCCCATAGCAATGCCTTTTGTGCACCATACATTACCGGTGACAAATACAAAGTCTTATGTAGAATGGGTCAGGATACCTTATACACGCTGGTTTGCAAGCCCTGTTAAAAGAAATGATGTGGTTGTTTTTAATTTCCCCGTTAATGATACGCTGATAAATGATGAAGAACATTTTGGCAGCCGTACAACTTATTATGAAGCAGTAAGGCAATTGGGCAGGGATCGGGTATGGCAGGATTATGGCGACATCATTATAACCAGGCCGGTTGATAAAAGAGAAAATTTTATCAAGCGATGTGTGGCCATCGGTGGGGATGTGATCCAGGTTGTAAATGGCCAGGTGATCGTCAATGGCAAGCCGCAGGACGTATTTCCCGAGTCGCAACGCTATTATAAGATCGAGACCCCCAAGGATGTATACCTTGATAAGGATAAATTAAAAGAACTGGGTATTAACATTCATGAAGGAGATAATATTGGTGATGTCAAGACAATGGGTGTACCAAATCTTTTCCTGGTAAATATTACCAACAAGGAAAAAGCAAGCTTAAAGCTTCCTGAAGGCTATAAGATATCTGATTTTATCATGGAACCGGATAACCAGCTTTTCCCTTATTATAATGCGGGTTCAAACTGGTCGGCAGATAATTACGGGCCCATCAGCATTCCCAAAAAAGGATCCACTATACAATTAACACCCGATAATATTATTCGTTACCAACGGTGCATTGAGGTATATGAAGGAAATAAATTCGAGAACCGCGGCGGACAGATATTCCTCAACGACCAGGCAGCAACAAGCTATACATTCAAAATGAACTATCACTGGATGATGGGCGACAACAGGCATAACTCTTTGGATAGCCGCTACTGGGGATTTGTTCCGGAAGACCACGTGGTTGGTAAAGCTTCTTTGATCTGGTTCAGCTGGGAAGGCGGGCCAAGGTGGAATCGCCTCTTCAAATCCATAAAATAAAATGATGAAGTTTCTCAATTAATTTGTATTTTCAACATCGGTTAATCCTCTCTACAGCAATGCAGGGAGGATTTTTTATCCAAATAATTTTTTATGAAAAAAGAAGAATATCGTTTTGGATTTGATGTGTATGAATCTAGTAAAGATCTGTCCGCAGATGACCGGTCATTGATCGATGCAGCCAGGAAGATAACGGAGAAAGCCTATGCACCTTACAGCAATTTCCAGGTAGGTGCGGTTGCCAAATTAAAAAACGGCGAGACCATCAGCGGTACCAACCAGGAAAACGCTTCCTATCCTGTCGGTATTTGCGCAGAAAGGGTATTGTTGTCATCAGCCGCTATGTTTTATACGGGTATACCGGTTGATACAATGGCAATTGCCTATAACAATCTTAATGGAGAAAGCAATAGCCCGGTCTCACCTTGTGGCATGTGCAGACAATACATCTCCGAATATGAAGATCGAATGAAACAGCCCATCAGGCTTATTTTGAGCGGAATGAACGGGAAGGTTTATATCGTTGAAAAAGCAAGCTATTTGTTGCCGCTGTCGTTTGGAGGAGAAGATCTTAAATAGTTTGATGTTCGAAGTTTGATGTTGATCGTAATCTTCAACTTAAACTAAAACACCAAACTTCAAACCTCAAACCTCAAACCTCAAACTTCAAACCTCGAATTCCCTTCACTTTTTATAAACAATCCGATACACAACTCCTGCATAATCATCACTCACCAACAAAGCCCCATCCGGCATCACCTGCACATCAACGGGCCTTCCCAATACTTTTCCATTTGGCTGGAGCCATCCTTCTGCAAAATTTGTATACGAAACAGCCTTGCCTGCGGGATCCAACTTTACCAATGTGACCCTGTAGCCGATCGGATCGGTCCTGTTCCAGCTTCCATGTTCGGCAATGAAGGCCTGGTTCCGGTATTCAGCAGGGAATTGGTTGCCGGTATAAAAACGCATGCCCAATGCGGCCACGTGCGGACCGAGTTTTTGAACAGGGGGAGTATAATCATTACAATTTTTCCCCGTACCAAATTTTGGATCCGGGGTATCTCCCTGGTGACAATATGGATAACCAAAATGCATACCCGCTTGCGGGGCAGTATTTAATTCATCAGCAGGAAGATCATTGCCCAGGTTATCGCGGCCATTTTCAGTGAACCATAATTGGCTGGTTGACGGATGCCAGGTAAATCCAACCGTATTTCTTATACCCTTAGCATAAATTTCCATACCCGTGCCATCAGCATTAATCCTGGTTATGGACGCATAGACCGGGTTCTCACTTTCACAACTGTTACAGGGGGCACCTACGGGTACATATAATTTTCCATCAGGCCCAAATGCTATGAACTTCCAGCCATGAAGATCATCTGAGGGATATTTATCATAAACCACAACTGGCTTGGGAGGATTGTCCAACCTGTTCTCAATTGAATCTAACCTGTAAATGGTAGATACAGTTGCGATGTATAAATTCCCATCTTTAAATGCAACCCCATTGGGTGTATTCAAACCGGAAGCAACGGTGTAAATTTTATCAGCCTTGCCATCTTTATTTTCATCAAGAAGGGCATAGACCTTATCACTGCTGCGGTTTCCTACGTAAACAATACCCGAAGGGGAAAGCGCCAGGCTGCGTGCGTTGGGCACTTCGGCATATACTGATATTTTAAAGCCTGCCGGTAATTTTATTTTATCAAGGTCATATTTTTTATACAATGCATTGCTATCGCTGTCGGCAACAACAGATTGTTTTTTTTCTTTGGGATCATTACAGGAAGTAAAACCTGTATTCAAAGAAAAAAATACAATTGTCCCAATTGCTTTTAAAGAGAAACGGATCAATGACATAGAATGTTTTTATAAATGAGTACTAATATAGATGTCTTTGTGTCTTTGCGGTGAAAAAATTGCCAGCAAGGTACAAAGAACACAAGTATTTTAAAAAAGGGTCTGCACACCATTTGCATATTTTGCTTCGTGTTCAAGCAACCATTTTTTTCTCCAAAGCCCACCGCCATATCCTACTAAATTTCCGGTATGGCCAATTACCCGGTGACAGGGAACAATGATAGCGATATTATTCCTTCCATTCGCTGTACCAACTGCCCGGATAGCTTTTTCATTGCCAATATTTTTGCTGAGCGAGAGGTAACTTGTTGTCCGGCCATACCTGATCTTCTGTAATTCGCCCCATACCTGTTGCTGAAAGGCCGTACCTTTTTGAGCAAGGTTCAGGTCAAATTCAAAGCGTTTGCCAGAAAAATAATCATCCAGTTGAGCAATACATTTTTTCAAAATGGGGGAAAAGGGCTGGCCGGCAACCATTTTACTTTCACCTGTTTCCTGGATGCCCGGCTTATCTGTAAAGCTGAGTTCTGTAATGGCATTACCGGAATTTTTAATTTGTAAAATGCCAATGGGGCTATTATAATAAAATGATTCATTCATGGCTGTACAATAAAATTACAAAATAGTTTTTGTTAGCGCCCATCTCGGCTATATTTGCAGCATATGAGTTCGTTAAAACAACCCGATAACATTTTTTATGAAAAAGCGATGGCTGCCGTGGCAGACCCATATCGAATGAGCATCCTGAAGGAGATATTGAGCAAGGGGTCTATGCGCTGCTGTGACATGGTTTCTTTAACGGGGTTATCACAGCCTACCTGTTCGCATCATATTAAATTACTGGCCGAAAGTGCTTTGATCGAATGCCGGAAAGAAGGGCGTAATAATTTCTTTTCCCTTAACAAGAATAATTTTAAAAAGCTGGGGAATTATATAGAGCAATTCTCGAAAGACTAACCGATCTTATCACCATTCCCGGTGGTATGTGTTGGCTGTAGCAATACCACTTCTTTCTTATCATTGTAAACACCCAGTACAAGGCATTCGCTGAAAAAATCTGCAATTTGTTTTGGAGGAAAGTTCACAACTGCAATAACTTGTTTCCCGATAAGTTCTTCTTTGGTATATAATGCTGTGATCTGTGCGGATGAATTCTTAATGCCTAAAGGGCCGAGATCAATTTTTAATTTGTATGATGGTTTCCTTGCTTTTGGAAAATCATTCACTTCTGTGATCGTTCCTATACGGATATCTATTTTTTCAAAATCTTCCCAGGTGATCATGGTTTAAGGGTTTAAATATGGGGGAAGTAAAGCTAAGTGTGATCCGGAATTAGTATAAAATTTCAAATCAAAAAACATTTAAACGACTTTAAACCATTAAACGCTTTTCAACCTTTTTCATCCATCCAGCAAAGCTGCCAATGCCAACAACTCATGCATCTTATACTGGTTCCTGTCATTGTCATAACACTTGCTCAACTCCTCCAGTAAAAACTGTATGACGCGTTTATTGCTGATGGGGCGGAAGTAGGATGTGACCGGGGGAACAGATAATTTTTTGAAATAATTCTCAATATCTTTATGTGAATACATCTGCCCGTTGAGCGGATCAATGTAAAAATTTATTTTTTCTGAAGAATGTCCAACCGGGTTCAACACATCATATTGTTCATCAAAATAACCCAATATGAATTGGCGGGGAATATTGATGGCCTTAACAGGAATATCAAGCAGTTCACACAGGATGATCAGTATGATGCCGTTACTTAAGGCGTTTCCTTTCTTTGTTTCAAGGGTTTTATTGATCAAAAACGGGTCAGGTGAGTCATAGCTGATCTCTACTCCCTTTTGCTTGTAATAATTGTAAAAGATGCTGTTGAGTACATTTATCTTTTCAATAGGAGTGAGGTAATTGTTAAGTTCAAGCCACATATTGCGGCGTAGCTTTTCAATTTCCTGTTTGGTTTGTGCCGGCAGCATATCAGGATAATGATATTTAGAGACCAGTATAGCTCCTTCCAGTAAATTTGCCTCTCCATCCTTCCAGGCTGAAAATTCTGCAGTAAGATCCCTTAAATGTAAGCGGTGGATCAATAACTCGATCCTTTCCTGCGTATCTTCATTGCTGATGGTCTCCCAAAGATTCTCCAGGTTGGGAATGATGTCTTTTCCTAAAGAAATTATTTTATCACTTACGGTATTGTATACATCTTCATCCGGGTCATCTATCAGTTGAAGCAGTGCCAGTATTTCTTTATTTTCTATCAAGTGAGTTTTTTTGTGGTTATGGTTAGGAATTCAATATCGGAAAGAACTTATAAAAAGGCACTCATTAATTTTCCACAAGCGTGACTAACTTTTCATAAGGTGCCCGATCTCCGCATCAAAGGAAAGGAATTGGGAAAGCAATTTTTCAAATTGTAGTCTTTCATCTTCGTTCTTGAATATCCTTTTTGGAATGATAAGCGCCTGCAAAGTATTGATGAATAAAAAATAATATCCTGCATTTTCCTGTTTCTTTGTGAATGCATTCCATTGAAATTTTACATCTATCAATGGATCTTTCACTGAAATACCACTTTCAGAGATGATCATTGATTTATCAAGAAAGATCGAACTGTTATTCGGGTCGTCGACTATTTTCCGGGCCCGCTTTATGGAGTTGGAACGAACACTGAAAAATGAGAGTACCGATGTAAGCACAAGAAATCCGGCGATCAGTAAAATGAACTTATTGTTTCTTTCAAATATCCCGGTGTAATAAAAGGCCACTATGAATAATACCAATGGTATGCTTTGCCTGATATAATAATTGATCTTTTTCTTCCTGTTCTCAGGCGCATCCCAGGTAACATAGGCATAATAATTAAGGTAGTCTTCCTTTGTTATGGCATATTGGACAGTTATCATACTGCATTTGCTTTATGCTTTTTTCTTAGGAGCAGGTTTCCTGGTTGCGGCTTTTTTAGTAGCTGTTTTTTTCCTGGCTCCTCCTTTTTTATCGAACGCTTTAGGATCCTGTACCAGTATCATTTTTTTTACTTCATCCAGCTCTATCCCGGCAAGTTGTTCCACAGTATATTTTCCATCAGGCCCTGCCGTAAGCTTCAGCATTTTTTTTCCGAAACGTATGAATGGGCCCCAGCGGCCATTTTCAATGGCAATTTTTTCTTCTGGCCATTGTTTGATAAAACGATTGGCTTCTTTCTCCATCTTTTTTGCGATCAGTTCATTACAGTCATGCTGCGTGAGTGTATCAAAATTATATGCCCTTGGGATGTTGATAAAAAGATCATTCCATTTGATAAAGGGGCCAAAGCGCCCTTTGCCTTTTGTAATGGGCTTTTCATCAAAAAAGCCGATCGGTGCATCTTCAATTTGCTTGGCACTGATGATCTCAACCGCTCTTTTCATGTCTATTTCCAACAGGTCTTCTCCCTTTGGAATGGAGATGAACTGCTCACCGAATTTTACATAAGGGCCAAACCTGCCGATATTAACAGAAACTTCCAGTCCATCGTGTTCTCCCAGCGATAATGGAAGCTTAAATAGTTCAAGTGCTTCTTCAAGGCTGATGGTTTCAATGCTTTGTGTTGCTTTCAGTTTTGCAAAGCGTGGCTTTTCTTCATCACCCTGTGCACCGATCTGTACCATCGGGCCATACCTGCCCATCCTTGCGATGATCGGTTTGCCGGTAGCTTCATCAACTCCCAATGCTCTTTCTCCAACGGCTCTTTCAGCTGTTTCCAGTGTATGCTCCACGCCTGCATGAAAAGGAGTATAGAATTCCTTTACCATATTATTCCATACCATCTTGCCATCAGCGATCTCATCAAACTCTTTTTCAATATTTGCAGTGAAAGAATAATCCATCACTTTTTCAAAATGCAGGTTCAGAAAATCTGTCACCACCAATCCAAGGTCAGTAGGAAAGAGCTTAGATTTTTCTGCACCCGTATTTTCCTGCTCTGTCACTTTTTCGATCCTGTCATCCTTTAATTTCAATACACGGAATGCTCTTTTCACAGCATCCTTATCTTTTTTCTCTACATAATTCCTTTTGATGATGGTAGAGATGGTAGGGGCGTATGTACTCGGCCTTCCGATACCGAGTTCTTCCAGTTTCTTTACCAGCGAAGCTTCTGTATAGCGTGCAGCATGCTTTGTGAATTTTTCGGTGGCAGTCATTTGTTTGAAATCCAGTTCCTGGCCAACCCTTAAGTTGGGCAGGCGGCTTTCATCCTCATTATTGTCTACCACTTCATCCTCATCTGTGCTTTCCAGGTAAACTTTTAAGAAGCCGTCAAATTTTATCACTTCACCACTTGCTGATAATTCTTCATTGTTGGTGCTTATACTTATTTTGGCAGTGGTTTTTTCCAGTTCTGCATCGCTCATCTGGCTGGCAATGGTACGTTTCCAGATCAGTTCATACAGGCGGTTCAGTTCCGGGTCATCCACCGAACTGTTTTCCATATAGGTAGGGCGAATGGCTTCATGCGCTTCCTGGGCACTTTCATTTTTATTCTTGTATTTGCGTACCTGCAGGTACCGGTCGCCGTAATTATTGTTGATAGCTGCTTTAATACCATCCATGGCAGTTTCGCCCAGGCTCACGCTATCAGTACGCATATAAGTAATCTTACCACTTTCATATAATCTTTGTGCAAGCAACATGGTCTTGCTTACGCCATATCCCAGTTTACGGCTTGCTTCCTGCTGAAGGGTAGATGTGGTGAAAGGCGCTGCAGGCGTACGTTTTCCCGGCCTAACCTGGATATCTTTAACACTATAGGTAGCGCCGATACAACTTTGCAGGAATTTTTCAGCTTCTTCAGATTCAGTATACTTATTGCCTTCCGCTTTAAAATTAACGGTCTTGTTATTCAGGTCCGTTGCGGCAAGCAATGCCTCAACCTTAAAGCTGCCCACTGCATTGAACTGGTTTATCTCTCTTTCTTTTTCTGCAATTAATTTTACGGCCACGCTTTGAACCCTTCCTGCGCTTAGCCCTCCCTGTTGGCCAATTTTGCGCCACAATACGGGGCTCAGTTCAAAACCAACGATCCTGTCCAATATCCTGCGGGCCTGTTGCGCATTCACCAGGTTCATATTGATCGTACGCGGATTTTGTACGGCAGCCTGTATGGCAGGCTTGGTGATCTCGTGAAAAACGATCCGCTTGGTTGTCTTCGGATCTAAATTCAATACTTCTGCAAGGTGCCAGCTGATGCTTTCTCCTTCACGGTCCTCATCCGATGCCAGCCATACTTCATCCGATTTTTTTGCAATGCTCCTGAGGTCCTTAACCACTTTTTCTTTTTCTGCAGGAACGATGTATTTGGGAGTAAAGTTGTTATTGATATCAATACCCATATCATTCTTCTCCAGGTCGCGGATATGGCCGTAACAACTTTTTACCTCAAAATCTTTTCCAAGGATGCCTTCAATTGTTTTGGCTTTTGCCGGGGACTCTACGATCAATAAGTTTTTTGCCATGTTTTTTTGTACTGTTTTCTTTGTAAACCGGCTGTGACAGCAGGTCTCAACATCGTTGTGTCTCTCACTTGTACTGCATACCCTTATTCAAAAATGGCGGGGTAACAGATCAATAGGACAGTGCAATATTACTTTAAAATTGAAAAATCAACATTTTTGTTCCTGATCACTGTTAAACGAAGAAACTATTATAAAAATTTTACAGCTGCATTTAGAACAGCTTCATCACGGTATATTTTTCTGTGGCCCAACCCTTTTGTAAAAACGAATTTTATGTTGGAATGGTTGTCTGATTTTACTTTTATTGCATCAGCCAGCGGTGTAATATCATCATCTTCATCATGGAACCACAATACAGAAGCCCTGATATTATTCATTGCACGCCTTACAGAGAACCAGGAAGTTTCCCTGCCGCTTTTCTCCAGGACCAGTTCATCAAAAGTTTTTCTCAGCTTCTCATTTTTGATACCAAGCATGGCAAAAGCTCCGTCTACAGCAGAACTTGTTTCCGTGGCGGGTGCTATCAAAACAAGTTTTGTTTTCGCATCATGGGGGATGGCCTCCAATGCCAGGCATACTGCAATACCGCCGAAGGAATGTGCAATGTATCCATTGATGGGGCCATAGAACTCTGTTATTTTTTTGATCATCATGCTGTATTCAACGGCATTTACCGTTTCGCCCTCGCTGGAGCCATGTGCCGGGGCATCAAAAGCAAGTACTTCATAATTCTTTTCCAAAAGGGGTGCCACGTACTTATCAAAATTGTGGCAAGTGGATGAAAAGCCGTGGAGTAACAACACTTTGTGTTTTTTTGGATGATTACACCTGAAGCCCTTAATTAATACATCATTTAATGTGAATTGTATCGGTTCGGCCCTGCTGAAGACCTCTTTTTCCTTGATCCTGGATTTCATCATTGGTGTTAAAAACACCCTGAGCGTTTCTTCTGCAGCCTTGCGATGGCTGATCATTCTTAACATATTTATTTTCGTCCTGATAAAACCAATTGCTATCTTTTGTTGTATTTTCATGACGCTAAAGTTACGGGTTATGAGATCAGCACGAAATAAAGCAATTAACCAAAATGAATAACACATGAAAGTTGTCTTAATTGGATCGGGCAATGTTGCTACAACATTGGGGAGATTGATACAAAAAAACGATCATAAAGTTATACAGGTAACCAGCAGGAATATAGCACATGCCAAACTGCTTGCTGATGAATTAGGAACTTCCTATACTGATTATGACGGAGCGCTGGATAAATCTGCCGACCTGTACATCATTGCCGTATCTGATATGGCCTTACATGAATGCGTTCAGCATTATAATATTCATGATAAACTCATCATGCATACTGCGGGCTCGGTTAGCAAGGAAGTGTTAAAAAATGTATCATATAATTATGGAGTGTTATATCCTTTACAAAGCCTCCGCAAAGAAATGCAGCAGCTCCCGGAAATCCCTTTTCTCATCGATGGCAACAATGAAGCCGTGATAAAAGCCATTTATGAATTTGCCGCCACGCTTTCACCTGATGTGCAGGTGATCAATGATGAGGACAGGCTGAAACTTCATACAGCGGCTGTGATCGTAAGCAATTTTACCAATCACTTATACGCCATTGCAGAAGATTTTTGCAGGCAGGAACACATAAATTTTAACCTGCTGAAACCATTGATCATGGAAACGGCAGCACGCATTAAAAACCAATCGCCTGGTGATGTACAAACCGGCCCAGCTGCAAGGAAAGACATCCAGACCCTGGACAAGCATTTGCGAATATTGACCAATTACCCGAAACTTCGAACAACCTACATGAGGCTTACGGATAGTATCATGAATCCCTAATGAACCACAGAGTTAAAGGAGTTATTTTCACAGAGTTTTGCAGAGATGTATTTTGGTAATAATTTACTCTGTGAAAACCTTCTGTGCTACTCTGTGGTTTGTATTAGTGATGTGGAAATACGATATCCGTTTGCACCCGGTATGGATCAGCAGCTTTTCCTTTATTATCTATCGGTTCACCAATATAGATCTCGTAAGGAGCACCTGATGCTTTTTTCTTCCGGTCCTTCAGCCATTCCCTCAATGCGCCATAACCTTCATAAGTAAGTTCATAAGGACCGTAAAAATGAGCAACCACGGCGCTGTCGCCGCCAATGTTTTTAATGAATACATTCCTGGGAAGTTTGGAAGGAGCTTTATTGACTGGAATACCGGCTTCAAAATAAAATGGCTCACTGCTGGTTTTGAACCAGGCCATTTTTGCGCCCGTTTTTACGAGCTTATTTTTTTTGATGATCTCTGAAAGTGTTTTTTCGTAAATATTATTCAGCTTTAAACCGATCCTTTCACTTGAACGGGCACTGTCTTTCATACAAAGGATGATTTGTTTGATGGCAATGGTATCTATAATATTAATGATGGGGGGCTTTTTAGCAACCTGCCCGGCTTTATGAGACGCCGTATCAACTTTATATATGATGGTTTCAGGTAATACTGGTTTCTTATCATTTTTATCAGAATTACAATTCCATGATAGGATCACTATTATACTGAAAAAAATAAGTATCCTTTTTTTTTCAGTCATAAATTTTTTGTGAGGCATCTGATATCGTTTTAAGGGGGATTTAATTCTTACCAGCCACAAAATAACACTTTGCTCCGTATATGTCATTATCGTGCCAAAATTCATTATTAGTACTGTCATTTCGATTCTTCGTAACTCAGTACAAGCTGCGGAGCGATCTCAGGAAGCTGTCAGGATCCTATTCAGGAGATGCTTCATTCACCTGCATACCATGATCAGGTAAAATTCATATTTTCCTTAATTGGTAATTTCCTGTAGGTTTGCAATCCGAAATTTGCAGGTATGTATAACATTACGTTTAAATTTGAACAGAAAGGATTAGAGCCCATTAGCATCAGGAATGTAGAAGCCGACCAATCCATTCTGGAAGTAGCATTGAAAAATGATATTGAACTTCACCACAACTGCGGGGGTGTTTGTGCCTGTAGTACCTGCCACTTATATGTAGAAAAAGGCGAAGATTTCCTGGAAGAACTGAGTGATAAAGAAGAAGATTTTATTGACAGGGCCATTAACCCGCGGCTTAATTCAAGACTGGGTTGCCAGTGTGTGCTGCAGGATGCAAATGGTGATGTGACCGTAACTTTACCTGATCAAACACAATTTTTGGGAGAATAAATCCAATTTGGAAATGATTCAATTTGGAAATTTGAAAATGTAAATGCTTCCCGGATCGGCAGCTTTTCAAATTTTCGAGGAGAAAAATACCGTAATAAATAATGAAAGAATTTAAAATAGCACATAGGCAATTCCCAAATTGTTACATTTTCAAATTTTCAAATTAATTATGATGGCTTTCGAACTACCTATACACTGGAGAGACTATGAAGATATCGCCATGAAACTCTACGAACGTTTTGGTGACGAGTTTGGCGAAGCACAGATATACCGCATCCGGTTCACCGACCTGCATAAATGGGTTTTAGAGATACCCAATTTTGTTGGCAAGGCAGAAGAGAGCAACGAAGGCCATCTGGAGATGATCCAAAGTACCTGGGTATATGAATGGAGGGATGCACAGAAATAGTTCGAAGTTCGAAGTTCATAGTTCGAAGTTCATAGTTCATAGTTTATAGTTTGAAGTTGGGGTTACTAAACTTCTAAACCCTAAACCCTAAACCCTAAACTCCTAAACTCTAAACTCCTAAACTCCTAAACTAAAATGAACGTACTAACAAACTTTAAAGAAATAAAAGCCTTCGTATTGGATGTTGATGGCGTGCTTACCGACGGTATGTTGTTGCTGTTGGAAGATGGGCAGATGGCCCGCAATATGAATATCAAAGATGGCTATGCATTGCAACTCGCAATAAAAAAAGGTTATCATATCCTGGTCATTTCTGGTGGTAATGCCGATGCGGTGAAATTACGCCTGCAAAGACTCGGTGTGGTGGAAGTTTTCATGAATGTGATTAATAAAAAAGAAATATTAATTGAATATATCTCTCAGTATGAATTGAAATGGGAGCAGGTGTTGTACATGGGAGATGATATTCCCGACCTGGTACCGATGCAAATGGTTGGTTTGCCTTGCTGTCCCGCGGATGCTGTTCCCGAGATCAAAACGGTCTCTCACTACATTTCACATATTAACGGCGGGCATGGATGTGTAAGGGATGTAATAGAAAAAGTTTTAAAGTTAAATGGCCACTGGGACACCGATAGCAAGATACCGTCCAAATAAAAAATGAGTCCTGGAATGATTAGTATCTTTCATTAGCTAATTTAGCAGCCAGAAAATAACCAATGAAATTATTAGTTGCATTTTTACGACTCATCCGCTGGGCAAACCTATTATTTATAGCGATCACGCAATGGTTATTTTATTTTTGTGTAGTTGAATACCTGCAGCTTGAAAAAATAACGATCCCCAATATTTCCCTTCATCATACATTATTTTACCTGTTGATAGCAGCTTCAGTAATGATCGCTGCAGGCGGTTATATCATCAATGATTATTTTGACAGGCATATCGATGCCATCAATAAGCCGGCAAAAGTAGTAGTAGACAAGGTTCTGAAGCGCCGCTGGGCAATTTTATGGCACCTGGTATTTTCTTTTGCAGGGGTTTTGATCAGTTTCTTCATCAGCTATAAAACCGGCAAGTGGATCATAGTCATTGCAAATATTTTCTGCGTATTGCTATTATGGTTTTACTCAACCACTTTCAAGAAAAAATTATTGTCAGGCAATATCATCATCGCGGCATTAACGGCCTGGGTGATAGTAGTGGTCTATTTTTTTGCAGGAGCTGGAATACTCAATTATGAAGGATGGCATGGGGGTGTTTATTCCTTCGACATCAAGAAGCTGTATAAATTCACCATATTATATGCCGGGTTTGCCTTTATCGTATCGCTGATCAGGGAAGTGGTGAAAGACCTGGAAGACATGTATGGTGATGCAAAGTATAATTGCAAGACCATGCCGGTAGTTTGGGGCGTGCCGGCAACAAAAGTATTTGTGGCTGTATGGATCGTTGTCTGTATTGCGCTGCTGGCCATTGTTCAATTATATGCATGGCAATCAGGTTGGTGGATCAGTGCCCTTTATTCCATAGTGCTGATCATCCTGCCGCTTGTTTTAATATTAAAGGACCTGTACAAAGCAACTATCCCTGCAGACTACCACAGGCTCAGCAGCCTTATTAAACTGGTCATGTTAACCGGTATTTTATCCATGTTGTTCTTTAAATTTGCGGGTTAATGTTCAAACAGAAAATAATACTGGCGTCACAATCACCACGGCGCAAACAATTACTTGAATGGGCTGAGATCGGTTGCGATATTATTGTAAGCGAAACCGACGAATCATTTCCCGCCGGTTTAAGTTTTGAGAATACAGCCATTCATATTGCCCGGAATAAAGCACTTGCTGTAGTTGAAAAGAATGATATTTCCATTCCTGTGCTGGCTGCTGATACCATTGTTGTTTGTGATGAGCTCATCATTGGTAAACCCACAGGCAGGGATGATGCGATTCGTATCCTTGAGAAACTTTCCGGTAAACAACACCAGGTTATAACAGGTGTTGTTATCTTATCCGGTAAAAAAGAAATTGCCTTTGCAGATACCACCCTGGTTATATTTCACTCACTTACAAAGGAACAGATCATATTTTATGTCGATAACTACAAGCCATACGACAAGGCAGGTGCATACGCCATACAGGAATGGATCGGCGTAACAGGCATCAAATCTATAAATGGTGATTTCTACAATGTAATGGGCCTTCCCGTGAGTAGGGTTATCCAGCAATTGAAGTTGCTTTAAGCCCAGCTATTTAGCCCTTACTTTCATATTCCCTGTCTGCTGGGCGCAGGCAGGCTTATTTCATATCCTTATTTCCCTTAAGGTGAAAAATACTCCCATTCCCCGTTGATTTTCTCTCCGTTTTAATGATAAGCATTTGTATTTTGAATGCTCCTTTAAATTGAACATTGAACATTGATTATTCCTATTATTCCTGATAAAACAAATATGCAACAATCAATATTCAATTCTCAACTAATAAACCAATAAACTGTAACCCTAATGACCGAACGCCTGTTGCAATATATCTGGCAGTTCCAGCATTTCAACAGCGGCCTGTTGCAAACAACAGCTGAACAGTCATTGCAGGTAATACAACCAGGTAATTACAATACCAACCAGGGGCCTGATTTTCTGAACGCCAAAATTAAAATAGCTGACACGATATGGGCGGGCAGCATCGAGTTACATATCAATACATCCGACTGGCAGCTACACAATCACAGCAATGATAAAAATTACAGCAATGTCATTTTGCACGTGGTATGGAATGACGACCAGGACCTGCAACTTTCTTTTCCTACATTAGAATTACAAAACAGGGTATCGAAATTATTACTGAAAAAATATGATGAGCTCATGCAGGGAACAAAATTCATTCCCTGTGAAGACCAGGTCAGACTGGTAAATGAAATAACGTTGATTTCCTGGAAAGAAAGATTGCTGGTCGAGCGGTTGCAACAGAAAGCACAATACATTGAAACATTGTTACAACTAAATAACGGGCACTGGGAAGAAACTTTCTGGTGGATACTTGCACGCAATTTCGGGGCAAAGATCAATTGTGATGCATTTGAAAAAATTGCACAAAGCATCCCAATGAATGTACTCGCCAAACACAAGCAGCAGCTACAGCAGCTAGAAGCCTTGCTCATGGGACAGGCAGGATTGCTGGAAAAGGATTTTGAAGAAGATTATCCCATCATGTTGCAGAAAGAATATCGTTTCCTGCAAAAGAAATACCGGTTGAATAAGGTGCATGTACCCGTTTATTTCCTGAGAATGCGCCCTGCAAATTTTCCCAGTATAAGGCTGGCACAACTTGCAGCACTCATTCAGCAAAGCCAGCATTTGTTCTCCTCCATTAAAGGATCAGGAAATTCGAAAGAGGTAGTGCAATTATTCTCAATAACAGCAAATGATTACTGGCATTATCATTATGTTTTTGATGAAGCAGGTTCATTTAAAAAGAAAGCGCTGGGTAGCCAAATGGTTCAGAATATTATGATCAATACAGTAATACCTGTTTTATATGCCTACGGGTATTTCAATAACAGTGAGCTGTATAAGAACAAAGCCCTGAAATGGATGGAGGAAGTGGCTGCTGAATCAAACAGTATTACCAGGGGATTTGAATTGCTGGGAATAGAAAATAGAACTGCATTTGATTCGCAGGCATTGATACAATTGAAAAATGAATATTGCGATCTGAAGCGTTGCCTGCAATGTGCCATTGGTAATAAGATCCTGAAAGAAATATAGGATCAAGACTGTAAGAATTCACCAATTATATTCCACCAAAACTTCAATATCCGGGTGCAGGCTTTTCATCACCGGGCAGTTATCACCTATCTTTTGGAGGAGCAGTTTGTCCTTTTCAGTTAAATTTAACTTTTCAGGGAATGCGATGGAAACATCAATTTTTCCAATACGCCGAGGGTCGCTTAACATGTGCTTGGTTACAGCCAGCTTTGTGCCGGAGAGGTCAAGTTGCATATCATTTGCCCTTATCCCGATGGTAGTGATGATACAGGTTCCTAATCCTACACAGACAGTATCTGTGGGGCTGAACCGCTCTCCCTTGCCACGGTTATCGGTTGGCGCATCGGTCTCGATATCGGTACCGCTTTGCACGTGTGTACATTCGCAACGCAGGTCACCTTTATAAATAATAGAAGCAGTCATACTAGCTATTTTTGAGATTATAGATCGGCTGTGCAGCAGTTCTTTTTATAATTGAATCTAACTTGATGGACAACATAGTATTTTTGCATAAATTTACTCAAGTAAATAGTATACATGAAGAAATTATTTTTAATGGCAATGACAGCCATCATGATTTTACCGGCTGCAGCCCAGGAAGACAGGAAGCCATCAAAAAAAGAACAGCGGCGCCAACGGATCAATGCTATTGCCCGGCAGGAAGAAGAAGGTGTCATTAAATATAAAAAGCATACGGCGTTTGGCGTAAAACTTACCAGTGATGGATATGGTGGTTTTTTTGAGATCGGCAGGGCACAATCTGTGAACAAGGGACTTTTGTTTCAACTTGATATTGCAGAACGAAAGCATCCAAGGGAAAATAAACAATCTGTTTATTCAAATACGGCACCCGAAATATTCGGAAAAATAAATTTCTTTTACCCCATTAAACTGGGTGTGCAAAAGCAATTCCTTTTCGGCAATAAAGGGAATAAGAACGGGGTAAGTGTTACAGGCAATATTGGTGGTGGCTTCATTGCCGGGCTCTTACGTCCCTATATGATCCAGGTTGAAAAAAACAGCCAGCTTGTATATGTGCAATATAATTCGCCCGATAGCACAGATTATTTTTTACAACCGGGCGCCCATGTCGGCGGACCTAATTTTGGTACCGGCTGGAAATACCTGAAAGTGACCCCGGGTATCTATGTAAAACCCGCACTTCGTTTCGATTATGGTAAATACAATGAAATGGTCTCGGCTATTGAGGTTGGGCTAGCCGGGGAATTCTATACAAAAAAGATCCAGCAAATAATATATGTCAAACAAAGACAATTCTTCTTTTCTGCTTACGTATCCATCCTGTTTGGCAGAAGGAGATAGAGCAAGATCCTAGATCTTTTATTCCGGATCCTGGATGGTCCTTTAGGATCGTAAACCTTTAAATGAGTAGTAAATTTTCTAGAACACCTGGTATCCGGAATCAAGTATCCAGCATCCAGCTTCCAGTATCCTGCATCTCCTTATCTTTGTACAGCGATTCAAATCAATTTTCAACATGGCTTGTGAAACAGGGACCATAGAACAAAAGCAAAGGAAACCAGACTGGCTTCGTGTAAAACTTCCTATAGGTGAGGAGTACAGGCATGTAAGGAATTTGGTGGACCAGCATAAATTACACACCATCTGTGAAAGTGGCAATTGCCCCAATATGGGAGAATGCTGGGGTGCAGGAACAGCTACCTTTATGATATTGGGCAATATATGCACCCGCAGCTGCGGTTTCTGTGCAGTTGCAACGGGCCGCCCCGATGCAGTTGACTGGGATGAACCACAAAGGGTGGCAGAAGCCATTCATTTGATGAAAGTAAAACATGCGGTCATTACTTCAGTCGACAGGGATGAGTTAAAAGATGGCGGCAGCATTATCTGGTACAATACCATCAAAGCGGTAAAAGCATTGAATCCAACAACTACCTTGGAAACACTTATTCCAGATTTCAGGGCGGAAAAAGAAAATATACAACGTATCATTGAAGCAGCCCCGGAAGTAGTGAGCCATAATATTGAAACCACCGAACGCCTTACAAAGCAGGTACGTATCCAGGCCAAATACTGGCAGAGCATGCAGACACTGAAAATATTGAAGGCAGGAGGCATGCGTACCAAGAGTGGAATCATGCTTGGTCTTGGTGAAGCCAAAGAAGAAGTTGTTCAAACCTTAAAAGACCTTTACAACAGTGGGGTAGATGTTGTTACCATTGGTCAATACCTGCAGCCGACAAAAAATCATTTACCTGTTGCAAGGTTCATTCATCCCGATGAATTTGCAGAATACCGTGAGATTGGATACCAGCTTGGTTTGGATTATGTAGAAAGTGGCCCGCTGGTGCGTTCTTCCTATCACAGTGAAAAACATGTGATACAAGGCTGGGGAAGAAACAAGTGGGAAGCGGAGAAAAAAATAAATTAATATGATATAAAAATATATATTAAAAAAACTAAGCGCTACATATAAGTAGTGCTTTTTTTTTACCTTCTAACGATATTTTTTTTGATATTATCCATAATTGGCACGATTTTTCATTTTTACATGCTGAACTAAAAAATGATTTATGAAAAAGAATATCCTGATCCTGGCAACGATATTATTTACCGGCTCAATAGCCCTGATCTCCTGTAGCAAAGATGAGAACCCACAGGGTTCGTCAACTTTAAATGTGCGTTTAACAGATGCGCCCGCATTGTTTGACGAAGTGAATATTGATATCAGGGAAGTAAATGTAAAATTCTCAGATGATTCAACATCTGCGGATAATTGGGTTACTTTAACAACATTTCCCGGAATTTATAATTTACTTGCCTTACAGAATGGAGTAGATACTTTGTTGGCCACAGGTGTATTTCCCACACAGGTTGTGAAAGAGATTCGTTTTGTATTGGGGCCGGGAAGTTCGGTTACAGATACATTGGGTGTTGTTTATCCGTTGACGATACCCAGCGGTTCGGAATCGGGATTGAAACTTAAGATAGATAGGGCGCTTAATCAAACCCTTGAAACAATCATAATAGATTTTGATGCCGCTTTATCTATTCACCAGACCGGCAACGGAAATTATATGCTAAAACCGGTTTTACGGATAATGCCATAACATAAAAATCATAAAAGAAAGCCCCGTATTTTACGGGGCTTTCTTTTGCAATTTCAAATTCCTTATTCGTTATTTCATCTCCCACACCAACGCACTTGCTCCCAGTATAGCGGCATCAGATTCTTTCAATTCACTGAAGATCAGTTTTACTTTATTTTTAAAAATGGGCAACAGGTTTGCTTCCATATGTTTCCTTGTTGGATTTAGCAAAAGGTTGCCTGCCTTGGTTAGTCCGCCAAACAATACAATGGCAGCGGGGGAGGAGAACATAATAAAATTTGCCAAAGATTCTCCCAGTATCTGCCCGGTAAATTCAAAAATATTGTTTGCAATATTATCACCCTGCATGGCACATTCATAAACAGATTCGCTGGTAAGTTCATTGATACTGTAGTTGCGCAGCAAACTGGGCTCTTCGGGATGTTCAGTCAATAATTCAATAGCAGTCTCACGTACACCTGTAGCCGAAGCGTAAGCCTCAAGGCTTCCATGCATCAGCGTGCTTTTATGTATCCTGCCGCCGGGCCTGATAATGGTATGGCCAAGCTCACCTGCAAATCCATCATGGCCAACAACGATCTTGCCGTCTATTACAATACCGCTTCCAACACCTGTTCCCAAAGTGATGGTGATAAAATGCTTCATGTTCTTGCAGGCGCCATACATCATCTCACCCATGGCCGCTGCATTGGCATCATTGGTAAGTTTTGTCTTGAGCCCGAATTTTTTATAAATGAGATCAGCGATCGGTATGATTCCTTTCCACTTCAGGTTTGGGGCATATTCGATAGTGCCTGTATAGATATTGCCATTGGGCGCACCCATGCCAATACCGATAAAATTCTTAACGCCGCCGGCCCTGTCGATCATCGGCATCAGTTTTTTATACAGGTCCTCTATAAAATCTTCTACAACATCATGTTCATTGCTGGGAATGCGGTCCTGCTCAAGTATCTCTCCTTTATTATTAACTATTCCAAATTTTGTGGTAGTGCCACCAACATCAATTCCTACTGCAAATTTATCTTTCATATAACTATGTATGTTCAATAAAATTAATGGCCCACGGCATTTTCAGTGATATCATAATCAATGCCCTGTTTTTTCAAAATGCCTTTTACGGCGATCGCAAAGAATGCCAGGTAAGCAAAACAAACGACCGGTATCCAGTATGATTGGTGAATACCTACCACATCGGCAAGTTTTCCCTGTATTGGCGGAATGATACCACCCCCTAATATCATCATGATCAGGAATGCAGAACCCTGTGTTGTATATTTTCCCAGGCCCGCAATGGATAAAGCAAAGATACATGGCCACATAATGGAACAGAACAATCCACCACTCAGGAATGCATAAGTTGCAACAGTTCCCGTTGTTTGTGTGCCTATGATCATTGCGATTATTCCAAGTACACCAAAGATCATCAGTGTTCTTGCCGGATTATTTTTGCTGAAGTAAAAGGCAATGATCTGGAGGATAACACAAACAATATAATAATACAAAGGTTTCATGTCGTATTGTGCTGCAGTGTTAACGCCGATGATCACAACAAAGGCTATCAGCGGGACGATGATCTGCAACAACAGTTTTGTATTCTTTGATAAGTTGAACGCAGAGACCGCACCTGCCCATCTCCCGATCATTAAACTTCCCCAGTACATTGAAATATAAGGCGCCGCTTCAGAAGATTGAAACCCGCCAAAACCTGGTTGTTTCATCAGTTCACTTAAGTTGCTTCCAATAGCTACTTCCACTCCCACATAAACAAAAATGGCCAGCATGCCCAATACCAATTGCGGGTATTTCATTGCACCCCATCCTTCGGCTTTTTTCTGCGCACTCATGTTAGCTCCCAATAAACCGATCACTACGATGGCCAAAGCACCAAGCAGCCACTTTAACCGGTATGCTTCCATAGCATGCTTTTCTGCATCTCCAGCATTGGTAAGATCAGTTTTATAACTACTAAAGACCGGTACGAACATAATGATCAAAAGGCCGGTCATGATCAATAAAGTATTCAATGCTTTGTTTGCTTTTTCTGTCTTTTCTTCCATCACACCTGCAGGAACTTTCTTTGAAAAATAAAACATGGCTGCTGCTGCAATGAATAGTGCACCAACACAGCTATATAATACGATCACCTTACTCAGGCTTAAAGCTGCTATCTTTTCATCGGTGATGGCTGCTGTTGTTCCAAATAAAGCAAAGGCAACAACGATTGGGCCGATGGTAGTACCGAATGAATTAATGCCACCACCCAGGTTAACACGGCTCGTGCCAGTTGATGGATCGCCCAGTGAAATGGCAAATGGCTGGGCTGCTGTCTGCTGTAAAGAAAATCCCAGGGCAACAATGAAGAGCCCGACAAGCATACCAGCAAATGTGTTTGCATTTACCGCAATGATCATGGCGGCTGCACCCAGTGCTGAAAAAAGCAATCCATAGACAATACTTTTTTTATAACCCCATTTACCAACGAGGTCCTTACCTCCAAAAGCGCCATATGCAAACAGGCCCAAAGCACCAATATAATATGCAGTATAAAAAGCAAAATCGATCAGCTGGCTTTGGAACTGATCTAAATGAAAATAGTGCTTACAAAAGGGAATAAAAACGCTGTTCCCTGCAGCTATGAATCCCCAAAAGAAAAAGACCGTTACCAATGTGCCCAATGCACCGTAATTTGTGGGTATTGTCGCAGTTCTTAAGGCTCCGGCATTATCGTTTTTTTGTTCTGTAGGCATAGTCGTTAGTTTGAATCTTGAAAATAACAAGAATTTCTATGAGAATAAAAATTAGTTTTTTAATTTAAGTCCAATTACTAACTCCCGGGATATATTTTAAATTTTTTGTTTGCTTGTTCTTATCAATAACCTTCTTAAATTGAATAAATATTTTAAAGACAACGAATGGAAATCTTACATGTGAGCGCCGAATGTTATCCAATGGCAAAAGCCGGCGGGCTTGCAGATGTGGTTGGCGCTTTGCCTAAATACCAGCAGGACCTGGGCCATTTTGCCAAAGTGGTAATGCCGATGCATCGCACAAAATTCCTGTACGACAATGAATGGGAAGTGGCACACAAAGGGAATTTCTCCATGGGGGATTTTAATTTCGATTTTACCATTATCAAAGAGACGACCGGCAAACTTGGGTTTGATCTTTATTGCGTGGATATACATGGATTGCTTGATAGGGAAAAAATTTACGGTTACGATGATGATACCGAAAGGTTCACCGCTTTCCAGGTTGCCGTGCTGGAATGGCTGAGCAGGTGGGAACACCGGCCCGATGTTGTGAATGTGCATGATCATCATTCGGCACTGATACCATTTATGATGCGGAATTGTTTTGCTTACCGGCATCTTTCTGGCATTCCAACAGTCATTACCATACACAATGCACAGTACCAGGGATGGATGGGCTGGGATAAAGTGACGTATATTCCTGCATGGGATACCTGGAAATGGGGATTGCTGGATTGGGACAATATGATCAATCCGCTTGCATGCGGGATCAAATGCGCTGACAGGGTCAATACCGTTAGTCCGGGCTATATGAAAGAATTGATGGATGAAGCCAATGGGCTGGAAAGCCTGTTCAATTATGAAATGGGAAAATGCAGTGGTATATTAAATGGCATTGACTATGCCGTTTGGGATCCGGAAAAAGATACTTATATCCTCGACAACTATGGTATAAAAGATTTTAAAGCCGGCAAAAAACTGAACAAGAAAAGCCTTTGCGATGAATTTAATTTTGATGAGCAATACCCTTTATTGATCTTCATCGGAAGGCTTGTACATGAAAAAGCTGCAGACCTGTTGGCAGCTGCTATTTCACAGGCTTATGACGGGGCGGGACCCAAATTCAGTTTCCTGATCCTGGGAAGCGGCGAACCTGCTATTGAAGCCGCATTAAGGGGTATACAAAATGGCCTGGTGGGCTATTATAATACACAACTCAGCTACAATGAAAAACTCAGCCACCAGATGTATGCGGGTGGCGATTTTATACTGATGCCGAGCAGGGTGGAACCCTGTGGACTCAATCAGCTTTACTCCATGCGGTATGGAACGGTACCGGTTGTACGACGCACAGGTGGATTGAAAGATACGGTCATTGATCATGGGGATGAAGGCGGCTATGGTATCTGTTTCAATAATGCAACAGTAGAGGACATTGTTTATTCCATTCACCGGGCGCTTGCCTTGTATGATGATAAAAAGAAAATGGATGAGATCAGGAAAAGAATGATGCAGGTGAACAGCAGCTGGGAAGCCAGTGCCAAAAAATATATTGAGCTATATAAATCGATTACCTTTTAAATGAAATTTTATGATCAGCAAACAAGTTGTAGCCGTAATATTAGGAGGCGGCGCCGGAAGCAGGTTATATCCTTTGACAGCTACCAGGAGCAAGCCGGCCGTGCCGATCGCCGGTAAATACAGGCTGGTAGATATTCCTATTTCCAATTGTATCAACAGCAATATCAACCGCATGTTTGTACTAACACAATACAATTCTGCCTCGCTGAACAAGCATATAAAGAACACTTACCAGTTCAGCGGTTTCAGCAGCGGTTTTGTTGATATTCTTGCAGCAGAACAAACGCCCGACAGCCCGGGTTGGTTCCAGGGCACAGCCGATGCGGTGAGGCAATCGCTTAAGCACATTGATAAAAATGATTTTGATTATGTATTGATATTGAGCGGCGACCAGCTTTACCAGATGGATTTTGGTGAAATGATAGACAATCATATTAATTGTGGTGCGGCTATTTCAATTGCCACGATCCCTGTTGCAGAAAGGGAAGCAACTGAATTCGGGATACTTAAAGTTGACAATGAGAATTGTATTCATTCTTTTATAGAAAAACCTGCGAAAGAATTATTGCCGGCCTGGACAAGCAATACGGGCGACGATATGAAGCTGCATGGGAGGAACTATCTTGCTTCCATGGGCATCTATATATTCAACAGGAACCTCTTATTTGATCTCCTTGATAAAGAAAAAAAAGATGCAACCGATTTTGGAAAAGAAATAATACCCGATGCCATTAATAACTGCAAAGTTGTAAGTTATCAATATGACGGGTATTGGACCGATATCGGAAATATCTATTCATTTTTTGAAGCGAACCTGGCACTTACACTGGACCTGCCGCCCTTTAATTTATTTGACAATAAAAAAATGGTGTATTCACGGGCCCGCATGTTGCCCCCGGCAAAGATCAGCGGTACAACAATGCAACAGACGATCATGGCGGAAGGATGCATTATTCATGCAGCCAGTTTGGTAAACAGTGTGATCGGTATCCGGAGCCGTATTGGCCTGGGGAGTAAGATCACTAGCTGCTATATCATGGGAAACGATTTTTACGAAACCATTGAAGAGATCGCTTATAATTATGCGAAAGGAATTCCCAGGGTAGGGATCGGGGATAACTGTAACCTCACCAATGTGATCGTTGATAAGGATTGCCGTATAGGCAATAATGTGAACATTATGGGTGGCACACATTTAAGCGATTCAGATCATTCATTGTATGCCATTAAGGACGGTATCGTGGTGATAAAGAAAGGCGCGATCGTTCCTGATGGGTTTGAGATCTTAACCTAAGATATTAAATGAAAAATGTAAAATATAAACCGGGTTGTGATCTGCATTTTACATTCTTATTTTAAATTTTATTATAACAACGTATTCCAGAATAACTGCTCGATCCATTTATTTGAATCGGGATCATCTTCACTGATCCATTCTTTGCTGCGTTCTTTCAGCGTTGATTTCAGCGTGGTATATGTATAATACTTTTTTGCGGTCACCGGTTTTATTACTGCAACATTCACATCATTTACCATCACTTTTGTTGCGATCCAGGAAGCATACATACGGGGAATGGTCAATCCCAATATCATCCCGGGTAAGCCATTGATCGTACAAGGTCCGCCGGAGATCGTGATCTCATCGGTGTAAAACGCAAATACATACACGCTGTCCATGATCTTGCCTACTGCCTTACGACAATTAAAGCCTGCGATCACCCGGTTCTCATTTGTAAGCCTCCATTCAATTGCCGGGATGGAATCTTCTACATTGAAATTCGATCCCCATACATTTTTCTGCATATTGAATTTGCCTGTATTGTGATCAAAATACCATACGTTTTCTTCATCGCTTCTCCGCATCCATTCCGGGACCTTCTTGGTATCCCAATGATCGAATTTATAAACACTTTTATTGTCGGCAAATGTATATTGGAAATAGCCCGTTTTGAATTGTGGCAGGTTCTCTTTCATCATCTCCTCCCATGAGTTATTACCCATTGTTTTCTTAACATTTACTTTCACTTCATATTCAATAACGGCTTTATTGATAAAAAGCTGTGCCTGCAGTTGATGAACTGGCAGGATAAGTGCGATGATAAAATATATTTTAATTTTCATGCTGTTATTTATTAATTATATAAAACTATTGGGCAGCTTTTGATCCTTTATTTTTGAAATCCCATGTAAATCCAACCAGCCAATATCTTTTTAAACGGTCGTTTCTTTCTTCCGTTAATGTATTTCCATAAAAGCTTCTTTCTATCCCTACATTCTGATTCAGGATGTCACGTACTTTAATGAAGGCGGTGAACTCATTATTCCTGAATGTCTTTTGAAACCTTGCATTCCACAACTGCGTATTCAGGTTGTTGCTGAACTGGTCTGTCTTCTGACGAATATTGAACTGGTAGTCGGTATTGATGGACCAAACCTTACGGAAGTACACAGTAACATCTGCGGAAATATTATCAGTGTAGTAGTGAATATTCGAGCTGTTCTGCGATGTCTTATTACTATTATAACTGAACTCATTGTTCAGTGAAAGGTCATATTTCTTATCCTTTGATTTTGATATGTAAACCGACATACCTGCATTGAGATTATTTGTATAACTGGTTTTACTGTTGATAACATCAGCAAATTTTGAATAACCAAAATTGGGGCTTATGTACACCCTCGTATCTATCTTTTTTATTTTGACCTGCCCGCCTGCATAAAGATTCACAGAAAAATTTCCATTGCTGTTAATGGGCTGTGTGGTGGTTTTACCGGTAGCAGGATCAATGATACGGTTGTTGGTAATAGCATTGCTTGTCTGGCGGAAGTTAAGCGACTGGTAGGTCCACATATCTTTCATGAAATTATAGCTATTGTGAGAAATGCCAAATGAATTGCTGAAAGAAGGTTTCAGATCAGGATTGCCAATGTATTGATTAAAATAATCATTGTTATTGCCCAGCGGCTGTAGCTGGTTAATGGTAGGCTGGGTTGTGGAACCATTATAATAGAACCTTAAATTATGATTGCTTTTGTAAGTATAATTAAAACTTGCTGTCGGGAAGAAATTGGTATAATTGCGGATATAATCTTTATTGAAAGATTTATCCAACAGGTCAAAATGGGTGAGGCCAAAGCCTGAGCCAATATTGATCTTGAATTTTTTATCAGCATAATTTAGTTTAATGGAAGGCTTGTTGATGCTGATCCTTTGATCAAAATCATTTGTCAGTGAATCTACCCTTGCATCATATTTGCCCGTAGCAGGAGTATAGCTGTATGTTATTTGGTTGTTGCTGCCGGAACTATATGAGAGTTCATACCCGATCTCCATGGAATATTTTTTACCAAGCGGTTCTGTGTAAACGATCCTTGACAAAACTTTTTGGTTAGATCTATCATTATCCTTCATTTGATCGAGATCCTGTACAAACGGGTTAATATCATATGATTTGTTCAAAGACTTTAAATAATTCTTCCCATCTGTGGCCAGGCTATTCCAATCCGCGGTTAATGACAATGTTCTCCTGGCTTTTTTGAATTTGTGTTTAAAAATCAGGTTGGCAGACAATGCTTTTTTATCACTCCTGGTTTGAGAATGCCTGTCACTGGTATTCTTCAATTCACCGCTCTCATCATCTGTTGTGATCGCATTCCTTACCTCCTCGCTCTCTGTATGATAAAAATTTGCATTGGCAGTAAACTTAAGGCTGTTCATCGAATCAAGTTTTACATCATAGATGCCCCTGAGTTTGAGGTTATACCTGTTTACATTTGATTGCTCTGTCGAATGCTCATCCAGCAATACATATTCATTTGTCAGTGTATCCAATACTTGTGTCTGTGTGAATTTTGTTTTATTATTTGAATAGATCTGGTTATTGTATTTAGGAGAAAAATTCACGGATGTTTTATCATTCCATTTGTTACTGTATTGCATGCCGGCATTTATATTTTTGATATAGCCATTCTCCGTATTTACTTCCGGCTCCTCATCAGATCCGCCGCCGCGGTACATGAAATTCATGCCGCCATCCTCATCCATGCTCATGCTATAATTGTCGGATTCTCCTCCATACTTTTCATTGTCCTGCCAGCTCAGGCCGTCTTGCCCCGTATTCCCATTCAGCAGGAAGGCAGATAACTTGCGCTTTCCCTTGAATGTGCTGAACAATAAATTATTATTATACCTGTGGTCGATATCATTCCTCAGGCCACCCGATAAACTGATTTTACCAAAATATCCTGTCTTTTTATTTTCCTTTAGTTTTAGGTTAATGGTTTTTTTGGTCTGCCCGTCGTCAATGCCTGTAAATTCGGCCTGGTCGCTTTTTTTGTCAAATACCTGTACTTCTTTAACAGCATCGGCCCTCAGATTTTTTACGGCCATACCGGGGTCGTCGCCAAAGAATTCTTCTCCATCCACCAATACCTTTTCCACTGTTTCTCCCATTGCTTTGATCTGGCCGTTCTTATCAACCTGTATTCCCGGCAGTTTTTTAAGCAGCTCCTCTACATTGGCATTGGCACTCACTTTAAAGCTGTCTGCAGTATAGATCGTTGTATCGCCTTTTATACGGATAGGGCTGCCGCTTTTGAGGATTACGGCTTCCAGTAATTTACTTTTAGGGGTTACAGGGATACTTCCCAGTGCTTTATTTCCATCCTTTAACTCAATATCTTCAACATAATCGGCAAACGTTGGATGCATTACCATGAGAATATAATTCCCGGTTTGAACATTTTTAAAGCTAAAGTTGCCATTGGCATCCGTGCGGGTAAATTTTTTAATAATAGAATCTTTTACGGTAAGCAGTGCTACTACAGCATTTTTTACATTGGCTCTTGCCGTGGTATCCTCGATCTTGCCTGATATTTCTATTGATTGGGAAAACAGGAATTGGGATAATACTATACAGGAGAGAAGAATAAAAAGCTTTTTATACATTCAGTCAGTTTTTGGGTGGACAGTTTCTGTAATTAAAGTTGTATTAATTAATTCAGCGATGCAAACTAACTATTCTTAAATTTACGTTAAATGGGATTTTTACCATTAGCCTGAAAAACTTGATAAATGGCATACGAAGACGAAAACTTTATTGATACCAGCAAACATGTTTGGGTATACTCATTTTTTACGGCTGATGATACCCGCCAATTCAGGGATGGACAGCTTTTCAATGCATACGAGAAATTCGGCAGCCACCCGTTGCGTGTACTCGATACTGAAGGGTATTATTTTGCTGTATGGGCACCCCATGCCATGGCCGTTTCTGTTGTAGGCGAGTTCAACGGCTGGAAAAAACAATTGCATCCGCTATATCCAAGACTTGATCATTCCGGTATCTGGGAAGGGTTTATTCCAAGGCTTCCCAAGGGGACTTTATACAAGTACCATATTTCTGCGCCTAATGATTTCGAAGCAGATAAGTCGGATCCCTTTGCAAGGTATTGTGAGTTCAGGCCGGGAACGGCATCTATAACCTGGCAATTAGATAAGTATTGGCACGACGGGGACTGGATGACACACCGCAGGATCAACAATTCCCTGGATGCGCCCTGGAGTGTTTATGAAGTGCACCTGGCAAGCTGGATGCGGCCCGAAAAAAATAAAGAAGAAGCCTATAACAGCTATACAGAAATTGCGGACCGGCTTGTTCCTTATGTAAAAGCAATGGGCTTCACACATGTGGAATTCATGCCGGTAATGGAACATCCTTTTGACGGCAGCTGGGGATACCAGGGTACCGGTTATTTTGCTCCTACCTCACGCTTTGGCACACCCGAAGCATTCATGCACCTGGTTGATAGCCTGCATGGGAATGGGATAGGGGTGATACTGGATTGGGTTCCTTCTCATTTCCCCCATGATGCCCACGGCCTGCACGTATTTGACGGCGCCTATACTTATGAATATGAAGACATGCGCAAGGGCTACCACCCCGACTGGAACAGTTATATTTTCAATTACAAAAGGGGAGAAGTACGCTCATTCCTCCTGAGCAGTGCTCATTTCTGGTTAAACAAATATCACATAGATGGACTGAGGGTGGATGCGGTCAATTCTATCATAAGGCTCGACTTTTCGAGAAAGGAAGGAGAATGGGAGCCAAATGAGCATGGTGGGAATGAAAATATAGAAGCCATTGATTTCCTCAAGGACCTGAACAATATATTGTACCGCGATTTCCCGGATACACAAACCATTGCTGAAGAGGCATCTGATTGGCCGGGAATTACACTGGCTACCAATAAAGGCGGTTTTGGCTTTGGTATGAAATGGATGATGGGCTGGATGCATGATACTTTTAAATATTTTAAGATCAAACCCGAAGACAGGATCCATGAACAGGATAAACTCACTTTCAGCATCATGTATTTCTATGACGAAAAATTCATGCTGCCGATAAGCCATGATGAAGTGGTGCACGGCAAAAGCCCGATGATATATAAAATGAAAGGGGATGAATGGGAGAAATTTGCAAACCTGCGCCTGCTCTACACTTATATGTACACACACCCGGGAACCAAATTACTTTTTATGGGAAATGAATTCGGGCAAACGAATGAATGGAATTATAAATCTGAACTGGATTGGGAATTGCTGCAATTTGATCCACACAACAAATTACAGGAATGTGTCAGGTCGCTTAATCATATTTATAAAAATAATCCTGCGATGTATGAATACCAGTTCGACCGGAAAGGATTTGAATGGGTAGCCCTTGATCACAGGAATGAAGGCATTATCGTTTACAAAAGAAAGGGAAAGCAACGGGCAGACGATATGGTAATAGTTTTGAATGTTACCAAGACCAGCTACCCGGAGTGGAAACTCGAATTAAAGGGTAAAACAACCTGGAAAGAAGTGTTTAACAGCAACGATGTCGCTTATTGGGGAAATGGCGAATATGTAAATACAGAAAAAATCATTACAGCAGTGGATAAAAAGAAGAAGATATACGAAATAAAAATGGCTGTCCCGGCGTTATCAGCGATAATATTACAGTAACTTGTAAGCTACCTCTATCTCGAAACACTATGAAAAATATCCTATCAATCATAGCAGTATGCATATTTGCGTCTGCTCAGGCTCAAACTACCGACAGTTCCCGATTTTATTTTGATAAAGGCATGAAAGAAAAAGAAGCAGCACATTACCTGGTTGCCTCGGTTCTTTTTGAAAGATCCATACAATTAGATCCCTCCAATATGAACACTTATCTGCAGTTGGGTTATACCGACCTGGCAATGAAGCGGGCAGATCTTGCCAAATCATGTTTTGCCAGGGTATATGCAATGGATCCTTCCAATAAAATTGCTATCAGGGAACTGATGGATATATATTTTAACTACCGCCAATTTATACAGGCAATTGAGCTTGCCGGAAAATGCCCGGATTGCAGTAATAGCCAGCGCATTTTAGGAATGAGTTATTACCAGCAGGAAGATTATGCAAAAGCTGAAAAGTATTTAATGACTGCCTTGGAAAAGAACCCAAATGATATTGAAGTAACGTATACGATGGGACGCAATTACCTGGATATGGAAGAATACAAAAAAGCAATTCCTTATTACAGGAAAGCAGTAAATATGGATACAACCAGGAATGTATGGATGTATGAACTTGGACTTCTTTATTATAACCTCAATGATCATAAAAATGCACTCAGTTTATTTGAAAACGCGGAAGCACATGGTTATAACAGGTCAAATGACTTTATAGAAAATCTCGGCTATTCAGCTATTTACAGCGGCCAGTATGAAAAAGGGGAAAAACTTTTGCTTGACATATGGAAAAGAAAACCCGGGAATAAAGATATACTGAGGGATATGGCCGGCATATTATATGAGCAGAAACAGTATGACCGCTCACTTACTTATTGCCAGAAATTAATGGAGATCGATATGAAGGATGGTAAAGCACTCTACCAGGCTGGGCTTTGTTTCCAGAAAAAAGGAGAGAAGGACCGCGGCCAGCAGATGTGTGATAAAGCCATTGAAATGGACCCTTCTTTGGAAAGCCTGCGCAGGAAAAAGGAAATGCCCGGCGGTTTATGAGAAACATATTTTCTACGTCATTGCGAGGAACGAAGCAATCTTACTGGTTTATTGCAGATAATTGAGATTGCTTCGTTCCTCGCAATGACGTTTTATTTTGGCTTATTAAATATCTCTGCCATCATGCAACGTGCACTGCCACCGCCGGCTGATTCAATGGTATCAAGAGGGGAATGAACCAACTTGTTATATTGCTCCAGCTTTTGAACCTGCTCCTTCGTCAAAGACCGATAAGCCTGTGTTGACATGACCAACAGCAATTCATTATCAGCATTCTTCACCTGAAGCATATTCCCGGCAAAACTATTTAGTTGTTGCAATGAAATATCAATGATCTCTTTGTGGCTTTTATTCAAATGACCGATCACAGTTGCCCGTTCAGTTTTATCAGCGATGCTTTCAAGACATATAACTGCAAACGAAGCAGCAATGCACATCATTACATTGGTATGATAAATGTCAACTGCATTTATGTCTTTCGAGGAGAACATAACAGCTGAATAATTGCTGATGCGGCAGAATTCATTCAATATACGGGCATCTGTTCTGGGAGAGATACACGCATATACGATCCTGTTCCCGCGGTCCAATACCATACTCCCCGTGCCTTCTAAAAATATATTTTCAGCTTCATGCTGACTGAGGTCATTTATTTTACTGACATGAAAGTATGTTTGTAAGTTTTCAAGGATGTGCAGTTTCCTTTCCTTTCGGCGGTTGGATGCATACATAGGGTATAAAAACACAGCACCATCTTCATGAAAGGATATCCAGTTGTTAGGAAAGATGGAATCTGGGGTAAAGGGTTCGGCTGTATCTTTTATGACGGTAACATCCATTTTATTTTCCCTGAGTAATTTTACAAGATCGTTGAATTCTTTTAATGCCTCCTGCTGAACATTTTTATTCGTATTTACCTGGAAAGGATTGTTAACAGCCGTCTCGGCATTGAAACCAAAATTGACCGGTTCAATCATTAACAGGTGGGAAGTGTTTTGCATACAGGAAATTAATGGCTTTTTCCAAAACTCATTTCACCTGCGTTGATGGCGATCGGCAGGTCATTTTCCGCGGGCGGGATCGGGCAATTGTATCCTGTGGTATAAGCACAGTATGGATTATAAGCTTTGTTGAAATCGATCAGTAAGGTATTGTTTTTTATATCATCCATTAAAAAGTCGAGGTATTTGCCTCCGCCATAACTTTTATCACCAGAAGTAAGGTCTGTAAATGGTATGAATAGATAATTTTTGTATTGGCTGGATCTCATTAGATCCTCACTTTGATAAACAGTCAGCTGCAATGATTTTTTGTCGATCATAAAACTTACCGTCCCGTATTTAAAATACCGCCTCGTCTTGTCACCCGATGTTTTCATTATAAAACCTTTTGGGTCATCAATTTTTTCAAAAGTTGCCAACACCCGGTATTTTTTATTCACCGGGAAAAACCTGAAATATTTCCAATCAGTTTTTTTTACTACTTCATGCGTATGTACATAATCCAGTTGAAATTTTTTAAGGCTGTCAATATAATTTGGTTGCTGTGCTTTACCGGCAACTTGCGCAAGTAACAGGATGGATAACATTAAAGGCTTCATCATAATAAATTTTAATTCATCATCAATACATTCACACTTCGCTGCAAAATATTAAATGCAATTTCCGCCATCAGGTTTTCCTTATCGAGTGTTGGGTTCACTTCCGTAATTTCAAAACAACAGATCTTCCGGTTCTGCATGAATTTACTGATAAGGTCCTCTGCCTCCCTTTCTTTCAATCCATTGCTTACAGGTGTGCCTGTTCCTTTGGAAATGGCGGAATCAAGGCTGTCCACATCAAAGCTTACATATATATCTGTACAATCACCCAGGTAACGCAATACTTTGCGGCTCACATTCTCTGCACCATTACGCCTTACTTCACTGGTAGTGATCACTTTCATGCCGTATTTCTCTATCAAAAATTTTTCTTCTTTTTCATAATCACGCAGCGAGATAAAGACCACATCTTCCGGCAATACCTTTTGACCCGTTTTCCCGATTGATTTTAACATGTCCCAGAGCTTGACGGTTTTCTCATCTACCTCGTGCACTTTGCAATCAATATTGTCTTCTGCAATAGCCGTGCTCAGGGGCATACCATGCATATTGCCCGATGGGGTTGTATAAGGGGTGTGCAGGTCTGCATGTGCATCTATCCAGATCACGCCGAGTTTACTTTTGGGCTTGGCCATTTTGATCCCTGCAATGGTACCGCCGGCATTGCTATGATCCCCACTCAGGATCACCGGGAAAAAATTATTCTTTATGCTGTCGGATACAGCTTTACTGATGCGCTCATACATATTAACCACTCCCTGTATCCGCTTGGCGTATGGAGACCTGATCGGCTCAAACAATAAATTATTCTCTACCTCGATCTTTTCTGAAGGGAAATGAACAAAAAAATTGCTCATGAAATCAAGGGCGGCAACCTTTACAGCATCAATACCCATGCTTGCACCCCTGGTACCCGCACCAATTTCTGACGGAACTTCTATCAGTTTAATATTCTTCATGATCCAAATTTACAATTTTCCTTTTAGAGGGCTTTTTCCGTTTATTGTTCCCATATTACCAATGATCTTAAACCTTACAAACATTTCTTCACTATACCATTGCTGTTCCCTTGTTTTTTTGATCACATCAGTATGTTCTTTCATGCCATAGGCAAATGCCATCATATCAGCCTTGCTTTCCCAAACACTGAATGTTGCCTGTTTTATCCAGGGAACTTCCCCAATACCAAGGGAGGTTATAAATCCTTTTGAAGCATTCATCTTATCTGTTACCGCAGCTACATGTTGCCAGAACCATTTTAATTTGTTAAAACGGATCGTCGCCCGGGTTAGTATGGCAATTGGGCCTTCATATGCTGAATTTTTAGCTAACGCACCAAAAACTTCTTTTCCGTCCCACAAACCATGGCCTTCTAAAGGCTCCAGCAGGATTGTAAATGTCTCACAGCGAAAGAGCCGAAGCCAGGATGATATAAACGAACCATAGAGTATCCTCAATAATAAAATATGATCTGAATTATTAGATTCTACTATAAACTCAGAACTATGAACAGCTAAAATCCCCCATTGCTGCAGGTCCGGCACTTTATCAAATGTTCCATGCTTACCACAGCCAAGTAACTTATAAAACCGGATCTTTTTATTTAGCAATAACGGGAGCCTGTGAATGGCCATCGCAAAAAAAGCAAACGGGATGAATAGTTTTGGATAACGTATGATCGTTAATGATGCCTGCATGACTGTTGCTGCAAGATAAGGCAAACCGGAAATGAAAAAGCCGTTGAATAAGATCCAACGGCCGATATATCAAAATGGTTTAAAGACTAAAACTGTTCCAGCTTGCTGAAAAAGAAATCTCCTTCAATGGCTGCATTTTCATCGCTGTCACTTCCGTGAACTGCATTCTCACCCACTGATGCTGCATATTTTTTGCGGATAGTGCCTTCTGCTGCATTGGCAGGATTGGTAGCGCCGATCAAAGTCCTGAAATCTTCTACTGCATTTTCTTTTTCAAGGATGGCAGCAGTGATGGGCCCACGGCTCATGAACTCGACCAACTCGCCGTAAAAAGGACGTTCCTTGTGTACTGCATAGAATTCACCGGCCTTTTCTTTGCTCAGGTGGGTCATTTTCAAAGCAACGATGCGGTATCCGGCCTTATTGATCATTTCTAAAATGGCGCCGGTATTTCCTTTCTGCGTTGCATCCGGCTTGATCATGGTAAATGTTCTGTTGGTCATTTTTTCTATTTTGGGCGCAAAGATATGCGAATGAGTTGATGTGTCAATTTGATAATTAACCAATTTCCCTATTAACAAATCATTATGAAGTAATCATAGTGTAATCATCACATTGACTAATCAGCAAATTGGCTAATTGGCTTTTTACACCTACTTTTGCGCCGCCTTTATGCAATCAATAAGCGAGATATACCAACAGATCACAAGTCCCAAACAAATTGTAATAACCATGCACCAGAAGCCTGATGGCGATGCCATGGGCTCTTCATTGGGTTTGTATCATTTCTTAATGCAATTCGGGCATAGCATTACAGTCATTTCACCAACGAACTGGGCTTCGTTTCTTAACTGGATGCCCGGCTGCAGATCGGTCCTGGATTATGAAAGGGAAACCGATAAAGCAAACGGTTTTATCGACAAGGCTGAATGGATCTTTTGCCTTGATTATAATACGATCAGCCGCACCAAGAGAATGGAGGATAAATTGATGAAAGCAACAGGGCAGCGAATATTGATCGATCACCACCAGGAACCGCAGAATGATGTATTTACTTTTGCTGTATCAGATACATCCAAAAGCTCTACCGCGGAAATGGTATATGATTTTATTGTCGCTTCAGGTAATGCTGATAAGATAAGCAAAGAAGTTGCAGAATGTTTATATGCCGGTGTAATGACAGATACGGGATCATTCAGGTTCCCATCAACAACGGCAAGTGTGCATAAGATGGTTGCTGCATTGAAAGAAAAAGGGCTGGAGCATAGTCATATACATGAAGAACTGTTCGATAATTTTTCAGAGAACCGTTTTCGTTTTGTTGGAAATGTTTTGCTTAACCGGATGGAAGTATTTTACGAATACAATACCGCGTTGATAGCAGTGCCCCAGGCAGATCTTATCAAATACGATATCAAAACCGGTGATACAGAAGGCCTGGTAAATTATCCTTTGAGTATTGAAGGAATAAAGCTGGCCGCGATCATTATTGACAGGGGAGAAGAACGTAAATGTTCATTCAGGAGCAAGGGTTCGTTTGATGTAAATACTTTTGCACGTAAGTATTTCAATGGCGGTGGCCATTACAACGCAGCAGGAGGTTCCAGTAAAGAATCATTTGATGCAACCATTGCTGAATTCAAAAAAGCAATGAAAGAAAATTCAGATCAGTTAAGCACTTATAAATTTTAAAACAAAAATAAAAATGAGAAAGATCTCTTCATTGATGTTACTGGCAGTTATCCTTTTTTCGGCCTGTAAAGATAATCCAACGTTTAAAAAAGGAAAAGACGGTTTGGAATATAAGATCATTTCAAGCGGAAGCGGATCAAAGATCCAGTATGGCAACTTTATGGAGTTGAATTTTGCAACTTATTATAATACCGGAACAAAAGATTCCTTGCTCAACGATTCAAGGACACAAGGTGCACCCATCATTGAGGTACTGGATTCCATATCTACCCCTGCGGCATACTTTGAAATACTAAGGCAGTTAAGGAAAGGCGATAGTGTTGCTATAAGGATACTCACTGATTCGGCATTTAAAAAAGCACCGGAACAAATGCCCCCGTTCTTTAAAAAAGGCCATTATGTATTGACCACGCTTAAAATAGTGAATGTTTATAAAACAAAGGCAGAAGCAGATAAAGCGAGGGCTGGAGCCATGGTGGAAATGAAGAAAAAAGATTCGCTGGATGTCATTGCCCAGGCTTCAAAGGATGAAAAGTTACTCGCTGATTATTTTGAAAAAAATAATATCAAACCTATAAAAGCCCCGATGGGAACTTATGTTGTGATTATTGAGCCGGGAGCGGGGATAAACATTGATTCAAATGTAGTGGTAAAAACAAATTATACAGGCAGAACCTTGGATGGGAAAATGTTTGACAGCAATACCGACCCTTCAAAGGGCCATCTTGAACCATTGAATGTAAACCTTACCAGTAACCCAGCGTTGGGTAACAGCGTGGTTCCCGGATGGAAAGACGGGCTTAGTTTGCTGAAAAAAGGGGCTAAGGCTAAATTTTATATTCCTTCTGCACTTGGTTTTGGAAAGCAAGGTGCCGGCGCTGATATTCCGCCCAATGCGGTCCTGGTGTTCGATATTGAAGTATTGGATGTACTTGATAAAACACGGGCGTTGGCTGCAGAAGCAGAACAAAACAAGAAAATGGAGGAAATGCAAAAAAAATATATGGATAGCCTGCAGAAAAACAATCCCGGGACCCCAAAGAAATAGCCTTCAACGTTTTCAACTCATACAAGATCGCTTCTCCTTAGGAAGCGATCTTTTTATAAGCACTTATTAAGGTTACAGCTTCTTTCGCTTCTTTTACATCATGAACCCTCAATATATCAGCTCCATTGTTCAGGGCAAGGGTATTTAAAACAGTAGTTCCATTCAAGGCATCCTCAGCACTTATATTCAATGTTTTATAAATGGTACTTTTGCGGGAAAGCCCCGCTAATATGGGCTTGTCCAGCATTTTAAAAGCGGAGAGATCCCTAAGTAGCTCAAAATTATGGTTTGCAGCTTTGCCAAAGCCGAAACCGGGATCAATAATGATATCGTTTATGCCAGCCCGCTTACACGCATCTAGTTTACCGATAAAAAAGTCCAGCACTTCTTTTACCACATCTTTATAAGAAATATTTTGTTGCATTGTATCGGGTGTTCCCTTCATATGCATACATATATAGGGCACTTTTAGTGAAGCCACGGTTTCCATCATTCGTTTATCCATTTCACCTGCACTGATATCATTTACGATCCCCACGCCTTCTTTCACTGCATTTTCAGCAACAAGGCTATGATAGGTATCAACAGACAGAACGATTTCTTTGTAATGTTGCCGGATAAGTTTTATTACAGGCATCACTCTTTCCAATTCTTCCTGTGCAGTGATCCTTTCACTTCCCGGCCGGGTACTTTGACCACCGATATCCAATATATCTGCACCATCGCCGATCATTTTTCCTGCAAGATCTAATATGGATGCTGTTCCCTCTTTTAAATGGCCTTTATAAAACGAATCGGGTGTAACATTGATAATGCCCATTACAAGCGGCTTTTCAATACTTAATATTTTTCCTTTGCAGTTGATTGTGAACATTTGAAAGAGTAATTGTATTTTTGAACCGATACGCAAATTTGCAGATAATTAATGAGCAATTGAAATATTAGCAATGACAACAAATGAGCAATACGACAGGGCAGTGGTTGGCTGCAGGAATACCTTTATAAAAAAGACCGCTGATTATGGCACTTCCTGGAGGGTGTACCGCACAATTTCCATTGCAGACCAGATCTACATCAAAGCAAAAAGGATACGGACCATCCAGGAAAAGAAATTACAGAAAATAGGAGATGATATCAAAAGTGAATTTGAAGGGATACTGAATTATGCTGTTATTGGTTTGATACAACTCGATATAAACAGCGAAGAGCCCGAACAACTTGCCATAGCCGAAGTTGAAAAAATGTATGAGAACAAAGTGGCAGAAGCCAAAGAACTGATGCACGACAAGAACCACGATTATGGTGAAGCCTGGCGTGAAATGAGCCAGGAAAGCTTTGTTGACCTGGTATTGGCAAAGATCCTCCGCATCAAACAGATCATTTCCAATGAAGGAAAAACTGTGGCGAGTGAAGGCATTGACGCCAATTATTTTGACATACTAAATTATGCAGTATTTGCATTGATCCTAATAGAAGAGGGCAAACAACCTAATTAATATTTTTTTATGAAACTGACAGTTACGATCGCAAGGGTATTGACAGGTCTTTTATTTATTTTTTCAGGTCTTGTTAAAGCCATTGATCCCCGCGGGCTTGCTTATAAGATGCAGGAATTCTTTGAAGCATGGGCCAATGATGGTTTCATGAAAAGCATGATGCAAAGCCTTGATCATTTTGCATTGTCATTCTCTATTATCATGATAACACTGGAGGTTGTTGTCGGCGTTGCACTGCTGATAGGCTGGCAAAAAAGGTTTACGACCTGGATACTCTTATTGCTGATGTTGTTTTTTTCATTCCTTACAAGTTATGTTTTATTCAGCGGGAAAATCAGGGCCTGTGGTTGTTTTGGCGATTGTATCCCGCTAACACCTATACAAACCTTTACCAAGGATATTATTTTGCTTTGCCTTGCTTTATTGCTGCTCATTAAAGTAAAATACATAACTCCGGTTGCCAAGCCTTTCTTTTCATTCTTATACATATTACTGGCAACGATCCTTACACTAATGTTACAATTTCATGTCTTAAAGCATTTACCCCTGGCAGATTGCCTTCCATATAAAAAAGGAAATAATATCCTGGAACTGATGAAAATGCCTGCCGATGCCGTACCTGATAAATATGATTATGTGTTTGTTTATGAAAAGAATGGAGAAAAGAAAGATTTTTCTATGAGCGCCTTACCAGATAGCACATGGAACTTTGCTGAAAGGAAACAGGTATTACTTCAAAAAGGAAAAAATAATATTCCTGCTATAAGTGATTATTCTTTAAGCTCAGATGCTGATAATGTAACAACATCTATTCTAAGCAACCCTAAGGAATATTACCTTGTATACATGAAAGATTTGCCCGAACATGCAGATAACTGGATCACTAAATTTGGCAGGATCAATAAGCAGGCGAAGGAGCAGGGTAAGGAAATGTACGTGGTAACAGCAGAGCGTGCTGTGATCGAAAATTTCCTGAAGCAAAATAATATTACGGTCGATGGCTTATTGACCTGCGATGCAATTGTTATTAAAACAGTAGCAAGGGTTAACCCAACTTTATATAAAATGAAAGGGCCAGTAGTGCAGGGCAAATGGGCAGGGGCAGATTTCGATGAAGTAAAGTAGCGCCTTATTGATGAACATTGATCATTGAATATGTATGAATTATTTTTTTAAAAAAATGTTCTATTCAATACTGGTACTCGTAGGAGTAGTAACACTTGTTTTTATCATGTTCCAGGGCTTTGGAGACCCGGCAAGGCTTATTGTTGGCCAGACAGGTGATAAAAAAACAATGGATAATATCCGTAAAGAACTTCACCTTGACCAGCCCAAATGGAAACAATTCATACTCTATTTCAATGATGTTTCCCCGCTCAGCATCCACGATGAAGCAGAAATAGAACAAAAAAAACTACAGGGCATCTTCATAGGTGGTAAAACAAGATTTGCTTTAAAATTTCCATACCTCGGCAGGAGCTATCAAACCAAAAAAGATGTAAACAGTGTGCTGATGGATGCATTACCAGGTACATTGGTGCTGGCATTTGCTGCAATGCTTTTTGCATGTATCGTTGGAATATTTTTAGGTGTTATTGCGGCTGTAAAAAAAGATACCTGGATCGACAATACTGCGATCTTCAGCAGTATTGCAGGAATATCAGCCCCTTCTTTTTTCATGGCTATCATCGTTGCTTACCTGTTTGGAATCGTTCTGCATCCTTACACAGGTTTAAATCTTACAGGCAGCCTGTTTGATATTGATGAAGTGTCCGGTGAGAAATATTTAAACCTAAGGAACCTCATTCTCCCTGCATTTACTTTGGGTATACGCCCGTTGACGATCATTACGCAGCTAACCAGGAGTTCCATGCTGGATGTGCTGGGACAGGATTATATCCGGACAGCGTATGCGAAAGGATTGAGCAAACGCAGCATCATCTTCAGACATGCATTGCGCAATGCGCTGAATCCGGTTATAACGGCCATCACGGGTTGGTTTGCCGAATTACTTGCAGGTGCTTTCTTCATAGAATATATTTTCGGATGGAAAGGGATCGGAAAGGTAACTGTAGATGCACTGGAGAAATTAGACTACCCGGTAGTGATGGGAGCTGTATTATTCAGTGCATGTATTTTTATCCTCATCAATATTGTTGCAGATATGTTGTATAAAAAAATAGATCCCCGAATAGTTTGAAATTCGATGTTGGTTTTCAAACCTCGAATTTTAAACTTCAAACCCCGGACTTCAAACCTCTACTTCCCTGCGTCTACATCCTTTATGAATTGTATGAGGCCGGGAAAATAATGTTTTTGATCATCATACATATCCATATGGCTTCCTTCGGGACAAAGTAAGAACTTTCCATGCTGTACCTGTGTGCTCATCCATTTCATGTGCTCCGGGTCCATGGTATCGTATGTACCTCCGATTGTGAGGGTAGCTGTTTTTATTTTTGGTAATGCAGCTTTTACATCCCATTTTGCAAGGTTGCCTCCAATACCAAACTCACTAGGTCCCTGCATCGTAACATACAATGACTGGTTCATCTTACCAAAGGAACGGGTTACAGGTTCGGGCCATTGCGCTATGGGTATCCTGCAAATATGTTTTGCATAAAAATGTGGCATCAGTAGTTCCATGTATTTAGGGTTTGCAAAATCGCCCTTTGCTTCTATCTGCCGGATGGTATCCAGAACCTTCGGATCAAATTGTTTTGCAAGAACATCCTGCGCATATTTTCCATAATCGGGTGCACTGCTCATCATATTGCTGATGATAAGGCCTTTCAGATTGTCCTGGTATTTCAGTGCATACTGCATAGCCAGTATTCCGCCCCAGGAATGCCCCAATAAATAAAAATTATCTTTTGTAAGGTTCAGTGCAGTACGCACCTGTTCCACTTCTTCAACATACCTGGATAGGTCCCACATGCTTGTGTCCTTTGGATCATCGGAATTGCCGCAGCCCAATTGGTCATAGTAAATAAATTCAATTCCTTCCTGTGGCAGGAAACTTTCGAAGCATTCAAAATACTCATGCGTTGCACCCGGGCCGCCGTTCAGCAACAATAATTTTATTTTAGGATTATTACCCATGCGTTTTGTCCATACATTGAATTTTCCTTTGGGGGTTTCGATCTGTATGACCTTTACGCCTCCTGTTTGTACTTCCTTAAAAAGATCTTCACTTTTAGCTGAATACGCTTTAAACACTTTATCATGAAGTTCACATGAAAAAAATGCAAAGAACAAAAAAACGATTGATAATTTTTTCATAACAGTTTTTTATTTTAATGATAATGTTTAGGCAGCATTTTAATTATGTTCATCCGATCGCCTCTTTAGCAGCAGGTATATCAATTTCATTTTCCCATTTGGCCACCACGATCGTTGCTACTGCGTTGCCAATGATGTTGGTGATGGCCCTTCCTTCACTCATGAAACGGTCAATGCCGAGTATCAGGGCGATCGCTGCTACCGGTATATGCCCAACTGCAGGCAGGGTCGCAGCTAATGTAATAAAACCACTGCCGGTTACACCCGCAGCGCCCTTGGAAGTAAGCAGGAGTACCAGCAGTAAGCTTAGCTGGTGCGAAATATCCAGTGCTGTATCAGTTGCCTGAGCTAAAAAAACTGCTGCCATCGTAAGATAGATAGAAGTGCCATCCAGGTTAAAGGAATATCCTGTTGGTACTACCAGTCCAACTACCGGTTCTGAACAGCCTATTTTTTTTAATTTATTCATCAGGCTCGGTAAAGCAGCTTCTGATGATGATGTTCCCAAAACCACCAGCAATTCCTCTTTAATGTACTTCAACATGCGGAATAAATTAAAACCACAGGCCTTCAGGATGGAACCCAGTACAATTACAATGAATACAATGCAGGTGATGTAAAAGGAGATCATTAACTGCGCAAGTGACGCAAGTGAGCCCACACCATACTTGCCTATGGTAAAGGCCATGGCACCAATTGCACCGATGGGGGCCAGTTTCATGATCATTTTTATGATCGTGAAAAGTGCTGTTTCGAATGATTGAATGCCTTTCAATAAAGGGGTAGCTTTTGTTCCCATTTTTGACAAAGCAAATCCCAGTAAGACTGAAAAGAACAATACCTGTAAAAGGTTACTGTTTGATATGGCATTTACAATATTCTCAGGAATGATGTTCAGTATGAAATCCGCAACACTGTGGTTCTTACTTTCTGTAATATAGCCTTCCACAGAACCCGCATCAAGGGTAGAAGGGTCAATATGCATACCGGCGCCGGGTTTTAAAATATTTATGACCAGTAAGCCAATGACGAGGGCAATTGTTGTTGCTACTTCAAAATAAAGAATGGCTTTTATGCCAACCCGCCCCACTTTTTTGGTATCCTGCATATTGGCAATACCGGTGACGATCGTACAGAAAATGATCGGGGCGATCATCATTTTGACGAGCCGGATAAAACCATCACCTAATGGTTTTAATTGCATTGCGAATGAAGGATAAAAATTCCCCAGCAAAATTCCTATTATGATCGCAATGATCACCTGGATATACAGGCTCCTGAGAAATTTCATGATTGACCCAGTTTACAATACAAGATATTGAAAAAGATTGATAGGTTTAACAAAGTTGAACAGTTGTAAAGGCGTGTTTTTCTATCGATCCAATTTCCTGGGAAGATCAAGTTTCATCATGATATCCGTTTGCACATCATCTCCTAGTTTAAAAAGGTGTGATGCAAATTTTCGCATCCCGTTTCGTTCATAGAATTTTATGGCACCGGGATTTTTTTCCCACACGCCGAGCCATAAATAATCAACTCCTCTTTCTTGGGCAATTTGCAACGCTTTGTCAAATAACAACTGCCCGATCTTCTTTCCCTGTAATCCTGCCTTTACATAAATGCGTTCTATTTCCAGCCCTTTCTTGTCCTGCATTTCTGTCTGGGCTTTGCCAAAATTTACTTTAAGGTAGCCCACCGGAATTTCATTTAACCTGGCAAAGTAAAATTCAGAATCCGGGTTGTTTATTTCAGCAGATAATTTGTCTGAAGAAAAAAAATCGCTCATATACTGTTGCATATTTTCCTCAGTATTCGCTTCCCTGAAGGATTCATAAAAAGTTTCTACCGACATTGATCTCAATTCAACCAGGTCTGATAAAGTTAGTTTTATAATGTTCACAGGCTCGTGGTACATAAAATGATTTTTAAATATACGGGCTGGTAAATAGGGTATTACTGCTCTTGTTTTTGATAATGTTGAAGATAAATTAAAATGTTAAGAATATTTAAAAACTGCCTTTTGCAAAATCTTTGTTAATGAGTTGGTATAGTATTTGTCAAACTTGTTTTATGAAAAAACAAAACTATATCGCAGCAATTATTTTATTCTTTGCCCTTGGAACAACACTTGTTTCAACTGCGCAAAAGAGAAACCTGGTAACCCCGTTTAGAAAAGGAAGTGTAACTGTAAACCTCGGGGTAGGGATGGGTGTTGATTACAAAGGTGATTATAAGTATTACAATTCCGGTAATGGCTTTGGTACCAAAGCTGCATTGGAGGTTGGAGTATGGCAGGCAGGACCGGGTGTCGTTTCTCTAGGTGCTGAAGTGGGAGGTACATTCTCAAATGGTACAAATAAAAAGTATAATGATTTCCGGTCCCGTACTGTTATAGTAGCAGGAAGATCAGCCTGGCACTATGGGTGGAAAGTTTCAGGTTTGGATACTTATGCAGGTGTTTCAGCAGGTGCAGGGTTTCATCATTATGATTATTATGATGATCATAATGTACCGAACTACTATAAAAATGACGAAGTGATCCCGGTTTTCGGAGGTTTTGTAGGTGCTTCTTATTTCTTTACACCTGGCTTTGGTGTAAATGTGGAAGCGGGTTACGATATAACCAATATCCAGGCGGGCGTTATTTTTAAATTAAGATAGTATAGTATCCGTTAAAATGTTTGATATGCGTTGCAGGAGTTAATGATGCAGTCATATATCAAACATTTTACTTTTGGAATGTTTCCCATATTGTTTAAACTATAAAAGGAACTATAACTTTCCTTTTTCCGGGGTAACCCGGAAATTTGGTTTTATACCAATGATGGTGCGCCATTGCCCGTGGCACCAGGTTAGCAGCTGACCATATAAAAAAAGCAAGGGCCGGGAGGTTCCAGCAAAGCAGGGCAAACCCGCCCCATTCTATAAGTTCGCCCAACATATTGGGACAGCTCACAAATTCGAATAGCCAGCCCTGTGGTACTTTATAATCTGTTTCATCAGGTTTTCGCAAGTGTATCAGTATATCATCTGCTTTCCAGTTGATCAGCAAACCCGTAAAGAAAATAATGATCCCGGCAATGAACCGTACATCGGTTAGCCAACTGATACTATGACCTACAAAATGTGAGAAATAATAACCCAGGAAGAATGTATTGGCCAGGTTAAAAAAAATTCCCGATGCAACAATGAGCAATGGGATTTTTTTTCCCTTGGTGTGCAACCGGAAAGGGAAAATAATGGTTCGGTTGAAATAATGAAAGCAATATAACCCGATCATTATAGCAACTATCATAGAGCTAGTGGCAAGTGCCCTGATAAAAAAATATCCCATTATTACCAATGCAGGAAGTTCCATCAGCAGCCAGCCCAGCTTGTTATTGATCAATGGCCCCCAGTTGGCTGAAGTATATCTTCCATACGGAGCAGTGACGCGGCGCAACAAAAAGAAGATAATGACAGCAATGCCAATCCATACAAAAATGATCGTTTTATAAGCTGAAAAGGAAATGAGCATGCCGGAATTTTAAAGATAATTTTTATGCTGGAACCAGTTGAATGTATCGGATACGGTTTCTTCGAATGGTCTTATCGTATAATTCAATTCATTCATCGCTTTTACACTGCTGATAAAACGATTGCCATTGAATAATGCGTCCAATGCTTCTTCGGTATATAAAGGCTCTTTTTTTTGTAGGTATGCCAGTAATTTTACAATTGGCAAACCGGCATTTGCTGCAAAAGCAGGCATTGCCAGGATACTTATTTTTTTTCCGGAAACCTTTGATAATATTCCTGCCAGTTTTTTCAGGCTGTGCCATTTTCCTCCCAGCAGGTAAGCCTCACCGGGCCGTCCCATCGTAATGCTGTTCACGATCGCATGGGCAACATCCCTGCAATCGCAAAAATCAAATCCGCCATTGAAAATAAAAGGTAATTTACCGGTATACATATCGATCAGTACTTTACCCACAAGGGAAGGCTTGTGATCATATGGCCCTACAATAGACGTTGGATGTATCAGCAATACTTCCATTCCTTTTTTATTTGCCAAAAGTGCAATTTGCTGACCTGCCAGTTTTGAACGCTCATAAGCAAATCCTTTTTCATCAATAGCTGCACGGCTCTCATCCAGTATTTCATGAGAAGGTTTTTGTTGAAATGTATGTATTGAACTTATGTGAATGCACCTTTTTATGCCTGCATGTAGCGCATTTTCAATAACTGTTCTCGTTCCTTCAACATTGGTAAGCTGTACAAGTCCATTGTGATCTCCATTAACTGATATCAATGCTGCGCAATGAATAACGGTATCACAATCCTGCATCAACGAAGCCAATACAGCAGGATGGAGGAGGTCGCCCTTTACAATTTCAACGGGCAAACCGGCACAGGAACGGTTATCATTATCCCTTAGCAATGCTTTAACAGGAATATCTTTTTTGCAGAGTTCCTGCAACAATGCAGCGCCAAGATGGCCCGCAGCTCCGGTCAGGGCAACTTTCATGTAGTTTATTATTCAGGAAGAAAGTTAGGTTTTTCCATTAACAAATTTTTAATACATCCCTTTTAAATTTTCCTATTCATGCACAGTCCTAGAAATATATTATTTAACTCTTTTAAAATTATTACCATGAAAAAGTTACTACTCATCGTTCAGAAATTCTTTAGTGTTGAAGATGGTTATGCAATATTACCAGGCAACATTTAAATGATAAATTAAAAACACATTTTATAAACCTTATAAAAACAATTATCATGAAAAAAATACTACTTATCGTTCAAAAGTTTTTTAGTGTTGAAGATGGTTACGCTGTTTTACCAGGCAATATTTAAAGTTAGGATTAAATACCGGCCAAAAAACAGGGGGTTTATTTGGATAATAACGTTCAGCAATATTCGCTGGACGTTTTTTTGTGGCCTAAAATAAGCTCATTTGTTTCATCCGGATGGAAGGAACTGGTATTACACTTTTCATTCCCGGCACTTGGGGTTGTTGGATCGTATATACGGCAGTTGATTCATAGCGCGAGGCAACAATGATATTGATCCCACCGGCATGTTCATCAAATAATTTTTTAACCATTTCCGGCCTGTTATTGTCTTTTGATAAATGGGAGAGGAGCAGGTGTGTCATAAATGAAGGCCGGTGCTTTTTAAAGATCTCCAGCGCCTGGGTATTTGATAAGTGCCCGCTGCCGCCCCGGATGCGATTCTTTAAATGAGCAGGATACCTGCCCGTTTCCAATAATGTTTCATCATAATTTGTTTCCAGGAATGCGGCATGGCAGTAGCCGAAATGTTTTATCACGTGCTCACATGAAGCACCGATATCTGTGAATACACCCACATTGATACCATTAAAGCTGATGAGGAAGCTATGTGGGTCAATTGCGTCATGGTATTTAGGAAATGCGGTAACAGAAAGCCCGCCGATAAGTACAGGCTCATATGCAGTAAAATTCCTGATAAGCTGGTTCTTTAATTTAATGCCACCCCTTTGTAAAGTGCTTTTGGTAATGTGAACCGGCAGGTCATATTTTTCTGCCAGCACGGGAATGGCCTTGATGTGATCGGAATGTTCATGTGAAATGAAGATGGCCTTCACTTTATTCATAGACAAGCCGAGCAGCCGCATACGCTTTTCGGTTTCGCGGCAGGATATACCCGCATCGATCAATACCGCTTCTTTATCGTTGCCGATATAATAGCAATTCCCGTTGCTCCCTGAATTCAAAGATGTAATGGCTAAAGACATGATCTGCAAAGAAAACTATTTTGCCCTAACGAGCCACATGTTTTTATTTGCTGAATAGCATAAGGTCATCATTTGGCGATCGGCATCGATATTTTGGATTCCACCATCCCGCCATTGATATCATATATTTCAAAATTTGCTTTTCCCTGGTAAAGCAGGTTCAACCTTTGTTGTGTGCTGATGATCCCAAAGCCTTCTTTATTCTTCCTGACATTACCATTGAGGCTACCCGTGTTTTGCACGATCAGTTCATGATGCCCATTTTTAAAATCTGAGCAGATACGCACCAACCCGCCCTTCATATTTTTGCTGATACCATGTTTAATGGCATTTTCTACCAATGTTTGCAGCATCATGGGAGGCACTGTCTGTCCAAGGGTATCTTTATTGATCTGCATTTCTATCTGCAGCCTTTCTTCAAAACGCATGTGCTCCAGCGCAAGGTAATCGCTTACAATATCTAGTTCCTGCTGCAATGGCACGGTTTCCATATTCTCGGCCTGCATACTGCTTCTTAATATATTACTGAGTTCTGTGATGGCCTGCCTGGCACGCTCAGGATTTTCATCCACCAATGCCCTGATACTATTGTGGGCATTGAAAATAAAATGCGGGTTGATATGCGATTTGATCGTTTTTAATTCAAGTGATTTGACCATTGCTTCCAGGCGAAGCTTATCGATCTGGTCATTCCTGTTTTTATTGATATAATGCCACACGAGGTAGATCAGTAACCATAGTGCGATCAGGATCATGGTGATCAGCATGCCCCAGAAATCCATACCTTTCCTGGGTTCTTCATAATTCCATTCAGCATTGGGCGTTCTGTACCAGCCCGTAGCTTTCTTGATCTTGGTAAATGCTGTGTATTTGGAAGAATCTATCTTGTTATTGACCTCGTAATTATAATAATTAGTTCCTCCCAGTTGCAATTCATTTTCCATTGCAATGGCTTTTTCTTTCTTTTCATTGCGGTTGTATTTATCGAAAGACATGCCGGTAGCCTCGCTGAGGTATTTTGAGCCATAATAGGATGCCAGGCTGACAGTAAGCGTACTTATAAAAAACATTGTCAGCACCCGGGTAAAAGAAAATCTCATCCATGGGATGCGTTTCAAAACTTCCCGCAACAAGTGTGTAAAAGCAATAAAACAGATAAGATCTATTAATAATGCAATGAAAAATACATTTCGCTTGCTTTCAGGATTCAAATAATAATCGCTTGCAAACTGGTAAGCGAAAAAAAAATTGATAAGGGTCCAGCCACCCCAACCAGCCAGCTGGCACAACCAATACCTTCCTGAATATTTAAACATGAAATAAAAATAGGTACAAATACCGAGGAAAGTACAGCATTGTTATTAATGGTGAAATGTTGGGGTAAAAGGTTGATAAATTGCCCGGCGTAAAGGAATGTATTTAGTTACAGCAAAACTGCAATTAAATATCTTTATAGATCACACGAAAGCTAACATAGCATAATGGTCACTGGTGTGCATATGATTTTGCATGTGAAAATACATTTGTCAAATGCTTACTGGGTTTTTCCATTAAATGCTGTGGTTGGGGGTTGCGGGACATTTTTCGTCTGATCAGCCATGCAGCTAAACCCGCGGCGGCAACTGAGGCGATCAAGATAGATGCTTTCATAAAGTTATTTTTAATAAAAAATGCAATCACCGTGCCATAAAAAGTTTGAGGTTTGAGGTTCGATGTTTGAAGTCAAGTTTGAATTTTGCGAACTAATCCCGAACCTCAAACTTCAAACCTCAAACAATCCAATCCCCCCTCTGGCGCAAGTGTTCCGAAGGATCACTTGTGTCTCTATAAGATTGCAGGTCTTTGACCGGTATCAGTAGTTCTAAACCAGCCAAAGACTGGCAGCTTGAAAGGCATCAAGTGATCCCGTCAACATTATTTTTTAATTACCGGGAATTTGGGCAGGAACACTTGCGCCAGGGAAGAAATGTTGGGGTAAAAGGTTTGAAGTTCGATGTAAAGTATGAGCTATTTGAGATCAAGATAGATGCTTTCATAAAGTTATTTTTAATAAAAAAGGCAATCACCGTGCCATAAATAGTTTGAGGTTTGAAGTTCGATGTTTGATGTCAAGTTTGAATTTTGCGGACTAATCCCGAACCTCAAACTTCAAACCTCAAACAATCCAATCCTCAAACATTCTTATTTTTGTAACGATGACGCAATTATCTACGCTCAACAAGTATTTCTGGAAATATCGCTGGCTGTTCTTCCTGGGATTCTTCTTTGTGGTATTGACCAATTACTTCAGGATATTGTCTCCGCAACTTACCGGGTATGTTGTGAATACCGTTGTACAATCTATAAATACAAAAGGACAGGATACGACACATGTGATCAGCCATTCCAGTTCCAATTATGACATGCTGGTAAAGGTCGTTATCAATAAATTTGATACGCTTTCATTTGCTGATAAGATATTATTCACCGGTTTGGTTTTACTCGTGCTGGCGATCGTCAGCGGGTTCTTTATGTTCCTCATGCGGCAAACGATCATTGTAATGAGCCGCCACATTGAATTCGATCAGAAGAACGAGATATTTGTTCATTACCAGAAACTGGATACAGCTTTTTATAAAACACATAGCACCGGGGACCTTATGAACAGGATCGCTGAAGATGTAAGCAGGGTAAGAATGTATACCGGACCGGCCATCATGTATTTTATAAACCTTGCTGCAGTGATCGGGTTCAGTATTTATTTTATGCTGCGCTCAGATGTAAAACTTACGATCGTTGCCTTGTGCCCACTGCCGATACTTGCTTTTGCTATATATTTTGTAAATACCATCATCAATAAAAAAAGTGAGCGCATCCAATCGTTGTTAAGCGATCTTACCACCAATGCACAGGAATCCTATTCGGGCATTCGCGTAATAAAATCTTTTGTAGAAGAGAAGGCCATGCTCGGGTATTTTAAAAAAGAAAGTGAAGCTTACCGCAGTAATGCCTTGAGCCTTGCCAAAACAGAGGCCATTTATTTTCCCAGCATGGCGCTGCTCATTGGGCTGAGCACCCTGATCACGATCATGGTGGGTGGATTGGATGTAGCCAACCATGTTCCCGGCGCAACAGTAGGAAAAATTGCAGAATTTGTAATGTATATTCAAATGCTCACGTTCCCCGTAAGCGCTATTGGGTGGACGGCCAGTATGACGCAAAGGGCAGTTGCTTCACAAAAGCGTATCAATGAGTTCTTACTTACATCACCGGTCATTAAAAATGACCCTCATAAAATGGATGTGTCGCTTGAAGGCAATATCAGTTTTATGAATGCAGATTTCATATATCCGTATACAGGTATCCATGCTGTAAAAGATCTATCCCTGCACGTAAATAAAGGGGAAAAAATTGCGATAGTTGGTAAGACAGGTTCCGGGAAATCTACTATTGCGCAGTTGTTGCTGCGGATGTATGATGTACAGAAAGGGATCATCGCCTACGATGGCATACCTATAAACAAGATCAGCCTGGATTCCCTGCGGTCGCAAATTAGTTATGTGCCACAGGATATATTCCTTTTTAGTGAAACGGTCAGCAATAATATTAAGTTTGGAAATAATACCGCCACAGATGAAGACGTTATCAAGGCTACAAAGCATGCAGGAATTTATAACGAGATCACAAAGTTCAGCCAGGGTTTTGAAACAATGATAGGAGAGCGGGGTGTTACCTTGAGTGGCGGGCAGAAGCAAAGAATATCCATTGCCCGTGCCCTTATTAAAGACCCCGAAATTGTAATATTCGACGATTGCCTGAGTGCTGTGGATGGCAAAACAGAAAAAGAAATTATCACGAACCTGTATACCTACTTAAAAGATAAGACGGCCATCATTATTACACACCGGATATTTTCGCTGTTCCACTTCGATAAGATCATTGTAATGGATGAAGGGCGTATAGCGGAAGAGGGTACCCATGAAGAACTGCTTGGAAAAAAAGGCTTGTATGCAGCCATGTATGCCCGCCAGCAGGCGCAGGAAAAGGATCCGCAGCAGTATAACGGGGAGGAATAAAATTGTGTGGATATGATTTCATTTATTTTGTCATATCAAAAACAACTTTATCTTTGTCAATCTTAAAAGAGATCATTTTTATCAATAAAAAAAATTACAGTGGCGTACGAGAACAACGACAAAAAAATTGAAAGCGTTTACAGTAACCGTGTTAAAGCCGGGAAACGCAGAACTTACTTTTTTGATGTAAGAGAAACACGTGGGAACGATTTTTTCCTCACAATTACAGAAAGTCGCAAACGTTTTGATACTGACGGGTATGACCGTCATAAGATCTTCCTGTATAAGGAAGATTTTAATAAATTCATTAAAGGCCTGAATGAGGCTGTTGATTATGTGAAAACAGAATTAATGCCCGACTTTGATTTTGATGCATTTAATCATGATACGCCTTATGAAGGGAGCGATGAAAGCCAGCAGGCAGGAACAAGTACTGATGGGGCAATAGCTGTTGCAGGAAATGCTGCAACCGAAACAACGGAACCGGAAATTGTAAGGCCGGCGGAAGTTGTTGAAACAAAAGAAGAAGAAACGAACAACGCGGGTGATAACCATCATTCTGAAGAAGTAGATAAGTGGTGAGTGGATGTATGATTTGTGATGTATAATTTAATGATTTGATAAATAGCCCCTGGTTAAACCGGAGGCTTTTATTTTTACATTATATCTATCTTTTTCATACATCATCGATCATAAATCATGCATTATACATTTTTCCTCATCTTCTTATAAGTATTGATAAGCCCATTGGTTGAAGAGTCATGATTATTAACGGGTGCATCATTTTTTAATTCCGGTAATATTTTTCCTGCCAGTTGTTTTCCCAGTTCCACTCCCCATTGATCGAAACTGTAAATATTCCAGATTACTCCCTGTACAAAGATCTTGTGCTCATAAAAAGCGATGAGTTGCCCAAGTGTGAAAGGGGTTATCTTCTGTAAAAAAAATGAATTGGTTGGCCGGTTGCCTTCAAAAACCCTGTATGGATTTTCATGGGAAGTGCCATTCATCAATGCTTCGGTTTGTGCAAAAAAATTGCTGATAAGTTTTTCATGATGATCGCCAATGGGGTTATGAGATTGTGCGGGTGCGATAAAATCACAGGGAATAATGGGTGTTCCCTGGTGTATCAATTGATAAAATGCGTGTTGCCCGTTGGTGCCGGGTTCCCCCCATATCACAGGCCCTGATTCATAGCCGAGCTTATGCCCGTTCCTGTCCACATGTTTTCCATTGCTTTCCATATTCCCCTGCTGAAAATAAGCAGCAAAGCGATGCATGTACTGGTCATATGGTAATATGGCTTCTGTGGCCGTTCCATAAAAATTGCGGTACCAGATACCGATCAAAGCCATCAATACCGGGATATTATTTTCAAATGGGCTGTCTTTAAAATGATCGTCTGCAGCAAATGCCCCCTTTAATAATGCTTCAAAATTTTCATAGCCTACCGACAGGGCGATGGAAAGACCGATGGCACTCCACAAACTATACCGACCGCCTACCCAGTCCCAGAATACGAACATATTAGTAGCATCGATACCGAATTTTTCCACGTCGGCTTTATTGGTACTTAATGCAACAAAATGTTTTGCAATATCCTTTTCAGCGGCACCGCTTTTTAACAACCATTCCCTTGCAGTATGCGCATTGGTCATGGTTTCCTGCGTTGTAAAGGTCTTACTGGCTATTAAGAAAATGGTTTCATCTGCTGTGATCTTTTTAAATGTTTCTGCAATATGAGTGCCGTCCACATTACTTACAAAATAAGGCTGGATGCCGTCAACCCAATATGGTTTCAATGCTTCTGTTACCATCACCGGGCCAAGATCACTGCCGCCGATACCGATGTTCACGATGTATTTAATTTTTTTCCCGGTATAACCTTTCCATTCGCCGCTGTGTATTTTTTTACAAAAGCTTTTCATTTGCTCCTGCACTTTTTTTATTTCGGGCATGATGTCGGCACCATCAAGGATAACCGCTTTTCCGGAAAAATTGCGCAATGCAGTATGTAATACGGCACGTCCTTCCGTTTCATTTATCTTTTCGCCATTGAACATAGCTTTGATGGCTTCTGTAAGCTTACAATCTGCAGCCAGGTTCAATAGCAATGACTTTGTTTCTGTACTGATATTATTCTTTGAATAATCGAAAAGTGTATCACCCACTGTTGTAGAAAAAGAAATAAACCTGTTGGCATCTTCTGCAAACAATTGTTTTATCCGGGTATCCTTCATTTGCTCATAATGTGCTGTAAGTGCTTTCCAAGCTGCTGTGCCTGTTGGATCTATTTTTGGGAACATACTTTATTGATTTAATTCTTGTAAAATTAGGAGTTGCTGGTTATAATGATAACCCACTGCGAAGAATTCACATCTCGTTGATCACATGTACCAAATGTTCTATCATTTCCGGTAATATATCCAGGTGTGTTACCATCCTTACCTGTGTTGGAGAAATGGCCAGGCATAAGATATCATGTGTTCTCATGTGATCAGAAAATGTAGCCGCAGTATAGGAGCCTTTTACTTCGAAGATGAGGATATTGGTTTCAACAGGAAGCATTTTACCGATAAAATCTTTTTTCAACAAAAGATGGGCGATATACTTTGCATGATTGTGGTCCTGTTCCAGTCTTTCCACATTGTTTTGAAGCGCATAGATACCAGCGGCTGCCATGTAACCGGCTTGCCTCATGCCCCCACCAAAGACCTTTCTTACCCTGCGGGCCTTTTTAATAAAGTCAGCTTTACCTAACAACAGGCTTCCAACCGGTGCACCAAGCCCCTTGCTGAGGCATATGGAGATGCTGTCAAATATTTCTCCGTATTGTTTTGCCTTTTCCCCTTTTGCTACCAGGGCATTCCACAACCTTGCCCCATCCAGGTGAAGTTTTAAATTGTTTTTTAGACATACCGTTTTAATGTATTGTATATCAGTAAATTCATAACAACTTCCCCCGCCCCGGTTTGCGGTATTTTCCAGACTTACAAGACTGGTTCTTGCCTTGTGTACATCATCCGGGTTGATCGCTTCTGTAATGCTATCAGCAAATATTCTACCGCGGTCTCCATCTAAAGCTTTTACCTGGCATCCGCTGTTAAAAGCGATGCCGCCCCCTTCATAAATGTATACATGGCTTAATTTATCGCAGATCACTTCATCTCCTGGCAACGTATGACATTTAATGGCAATTTGATTTGTCATGGTTCCGCTGGGGCAGAAGAGAGCGGCTTCCATTCCAAACATCTCTTTGGAAAAGGCTTCGAGCTCATTTACTGTGGGGTCTTCCCCAAAGACATCATCACCAACCCTTGCTTTGAACATGAACTCAAGCATTGCAGGAGATGGCTTTGTAAACGTGTCTGAACGTAGGTCTGTGATCATTTAACAAATGTATGAAATGAAATCACCCGATCTATCCTGCATAAGCAGGTATCTATGATTTTTGATAAAAAGCGCCTAATATAAACTTATTTATACACCATTTATTCCTTTTTTGCGTATTTATTATGAAATGCAAGATTTCGGTGGTAACTTTGCACTCACTTTGTAATATTCAAAGAGGTTTTAGTAATTAACCTATTATTTGCAACGTTTCCCCAACAAAAACTGTCTATCAGGAGTTATATAGTTATACATTTTTGAATCTAATACAATACAATGAGGCAACTTAAAATCGCAACGCAGATAACTAACCGGGATTCACAGGCGGTAGAGAAATATCTGCAGGAAATTTCGAAGATATCAATGATCACCCCGGAAGAGGAAACCATTTTGGCTCAAAAGATCAAGATGGGAGATCAGCGTGCACTGGATAAACTTGTACAAGCTAATCTACGTTTCGTGGTTTCTGTAGCAAAACAATACCAGCACCAGGGGCTTTCTTTAAGTGACCTGATCAATGAAGGCAACCTCGGTCTTATCAAAGCAGCACAGCGTTTTGATGAAACCAAGGGTTTCAAATTTATCTCCTATGCTGTATGGTGGATCCGGCAGTCTATCCTGCAGGCATTGGCAGAGCAGGGAAGGTTGGTTCGTTTGCCACAAAACAAAATCGGTACTTACAATAAAGCTAATAAAGCATATATGGCTTTTGAACAGGAGCATGAAAGAGAGCCTTCTACCGAAGAACTGGCAGAATTACTTGAAATGAGCGAAACCGAGATCAACAATATTTTCCAGAGCAATACACGTCATACGTCATTGGATGCACCGGTACACGAAGCAGAAGATGTTGCCATGGGTGACCTTTTGAAAGGAGGTGCTGAAACAGATGAGGATGTCATGCATGATTCATTGAAAAATGAGATCCGCAGGGTATTGAAATCTTTAAGCCCACGTGAAGCGGAGATCGTAAATGCTTATTTCGGTCTTGATGGTGAGAATGGTGTAACGATCGAACAGATCGGGCAAAAATACGACCTGACCAAGGAGCGTATCCGCCAGATAAAAGAAAGGGCTATCAAGCGTTTGCAGAAAGCCCGTTACAGCGGCGCTTTAAAAGCATACTTAGGTTAATATTTCTTATGAATTATAATGATGCCCCGGATTTTTTCGGGGCATTTTTTATGCTACGAATGCACGAATACCAGCAGGTAGTTTCGCTCAAAAGTTTATTCGTGTATTCGTGGCATGTTCCTGCTTTCTATTCCATTTAGGTAGACCAACCTGCTTTTCATTCGTGTATATAAATTAAGTAAATTTGCGCCATGAATAAATTGATTTTTGTACTCTGTGCATCACTGTTTTTATCCTGTGAGAAGAATATTGACTTTGATCTCAGGGAATCCCCGAATGTACTGGTAGTGGATGCGGAAATTGAAAATGACAAGGCACCTACGGTCATACTTACTAAAAGTTTTTCTTATTTCAGTACAATTGATCCCCAGTTGCTGGCACAATCATTTGTTCATAATGCAGATGTGTTTATTTCAAACGGCACGCTTACCCATAAATTAAAGGAATATTCTTACCCACTGGTCCCGGGTTACCTGGCATATGTGTACAGTATCGATTCGGCTTCGCTGGGCACGGCTTTTTTAGGTGAGCTCAATAAGGATTATACTTTAAAGATCATTTCCGACGGCGAAGAATACAATGCATCGGTAAGGATACCTTTACTGGCCACTTTCCCTGATTCAGTGTATTTTAAACAGGCGCCTTTTATACCGGATACGAATAAACGTAGTATGTTTGTCAAGGCCCATGACCCTATTGGTTTGGGAAATTATGTCAGGTATTTTACCAAAAGGAACAGCAATCCTTTCTGGCCGGGACAGGCATCTGTTTACAGCGATGAAGTGATCGACGGTACAACCTATGATGTTTCCTTCCCACAGGGAATTGACAGGAATGATCCCCCAAAGGCCGACAGTAATTTTTATAACAGGGGAGATACCGTTACGCTTAAATTCTGCAATATTGATAGATCTACATATACTTTCTGGAGCACCTGGGAATTTGCTTATCAAAGTATTGGCAACCCGTTCGCCCAGCCCAATAAAGTAGTGGGAAATATATCCAATGGTGCATTGGGTGTGTTTTGCGGCTATGCTGCCTGGTACCGCAAGGAGATCGTTCAATAAAATATTACTTAGTTTAGAAATTGTTAGGAAAAAATAATATGGAAAAGAATTCAGTAGAAAGAACAAGTTGCTTAATCATCGGTTCAGGGCCCGCAGGATATACAGCGGCAATTTATGCAGCAAGGGCAAATTTGAAACCCGTTTTATACCAGGGCATACAGCCCGGTGGCCAGCTTACCATAACCACAGATGTAGAAAATTACCCGGGATACCCCGACGGGATACAGGGCCCCGAGATGATGGTAGATTTTGAAAAACAGGCAGCTCGTATGGGTACAGATATCAGGTATGGGCTTGCAACCAATGTTGATTTTTCATCAAATCCTTTAAAGGTGGAAATTGATGAGGAGAAATGGATCGAAGCAGATGCGGTGATCATCAGTACGGGGGCTTCCGCGAAATGGCTAGGGATCGAAAGTGAACAAAGATTGAATGGATTCGGCGTAAGTGCATGTGCAGTTTGTGACGGCTTCTTTTTTAAGGGGAAAGAAGTAGCCATTGTTGGCGCCGGGGATACTGCAGCGGAAGAGGCTTTGTATTTGTCTAAGATATGCAGCCATGTTCACATGATCGTTAGAAGGCACGAAATGCGTGCCAGCAAAGTAATGCAGGACCGGGTTTTAAAGACTGCGAATATTAAGATCTATTGGGACAGTGAAATTGATGAAGTGCTTGGTGAAAAAAAGGTTGAGGGGATCAGGATCGTCAATAATAAAACGGGTGAGAAACAGGAGATCGTATTAAGCGCCTTTTTCGTTGCTATCGGGCATACACCCAACAGCAGTATATTTAAAGGCTGGCTTGATATGGATGAGTCCGGTTACCTGAAAACGGTGCCGGGTACCAGCCGGACAAATGTCCAGGGTGTTTTCGCTTCGGGTGATGTGCAGGATAAGATCTATCGCCAGGCGGTCACTGCAGCAGGAAGTGGTTGTATGGCGGCACTTGATGCAGAAAGATACCTCAGCGAAAAAGGGTTACATTGATGTTTACCATTCACTTAAATAAACTGGCTTTTTTCGCCCACCATGGATTACATGATGAAGAAGCCATCACCGGGACCAGTTTTGAAATAGATGTGTCAATTCAATTTGATGCAAAAGGAAAGATCAATTCCCTGCATCAAACCATAAACTATGCGGCAGCATATGAGGTTATTAAAAAACACATGCTGCATCCTGTTGCATTGCTTGAATCCCTGGCTCAGGATATTACAGAAGATATATATTTGCTTGATAACCGAATCACGGTCATTAAAATCGACATTAACAAATTACACCCGCCAATAAAGAATTTTATAGGTAGTGTTGGCGTTAGTTATTCTAAAGTGTTTTAATAATGAAATTGTTATTTGTTTTTTCTTTAATACTGTATCCCTTTTTCTATACTGTTGCACAGGATGTGAACAGCCTTTTAAAAGAGGCTGAGAAACTGGAAGCAATTCCCAATGAGATCGCAGCCTTTCATAAATTCAGGGAGGTATTAAAAATACAACCGCTGAATATTTATGCCCTCAATAAATGCAGTGAATTGTGCAGCCGGATCGGTAAGCGGCAGACCATCACCAAAGTAAGGGAGGATTATTACTTCGCAGCTAAAACCTATGCAGGTATTGCATTAAAGATCAATCCAAATAATTCCGATGCAAATTGTGCAATGGCAATGGTATTGGGCAGGGGGTCCATGGCAAAAAGCGGCCGGGAAAAAATTGAAAATGCAAAAGAAGTAAAAAAATATGTTGACCTGGCTCTGAAGAATGATCCACAAAATTTTAAGGCATGGCATATCCTCGGCAGGTGGCATTATGAATTAAATAACCTCAATTTATTGGAAAGGGCTGCAGTAAAAGTATTATATGGTGGTATGCCGGCAGCTTCACTTAAAGAATCGATCAATGCTTTTGAAAAAGCCAGGGCCATTGAGCCAAGATTTGTGCTGAACTACTTTGAAATGGCTAGGGCTTACAAACAAAATGATCAGAAACAAAAAGCGATCGCATACCTCAATTTCATGCTAACCCTTCCCAACCAGACAGAAGATGATCCTGCCATCAAAGAACAAGGCAGGAAACTCCTGGCAGATTGGAAATAATTTCCATCAATTGACCGGCACCTGGTAGCGGGCTTTTAGTTTATCTTCGGTGATCAATCTCATACCATGTTCAGGAAAATATTTTCAGTATGCTTTTCATTCAGCATAATATTTACAGTTGTTGCGCAAGAGGACCCGGTGATCGAAACGAAATACGATCCGCATAATTTATTTTCTCCCCTGTTCTACCCCTCATCGGTAAACATCAGCCGTGCTGCCACCGGTGAACCAAATATAGGATACTGGCAAAATAAAGCAGATTACCAGATCAGTGTTTCTTTGGATGATAACAGGAACGAGATAAGCGGAACAGTAACGATCACTTACAAGAATAACAGTCCGCATGCACTTCCCTTCTTATGGTTACAGCTGGACCAGAATTTCTTCAACAAGAGCAGCAGGGGACAAGCACGTATGCCTGTTGGTATAAACAGCCGGTATGGGGATTCCAAATCTGGTTTCAATGGCGGTTACACGATCCGGTCTGTAAAACTTATTGATGATAACAGTAATGCCGATTATCTTATCGATGACACAAGAATGCAAATACGTTTACCCAGGTCTGTTAAACCGGGAGGAGATTCAATAAAAATAAAAATTGATTATTCATTCATCTTGCCCGAATATGGCGCCGACCGTTGCGGCATTTTGAAAACAAAGAATGGGAATATTTTTGCAGTAGCACAATGGTATCCCCGTATGTGTGTGTTTGACGATGTACAGGGATGGAACACCCTACCATACCTTGGTCCAAGTGAGTTTTACCTGGAGTATGGGAATTTTGATCTTAGCATAACGGTGCCGGCCTCACACATTGTTGTTGCAAGTGGCGAATTACAAAATCCTTCTGAAGTACTTACTGCAGCCCAGGTGAGGAGCCTGGACGAAGCAAGGTCAAGTGATAAGACCATTAGCATCCGCTCGGAAAAAGAGGTCACCGATCCTTCATCAAGGCCGGCTGGCAATACGCTTACCTGGCATTATAAGATCCAAAATGCAAGAGATGCTTCCTGGGCTTCATCAAGGTCTTTCATTTGGGATGCTGCACGCATCAATTTACCAAGCGGCAAAAAAGCACTGGCCATGAGTGTATATCCTGTTGAAAGCAAGGGAATGAAAGGCTGGAACAGGGCAACAGAATATATAAAAGGCAGTATCGAGAATTATAGCAAACGATGGTTTGAATATCCTTATCCCGTTGCCACGAACGTGGCCAGTAATGTCGGTGGAATGGAATATCCGGGGATCGTTTTTTGCGGATCAATGGCACAGGAAGACCAACTGTTTGGCGTAACCGATCATGAGTTCGGCCATACCTGGTTCCCGATGATCGTTGGAAGCAATGAACGCAAGTATGGCTGGATGGATGAAGGATTCAATACATTCATCAATTCATTGGCAAAAAAAGATTTTAATAACGGTGAATATAAAAATTCAGGAACTACCAGGCAATTCCTGATACCCTATATATTCAATACAGGATCCGAAAGTATACTGAATACACCCGATGCACTGAAAGAAGCAAATATCGGTTCAGCACTTTATTACAAACCCGGTTATGGGTTGGAATTATTAAGGGACCAGATCCTCGGGCCGGACCGTTTCGATTATGCATTCAAAACATATATTAACCGCTGGGCATTTAAACATCCAACACCCTGGGACTTTTTCCGCACAATGGAAAATGTTTCCGGCGAAGACCTTGGCTGGTTCTGGCGCAGCTGGTTCCTGGAAAATTATATGCTCGACCAGGCCGTGATCGGGGTTGACTATGAAAATAAGATCGTAGCGAACGGGGCCATTGTAACTATTGCAAACCTTGACCGAATGGCCATGCCTGTTTTGTTGAGTTATGAAACAAGGTCAGGTAAGAAGGGAAACCTGAAATTACCTGTTGAGGTATGGAACAATACCGCAGTATTTAAAGTAAGGCTACCGGTAACAGAAGAAGTTAGATCGGTAATAATAGACCCTGATAAAATATTCCCGGATATTAATTATTCGAACAATAAGTGGAGTGGGAATTAATTTGGAAATTTGATAATGAGATAATTTGGAAATGATCTTCAACCACCTGAGCAATTCCCAGATTATGGTTTCGGTTTCCATTTACCGCTTTTTAAATACCAGAACGACATTGCAAAAATTGAGGTCCAGTAAATGAATTCATTGCTCCATGCCATGGCAAGTGAGATATAATGAACCTTCATGAATATCCAGGTATAGACCAGGTATAAGGTTATGGCCACGATCTCTATCAACAGGTTCACCCTTGTTTTACCCGTACCGGTAACGCCATTGAGCCAGATATTGGCGATGCTCATAAATACCAGGCCCAGCGAAACGATCCTCACAACGGGTATGCCTGCCTGCACAAATATTTCGTCCTGTCCAAACATGCGGAAGAATAATAGCGGAAAAAAATTCAATAATAAGCACATAAAAGCACAAAGACCCATACTCCAGTAAGTGATCTTGGTTATCAGTTCAATGACCTTGTCCTGCCTTTGCTGGCCCATGAGATTGCTCACCATGGAATTGCATGTACTCGCAAACGCCCATACAAATACGCCCACAAGGCCAAACACATTGCGCATGACATTGCTGATGGCTTTTGCCATTGCGCCTTTCGATTCTATCAATAAGAAAAAGATCAGCCAGGTAGTGACACTGATGATATATTGTAATACCAGCGGAACGGATACTTTGAATATTTCTTTGCTGGTCTTCTTATCATATTTGAAATGTTCCAATAACCCGTACTTCGTTTTTAAGCCGGTGCGGATAAGTACCGTGAATACTACTACCATTCCAACAAATTCTGCAATGACAGATGCTACGGCTGCACCATTAAAACCCATCTCCGGGAAACCCCAGTGACCAAAGATGAGCAGGTAATCAAAAAGTATATTTACAAATGCTTCTATGATGAAACCGATCATCAGGAACCGGCTATTGAGGGATGCGACCAAAAATGCATTTCCCATTTGAAAGAGGTATAAGAAAGGTAGCCCAAGGATGCGGATCTTTAAAAAACTCATTTCCTGCGGGTATGCTGCCGGGTCTGCAACTTCCCTCATTATAAAAGGAGCAATAACCCAGGTGAACAATATACAGGCGAAGGCAAATTGTAAGCAGATCCGGATGCCCTGCGTTAAAATGGTCTTGAATAAATTGCTTTCACCGCTGCCCGCATATTTGGAAAAAACAGTTTGCATGGCATTGTTAAGCCCGTTGCCGGCTACAGCAAAGATCAGGTAGAAGACGCCCGTAATACCGGCATTGCCAAGCGCCTCCTTGCTAAGCCGCCCGAGGAAAATGCTGTTGGTCAGCATGTTTAGCTGGGGAATAAGAATGGCAAGTGTAATGGGCAATGCAATGGAAAGGATCTGCCTGTTGTTTACTTTAACCCTTAAATCATTTATTACTGTTGTACTTTCCATAAAGTCAGCAAAATTATCTTATTTTGCCGGCCTAAATAATTTATTTGAAAATAGCATTTAATATACTGCCGGTCATCACTGATTATGAACAGGTACACTTGCTGGTGGAAGCAGGCAGTTATGGTATTTCGTTTGCCTGGTTCACCAAGGATCCATATAATATGCGGGGTATTGCTGTTTATAATTTAACTGATAAGGTTTTACCGGAAGGGATCGCAGCGGCGATCGAAAAAGTATTGCAAGCAAGCCCGGTTTTTAATAAGGTTCATGCATCCGTAACCATTTGTTATGATTTTAAAGAATCATTGCTGGTTCCCGAAGTACATTATAATACTTCCACAGCAGAAGCAATGCTGAACCTGGTTCATGCTTCAGATGTTGAGATTAATGTTAAGGCGGAAGCCGTAAGGGGCCTTGCTGTTTTTAATGTATATGCTGTTCATAAAAAAATTGAAGCCGTGCTTTCCAGGCAATTCCCGGCAGCAACAATTCACCATTCTACCAGCCTGCAATTGGAGAAGACCTATTCAGGGGGAAAAAGCATACACTGCATTTTTTTCCACAACAGCATCAAGGTTTTCATGTTCAATGAACAGGCCCTGCAATTCGTACAGCAATTCAATTATGATACACCAGTTGATGCAACCTATCATTTGCTGAATTGTTGTGAACAATATGATTTTAAACCTGCCGCCATCACACTGGTGCTGAGCGGGATGGTAGATGAAAAATCAAAGCTCTATACTGAATTGTACCGCTATTTCATAAATATTGAATTCGAGAAAACCGGCAGCGGGATAGAACTTCATGACAGGATAAGATTTTATCCTTCTCATTTTTTCAGCCATTTAACCGTGTTAGCATCATGCGTATCATAAGTGGTATACATGGTGGCAGGAAGATTTCCCCACCTGCAAAAATGCCATATACAAGGCCCACAACTGATATTGCAAAAGAAGGATTGTTCAATATCCTGCAAAATAATCTTGAAATAGAAAATTTAAAAACGCTGGACCTTTTCGGCGGCACGGGTTGTATCAGTTATGAACTTGCCAGCAGGGGCGCAGCCGATCTTACCATAATTGAAAAGGATAGCAGTATGTTCGATTTTATTAAAAACACCACAGCATTACTGAATTTTGAAAATTTTAAAGTATTAAGGTCAGACGTTTTTAAGTACCTGGAAAGTTGCCAGGAAACATTTGATCTTATTTTTGCCGGCCCGCCTTATGCGCTTACGAGTATTGATGACCTGCCGAAGCTTGTCTTTGAAAAAAAGTTATTAAAGCCGGGGGGATGGTTCATATTGGAACATACGCCACGTAATGATTATAAAAAAACGGCTCACTTTAAAACAGAACGCAATTATGGCACTACCATATTTTCTATCTTTATCGAGGATAAACTATAATGTATTGTTTTCATTGTAATAATATTTCTGACACCAAAAGACAAAAGCTTAAAGCGCACAAATATCTTCATGAAACAACCAGGATCTCATAAATTAAATTAAAACCATTGCTTAAAAGCTTCAGATACCTACTTTTCCCCTTAGCATTGTTGTATGGAGCCATTATATGGATAAGGAACTGGTTATTCAATAAGAATATATTGAAATCGGCTTCCTTCAATTTCCCGGTCATATGCGTAGGCAACCTCGCCGTTGGCGGTACCGGTAAGACACCCATGGTTGAATATATGGTTGAAATGCTTCAAAGCAGGTATAAAACGGCTACGCTTAGCCGTGGGTACAAAAGAAAGACCAAGGGATTCACCATTGCCAATGCCCAGACCACAGCCATTGATATCGGGGATGAACCTATGCAGTTTCACCAGAAATTCCCTTCTATTGTTGTAGCCGTGGGAGAGGAGCGGCTGGTGGCCATCCCGCAAATATTACATCAAAGGCCAGAGACAGAAGTCATCATATTGGATGATGCTTTTCAACACAGGTCAGTAATGGCAGGCTTGAACATCTTGCTCACTGATTACAGGAATCTATATACCCGCGACCTGATGATGCCTGCCGGTGACCTGAGAGATATAAAAGCAAGTAGTAAAAGGGCTAATATCATTATTGTCACAAAATGCAGGCCCGGGCTGGATGTTGAGGAAAAGGAGGCACTTATCAAAGAAATTGATGCCTTGCCGCAGCAACAGGTCTTGTTTACCGAGATATTGTATACACAACCTTACCATCTTTTCAATAAACAGCAAATAAATATTGGTGCACAAACTGATGTACTGCTGTTATGCGGTATAGCCAACCCAAAACCAATGATTGACTTCCTGGCTACTCATGTACATTCGTTTGATATGAACAGGTATCCTGATCACCATATTTTTACCATTGATGACCTGAAAGAAATAAAAAGGCATTTTGAAAGACTTGATTCAAAGAATAAAGTGATACTTACTACAGAAAAAGATGCAGTGCGTCTTGAAAAATATATCAGTGAACTTTCATCATACCCCATCTATGTATTGCCTATAAAACACAGTTTTTTGTTCAATGAGGCTCCCGTATTCGAATCTTTGGTCACAACTTTTATCAGTTCCTATCAAACAAAATAACAGCCCCGTTGTTATTGTAGAATTAACGCAGATTTATATATTAAAAGGATGAATGGTGCAGTGGTATTGCATGTATGAATTACTTTCGTAGATAATTTAAAAAAATATGACCGGCCTTGCCGCAAAAAGCACAATGAGAATAATTTATACCCTTGCAGCCTTACTTCTATTTTCAACCGGAGCCATAGCGCAATCAAACATCAGTATCCGCGGGATCGTAAAGAATGCAGAAGGCAGATCCTTGTCCAACGCATCTGTAATACTTTATTACAAGGGTAGAACAGATACGTTGAAAACGGTAAGCGATGATAAAGGCATATTTGTTTTTAAGAACGTGTTGCCTAAAAATGTTGCAGTGCTGGTATCGTATGTAGGCTACAAAACATTCAGTAACAGTTATGACTTTAACAAAGCCAACGGCGAGCAATCCATATTTGATATTGTAATGAACCCGGGCGATAACCTGCTTGAAGGCGTAACGCTAGAATCCAATAAAGTACAGATAAAGGAAGATACCGTGTCTTTTTTAATAGACAGTACCATGTACCGCAAGAATGATAATGTTGAAGAAGTGTTGAAAAAATTACCGGGTGTGCAGGTAGATAAGGATGGCACGGTAACGGCACAGGGCAAGCAGGTGACCAAAGTGAAAGTAAATGGAAAAGAATTCTTTGGCGGAGATGTAACAACGGCAACACGTGAGATCAATGCTGATATGGTTGACAGGATACAGGTGATAGATGATTATGGCGACCAATCGGCATTCACAGGGGTTAAGGATGGTGATCCTTCCAAGACACTTAACATTCAATTGAAGAAAGACAAGAACAAAGGTTATTTCGGGAATGTAACTGCAGGAGGAGGTACGGAAGGCCGTTACCTCAGTTCCGTGTCTGTAAATAAATTCAACAACAACCAGCAGGTATCTTTACTGGGAAACCTGAATAATACCAATGCCAGTACTTTTAATTTTGGTTCAATGGGTGGTGCCATGGGAAATATGATCGGTGGAATGGTCCGTAGCCTGGGTATTGGAAAAAGTGGGAGTGCGGCTTCTGCGCTGGGTAATTTCGGAAACAATGATGGCATAGCCACAACAAAATCGATCGGCCTGAATTACCGTGATGAATGGGGGCCTAAGGTATCTGCTTATGGCAGTTATAGTTTTTCAAGAAGGGGGACAAGTACCATTAAGAATATTACCCAACAGAATATTTTCAATGACAGCAGCAGCACTAATCTTCAGAATTCAAATGATTATACCATTAATGACAATCACCGCGTTTCTTTCAACATAGAGTATAAGATAGATTCATTCAATTATTTAAAATTCACACCTTCCTATTCTTATAATGAATCGACCAGTGATGTTTTTTCGGATTTTTTATTTTTGGGGAACAACGGGTTGAAAAATAATGACGGTACAAGCAAACAGGCAAGCAAATCATCCTCTCCTAATTTGAATGGCAATTTGTTATTCAACCACCGCTTTGCAAAACGGGGAAGGACCCTGTCATTGAACCTGAGCGGGGGTAAGTCTTCATCAGGTGCGACCAATGATTACCAGAACCTGAGTACGCTTTATTTTCCTAACAATACTTCGGCTGATATTGATGTTTACCAGCATATCATCCAGGATAACAAGAACAATAACTATGGCGTTCGTGCTTCTTATATTGAACCCATGAGCAAAAAGAGAAGCCTTGAATTCAATTATGCATATAACAGGCAGTTCACAGGAAATGACAAGGAAACATTCAATGTAGATCCTGTAACAGGTGCAAAAACTTATTCGGAAAGCCAGAGTAATATTTATAACAACGTTTACATCACTAATAAGTTTGGCTTGAATTTCCGGACAAATGAAAAGAAATACAATTACACCATCGGTCTGGCAGTGCAACCTGCAAGTATTCAAAGTAATTCTGTTACGGGTAAATATGATTACACGCAACACCTGCTGAATTATTATCCGGTGATCCGGTTTGCTTATAATTTTTCAAGAAGCCGGTCTTTCAACATAAATTATAATGGAAATACGAGCCAGCCAAGCTATAGCCAGCTGCAGCCGGTGACAGACAGTTCCAATCAACAATACATAACAGTAGGTAACCCGAACCTGAAACCGGAATTTACCAATACACTGAGCATGCGCTACAATAATTTTGATTTCATAACAGGCAATGTCTTTTTCAGCAATATCTCAGTTTCATTTACCAGGGATAAGATCGTAAACAATACCATTGACCGGGGCTTTGGCAGGCAGGAGACAAGGTACCTGAACAGTGACGGGTATTATACGGCATTCGGATTTTATAACTTTTCCAAACCAATACAAAACAGGAAATACGTTTTTAATATCGGGGGAAATATCACTTACAACAACAATGTTTCTTTTGTAGATAGTAAAAAGAACAAGGGAACCAACTGGCTTGTCGGCCAGAGATTTGCTACCGATATCAAAATCAAAAAATGGATTGAGACCACGATAGGTGTAAACTATAGTCTCAACAGTTCTAAATACTCACTGCAAACGGAGAACAGTGCAAACACCGATGCAGCAGCCTGGACACTGAGCCATTCCTCCCGCTTCTTCCTGCCTTATAACTTCAAATTCAATTATGATATTGATAAATCATTTAATTCAGGATATGCGGCCAATGTAAACTCGGATCCGCTGATCATCAATGCTACTTTAGAAAAGGCCTTGTTCAAAAAACAAAATGCATCCATCAAATTACAGGCATTTGACCTGCTGAATGAGAACACCAGTATTTACAGGTCGGTCACCGGGAGTGCGGTCACAGATACCCGTACAAATAAACTTGGCCGTTATTTTATGCTAAGCTTTATTTTCAGGTTAAATAAATTCAGCGGACAATCCCAATCGCAAATGATGCCAGGAATGCCGGGAGGAAATATGCAGATGATGCGCCCGCCGGGTATGTAAAAAAGAGATAAGAACTTTTAGGCATAAGATTCTACGATCTGCATAAAGATATCAGCTCTTTCCAAAGGTTTTTGTAAGTTGTAGCGTCTAATTAAAAAGGCTCAATTGTCTGAACAGGAAATCGTAGCACAACTCCGCCATGGAGATGAGGAAGCATTTAAGAAACTGGTATCCCTTTTTCAGCAAAAAGTATTTAATACCGCCCTTAATTTTTTACAAAACCAGCAGGATGCAGAAGACACTGCCCAGGAAGTTTTTATCCAGGTGTTTCATTCTATCGGGCAGTTCAAGGAAAATGCGGGACTTTCAACCTGGATCTATCGTATCACTATCAGCAAATGCCTCGATCATGCCAGGAATAAGAAACGCAAAAAGCGATTTGCATTTATCAGCAGCCTGTTCTCAGAAAATAATTCCCTCTTGCATGATGCGCCGGATTTTGAACATCCCGGTGTACAATTGGACCGAAAAGAAGACGCGGCCTTTCTTTTTAAGCTGGTAGATGGTTTACCGGCATCTCAAAAAACCGCTTTCCTGCTCAATAAAATTGATGCCATGAGTTATGCAGAGATCGCTGCGATCATGAAGATATCCGAATCTGCAGTGGACTCTTTATTGCAAAGGGCCAGGCAAAACCTGCGGAAAAGAATAAATGAAAAAAATGATCGATGATGGAGAAGGTTTTACCAGAAAACAACGTCTAATTAAATATAAGTGTTATGAAAAATAAATTGGAACAAAGGGAAGATCAGGTACTCAGCAGTTTTGAGGGTATTCAACCGGCGGAGGTCCCGCCGTATTTTTATACCCGCCTGGCAGCCCGTATGCAAAGGGAGTTGGAAGCTAAAAAACCTGTATTTATTATCTTGCGCCCCGCATTCCTTACGGCTTCATTATCAGTTATATTGATCATTAATATTGTTTTTTTATTCCAATTCAACGGTCAAAATATAAGATCATCAGATCAATCGAATAACGCAGCAAGCATAGAAACATTTGCAGATGCTTATGGCCTGAATACTAAAGCAGTTTATGAATAAATCCAGGTACATGTCAAATTTTAAAAATAACCGCTGGCTATCCATTGCAACCTTGATCCTCCTGGTTGCAAATATTGTGACGCTGACATTGATGTGGACGTCAAAAAAAAATGAAACTGCTGGTAAAGGCCACCCGCCTGTGCCGGGGCCCGTTTTTGAATTCCTAACAAAAGAGTTACAGTTGAATGAGTCACAACAGGCAGCTTATAGGCTGCTTCGTGATAAACACCAGGCAGAACAGAAACGATTCCAGGATAGTATCCGCAAGGCAAAAGATGCTTTGTTCTCTTTGCTGAAACAACCGAATGTACCGGATTCATTGGTAAATGAATACAGCAAAAGGGCAACATCATTCGACCAGCAACTGGATATCATTACCTTCAGGCATTTCCGGGAGGTGAGGGCATTGTGTAATGCAGAACAGCAGCAAAAATTTGATGCCATCATCCGGGATGTATTGCACCGGATGGCGCCACCCGGTAGGGGCCAGCGACCGCCGCCTGCCGCACAAAGAGGAGGTCCTGCAGATTTTCCGCCGCCGGATCCGGATCGTGAGCCTCCAACAGCACAATAATAATAAGGATAAACGTAAATGATCATTTTACTAAAAAACAATTTTATGAGATCTAAAGGCCTACCATTCATTGCAGGAGCAGTTATCATTTTAGCAGCAGCGTCCTGTTCAAAAAGCGATACGCCCGCCAACGATCCCCTCAACATCACAGCACTGGCTTGTGGAAGCGCATCTTTTTCTTCCGCTGCAGTTATCAATACGGCTTATGCTGCAATTGCAACTGTTCCTTACAGTGGTGGGAATGGCGCCGCTGCATATATTGCAGGGCTCCCGATCGCTTCAACTGGCGTTACCGGGTTAACAGCAACGCTGCAGGCAGGTATTTTGGCAAATGGGAACGGGAATTTTTCTTATACTGTAACCGGTACGCCAACTACAGCAGGAACAGCAATATTTGCTATCAGTTTTGACGGAAAATCCTGTAATTTGTCCTTACCGGTAAACAGCACAGCTCCTGTATTACCTGTGGTTTATACCAAGATCTATGGTGCTACCAGCATTACTTATGATGGCACATTCGTTACGATCAAGTGTAATGCCTTGCCCGATCATAAAAGTGCATATTATCCAACGGGAAATCCATTGTACGAGGCTTTTAGCGGAACAACATTTGGAGGAACTATCTTTAATCAAAACCCAAACAGCATTTCTACACAGAACATAACCATTAAAATACCTGCGAACCCCGTTGTGGCTGCTACACACAGTACTACGCCCATGGGTGTTATTGGTGTGGCCTTGAATGGCGTGCCTTTGTTTAACCAGTATGCTGCCGGCGGTTCACCCCTGACAAATGAAATAACAAGCTTTGATAAATATTGGGGGCACCCACAAATGTCGGGGATGTATCACTATCACGTAGAGCCGCTTTATTTAACCACGGTGATCGCAACCAAATCTTCCTTAATGGGATTTTTACTGGATGGTTTCCCTGTATATGGGCCGGAAGAGGCAGGTGGATCAGCCCCGGCAGGCCTGGATGTTTACCATGGCCATACACATACCACCGTTGATTACCCGGCCGGCATCTACCATTATCATTTTTCAACTGCAGCGCCATATCTTAACGGGAATGGCTTTTATGGAACTGCGGGCACAGTCACACAATGATGAAAACAGGGACAATTTTTCTTTTATGTTTTTTTAGTATAGCTTCCTGCAATACGCAGAAATATCCTGTGAAGGAACCTAAAATTGCAAAAACGGTTCCTGTCGTTCTTATAAATTCCAATGATGGTCATTTTAGTTATCACCAGGATACTTTGTATTATCGTAATAAGTATTTTACCGGCTACCGGTATACATTGTACGCCGGTGGTGATACAGCGTCTCTGAGTGCTTATTTTAACGGGATCGAAGAAGGCTGGCAGCGGAGCTGGTATCCCAATAAACAACCGGCAGAAGAAAGATTCTATATCAATGGCAGGAAAGAAGGGATCCACCAGGGCTGGTGGCCCGATGGAAAGCAAAAGTTTTATTTTGAAGCTTATGATGATGAATACAATGGAGCATTTAAAGAATGGTATGCTTCGGGAGTGCTTGGGAAATATTTTCATTATGTCAACGGGAGGGAAGAAGGAAGTGAAAAATTATGGTGGGACAATGGTAACATACGGGCCAATTATGTGATACGCAACGGGAAAAAATATGGCCTGTTGGGTTTAAAGACCTGTATAAATCCTTATGATTCGATTATAAAGAAATAGTATGCTGATATCAAAAAATTGTTTTCTGATCATATTAATACTAGTGGCAGGTTGCAAGAATAAACCGGCCACATTATCATTACCCTTTATCAACAAACCTGATTTTACGCCTGAATGGATCGAAAAAAAAGATGCAGCGTATTCATCCATTCATCGTATACCTGCATTTTCATTCACAGATCAAAATGGTGAAACAGTAACGGAAAAAAATGTTGTTGGTAAGATCTATGTAGCGGATTTTATCTTTACCCGTTGTGCAAGTATTTGCCCGAAAATGACGGCAAATATGGGAATACTCCAGGAAAAATTTAAGAGTGATCCGGCTGTATTGCTGCTTTCACATTCGGTAACACCGGAAATGGACAGCGTGCCGGTTCTGAAAAAGTATGCCACCGAGAGGGGAGTGATCACTGGCAAATGGCACTTGCTAACCGGCAATAAGGATGACATCTACCGCCTGGCAAAAAAGGAATATTATGCAGGGGATACCATTGGTTATTACCAGACCGGCAATGAATTTTTACACACAGAAAATTTTATCCTGGTCGACAAGCAAAGAAGGATAAGGGGTGTATACAATGGAACACTGCCATTGGAAATGGAAAGGCTTATCGATGATATCGGGGAATTGAAAAAAGAGGAATGAAAAACGTTGCAAACTATAAGCTAATAGCTTGCAGCTAAGAGCTATTACTTCGCTACAGCGATCTTTACTTTTTTATTTTTTATTTTTTCATTCTTCACAAGCTCGATCACGTTCCCGATCTTTGATTTTCTTACCGCTGCGAAGGAAGAGAAATCTTTTACATCTACGAGCCCGATCTCATCTTTTTTCAGATTTCCCTTGTTTGATAAAAAGCCTACAATATCTATTTTATTGATCTTGTCTTTTTTACCGGCAGCAATGAATAGGGTGCTCCATTTAGGTTTTTCGGGTAATGTTTGTTCGCCAGTTATAACAAGGTCTTCAGCAGCATCGATCACGTATGACGGTGTTTCTTCTTCGGGATTTACAATGATGTACACGTTACCGGTAGCATCCATACGTGCAGTGCGGCCATTTCGGTGTATAAAGGCGTCCTCATTTGCAGGCAGGTGATAATGAATGATGCTCCGGATATTGGCAATATCAAGCCCGCGGCTGGCGAGGTCGGTCGTTACCAGGATATCTGAACTGGTATTTTTGAATTTGACCAGGGCAACTTCGCGTTCCTGTTGTTCCATCCCACCATGGTAGAAAACATTGATGATGCCTTTATCCGATAAAAAATTACTGGTGCGTTCTACGGATTCCCGGTGATTGCAGAATATGATCGTAGAAGTATTCTTTAAATAGCATATAAGCTTGAACAGGGTTTCCAGTTTATCATTGTCGGGTGAGTGAACAGTTTTGATCGTTAGCGTTTCATTTTTATTATTCTCTGCATCCAGGAAATTGAGGCTGACGGCATTCTTCATTTTTACAAATGAAGGGATCTCTACAGCAAATGTTGCAGAGGTGAGCATACGTTTCTCTGCAGCCGGAACAGATTGTATTATGAATTCCATTTCTTCCAGGAATCCAAGCTCCAGGCTTTTATCAAATTCATCAAGCACCAAAAAACGTATAGCGGAAAGATCTACATTTTTGCGGCGTATATGATCCGCCATCCGCCCGGGCGTAGCAATGATGATGGCAGGTGGCTGAACGAGGTTATTTTCTTCAATTTCTCTTTTATGGCCGCCATAGCAGCTGCTGATCTTGTAGCCGGTCTGAATTTTTTTCAAAACGTCTTCGATCTGCAGGGCAAGCTCACGTGACGGAACCAGGATCAGTGCCTGGACCAATTTGACCGCGGGAGACAGTGATTGCAAAATTGGGATCAGGAATGCCAGGGTCTTGCCCGAGCCTGTGGCAGACAATAAAATGATCTCATCATTTTCGTTTACAGCCTTGATGGCTCCCAACTGCATCCGGTTTAAAGCTTTGATGTTTAGTTTCTCAAGTATATTGTCACTAATGGAATCCGCCTGTATCATGGCGCAAAAGTACCCATTATAAATCGAGCCTATAAATAAACTATTGATATTTAGCCTATAATTAATGTTATGTTAAACAGGCAGCACATGCCCGTCCCACCTATCTTATTTTTCGTTCCCCACGCTATCGGGAGTATTAGAACATGGAGTAGATAAAGCGCAGTATGAAATGTACAAATACTTTACAGAAATGTGTAACAGTCCTGAATTATAACAGTCCACCTTTGCATCATGCATACTGGTTTACAAATAGCTGGTTTCGTAAGTTCCAATGGTTCAAAGCAGACCTTAAATGTTTTTTTTACCTTCCCGGAAATAACTATTATCAATTTGTTATGTAACGGTTTAAAATACAAGGAGATCGCCAGCGAAACAAACACTTCCATTCACATTATCAAGCACATGATGAAAATTATATTTCAAAAACTGGAAGTACATACCCGAACAGATGCCTGTAATAAATTTTATAGAAAGGAGCCATTAATTGAGTAGATCCCAGGAAGACACTTCAATAGCTTTAGGCTACCAACTGACTATTCACCGACTGTGAGAAGCGTATTATGTGATATATGTAACTATTATAAGGAAATGTGTAACTGTGATAGGCAACAACTTCCCAACTTTGTACTGGTTTTTATTAGGATATTGGATTTAAACCGGCCAGTATCTCTATACTGGCCTTTTTTAGAGTTAATTGAGTTATCATACGGTTTATATATCACGGGTGCTGTTTCTACAGCACCCTTTTTGTTGCTCGGCGCGGCTTTTTTTTTATTTTGAGAAATGAAAAAGGAAAAAATTTGGAAAGCATCTTTAAACTTCATTACACATACGGAAATCATATATACAAGTTCTGCCATTTTTAAAGGGTACCTTGCCATGTTGACACACTACCTCCCACTCAGCCTACCTAAACTTAAAATCATGTCCAATCTATCATTAACCAAATCTGAGATCAAAACAATGGAGCCTCTTTGTGATGGGAAATTATATAAAGAGATCGCTGATGAACATAATATCACCATCAATACAGTTAAAAAGCATCTTAAAAATGCCTATAGGAAATTAGAAGTACATAACCGTACCAATGCCTGCAATAAATATCTAAACAGGTATTTAAAAATTGTTGCCTAGAATTCCGTTGGAAATTAAAATGGCCACTCATCAGAGCGACCATTTTTAATTCATAAGTTATCTACCCAATCTTTAATATTGTTATTCTTCAATATCGTTATTTTCTTCTTCGGCTGATCCTTCATCCGTATCGGTTGCAGGTTCAGCATCTGAGATATTTTCTGCAGCATTTGCTTCAGCCACTGTTTCTTCCAGTTCTTCTTCTTTTTCATCCAGCTGGGTTATCGCTGCAATTTCATCACCTTCATCAACCTTTATCAGTTTTACACCCTGCGTTGCACGACCCTGCTCACTGATCTGGTTCACGGGCATACGAATGGTAATGCCGGAAACACAGGTTATCATCAGGTCTTCTTTTTCGGTTACAGCGAGTAAACCAACAAGGCCGCCCGTTTTGGAAGTTACATTGATGGTTTTTACACCCTTTCCGCCACGGTTGGTGATACGGTAATTAGGCTCATTTGTTTCGGGATCATCCAGGAACGTTCGCTTGCCATAGCCTTTTTCACTCACCACCAATACTGTCTTGGATTTATCTTCCTTGTTCACACAGATCATGCCCACCACTTCATCGTTCTCATCATCCACTTCAATACCACTAACGCCAATGGCTCCACGCCCGGTCGGGCGAACCTTAGCTTCTGGGAAACGAATGGCCCTGCCACTTTTCACTGCCATCATGATCTCGCAATTGCCATCGGTCATTTTTGCTTCCAGCAATTGATCTCCTTCTATGATATTGATCGCATTGATACCATTTTGCCTTGGACGGCTGAAATCTTTAAGGTCTGTCTTTTTGATGGTCCCTTTCTTGGTGCACAATACAATAAAATGATTATTCACATATTCCTTGTCATCAAAATTCTTTACATCAATGATCGCCCTTACCTTATCATCCGGCGGGATCTGTACCATATTCTGTATGGCCCTTCCCTTGCTTGTACGGTCTCCTTCGGGTATCTGGTAAACTTTGAGCCAGAAACATTTTCCTTTTTCTGTAAAGAATAACAGTGTATGGTGCGTGGAAGCTACAAACAAATGTTCGATATAATCTTCTTCCCTGGTGCTGCTACCCTTGGCACCGCGGCCGCCACGACGTTGCTGGCGGTATTCGGTGGCCGAGGTCCTTTTGATATAACCCAAATGAGAGATCGTTACCACCACGTCTTCTTCTTCTATCAGGTCAAGCATGTCTATCTCATCATCGGCATAAACAATTTCTGATTTACGCTCATCACCGAATTTTGTCTTCACTTCAAACAATTCGGTTTTGATGATCTCGAAACGCAGGCTTTCATTTGCAAGTATCTCTTTTAACCGTGCGATCAGTTTCATAATCTCGGCGTGTTCTTCCCGGATCTTATCGATCTCCATGCCGGTTAACCGCTGTAAGCGCAGTTCAAGCACGGCTTTTGCCTGTATCTCCGTCATACCGAAATTGCTCATCAATCCTTCCTGGGCAATATTGGGTGTGGCACTTTCCCTGATGAGTTTTATAACAGCATCAAGATTGTCCAATGCAATAATATAACCTTCCAGTATATGCGCTCTTTCTTCTGCCTTGCGCAATTCATATTTTGTACGCTTTACAACAACCTCATGCCTGAAATCAATGAACTCGGCGATGAGTTGCTTCAGGTTCAATACCCTTGGCCTTCCTTTTACCAGTGCCACATTGTTGATACCAAACGATGTTTGCAGGTCGGAATATTTATACAACTGGTTAATGATGACCTGTGCCACTGCTTCTCTTTTCAGCTCAACAACAATACGGGTGCCTTCCTTGTTATTACTTTCATTGTTTACATCACTGATCCCTTCGATCACTTTATCATTGATGAGGTCACCGATCTTTTGGGTAAGCTCATCGCGGTTTACCAGGTATGGTATTTCAGTGATAACGATTTTTTCTTTCCCACGGCTATCCGTCTCAATATTGGTTTTACCACGAACAACCACCCTGCCCCTTCCTGTATGCAGCGCAGCTTTAACGCCTTCAAAACCGTAAATGATACCACCCGTTGGAAAATCCGGGCCTTTTACGAATTTGATCAGTTCATCCACTTCTATCTCGTTATTATCAATATAGGCTATACAGCCATCAATGACTTCTGACAAGTTATGCGGCATCATATTGGTTGCCATACCCACAGCAATACCACTGCTCCCGTTCAACAATAATTGGGGAACCCTGGTTGGCAGGACAGTCGGCTCTTTCAATGAATCATCAAAATTCAACTGGAAGTCCACTGTTTCTTTGTCAATATCTTCCATCATTGCCTCGGCAAATTTCTCCAGGCGTACTTCCGTATAACGCATGGCTGCCGGGGGATCGCCATCCTGGCTTCCAAAATTACCCTGGCCATCGATCATTTTATATCGCATGGACCATTCCTGTGCCATACGAACCATGGTAAAATAAATAGATGCATCACCATGGGGATGGTATTTACCCATCACTTCACCAACGATACGGGCAGATTTCTTGTAAGGCCTGTTGCTGTAATTTGCCAGTTCACTCATCCCAAAAAGCACGCGGCGGTGAACGGGTTTGAGGCCGTCTCTTACATCCGGGAGGGCACGTCCTACGATCACACTCATAGAGTAATCGATGTAAAACGTTTTCATTTGTTCCTCAATGTTCACTGGGATAATTTTGCCCCGGTTATTAAGGTTTCCTTCTTCTAAATTTTCCTGATTTTCCATATAGTTTTATAGGCTGCGAAACTAACGTTTTTAAGTGGTTTTTCAACATCAAAAACGGCCTTTTTTGCGAATGTTTTACACAAAAAAAGTTAATATGTGGAGAAGTCATTAAAAGGAGTTTCACGCAAGGGCTCAAAGGCAACGCAAAGCCGCAAAAGAAACCCTGAATTGTAGCTTTTATCCTCTTTCTTAGCGGCTTTGCGTGAAATCTTCCTGTTTAATTATAACTTGCCCAAAAATAAAAAGTTTGAAAAAGATCGTATTGTTTGGAGCCGGAAAATCGGCTTCTGTTCTAATTGACTATTTGCTTGTCCAGGCCACGGAAAATAACTGGACGATCTTTGTGGCAGATGCCAATAAAAAACTGATCGAAGAGAAAACAAAGCATCATCCCAAAGCAACACCTGTTGAACTGGATATAAAAGACGATGTGAAGCGTGGGGAACTGGTGGCAGCATCCGACATTGTGATCTCCATGATGCCCCCTGCCCTGCACATTTTGATCGCGAAAGATTGTATTGAATATGGCAAGAATTTACTCACGGCCTCTTATGCCGATGATGAAATAAAGGCATTGCAAAAAGCTGTAGAAGATAAAGGCCTTTTATTCCTTTGTGAAATGGGTCTTGATCCGGGCATCGACCACATGAGTGCCATGCAATTGCTGGATGAGATAAAGACATCCGGCGCAGTTGTAAATTCCTTTAAAAGCCATTGCGGTGGATTGATAGCCCCTGAAAGCGATGACAACCCCTGGCATTATAAGATCACCTGGAACCCCAGGAATATAGTGTTGGCAGGAAAATCGGGTGCCGTTTACAAACAGGATGGGATCATGATCACTGAAAATTATGAGTCTTTATTTGATGCTGCCAGGAAAGTGATGACGGGAAGTGATGAAGTACCGGTATTAAGTTATTACCCGAACCGGAACAGTTTGCCTTATATCGACCTGTATGGATTGCATGAAGCAGAAACCTTTATACGTACTACCCTGCGCTATCCCGATTTCATGTACGGCTGGAAAAATGTGGTAGATCTGAAATTAACAGATGAAACCCTTGCCTATGAGACCGATGGCAGGACCCTGCATGATTTTTTTAAAGAACATTTGGCCAACAATGGTTTTGGCGACTGGCTGGAGGAAAAACTTTCCGAGCGCTTTGCCCAAACAAAATCTTTGCTGGAGAACCTCATGAAAATAATGGAAGCCGAAGAAGAAGCTAAGCTGGAAGGAGAAGAGCCTGTTGATAATTTTATGATCGTTGACGAAGCCGGTGGCCTAAAGAATATTGAACTCGATGAGGTAAAAGATTTTGCTACCAGTACGGTTGCAATAAAAATGCACGAGGCAAATCTTACCCTGAAGCAACTCTTCTACCTTGGAATGGACGATACAGAAACCATGATCAATAAAGGGAAATGTTCTGCAGCAGACGTCTTGCAGCTTTCATTGGAACAAAAACTGGCATTAAAGCCTGCCGATAAGGATATGATCGTGATGCTGCATGAAATTGAATATACGATCAATGAAAAAAGAAATTCCATTCACAGTTCCTTGCTGGTAAAAGGCGATGACAGTATTCATACAGCCATGGCAAAGACTGTTGGCCTGCCACTGGGGATTGCTGCAAAATTGATTTTATCAGGTCAGATCAATATGAAAGGGATACACATTCCAGTTACCAAAGAGATCTATGATCCTGTTTTAAAAGAATTAAAAATACATGGTATTGAATTCGTAGAGACAAGAAAACAATTGTAAATATTTCTATAATAATATTGCTACGAATGCACGAAGAAAGAATAATTAATTCCTTTAAATTTATTCGTGCATTCGTGGCTAAAGATTTAAGATTTTTAATAACTCCCCTACCCCCTCCGTTGCTGAACTTTCAATAGCAATAATATTTTGATACCTGTTTACCGGCGGTATCTTTTTGTCAATGATGTATTTCGGAACATGATCCGGAACAAAATCGATCAAACCGGCAGCTGGATAAACCTGTAATGAAGTTCCTACCAGCACAAAAATATCTGCCGCAGTCATAACAGCAGCAGCTTCCGCGATCATCGGCACAGCTTCCTCAAACCAAACGATGTGGGGCCGCAGTTGCGAACCATCAGCAGCTTTATCTCCAAGGTTTATCTCTCCCCTGATATCCGAGATTAAATGTTCATCGTCAACACTGCGCATTTTAAATATCTCACCGTGTAAATGGAGGACATTTGAAGAGCCTGCCCTTTCATGCAGGTCATCAATATTCTGGGTAACGATCGTTACGTTAAAATCTTTTTCAAGTGCGGCTATGCCTAAGTGTGCGGTATTGGGTTCAGCAGCTGCCACATCTTTTCTTCTCATGTTATAGAAATCCAATACCAATTGTGGATCTCTTTTGAATGCACGGGGTGTTGCTACGTCTTCGATATTATAGCCCATCCACAATCCATCGTTGTCCCTGAATGTTTTTAAACCGCTTTCGGCGCTGGTGCCTGCACCCGTCAATACAACGATATGTTTTTTATCCATGGAACAAACTTACGCATTCTGCTGAATGGGTTTACGGACCCTGGATCTTTTCCATATGATCACAGCAAGGATACTGATCAGGATAAATGGCCATAAGGACATCAGCCCGACAAAAATATCGGCAAACCATTCAACGCCGGACCGGAATGCAACTGTTAACCTCGTAAAAAAAGTTGGCTTGCTGTCGCCGGGCTTAAAACCTGCGAAAGGCTGGTAGAACGTGAGATTGATGGTACTGTATGAAGCCTGGTGTGAAAGAAAATTTATCCTGCCTGCAGCAGATTCAATTTCTTCCTGGATGCTGTTGATCTCTGCCTGTACCTGTAATACCTCTTCCATGTTCTTCGATTGTTTCAGGAAGTCGAGGTATTTCAACCGCATTTGTTTCTTCGCTTCCAGCCTTGACCTGGTATCAACTACTTCGCCGGTCACATCTTCCGTGGTAATTTTTCTTTCAAGGACCTTTACGGATTGGCCCGGTAACTGGTCTATCATTCCCTCAAATTGATCAACGGGCACTTTTATGGTAATGGTAGTTTCAGATTTTTCGTCAGACAGGTTTTGCTCTTCTCCTGCAACATAGCCGCCATATTGTTTGATGGTCTTATGAACAGATTCATTGTATTTTTTAAAATCAGGTACTTCAAGCCGCAGCATGGCAGTTTTGATGATCTTCTTGTCCCAGTCGGGATTGGAAACCTTCACCGGCGGCGCCTGTGACGATACAGGCATCGTGGTATCGGTAGTCTGGTATAACTCAAAAGCCCCCCGGTTATCCGCTTCGGTTTTTTTCAACTCCAGGTTGGAATCACTGATGTTGTCTTTTTTGGCTTTGTTACAGGAAATAAAAATGGAGATTAATAAAATGGCAGATAAAAATTGTTTTGCTTTCATACAGTGAGTTTTAATGTTAGATGCTGGTTGATACATTTTACATAAATAAAGTAACCAGCTTTAAATGTTAAATGAAATACAATCGTGTGGGTTGACCCATTGAAAAATTAGACACATAGAATTTTAAGGATCGATCTCATTCTCTTCCGTATATTTTAGCTGATATAAGGCCACAGATATTTGGCGGGGTTAAACTTATTAATATTTATTTTCGTAGATAGATCAAAAAAATTGATGCAGCACAAGAACGAGATGACAAAAAAGACGCTTGCCATCCTGCTATTAGGGATCATTTGCTGCCACACCGTATTTGCACATGACGTAGTACTTGATTTGGAGAAAATGTCGAAAGGAGATGCTGCTGTTTTGTACCTGCAGCTTGGCTTCAAACATATACTCCCATTGGGATTTGATCATATTTTATTTGTATTGAGCTTATTTCTCCTGAGCCCGAAATTAAAACCGATCATGTGGCAGTCTTTGGCCTTTACGATTGCTCATTCAGTTACACTGGGTTTGGCCATGTACAATGTAATAAAACCTTCACCCGGGATCGTGGAACCATTGATCGCTCTATCGATCATGTATGTGGCTTTGGAAAATATTTTTTCACCGAAATTGAAAGCATCCCGGATCGGTGTGGTCTTTCTTTTTGGCCTTGTGCATGGAATGGGCTTTGCAGGTGCATTACAGCAACTCGGCCTTCCAAAGACCTCGTACCTGAGTTCTTTGGTCATGTTCAATGTTGGTGTGGAACTGGGACAGCTTACCATCATCCTTGCTGCTTATTTCCTGGTAGGGAAATGGCTGGGCGATAAACCTGTGTACAGAAAAGCAGTTGTAATTCCTTTATCAATAATCATTGCTTTAATTGCAGCATTCTGGACGGTTCAAAGAATATTCTTTTGATCGCGGGTCTTGGGTTGACAATTGAGCATTGAAAATTGGGTATTGAATATTTTTGGAATGTTTATAAACGCTCAATATTCAAAGTTCAACAAACAATGTTCAATGAGGATCATTCATAATTTCTTCCAGGTCTTTTGCTTTCGCCGGGCTAAGGTCATAACGGTTCTTATAAGCTACTTTAAAATATTGTTCAGCATTATAACCTTTATCCAGGGCCTGCATCATCTTGCCCATATAATAAAGTTCTAATCCTTCCAAAGGCTTGCCGGAAACATATTTATCATAGAACTGCAATGCTTTGTCTGGCTGGCCATTTTTAAACAGGCTCCATACATACCAGCTATAAGTTTGTGGAGTAAGCCTGTTCATAAGCTCCCTTTCAGCGATGCTGACTGCTTTTGCAGGTTCATGTAAAAAATTACTGTATAGATCGACCAGGTATTTGTTATACATATTACCATACAGCGTATCCGAAACTGCCAGCACAAATTCATCCGCGTATTTCTTTTCTGCTATGCTATCCCCTCTTTGTTCCGCAACCTGTGCCAGTTTCAACAAAACCTCGGGTGATTGTGTTTGTGTTTGTACAAATTTGAATATCCTCTCTGCAAGCTCATCATTTTTATCATGTACCAATGCCAGCCAGCCAATACCCATGATGCTGTGGAGGTCGGAAGCATCCAGTTTGATGCTTCGCATATACAATTCATTTGCGTGCTTTGCATAAGCAGCATGCATGTACAGGTCGGCGGTATTTGAAAGGGCGGTCTGCCTTAAACTGATGCTGTTACCTGCAAGCTCAGCTGCTTTATTCATGGCAGCTATCGAGCTATCCAGTTCTCCTTCCAGGTGATCATATTTTGAAAGCCTGAAAAAATAGCCGTATTCATTTGAGCTTTTTACGCTCTTTAAAATATCTTGTGCCAGTTGAACATTGCCCAGTTCAAATGCGGCATCAAAATTCAATAACTCGGAAATGTATTTTTCACTACCAATTGCAAGGGCCTGTTGCACAAGATCACTTGCTTCAGCAAACCTGTGCTGCGTAATGGCATGCACAGCCAGTGCCCGGACAATGCCTGCGTCTTTACCTTTGAATTCAGTGTTCAGCCAACGCAATATGCTGTCGGCCCTTTTAAGGTCGTTGATATCGCCGGATAGGTGAAATCTGCCGGCAAGGGTACCTGCATATTGCTGCATTTCTACATAACCACGCGGAGATTTGTCTAATTTGTTCTTCCAAAAAATCAAGTTCTGCTCATTCAAGTTTTGTGCAAGCGACCTGGAATGATGGGTGAGCAGGCTGTCTGTAAAAACGATATCAACAACGGGCTTTGTTTTATTGCTGCAGGAATCAAGGACTGCCAGGAAAGCGAGGGCGGCTATTATTTTTTTCAAGATATTTTTTAGCTGATATACGAACAGTACAGCAAAAGAGTTCAATTTATTTTTCTCCCGCCATTTTCAGGATGATATCCCATTCATCATCGCTTACGGGGGAAACGGATAACCTGCCAATACGAATGAGTGCCATATTTGCCAGGCGCTTCTCTGCTTTCATTTGGACAAGCGATACCGGTTTTTTTAATTTTTTTGATGGCTTGAAATCCACGGCCACCCAGTTCGTATCATCTGTGGAAGGATCCTGGTAAGCTTCCCTTGATACTTTAGCAATTCCCACGATCTCCATTCCTTCATTGCTGTGATAAAAAAACACCTCGTCCCCTTTTTTCATTGCCCGTAAATGAATGCGTGCAGCAAAATTGCGTACGCCATCCCAGAAAGTCTGTTTGTCTTTTACAAATTGGTCCCAACTGTATACGGAGGGTTCTGATTTAATGAGCCAATGAGCCATGGATCGTGGTATAAGGTTTATGAATTGATAATTGTTTCGGGGCTCAAATATAAAATAATAAGGTTGATATACTTTGTTTGTTGAGGAAATAAAATGTAATAAACATGGCATATTTTAAAAAAATCAGGTTAACTGAAAACTGGAATGATCCTTTCCCCGTACATGAACCTGTAAACGCTTTATTAACCTAAGCAACCCAATTTCTAATCAAAAAAATCTCAACAATGAAAAGTAAAAAACTATTGCTGGCAGGTATCATAACCGCAGCCATTGTTACAGGCGGGATCATGTATGCAGCAGATCACAAAGATGCACCAGCCGTAACGAATCAAACCACTGACATCACTGATCTGTACGTTTTCCGTGCAACGGATCCAAACAACCTGGTATTTGTAGCCAATACGCAGGGCCTGCACACACCTGCAGAAACTGCCACATTGAAATTTGATGCCAATACACTTATCGAATTCAATATTGACACAAATGGTGATGCCAAGGAAGACCTGGTGATACAGGGTATTTATGATGCCTCAACCAACAAGATGAATATTTACGGCCCGGTAGCTCCTTCAGAAACAGGTGCGAGAAGTAAACTGGAAGGTTCTGCTATTGCTTCTGTGACTGTTACAGCTTATGGTGCAGCAGCACCTGAGATCGGAACAAGCGGTTCAGGTATCAAAGTATTTGCAGGCCCAAGGGATGATCCTTTCTTTTTTGACCTGAACAGGTATAAAGCTATTATAGGCGGTACAGCTACCGGATTTAATAATCCAGGCACTGATACTTTTGCCGGTACAAATGTTATGAGCCTTGTTGTTGAGGTTCCTAAAACCTTATTAGGTTCTGTTACCGGTGGAAAGATCAATGTATGGGTAGAATCAAAAAAGAGAATTTAATTAACCCTTTAAAAATTATAAAATGAAAAAGAATATAAAATTATTTTCAGCATTGTTGATCGGCAGCACGCTTTTCTTAGGCGCCTGCAAAAAAGATGATGATGTTCCTGCAACTGTTTATTACGAGGGTGGAGACCAAATGGGAAGACCTGCCATCAACACGGTATTTGTTTCTGCAGCAGACAAAGATGTATTTAACGGAACCACGCCTTCAGCGATGGGCGCTGCTTTCCAAAGCAAATTTCAAACGCAGTTGCTTGCATTGAACCCGGGTTATACAACCAACCTGCTTGGTTTGGATGCCGCAACTTTTACAGGAGTTCTTGCTACGGATGTGTTGACCGCATCAACAACGGGTGTTACCAGTTTCTATGATGGTACCAATGTATTAACAGGAAGAACATTGTCTGATGATGTGATAGATGTTGAATTGATATTGATCTTCGGTGGACCTGCCGCTACAAGCAATCCCCAATTGACAAGTGATCATGTAAATGCAAATGACAAACCATTCCTTGGCTCGTTTCCTTACGAAGCGGCTCCATGGTAAAAAATAAATGTCGTGTAGGTTTTAATTTAGAACGGGGATCATTCCCCGTTTTTTTTTGTCAGCCAGGGGAACGGGGGATCTGTCTTGGTAGTTTGCAGTACTACGGTACAGATGCTTTACTAACGCCCAGCATGACATTCATTCCCATCCACTCGCCAATACATCTGCAATGTGCATGGTCTTTAATGGAAAGTTCTTCGTCTTGATATAACCATCTAATTGCATCAGGCAGCTAAGGTCCGTAGAGATAATGTATTCAGCACCGGTAGCCAATGCATTTTGTATTTTCTGATCTGCCATGCCAATCGATATCGCTTCGAATTTTACAGAGAAAGTGCCTCCAAATCCGCAGCAGGTCTCATTGTCATTCATTTCAACGAGTTCCAGCCCTTTTACATTGCTTAATAATTTTCTTGGCCCTGCTTTTATTTTACATTCCCGCAATGCCGCACAACTGTCATGGTAAGTGGCTTTTGCATTTAATGTGGCTCCGTATTGTTCATTCCTTAAGATCTCGGTCAGGAACTCGGTAAATTCAAATACTCTTTTACCAAGGTCCTTCACCTTGTTGTGCGAAGCAGCATTGTCAAATAGTTTGGGATAATAATTTCTTACAAAGCCAACACAACTTGCACTGGGGGCAACGATATAATCAACCGTGTCAAAATCTTTAAGGAATTTTGTGGCGACAGCTCTTGCTTCATCCACAAACCCTGCATTGAAACCGGGTTGCCCGCAGCAGGTCTGGTTGGTATTGTACCCTACTTCACAGCCTGCTTTTTCCAGCACTTTTATCATGTTGAATGCTGTTTGGGGATAGAGTTGGTCTACAAAACAGGGGATGAATAATTGAACTTTCATGGTAACCCTAATAATATTTTTATTTTTAATTCTTGAAACAGCTATCTTTTGTTATTTTTTAAACGATTCTGCCAATGCTATCATCTTCAATGCAGTAGCAGCAGATTCAGCACCTTTATTCCCGTGCTTCCCTCCTGTTCTTTCATCAGCCTGCTCCTGGTTATTCACTGTTAACAAGCCAAAAATTGTTGGAATGGGAAGTGTGAGGTTGAGCTGCAGGATACCTTGCGTTGCAGCATGACAGACATATTCAAAATGAGGCGTGTCGCCTTTCAATACACAACCCAATGCAATAAATGCATGCGGCCTGTCATCTTTATACTTGTGGTTGTCCCAGTAATTTTTTATTCCAAAGATGATCTCAACAGCGCCTGGTACATTTACGATCTTATAATGGACCCCGTGTTTTTTCAAAACTTCCACGCAACCGGCTTCCAGCAGGTCAACGATATGTGCATTCCATTCGGTACGGACAATAATAACACAGGCATCCTTTGCTAACCGGATGCCTGTTGTATCAATAATTTCAGATGAACTCAGTGCCATAATTTTGAAACTTAATCACCCATTATATAAATTTAGTCAAATACACCTAACCGTGCCAGGTGTTTATCCACGTCGCCGGAAGTCACTGCGCTATAGGTAGGATACTTATCTTTTAATTCTTTAAACAGGTCGATCGCTTCTTTGTTCTTACCCGATGCATCGGCATAAGAAGCAGCCATCAACAATGCATAAGGCGTTATTGATTCATCTTTTGTATTAACAGTCGCGGCTTTTTTATAATAGCTCAATGCTTCATCGGTATTCTTTTTTTCTGAATAAGCATGGCCAAGCATGATATAAGTTTTGCTTTGAACCTGGTCTGCACCGTTGCCATCAAATTCTTTCAGGTATTTGATCGCTTTATCGAATTCCTTTATCTGCAGGTAAGATGCGCCCGCAATGTATTTTGCACGGTTGCCGGCAGGTGTTCCACCATACTGGCTGATAACTTTCAATATCCCGGTAAGATTTGTACCACCATTGTTGCCCCCGTTCAAAACAAGGCTTACAGAATCCTTATTAAAACCGGAAGAAGCCATTTTATCAAATAAGGTTTCTGCCGGGAATATCATTTCACTGGCTTTCTTTTCTTTGGGTAATACGATAAAGTTCTTATAAGCATACCAGCCACCGATAAGCAGGATGATCGCAGAACCGGCATAAATGATCGGCTTGCTGTATTTGTCCCAAAAACCCTTTGCTCTTGTTACTGCATCAGTTGCTGGCGCTGCTGCTGCTGGAGTTGTTACATTCTTCTCTGCCATTTTAAGTATCGCCCTCGTTCCAAATCTTTATTTAGGAAACCCGGCATTTTTTTAATTATGAAATTTGTTTTACTATAAAAATTTTAAAACTAATCAACAATGTAAGGATAATCCTGCTGCACATATACATCCTTCAGCAATTCATTATCATCAGGCCATGGGCTTTCTTCAGCAAATTTCACTGATTCCTCCACTTCCTTTTTTACCCTTTCATGTATTGCTTCTATATCCGCATCATTTACTTTGTATTGGGTTTTTAAAACGTTCAATACCTGCTCGATGGGATCCTTTTCTTTATACTCTTCCAATTCTTCTTTTGTCCTGTATTTCTGTGGGTCACTCATGCTATGACCTTTATAGCGGTATGTTTTAATTTCAAGTAAAGTCGGGCCACTTTTTTCCCTTGCCCTGTTCACTGCCCTCAGCACGGCATTGTGTACTTCTTCCGGGCTCATGCCGTCAACACTGTCGGAAGGCATTTCATAAGCATCAGCCAATTTATAAATGTCCAGCGTTTTGCTTGTACGTGCTACCGATGTTCCCATGGCGTAATGATTGTTCTCGCAAATGAATACTACGGGCAGGTCCCACAGCATAGCCATATTAAATGTTTCGTGGAGCATTCCCTGCCTGGCAGCGCCATCCCCGAAGAAGCAAAGCACTACATTTTTTGTACCGCGGTATCTTTCTGCAAAAGCAAGACCTGCACCGGTACCGATCTGTGCGCCCACGATGCCATGTCCTCCAAAGAAATTCTCTTTCAGGCCAAAAAAGTGCATGCTTCCACCTTTTCCTTTGCTGCAACCGGTGGCTTTACCATATAATTCGGCCATACAGCTTTTGGCAGATACCCCTTTGGCAATAGCAAGCGCATGGTCACGATAAGCGGTAATGAATTTGTCATCGGCATTGGTAGCTGTCATGCAGCCTGCCGCAACGGCTTCCTGGCCGATATATAAATGACAGAACCCCCTGATCTTCTGCATTCCGTACAACTGGCCGGTTTTTTCTTCAAAGCGGCGCAAAAGCAGCATGAGTTCGTACCAATACAAATAAGTTTCTTTAGAAAACTTTGTAGCCAATGGATCTAAATTTTAGTCGGCAAAGATAAGGGAGAAATTGTAAAATGGTTCATAGTCATATAAATAGAAAATGACATTCAATTTCCTATGGATCTGCTTCCATTTACCTGAACAACAGGAATGTGCCTTTTTTCAGTCAGCCAGCCATCATTGCTTTTATACCTGATATCATAAATGTATGAACCCGGGGGATGATTGGATCGCATGTAACACTATCTCTGCTATCATTTGTATCTTGCATCCCGCATGCTCACGCTCAATAAAATAATCATTACCCATTTCAAGAACTATGATCTTAATTCATTTGAGTTTACTCAGAATGTAGTGGGCATTTGCGGCCTTAATGGCAAGGGCAAGACAAACCTCCTGGATGCCATTTATTATTGCTGTTTTACCAAGAGTTATTTTTCTGGTACTGATTCACTCGTGGTAAATTTTGACAAGGAGGGCTTTCGGCTGGAAGCTTTTTTTGGAAAACAGGGACAGGAACAAAAAGTGATCTGTATAAACCGCGGCAGCAATAAGAAAGAGCTTTCCCTGAATGATGTTCCTTATGAAAAATTCTCAAAACATATGGGCGTGTTGCCTGCGGTGATGATCGCTCCGGATGATATTGAACTCATCACGGGAAAAAGTGAGAACCGCAGGCGCTATGTTGATACGGTACTTAGCCAGGTAGATGCCGGTTACCTGCAACAGCTTATTGTGTACAATAAAGTGTTGCTTCAACGCAACAGTCTTTTAAAAAAAATGGAGGAAGACCCGAACAGTTCTATGGCGGTGCTTGAGATACTGGACGAACAACTAATACCACCGGGTAAATTCATTCATAAAAAAAGAAATCATTTCTTAAAACAACTGATACCGCTTGTGCAGCAATTCTATCACCTTATTGCAGAAGATGCAGAAACCATTTCTTTACAATACAGCAGCCAGTTAAATGGATCTTCTTTTGATGAATTATTGAAACAGTCACGTCAAAAAGACCTTGTGTTGCAAAGAACCAATGCGGGCATACACAAAGATGATATCAGTTTCGAACTGAATGAGCAGGTGTTCAGGAACATTGCTTCACAGGGCCAGCGTAAGAGTTTGTTATTCGCATTAAAACTTGCCGAGTTTGAATTATTAAAGCAGGAAAAAGGCTTTGCTCCCCTCCTGCTATTGGATGATGTGTTTGAAAAATTAGACAACCGGCGGATGCAGCAATTGCTGCAATGGGTGTGCAAAGAAAATAACGGGCAGGTATTTATCACTGATACGCACAGGGAAAGACTGGAAGAAGCTTTTGATTCATTGGATGTGTTGTTCCAGATCATTGAATTATAAATAGTCTTTTATTAAACTGCCTTCGGCTCCCTTCGGGCAGATAGATACACGGATGATGCGGATCGGACGGATAACATGGATTTTCATGCAAGCGGGTACCTATAATTCCAGGTACCTGTTACATTAAATCCTCCTGATCAGTTTGATCCGCATCATCCGCCTTTCTAAATACTAATGCCGGCAGGGCATCCACAATATTTTGTAACTTTACATCATGGGTGAACTTTCCTTACAGGACGCAATGAACCAGTTTCTAAAGCACAGCCGGCTTAAAAGCGGCATACAAGCTGTGCGTATAGAAGCATTGTGGGAAGAGATGATGGGAAAGACGATCGCGAAATACACCGATAAGATCCAGATAATCGGCACAACACTTTTCATTACTTCCACTGTAGCACCATTAAAGAATGAATTGCTTTATCAAAAAGAAAAGATCATAGAAAGAGTAAATGAATCGCTTGGTGAAAAGACCATTAAAGATGTTGTAATCAAATAGTTTAAAAGTTTAGGGATTAGAGGTTTAGGTTAACCCTATAATGTTTCTAAATTCTTTATGACTTCTAAACTCCTAAACCCTAAACTTCTAATCCTGTGTTACTCATTCAGCAGCGGCTTCAATGTATAACCTGCTTTTCTCAACAAAGAGATCAGCCCTTTTTCCCCAACCAGGTGACCGGCTCCTACTGCAATGAATATATTTTTTTCGGGTAATATCTTATTCAACATTTCAACCCAGTTCTTATTGCGGTTATCAAGCAATAGATCTTGGTTCTCTTCCATCCCAAATTCACTTTTACTGAACATGTTCTCCATTTCGGATAATTGCTGTGTTTTATAAACGTTCAGCATGGTATCAAAATATTTTTTATACATATCCATGCTGTCAATTGTTTTTAAAAGGTCCTTTGCCTGGCTGGTATAAGGGATACTGTCAAAAACTGCTGCCTGGAATTGGATGGTCTCAAATCCCCTGATCTCTTTTTTTTGTTCCTTGGCAATTTTCATCAATTCTTCTTCTACCCCGCTCATTGTTTTGCAGGGCATCATTTTGGGGTAGAGAAATGCTTCGAGGAAATTCGGCTTTATGCGCTGGAACAAGGTAAGCTGCATGCCAAGGCTATCTTCAAAAAATGTTTTGAGCCTTGTATATTCTGCTTCCGTATAAAGGTCCTTCAACGCTTTGCTATCTTTCATATTCATAAAGAATAAAGCGCCAAGCGTATTGGAAGGATCATCGAGATCCATTTCAAAATAAACTTCCCCGGCATCTTTAATGGCCGCTTTAAGCCCGCTGCTAAAACGTATGTCTTCCTTACACATCAGGTGAAAAGTACCAAACAGGTAACTTGGCCTGGATAAACGATTGCCGCTTATTTCCCAAAGCAGTGTATTATCATCTTTATTGGTTGGGATCTTCTCTGCCGGCTGGGCAAGGCATGATTGAAGAAGAAATAAAGGCAAAACAAGCTGTATTAATTTCATTTCAGGTTATTATAAAATAAAGTTACGTTTAATAATATATTTATACTTTTAAAGCAAACTCAACTGCTTTATGAGACAAATGACTGTAGCATTACTGTGCACGGTATTTTGCTGCCCTCTTTTTGCACAGAAGGACATTCCCGCTTTCGGAAAGATTGACAAAGCTGATCTGGAGATGAAAGAATGTGCTTTTGATAAAGCTGCCGAGGCGATGGTCTTATTTGATATTGCAGAGGTATATTGCTTTTTTGACCTGAATTCTCTTTCAATTAAGCCAAACTAGAATTTCGGTTAACTGATAGCTTTATATAAACTTCCTCCCTTATTGAAGATATGCTCAATACTTTTTTCTGTTGCCGAATCTTTTTCCACAGGCGGAGCATGATGGGGTTTGATCCTTGCATCTATTACCAGCGGGCCATTACAGCCCCAATGCTTGTTTATTGTAAAAGGATCAATGCCATATATATCGTGTGACGGGTTGCACCTTGTAAATGTTACCCATAAAAAATTCCGAAGTGTTGCAGTTACAAATTCCGTATCGTCAGCAATGACCAGCATGGGAGTATTTTCTAATTGTTGAACATATTGCTGGAGTTGCTTATTCAACTCGTTCATTTCCACATGAGCTGTTTCATAGTTTGTAAAACGCCTGCATTGCAACACAACAATACCGGGCATCGCCGGCACAGGAGCTGAAAAACCTGTTAGCTGTTTCAATACGCCTGGCACTTCTGTTGAAAGATCTCTAATGACATCTCCATAAGCCGCCAATACAACCTTGCTGCCGCTGTTCAATGCAGTGCCGGAATAATCAAGTGTGTCTATGGTGGTATTGGTATAGAAATGTATGTCTCGCTGAAGCCTTATCCTTTTTAATACAAATTGAAGGAATGGCTCAACATCCCGTGCACTTAACTTGTTCTCATTCGCAGAACCCTGTGGATCATCAGCAGTAATGAATAGGAATTTTGCAAGGCTTAATTGTCCTGTTCCTAAAATATGGTTCGCAATGGTTAAAAGCTCTGCAGGTTGTTTTGCAGGAGCATACGGAGTATAACGTTCACTGCCAACCGCCAGCAACAAAGGATGCACACCGGCTGCATCCACTGCATGTACTTCTTTCAAACCGGGTATCTCCTGCTGAACTGCACTGCCGGTAATGGCATGTATCAGTTGTCCAAAACTGGTATCTTCCTGCGGGGGGCGGCCAACAACCGTAAAAGGCCAGATGGCATTTTTTCTTGCATACACTTTATGCACTTTCATCAAAGGAAACAAATGCTGCAGGCTGTAATAACCCAGGTGGTCACCAAAGGGGCCTTCAGGTTTATTGTCGCCGGGATACACTTCTCCTGTTATAACAAAGTCAGCATCGGTGCTGATGCAAAATCCATCTTTATAAACATACCGGAACCTCCTGCCTCCAAGCACACCGGCAAATCTCATTTCGCTTATACCTTCCGGTAAGGGCATCACTGCGGCTACTGAATGTGCCGGCGGGCCACCGATAAATACACTTACTTTCAGCGGTATCCCTTTTTTATTGGCTTTGGCCTGGTGAACGCCGATGCCGCGGTGGATCTGGTAATGAAGCCCCACTTCTTTATTCAATTCATAATCGTTTCCCGTAAGTTGAATGCGATACATGCCAAGGTTGGCATGCATGATACCGGGGTCATCAGGGTCTTCGGTATATACCTGTGGCAATGTAACAAAAGCACCTCCATCCTTTGGCCAGTGCTGCACCAGCGGAAGGTCTGAAATATTTATTTGATCAGCCAATACCGGTTTTGCCCCGGGATCTTTTAATGGCATGGCTTTTAGCGCAGCTAAGCCGGAGTTGAAATTTTTAAAGGGATGTTTGAGCGCCTTTACCGGATCATTCTTTAATGCTATCAGGCGTTGAACTGTATCCAGGTTATCCCGAAAAATAAATTTACTGCGCTCCAGGGTGCCGAAAATATTGGAAGCTGCCCTGAAAGTGGAGCCTTTGACATTTTCAAATAACAGTGCCGGGCCATGCGATTCAAAGACACGTAAATGTATAGCTGCCATCTGCAGGTAGGGATTCACTTCTTCCCTTATCCTGACAAGCTGCCCGTTCTTTTCCAGATCAAGCAGGCATTCTTCCAATGAATGATAGGCCATTTATTAAGTTTGAAGTTTGAAGTCTGAAGTTTGAAATCCGGTATCGAACTTCAATCCTCACTTTAAAATACAGTTGGGCATTTTAAACTCGGCTTGGTCGACCTGTTAAGATCATACTTGTATCTCCATTGTCTTCTTTTCGGAACCAGCCTTGTCCTGAAAGTGAGGCCGGTAAAATAATACGAGTCATTGCTTTTAGGGTTGCCACGCACTGTACCTCCTGCGGGATACGGAGCACCGTTGGGAAGTTCATCTCCCCGATATGCAATATCTGCCACCTTCTGTCCCCTGTTCAATGCCAGCAGCGTTTCATCAACAAAGGTTGTACTTACGTCATCAATATAATCAGTGAAGGTCTTGCGGAACCCAAATACGATCCCGAGCCGCTTGTTATCATTGATGGCCCATTGAATGCCTCCTCCAACAGGAATGGAGATCTGTCGAAGCTTGTAATCCTTTCTTCCATCAAAAAATCCCTGGCCTTCTGTATTCAATTCTGCGAGATAAATGGGATTCCCATTTACAGCTTTTGTATATGGATTGAAATCATAAAGTGCTACTCCTGTGAATAAATAGGGAGATGCTTTATAAACGTAAAGATTTAATAAGGTATATTCAAATCCAATGGAATATTCAGACAGGGTTGAATAAAAGCTAAGGTTTCTTTTTTTATTTTTCCCATATTTATCATGGGCACTGATACTGCCATAAGTAAAATCACCTCGTATGAGCATTTTATCATTTATCTCGTACAAAAGACCAACACCGATCGCCGGGTGCGCCTGTACAAGAGTAAAAGCTTTTTCCTGCAGATCACCCGAGTAATTGCTTTCTCCAATAAAAATGCTTGCAAAAAGATGTTGCGACTGGCTATTGTGCCCGCAAAGCATTATAAAGAAACAAAAAAAACATTTCTTCCCATATATTTTCAGAATACACAAAATATTATTTCTTTAAGTACATCACTTCTTTTACCAGTCTTACGGTTCGGGGTATATCGGGTAAATACGCAGCAACAAGGTTGGGTGCATAGTGCATGGGTGCATCTGCCGATGTTATACGGCGTATAGGTGCATCCAGGTAATCAAAGCCTTCTTTTTGTATGCGGTAAGATATTTCAGAAGAAACAGATGCAAAGGGCCATTGTTCTTCTACGATCACCAGGCGGTTTGTCTTTTTTACACTTTCCAGGATAGTGAACCAATCAAGCGGGCGAATGGTCCTGAGGTCGATCACTTCAGCGCTGATATTTTCTTTTGCAAGTTCTTCTGCAGCACCCAAAGCAACTTTCATCATTTTATTGAATGAAACGATCGTAACATCCGTGCCTTCCCTAACAATATTTGCCTTACCGATCGGGATCAGGTATTCTCCTTCGGGAACTTCTCCTTTATCTCCATACATGACCTCACTCTCCATAAAAACAACCGGGTCATCATCCCTAATGGCTGACTTTAGTAATCCTTTTGCATCATATGGATTGCTTACAGATATTACTTTGATACCGGGAATATTCGCATACATGCTTTCAAAAGAAGTGGAATGCTGCGCCCCAAGTTGTCCTGCACTACCGGTAGCTCCCCTGAAAACAATCGGGCATCCAACTTGTCCCCCACTCATTGCCAACATTTTAGAAGCTGTATTTAAAATTTGATCTAAGGCAAGAACGGCAAAATTCCAGGTCATGAATTCAACGATCGGACGCAAGCCATTTTGAGCGGCCCCTACTGCAATAGCAGTAAAGCCAAGTTCAGCAATGGGCGTATCTATCACTCTTTTTTCTCCAAACTCATCAAGCATGCCCTGGCTTACTTTATAAGCTCCATTGTATTCGGCAACTTCTTCCCCCATTAAGAAAACGCGTTCATCACGTCTCATTTCTTCCTGCATCGCTTCTCTTAAGGCTTCTCTAAAGGCTATTTGTCGCATTGATGGTTTATTGGTTTACTTGTTTATTTGTGGGCAAATTTATTCTATCGGGGGCAGACAAACAAATTGGGGTTGAAGGCGTATGCCAGATACTGGATACTGGAATGGATTATAACTTCATGAACTTTTTCAAAACTTTGAACTGTATCGAACCAATCCAGTATCCAGTATCTAACATCCTGTATCCTGATCAATATACAGTAGAAGTATCTGTCAGCGTTCTCATGAACAATACCAGGTCAGTTCTTTCTTTTTTGGTAAGATTGAGTTTGTCAAATGAAAGCGACTGGTTAGCCGGTGCAATATGCAATCCCTTACCACCCCCATTATTATAAAAGTCGATCACTTCTTCCAGTGTTCTAAAGACCCCATTATGCATATAGGGTGCCGTGAGTGCAACATTCCTCAGTGATGGTGTTTTAAAAGCAAACAGGTGTACCGGGGAGCCGCTATACAGGTACCTGCCGGAATCTTTGTCGAGCATTGCAGGTTTAGCAGTTGCATTTGCAGGCACACCCAATACTTCACTTTCAATATAATAAAACCTTGGGGGCTTGGCCCCGCTGAATAATGGCATAAAATGACAGGTACCGCATTTTGCCTTGCCCATAAATAAGTTAAAGCCGTTTATTTCATTTTTGGAAAGATATCCTTTGCCATTCATATGTCTATCAAAGCGGGCATTAAGTGCAATTAAAGTGCGTTCATAAGAGGCAATGGCATTACAGATATTTTCTGCCGCCTTCTCACCCCGTTGGCCGGGGAATGCTTTATCATACAAAGATTTATAGGCATCCTGTTGAATGATCTTTTCAGCAGTTTCCTTTGCCGAACCGTGCATTTCTTTCGCATTGTTCAACACCTGCATTACCTGTTCTTCCAGGTTGCGGCTGCGGCTATCGACAAACAGGCTACGCAGCAAACCTACATTCCAGATCGTTGGTGCATTGCGTGGCAAAGGCGAATGGCCATCGAGCGCCACGCTGGTTTTTAAACCATCTGTAAATGCTTTCCCGGGGATATGGCATGAGGCACAGCTGCGGTTCCCGTTTTTGGAAAGTCCTTTTTCATAAAACAGTTTTCGTCCAAGTTCAATTTTATCAGGTGAAGAAGTGTTGTCATCCAGGAAGCGGTATGGGTTAAATGCCCCCGGTGTGAAGAGGGAATTATTCTTTTTAATGGCACTGTAATACGGCCCGGCGGGATTGTCCACATATGCCATAGCAGTTTTAAAGCGGCCAACCGATATCGTTATCGGATCAAGGTATTGCCGGATGAATTCCATCCTGTTGAATGCATTGAAATCGGTGTGCAGCTCCAGGTATTTTTGTGCATCGGATAATTTTGAATCAAGCGAAGCGAATGAAGTTGGCGTATGTTTATCAAGATCTTCTTTGTAGATCCTTAATACCTGTTGTATGCTAAATAAAGATGACCTGCATTCGGGTAAACTGTTGAATGCAAGCTGCGAGTCAAAACCGCTGATGCCTAAAGTTGTGATGCGGTATAATTGCTCCATGATGGCATCAAAGATATTGTTGTCATCAAACGCAAAGGATTCATTTACCTGTGGCAATTCTATAGAATACCTTAATACTTCAGATGCCTGTAATTCGAGGTTGTCTTTTTCAGCCCTGTTGATGTGCGGGTATATCCATGATTCGATCAACTGCAATCCCGATGGATCCTGTACCGGCATGTCCGATTCTTCTTCTTCGAAATATGGGATGGGTGGGCCATTTAATTTCTCTGCATAAAATGTGAACCAATATTGTGCAAATAACTCTATCTGCTTGTATGCTTTCCTTGTTTTCAAAAATTGTTGCTGTATCTTTTTCTCATCACCTTTTTTGACAAGCTTATTTAAAGCAGCAGCTTCTTTGCTGAAATCAGCGGCATATTTAAAGTATAATGATTTTACAACCTGCGCATTGGAAGAGCCGGATGAATGCCTGCTTTTAAATGAAAATGCCGCAACAAGGAAGGCCAGGAAACCGAGGATAAGGAGTTGTCTTAACATATTGCGAAAGATAAAACAAAAAATGGATACCAGATGTCTGATGCTGGATACTAAATGGTTGATACACGATTTTTCTTTATTAATTTTTTTTAGATACCATAAGACATTTTCCAGCCTCCGGTATCTGGTATCCGGGATCTTCTCCTTTTATCATTGACAATAACCGCCGGAATATTCCTTTACAGCATCATTAGTACTAAAACCTGTAAATTATAATACCAAAACATTCATTCACAATAAAAAAAATAAACATGCTAAAACTAACATCATTTAAACTTGCTTCATTGCTGTTGTTCTTATTTGCTTCAGCATCCGTCCGTTCGCAAGGCGTTACAACACCACGCACACCAAGTCCCGCTGCCAGTGTTTCTCAAACGATCGGCATCTCCACGATAAATGTAAATTATTCAAGGCCCTCTGTAAAGGACAGGGAAATATGGGGTGCACTTGTGCCCTATGGCTGGAACGTGCAGGCGTTCGGTGCAGGCAATTCTGCGCCATGGCGTGCAGGTGCAAACGAAAATACGGTGATAAGGTTCTCACACCCGGTGAAAGTAGAAGGCAAAGCAGTTCCTGCCGGAGATTACGGTTTATTCTTTGTTATCAATAAAGACAATACCGGTGAAGTGATCTTATCAAAAGACAGCAGGTCATGGGGAAGCTTTTTTTATGATCAGAAGAATGACCAGTTGCGAACAAACATACAATTGCGTACCATACCAAATACAGAATTGCTTACGTATGATTTTATCAACCTTACAAAGAACAGCGCTGAACTTGTTTTGAATTGGGAAAAGAAACAATTCCCCGTAAAAATTGAATACTCCGTGGATGATATTGTTATAGCAAATGCAGTACAGGAACTTAAAGGGCCGATCGGTTTTAACTGGCAGGGCTTTGCTTCCGCTGCAAATTATGCATACCAGAATAAGACAAACCTCGACCAGGCTATGACATGGATCGACCAGGCCGTGTTACAAAATAAAAGTTTTGTAACGCTGAGTACAAAGGCAAATATCCTGGAAGCCATGGGCAAAAAAACAGAATCGGAAACGATCATGAAAGATGCATTGACAACAGCAAACGAAAACGAGATCAATGCATATGGTTACCAGCTGATGAATGCCAATAATAAGACCAAGGCAATCGAGGTATTCGTTTTAAATACAACTAAGTTCCCGAAAAGTGCCAATACATGGGACAGCCTGGGGGAAGCTTATTTTAATAATGGAGACAAGGAAAAAGCGATCACAAGTTTTAAAAAGTCATTGAGTTTAAATCCGACTGCGGGCACCAGGGCTAATTCGGAAAAGTTCCTACAACAGATGGGGGCGAAATAATGTGAGGTGCGAGATATATGATGTATGATGTCAATAACAAATCATACATCATATATCATAAATTAAATATTCTCGATCACCATCGCACTTGCTCCCCCACCTCCATTACATATCCCTGCTGCGCCATACTTTGCGTTATTCTGTTTTAAAACATTGATCAGTGTAACGATGATCCTTGCACCGCTGCAACCCAACGGATGACCAATAGACACAGCTCCCCCATTCACATTTACTTTCGCAGGATCAAGTTTCATTCTCCTGCTGTTCTCAATACCAACAACAGCAAATGCTTCATTCAGTTCCCAGTAAGCAATGTCTTCCATTTTCAATCCTGCTTTTTCAACCGCTTTTGGTACAGCCAAAGATGGAGTGGTGGTAAACCATTCAGGAGCCTGTTCTGCATCCGCATAAGAAACAATTTTTGCAATGGGTTTCAAGCCGAGTTCTGTTGCTTTTTCCTTACTCATTAGAACCAGTGCAGCAGCACCGTCATTCATCGTGGATGCGTTGGCGGCAGTAACCGTTCCATCTTTCTGAAAAGCACCTTTCAGGGAAGCGATCTTGTCGAATTTTACATTGAATGGTTCTTCATCTTTTGCAAAAACAACCGGGTCGCCGCTACGTTGAGGAATGGATACAGGAATGATCTCATTTGTAAACCTTCCTTCATTCACTGCAGCCTGGCTGCGTTTATAACTTTCAACAGCAAATGCATCCTGCTCTTCCCTGCTAACGCCACAGGTGCTGGCACAAAGCTCAGCTGCATTGCCCATGGCTTTACCGTCGTATACATCTGTAAGGCCATCTTTCGCAAGGCCATCGATCATTTGTGTATTGCCATATTTATTGCCCCAGCGTATACTATCAACATAAAAAGGAACATTGCTCATGCTTTCCATACCACCTGCAACAACAATATCTGCATCACCTAGCATGATGCTTTGTGCAGCCTGCGAAATGGCTTTCATACCGCTGGCACAAACCTTATTGATGGTTGTACAATTCACTTCATTGGGTAAGCCGGCAAATTTGGATGCCTGCCTGGCAGGAGCCTGCCCCAGGTTAGCCTGTATCACTGAGCCCATCAATACATCATTTACCGATCCGGGTTTTAGCCCTGCTTTTTCCAATGCGCCTTTGATGGCCAACCCGCCAAGCTGTGTGGCCGAAAACCCTTTCAGCGATCCGCCAAAACTACCTATGGGAGTGCGTACAGCTGAAATAATATATACTTCCTTCATACAAAAATTATTTTAGGGGGCAAAGTTAAGCATTATACGCTTAGCGTGCAGCATCAGAATTGCAATTTAAGGCTGTACCAGTTTGTATCGCCAAAAGAACCGGTTATGTAAAATTGAATTTTTTTCTCTTTTTAAAGGAGTATATTTAAAAATGAGCTTAAAAGCCATAACATGAAACTAAAAAATTCGCTTTCACTTCTTTTTAGCTGTTGTGCAATTACTGCAAGCTGCCAGCAACCGAAGGATCAAATAAATATTCTGAGTGATACACTTTCAAAAGGAGAAACAACGATCAGTGCAGTTCTCTCTGATTCGTCATTAATGTCTTTACATTCACTCACCCCATTCAGGGAACTCATTAAACAATATGCCAAAGCAGGGGAAATAAAACTGAATAACGATAATGAACCCGGAACGAAGATCAAGATCAAAGGAATGATAATTGACAGATCAGGTATACCACTTGCTGATAAGCTTGTGTATGTTTACCAGACATCATCTGAAGGATGGTATTCCGATACTGCCCCGCATATTTTAAAGAACGAAGGCGACAGAAGGCATGCCAGGCTTTTCGGATATTTTAAAACCGGTGCAAAAGGAGAATTTGAATTTTATACTGTAAAACCCAAAGGCTATCCCAATTCATCTTTGCCCGCACATATACACATAGAGATATCGCAAAGTGCAGAACGTAGTTTTATATCAGAATTATTATTTGATGATGATCCAAGATTGGTTGGCGAGATAAGGGTACGTTCGGTAAGTGAACAGTTCCTGATTGAAAAAAATATTGGAACAAAAGCAGAACCGTTATATTCATATACAATACAGATCCCTGATTAAACAATATTTTTTATCAATACCAGGAATATGAAGAATTATTCACTATTTACCTTCCTGTTCATGTTGATCTTCCAGTTATCATTTGCGCAAAACAAAGCAGATAAGCTGGATAAGATCATGAAAACCTATCATCAATATAATATGTTTGACGGTGCCGTACTGGTTGCTGAAGAAGGCAAGGTCATTTATAAGAATGCTTTTGGAATGGCTAACAGGGAATGGAATATGCCCAACACAACCGATACAAAATTCATGATCGGTTCCGTATCAAAACCCATTACAGCATTGCTGATGCTGATACAGGTACAGAAAGGGTTGGTCAGCCTTGACAAAACAATTTCAGATTATATTCCCGGGTTTTCAAAGCGAAACGGCAGTAAGATAACGATCCGTCAATTGCTGAGCCATACATCCGGCATACCGAATTATGATATCATACCGGATTTCTTTCCAAGGATCAGCCGGCAAAATTTTACCAGGGAAGATTATATTAAAGTGTATATGGATTCAGCATTGCTATTTGAACCTGGCAAAAGTTTTTTTTACAGCAGCTGGGGATATTTTACACTGGGTTATATTATGGAGAAGGTTACAGGCAGATCCTATTCACAATTAATGAAAGAAGATATTTTTGATAAGATAGGAATGAACAGTTCGGGATCTTATTTCCATACGCAGGTTGTACCAAAAAGGGCAACGGGTTATGATTATGATTTCAATGGCTATACCAGTTCCGATTTCAGGGACCAGTCGAACACTATGGGAACCGGTGATCTTTATTCAACCATAGAAGACCTTTTTAAATTGCACATTGCTCTTGCCAATAATACTTTGCTGAATAAACAACTAACTGATGAAATGTTTACGCCGGGTATGCGGCCTGCACAATATGGTTATGGATGGTTCAACAAGCAATTCAAATACGGAACGGATAGTGTTGCTTCAAATTTTCATTTAGGCATGACAGAAGGCTTTCTTTCTTTCCTGGTTCGCATCCCTTCAACCAACAGTTTGATCGTTATACTTTGCAATAGTTCGCCTACTGATTTTTTTGGCATCTGCGGCAATCTGGCGAAAGTGTTGTACAATCAGCCTGTTGTAATAAAGCAGCCTGTTCACAAAGCCATGGAAACGCTGATAGGATCTAAAGGCGTAATAAAAGCAGTTGATGAATTTCAGAAATTGAAAAATGATACGGCACATTATTATACCGATTGGATATCCATGGATTTCCTTAGTATTAAATTACTGGAGCTGAAACGGTATGAAGATGCAAGGATACTTTCTGAAAGCAATGCAGCAGCCTTTCCTGATAAGGACCGCGTATTGTTCAGCCTTGCAAATTCTTATGAAAAGCTGGGAAGAAAAGAAGATGCCATTGCCTGGTACAAGAAAGTATTGCTGCTTAGCCCAACATATGAAGAAGCGAGGAACAGGTTAAAGGAACTTGAATCAAATTAATTAGCCTTCATTGTGGGGAAAGATGCAACCAGAGTGATCCAACTAATAACAATCCGGCTTGCTTCGTACCTCGCAACGACGAAATAATTAAAAAAATATTTTTAAAAATTGTCCAATTACCGAAACCTGATCGTCATTAGGGTATCAACAAATATTTTAATTTTAAAAATAACAACATGACAGCAAAAGAAAATGCACTCAATTGGTTTGAGATCTCGGTTGCAGACATCAAACGTGCAAAAACATTTTACGAAACGGTCTTTGGAATTGATATGCCTGTACAGGAAATGATGGGCATGCAAATGGGCTTCTTTCCTGCCGAAAATATGAATGGCAAAGTTTCCGGCAGCCTGGTACAGGGTCCCATGCACAAGCCAAGCACAGATGGGGCAAAGCTTTACCTGAACGGGAATCCCGACCTGTCAAATGCACTTTCAAAAGTTGAAAAGGCCGGAGGGAAAGTTGTAATGCCAAAAACAAAGATCAGCGATGAGATCGGTTTCATGGCTTCTTTTATTGATACGGAAGGGAACAACGTGGCATTACATTCAAATAAATAATTAAACGCAAATTAATCATGAAAGAATTTTTATTGATCTTCAGGAGAGAAATAGCGAGCAATGAACCTCAGCCTTCACCAGAACAAATGCAGGCATCGATGAAGCTCTGGCAGGACTGGCTTGGCGGAATTGCTGCCCGGAATAAACTGGTGAGTAATGGAAACAGGCTTTACTCAAAAGGAAAAGTGGTACGCCCCGGTAATGTAGTTACAGACGGACCATATGTGGAAACAAAAGAAGCTGTTGGTGGTTATTCGATCCTTCGCGCCGAATCACTGGAAGAAGCCACAGAAATTTCAAAAGGTTGTCCAATATTCAGCCTCATGAATGGCAATGTGGAAGTAAGAGAAATTGTTCCAATGTAAAATAATGTTCAAAACCCTATATGCCCTGTAATTTACGGGGCATTTTATCATGAAAGAAACGGAACTCATACCGCATTTATTCAGGACGGAGTACAGGAAGATCGTTTCTGTACTTTGTAATTTATTCGGTATTGAGCATATTGAGATCGCGGAAGATATTGTGAGCGATAGTTTTTTATTGGCAACTGAATTATGGGGATTGAAAGGATTGCCTGAAAATCCTACGGCCTGGCTTTATACCGTATCTAAGAACAAGACAAAGGATTATTTAAAGCGCAATGCACTGTTTGCACAAAAGATCGCTAAGGAGATAAGGCAGACAACTGCTGTATTGGAAGAAATGGAGATCGACCTTTCAACCAAGAATATAAATGACAGCCAGTTGGCGATGATGTTTGCGGTATGCCATCCCTGCATTTCTGCAGAAGCACAGATTGGCTTATCCCTGAACCTGCTTTGCGGTTTCGGCGCTGAGGAAATTGCCGATGCGTTCTTAACCAATAAGGAAGTTATTTATAAACGCCTGAACCGGGCTAAAGAAAAACTGCGGGCAGAGAAAATAAAAATAGAGCAGCCTACCCTGCCGGAAATTGATAAGCGGCTGGAAACCGTTCTCACCACTTTATATTTATTGTTCAATGAAGGTTATTATTCCACCTCGCAGAACACGGTGTTAAGGAAGGACCTTTGTATAGAAGCCATGCGGCTGAATTTGATGCTTATTGAAAATGAGCGAACAAATACGGCTCCTGCGAATGCTTTGCTTTCGCTGATGTGTTTTCACTCATCAAGATTTGAAGCAAGGACTGATATCAACGGTGCGGTCATTTTATACGAGGACCAGGACAGCAATCTCTGGAATAATGAATTGATCAGTAAGGGTGAATTTTATTTGAACTGTGCTTCAAAGGGAGATCATTTATCAAAATATCATTTGGAGGCGGTGATTGCTTACTGGCACACCAAAAAAGGCGACACTGCAGAAAAATGGGAAAGTATTTTGCAACTTTATAATAAATTACTTCAAATGGAATATTCTCCGGTTGCGGCCTTGAACCGCACCTATGCCCTTTCAAAAGCAAATGGAAAGCAGGAAGCCATTGTTGAGGCGGAGAAATTAAACCTTTCCGGTGACCACCTTTACCATTCGTTATTGGGAAATCTTTATTCAAATGTTGATAATGAAAAAGCACTTGAACATTATCAAATATCATTGAGCCTTGCAAGATCGAATGCGGATAAGGCAACAATTATCAATAATATAGACCGCCTTGCAGTGCTGAATAAAAGTCAACAGCACTGAGCAGGATCAACCTGGCCGGGGCTAAAACTCAATGCCAGATTTACTTTCGCTGATATTTTCATTTCTCATCTTTTATGTATAACTTTATAATTGATTTAGTACCCATCGGCTGGAAAACCTGGCAGTTTATAGATAATAGCAGTTATATTTGAAAAGCACTTCATCACAACATTTTTAAATCATTCAGTATGAAAAAAATATTTTTTGCGATCGCTGTTACGATCTTTTTTACTTCTGCATACGGGCAGGCAATTTCCAAGGTCTCATTGAATAGAGACGGGGGATTTGATATCTTCTCTATATTATTAGAGGAAAATGTAACGGTAACCATGAGTGCTGATGGCGGTATCAGTGCATGGGGTTTTGAAGTGTATTCAGAAAGGATCCCATCTATGTCACGCCTTGAGAATTTTACCGGCCGTGTAGAATATTATTCTGTAAACGATAATGAAGCATTTCGTGGTAAAGTAAAATACATTGGAAAAACCCTGATCACATATTATGCTTCGTATGATATTGAATCTTTGCGTGGTAAAGTAAAATCCCTGGGCACTGCTAATGTGGGTTATTATTCTTCCTATGAAAATGAATTGCTGAAAGGAAAATTGAAGAATGTAGGACCTGTTGCCATCAATTGGTATACTACATATGATAACGAAGCTTTCCGCGGTAAATTAAAATCTGTTGGTTCAACTACGCTAACCTATTATGCTTCTTTTGATGATAAAGCTATAGCCGGAAGGATAAAAAACATTGACAGGGCCACGTTTACTTATTATTTATCTACAGAAAAAAAGGAATACCAGGGAATGGTTAAATCCGGTACGCAATTACAAACCATTAATGGTATAAAATATTACGTTAAGCTATAAGGAATTAATTTCCCCGTTTTTAAATTGTTATTGCTGAGCCCGGCGATCTAACTGGTTATTTCTTTAGAAGTCCCATTCTATCTCCGGGAAATCCTGCCTGTCTGTCAAACCAGTGGTTTCACTAATCGGTAACAGGTATATATTCCTTCCAGGAAGCAACCAATGCCCGTGCTGCACGTACTTAAAACAATAACATCAACTGAATTAATCATTAACTTTAGTCACTAAACCGGGGTTGTGCCAAACTTTAAGCCCTTATATAAAAATGGAATTTGCTTTTGCGGGTTTTTGTTGCAAATTCTTTTTACAACCCTGTTGACCGGTGTTTGTTATTTTACCAACTCAGCACAAAATTGCCCTCCTAATATTGATTTTGAAACAGGAACATTCAATGGATGGACCTGCTATACGGGTTTTGTTTCCGGCGATAATGGATACAATCAAATTTCACTTACTCCCTCCGGTGGGCCTATTGCGGAAAGACATACCATGTATTCTGCTTTCCCGGGAGCAGGGCTTGATGAATATGGGTATTTCCCGGTAAACTGTCCCAATGGTAGTGGCCATTCCATAAGGCTTGGAAATAACCAGGGGGGCGGCCAGGCAGAAGGGATCTCTTATGAATTCATAATTCCTGCAAATCAAAATGTATACAACCTGATCTACAATTATGCAGTTGTATTCCAGGATCCTACCCATGAGCCTTACCAGCAACCCAGGATGGAAATAGAGATCACTAACGTTACCGATAACACTGTGATAAATTGTTCCTCTTTTACCTTTTTTCCCAATGGCTCTCCCTTGCCCGGGTTCGTACTTTCAGACAACCCCGGCGGGGACACACCTGTATGGTTTAAAGACTGGTCAGCAGTTTCCATTAACCTTGATGGCAATGCGGGGAAAAAGATCAGGCTTTTTTTTAAGACAGCTGATTGTTCTTTCAAAAGGCATTTTGGTTATGCCTATATCGATGTGAATTCCGAATGCAGCAGTTCATTTATCGGGGCCTCTTTTTGTCCCGATGATACAACAGTAAATGTAATTGCCCCATACGGGTATCAGAATTATTGGTGGTATGACAGTGCATTTACACATTTCCTCGGTTCACATCAAACGCTCACATTTACACCACCCCCACTGGTAGGTACCACCGTAGCAGTAGTGCTGGGGCCATACAATGGTTATGGCTGCAGGGATACTTTAAATGTGCAACTGGTAAATAATTTAACTGTAACAGCAGAAGCGGGCCGGGATACTTTTACCTGCAATCATAACCCCGTACCGATCGGAACCCCTCCACGGCCCGGTTTGGTATATAGCTGGACGCCTGCTTCCGGTTTATCCAATACCACTATCTCCAATCCAGCGGCCAACCCAACCATTGCCACTACTTATGTTGTTACAACAAAAAGCCGTGGCGGCGGCTGTGTGCAAACAGATACCATTCTTGTGAAAGCAGGCACCGTTGATGAGCGGCTGGAGGTTATTGGCGACCCTATCTATTGCCTGGGGAATGGCAGTATCCTGTTAAAGGTGCACCCGACAGACAGCATTCAATGGTTCAGGGATGGTATTGCGATCACGGGGGCCAATCAAATTCAATATAGCCCGCTCCAAACGGGATCATATTATGCAAGGCTTTTTAGTAATACAGGCTGCATCATGAATACGGTTGCGCAGGAAGTAAATATTGCTTCAATACCGGTTGCAGGTTTTATAACAGACGATGCTGATCAATGCCTGGTGGGGAATAAATTTAGTTTTACAAATACCAGCAGCAATGCAATAGGCACCATGCAATTTAAATGGATACTGGGTGATGGAACAGAAATGACAACCAGGGATGTTGTTCACAGTTACACGCACGCGGGTACATATAAAGTAAAAATGATCGTCAGGAGCAATGCTATCTGTGCCGACAGCGTTGAATTTAACGTTCAGGTAAAACAGAATGCATTTCCCGAATTTATTGCTAAAGCAGGTTGTATCGACCTCCCGTTGCAGGTCATCAACAATACTGCTGATACTGTTGGATCGGCCATCAACTATTCCTGGGATTTTGGCAATGGCCAATATTCAGGTATTCGTAACCCGCCGCCACCCGTTTACCGGTCTGAGGGTATATATATAGTAAGCCTGGCCGTTAGTACAATGGAGTGCCCACTGCCTATGCTTACCATAAATCAATATGTAGTTATTGATAAACCAAAGACCGGTATAAATTACCCTGGAAAAATTGCTGTTATTAATTTGCCACTCGACCTGCAGGCAAGGCAAATTGGTGAAACTGCTTTGTGGAGACCGGCCGGCAGCCTGGATAACCCGTTTAGCTTTACACCTGTATTCAGGGGTGTTTCTGAACAATTATTTACAATTGAAATAAAGACCAGCAGTGGCTGCACAACCATTGATACGCAATTGGTAAAAACAGTTAAGGAGATCGCCATCTATGTACCAACAGGCTTTACCCCGGATAATGATGGGATGAACGATCTTTTGAGGCCAACACTTATTGGCATCAGGCAGGTACGTTATTTTAAAGTTTTCAACCGCTGGGGAAAACTGATGTATGTGATGAGTTCCGACCGCCCGGGATGGGATGGGACATGGAAAGGCATTAAACAGGAAATGCAGGCTTATATCTGGGTGATAGAAGCCATTGGTGCAGATGGGAATATTTACAATAAAAAAGGCAGCACCATACTTATACGGTGATTTTTGGGCTTAAACCCATTATAGTTGATTCTGGCATCTAAATTGCGCATTAAGAAAATTATTCCATAACAGCTCAGGCCCTTATTACCCAAAATCAATACAATGAGATCCTTTTTAATCATTTCATTCATTCTTGTATTATCTATAAATAACTTGGCCGCACAGCCTGTGTTGTCTTTGAACCCGGTTATTGCAACGGGCCTTAGTTCGCCCATGCAACTGGTGCATGCAGGTGACGGATCTAAGCGGATCTTTATTGTTCAGAAGGACGGGACTATCCTCGTTTTCAATAAGGCATACGGATTGATCGGAACATTTCTCACAGTTACCGGTATTCAAAGCGGTGGTGAGCGGGGTTTGCTGAGCCTCGCATTTCATCCCAATTATGCATCGAACGGTTTATTGTATGTTTATTATAATAATAGTAACGGTGACCTGCAATTGGCAAGATATTCTGTAAAAGCATCCGATCCTAATGCTGCAGATCCTTTATCAAAGGATACTTTGATAACGATACCGCACCCAAACAATTCAAATCACAATGGTGGTGAACTTCATTTTGGAAATGATGGGTATTTATATTTATCAACCGGTGATGGTGGTGGTACGGGTGATGTGCCCAATAATGCGCAAAGCCCGGATATATTATTGGGAAAAATTCTTCGCTTTGCTGTTAATACTTCCGATATCTCACCTTATTATACGATCCCGGCTGGCAATCCTTTTGGCAGCGAAATATTTGCTTACGGTTTGCGAAACCCTTTTCGATGGAGCTTTGACAAGGTCACTTATGATATGTGGATCGGGGATGTGGGACAGGACTCCTGGGAAGAGATCAACTTTCGCCCGCATGATTCTACAACAGGAGTGAATTATGGCTGGCGATGTTATGAAGGAAATGTAACTTATAATACAAGTGTTGGTTGTGCCGGCCCTGTTACTAATTATAATTTCCCTTTATACACATACGCTACACCAAATCCATCAGGTGCCGTGACCGGTGGAACTGTTTACAGGGGTAATACCTATATCGCTTTCAGGGGATATTATGTAGCCACCGATTATTATACAGGTATATTTTACATCGTCAAATATGATTCACTAACGCATACGGCTACCACTACCACACAAGCAATGTCATTTAACAATATGTCGGATTTTGGTGAGGCAGAAGACGGTGAATTATATGCGGTTTCACTGGGGGATAATACTGTTTACCGTATAGATTCCAATGGCCCCATTGGCTATACATTTACCGGGAACGGCAATTGGGATGTGGCAGCTAACTGGAGCAATAATGCCATCCCGCCTGCTACCCTTCCTGCGGGTGCTGAGATCATTATTGATCCTGTTTTAAATGGTGAATGTGTCCTGAACATACCCCAGACCGTATCTGCAGGCGCCAAACTAACGGTCTCTGTTGGAAAAAAATTTAAGATAAACGGTAATCTCACCATCCTGTAAATTCAGGTATTGGAGGTGATTATCTTTCCAAGGATGTCATTTAATTCCTTTGCCCTGCTCATGACCATCAGGTGCCCTCCTTTATGAATAATGTGTGTAGGGTTAGTATTACGGATCGGCAATGTCCTGTCGCTTGTTCCATGAATATGCAATAAATTATCAGGTATATCCTCATTCTTCCATTGGAATATTGCGCCCAGTGCCCAGCGGATAAATTTTGTATCACTGTCTTTAATGACCTGTTTAATGATGGCCTTATCCTGCGGATCTTCTGTTGAAAAAAAACGCTTCATAATAGAAAAAGATTTTATAAAATTTGTCGGCAATACTTTGTGAAGCCTTACAAAGTATGCGATCTTGAACCGGACTGGAAAATGTTTACTGGTTGGCACACTTGAAAGCAATATAGTAACAGCAGGTTTATATTTATTGGCGATCTCCGAAGCGATCATACCTCCCATGGATAAACCTATCAACGCAAATTTTTCTTTTGTATCAATTTTTTCAGCAAGCCTTAATGAATAAGATCCAAGGCTTTCATTTTTTAGCGGTTTGATCCACTCAAGATAAACTGCCTCAAAACCTGGCGGTAGTTTGATGTGTTTGAATACCCGCTTGTCTGCGGCTAACCCACTGATGAAATAAACTTTCATGATACAAATTTACGATATGAATAATTAAAAACGATCCTGCATTTTATCCATTTGTTCAATTTTGATTTGCATTAAAAACTACATTTTAAGAACACATACCTCGTTCCATGTCCATACAAAAGAAAAGAAAGTTTTTTTTAATTGCAATTCCATTTATCCTCATTGCAATTGCTACAGCTTATTACCAATTTCTATATAAGCCATACCTGGTTGACAATGGAATGGCAAAACCGGATAAGATATTTACAGGATATACAAGTGAAGTCTGGGTTGCCAGGTTTAGCCCGAATGGAAAATTGATCGCCAGTGGTAGCGCGGATAATAAATGGCTGTTAAGTGGCGGCAGGGATAAACCAGTTATAGGTGAATTGCTCCAAATCTTTTTTGGTGATTCAAAAGTAAATAGAGGAGTAAGCATTCACTTATGGGATCTCAACAAAGGGATCATCATACAAACATTTTCCGAACACACGAATGATGCCAACGATGTTGCTTTCAGCCGTGATGAGAAATGGATATTAAGTGCCGGTTCCGGCAAAACAGTTGAACTTTGGCGGTTGTTACATTAGCCCCAAAACCTTTTGTCCGCCTGTATGACCGTTAATGCCCTGTCAGAATTTTACTTAATAACTACGAACAGGTTTTTTTGCCATTTGTCCATATTTATATTTTTCTTCCCTGGTGAATAATGCAATTTACATCGCCATAAAATTAAAGTAAGCCAACTAAAACTTTTGCCATGAAAAAATGTACTATGTTCTTAGCAGCAATGCTGCTATCCTTTTTGCTCTATGCACAAAACAGGACGGGTAAGATAACAGGTAGCATCAACAATCCGGAAAACAAATCAATAGAATCAGCAACCATACAACTTTTAAGACAGGCAGATAAAGGCCTTGTCAAGGTTGCTATGACTGATAGGTCAGGGAATTTTACATTCGATAAAATTGCGGAAGGGAAATACATTCTTTCAGTTACTGCCACCGGCTTTGAAAAAAAATTGAGTGAGCCTTTCGAAATCAGCGTGGGTAAAACAGCTGTTGACATGCCTGCCATACAATTAACACATCAAACAAAAGCATTGGGGGGCGTTACTGTTGTTGCAACAAGGCCTTTTATAGAGCAAAAAATTGACCGTACTGTTGTCAATGTGGAAGCATCTCCTTCAAACGCAGGTGCAACAGCGCTGGAAGTACTGGAAAAATCCCCGGGTGTATCAGTTGACAATGACGGAAACATAAGCCTGAAGGGAAAGCAAGGCGTTATCATCATGATCGATGGCAAGCCAACGTATTTGTCCGGAGCTGATCTTGCAAATGTGCTTCGTAACCTTCCAGCCTCTGCACTTGACCAGATCGAGATCATGACAAACCCTTCTTCCAAATATGATGCAGCGGGTAACTCGGGTATCATCAATATCAAGACGAAAAAAAGCAAGGCAAAGGGTTCTAACGGAAGTATTTCATTGGGTAATACAAGTTCGCTTTTCAGAAGGGATGGTAAAGAAGAAATACTCTGGAAGCCAACCCTTTCCCTAAATTATAATTTCAAAAAAAATAAGGTAAACTTCTTTGGGAATTTTGTTTACAATTATCGTGAAGGCCGGGGCCTGCTGGATATAACCAGCAGGTATTACCGTGATGGCAAGCAGATCGATAGCATCAATAAAGTAAATACTGCATTCCGTTTCAGGAATAATAATTATACAGTGAAGCTTGGGATGGATTATACTGCCAATAAGAAGAATACTTTTGGCATCGTATTTAACGGATTTCTTTTTGCCGGGCGCCCGAGACCAACAACGTTTACAACTTTTACCGACCTGCAGGGTGATGTATTTTCAAGGTTGAATTCAACTACCACCAATGAATTAAGCTGGAACAATTTTGGAACCAATATTAATTACAAACATAATTTTGATACGGCGGGAACAGAACTTACACTTGACCTGGACTATTCCACTTATAAGAATACATCCGACCAGTTGCTGAGCACAGGCTTCTTTGATGGGAATAATAATCAAACTGCAGATTCCATGTTCCTGCGTGGACATCTTCCCTCAACCATTAATATTTATTCTTTGAAGTCTGACTTTGTTCATCCATATAAGAACGGCATTAAGCTTGAAGCAGGGATCAAATCCAGTTATGTCAAGTCGGATAACCTGGTAAATTACGAACGAAAGGCTGGCAATAACTGGGAGCCGGATGCTCGCAACAATCATTTTGTTTATACAGAGAACATCAATGCAGCATACCTGAATGCAGGCAAGGAGTTTAAAAAGTGGAGCGTGCAAACAGGGCTGAGGATGGAGAACACGAATACAAAGGGAATGCAGTCCTCTACAAATTCCAACGTAAAGCGCAGTTACGTAAGTTTCTTTCCATCTGTGTTTGTTAGCTATACTATTGATAAAAAGAATACGCTTACACTTTCTGCCAGCAGGCGTTTACAGCGCCCGAACTACCAGGACCTGAATCCATTTACTTTTTTCCTCGATTCACTTTCATACCGACAGGGCAATCCTTACCTGGCACCACAGTTCTCTTATAATTATGAACTAACGCATAGCTATAAAGGAAAACTGAACACTACATTGAATTATACGAATACAACAGATGTGATATCAAATATCATTAACCGCAAAAGAGGATCCAACAACGAGATCATTGGTTTTCTCACTTCTGATAATATTGCCAAGTATACGAATATAGGGATCGCAGTAAGTGCCCCGGTGAAATTTGCAAAATGGTGGAATACAAACCTATATGGCAATGTGTACAGGAATCATTATGTCGGCACTTACATATCCAATGAAACGGGCCAGCCTGTTGTTGTTGACCTTAATCTTTCCTATACATCTTTCACATTTAACATCAACAACAGTTTTACCATTGGAAAAGGCTGGAGTGCAGAATTAAGCGGATGGTATCGTTATAAGACCATTGAGCAATTATCATTATCCTACCCGATGGGGCAAATGAACTTAGGGATAGCTAAAAATAATTTATTAAAAGGTAAAGCGAGCCTGCGCCTCAATGCACGTGATCCTTTTAACTGGCAACGCTATTCCGGCCTTACAAAGTACGGTACTGTTGATATTTCGATCAGGAACCGCTGGGACAACAGGCAATATGCTGTGAACTTTACTTATCGCTTTGGCAGGCAACAGGGGCAAACAAGGCGGAGGACGTCTGCAACTGAAGAGGAGCAACAGCGTGTAGGAGCTGGTAATTAAAGTATAGCTTACCAAATAAAAAACCATCCCTGAAAGGATGGTTTTTTTATTTATGTATACTCCCGGCCCGGACCGGAGCTGATCTTTATTTAACAGTAAACCGAACTTTCTTATCTCCCCAAAGCAAATTAACTTTTCCATCTTCGTCGATCGTGAAGGTCATCTTTTCTGCAAACGCTTCGGATTTAACCGCTTTTACGTCTACCCTTAATGCATCTTCTGCTTCACTGTATTTAAAAGCACCCCATTGCTTCCATGTTTTATTGAAGATGATCGTCCAGTTATCATCATTAACAAGTGTAAACAATGCATATTTTCCTTTTGGCAATACTTTGCCTTCGACTTTTACATCATTGTCAACTTCAAAAATAGTGGCTTCATTGGCTCCTGTGCGCCAAACCTCCCCCGGTTTAGGTTCCAGGTCAACACCAATGGTCCTTCCTTTTACCGAAGGCTGGCTATAATCAATGCTGATCTGTGTTTTACCCACTTTTTGTTTTACCAGTGCAGGCGGGCTCGGACGTTTAGACTTATCCTCTTGTGCATTTGAAGATGTTGTAATAAATAATAACAAACTCATCATACTGAGTGAAAATAGATACTTCATTTTATTAAGTTTTTAGGTTTCGATACAAAAAATAGTTCATTAAGTTACCCATTATGCGCCTCCCGGAAAAAAAATTATGATGAATGGTTTGATCTTATTACAATAATTTTAGCTCATTAAATTATTATATGCTGCAAATCAAAAGAGTTATCATTCTTTTATCCATTGCCTTTTTTCTCACTGTTAATCATGCAATATCACAGAACCTGATCCAATATGTAAATCCATTGGCAGGTACAGCTAAAATGGGGCACACGTATCCCGGGGCAACTGTTCCATTTGGTGCGGTTCAATTAAGCCCCGACACAGATACGATCCCTTTTTCCAGTGATGGCAAATACAACAATGAAGTCTATAAATATTGTGCCGGTTATCAATACGATGATCCGACGATTGTAGGTTTCAGCCATACACATTTCAGTGGTACCGGTCATTCAGACCTGGGAGATTTCCTGATCATGCCAACAGTAGGAAGGTTGCAATTGAATCCGGGAACTAAAGAACAGCCGGCCGATGGCTACCGTTCACGTTTTTCTCATATGAACGAAATAGCCGAACCCAATTATTATAAAGTTCTATTGGATGATGATCATATTCTTGCTGAGCTTACCACAAGCACACGGGTAGGTTTTCATCAATATACATTTCCTGCATCCGACAGTGCTCATATCATCCTTGACATGCAGCATGGTATTTATAATTACGCAGGGAAGAATGTATGGACCTACCTGCATGTGATCAATGATACATTGGTAACAGGTTACCGGCAGACAAATGGCTGGGCGAGGAACAGGACGGTCTATTTTGCCATGGTATTTTCCAAGCCATTTTACCAGTACGGGAATGAGAATTCGCTAAAAAATCAGTCGTATCGTGGTTTCTGGGGTAGATTCAGCCAAAACAAAAATTTTCCGGAGATGGCAGCCCAACAGATCAGGGCATATTTCGATTTTAAAACCATAGCGGGTGAAAAGATAAAAATAAAATTCTCTCTTTCACCGGTAAGTATGGGAAATGCATTGATCAACCTGCAGGAAGAAACACCGGGATGGGATTTTGATAAAGTAAAACAACAGGGACAATTGCAATGGGAAAAGGAATTAAGTAAAATTGAAATTACAGCAACTGATAAAGAAGTAAAGCAGAATTTTTATACTGCCATGTACCATGCGGCCATCATGCCAACGGTATACATGGACCTGAATAGAGAATACAAAGGGATCGATCAAAATGTTCATAATGCGAAAGGGTTTACCAACTATACGTCTTTTTCCCTGTGGGATACCTACCGTGCATTTCATCCATACCTCAACATCATCTCTCCTTCAAGAAATACAGACATCATTTCATCCATGCTTGCGCATTATGATCAAAGTCCTGAGCATATGTTACCGATATGGTCGCATTACGCCAACGAGAACTGGTGTATGAGTGGTTACCACAGTGTTTCAGTTATTGCAGATGCGATCATCAAAGGAACTTTTAAAGGAAATGTGAATCATGCCCTGGACGCATGCATCGCTACGGCCACACGCAGGAGTTATGATGGGCTGGGTTATTATATGGATATAGGTTATATCCCATCTGAGAAGAATGGAGTATCTGTTTCTTCAACCCTGGAATATGCCTATGATGACTGGTGCATTGCCCAAATAGCAAAAAAAATGAAAAGGACGGATGTATATGATCAGTTCATGAAACGATCAATGAACTGGAAGCATGTGTATGATGCATCTATTGGATTCATGCGCCCGAAACTATTGGACGGAACTTTTAAAAAGGAATTTGACGTACTCAAAACTGATGGCCAGGGATTCATTGAAGGCAATGCATGGAATTACAGTTTATATGTTCCCCAGGACCCTGCAGCAATGATCGCAATGATGGGTGGAAAGAAAAGATTTGCCGATCACCTTGATTCCCTTTTTACAATGCACTTGCCCGATGAATTTTTTGCAGAAACAGAAGACATAACAAGAGAAGGCATCATCGGTAATTATGTTCATGGAAATGAACCGGCGCATCACGCAGCTTATTTGTATAACTGGACGGACAGGCCCTGGAAGACAGCCGAAATGGTACGGCTCATATTAAAGAAGCAATACCACCCTGCTGTTGATGGATTGAGTGGCAATGATGATTGCGGCCAAATGAGTGCGTGGTATATATTCAGTGCGCTGGGCTTCTACCCTGTTACCCCGGGATCTGATCAATACCAATTTGGTAGCCCCGCTGTTGATAAAGCGACCATAAAATTGGAAAACGGGAGATCCTTTTTCATTGAAGCAAAGGATCAGTCTGAAAAGAATATTTATGTACAAAAGATCATGTTGAATGATAAACAACTTGATCGTTTTTACATTACCCATAACGAAATCACCAGCGGAGGAAGACTTGTCTTTTATATGGGGCCGGTTCCTAAAAAATAAAGATTTTTGAATTTTATCAGCCCGCAGATTTTCGCGGATGGAATATCGCAGATCGTCCCTGAATATATTCTGTGAAGATCTGCGTACTTTTATCTGAGTGATTCGCGGGAAATTATTGTTTAATTTCTTTCCAATACAATAACCAGTCGATCATCCGGCTGGTAAATCCATATTCATTATCAAACCATACAATAAGCTTGACCTGGTTGCCAACAACTGAAGTAAGGCTTGCATCAACAATACAGGAATGAGTATTGCCTTTTATATCTGTAGAAACAATTGGTTCTTCAGTATAATCTAAGATATGCCTGTATTCATTTTGTGCAGCCGTTCTGAATAAATTATTTATTTGATCAACACTGGCCGCATTACTGAGTTGTACGGTAAAATCAGCCATAGCGCCATTTGCGACCGGTACCCTGGTAGATACTGCTGCGATCTTGTTCTGTAGGGCTGGCATCAGCCTTTCCAGGGATTGATGCAGGTCTATCTCAACAGGAATGATCGATTCTGCAGCAGCTCTCCCCCTCCGGAAATTTTTATTTGATGCATCTACCAACTCCTGCCTGGATGTATAGGAATGCAGTATGTTCAATTGGGCAGAATCAATTCCAACCGAATTTAACAGGTAAAGAATATGCACACTGCAATTGGTCATACAGCCACCTGGCGAAATTATTTTTGTGCCTGTATTAAGCCGGCTTTGATTGAAACCATAGATCATAAGTGGTACATCTGCAGAGCCTGTTGTTGACAATAAAACTTTTCCCGCTCCTGCTTTAACATGCATGCCTGCAGTATCAGCAGTTGTGAATTTGCCGGTACATTCTATCACGATATCTATATTCATCGCTTTCCATGGCAACTCAGCCGGGTTTGATGTTTGAAGTACCGCAACCTCTTTATCATTTACGATCAAAGATCCTGCTGCTATGTCAATGGATCTTTTGAAAGTTCCATACACTGAATCGTATTTGATAAGGTAAGCGAGATTGTCCTTGTCCATGATGTCATTCACGGCGACTAATTCTATCCCTGGATGATCAACCAGCCTCCTGAATAATAATCGGCCGATACGCCCCATCCCATTTATTGCAATACGCATGATCAGGTCTTTTTAAAATGAAATGCAAATATCATTAAGAAAGAACAACTGCGTGAAAAAATCGTTTTCGAAGTAAGAAAAAAACGCTGAATGGCAGTTATATGCGTCGAAGGCGAATTATTGAACTAGAGGTTTATTAAATTAGCGTATAAAAACTATATTTGAAATGTGATGAAAAATGTTACCATCATAGAATTTCCCTCAAACCTCGGCCTCATCGAGCCTTCTCCCGGTCATGAACCGGGTGTTAAGAAATTACCTGCCTGGTTAAAGAAATATAAATTCCATGAACACATTCAGCCGAATGAAATATTTACACTCGATCCACCGTCATACTCCATGAACGTTGATAAAGTTTCCGGCGTAAGAAATGCAGAAGCGATCATACAATATGCTCAGGAACAATCAAGGCTGTTAAGTAAGATACTGGCGACAAAAAATTTTCCACTGGTCATTGGTGGTGATTGCAGCATTTTAATAGGTAATACACTTGCATTAAAAAAAGCGGGTGATTACGGGTTGTTCTTTCTGGATGGCCACACCGACTTTATTACGCCTGACCAATCGGGTACCGCCGGTGCAGCCGGAATGGACCTTGCGATCGTGTCTGGACATGGGCATGCAAAGCTTACCGATATTGACGGACAAAAACCTTATATAAAAGAAGCACATGCATATTGTGTGGGAAACCGTGAATATAATGAAGCGTATGAACTACCCATAAAAGGATCTTCGATCAGGTACCTGGACCTGCTTTCATTGCGCAAAACAGGAATAGAGAATTGTGTTATTGATTTTCTTAAAATGATACATTCAAAAGGCCTGGATGGATTCTGGATACATGTTGATGTGGATGTATTGAATGATGAAATCATGCCCGCAGTTGATAGCAGGACCCCCGGGGGTTTAACATACAATGAGTTTGATATGATACTTAAATTATTATTGGCTGATACAAAGGCAGCCGGGATGGAGATCACGATTCTTGATCCCGAACTGGATCCGGGCGGAAAATATACCGGGGCATTTGTTGATCATTTTTGTAATATTATTAATGACGCAAAAGAGAAATGGAATAAATAAATTGATTAGTTTCTGCGGGTTTTAAGATTTTTACACGTATTCTTCCTAAGTAAAAAGCACAGTAAAAATATATTTTCAGTTATTTTTTTACGGTCTTTTCCATAATCTTTAAATGTAGCATAATAGTTGTTTTGTTTTGGCGTAACCATTATGAAACACCAACCACTGCTAAGTAAAGCTTACCTGCTTACCTGCATATTCATTTTTCCAATATGCAACTTTACCTGGTCACAATTACCAGGGACCAATTGGGCATTACATTTTGCTGACTCTGTTGACATTCCTTTTGTTATAAAGTTCACTGCAGATGGCGGCACTATTGCTGCAGGTAATACCGATTCTAAAGATGCTGAATTCCTACTTTAATATTTAATAATAGTATATGAAACAATACAAACAATACGTATCCGATCCCATTACCATTTTTATGTGCCTGGCTGCAGTATATCTATTGGGCTTCATTGGCGTCGCACTCTTGTACATTTTTTCCCTTGCTCAGCTTCCTTCCAGGCAGGAACAAAAAATATCTTCCGGGTAAACGCTCATCATCGTTGTACCTTCCTTATTCAATATTTTGATCTCCTTAGCATTTAGTTAAGAAATCGATTTTTTACATGAACTTTACTACCTGATCTTTTTTCCATGAATACAAAATTATTAATGATATCCAGTGCTGTGATACTGGGCGGCCTGGGATTGGCTGCAACTTTTTTCCCGCAGGAAATATTGAATAATGCAGGCATCGATCCCGCTGGGTATGCATCTTTATTTGTGCAGGTAACCGGTGCGCTTTATATTGGCTTCGCCATTATGAACTGGATGGCAAAAGCAACCATTATAGGTGGAATATATAGCAAACCTGTTGCCATGGGTAATTTCACACATTTTTTTATTGCCGCATTGGCCTTGATCAAAGCATTACAAACTCATCACGATATGATGCTAATTTGGATAATAACTGTTGTATATGTTGTATTTGCTTTGTTATTTGCGTGGGTGGCTTTTACCAAACCCAGGCGATCAAATTAATTAAGAGACATGTTTAAATTCATCCTGCTCATTGCTGCAGTCATTTTTATCTCCTGTGGTCATCCGGAGTATAAGTCACCGCATGTGATCATCAGCACCAGGTTGGGTGATATTGAAGTTGAGCTCTACCCTGATAAAGCTCCAAAGACCGCAGCAGCATTTTTATCCAATATTGACGCAGGTCTTTATACTAAGGGTTCTTTTTACCGGGTATTAAAAGCAGAAGAATTTCCCACTGATCTCAATACAGGTATCATCCAGGGAGGAATATACCAGGCAGCCGGTCAGCTTCGTCCACCCCTTCCGGGTATTGCGCATGAATCTACTCAACAAAGCGGTTTATCTCATACAGACGGTATCATATCAATGGCAAGGAAGGATACCGGCACAGCAACCACTGAATTCTTTATTTGCATCGGCAATCAATCCACTCTTGATTTTGGTAAAGACGGTAACTCTGATGGCCAGGGCTTTGCAGCTTTTGGCAAAGTATTTAAAGGCATGAATATCGTACGAAAGATACAGGCACAAAAAAGCCATGCTGATCACTTTGATCAAAAGATCGATATTATTGAGATCAAAAGGTTATAGCCTTCAGATTATTTAGCTTCGAGCTCATCCATAAATTTGGAGTAGATCTTCATTGAATAGATCAACTTTCCAAACCAATTTCATAAATCATTCATAATTCTTAAAATAGCTTAAGGATCAGGCTTGTTTATACCGTTTTTCCAACCTTCACAGTTAACCTGATTTACAATATTTTGTAACGTTCCATTTAATTGTTAAAATAAGCATAATAAAGCGTCGGGAATTTCGTTTACATAATACCCTAATAAGCCCTCAATCCAGGCGTCCAGGCAATATTAGTTTTTTATCCAATATTACTATGACTGATGAGAAGAATTTTATTTTTTATTTTTTTACTGTTAGCTGAAATTGTTGCCGCTCAATCAACAAGCCGTACCATTATTTCAAAGCCACCTGACACCGCAAGTACTCCAATACCTGCAAGCAATATCATATCCACTCCACCTGACTTTTCCTGGGACGAAGTAGAGCCTTTTGTAAACGGTTATTCCCGGGTGTTACGCAACAATAAATTTTCCTTTGTAGATCATGCTGGTCAGCTTATTTGTGCGGTTGAATTTGATGCGGCAAGAAATTTTTACAATAAACGCTCAGCTGTAAAGAAAGGTTCTAAATGGGGATTTATCAATGAATCGGGTAAAGTAATTATTCCATTTCAATATGAGATTGTATTTGATTTTAAAGAAACAGTAACAGGGGTTTTTGCAAATGGCAAATGGTTCCTTGTAAATATGAACGGGGACATTATTAAGCCATTGAATATTACCGTTTTTTATGGATTTAATAAAGGTTTTGCTTCGATCGAAAAAGACGGAAGGCCAGGAACAATGAATAACCGTGGTGAAATCAGCTTTGATAAGAATGATATTAATATGCCTGTTACTGACAGGATACCTTATAACCGGGCCCCGGCCCCAACCACGGGTACTGATTGCCCGGACAATATCGATTTTGAGTATGGATCATTTTTCAACTGGAAATGTTTTATAGGCCAGGTAGATTCGGTAGGTAATACCAATGTCATTACTGTTACTCCTTCTGCCCCGATCAACAACAGGCATACACTTTATACAAGAACGATGCCCTCCCCGCTTGATCCGTATGGTTTGTTTCCAACCAATCCACCGGATGGAAGCAATTTTGCAGTAAGGTTGGGTAATACGCTTATTGGAGCCGAGGCGGAGCGGATACAATATCCGATCCATGTGCCACTGAACGATTCAAATTTTTCCATTAAATATGATTACGCAGTTGTGTTTGAGGATCCGGGGCATACAACATGGACACAACCTAGATTCACAGTAAGGTTATTGGATTCTGCCACAAATATGTATGTTGACTGCGCTTCATTCGAATATATTTCTACTTCTAATCTTCCGGGTTTTGCCAGGTCAACTGTCGATACAGGTGTTGTATATAAACCATGGTCAACCGTTTTTGTTAGCCTCCGTGGCTATGCCGGCAAAACAATGTACCTCGAATTTACTACGGCCGATTGCGTAAGAAGGGGACATTGGGGATATGCTTATGTGGATGTTGAAAAGCCCTGCGGCCAATCGGTACAGTTACAATATGAATGTGCATCACCCAATATAACAACACTGGATGGCCCTCCTGGCTTCCAGTTCTATAACTGGTGGGATTCAAGTTTTACAAATTTATATGGAAACGGCCAGCACGTTGTCTTAAATCCCGGTCCTCCGGTAAACACAACCGTTTGGCTCGAAATGATACCTTTCAATAATTTTGGATGTAAGGATACCATACCCGTAAAGATCACAGGTATTTTCAATGCTAATTTCAGCATGTCGGATACAGTGGGTGTATGCGCTCCTCATACTTTTACTTTTTATAACAGCAATGTTCCATCAACTTCAGCAATATGGATTTTCGGTGATGGCACTACCGGTACTGGTGATACGGTGACACATACCTATACCCTGCCGGGGAATTACAATGTTACACTCAATGTGGTCCTTCCCAGCGGATGTATCGGAACAGTTCAAAAAACTGTTTCTATATTGGAGCCGGTTGGAACATTCTATTTCAATGGCGCCTATTTTTGTAACAGCCAGGCAACCCAATTTGATGCCGTTGTGAATAATGCAGACAGTTTATTCTGGGATTTTGGAGATGGTATACAATTAGCAACAATACTGACCACGGTATTTCATTCTTATACTTTTCCCGGTTTGTACATGCCTTTCCTTACAGTACAATCAAGTTTTGGTTGCCGCAATACCCTACCCGGCCCTGATACCATTCGTATAGAAAAACTACAGGCCGGTTTTTTTGAAACACTGCATAAAAATTGTGGCAGTACTGTAGTTAACTTCTCTGATACTTCTTATTCCTATTTTGGTATCGCTGCATATGAATGGGATTTTGGTAACGGAACTACCGGTACCGGCAATACAGTAAGCCATACCTATACCGCCACCGGCACATATAATGTTCAACTGATCATAACCGGGATCAGCGGTTGTAAGGATACTGTTGTTAAACCAATTTACATTCAGGTTAATGAACCTCCTGTTGCAACCATAACTGCTGTCAATGTGCAATGCTTGTCAGTTCCCGTTGTATTTAGCAGTTCTATACAATCTGTTGATGCAATTAATTATATTCATTGGGTTGCCAGTAATGGCAGTACAGGGTCAGGAAACACATTTACAGTGAACTTCACATTACCCGGTACCTACAGTATCCAGCTTATAGTTGGAACTGTAAATGGATGCTTTGATACCGCTAACCATTCAATTACCATTAACCCGATAGCATATATGCTGCAACCACGTGACCAGGAATTGTGCGATGGATATGCAACATCAGCGATCAATTTTTCAGGTACTGTTAGCGGAACTGCCTATACATGGACAAATAATAATTCATCGATAGGATTGGCTGCCAGCGGTACAGGTGATATTGCTTCATTTACTGCTACCAATAATACCACAGTCGCTATAACAGCAACCATTACTGTTACCCCATCGGCAAATAATTGCCCGGGACCTTCAAAAACATTTACAATAACTGTTAACCCTACACCTGGTGTTGTGCAGCCGATTAACCAGTTTTTGTGTAAAGATGATCCCACTGCTGCAATAATATTTACAGGGCCTGTTAGCGGATCTGTATATAACTGGACAAATAACAATCCCGGGATTGGATTAGCGGCTAATGGGTTAGGTGATATACCTTCATTTACAGCCATCAACAATACTGCTGCTCCCATAACCGCAACTATATCTGTTACAGCAAATGCCAATGGCTGTTCGGGGCCTGCAAAAGTATTTACCATAACAGTCAACCCAACTGCCGACGTAGTGCAGCCTGCTGACCAGGCATTGTGTACTGGATCGACTACTGCAGCAATAAATTTTACGGGAATGATCAGTGGCACTGTTTATAACTGGACAAATGATGATCCATCAATAGGATTAGCCGCAAATGGTACTGGCAATATTGCTTCATTTACCGCTATCAATAATACTTCTGCTCCAATAACTGCTACCATAACTGTTACTCCTGCAGCGAATAGCTGCCCGGGTACCAGTAAAACGTTTACAATAAGAGTTAATCCAACACCAGGCGTGGCGCAGCCACTTGATCAGGTATTGTGTAAGAATGACCCTACCGCTGCAATAATATTTACCGGCACGGTTAGCGGTTCTGTTTATAGCTGGACAAACAACAATACCCTGATCGGGTTAGCGGCTAATGGTTTGGGTGATATTCCTTCCTTTACTGCTATCAATAATACAACACAACCGGTTACAGCAACACTTACCGTGACCGCTAATGCCAATGGCTGTGCAAGCCCTGCAAAAATATTTACGATAACGGTTAAACCTTTGCCGGCAGTAACACAACCGGTAGATCACGTTTATTGTACCGGAACTGCAACATCAGCGATCACTTTTGCTACTGCAGTAAGTGGCGCTACCTTTAACTGGACAAATGATAACCCTTCAATTGGGCTGGCTGCCAGTGGTACAGGAGATATTGGTTCATTTACGGCTACTAATAATTCCAATGCCCCGGTTACTGCAACGATCAGTGTTTTTGCAACTGCAAACGGATGCCCCGGTTCTCCCAAAACATTTACCATAACCATTAATCCTTTTGCTGGTATTTTACAGCCCAATGACCTGGTATTGTGTAACGGAACCTTGTCAGGAGCAATTAATTTTACAGGTACAGTAAGCGGTACGACTTATAACTGGACAAACAGTAATACTTCTATTGGTTTGGGAGCCAGCGGTTCAGGCGATATTTCAGCATTTACTGCGATCAATAATTCAAATGTCCCGGTAACGGCAACTATCTCTGTAACTGCAACGGCTAACGGCTGCCCCGGACAAACAAGATCATTTACTATAACAATTGACCCATCAGCTGATGTTATTCAGCCACTGAGCCAGGCATTGTGTAATGGAAGTACAACTACCACTGTAAATTTTACAGGAAATGTGAGTGGTACATCATTCAGCTGGACAAATAATAATACAGCAATTGGCCTGGGAGCGGGTGGTACAGGAGATATTCCTGCCTTTATGGTGGTCAATACATCTGCTGTTCTTCAAACGGCAACCATCACTGTTACGCCTATGACAGGAACATGTCCCGGCCCATCAAAAATCTTTACAATAAGAGTTAACCCTACACCGAATGTTGTAAGACCCAATACACAAACAGTATGTACAGGTTCTACAACAAATGCGGTGATATTTACCGGTGCTGTAAGCAACACTTTTTATAACTGGACAAATAACAATACTTCCATCGGACTTGCGGCCAATGGAACCGGCAATATAGCTTCCTTTATTGCTATGAATAATTCCGATACACTGGCAACAGCAATGATCACTGTTTCACCTGTTGCAAACAGTTGCCCGGGTCCTGACACAAATTTCCTGGTCATTGTAAAGCCTTCTCCGAAAGTGGTACAACCGAATAACCAGGCATTGTGTAATCGTGCTATTACTGCTCCAATTACTTTTACGGCCTCATTAAGTGGCGCAACATTCAGCTGGACGAATAGCAATACCAATATAGGATTAGCAGGTGGCGGTAATGGTAACATCCCTCCTTTTCCTGCGCTGAATGGTACCGATGCAGCAATAATAGCGCTGATAAATGTAACTGCATCTGCCAATGGCTGTATCGGGCCTATAAAAACGGCAGTCATAACCGTAAATCCTACACCCACAATTGTTGCAAACAATAATATGAATGTTTGCTTGGGTAGACCGGTACAGTTATCTGCTATCGGTGGGGCACAGTATTCATGGAGCCCCGGTAATTTACTCAGCTGTACAAATTGTTCCAACCCTGTTTCAACACCTGTTGATTCTATCCAATATATTGTGCAGGGAACCAGTGCTGCCGGCTGTATAGCTTATGATTCTGTTTTGTTAAGCGTAATAAAACCGTTCCGCATGGCGGTTTCTCCCGGAGATAGTTTATGTATCGGCGAGTCAACAGGCTTGCATGCGATACAGGCGAATACTTATGCATGGTCACCTTCTAACGGGCTTAATAATGTGCATATTGCTGATCCTGTTGCTACACCACAGGTTACAACAACATATACTGTTGTAGGTTATGATGCACATGGTTGCTTTACGGATACGGGCCACATAACAGTGATAGTTGGACCAAGACCTGCTGTAGAGATCGGCCCTGACATTTCAACACAAACCGGTACTACCGTAACATTACACCCTTCTACTCAAAATGGCCCGATCGTTAGCTGGGCATGGACACCTGCAACTGATCTTAGTTGTACAGATTGTCCTACCCCTGTTGCAACCATAAAGAATAATATTACGTATGAGGTTACTATAAAGAATAATTTCGGATGTGTGGCAACAGACCGGATCAGGATAAATGTTTTCTGTCATAGTGCCCAGGTGTTTATACCAAATGCATTTACGCCTGATGGTGATGGACTCAATGATATCCTGATGGTAAGGGGATCCGGTATCTCTGTGAAAACATTCCGCATCTTCAACAGGTGGGGAGAACTGGTTTTTGAGCGAACGAATTTCAATGCAAATGATCCTAAATATGGCTGGGATGGAAAGATACGCGGAGTGCCCGCAAGCCCGGATGTATTTGTATACACGGCAGAAGTAATTTGCGACAATGGTATGAATTATATCTATAAAGGTAATACCACTGTTTTAAAATAATATAATATCCAATTCGATGAAAAAACTGTTTAAACCATACCAGGTATTAGTTTGCCTGTTATTAATATCGGGGGCGGCTTCCGGCCAGGATATTAATTTTTCACAATTCTACGACCTGCCTTTATTAAGAAACCCTTCATTGGCAGGATTATTCCAGGGAGATATAAGGGTAACTGCTGCTTTCAGGAGCCAATGGCAAAGTGTAACGGTTCCATACCGCACGATTGGCCTGGGGGTCGAATATAAAAAAATGATCCTGCGGAATCAGAATGATTATATCACTTATGGCCTGCAGGTCAGCAATGATATTGCAGGTGATTCAAAGCTCAGCCGCATACAATTTTTCCCGGTGCTGAATTATCATAAATCACTTAATGGTGAGAACGGCTCATACCTATCCATCGGTTTTATGGGTGGCCCGGTAATGGAACGCTTCGATCCCTCAAAACTCACCTTTGATGACCAATATGTAAATGGCGCTTATGCCAGCACACATCCGACACGTGAAACTTTCAGTAAAACAAGCCTTACTTACTGGGATGCAGCTGTAGGATTATGTTTCAGCAGCATGGCAGGTGAAAATACCCGTTATTATATAGGCGCTGGATACTTTCATTTTACAAAGCCAAAGGTCGCATTTCAAAAACAAAATGATATTGTGCTAAATACTAAGTACGTAGTTAATGCCGGATTATCAACCCCGGTAAGCGATGCAAACCAGCTGATAGCATATGTGGATTATTTCATGCAGGGAGGGAGCCGCCAGATACAGGGTGGCCTTTTATTGAATCATGAACTCCAGGGGACAGATGAATTTCAAAAGATCAGTGTTTCGGGAGGTATGTTCTATCGCTGGAAAGATGCTTTTATCCCTGTGGTAAAACTGGATTATAATAAAATAAGCATTGGTATTTCTTATGACGTGAACAGCAGTAAATTAAAATCCGCATCACAATTCAAGGGTGGCTACGAGGTCACACTCTGTTATAAAACCTTCCGGAATAATTACAATAGCTCGGCTGATAAAGTAAAATGCCCCGCCTTCTATTAAAATATCAATTCAGTTAATCAGCTTATTCTATTTGATTACTTAATAGGGCGATTATATATTTCCCTTATTTTAAACCTCACGTAACTTTTTGGCGTAATTAATGATATCTATTCTTTTAAATCAAATACAATTGAAAGAACAATGATAACAAAAAGCCAGCATGCAATTTTTGTCAACACCGGCATTATATTATTTATACTAACATTCCTATCCTGCTCTTTCTCTGAAAAGAATGCAAAACTTATGTTTGATAAGGCATCGGGTAAAACCTACGATATGATCATTGTGCCGGGTGTTCCTTTGGAAAACGGCACCTGGAGCCGCACCATGAAAGCAAGGGTATACTGGTCTAAATATTTATACGACAAAGGGATCGCAAAAAATATCATGTACTCCGGCTCGGCGGTTTATAGTCCGTACTATGAAGGAGATGTAATGGCATTATATGCTGAAGCCATCGGCATTCCCAGGGAACATATATTTTCTGAAACGAAGGCCGAACATAGTACAGAGAACTTATATTACGGTTATTACAAGTCCAAAAAACTCGGGTTTAATAAAATAGCGCTTGCTACTGATCCATTCCAGGCAAAGCAATTGAGAAGCTTTGCAAAACGGCGTTTAAGTGAAAGGGTTGATGTGATCCCGATCGTTTTTGATACACTTAAAGCAATGGAACCAACCATGACCGACCCTGTCATCGATCCTCAAAAAGCTTTTAATAAGAATTTTGTCAGCATCACGAAACGGGAATCCTTTTGGAAAAGATTTAAAGGCACTATGAGCTGGAACATTGATAAGAAGGCTTATAAATGACCTGTTAATACAAATAAGCCATCAGCAATTCATCCATAAATCTTTCTTCTTTTTTTAAGAATGAATATTTCCGGAGAACGCCTTCTTTTTGAAACCCTGTTCTTTCATACAGGTTGATCGCCGTTGTATTGATGTCTGCAACACTTAATTCTATCCTTAAAAATCCCCTGCTCCCGGCTAAATCAATGATCTCTTCCATCATTTTTTTTCCATGTCCCCTGCCCTTTTGATCCGGGTGAATGGCTACTCCGCCCAGGTAAGCAATATGTGATGTCCTGTGAGTAAGTGGGATAAGTTTAAACATACCGAGGGGAACTCCATTATCTGTATAAATGAATTTGGTCTTTTTTTCAAGCAGGTCTTTATAGATAGGCTCAAATTCCTGCTCATCCATTGGTTCATACAACAAAAATCTATTTACCTGGGGATGCATATACATGCTGTAAACAAAATGCCGGTCTGTAACTGTAGCGATCCTGATCATTGTATACTTTTTAAAATGGTCTTTTGCAATTTTAGTTAAATATACAAAAGGGAAACGCAGTATTGTTATTGCCTGTTGAACTTGCGGCTTAGAATTGGTATATTTATGAGGCCAGCCGGTTAGAGCCCCATTTAAAATATGTACACTTGCGCTACAAAATTATTTTGGTAACTGTTTTTGCTTTACTGCAATATATAGTTGTTGCACAAACTAAGATCGATTCGATCGACTTTAGCGAAGTAGACAGTTTTATACTTTCTGTGAAATATGAAAATGATATTGTTAAATTAGCCAATGACCTCGGGACTCCCTATTCAGATGATGTTTATAAAGTGCGGTCTATTTTCAAATGGATCACGAATAATATTGAATTTGATTACAGGTTTGTAAATAGCGGGAAAGAACTAAAGCCACCCGATTGCGAATATGAAGATGAGAATGATTGCATACTGAAAACAAGAGAATGGGAAAGCAATTACCTGAAACGGATCCTGGTTCGTAAAAAAGCTATTGCCGACGGTTACGCAAAACTTTTTAAAAAGTTATGCGACCTGAATTATATTCAGAGTGAAACGATCCTGGGTTATGCCAGGACAAAACCTTACCAGATCGGTAATAGTATGGCTGTTAACCATTCCTGGAACGCTGTATTAATAGATGTTGACTGGTATTATCTTGATGCTACCTGGGCAGCAGGAACATGCGCGGAAGAGGAGGAAACCGGCAGGTTGCTAAAGTTTGTTAAAGACTATAAAAATTATTACTGGCTTTCACCGTTTGATAAATTCTCAAGAAATCATTACCCTAAAAAAGGAAATTTTCCTGAGCCGGTCGGTTTAACAAAAGAACAATTTTTCCTGAGACCACATTACTATTCGGTAGAGATACTTGAAAATATTACTGAAGATGTGCCGGCAACCGGGGTATTAAAAGTAAAAAAGGGTGAGATCATCCATTTTAAATTTGATTATAAAAAAGACATTAAGTTATTACAGATCAACTCCAATATTTTCCGTAATCCTTCCTTATGGATGACTGTGCAGGTATCGCGAAGAAAAACAAAGATCGTAAGAGATACCTGGGCAGAAAAGAAACAACAGTTCATCCGTTTTAAAAGAACAGGTAACACTTATGAGTTTGATTATACTGTTAATGAGATATCTCTATATTATCTTGAATTGATCTTCGATTATAAACAGGCCATCAGGTACAGGGTAAGGGTTGAAAATTGACCGACAAAATTGTCAATGCCCATCTTTAATTGCCATTATCTTATTTTCAAACAGCCTGAAATCCTTATCTAATTGTAACCGTAGTTTTTGTTTGATAGCAGGTTCTTCAATAAAACTGTATTGTATACTATTGTATACAAATCTTTTGATCTCTTCATAACTGATATTCCTATACCTGTAAGCGAGTAACACATATTGATCGGTCAGGTTGCTTCTCAAAACCCCGGCATCATCAGAAGAAATAACGATGGGCACTCCGAAAGTCTTATAAAGCATAATGGGATGTTTGTCTTCTTTTATTTTCAGGATAAATTCATTGCTGTATAAATTTATTTCTACCGCGATGTCATTTTTACTCATATAATTCAATAATGAATAGCAATCTTTCTCATAAGGCAGGTCAACACCATGCCCGATCCGGTTTGCTTTTGCATCATAAACAGCAGCATTGATATGCCAGCTTAACTCCTCAGGCTTTACCATGCCCAGTGCAAGCTCGCCGGCGTGCATGGAATATTTTACTGCCGGGAATTTTTTATGGCAATATTTAAACATCTGGATGTGCAGCCAGTAGTCATTCATCGAAACATCTTCATGTTCGGGCGCAACGATATTTACACCAACGACCAATGGGCTTCGGTTTGCAGATTCAAAGGCAATGACAAGGTTTGTAAAAAGCTGCACCGGGTTCATAAAACGCAAAACAAAATTCTGGTATCGCATGGTAAACACAGAATCGTCAATTGCCAGGGATTCATGCAGTTTTTTTAATTCATCATTGAATTTAATGGCGCAACCTGCCACATTTCTTTTTTCAATAATGGTAAACAGGCTGTCCAAAAGAACATCTGTTGCAAAATTATTCTTTAGTGACTGGTATTGCTCCAGTTTTTCATTCAATGGGTAAAGGTCTGTGACCGCTTTATCACAATCAATGGTCTTTAGCATGGTTTCTATATAAGCAACATGCTCTGTTTTTGCCCGTTGCTTTAATTCCAAAAGGCCGCGATCAAAACTCATGTCAGCAGCGATATTAAAATGACCAAAGGATTCAAAGAACTGCCTGTAAGAAGGATAAGAAACAAAATCATAGTCTTTTGCTGACCATTGTTGCAGCAACCGTAGCTTGTATTCAGCCAGTAACCCTTCTTTTTGCAGTGATGAGAGATCCGTCCAGCTAATATCCTGGACAGGCTTGCTCTCCCGTATTTCCAAAGTAGTTCTATTGATAAAGAAATTCTTTTCAACGGCAATATCAAAGAATGTTTCTGCATATACAGATCCGCTGTAATGATGATGAAGGTCTCCACCCTTGGGCATTTGTGAAAAGAAAGCCGTTAATGCAGCTGAATTGTTCCTGATTTTTTCAAGATAATCATGAACGGTTTGTGCCTGCAGGCCTGCAGTTAAAAAGAATGTTACAATGAAGAATGTTTTTTTCATAGTGCCCAAGATAAAAATAAAATGTGAATGTGTTTGAATGGGCATTCGGATGATTTAAACAAGAGGAAACTCAATATTCAACCGTTAGGGCCCTGCTGTGACCTGGTTTAACTGGTAAACCGATCTCCACTTTATATTTGCCGGAGTGCCTGTAACCCTGATCTCGAGATCACCGGAATTTGCTGTGACTGTCCAGCTGGCAGCGGTTATATCACCATCTCCAACTGTATTTTCGGCATCTGTAAGGGCGATCAACGTAACAGCAGTTGCCGATTTTTTGTACCTGATATATTTTTTACCTGTAATGGATCCAAGGCTATTTGATACAGCGGCCATATCTACTTCGAGTGTTCCTGCTGAATTACTCGCCGGGGTGATCTTCTTAATAAGTACATCTGCAGTTGCATCCGCGGTTGTTGTTTCAACTTTACCATAAACTGCAAAAGCGTTGTTCTTTATCTGGACATCATTTGTATTTGAAATAAGCTCGATACCACCATCTGCCGGGATCGTGATGGATCTAAACTGCAGGTCGGCTCCAACCTTTTGTTTGAATAATCCAAATGTAGTATTACCGAGATTTGAAGCAGTATTGGTCTCTCCTGCGGAGTTGATCGTTTGTGTTGACAGGTTTCCGGTCGCATCTGCGACTACCATACGGGTTCCCGTACCCGAAAGGTCCTGTATATTCACCGTCCCTCCTGCTTTGAGTGTCAAACGGTTTATGCCTGCCCCACCCTCAAAGAATTTCAGGTCACTGTTATTGATCCATGTCATCCAGTATTTATTTGCATTTGCAAAAGAGATCCCCGCATTTGTTGGATTGTAAACAGTTAATCCCGTTACGCCCGCCAGGTATGTTGCAGGTGAGGATGTACCAATACCCGCAAGCCCGGATACATAACTGTCGCCATTGACCTGGAATGTTTTACCCATATCCGTACCGCCACCAAACAACCCCCTTCCGGCGATCCACAAACTGGCAGCCTGTGCAGTTGCGACCTGGTTTGATATAGCTTTACCTGAAAGGCCGGAAAGCGTGAGGAGATCTGTTTCCAGTATATCACTGGACTTTAATTCTCCTCCAGGGCTTGCAATAGTTACCCTTGTTCCTGTTCCTGCCAGGCTGGAAATAATGATGTTCTTTGTGGTAAATGTATCCCTTACATTCATATTTGCTACATACGAGCTTCTTTTTAATGCATATGCATCGTTACACACATTGCCGAGTACACGATAAAGCATATCCTTGTGAACCGTTATTCCTGCTGCATGTGTAGTGCTTACCTGGTTAGCAGGATTGTTACCTGTATAAGTATATTTGAAATCATGCCATACACCTGAATTGTCCATATAGCACAAGGTCTTAAGATTGCCTTCTGCGGAATTGTTCCCACTCCACACCCAAAGCTTTCCATCCCATACTTCTACATTTGCATATCTTCTCCCATTGGTATATGGCAGGTCGTTTTCTTTTCTCCATTTTGAAAGATCATTGATCGATGCGGAATAGACCTTCTTTGAATAAGTATCGTCCGGCACTGCAGCTGAGATCCCTCCTCCAACAACATAAACCCTTTTGTTGAAATATTTGACCTGGTTACAAACGTTCTGCCCTAAAAAATATTCACCATTTACGTTTATATTGTTAATGATCTGCGACCAGTTAGCACCTCCATCCGCCGACATCCAAATATCATTCGGACCAGTGGCAACATTTGTTGAGTTTTGGCCCCCGGCGATATAAATGTTGGCATCTTCATCAGCCCAGCCACCCATCAATGTGCGGTTCCCCCAACCTGCTGCAGTTGTCATTACAGTAAAATTCTGCATATCCCGGGTACGCCAGACCGTTTGAACATTCTGGATATTGAAATTATCTGCGCCAATGATATATAACCATCCGTCCGGTGATTTAAAATAAACAAATGTGTGGCCGGAGAATGGTAATACAGCACTACTAAGTACCCAGGTTGTTCCCTCATCAGTAGAATAGCGTATTTGATTGGTAACGATAGATCCGGTTGCGCCACTGGTATACCAGCCGCCAAAAACAAATAAGGAATCTCCAAAGCTTGCCAATCCAACCCCATCATACCATTTATCCGCCACCGTGGTGCTTTTTAAAACAATATCACCCGTAAATAATTCTGCTGATGCTTGTGAATATAATACCGGTGTGAAATCAGTTAGTTTGGTTCCAGGTACAGTTTTCCATATGGGAGGATTTGTTCCCTGTGAGGTCAATACCTGTCCATTAAGACCCGTATTGCCGTTAAAGTTCAGGTAACCGCTGATCTTTACATTACCATTGACATCAAGTTTTTCGGAGGGAGTTGTAGTTCCAATACCAACGTTCTGGGCATGGGCAGATATAAAACAGGTAAGGCAGGCTAATACAATTAGTCTTTTCATGATATTTGGATTATGTGTAAATATATTTTTTGAAGCTTTGAATTGTTGCATTCATTCGCCTGGATCAGGGCAAAAAATATATTCCGGCTTTTTTATATCTAGGAAAACGCAGTATAATGATAAATGTTGTTTATTTATATATGCTTTATTCATTTTGTACTTTGCAATGGATAATTATAGTATAAGCATATCTTAATTAAATAATTCATTATCAATTAATAATAAAGTATTATTGATCTTTATTTTTAAGATCTAAAACGCTCAACTGGCTAGTAATAACTATGCTTATTTTGGTTAAGCGGTATAGTAAAAGTTCATAAACACGTTAACTTAGTTTATCATTGACTGACCAGTTCATTTTAAAGAAGGGAATATGAGAACGAAGAAGGTAAAACAAGCAAAGTTCAACGGCCAAAAACTGGTTTCGATAAGTAAATGTTTGTTTTTATGTCTGTTCATCATCAACTTTTCCTCTTTGCAGGCTCAGACAAACCAATGCATTTTTAAAGATACTTTATTGAAGATCGATTTTGGAACAGTTAAAAACCCACAGGAATTCAATCTTAGGTTATTGCCAAATTATGAACGGGATCATTCAGATTGCCCTAATGACGGGTATTATTCTTATTCAACAGAAACCAGTGATTGTTTTGCAGGCGATTGGATAACATTAACGGGAGACCATACTGCCAACGACCTGGGAGGGAAAATGATGTTTGTAAATGCCTCGCTACGGTCCTCTGTTTTTTTTATTACAAAGCTTGCGGGGTTTAAAGCAAATACAACTTATGAATTTGCCCTGTGGTTAATGAATTTGTGCAAGGTCAACACCCCCTGTACTCCCCTTCCACCCGATATCATCATAACACTGGAAACAACAGCCGGAAAAAGATTGATCTCTTTTCAAACGGGTTTAATTGTATCAAATGCGAATCCTTACTGGAAGAAATATTCCGCTCTTTTTACTACTCCTGCTGATGTTGACGTTATTGTTTTAAAAATGCTGGACCGGACGAATGGTGGCTGCGGCAATGATTTTGTGATGGATGACATCACGTTCAGGGAATGTTATAAAATCGAACCTGTAGCCCCCGCTATAGAAATAAAACCCGGGCCGAAGCAAGACATAAAACCAACGGTTGTTATTCCTAAAAAAACAGTTAAAGAAGCCGTTCCTGAGAAGCTGGTTTTAAAAAACGATACTTTGAGTATTACAAAATTGCCTGTAAAAGACAGCATCAAATTGGCCCGGCAGGTTACGAATATAAAACCTGTGAATATTCCTTTACCCGAAGTGATCGTTAAAAGGGAGAACCCGGTCATTAAAAAAATAGAAACGGCTCCCGCGGAGATGCTGATAGAATTGTATGACAATGGCCAGATAGATGGGGATACGGTCAGTATTTATCACAACAATGAACTCATTGTTTCGCATGCAGGGCTGTCTGAAAAGCCTGTACGCTTTAAAATAAAGGTTGATGCAAAAGCGCCGCATCACGAACTGATCATGGTAGCCGATAACCTGGGATCGATCCCTCCAAATACCTCGCTCATGATCATTACAGCTAATGGAAAACGTTATGAGATCTTCATATCATCCTCAGAACAAAAGAATGCAAAACTGCTGATCGACCTGAAGGAATGAATAACCCTCTACGCGTACCGCAATCTCATTTCCTTACTCAGGAACAACAGGCATATAAATGCAACCTGCCCAAAAGGAGCTATATCCATAAGGAACCAGTTAGCAAAATGAAACGCGAGTATAATGATGGCCAGCCCTTTATCAAAGCGCTTGGTAAAAAAACCAATGACGGTTGTCAATTCAGCAATAAAAGATAGAAGGTAAAGCATATAGGATACTGCCGGATGGCTCATTAAATAGAGGTTTACACTGGTACGCGGGCCTGTATTTCCTTCCAGGAAATAGGGTGTGAATTGCCCGCTTAGCAAATGGCTGAAATGGGACTGGCTTACCAGGGAATTGTTTGATATTTTTAAAACTGCAGCAGAAACATAGAAGAACAGTAGAAAATAACGGGTAGCCTCATACGCAAAGTTCCTGTTTACTGGGTTTTTGAAGAGGAACGGAATAAATATCATAAAAAATCCAAACTGGTAGTTGCGGTGTGCCAGGTACCCCATCAAACAGGTATAGAACAGGAACAATAAAAGAAAAAGTAAAATAGCCAGCCTGTTGTTATAAGGGTTCCTGATAACCGACAATAGCAATATAACGATGGTCGTATCCAGCAATATTCCCAGCCATTGATGGCCGGTAATGAACTGCGGGATCATCATTAAGTAAACCACCCAAAAAGCAGGATCAGCTTCTATCCTGAAAAAATTATTTCCATGTAAAAATGAAAAACTGGTTCCTGAAAAGATGAACAACCCGTATTCAAATAAAACGATACAGAAGAGTATCCTGAGTTTATTTGTAAATGATCTGTTGGTAAGGCTCTCCTGCATTTATGGTAAGATGTTTTTATAAATGCTTGATGAATCGGTTAGTAAGGCTACGCCGCTTTCGTAACTGAAATTGTACTGCCATAATTCTATTGTAGCACCAGCAGGAACTGTATAGCCGGCAAATTGTACATACCATTGCGGCCAGTTCATTGCTGCTGTTTTACCTGCTGTCAATCGGCCCAGTAAAATATTTCGCAGCTGCTCATTCGGGCATTTCTGGTTAAGGTAATCATCCAGGAAAACGTTACGGTCATGGTTGATGTATTTGCAATAGCCATATAATGATGTTTCTAGGAAATCTTTTTTCCAATATGGCTTATGGGTTATACGAATGAGCTTCCCGTTCATTTTCATTGCATAAGTCGTGGCTTTATTGCTTTTGGTAAAGTCGATCGAATACATATTGTTATAAGGAAAGAACAGCATGTCCATTTTTTTTAAAAAAACAATGGAATAAAATACAATGAACAATGATACGACCACAAATGCCCGTGGTGAATGTTTTAAAAGACGATATAAAAACAATTGTTTCATTTATAAATTTACCCCTGATCTCCTTGCAGAGAGTGAGAACTGCTTTTTAAAACTGCTCAATAAATATAAGAATAGCAAACAATAAGCTACTGAACTGATAACAGCAGCTGCATAAGCGCCATACTCCGGTACCAGCCATGCATCAAAGCCGGCAACTAAAATGAACCCTGTTATATCTCCCACAAATATTTTGCGGATATTACCTTTGCCTATATATACTGCATTCAATAAGGTAAGCATGCCCAGGCAAACAAAACCCGGCAGCAGTATGAGCATCAGGGGATACATTTCTGTAAAATCATTTCCAAACAATAACGGGAAAACGTATTTGCCACTTAATGCTATGACCAGCGCAGCCATGCAAAGCAGGATAATATATGGCTTCATCATTTTCTTCCATTCTGTAAAAGAGGCACCCACTGTTTCTGTAGAAATAAAAGGTAATAAAGTGGAGCTGATGATCGAGGAAAAATAAAGAAAATACTGGCCGATCTTCCCACATTGCACATAGTTGCCCAATGTAGTGCCACTAGCATATTTTTCAACAAAAAAATTGTCAACCCTCAAAAAAGCAAAATATACCAGCGATGAGATCATGATATAGATCCCCGACCGGATAAAAACATTCCAGCTGACAGTAATGCTCGCCTCAGCCTTACCTGTATAACTAAAAAGATACATTAGCAGCCCCTGCACAAAGAATAACAAAGCATAAGTAATTGCTATCTGTGAAACAGCGTCTTTGCCTGAAGGCTTAAAGAATATCAACAGGTAGGAAAGAAAAATAACATTACTGCTGCCAAGGATCAAATTCTGAAGATTGAATTTTTTTAATGCAGACAAAATCCCCTGGTAAAATATCAGCAACAGGTTTCCAATGCTGAATAAAATTATTGCAAAAGCCGGCTGCCTGAAATAATGATTGCCTTGTGGCAACAAAAAAAATACATATACCGATAATATGGTTGCAAAGAAGATCACCACTTTAAAAAGCATTTTATTTAAAAGCGGAAGCAATGCAGGCTCTTCCGAAAGCAATGCTATGGCTGCATAGTCGAGCCCGGCGCTAAAAATAAACACTATGAAATTCAACAGGTATAATTCATTGAAGTATGAACCGCTTCCGGCAGCTCCCAGTGATCTTACAATGAGTATGTTTATAAAAAATACCATTACATGATTCAGGAGCTTCCCAATTACATTGTGTTTTAAAATGGTAGCTATGTTTATCATGAATGTCTGAAAACCGGTTTAGAAGCTGAAATTATTTATGGTAACTTGTTTTACAAAGGTTTAAATTACAAAATATTAATTTGCTGAATAACAATGGCATTTCTAAAAAAAATAAACACAAAGGCAAAGACTGCCAGCAATACCGGTTTTGGGGATAATGCATCGAGTTACGGCGGGCGTTTTTTAAATAAGAGTGGGCAGGCAAATATCAGGAAAACAGGCATTGGTTTTTTTGAAAAATACAGCTGGTTTCACAGCATGCTTGCCTTGAGCTGGTTCCGTTTTTTCCTGGTCGTATTGATATTTTATATCCTCGTCAATCTTCTATTTGCTGTTGTTTATTATTTGCTGGGTGTTCAGCATTTAGCAGGGATGTCTACGAATACAGAACTTGAAAAATTCGGCGAAGCATTTTTCTTCAGCGCACAAACTTTCACAACAGTTGGATATGGGCGGATCAGCCCGACCGGTTTTGCAACCAGCGCCATTGCAGCTATACAGGCATTGGTCGGGCTATTGAGCTTTGCAGTTGCCACAGGCCTTATGTATGGAAGGTTCAGTAAACCCACAGCCTATTTAAAATTTTCGCATAATGCGATCATAGCGCCCTACCGGGGGATCACCGCATTAATGGTTAGGGTTGCGCCTTTTAAAAATACCACGCTTACGGAAGCTGAAGCAAGGCTGACATTGGGAATGATGATCGAAGATAATGGCAGGCAGGTAAACAGGTTCTTTCCTTTGGAAATGGAATTGGAAAAGGTCAATGCACTTACATTGAGCTGGACATTGGTACACCCGATCACAGAAAACAGTCCGATTTATGGGTATTCAAAAGCAGATTACCAGCATACAAGCGGGGAAGTTATCGTTTTTATAAAAGCCTTTGATGATATGTTCAGTAATACGGTCGTGGTAAGAAGTTCTTACACTTTTAATGAGATCGTTTATGGGGCGGTTTTCAATCCCATGTATTACAGGGATGAAAATAACAGCAGTACCGTTCTTAACCTGGATAAGCTAAATGACTATCGTGAAGTTTCTTTATAAACACGGATTAAACGAAAGCAATAAGCATCTTTAATTCGTGTAATTAGTGCTATCTGAATAATTAGTAACTCTTATTTCTTCAGGCTATTAATGATGACCGCAAATTCAGCAGCAACCAGGCTTGCACCTCCTACCAATCCCCCATCAACATCAGCCTGTCCAAATATTTCTGCTGCATTGGCTGCTTTTACACTTCCACCATATAATATTGAAATAGAATCGGCAGTTTCCTTTCCGAATTGTTTAGCCATTAAACTGCGGATATGTGCATGCATTTCCTGTGCCTGTGCACTGTTGGCTGTTTTCCCTGTGCCGATTGCCCAGATTGGTTCGTATGCAATGATAAAATTTTGTACCTGGTCTTTATTAAGATGAAAAAGGCTTTCTTTCAGTTGTGTCTCAACATAACTGTTCTGGGTGGCTGCTTCCCGGATGGCAAGGGGCTCACCACAACAAAAAATGGACTTGATACCGGATTCCAAAGCACGGTTAACTTTTTCAGCCAGAATACTGTTGGTTTCATGGTTATATTCCCTTCTTTCACTGTGGCCGATTATTACATATTGTATGTTGATGCTTTTTAGCATTTCTGTACTTACTTCACCTGTATAAGCGCCATTCTTATTTGCAGAACAGTTTTGTGCAGCAACAAATACATTCTTCTTGCCGGCAAGTTTATTTTGAATATTGATCAGGTAAGGGAATGGCACCGCAAATATAGCAAGCTGGTCAGCACTGAGTGAATGATCCGTTGCCATCAATTCATCTATCAGGTGTTCTCCCTCTTGCATGCTAAGATTCATTTTCCAGTTTGCTGCAGCTATTTGTTTACGCATAAAGAATTTTTAAAGAGTTGAATTATAAAGTTGATGTAATAATTGTTTTTCTTTTTCGGAAAGCGCTTTTCCTTTCATTTTTTTCCAGTTATCAATGTCTTTGATAGCTTTATCTAGATCATATCTTTCAGCACCCCATGAAAAATTTGCTACATATTTAGCCGGGAAATCACGGTCAAATATATTACAACACACGCCAACAACAGTACCCGTATTAAAAGAAGTATTGATCGCGGCACGGCTATAATCCCCCATCAGCAATCCTCCTTTGTTCCCCGCAACAATTGCTTCCATTTTCTCATGTGTTTTATATTTAACATCGCCAGCTGAATTTTTTATATTGCTGTTACTGGTGCCGGCCCCCAGGTTACACCACTCGCCTATCACACTGTCGCCTAAATACCCGTCATGTGCCTTGTTGCTATATCCAAACATGATTGAATTCTTGATCTCTCCTCCTGCCATACAATAAGGCCCAATGGTTGTCCCACCATATACCCTGCTCCCCATCTTTAAAACGGCTCCTTCACAAATTGCGAATGGGCCACGAATCATATTTCCTTCCATGATGCTAACATCCTTGTCGATATAAACCGGACCGGTTGACGCATTGATGATACAATGTTCAACTACTGCATTCTCTCCAATAAAAATATTTCCTGCTTCAATGCAGCTATTTGTCTTGCTTATGGGCCGCGATATTTTATTACTGGTCAGTAGTGCAAAATCCTGCCTGATCGCCCAATCATTGTATTGGAAAATATTCCAGGGATATTGAAGTATTTTGAACCCAGCAGACTCAATGCCGGTATTTTGCGCCAGGATCGCCTGGTAAGTGCTTTGAGTAGGAATAATGTTTGCGTTGATTACAAGCGCTGTATTGTCTTTGTCTTCGATTGAAGTATAAATGGTTTCACCTGTAAGTTTTTCCCATTTTTCCCTGATGGTCAATATACCAATACGAATATCTGCGACATGCCTTGTATGGGTAAAGGGTAAAAGTTGTTCACTGCATTGGGTATCATCGAGGAAGATCTTCATGATGCTAAATTAATGGAAAACCTGTTTAGAATTTTGTACCCGGTTAAACTCCTAAACCCTTAAACAAAAAAATCCCCCCGGAAAACCGAAGGGACTTAAAGTATAGCCATGAAAAACAAACTTCAGATAAAGATAATGATCTATACCAATTATTTTGCCTTCTTTTCGTAACGTTTTTTAAACTTATCGATACGTCCTGCAGTATCAACCAATACGTTTTTACCTGTATAGAACGGGTGAGATGTATTTGAGATCTCCAGTTTTATAACCGGGTACTCCTGGCCATCTTCCCAAAGGATCGTTTCTCCACTGTGAGCTGTTGAACGGCTTAAGAAAGTGTAGCCATTGCTCATGTCCTTGAAAACTACCTTCTTGTAATTTGTTGGGTGAATACCTTCTTTCATAATATTAATTGTTTTGCATACGGATTTTGCCGTATAATTTTTAGAAAGTGCGAAATTAAGCCTTTTTTCGATAAAAATCGTCTATAAATGGATTATGTTATAATGAATTAAGAGAAATCATCCATTTTCCATTGAATAAGTATCGATTAAACTCAGCTTTTCATATTCACATGCTGGAGGGCGATACCCAGGTTCCAGCTCTTACTAGCCTGAATGACCTCCTGGAGGTCATCGATCTTTTTCCCGGTTACCCTTATGATGTCGTCCATTATGGCTACCTGCACCTTTAAACCGGCATCTTTTATAAGTTTTACGATCTTTTTGGCATCCTCCTGCTTGATCCCATTGCGGACAGGAACTTCTTTTTTGGTTACTTTTCCACTTGGATAAGCTTCCTTACTAAGATCATATACTTCTGCCGCCAGGCCTTGTTTCATACTCCTGCTGATCATCACATCTGTTATCTGCTGGATCTTCATTTCACTATCAGCTTCCAGGTTCACTTTAAAATCCTTTTTATTAAGTTCTATCACAACATGCGAGCCCTTAAAATCAAAGCGGTTGGTTATTTCTTTACTGACTACGTTTATTGCGTTGTCAAGGGTTTGCAGGTCAACTTTGCTAACCATATCAAATGAGGCCATAGAATTAAATTTGATCAAAAGTAAAAAACCTATGGCAGAAAGCCACAGGTTTTTACAAAAAGTGTTCCGTCTATTTTGTAGCAAGCCATCTAATCAGATTTAATACAAATTGCTTATTGTCTTCATTTGGACTATTCATACCATACTTGTTGCCGTTTTTGTCAAACTGGGCGGTCAGAAATGCAGATTCTGCCAGCACAACAATTTTACCTTTCCCATATTGTTTGCAAATTCCCTGTGAATAACCCTTTGCAGAATAAAAGTCTGCATATTCAACGCTTGTCGTAATGTCACCGGCATTCTTTTTAACTTCCACTTTTATATTGAAGTTTTGTGCATTGGGTGTGAAAATTAAAAGTTGTATCCAGTTAGAGTCGCCTTTAACTGAACTTCCTGTAAAAGTATTAAGTCTCTCAACTTTATCCAATATTGGATGTATCAAGTTTAAATTACCTTTTGATTTTGTAAAAAGTAAAGCATCCCTGACCTCTTTGTTGTTTAATAAAGTGTCTTCGGTGTACCCATTATGCACTTGAACGCCAAACTTATTAAGGACAGCAGACATGGCAAGCCCAAAAGGAAAATGTTCTGTTATCAAAAGTAATGAACCTCCATTTTGAACCCATTCCTCTAATAGGTCAACTTCAGTTTTGGAAAATGCTGATTTATCCCCAGGGTCTTCTTTACCCATTGCTGTTGCAATAATATAAACATCGGTATTTTCTAAAGAAGTATTGTCAATAGGTTTGTCTGTTGAGATAATAAGACAACCATCATTTGAAATTAAAGAAGCAAATGGTTTATACGTTGTTTCAATTTTATGATGATTTTTATGAGCTTCGTCAAATAAAACTCTTGGCTTTATTTTTTTTAATTGGGGGTCACTGACTGAAACATCAAATTCATTGTCAGGTTTTGCATTATTGTTGTTACAGGAAACTGTAAGCAAAATTGCTATACCGCACAGAAATAAAATCATTTTGTTATTCATAGCATTTATTTTTATGGTATGAAAATCTGGTCGTTAGGAATTCCACCTTTTGTATGAGATGACATCTTTAAGAAAAAGATGTCATCTCTTTTGAACTAATTATTCCCTTTTACACGATTTTGCTCATCACTTGCTCCACCAGCTTTTTTACCGCTGCCTGCTTTGAGTTTACCCTTGCTGAAACGGTATGAAAATGTAATACCTATTGCACGTCCATCATTTACATCCCTGAAGTTCGCATCCACTGTGCCATATTTGCTGTAACCTTTGAAGATATTACTGGCGAAAATGTCACGTACATTTAATTTAACACTGCCCTTGTTCTTCAATACCTGTTTGCTGATGCCTGCACTTACCTGCGACATAGACTTAATGAATATCACCCCTTCCAGCCCTTTGGTGCGGTAAAAGCCACTGATCTCCCCGGCCCAGCCTTTGCCAAATTTGAATTGCTGTTGTACCTGCGCCATAAAAGTTGTGATGCCAATGGATACAGGTTCATTATTTACAACACCTTTAAAGCGGTTGTTGTAAACATTTGTGTAAATATTACCACTCCACCATTTTGTAAGGTCTTTGTGAGCACTCATCTCAAGGCCATACTGGCGTGAACTTGCAATATTGGCCTTCTTGATAAATGTTTCGTTGTTCTGTTCATTTTGTTCTAATACCTGCTGTATGATATCTGTAGTGCTGGTATAGTTGACCGTTGTGGTAAGGAAACCATTGTAAGTATGGCTCAACTCGATATTGTGTGCAAACTGCGGACTTAAGTTCGGGTTGCCTTGTTCAAAAGTGTACCTGTCAAGGAAATGAACGAACGGGTTCATATTCTCATAGTCGGGCCGTTCGATCCTCCTGCCATAGTTTACAGAGAATTGATTTTTTTCATTGGCGGTATATTGAACATAAACAGTAGGGAAAAGCTGTGTATAGGCCCTGTTAAATTTTGTCTGTGACGCTTCGAATTTGTTTAGTGTAGAATTATACGTGTAACCGGTAGAGTTACCATTTGCATTTGTATTTTCCAATCGCAATCCAAGTTGCGCACTCCATTTTTTCCCAAATGGCCTGCTGTAGTTCACATAGGCCGCATTGATATTCTCATCATAAATAAAATGATTGCTTCTGCCGCTGTCCAGGACCGAATAGCCGGTCTTTAAACTATCATACCTTGCGTTGTTGTCTGTTTTCACATAGCTGGATTTGATACCGGCCTCAAATTTTGCGCCTTTCTTCAATGGCAATGTATAATCAATTTTTCCGCTGTATATTTTGATATCGGTCGGTAAAGTACCATTCAACACATCGGGTGCCTGCGTGAGGTTGCCCATATTGTCATAATAATAACTGGTGAGTGGTTGTATACTGGTGGCTGAATACTGAATGTAATCAAGATCAGTTGTCAGCTCCTGCCCTGCCGAATCCAACACGGTCCTGAAGTTCACATTCCCGCTAAAATTTTTCCATTTTTCATCATTCTGTGTATAGGCACTTGTTTTATTTGTCAATACATTGTTTGGATCATAAATAAGCGTATTGGTAGAACTCTGCCATTTACTTGGATTATAGTAACCGTTCAAGACCACACCCAGTGTTGTCTTTTTGCTAACAGCATAATCTACACCAACCTTGGCATTGTAATAATAACTCTGATTTTCCATGGTTGATTTCTGGTCGAATATTGATTTGATATTTTTTGTAGATGCTTCACGGAAATTCCTTACGATATAGAGATCTTCTCCTTTGTGGTTCCTGTTGAAACTTACATTGCTAAAGAAGTTTATTTTCTTATTCCTGTAATTGAAGCTTACTGCATCATTGAACCTTGCATACCTGCCCTGCGTGTAGCCGGTTGTAAGGCTTCCATTGTATCCAAACATCTTGTTCTTTTTTGTTTTGATGTTGATAACACCTGAATTACCGGCAGCATCATATTTTGCAGGAGGGTTGGTCATGATCTCAATTTGCTCCAGTTGGCTGGCGGTCATATTACGAAGCATGTTCGCAAGATCAGGCCCGCTTAAATAACTCGGGCGGCCATCAATATATATCACCACCCCTTGTTTTCCTTTGAGGCTGATATTTCCATCTTTGTCAACAGTAACGCCGGGAGCTTTTTCCAGCACTTCCAATGCTGTACTTCCTGCATTTGTTATCGAGGCTTCTACATTAACGATGGTCCGGTCGATCTTCCTTTCAATGAAAGGTTTCTTACTCATAACCACCACTTCTTTCAGGTTCTTATTAACCGGTACCAATTGCAGTACCCCGGCCGAAGCAACCGGGTTTTCCTGGCTGATCGTAACGATAGGGCTATATGCTTTTGCATGTCCAATAGAAGCAGCCTGCAGGAGGTACGTCCCTTCTTTTACATTTTCAAACACAAAATTACCGTCCTTATCAGTCACAGAAACCTTGACAAGCGACGAATCCTTTGCTTTTAAAAGTGAGATACTGGAGGCATCAATGATCTTTTGATTGCCCCCGTCTTTGATACTCCCGGTTATTTTCCCGGTGTTTTGTGCATAGGAGCCCATGGCGAGGCCCATTAATGCTAACAGGTTTAAAATTTGTTTCATGGCTATACTTTTTGTTTTTGAATGGCGAATAGTAGCTATATATATTATTAACTACCTAACAAAAGTAAGTACTAAGCATTACATAGTACAATGTTTTATACTGAACGGTTGATTTTAGTGATGAAAGGTGAATTTTTGACAGATCTAATACGATCGAACCAGGATATCGTTACAATAAAAAACCACTCAAGGATGAGTGGTTTGAGTTAAATTGACCAGCCAGGTCGCTTCTTGTAACAGTCCTGGCAATTATTTTCTTTTTACAATCAGATCAATATTCCATTGCTATCAGTTGTTAAAACAGCACTCATATAATCAAAAAAGGGACGCATATTCTTAAATGTCTTGTTTGCTACATCCAGGAAGCTTTCTTTTAAAACTTCTTTATCTGGAAATTTCCTTATCAATAGATATTGTTTGAAGCGAAGCAGCTCTATAGCATCACTGGCTGCATCAAATCCTTTTGGCGATGTTTTCAATTGTTCACCCATTAATGTCCCGAAAGTGGAGGTAAAAGCCTTGCTTTTTAATATTTTTCTCAAAGGGGCCGCATCAAAAGCTATTTCATCACGTATGCGTTTCAGGTCATGGGTATCGGGCCCCCAAAAACCGCCGGCAATAAAGCTATTACCGGGCTCAATGTGAAAGTAATAGCCACCCCGGCGAAGTTTCGTGGCACGCCTGAAACTCCCGCTCCAGTTAAGTTTATAAGGGGTTTTATTATCTGAAAAACGGGTATCCCTGTAAATACGGTGCAGGCTTTTTTTGCCGGAAGGCGTTTCAATGAGATCGTGTGTATTGAGTTCCCGCAATAAAGCATCGGCAAATGCTTCGATCAATTGCTGTTCCTTTAAAAATTGATCTTTGTGTGCATTAAACCAGTCACGGTTATTATTGGTTTTTAATTTTCTTAAAAAATCCAGGCTTGAGGCTGAGATCACTTGTTTATACTTCATATTCAATAAACGAAAAATGTACCTAATCTGCCCGCTTTCTTTTAGCAATAAATATCAATATGAGTCCGCTTAATGCCAGCAATAAGGCAATGATCTCTGCCTGTGATAATTTAAAACCAAGCACAGCATAGATCTTATTGACCCTTATTAGTTCTATCATGAAACGCTCAATGCCATTGATCAAAAGGTAAATGCCGAACATGACCAGGGGCGTATCAATGGCATTTCTTATACCCCACAAAAACAGGAACAACAATGTACATAGTATCGTTTCATAAAAAGGAGTTGGAAATACGGGTAAGGGTAAAACCCTGTTGTGCTCTTCATTATTACCCGGGATCAGGATGCCGTCTTTATTTACATTCTGCGGGTATGGATAAGCAAAGAACCATTTGGGTAAAAATGAAGGGCCTTTGAAGGACCTGTGGGGCACTGCAGTCAGACCGGCATAAGTACGATCGGTTACATATACCAATACATTACTGGTATCCGGAGCTTTGCCTTCGATAAAATAAGCAGCATTTTTTTGTAACTGGTTTTCAAAATCTCCCGGTTTGGCAATAGAAACTTTCCCGGATACATCACTTGTATAGGCACTGTTATAAACACCCCAGTCACCATCCCCTGAAACCTGGCAACCGATGCGGCCCACGGCATAGGCGATCATCAAAGCGGGAGCCGCTGCATCTACCAGGTGCTTCACCTTTATGCCTTTTTTTGCAGCAAACCAGCATATGGCAATTGCTGCCAATATCAATCCTCCGTAAAATGTAAGCCCGCTGGCGGAAAATATATGCTCAATAGGATGCTGGATGAACTCATCCCAATTTTCTAAATTATCGAAAAGCTTTGCTCCCAGGATTCCAAATACCAATCCCAGGATAATGATATCTCCCACCCTGTCATGTGGCCATATCCTTACTGTCCGGTTTTCAGGCTCCTTTAATTTTTGCTTGTTCTTCTCATACCATTTTATTCCTGCTAAAATGATGGCAAGCAATATACCACCGGTAATGCTGCCCTCGCGTGAGAAAATATATTCCTGTGCGGGTATGTGTTCGGGTTTACTGAAAAAAAGGCCCACCAGTTTATAACCAAATAAAAGGCCTATCAATGCATTGAAAAGGATCTCTGCTATGCTTGCAGGCTTCCCCACAGTTATCATTTCTTCCCTGGGTAAAAGCAATCCTAACCTCTCCTTCCGTTTTAATTCTGATGTAAGCACTACTGCTGCCGCCACAAAGGCCAGGGCCACCATTAATCCGAAAGTATTCAAAAAACTCAGTGCTTTCCATTCTACTCCAAACCAATCTTTGAATGCGTAATATAAGTTGGGATACATTATGGGGTTTTGTTAACTATTTAAATTAATTGCTGCAATATATTCTATCCTTATGGCAATAAAAAATCCTCCCGCATAATCGTGCAGGAGGATCTTTATATGTTTTTGATTAATTGCAATGTTGATCAAATGCGCTGATCAGGTTTTCAGCGATCATCTGGGCACTCCTTCCTTCTATATTATGCCTTTCAATAAAATGTACCAGCTTACCATCTTTGAATAAAGCTATAGCAGGAGAAGATGGGGGGTATGGCATTAAATGCTCCCTGACCTTATTTACAGCTTCTATATCGAAACCTGCAAAACTGGTTGTGAGATTATCAGGTTTTTTATTGCCGTTATTTACAGCCATCAGTACACCAGGCCTTGCCGTTCCTGCACTGCAGCCGCACACTGAGTTGATCATAACAAGCGTGGTCCCTTTTTCGCTAATGGCTTTTTCAACATCATTGGCAGATAACAATTCTGTAAAACCATTTTCTGTCAATTCTTCTTTCATTGGTATAACAATTTCTTCCGGATACATATCGTGTGATTTTATTTGATTTTTATAATGCAAAATTACGGGCTTCTTTTTGATTATCCATTTAAAATTTTCGATGTATGAAAATTCATTCCGGAAAAAATGTCCTGGAAAATAAATGCAAAATGCCATACTGGCTTGTATCACTGCACAAAATTGAAATTATGTCTGCAAAACACTGCTGGAACATAATTTGAAGAACTCTTGTCAAACAATTATTTTAAACATTAAAAATAGTAACGCCATGACACTCGTAAAAGTAAACAACCCTTTATCAAAGACTTTTGATGGTATGATGAAAGAATTATTCAATGAATTCCCTGCTGCGGTTAATAAAACTGTAAGAGAAGACGTATTACATTTCCCCCCGGTGAATATTGTTGAAAGAACAAATGATTACCTGGTTGAGATCGCAGCGCCCGGTCTTGAAAAAACAGATTTCAATGTAAAGCTGGAAGGAAAGATCCTTACGATCAGCACAGAAAAAAAAGATACCGTAAATGAACCGACCGATAAAATGATCCGTAAGGAATTCAGTTACCGTTCTTTTAATCGCAGCTTCACTATTGATGAAAAAATTGAAAGTGAAAATATCATCGCCAAATACGAAAATGGGATTCTGAAACTTGTATTACCTAAAAAAGAGGATTTGAAAGCAGGTGCAAGAGAAATTAATATTCAATAAGAAGAATATAAGTATACATACAGTTGGTTACCTTTTTTAGAAGGTAGACCTCCTCATTCCTGGGGAGGTCTTTTCATTCTTAAACACAATTGCACGCATTAAGCTATTCCTTACAACCTGTTTTTCTCCTCGTATCGATCAGGTACTGTATCTTCCATTCGCCTTTGATCTTTACAAGTTGAAATGAATTTACTCCGCAATGAAGGAACTTCCCATTGTAATAAAAATTGTATGGGGTCCATACGATAGCAAGTGGCCCGTCGATCCTGATCATATCAAAAACGATCTGTTCATCCAGTGATCCCTTTGTCTGTCCGCTGATAGATGCTGCAAATTCAGACAGCGATTCATCTTTTACCGAAATGATCCCCTCTTTGTTCTTTGTTATTGTCTGTAAGATGCTTTTATCTGCAAAGCAGGTTTTCAATAAAGCTGAATCACTTGTCTTCATGGAGGTGAATAAAGTATTGACAACTGTTTTAACTGAATCCTCGGCGTTTTGCGCTTTGCCCGTTATATTTAACAGGAAATTGGAGGCTAATAAAAATAAAAAGGCTTTCATCGCAGGGGTTTTTACTTTTTGGTAAAATAATTGATTGAAATAAATAAAACCGAAGTTAATGAAATACGTTCTCCCGATCATAGCTGCTGTAGGGATGATTTTATTTTTCAACAGCTGTAGTAAGAAAACACAGCCCGGTGAAAGTACCAGCCGTTCTGTTTATGGTTCTGATACAAACAAATCATCAACTTCCGCCTCATTACCGGCAGCCTCTAAAAAAATAAAGACCAAAGTGCCAAAAGTGATCGTTGTTAACGACAACGTTGCCAGTAAAACTTTTGATGGGAGATATTATTACGACCTGGAGGGCCACAGGTACTGGCGTAGTAATAAAGACGGTAAATATTATTTGTATAATAAGTCAATGGCCACTGACCCGGATTTTAAGAAACCGTAAGTATGAAGTTTACACCTTTCTTAAAAGGTGTAAACTTCATACTTACTATTTATATCCCAGTATCTTCAGCATGCTTTGTGCTGTTTGTTCTTTTGCATAGACCCAGTCAACCAGTTTCCCGTTCTTATCATGCCCTACAATAATATGTTTGGGTGAAGGTATCAGGCAATGCTTTATTCCCCCATACCCGCTGATCTGGTCCTGGTAAGCACCGGTATGAAAAAAACCAACGTATAAGGGCTCAGTAAGGTCATCTACTTTCGGCAGGAACACTTCATTTATATGTTCTTCGCTGTCATAATAATCATGGCTGTCACAGGTAATGCCACCCAGTACGACCCGGTGATATTCCTTATCCCATTTATTTATCGGGAGCATTAAGAATTTCTCTCCTATACCCCAGGTATCGGGCAATGTTGTAATGAAAGAAGAATCGATCATATACCAGATCTCGCGGTCGTTCTGTATTTTTTCTGCTATTACACTATAGATATGTGCCATGCTCTCTCCTACCGTATAACTTCCAAATTCTGTAAAGATATGCGGCATCGGTACCTTGCTTTTCTTGCAGGCAACTTTTATGTTGCGTACGATCTCGTTGATCATGAACTGGTAGTCATAATCAAATCCAAGTGAGTGCTTTATCGGGAACCCGCCACCGATATTAATTGAATCCAGTTCAGGGCATATCTTTTTAAGCTGGCAATAAAGGTTGATCACTTTATTCAATTCACTCCAGTAATAAATATCATCCTTGATGCCTTTATTCAGGAAAAGATGAAGCATCTTCAGCTGGAAGCGATGTTCATTTCCTTCGATCTTATCTACATAAAATTCCAGTATATCTTTTGCTTTGATGCCCAGCCGGGATGTGTAAAATGGAAAACTTGGTTCTTCCTCGGTTGCTACCCGTATGCCAAGGTTAAATGGTTCTTTGACAGATTTGATATAAGCCCTTAATTCATCTGTATTGTCAAGGATCGGTATCACATTTTTAAAACCGCTGTTAAGCAGGTTTGCTATCCTGCTGGTATAAGATTTTTGTTTGAACCCATTGCACAATATATAAGTGTCCTTGGTTATTTTCTTTTTGGCATATAATTTCTTAACGATCTCGATATCGTAAGCATATGATGTCTCCAGGTGAATATCATGTTTCAATGTTTCCTCCACAACAAAACTGAAATGCGAGCTTTTGGTACAATAGCAATAATTATATTTCCCTTCGTATTTATGTTTTTTAAAAGCGATCTCGAACATTTTCTTTGCCTTAAGTATCTGCATCCCGATCTTGGGCAGGTAAGTAAGTTTCAATGGTGTGCCATATTTATCTATCAATGCTTTTACATCAAGGTCATTGTATTGCAGGTAATTATTTTTTAATTTAAAATCCTGTTGAGGAAAAGTAAAGGTCTGCTGAACGAGGTCGTTGTATGTATTATTCATTGATGGGGCAAAGAATTATTGGTTAATAATATTTTACAAAAGTAACCTGATAATTTTAAAGTTTACAGCTTTCTAAAAGCAGCAAAACTTTAAAATTTACCCGGCATAAAAAAACCGGGTACAATGTACACCGGTTTTGAGATTATATGTTCCTGTAAATATTTATTTTACAGAGTTGATCAATTTTGCAAAGGTCTCCGGCTCATTCATGGCCAGGTCAGCCAAAACCTTGCGGTTGAGGTCGATCTTTTTAACGGAAAGCTTGTGAATGAAATCACTGTAGGTCATTCCTTCCGCTCTTACAGCTGCATTGATACGTGCGATCCATAAAGTACGGTATTCACGCTTTTTTAATTTACGGCCAACGTAGCTATACGTTAAACCTTTTTCCATTACGTTTTTAGCAACGGTATAAACATTCTTACGCTTACCATAATATCCTTTGGCAGCTTTTAATATTCTTTTGCGGCGGGCCC
>JBDTWL010000001.1:0-674416 GCA_040006715.1 Ferruginibacter sp. | reverse complement strand
AATCACTGATCTGGCTGCCAATGGCTTCATCCATTAAATTCTCCGCTTCATTTTTCGTGATAAGCACAACCGGGAGATTGCTGTTCACTTCTTTTATCTGTTGCAGGGTTTGTAGGCCGGTGATCCCCGGCATGGTCTCATCCAGCAATACTACATCTACAATATGGTCTTTTACATACTCCACCGCATCAAAGCCATTGGTGAGTGTCTGAACTTCATAGCCTTTATTTTCCAGGAACATTATTTGTGATGTAAGGCTATCTATCTCATCATCTACCCAGAGTATTTTTGGTACATTCATTTGTAAAGTCTGTTTAATGTAGAAGTCTGAATATAAGATTTGAGGGTTTAGAAATAAAAGAGATGACATCTTTTATTATTTTGAATATTCCAATACTTAAAAAAGATGTCATCTCTTTTATTTAAGCCGAAATTAGTGTTTTTGCTGAAAGCCTGCGCTAAACCATCTAAACATACTAAACTTTCTAAACTTGTCTTTGTAGCTTTGCTTCACTTTGTAATTCTTTTAACATATAAACCAAAGTATAACCGCCAGTGCCATTTCATAAAATTATCAACGACCCTGTTTATGGTTTTATTACCATTGATGATGAATTAATAAATGACATCATTGCTCATCCTTATTATCAACGGCTAAGGAGGATCTATCAAATGGCCATGGCGCACCTGGTCTACCCCGGAGCAGTGCATACCAGGCTTCATCATTCCCTTGGTGCGTATCATTTAATGCGTTGTGCCCTGCAGGAATTGACCAGTAAAGGAATAGAGATCACGCCGGACGAACAACAGGCTGCCAAGATCGCCATCCTGTTACATGATATCGGCCACGGGCCATTTTCACATGCACTGGAACATGTGTTGGTTGAAGGCATGCAACATGAAGAGCTTTCCTTAATGCTGATAAAAGAACTGAACAGGCAATTTGGCGGCAAATTGCAAATGGCACTGGAAATTTTTACAGATACATATCCAAAGAAATTTTTGCACCAGTTGGTAAGTGGGCAATTGGATGTGGACCGCATGGATTATCTTTCTAGAGACAGTTTTTTTACAGGCGTAAATGAAGGCACCATTGCTTATGATAGGATATTAAAAATGCTTACTGTTCACAATGGAGAATTGATGGTTGAGGAAAAGGGGATCTATTCCATAGAAAAATTTTTGGTGGCACGCAGGCTTATGTACTGGCAGGTTTACCTGCACAAGACCGTACTCAGTGCAGAGCAAATGCTGATACGGATCATCAAAAGAGCGAAGCTTATCAAAGCGCAATGCCAGGAGCCGCTGAACAGTTTTATCAACCAGCCCATCCATACGGTTACATTAGAGCAGTTTTGCAGTATTGATGATTATGATGTACTGATGGCCATTAAGAAATGGAGTTCAAATGAAGATATAGTATTGTCAACATTATGCAGGGGAATACTGGACAGGCATCTTTTAAAAGTGAAATACTTTAAAGACGCGGTTAGCAAGGAGATGCTGGATGAAAAGGTATCGGCAATAAGCCAACAATTAAACATTAGTGCCGCTGATGCACAATGGCTGGCATTCATCGGCGAGGCTGCAAGCAGTACCTATAATTTTGAAAATGAACATATCTATATATTGTTCAAAGATGGGAGTATAAAAGATATTTCTGAAGTTGACAATGCACTTATAAACGAAAACCTGAGAGGCACCGTTAAAAAATATTACATTTGCTACCTGAGATAGCTGTTAGCTATTAGCCATTAGCCATTAGTGTGCAGCCTTCTGTATTTGCTAACAGCTAAAAGCTAACCGCTAAAAGCTGTTTCAATCAGCTAAAAGCTAAATATTATATGCAATTCAGCGCTGCTCAAATAGCACAGATCATCAGCGGGAAAGTGGAAGGTAATGCAGATACTGCCGTTTCTTCTTTTGGCAAGATCGAAGAAGCCCTGTCCAACCAGCTTGCATTTTTAGCAAATCCCAAGTATGAAGATTTTTTATACAATACCAATGCCTCGATCGTTATTGTCAATGAATCACTGGAATTAAAACAGCCGATAACCACAACGCTTATCCGTGTTCCGGATGCATACAGCGCTTTTGCGACACTGCTCGATAAATACCAGCAAATAAAAACACAGCAACTCACCGGTATACAACAGCCTGTATATATGCATGCTACTGTGAAGACGGGCGAGAACGTTTTTATCGGGGCATTTGCATACCTGGGTGAAAATGTAATAATAGGCAATGGGGTAAAGATATTTCCCAATGTTTACCTGGGAAATAAGGTAATAGTTGGCGAAAATACCATCATCCATCCCGGAGTAAAGATCTATCATGATTGTGTTGTAGGCAAGAATGTGGTCATCCATGCGGGAACCGTAGTAGGAAGTGACGGCTTTGGCTATGCGCCTCAAAAAGACGGCAGCCTAAAGAAAGTGCCGCAGATCGGTAACGTAGTAATAGAAGATTTTGTTGAAATAGGTGCCAATACAACCATTGACCGTGCCACCATTGGAAGCACGTTGATAAGATCGGGCGCCAAACTCGATAACCTTTTGCAGATAGCCCATAACGTGGAAATAGGAAATAACAGTGTAATAGCTGCGCAAAGTGGTGTCAGCGGAAGTACCAAGATCGGAAAGAATGTACTCATTGGCGGGCAGGCCGGCATTGTAGGTCATATACAAATTGCAGATGGCAGTAAGATAAATGCTCAAAGCGGTGTGAGTAAATCCATAAAATCCCCCAATTCGGCAGTAACCGGGTCACCCGCATACGATTATACCGCAGCGTTACGTAGCCAGGCGATTACCCGCAACCTTCCCCAGCTTGAAAAACGTATCATAGAACTGGAAAAACTGGTTGCAGAACTGCAAAACAAAAAATAACATTTCAGTTACTACAATCTGTATGCAACCGGTTAATTTTGCCAATTATTAGATTAAATTTTTTTGAGTGAAGCGTATTGGCCGGTTATTATTCTTTTTTGCATTTATTTTTTTATCTGATGCCTCTTATGCACAACAGGTTTTAGTGACCGGGATAGTATTAGACGCCCATACCCGGGAGCCTGTTGGTTTTGCATCGGTTTACATGGTAGCGGGTCGCAATGGTATGACAACCGATAGTGCCGGCAATTTCTCCATACATCTTGATCCATCTTCAAAAGACAGCCTGTTTGTAAGCTTTGTTGGATACCGTTTAAGCAAAACCCCGGCAGCTTCCATTGATATAACAAAGCCATTGATCATTGAAATGGCCAGGGGCTCTAATAACAGCGAGGTCATTATTAAAACTAAAATAAACAAGGGGCTCTTCTTATGGAAAAAAATAATGAGTAAGAAGAAATATTACAACAGGTATAATCTCCCCAATTTTGGTTATGAAAGCTACAATAAGCTTGAGGTTGACCTGAAGAATTTTAAATCAAATAAAGTATTAAAAGCCGTTTTATTCAAGCCGTTTTCTTTTGTCCTTGAAAATATTGACAGCACCTCGGAGAAAGATCCATTTCTCCCGGCATACCTGGTAGAGAGCCTGAGTGATTATGCTTTCCAGAAAAGCCCGAAAAAATACCTTGAAACCATAAAGGCAACACATACAAAGGGATTTAGCAATGAAAGCATCAGCAAGTTATTGGGTGTTATGAACCAGAATGTAAGCATCTACAGTAATTACATAAATATAATTGACAGGGATTTTATAAGCCCGTTCAATGATAACGCAGATAATTATTACAGTTTCCATGTACCCGACACACAGATCCTGAATGGTGAAAAGATCTTTCATTTTACATTCGATCCGAAAAGGGCCGGGCAGAATACTTTCCGAGGCGATGCCTGGGTAATATCCAAAACATACCAGATACAGAAGATAACAATGTATATCGGGAAAGAAGCCAATATAAATTTTATAGACCGGCTGAGTATCTTCCAGGAATTTAATGCCATCAATGATTCGATCTATTTTTTAACCCGCGATAAATTTTTCACGGATTTTAAAGTATTGGGTAAAAATTCCCTGACACTGATCGGGAGAAAAACAACTTCATACAAGGATATTGTCATTAACAGCGATTCAATAACCAATATTTTTAAGGATCAGAAGATCGAGGAAGTTGTGAAAACCATTCCCGGTGTAACTGCCCGATCTGATTCTGCATGGAATGAGCTCCGCCACGATACTTTATCTGTAAATGAAAAAGCTATTTATGCCACGATCGATAAGTTGCTTGCGATGCCTAAATTTCAGCGGCTGAAAACAAATATTAAGTTTCTCGCTACGGGCTACAGGAATATTGGCAATCTTGAAATAGGACCCTGGTTCAATTGGATAAGCTCTAACCAGTGGGAAGGAACCCGTTTTCGTTTTGATCTCGGCACAAATACAGGGTTCAATAAAAAATTATACCTGCATGGTTACCTGGCATATGGCACAAAAGACAAAAAGATCAAAGGCCTGGCTGAAGCTTATTGGATCCCAACCAGGAATCCAAACCTGGTCAGGCTGCATGTGGCTTATAGCAGTGATATTGAAAATGGCATCAGCCAGTATGGAGAAGTAAGCCAGGATAATATTTTTTCCCTGGCGATCCGCAAGTCAGATACCACACGCAAATTCATTTACGTGAAAAACTGGCGTTTTGAGGTACTCAAGGATTGGGGCAAAGGATTTTCTACTGAATTGTTCTTTATGCATCGACAATTTGACCCCCTGCTGCATTTACCGATGAAAAGCAATTTCCCTGTATCTTCCGGGGAATCGCTCACCAGCTTTGAAATAGCTATCAAGCTCCGCTTTGCATATCTGGAACAATTTTTTGAAGGTGATTATTTTCGCTATTCACTGGGTACCAAGTACCCTGTTGCAGAATTGATGTTCACCAAGGGGATACCCGGCGTTTTTAACAGTGCATACAGTTTTACAAAATTCACAGCTTCTATAAAAGATAAAATGAGGATCTCTCCTTTGGGTACGTTGTCATATAAAGTTTATGCGGGCAAAGTAAACGGCGGTTTACCATTTGCTTTTTTGGAAATTCATCCCGGCAATGATCTCTATTATTACAATGCCAATACATTCAACCTGATGAACCGCTTTGAATATATCAGCGATAAATGGGCCGGCATCAATATAGAACACAATATCGGGTCAGGAATTTTTCGTTTCACCCCGCTCACCCGTAAACTAAAATGGCGGCAATTCTGGAACATTAAAACATTGTGGAGTTCGCTCAGCGACGAAAATAAAAAGATCAACGGCATTACTGCATTCAAATATTTAAATGGCGGAAACTATACTGAAATAGGAACCGGCATTGACAATATATTCAGGGTCTTTCGCCTTGATTTTGTATGGAGATTGAATCCACCTCCCTCAATTCCCGGCAACTCCCGCTTTGGAATTTTTGGCAGTTTCCAATTTCAATTCTAAATTGAGTGACAGTATCTGTCATGCTGAGGAACGAAGCATCTCCCCATATGCATTGTTATCTAGTAAAGGAGGGATTTATGAAACTGAGCATTTTTTTTCATGAGATCCCTCGTACCTCGGGATGACAGGAAAAATAAAATATCTTTGCCAAAATTTGAAATACAAGCATGGATAAAAACTTTAATCCCGATAGACAACATACACTGGCTGCAGCAATAAGTATTTCAGGTACAGGCTTGCATACCGGCATCAATGTAGACATGGTATTAAAGCCTGCCAACCCGGGTTTTGGCTACCAGTTTCAAAGGACAGACCTGCCCGGGAGCCCTATAATAAAAGCGGATTGTGACCTGGTAACGGAAACATCAAGGGGTACAACACTGGAAAAGGATAATGCCAAAATAAGTACCGTAGAACACGTCCTTGCTGCTTTGGTGGGTATGGGCGTTGATAATTGCCTGATAGAAGTAAATGGCCCCGAGATCCCCATCATCGACGGAAGCAGCCAGCCCTTTGTTGAGATCATTGAAAAAACAGGCGTGCATGAGCAGGATGCTGCAAAAGCATGGTATAGCATTGATACAAATATTTCTTTTTATGATGAAAAGAAACGGGTAGAGATGACGGCACTTCCGGCAACAAATTATGAAATCACCACGCTGATAGATTTTAACAGCCCGGTATTGGGTACCCAGCATGCCAATTTAAAAAACCTGAAAGACTTTAAAACAGAGATCGCTCCCTGCCGTACTTTTTGTTTTTTACATGAGCTGGAAATGCTGATCGATAACAACCTCATCAAGGGCGGTGACATCAACAATGCGATCGTTATAGTTGATAAAGCTGTTACAGCAGATGAAATGAGCCGCCTTGCCAAAGCATTCGGGCGTACAAAGGTTGAAGTAAAAAGCGAAGGCTATCTCAATAACCTGGAATTGCGTTTTCCCAATGAGCCGGCCAGGCATAAATTACTGGATGTGGTGGGAGACCTTGCATTGATCGGTTACCCCATCAAAGCACATATCATTGCTAACAGGCCGGGTCATAGCAGCAATGTGGAATTTGCAAAAAAGATCAAACAATACATTAAGAAAAATAAACACACGAAGAATATCCCGGTTTACGATCCCAATCAGCCGGCAGTTTATACACAACAACAGATCGAAAAAACACTTCCACACCGTTTTCCTTTTTTACTGGTTGATAAGATCATCGAACTTACAGATAATTATATCGTAGGAATAAAGAATGTTACATTCAATGAATATTTCTTCCAGGGCCACTTCCCGGGAAATCCAATAATGCCGGGCGTTTTGCAGATTGAAGCACTGGCACAAACGGGCGGCATTTTATGTATCAATGCCATGCCTGAAGGATCTTATGATACTTACTTTTTAAAAGTGGATAATTGTAAGTTCAAACAAAAAGTGGTGCCGGGTGATACCATGATCCTGAAAATGGAGTTGATAGAACCCATACGCCGCGGCATTTGTGCGATGCGAGGGAATGTGTATGTTGGCAATAAATTATGTACAGAGGGTGATTTTACGGCTCAATTGGTGAAGAGAAACAGTTAATTTGATGATCAGTCAATTGGATGATGTGCTAATGAAAGTATCCTGCCCTTTAAATAAAATGTTCAAATCAAATACTTAACTCCCAACAATTGAACTAAATTTAAATAATTGAAGGAATCAATACATTACCAAATAACCAAATTTCCAAATTAATAAATGATCCATCCGCACACATATATTCATCCCAATGCCAAGCTGGCCACCAATGTAAAAATTGACCCATTCAGTGTAATTCACCAAAATGTAGAAATTGGTAAAGGGACCTGGATAGGAAGCAATGTTACGATCATGGATGGAGCAAAGATCGGGAAGAACTGCCGTATTTTCCCCGGCGCCGTTATCGCTGCTATCCCCCAGGATCTTAAATACGAAGGTGAGAATACTACTGTTGAGATCGGTGACAATACAACCATTCGTGAATTTGTAACCATTAACCGTGGAAGTAAGGACAGGTGGACAACCAAAGTGGGCGACAATTGCCTGATCATGGCTTACAGCCATATAGCACACGATTGTATTGTTGGCAATAATTGTATTTTAAGCAATAACACCCAGGTTGCAGGCCATGTAACGATCGGGGATTATGCCATACTTGGTGGAATGTGTGCAGTACACCAGTTTGTACAGATCGGGCAGCATTCTTTTATCAGTGGCGGTTCATTTTTTGGAAAAGATGTACCTCCATACATCAAAGCCGGGCGTACACCGTTAAGCTATGCAGGTGTTAATTCTGTGGGTTTAAAACGCAGGGGATTTACGCTCACTAAAATAAACCAGATACTGGATATTTACCGCATTATATACAACAAAAATTTAAACACTTCACAAGCGCTGAATTTTATCGAAGAAGAACTCCCTGCTTCAGACGAAAGAGATGAGATCGTGACCTTCATACGCGACAGCGGTCGTGGAATCATAAAACGTTTTACCAAGGGAAGTATGGAGGATGAATAAAAAACACAGCCCCTCTCTATCTCTCCCCGAAGGAAGAGGAAAAGGAGAAGCCTTGGAGCGAAGATTATGTTTCGTGTTTATTTTATACCCAGCTGTGAAACCTTGATCAACATTGTTGCGTCGCACTCTTGTACAGTATCTCTTTAATGAACAATACTAAAAAACTTTAGACACCCAATTTGCTCTCCTTCTCCTTCGGAGATGGGTTGGGATGAGGCCATGCAGATCACACTAACCAATACCGGCAAACGATACAACAGGGAATGGATCTTCCGGCACCTTGATCATGAATTCATCCAGGGCCGGTCATATGCCATAACAGGGCCCAATGGTTCCGGTAAATCCACTTTACTACAGGTAATAGCAGGAGCGATTCAGCACAGTGAGGGGAAGATCGAATACAATGATACCGGATCCCCCGTGCCGGGTAAGAAAATCCCGGATACAATATCAAGTATCCAGCATCCAATATCCAGTATCGATGCCTACCGGCATATTTCCATTGCAACACCCTACATGGAACTGATCGAAGAAATGACCGCCACTGAACTTCTCAACTTTCATTCAACTTTTAAAGAGCTTACAAAACCCGTTCCTGAAATACTGGCGGAATTGAATTTACAGGATGCTGCAAATAAGCAGGTCCGTTATTTCAGCAGTGGCATGAAGCAAAGATTAAAGCTGGCACAGGCTTTTTTCAGCAACAGCAATGTTTTGTTGTTAGATGAGCCGGCTACGAACCTGGATGCAGATGGTATTGAATTATACCTGCAGCTTATCCGTAAATACAGTAAAGAAAAACTGGTTATCGTCAGCAGCAATGACAAGCAGGAATATGGTTTTTGTGAAGAAGTGATCTCGATAAGCAAATACAAATAAAAAAAGAGCGGCCGGTTGGTCGCTCTTTTTAATAAGGTTATTTTATAAAATTATTTTTTACCTTTCTTATTGCAAGGGATGAACATGGTAAATCCAACGTTCCAGGAAATTACTCCGCCCTTGTTTGTATATTTATCTTCTGGTGAGGTTGTAGTTATACCTAGATATGTAGTGGTATTACTATTTGTTTCTTTGCTTGAATTATAACGGTAACCTAAAGCGGCATTTATTGCTACATTTTGAGATACAAAATGATTTAAACCAACCAAAGCTTCGCCAGAAAAAGCAAAATATTTTTTTGGATAGTTTGTTTTAGATGTATAGTCAACTACTCCGCTACTATTAAACTCTTTATATTCACTTTTCCGGGACAGATCTGTGCTGATACCACCACCGATTTGACCATAGAAACGGGTACTGTTGCTTTTTCCGAAATAATACCTCGCAAAAGGCATGAAGTCAAGAATAACTGAGCTTGATTTTGACTCTGCATCTTTAAAACTTGTCAAAGGGTCAAGGTATTTGTATTTGTTAGAATAAAAATTGATTCCAAGTGTCGTTCCTACAGCAAGATTATCGGCTACGAAAAATCCTACTCTTGGCATAATACCGATAGAAAATCCGTTGCTTTTTGTGTAGTCTCTCCGAATACCATTTCTTTCTGTTTCAGCTTTGTTGTTGGAAACGGAAAGATTTCCTAATGCACCTTCAACGAACATATTTCCTTTCGAAAATTGTGCATTTGTAACGGCCGGGGCTAAGCTTAATAAAAAAGCTGCTGCGGTAAATAATAAAATTAGTTTTGTCTTCATAATAATAGTTTTTGATTCAGTTTAGAAATAGGTTCCGTATCATCAGATTAAAACGCTTTATAACACGCTTTTTTAATTTGACGGCGCAAAGATAGGGTGTTTGCGTATAGTTTTACACATTAAAATGCTTAATTACAAAAATTAATTTTTCAACTGATTGATTTTTAATGCTTTACTGAGAGCAGCCAACGCCCGGGAGGATAAAATTACTAATAGGGATATTATCGCCTGCTTGCTATCAGCAGGTTCAGGTCTGTATATTTCAGGTCAAATCTTTCACTTAAATGAAAGTTGGTAAGGCTCCCTTTAAACAGGTAAATACCGCTGCGGATATTTATTTTATACCAGACCACGTTGTCTATACCGCCGTCTTCGGCAGTTTCCAATAACAAAGGCATTAATACATTGCTGATGGCCTGGGAAGCCGTTCTTGCAAAACCACTGGGTATATTTGGTACGCAATAGTGTATAACGTCATACTTGGTAAATACGGGTTTTTTGTGGGTGGTCACCATGCTTGTTTCAAAACAACCCCCATGGTCGATACTAACATCCACGATCACCGTTCCCGGCCGCATATTGCTTACCATTTCTTCTGTAACAACAACAGGCGTTCGCCCCCCTGCCCCGCTCAATGCGCCAACAGCCACATCACAGGTTTTGAGTTGCTTCGCAAGGATCTTCGGCTCAATAACTGAGGTCCATAAGCGCCCGCCGATATTATTCTGCAAACGTTTAAGCCTGTATATACTATTGTCAAATATTTTTACACTGGCGCCCATAGCCAGGGATGTTCTTGCTGCATACTCTCCTACTATGCCTGCGCCGATGATAATAACTTTCGTAGGCGGTATGCCGCTGATGCCTCCCACGAGCACACCCTTCCCGTTATTGGCATTACTAAGGTATTGCCCTGCTATAAGCATAACAGCACTGCCGGCGATCTCACTCATGCTTCTTACAATGGGATTATGGCCACTGGCATCTTTCAGGTTCTCAAAGCTCAATGCTGTGATCCTTTTCTCCATCATCTTCTCCAGGATACTTTTCTTCATAACGGCAAGGTGTATCGGGGAAATAATGTATTGGCCCGGTTTCAGGAATTCGCAATCCTCCTCACTTACCGGTGCGCTTTTTACAATGACATCACACTCAAAGACCGCTTTCTTATCGAAAATGATCTTAGCCCCCGCATCACTATAATCCTTATCAGTATAATTTGCACCAACACCGGCATTGGTTTCAATGTTTACCGTATGCCCATTCGCAATGATCACACTTACTGCTTCAGGAGTTAGTGCGATCCTGTTCTCATTAAATGAATTTTCCTTCGGTATACCAATACAGAGCTCTTCGCCTTTCGGTTTTACATCCAGGGTTTCTTCAAGGGTCTCATATTTTAAGGAAGACGATACAAAAGGTATTGATGTTGCCATAAATTATAAAGTAAGTACCTGCCTACCGGCTGGCAGGTTCAAATTACAAATTTATTTGCAGCTTTCGCTCATTATGGCTCACAGATTTCAAATAGCAATGAACGGCATCCGAAGGAAAAATACCCGCTGCTTTTTCCGGCCATTCAACCATGCATAAATTACCCGAATACAAACAGTCTTCCACACCTGCTGCAATTGCTTCTGCTTCATCTTTTAAACGATACAGGTCCAGGTGAAATACAATGTCTCCTGCACCCGTCCTGTATTCATTGATGATAGAAAATGTGGGGCTGCCCACAACATCTTTTACTTTTAATACATTACATACTGCATGAATAAATGTTGTTTTCCCTGCACCCATTTCTCCATGAAAAGCGATCACTTTTCGTTCCCCTGCATGAACGATCAATGATGCCGCTGCATTTTCTATTTCAGCTAATTTGAAATTCACAACCATGATGCAAAGATATTTTCATATTTAGTAAATACTTGACCTTATCATAAGATAATTTTGCATGATGGAAAAGATCGATTGGAAAGTAGATGGAATGGATTGTACCAATTGTGCACTGAGCATTACCCGTTACTTACAAAAAGAAGGACAGAAAGAAGTGAAAGTGAATTTTATCGGGGGAGACGTGAGCTTTGAATTTAATGGGAATAAAACAAAAGAAGAACTGGCAAAAGGAATTGAGGGTTTAGGTTATAAAGTTGTTGACGACCGACAACCGACAACCGACAACCGCAATACAAAATCTGATCGGTGGTCAGTGGTCGGTGGTCGGTGGTCCTTTTCCAACCACCTTCAACGATTCATCTTCTGCCTGCCCTTTACATTGGTTTTAATGTTGCACGTGCTTCCATGGCATATTCATTTTTTGATGAACCCGTGGATACAACTGGCCATTTGCATTCCTGTTTACATTGTGGGCATGGGGTACTTTGGCGTAAGCGCTGTTAAAAGCCTGCGGAGCGGGGTGCCCAATATGAATGTATTGATCGCTTTGGGTGCCACTGCTGCATTTGTATATAGCCTGATCGGTACCATTGGCAACTTTGGTATGGATTATATTTTTTATGAAACAACCGCAACCATCATCACACTTGTATTTTTAGGAGAATGGGTAGAACACCGGTCAGTTGTAATAACACAAAAAGAATTAAATAAACTGGCAGGGCAGCAAAAAGTGATGGCGAATATGATCAGCTTTGACGGTGAGCACAAGGAATTGATCTTCCAGGTAGAAAATACAAAGTTACACGTGGGCGACCTGGTCTTAATAAAAACCGGCGAACTGGTTCCAATAGATTGCAAGATCCTATGGGGAACGGCATATGTAAATGAAGCTTTGCTCACTGGGGAAAGCAAGCCTGTACACAAAGAAAAAAAAGACAGCCTGATCGGGGGAAGCATGCTCACAGGCGGAACAGTGAAAGCACAGGTAACTGCTATTGGTAAAGACACGGTGCTTAGTAATATTCTAACACTTGTCAGGCAGGCACAAGGTGAAAAGCCTCCCATACAACAATTGGCAGATAAGATCAGTGCGGTGTTTGTTCCCGCGGTGATCGGCATTTCAATACTTAGTTTTTTACTCAACTATTTTGCATTTAATGTTGATGGCACGCATGCATTGATGAGAAGCATTGCAGTATTGGTCATCAGTTGCCCCTGTGCAATGGGGTTGGCAACACCTGCTGCAATTGCTGTTGGGCTTGGCCGTGCTGCCAGGAACGGGATACTTTTCCGCAATGCAAAAAGCCTCGAATTATTCAAGAATATTAAAACAGTGGTCTTTGATAAAACGGGAACCCTGACAAAAGGAAATTTCAATATCACCGGCCTTAAGTCACTTGTATTGCCCGAAGAAACATTTAAACAGGTCATTTTTTCATTGGAAAAATATTCCAATCATCCCATTGCAAAAGCAATTACTGCTGACTGGAAAATCAGCAATACCATTCAATGGAAAAAAATTGAAGAGATAAAGGGCCTTGGTATGAAAGCGGAAGACGCTGATGGTAACAGTTATCAATTAGGTTCATACAAGATCGCTGCATCACATACAAGTGATGCCAGCCATACTGCTTACCTATTACAAAATGAAAAACTGGCAGGCTGGTTTGATATGGAAGATGAAATAAGAAGCGAAGCAAAAGAAGTGATCAGTTACCTGCATTCAAAAAATATTCAAACCATTTTATTAAGCGGCGATTCTTTGGAGAGAACAAAAAAAGTTGCCATTGCACTGGGTATAGATAATGTTTATGCGGAGAAAACACCGGAAGAAAAACTATTGATCATTGAACAACTGAATAAGGAAAACCCGGTTGCCATGGTTGGCGATGGTATCAATGATGCACCTGCATTGGCAAAAGCCACGATCGGTATATCCATGAGTGAGGCAACACAACTAGCCGTACAAACTGCACAAGTGGTCTTAATGAATAAAGGCCTCCGGCATTTACCTATGGCGTTGGGGCTTGGTAAACATACTTTCAATACCATCAAAGGGAATTTGTTTTGGGCCTTTATCTATAATATTGTTGCAATACCAGTTGCTGCAGTTGGTTTATTGCATCCCGGAGTCGCTGCATTGGCAATGGGTTTCAGCGATGTTGTACTGGCTATAAATTCCATCCGGTTGAATTACAGGAAAGTTCTTTAAAATGACAGTTCCCCTGTATTCATATCAATGCAGGAAGCCTCTGGTTGTTTTTTCGCTTTGGTGATGTATGGAATTGATCTGACGAGTAAGGCTTTACCCGATGACGCAGAACCAGCCCATGTTGCAACAACGCCACCGAGCAATCCCCAGGTAAGGCCGCCGATCATAGCTCCAAAAGCTATATTGCCATTGCGCCTGGTTGCCATTTCAACATAATTGGAAATAATAAAGCCATTGCCTTGTTTTTCAATCGGGATCAGTAAATTATCCTCGCATTTATATATTTCACCTTCTTTACAAAAACCCCAAACCCTGACAGTATCAGATCTTCCATCATCAGAGACTTTTACAAATTTTATATCCTTCTTTTTGCCTAAAATGAACAGCCGGAAATTAATGACGGATGGCTTGTTCTGCAGGAATTCGTCAAATGTCGCATAAGCGCCTTCGCGATAAACGTTATCATGTAATATTGGGATACCCGGTTGCTGGTTGAGCGCTTTTATTTTTTCAAAAGACATACCAGCAGTATTTTGTTCCAGTACTTCCGGTGCATTCTTAAGCGTTCTTTTTAATAACAACCTGAATGCATCTTCGATATCTTCACCATGCCATGCCGTTACGTCAACGCCGCTTTCATTTACAAAAACAGTATCAATAGAACATACCTTTTTGTATACGACAAGGTCCTTAGAAATATATGCATCTGCATTGAAACGTGTATAGGCGTATTCATTGAACGCGGTCTTCTCCCCTATACGCAGGTCCTTAATAACCCAAAGTATTTGAACCCCGCCTTCTTTAAAGTCGTTCAGGTACATTTTATATATTCCTTCCTGCAAAAAATAAGTTAGTGGTTTTTCAGGAACCAACATCACTACATGGTTGTCCATTCCTTTTAATGCATACCCCAGTCTTATACTATCCCTTACCATTTGTATTACCTGGATATCAGAAACCGGGATGGATCTTTTTGGAAAATCAGCAATAGGAAATCTGGGCATTTTAAATGTCTTGATCTCTACAGGAACATTCTTTCTATCCGTTTGTGCATTTACAAAAAAGGCCGAGATCATAAAACTGATGAATAGGATCGTTCTCATATTGCAGGCTTAAGGAATTATCGTTTCAAAAATAAAATTAAGTATATCTGAATTTTATTCATACAATGATACAGATTAATTCTATTCTTTAAATTACAGTAAACTGGTTTAATTTCAGGCCATAATTCATCGTGTTGAGCATTCATGAAATTTTAAAAAGATACTGGGGCTTTGATAGCTTCCGCCCTTTACAGGAAGATATCATCAATGCTGTACTCCAAAATAAAGATACACTAGCCCTGTTGCCTACAGGTGGGGGTAAATCACTTTGTTTCCAGGTTCCGGCGCTGGCAATGGATGGAATATGTCTCGTCATAAGCCCATTGATCGCATTGATGAAGGACCAGGTAGAAAACCTGGCAAAAAAAAGTATTCCTGCACTGGCCGTTTATTCAGGAATGCATTATGCAGACGTAAAAAAAACATTGCAAAATGCAGCTTTTGGAAATTATAAATTCTTATACGTATCTCCGGAAAGACTGGAAACAGATCTCTTTCTTGAATTTTTACCTGCCATAAAACCCTGTATCATTGCTGTAGATGAAGCACATTGCATTTCACAATGGGGTTATGATTTCAGGCCACCCTATTTGCGTATTGCAAACTTAAGGGAACAATTACCCGGCATACCTGTTATTGCGCTCACAGCATCTGCCACACTTACCGTTCAAAATGATATTTGCGAAAAATTATTATTTAAAAAGGAACATGCCCGTTTTCAACAATCCTTTGCAAGGCCCAATCTTTCGTACAGTGTTTTTGAACCTGCTTCCAAGCAAACCAAGTTGTTGGAAATATTAAAAAATGTACCCGGATCATCCATCGTTTATTGCAGGAGCAGGAAACAAACCCAACACATAACCGATCTTTTAAGACAAAACAATATTACTGCTGACTATTACCATGCAGGGTTAAGCAATGAACAAAGGAATACAAAGCAACAAGACTGGGTAAACAATAAAATAAGGACCATTGTAAGTACCAATGCATTTGGGATGGGAATAGACAAGCCGGATGTACGGGCGGTAATACATTTCGATATCCCGGATTGCCTGGAGAATTATTACCAGGAAGCGGGCCGTGCGGGGCGTGACACTAAACGTGCTTATGCGGTGCTGCTCTATAATTCTAATGAGCCTGAAGACCTGCTTAGCCAGGTGGATGTTCGTTACCCGGACGAAGCTGAGATCAAAAAAATTTATACAGCCCTCATGAACTACCTGCAGGTGCCGGCAGGAAACGGTGAAAGCCTTAGCTATGATTTTGATATTGCCTCATTTGCTGAAAAATTTAAATTGAATATCCTCCAGGCAACTTATGGAATAAAAGCATTGGCACAAGAAGACCTATTGAGTTATACAGAGGTTTTTTTCAAACCCTCTACCCTTGTTTTTACTGCGTCTAAAAATGACCTGTATGAATTTGAGCAACAGCACCCGGAACTCGGGCCGCTTATTAAAGGCTTATTACGAAGTTATGAAGGGATCTTTGATTACCCGGCCACTATTTATGAATCGCTGCTTGCGGGTTTTTTAAAGGCTGGTATTGAAGAAACCAGGTCTAAACTCTTAATGCTTCAGCAATATAAGATCGTACATTATCAGCCACAGAATGATAAGCCCCAGGTAATACTTTTAAGGAACCGCATGTATTCAGATGATTTCAGGATAAATACAAAAGACATTTTAGCCCGTAAAGAAAATTATAAAAAAAGGATCGGGGCGATGGTGGGTTATATTGCCGATAAGAAAACATGCAGGAGCGTTTTAACAGGCAATTATTTTAATGATAAGAATATTCTCCCCTGCGGGATCTGTGATAATTGCATCAACAATAAAAACATTTCGCTTACCAGAGAGGAATTCAAAACAATATCAGATAATATTTTAGCATCTCTAAGAACCACTTCATTGCAAATAAATGATATTGAAAAAAAATTCAACAGGCAGAAGAAACAACAGGTTTGGACCGTACTCAATTACCTCAGGGCAGAAAATATTATTGCAACAGATAAGGAAGGAAATATTATGTTGAAGTAAAATAAGGATCGGCCGGGAGACAGGTAAACAGTCATGAAAATGTAAAAAAAAGGGACCAAGATAGAAATCTAGTCCCGCTTTAAAATCCAATATCCTATGAAAAACCGATACGAAGATAATGTTCAATACATTATTATCCAACTATTTTTTAGGATTTTTTAAAAAAAGTTTGATTAATCTAACAAATAAATAACTAATATATAAGCAATTACTTATTAATTGAATTGGCTAAAAACCAGTGGCTTAGCCTGATTATTTCATTTTATACCCGTTATTTTTGAATAAAAAGCTCGCAGTCTGGTACCAGGCTATAGCTTCATTTTTCAATTGATCAGAGAGCGGTATTTGACTGTTTAAACCTGTTTTGAAATCAGTTTTATACATATTCACTTTTTTTTGCGGGGATAATATTACCAGCGTATCATTTTTAATATATCCCATGTCCTGGTAGGTGCTTATGAATACCCGGTCATTGCTTGCATCCACTTTATAGATGTCGTACCCCATGAACCGGCTGGTATAATTTAAATTCATAAATCCAAGGATGGTAGGCGCCAGGTCGATCTGGCTCGTGAGCCTGTCTTCGAGCTTTGGCTCAATAAAGGATGGAGCATATAGCAAGCAAGGTATGTGATACCTGTTGGGTGGCAGGTCTGTTTTACCCGCGCTTTTTGAACAATGATCAGCTACGATCACAAACAAAGTATTTTTGAACCATGGCTTTTGTTTGGCATCCGCCAGAAATTTATTGATCGCATAATCTGTATACTTTACTGCGCCTTGTATGGATTGTGTAGAAGGTGGAATGTCTATCCGGCCTTCGGGATAGGTATAAGGCCGATGGTTACTTACGGTCATGATATGGTTGAAAAAAGGCTTGCCGGTTTTATAACTCTTATCTGCTTCTTCCAGCGTTATGCTGAACGCATCCTCATCAGCCACACCCCATGTTGTTTCGTGGTGAATGCTTTGCCTTGGAATATCCGCCTTATCAATTACCTGGTAGCCATTGTTGCTGAAGAAATAGCCCATGTTATCAAAAAAACTGTTTCCTCCATAAATAAATTTTACATCATAGCCTTTATCCTTTAAAACATTTCCCATACTGAACATATCCTCATTTCCGGGCCTTCTCACGATCGATTGCCCCGGTGTTGGTGGTATTGCCAATGAAAGCGCCTCCAGGCCCCTTACCGTGCGGGTGCCGGATGCATAAAAGTTTTTGAAGAACAGGCTATGAGGAATAAGTGAATCCATGTAAGGAGTAATGTTCTCTGTATTGCCGAAGAATTTTAAGTAATCACCGCTCAGGCTCTCAACACTGATCAGCACAATATTCCATTTGTGTTCCGGGCTATCGCTGCTTATTCTCCTTTCAATACTTAATGGATCATTTGTAAAGACAGTTCCCGGGGCCTGGAGCATGTTTCGCAGCAACGCGATATTTTTTTTATCATCGTTTACCTGGTAAAATTTATTGTAATCGATCTCATTGTGCCAATAGGCAGCGCCAAATTCATAGATACCATTTCCACCCAATTCATTTACATAATTGTTAGGACCGGTATTCTTTAACCGGTTGTTCACAAGGAAATATCCTGCAGCAGCTACAAGCAGGTATATAAAAAAAAAGATACTGCGCTTTGCAAAACGCATACTGACCATTTGGGAAGCAATGATGTTTTTCCGGAGAAAGAATAACAACAATGCAGTTAAGAAAACTATCCCGGAAGCGATCAATGGTATATTATACGACTCCCATATATTTCCCAATACTTCCGTGGTGTAGATCAGGTAATCAACAGCAATAAAATTAAACCGCACATTAAATTCATCCCAGAATGCAATTTCAGCACCGGTATTCACTACCAGTATTAAAGTAACGAGGAAGAAAAAAATATACAATGGAACCCGGTTCCATTTCTTTTGATACCAGCTGTCTTTCATTAACCAACAGTACAATGCTATCGGTACGCAAAAAAATAATGATACTACCAGGTCATAAAAAAAGCCAATTACAAATATCCCTGTTGTGTTTAGAAAACTAAGTTCAAGATTATTCCATGACCGAAAAAAAAGGAACACGCGGGTCATGAAGCTAAGGCTGGCTACTAAAACCATCACTACGGCCAAAGGCCCATAACGATGATGAAAAATGGATCTGAATTTCGACATCCGGCAAAATTACGAACTGTTGACCGCTAATCTACGATCCGTTGTTAAAACCAACCCGTAGATTTTTTTGTACTCCTGCTCCGGCCTCCTAAACCTAAAGCTCCCAACAGGCCGCGAACAAGACCATTGCCGGCAGTACGCATCATACTTTTTACAACTGTGTTGTTGGCGACTTTCTCCAATGTAGAAGGCTCCGGCTTTCCGGTTGTTTTTTTATTATCAGCATTCGTATTTTCTTTGTTTGCTTTTTCTGTTGCCTCCTGTAGTTTTGCGGTCAGTATTTCATACGCGCTTTTGTTGTCGATCACCTGGCCGTATTTTGCAACCAGTTTTGACGTTGCATTTATGTCGTTCACTTCAGTATCTGTAAGTACGTCCATGCGGCTCCGTGGTGAACAAAGCATGGTATGTGCAAGTGGAGTTGGTATCCCTTTTTCATTTAGCATTGTAACCAACGCTTCACCAATACCCAGTTGTGTTATGAGATCCTCCGTTTTATAAAAATCCGTTTCGGGATAATTTTCTGATGTTTGTTTTATTACTTTCCTGTCGGCAGCGGTAAAAGCACGCAATGCGTGTTGTACTTTTAATCCAAGTTGTGCCAGCACTGAAGCGGGAACATCCATTGGGTTTTGCGTACAAAAGAAAATACCTATACCTTTTGAGCGTATCAGTTTAATGATCGTTTCGATCTGTTGTACCAGTTCTGAACTTGCTTCCTGGAAGATCAAATGAGCCTCATCAATGAACATGACCAGTTTGGGCTTATCCAGGTCTCCTTCCTCGGGGCAGCTGGCGTATAATTCTGCAAGCATCTGCAACATAAAAGAAGAAAACAACTTTGGCTTGTCCTGCAGGTCCGCTACCCTTAATACATTGATCATTCCCCTTCCGTCGCTGCTCATGCGCATGAGATCGTCGACCTCAAAACTTTTTTCTCCAAAGAATATATCGGCTCCCTGCTGCTGCAACTCAATTACTTTGCGCAAAATGGTACCGGTAGAGGTTGTCGATATTTTACCATACAATTTTTCAATTTCAGCCTTGCCTTCATCACCAATGTATTGAAGCACTTTGATAAAATCCTTCAGGTCTAGCAATGGCATCTGGTTATCATCACAATATTTAAAGATCAATGCCACTATACCACCCTGTGTATCATTCAATCCAAGTATCTTACTGAGTAGCACCGGGCCGAATTCACTTACAGTTGCTCTTAAGTGTACGCCGTTCTTTCCTGTTAAACTTAATAACTCACATGGAAAACCCGCAGGTGTATAATTAAGTTTTAATTTTTGGTACCTGTCGGCGACCTTATCGTTAGAGGAACCTGTTGCAGCAATACCGCTCAGGTCGCCTTTAATATCCATCATTAAGACAGGCACACTGGCATCGCTCAGGAATTCACTGATCATTTGCAGGGTCTTTGTTTTCCCCGTTCCTGTGGCACCGGCGATCAATCCATGCCTGTTCATTGTTTTTAACGGCAGGAATATCCCTGCATCAGCGATCACTTCCCCATCAAGTATGGCAGCACCGATCTGTACAGAATCGCCTTTAAAAGTATAGCCGGCTTTTATAGCTTGTATAAATTCGTCCTTAGATGGCATATTAAATTTTTAGTAAGATACTTAGCTAAACGCTTTCTACCAATTAGTAATCGTAAAGACAAAATAAAAAATAAATGGGGTTATTCGTTGGTTAATATAGCCCGTAAAGATCCTGTGGCCCTGTTCATCGTGGTTAATCGCCGCTTATCAATTAAACCGATTATATTTTCAGTTACATAAATATCCCTTTATTTTTGTCCACTCAATTTATAAATATGAAATGAGCCATTATGGCGAATTCCATGTGACCAAACTTTAAAAATAAATACATGAAAAAAGGATTTTGTTATTTGCCCATTCTGGCACTAGCCATGTCGGCATCGGCACAAAAAGTTGCTTTTACTGAATATAATTTAAAGAATGGCCTGCATGTTATATTACACCAGGATAAAACTGCCCCTGTTGTAGCAGTATCTGTTATGTACCATGTAGGCAGTAAAGATGAACAGACGAACCGGACAGGATTTGCCCATTTTTTTGAACACCTTTTATTTGAAGGGTCAGATAATATCAAACGGGGAGAATTTTTCAAGATCGTGAGCAGCAATGGCGGGCAGAACAATGCGAATACTACACAGGACCGTACTTTTTATTATGAGACATTCCCGTCTAATCAATTGGCAACAGGCCTTTGGCTGGAAAGTGAAAGAATGATGCACCCCGTTATCAATGAGATCGGTGTTAAAACACAAAATGAAGTTGTAAAAGAAGAAAAAAGGCTTAATTATGATAACAGGCCTTACGGGAACTTTCTCAGGGAAATAATGATGCGCCTATTCACAAAACATCCCTATAGGTGGATCCCCATTGGCAGCATGGCCGATCTTGATGCAGCAACACTGGGAGAATTCCAGGCATTTAATAAAAAATATTATACTCCCTTTAATTCTGTGCTTTCAGTAGCCGGCGATATTGATATCCCAAAAACAAAGGCATTAATAGAAAGTTATTTTAGTGATATCCCCTCAGGCACGCCCATAGTTAAGGCAAAATTTGTTGAAGACCCTATTAAAAAAGAGGTCATTGATACTGCATATGACAGCAATATCCAGATCCCTGCGATCATGGCCGCTTACCGGATACCGGGCAGGACCAGTACTGATTCAAAGGCATTGGAAATGGCATCCTCCGTATTGAGTACCGGAAACAGCAGCCGCATGTTCAAGAAAATGGTAGATGATAAAAAGAATTCAGTGCAGGTGGGATCCTTTAACTATGCATTGGAAGACTATGGAGCTTATATCACTTATGCATTCCCCAATAATGATACTCCTTTGGATACTTTATTAAAAGATATGGACGAGGAAGTCCTTAAACTACAAACTGAATTGATCAGTGAACAGGAATTCACCAAACTTCAAAACCAGTTTGAAAACGATTACCTGGATAATAACAACCGTATGTTGAGTGTTGCAGAGAATCTGGCAAATGGATATACTTTTTATAAGAATACGGACAATATCAATACAGAACTTGATAAAATAAGAAAGATCACACGCCAGGACATACAGAATGTAGCAAGAAAATACCTGAATAAAAATCAACGGGTAGTATTGTATTATTTACCCAAGAAGGGGTAACCATTGCATCATCCCTATTAATACATTTACAAAATATAAAAAATGAAAAAAATAATTATAGTTGCATTGGGTATGTTCTTCCTCCAAATCTCATTTGCACAGACAAAAATTGACCGTACAAAGAAACCTCCCGCAGGTCCTGCACCGGTCATTTCTTTAAAAGATCCTGTAATATTCAATATGCCCAATGGAATGACCGTACTCGTGGTTGAGAATCACAAGATCCCAAAAGTAAGGTCATTCTTGAATATTGATATGGGTCCTGTAAAAGAAGGAAAGAAAGCAGGAATAATGGATATCATGGGCCAGATGCTGGGTGAAGGGACGACCTCGATGACAAAAGATAAATTTGATGAGTCCGTAGATATCATTGGCGCAGATGTGAACTTAAGTTCCACCGGTGGGTCTGCCTCAGCTCTTACCAGGTATTTTGATAAAGCCTTTATGTTAATGGCCGACGCGTTAAAAAATCCTTCGTTCCCGGAAGAGTCTTTTAAAAAACTGCAATCACAAACCATCACAGGTTTGAAGTCCAATGAAAAAAGGGCAAGCACAATAGCAGACAGGGTAAACACAGCATTGAGTTATGGCAAACAAACAGCCTTGGGTGAATTCGAAACGGAAGAGAGTGTGAAAGGGCTTACATTAAATGATGTCAAAGATGCTTATAAGAATGCTATTACACCCTCCAGGTCATACCTCACTTTTGTAGGAGATATCACCCCTGCTGCAGCAAAGGCATTGGCGGAAAAAGCATTTGGTAAATGGACCGGGATAAAATTAAGCCTCCCGATTATTGCCGATGTTCAAAATCCCAATAAAACAGAAATTGATTTTGTAGATCTTCCTACAGCCGTACAGGGAGAAGTAAGGGCTGGAAATTTGGTTACCAATCCCATGAACGGATCTGATTATCATGCACTGTTATTAGCCAATCATATTTTAGGCGGCGGCCCCGAAAGTAAATTATTTATGAACCTGCGTGAAAAACATGGTTTCACTTATGGCAGCTATTCAAATATGGGAGCCGGTCGATTTCAAAGCATGTTCAATGCTTCCGCAGCTGTTCGCACAGACAAAGTTGATAGCGCAGTTGCCGAACTGGTTGCCGAGATACTCAACATGCGGGACGGGAACATCACCGATGAAGAATTGGCAACTGCAAAAGCAGTTTACAATGGCATCTTTGCTTTGAGAATGGAAAACCCTGCTATTACTGCAAACTATGCATCAAACATCTTAATAAATGATCTGCCTAAAGATTTTTACAAGACATACCTGCAGAAAATAAATGCGGTCAGCAAAGAAGATATAAAACGTGTAGCAAAGAATTATCTGAATGAAAGCAATGCGAGAATTGTGATCGTTGGCAACGGCAGTAAAATTTTACCTAACCTGGCAAGACTGGGTTACTCCATTAAAAAATATGACCGGTATGCTGAACCAATTGTAGAAAAAACTGCAGATATAAAAACAGATGAATCTGTAAAGACAACTGATAAGGTTTCTGCATTCACTATCATAGAAGATTATTTAAAAGCGATCGGTGGTAAAGAAGAAGTGAAAAAAATAAGCAGCGTTTCATCAACGATCAGTTTAGAAATGATGGGACGGTCTTTTACCGGTATTGATAAAGGAATGAATCCTAATAAACATGTTACAGAATTAAAGATGGGCACTATGACAGTGATGAAATCTTTATTTGATGGCGCAAAGGGTTTCCAGCAGCAAGGCCCTCAAAAAAATGACCTGAATGAAGCCGAGATCAAAGAAGCCATGGATGATAAAGCTGTTATTCCTCAATTGTATTATATAGGCCCTGATTATAAAACCGAATACATCGGTAGTGGGAAAATAGGCGATGAGACCACTTATCGTTTAAAAATTGTTATGCCAAGCGGCAGGTTATCTATACAGGAATATTCAGCCAAAACCGGCCTGTTGCTTAAAGAAGAAACAACTTCCAAACAAGGAGATACAGATGAGCCTGTTACAATTGAATACAAAAATTATAGAAAGGCGGGTAATATTATGATGCCTTATGAAATAACCAGGAATGCAGGCGGGCAGGAATTTACGATCGTATATACAGATATCAAGATCAATGAAGGAGTAACGGAAGCAGATTTTAAATAAAAAAGATTTAATAAAAAAGCCACCCGGGATCAGGGTGGCTTTTTTATTCCCAATGTTTTGCTATCCTTCTTTGTAGCAGGCAATTAGCTTTAACAAAAAATTAGGCACTATATTAGCTGTCTAAAAAATGAATTAATTTTATTTGTAATTAAACTAATAAGACATGGACACAGCTAAGCCCAAAATATTACTTTGCGAAGACGATAACAACCTTGGCATGGTATTAAAGAATTACCTCGAACTGAATGATTATGATGTAACACTTGAGAGAGATGGCCGCCTGGGATTGGCAGCATTTCAACGGGAAAAATTTGACATCTGTTTACTGGATGTTATGATGCCCAACATGGATGGCTTTACCGTTGCTGAAGAGATAAGGGATATCAACCCTGATGTGCCGCTATTTTTCCTGAGCGCCAAGACAATGAAAGATGATATCATACAGGGATACAAACTTGGAGCAGATGATTATATCACCAAACCATTTGACAGCGAAGTGCTGTTGCATAAAATAAAGGCCATTTTAAAGCGCAATGAAGAATTGCACAGGGAGGAAGTGAATGCTGAATTTGACCTGGGCAAATATCATTTCAATCCACGCTTAAGGGAGTTAACAGTAAACGGAAAAGTACAGACGCTTTCTCCCAAAGAAAATGAATTATTGAAAATGCTTGCTGAATATAAAAACGACCTATTGCCGAGAGAAGCAGCTTTGAAAAGGATCTGGGGCAGCGATACTTACTTCAACGGGCGCAGTATGGATGTTTATATTGCCAAACTTCGTAAATACCTTAAAGAAGACAGCAAGCTGGAGATCGTGAACATACACGGGAACGGGTTCAGGCTGGTAGAACAGGAATAGTAGCTGTTAGCCTTTAGCTACAAGCTATTAGCTAATAAAAAAAGCGATGAGAACTTTAAAAGTTTCCCATCGCTTTTTTTATTAGCTGTTAGATTTACGCTGTATTTTTGCAATCGCAAACAACATAAGCTAACAGCTAACAGCTAACAGCTAACAGCTAACAGCTAACAGCTAACAGCTAACAGCTCTCTATTATTCCGAGAACAATGTACCGGTAAGTCCAATATTTCCTTGCTTCCTCCCCAAATGCTCATAAGCTTTTGCAGTTGCTTCTCTTCCCCTGGCTGTTCTTTGTAAAAATCCTTCTTTGATCAAAAAGGGTTCATATACTTCTTCCAAAGTCCCCGGTTCCTCTCCCACCGCTGTTGCAATGGTTGTTATGCCCACGGGGCCGCCTTTGAACTTATCAATGATGGCAGTAAGTATACGGTTATCCATATCATCCAGCCCATACTGGTCCACATTCAATGCTTTTAAAGAATGCTCAGTGATATTCATATCAACAACACCGTTGCCGATCACCTGGGCAAAATCCCGCACCCTTCGCAACAGCCCATTGGCGATCCTTGGCGTACCACGGCTCCGCCTGGAAATTTCAGTTGCAGCATCACTGGTGATCTTTGTATTCAGGATCTTTGCACTTCGCAATAAAATATTTTTCAGCGTATCTGCATCATAATATTCAAGCCTTGCCTTTATACCAAACCGTGATAGTAATGGTGCTGTCAACAATCCGCTGCGTGTAGTAGCACCAATTAAAGTAAAAGGATTTAAAGTAAGCTGTACACTTCTTGCATTGGGGCCGCTGTCGATCATGATATCTATACGGTAATCTTCCATGGCAGCATATAAATATTCTTCCACTACGGTGCTTAACCGGTGGATCTCATCGATGAACAATACATCATTAGGCTCCAGGTTGGTAAGCAGCCCTGCAAGGTCACCGGGTTTCTCTATCACTGGCCCGGAAGTTTCTTTGATCTTTACCCCCATTTCATTTGCCACGATACGGGATAAAGTGGTCTTCCCCAGGCCCGGAGGTCCATGAAATAAAATGTGGTCAAGTGCTTCTCCCCGCTGCTTCGAGGCCTTTATGAAAATGCTGATATTCTCAATGAGTTGTGGCTGGCCACTGAATTCATCGATCATGGCTGGCCTGATATTGTTCTCAAATTCCTTATCAGCCGGTTGCAACAGATCCTTATTTGTATTTAAATTGGGGTTACCCATTCATTTATTTTTTCTACTTTGTAAAACTAAACATTAATCGTTTAAAACTGTTTTATGAATATATACACTTTGTTTTCCTCTAAGTAAAACTTGCTGGCTTGTGTCTATGTGACCATCAATTCTGGCCACGAAGTCACAAAGATCAATTCAAATAGTTTGAACTTAAAATTTTAATAATTCCATTCATAAATAAAATATATACACATGAAGATAGGCGTCATCGGTTCGGGCATTGTTGGCCGGGTGCTGGCAAGTGCATTTCTGCAGGAAGGCTACCAGGTAATGTTGGGTAGCCGCGATCCTGCCAAAGATGAAGTGGTAAAATGGCTTGATGGAAATGAAAAAGGCCTTACCGGAAATTTTGAAGAAACAGCAGCATTCGGTGAATTGATCATCCTCTCAACAGCCGGCAGTGCCGCAAGTGCAGCCATGGGACTGGCAGGAAAAAATAATTTTTCGGGGAAGATCGTTATTGATACTACAAACCCGATCGATGCTGCTCCACCTGTAAATGCAGTCTTACAGTTTTTTACAGGTCCGGGTGAGTCATTGATGGAAATCTTACAAAAGGAGTTGCCAGCCGCCAAATTTGTAAAAGCATTCAATTCAGTTGGAAATGCAGTCATGTATAAACCCGGCTATAATGGGCAGGTGCCCACCATGTTTATTTGTGGAAATGATGCCGACGCAAAAAAGACCGTAGCAGCTATTTTAGCAAAATTTGGATGGGAAACTGAAGATATGGGCACGGCGGCATCTGCAGGGGTTATCGAGTCTTTATGTATATTGTGGTGCATCCCCGGATTTTTAAGAAATCAATGGGGCCATGCCTTTAAATTATTAAAAAAATAACCCAATTGATGGTGCGACAGCAATTCACCTTTTACCACAGCATTTCACCATTAATCAAATGAACAATCAATAAAGCTCTTAAGCGGCATAGCTTTGTATTTCTATGTTTAAGAACATTTCCAGATATTGGTGGTGCCAGGTGATCGGTTGGTCAATTCTCATTGCTATCAGCATATTCTTTGCAGTAACTTTCAGCAAGCCGGATAAACTCTTTTTTGAAAGCCTGCTTTTGACCTGTTTAGCCGGTATCATCATCACACATGTTATGCGGCTTAATATCCATTATTTAAAAATACTGGATAAGCCATTAAGTAAACAGGTAGTTGCCTTCATCATCATTACCATCATATTTGCCATTTTTTTGGGGGTTATATCAGAATCGATCGACCAGATCGTTGGTTATAACCAGGAAAAACTGCAGAAATTCAGTAAGACCGTACGGCTATTGTATAGCAGTTTCAATGCCATGTGGCTGATATTATTTTGGAACATGATCTACTATATTTATCATTATGTTGAGCGTGACCGCAGGCAGCAATTGGATACATTGCGACTGGAGGCAATGGTAAAATCCCTTGAATTACAAACCATCAAATCGCATATCAACCCGCATTTTATCTTCAATGCATTGAACAGCATCCGGGCATTGGTTGATGAGAATCCGGAGCGTGCAAGAACTGCGATCACGGAGCTTAGCAATATTCTCCGCAGCAGCATGCAGGCAGAAAAAATGGAGACGGTACCCTTGCAGCAGGAGCTCGATATTGTAAAAGATTACCTTGCACTGGAGCACATGCGTTTTGAAGAAAGGCTGAAGATAGAGATGGATATTGATGAAGATACATTAAACCAGCCCATACCTCCCATGATGTTGCAAACATTGGTGGAAAATGCCATCAAACATGGTATCAGCAAACAGATCAATGGAGGATTGATACGCATCATTTCTGATTTTAAAGACAACCACCATGAGCTGGTCGTTCAAAACTCCGGGAAATTGAATGGCTATGCAAGTGTCAATGATGACGGGTTTGGGATCAGGAGTACGCAGGACCGGCTTAATCTTTTATACCAGGGCAAGGCGAATTTCGAAATTCATGAAATAGCAGGCGGAATGGTGGAATCAAAGATCATCATGCCTGCAACAAACATATTATAATTACAAAAATAAAACCAGTTCGACATGCACAAAGCACTGATCATCGATGACGAAAGACTTGCAAGAAATGAATTAAAAAAATTGTTGCAGGATTTTCCTGAAGTAGAAGTGATCGGCGAAGCCGCCAATGCTAATGAAGGGATCGATAAAATTGAGAATCTTTCTCCCGACCTGATCTTCCTGGATATACAAATGCCCGGCAAGACCGGTTTTGATATGTTGCTTGAACTGGAGAGAGCGCCCCATGTTATTTTTACAACCGCCTATGATGAGTTTGCATTAAAAGCTTTTGAAGTAAATGCATTGGATTACCTGATGAAGCCTGTAGAACCCAAGCGTCTTGCTGATGCTTTACATAAATTACAACAGGCTGAAGAGAAAGAAATGGCAGCATCTCTGGCTGGTGTAAACCGGGGTATGCTAAGCGAGAATGACCAGGTTTTCGTGAAAGATGGTGAAAGGTGTTGGTTCGTCAAACTTTCCGACGTACGTTTATTCGAAAGCGTTGGCAATTATGCAAAAGTATTTTTTGCAGGTAACAAGCCCCTTATATTAAAATCACTGAATGCTTTGGAAGATCGCCTCGATGAAAAGGTTTTCTTCAGGGCAAACAGGAAGCACATTGTAAACCTGCGCATGATAGATAAAGTGGAACCTTATTTCAATGGTGGGCTTCTGCTCGATCTCAAAGGCGGTGAAAAAATTGAAGTGAGCCGCAGGCAGGCGGTGAAGTTCAAAGAAATGATGAGCCTTTAGTAAATGGATGTGACAATATCATTCCTTTTTTCGATTTAATAAAGTACTTTATACCTGAGGACTGAGCCCCTCTCCTTTGGAGAGGGGTTGGGGTGAGGTCAAAATAGTTTAAAAAAAAATAATCTCACATTAATGAAAAGATTTATTTTAATTCCGGTGTTGCTTTTCAGCAGCATTTTTTCTTTTGCCCAGTCGATCGATAAGATCGTTAATGCTGCAGAAGTAGAACGCATAGAACTTATACTTTCAGCTGATGATATGCAGGGAAGAAAAACATTCATGCCCGGCAATGACAAGGCTGCTGAGTTCATTGCAGCTGAGTTCGCCAAAAGCAAATTGAAATTCTTCGGAAATGCCAATTCATACTTCCAGGAAATTACAATGACCAAGGCAAAACCGCTGGAAATAACAGGTTTGCTGGATGCCGATTCTTTAAACACAAACAATGTTGCAGCCAATACAACTGCTGCTGAGATAAATATCAATTCATTGAAAGATTATGAGGTCATCGTGGTAAAAAAGGATGATGATTTTTCTAAAATAGTTTTTCCTTTATTTGACAGGGAAAGGAATTTATTGGTACTGGTGGATACGGCACATACCAAGCGCTTTAAAGGTATGCAGCGTTTTGCAGGCAACGCAAAATTTTCATCTGCCGTTTCTCAAATTTTTATTTTGACAGCTAACCTTGATCCTGCTTCATTTACACTCCACATAAAAAACCAGCTAACAGAACAAAAACTGAAAAACGTAGTTGCTGTCTTGCCGGGGAGATCAAAAAAAGATGAATTCGTCGTTTTTGCCGGGCATTATGATCACCTGGGTATTGGCAAACCAAATAAGGACCAGGACAGTGTTTACAACGGAGCCAATGATGATGCTGCAGGAACAACTGCTGTGATCATGCTGGCGAATTATTTCAGTAAGATCAAAGACAATGAACGCACTTTGATCTTTGTGGCATTCACAGCTGAAGAGATCGGTGGATTTGGCAGCAGGTATTTCAGCAAACAAGTGGATGCTGCCAAAGTAGCTGCCATGTTCAACATAGAAATGATCGGTACAGAAAGTAAATGGGGAACCAACAGTGCTTATATAACCGGTTATGAAAAATCAGATTTTGGAAAAATATTACAGGCCAATTTAGCCGGCAGCAATTTTCATTTTGAGCCCGATCCTTATCCCAGGCAAAATTTATTTTACAGGTCCGATAATGCCACACTCGCAGAGTTAGGCGTGCCTGCTCATACCATCAGCACATCAAAAATGGATTCTGAAAAATATTACCATACCCAGGAAGATGAAATAGAAACGCTTGACATGAATAATATGGCTGAGATCATCAAAGCCATTGCTATGAGCAGTAAAACGATCGTGAGTGGAAAAGATACGCCTACAAGGGTCGAGAAGGAAAATTAATGTATAACCCTGTCGGCGGTTGCAAACCCCGACAGCGGTTGATCCAAATGACAGTTTAAATTTTTTATTTGATGAGAATTGGTATGCAGCAAAAGTGAGTGACACAACGATGTTGCCATTTAATCAACTGTTGGATAATTATGGAATTATAATTTCACCGGCACACTATGTATAGCAGCTGAAATATCTTTTATTAGTGATGCATCTTTTTCAATGGCATTTCCAACTACTATAAGGTCCGCACCGGCCTTACAATTCAAATAAGCTTTTTCGGGATTGGTAATACCACCTCCAATGATCAAGGGCACATTGATACAGTTTGCAACTTTTTCTATCATTGATTCAGAAATAGCCCTTTTGGCCCCACTGCCTGCATCCATATAAATAAGCTTCATACCCAGCATTTCACCCGCCATGGCTGTGCACATGGCAATTTCATTCTTATCTGCAGGCAAGGGGCTGGCATTGCTGATATAAGATACGGTAGTTGGCGCTCCCCCATCGATGACCATATAACCGGTTGACATAACTTCCAGTCCGCTTTGCCTGACTACAGGGGCCGAGATCACGTGCTGGCCGATCAGTAATTCAGGATTACGGCCACTAATGAGTGAAAGATATAATAATGCATCTGCATATTTACTTACCTGCGAGGGGCTGCCGGGGAAAAGTATGACAGGAATGGGGCAGTTTTTCTTGATCAGCTGCACCGCTTCATCCAGATAATTTGAAATAACCAGGCTGCCACCGACTAAAAAATAGTCAACCTTTGCCTCCATGGACAGCGCTATCAACTGCTCCAGGTCCCTATCGTTCACCTTATCAGGATCAACGAGTACGGCAAAAGATTTTTTGTTTTGCCGCTTGCGTTCTGTGAGTGAATGATAAATTCCTTTCAACATACTATTGGTCGTTTCATGCAAAAATGTAAAATTTTTCGTTCTTACCGAAATATTAACCTTACTAATGAGTTTAGACGCTGCAATTTCCGTGCTTTTATTGGTAATTTTGGGTTAATGCCTGATATATATACGGAAATTAAGTTTAAAACAGCCAGAAGTGGTGGCAAAGGAGGCCAAAATGTAAATAAGGTTGAAACCATGGTAGAGGGTTATTGGAACATAGACGGCTCTTCCTTATTCAGTTACGGGGAAAAAGAAAGGATAAAACTGAAATTGTCCAATAAAATAAATGCTGAAGGGTTCCTGCTGGTAAAAAGCCAGGAAGCACGTAGCCAGTTAGCCAATAAGGAACTTGTAATAAAAAAAATGAACGAGTTGGTAAGAAAAGCGCTGATCGTACCCAAAAAGCGCAAGGCAACAAAACCTACCAGACTATCAAAAGAAAAAAGAATTGAAACCAAAAAGAAAATAGCTGTTATAAAAGATGGAAGAAAAAAGATCAGGGATAATGAATAAAAATATTTTTTATAAAAGAACCTTTGTTACCGGTTGCATATTACTGGCTGGTATCACCTCATTGTTCATCACTGCTTCATTTTCTGTAATTGATAAAAATTCATCAGCCAAGACAGGCACATTAAAAATAATTTTTAGAAATACGGCAAATGGCAAACCTGTTATATTAAGGGATTCCCTGTACAACAATTATTTTGGAGAACAATACAGCATCAGCAAACTAAAATATTATATCAGCAATATTACAATGGGCAATAATGGCAGCAGCAATGATATGGGCGGCTATTACTTAATGAATGTTGCAACAGGAGATAGCAGCTTGGAACTCACGCTTGAACCCGGCAACTACAATAGCCTGGGATTTTTATTGGGAGTTGATAGTTTGAGAAATTGCAACGGTGCACAAACCGGTGCACTTGACCCGATGAATGATATGTTCTGGACATGGAACAGTGGCTATGTAATGTTCAAGATGGAAGGGAACTCACCCGCATCCACTTCCGACCTGCAACGCATAGAACATCATGTAGGCGGGTATAAGGGATCGAACAATGTAGCAACAAAGATCCATTTTAATTTTACCGGTACAGTTCCTCTTGAGATAATAGCTAACAGCACCACAGAGATCCTGGTAGAAACGAACCTCGATAATTACTGGCATGGCAGTACAGATATTAAGATCTCGGAACTACCCGTTTGCACAATAGCAGGAGAATTGGCAAAAAAAATTGCTTTGAATTTTAAAAACCTGTTTTCCATTAAAAACATCCGCATTATTCCTTGAAGATAAAGATCATCATATCGGTCATGCTTTTTTTTATAACGTCCCTGTTTATCATAGGTGCAACTACCGATGATGGTTATGGCCCATACGATCCACAACCAATAACACTCGAGATCCCCTCCGGTTGGCCCAAGCCATCCACGAATATTTTTGCAAATAATAAATTGACCGAACAGGGATTCCAGTTGGGGAAAAAATTATTCTATGATGGCAGGTTGAGCAAAGATGGGGAAGTAAGTTGTGCAAGCTGCCACCAGCAGTTTGCCGCCTTTGCCACTTTTGATCATGACCTGAGCCATGGTGTACACAATACTTTCAGCACCCGCAATGCGCCTGGTTTATTCAATCTTGCCTGGATGACAGAACTGCATTGGGATGGCGGTATCAACCATATCGAAGTTCAACCGCTTTTCCCCCTGACTGCACTAAATGAAATGGGTGAAACGCTTGACAGCGTGATCTTTAAAATAAAAAAAGATACCACTTACAAGCGGATGTTTAAAGCTGCTTTTGGAGATGCAACGATCAACAGCCAGCGCATGTTAAAAGCAATAGCCCAGTTCACCGGAACGCTGGTAAGTGCCAATAGCAAGTATGATAAAGTAAAAAGAGGCGAAGCTGCCTTTACTCCTTTTGAAGAAAAAGGATACGAGGTTTTTAAAGCCAAATGTGCTTCCTGCCACAAGGAACCATTATTTACAGATAATAGTTACCGCAATAATGGGCTTGCGCTCAACCGGTTCTTTGATATTGGCAGGCAAAGGATAACACAACTGAGCAGTGATTCGCTGAAGTTTAAAGTGCCGAGCCTGCGCAATGCGCAATTGACATTTCCATATATGCATGACGGGAGGATCTACAGCATTCCCCAGGTCATTGATCATTACAGAACGGGTATCATCACTGATCAGCCTACACTGGATCCTTTATTACAGAACCGCATACCAATGACGAACCTGGAAAAAAATCAATTGGTTTATTTTATTTATACTTTGACGGATAGCAGCTTTACCAAAAATACGAGGTATGCACCCTCAAACGGTTCCATTACAGATCCCGGCTTTGATAAGCATTGATCACTGATGGCTGTCAGCCTTGCCTGTCCCGGGCGATCGGGAACCTTGTCGAAGGCTCATTATCTAGCAGGTTGCAGTATTCAAAAGTATAAGCCTTAATGCGCAGTAAATCCTTTATAAAATTTATAGCAGAACCAGAAAAATGAAAGGATAGCAGGTATGCATAGCAATGCAGGTAAATATTTTTTTCTTTTAGGGCTGGCAACTTCATGGATAAAAAACAGCCTTTCGGCATAAATGAAATTCAACGCAATGGAAAACAGTGCACATACCCAGCTGAATAGTAAAAAAGGGAATAATATGCCGGCACTGAAAATTAAGTTTTCCCATTGCAGTACCATATATTCGGAAGGAGAAAAAGCGACAAATACCAGGAAGACCATACTTACAACGGAAAGCAACAGGGCCAATTTGTAGAAATTCATGTTACTTCAGGTGGTTTAAAACAGGGTAAACGGGATTCCACTACCATGAAAGCATAAACGATTGCATATTAGTATTATTGTATCTGTAACTATTTTTTCTTAAATGGCTTACCATACCAGACAGGGACTAGTAATTAATGAATTATAAAGCTACATTTGAACTCTAAATAAATCTGAACCTTGAGTGGTATAAAAAAATTAGCGGGCCAGACGATCTGGTATGGCGGAAGTTCCATAGCTGCAAAGTTTATCAACTACCTGCTTACGCCATACCTTACTTACACCCTTGCCAATACCAGTGACTATGGTAAAATGGGGATCATTTATTCTGCCATCCCCATCTTTAATATCCTGTTCACTTATGGTTTTGAAACCGCTTATTTCCGGTTCGCATCCAGGCCGGAATATAAGACCACGATATATAGTACTGCATCGCTATCATTATTTTTTTCAACGATCTTATTTACCATTTTACTTTGGTTCAATCAATCCATATTAGCCGGCATTACAGGCCTTACGGAATTTCCGGAAATGATACAATTGAGTATTGTCATCATAGCCCTTGATGCTTTTAGCAGCATCCCATTTGCACGGTTACGTGAAGAAGGCAGGCCAAAGAAATTCGCCTTTGTAAGGATCTGTGGTATCCTGGTCAACATCTTTTTCACCTGGTTCTTTATAAGTTATTGCCAGCAAAGTTTAAGAGCTGACAAGGATAGCTGGGTGAGTTTGATCTATGACTCAAAGACCAATCCGATCGTGTATGTGTTATGGGCCAATGTAATTCAATCGGCTATTACCTTATTGTTGCTTAGCCGCGAAATTGCAGAGGTCAGGTTTAAGTTCAATACAAAGCTCTGGAAGGAAATGATGATCTATGCATTGCCGCTTATCATTGTAGGGATGGGTGGTATGGTAAATGAAACATTCGACAGGCTGATGCTTCGCTGGTGGCTTCCCGGGAAGATCGAATTCAGGGAGGAACAGGTTGGAATATACAATGCCTGTTATAAATTATCGATCCTGATCACTTTATTTATACAGGCTTTCAAAATGGGGGCAGAACCATTCTTTTTCAAACAGGCTGAAGGCGATAACCCGCAAAGGGTGTATGCAAGGGTGATGAAATTTTTTATCATTATCATTTCCCTGATGTTTTTAATTGTAAGTATGTACATGCCGGTATGGAAGCATTTTATCGGGCCTAAATACTGGGCAGGCCTTTCTGTGGTACCGGTGCTTTTGCTGGCGAATATGTTCCTTGGAATCTATTATAATTTATCCATCTGGTATAAACTGTCAAACAAGACCCTGGCGGGAGCATATATTACATTAATGGGGGCAGCCATTACTATCCTGTTAAATTATGTGTTTATCCCACGATATAGTTATACAGCCTGTGCATGGACAACATTCTTTTGCTATGGCAGTATGATGGTCGTTTCATTCATTTGGGGACAGAAAAGATATCGCATCCCATATGCCTGGAAAAAACTCCTGGCCTATATGGTCATTATTGTGGCATTGTACTTTATTCATGAAGGGATCGTTGCAATAAACAATAACATTTACCTTAATCTAAGCACTGCTACCGGGCTGGTTATACTTTACTGTTGGTTCATTGGGTCTGTTGAGAAAAAAGAATTGCCAAAACTCCCTTTTATCGGGAAATATTTTTCAGCAGCTAAATAAACCCGGCACCTGCTCCTCACATATATTCCCGCATCAGCACATACAGCACTTTCTTTTCGGGCTCTGTTAACTCCCCGGTAATTTCAGTTTGTAAAAAATGCCTCCGAAAAGCCTGGATAGCAGCAATACTATTTGACACATCATAACCAACGATCCTTAATGCCTGTAAAACAATAAAATTTTCTGGCAGGATAACATTTGTTGTGTCGCTGTACCATAAGCCGTATCCGTTTTCAGCAAAACGCTTCCAGGGGAAATTAATACCGGGATCAACTTTCCTTCCCGGCGCAATATCGCCGTGACCTATAAAATTAGCAGCAGGAATGTTGTAGTTCTTTTTTAGAGTTGCCAGTAAACCCAACAATGTATTGAATTGGGCTTCAGAAAAACTGTCGATGCCATTGTTATCAATTTCAATTCCAATAGAAGAAGAATTAAGGTCAGTTTCATTTCCCCATTTGGCAGCACCTGCGTGCCATGCCCGCAGGTAATTATTAAGCATATGGTGCAGTGTGCCATCTTTACAGATCACATAATGTGCACTTACCTGTGTTTGTTCAAGTGTGAAAGTTTGCAGTGTTTGCTCACAACTATTCTGTGCAGTATGATGAATGATCACGTAGTTGGGCTTGCGCATTCCAAAATTGGTAGTGCCGATCCAATATGAAGCGTATTTTACTGAATCTCCTGATATAGAATCTGTGGGTTCAGCCTTGATCATTTTAGCGAAAGCCCTCGCCTGCTTCCTGTATTTTTTATTGGTATCTGCAAAAGGCCTGGTTGCACAAGCATTGCATACTAAGATCATTACTGCGAATAATAAAATGTTGCATATATTTTTCATAAAAAAAGATAAACTGCAAATTAAAACATTGGTAATGATCTCACTATTTAATTTCCCGGCGGCCGGCTGGACAGATTTTAACGGCATAACCTTTGTACATGATATAATAAATATAACATCATGACAGAAAAAAAACCAAGCACTGTAAAAAATGATTCCGACATCAGCCTTGCAGAAAGATCATTGTTGGATGAAAGCATTGAAAATTCCATGACCCAGGTTTCAAATAATTTGAACAGGGCAAAACTTGACAACATTGATGAGGACGGTACTCCCTTAAATGAAAAAAGTTCAGGTGATGATATAAGTGGTTCAGACCTGGATATACCTGGTGCCGGGGATGACGATGAAGACGAGGAGATCGGCGAAGAAGATGAAGAGAACAATCATTACAGCCAGGCTGATACTGAATAATAAAAAGGGCTGAACAAGTCAGCCACTTTTTATCTTCAACGGGTAAAAAGGATGAAACATGTTATTTAATTTTTTTTTTGCCCGTTTTCTTTTTTGCAGGCGCTGCTTTTTTAACGGCCTTTTTAGGTGAAACCTTTTTAAGTGAAGCCTTTTTTGATGCAGATCTCTTGGCAGGAACTTTTGCGCCTTTTTTCCTGGCTTCAGATAATCCAATGGCGATGGCTTGTTTTGGATCGGTAACTTTTTTACCAGTACCTGTTTTTAATTTACCTTCCTTCATTTCATGCATGCTGCGCTCGACCTTCTCTTCCGCTTTGTTTGAATACTTAGCCATGTATATTTTATTTTAATGGTTAACAGATCAATGATGTACTTGTGTTGTGAATGCGCTGGTCGTATAATGCCTTCCCTCAGCTATCTCTTCAATCAGCTTTTCATTGAAAGCTTCAAGGTCGGCAGGGCTGCGGCTTGTTACCAGCCCGTTATCTGTAACAACTTCTTTGTCATGCCATCCTACACCTGCATTTATCAGGTCCGTTTTTATAGAAGGGAACGAGGTCATTTCCCTTCCATTAAGCATCCCGGTTTCTATCAGCAACTGGGGGCCGTGACAGATTGCAGCCACCGGCTTACCTGCTTCCAAAAAATGCTGGGCAAAATTTATATATTCAAAATGCCGTCTCATTTGATCAGGATTGATCACACCTCCCGGGATGACCAAGGCGTCATAACTTTCCGGTGACAAATTTTCCAGTTGTGCATCCACTTCTAATTCTATGGACCAATGATCGTGCTTCCATCCCTTTACCTTATCTTTTTGCATAGATACAATATGAACTGTCGCACCCGCATCTTCCAATGCTTTCTTAGGACTTGTAAGTTCTACTTCTTCGAATCCGTGATCCGTAAGAATGGCTACTTTTTTATTTTTTAATGATGTCATGATTTTAAATTTATGTTTGGGGAATGATTTTATTGTTTCAAAATCTGTTCCATTTAAATTCAACTGCTTCTTTTAAGATTTGGGGAGTAAATTACAGGAGGGTATTAAACTTGTTGACATATTTCCCCGTTAACCTTGGGTATTTTGAACATAATTTTTCAGCCACATCGCATTTTCGATGGCTCCAATAGCTGCAGTATTATTAAAATAAACGAACAGCTCTTCCAGGTTTTTAGCTGCCAATAACTGGTCGGCTATTTTCTTTAGTTCAGCATTATCATACACTGAATAGTATAGGCGTGGCACTCCATGAAATCGATAATAAGCGTGAACATTGGTAAAGAGCGCATCAGCAGGAAGTGTTGGGTGGCTAATGCCACAAAAAGCAATGCTGTTTTCCTTTAACCGTTTATAGACTTCTTCGTTCCACCAGCTTGCATGCCTGAATTCAACTGTATTCTTAAACCCGGATCGCATATTATCGATGATCATTTCTAAACGCTCTGTGATATAAGTAAACTTTGGCGGAAGCTGAAACAGTATTGAGCCCGCTTTATCTTTTAATCCTTCCGTGATGGTACCATAAAAATCATTTAGCAATCTTTCACAATCGTTGAATTGCTTGTAATGAGTTATTAGCCTGGGCGCTTTGACAGAAAAATTAAAATCCGGTGGGCTTGTATTGTACCAGTTCTGCAATGATTTCAATTGAGGAAAGCGATAGAAAGTGACATTTAACTCAAGTGTATTAAATTGGGTACTGTAATATTCAAACCACTTTCGTTGCGGTAGTTTTTCCGGGTAAAAAACATCTTTCCATTCCCTGTATTGAAAACCCGAGCAGCCTATATGCCATTTTCTTTTTTTCATGTCCAGGTAAATACAAAAATGCATCCATAGTTTATGGCGTAGCATTTGTAATATTCCTTATTAAAAAAATATGCCCGAGGGACCTTCCATCATTATTTTAAAAGAAGCTGTTCAGCATTTTAAAGGAAAAAAAATATTGGCTTCGGGAGGCAATGCAAAGATGGATACTGGGTCATTCAAAAATAAAACGGTACTTGATTTTAAAAGCTGGGGCAAGCATTTCATTATTTGCTTTAAAGGAGTAAATATCCGTATCCACTTTTTATTATTTGGCACTTATAGCCTGGATGAGCAAACAAAACCTGACAGGTCTCTACGTCTATTTTTAAAATTCAACAACGGTACTGTTTATTTTTATACCTGCTCCATTAAGCGTATCGAAGGCGGGTTAGATGAAATATACGATTGGTCATCCGATGTTATGAATGAAAGTTTTGACATTGCCAAAGCAAGAAAGAAATTGAAAGCAACACCCGAAACAATGGTTTGTGATGTATTGCTGGACCAGGATGTATTTACCGGGGTGGGAAACATCATAAAAAATGAAGTTTTGTACCGCATCCGGCTTCACCCTGAAACCATGGTTGGGGATATACCTCCTAAAAAGATCACCGAACTTATAAAAGAAGCCCGGCAATATAGTTTCGACTTCCTTAAATGGAAGAAGGTGTTTGAATTAAAAAAGCACTGGGTTGCACATACTAAGAAAACCTGTACCCGCTGTGATCTTCCCTTTATTAAGAAGTATTGCGGTAAAACAATGCGCCGGACCTTTTATTGTGAAAAATGCCAGGTTAAGAATGCATAAAGACCGGCACTGAACCTTTGTATGTTTCAAAATAAAGAGTTTTGAGCTAGTATATATAAAAAATATCTCATGTATTGAATAAAAGTATCATTTTTAACTTAAAGAGTTTACTTAGGTCTAGGTTCATATATATATTAATTTAATACCATTCTTGAATTTACTGTATATTTTGCGATAATGGCGTGATTTTTGGTAATATTACTGTGAATCATTAAATCCCATAAGTATGTTAACCATCATTATCCTAACCGGTATTGCAATTATTGCACTTTGTATTGGCTTTTTCGAGGTAAGATTACCTTTTATTAATGGAAGGAACATTACTGAAAAGAAAAACAAATCAGTTAATGAACCGGCAAAAACGCTCGAAGGTTTTTACAGAAGTTTAAGAGCAGAAAGCTGGCTTTACAACGTACAAAATCGCAGTACTTCTGATGTTGCCTGAGCAGGTAACGAAAGAAAGTATAAAACTTACATGATCTCCTGACACATTTCTAGAATCCAATATCTGAAAAAACTACTCAGGAATTAATATACCTATTAAAAACCCTGTTCACCACTGAACGGGGTTTTTTATTGTTGATACCTGGTCTGCCTCCAACAGGTTTTGCCGGTAAAGAGATCAACTCATTAACTTTACCACTCAATCATCGATATGGAATTAAGGCGTTTCAATGTATTTGCATTTCTTTGTTTTGTGTGGATCATATCTTCCTGCAGTGTAACAAGGCGAACGGGAACAATACAGTCACATACAAGCATAACTGCTATTAAATTCCTTGCAGAATATGATATCCCCTTTTCATTTACCTATAGCAATACAACAGTAGGTGGTTTATCAGGAATTGATTATGACTCTGCGCATCATTGCTATTATTTGATCAGCGATGACAGGAGTGCCATTAACCCTGCCCGCTTTTATACTGCCAATATATACTTAACAGAAAAAGGGATCGACAGTGTACGTTTTATTGCAGTAAATAATATGCTCCAACAAGGCGGGAGCCCTTATCCCAATAATAAAAAAGATCCTTATAACACCCCGGACCCGGAAGCCATCCGTTATGACCCTTTAAGGAAACAGCTTTTATGGAGCAGCGAAGGGGAAAGGATCACCAGGGAAAAAGATACGGTATTGTCCGACCCTGCTATCTGGCTAATTGATCTGGATGGTAAATTCATTGATAGCTTTTCAATGCCTCCTAACCTTCACATGCAAGCGGCAGAAAGTGGACCCAGGCAAAACAGTGTATTTGAAGGGATCAGTTTTGCAGATAATTACAGATCCCTTTTTGTAAGTGTGGAAGAACCTCTTTATGAAGATGGACCGAGGGCTGAGGTAACAGACAACGGTGCATATATACGCATCTTAAAATTTGATCTTGAGAGCAAAAAAAACAGCAGCCAATATGCCTATAAACTGGCTCCCGTTGCACTTCCTTCCAAACCGGTAACTGCTTTTAAGATTAATGGCGTTCCCGATATCCTTTATATTGGTAACGATAAACTACTTGTAATTGAACGTTCATTTTCCACGGGGCAACTTGCTTCAAACATAAAAATATTTATTGCAGATCTTTCCCTTGCTACTGATATTAAAAACATCCCATCGCTAATGGAAAATAAAAAATTTATTGCCGCAACTAAAAAGTTATTGCTGAATATGGATGAACTGGGTATATACACCGATAATATAGAAGGTGTAACATTCGGGCCGATATTGCCCAATGGCCATCAAACATTATTGTTCGTTGCCGATAATAATTTTAACCCCCTTGAAAAAACACAATTGCTTTTATTTGAAGTGATCGAGTAATAAATGGTCGGGCCACTGGATGATACCTGTTGGGCCGTTTGAATGGCCTGGCAGGCTTACCCAAATATCTCATTCAGCAAGCCCGCCAAATGCACTCCACCTTTTAACAGCTGCTGGTTAAGTATATCGATATAATTAAAATTGTATTTGTAATCCAATTTCTGGTCAGGTTGCCTGATCTCGCTATAGATCTTTTCAGCATATTGATAAGATTGGTACAACCATGAGCTTAAAGGCTCATCCTGCCATTCCTTTAACTGTGCTTTGCTTGTATGATTAATGGCTGTTGCATATTCAGTATAACTAAGCTGCTGGAAATTGATCAGTCTTTCATCCCAAACCTGGTGCAGGTTAGCAGAATCTTTGAACCACAATACTTTTATTTTATTACCCCCAAGGTCCTGCAGGCGCCCAAGGTGAAGTGGCTGATGAATGTCTCCTACAATGTGTATCAGCAGGCGCAGGTACATTAGCTTTTTGTCCGGGTCAAGTGCTTTATTCTTTAATTCCCCTTTTAAGAAATTGATCTTTGTATAAGCATCCGTAGCTGTGTCACTTTTAAGATAAGCCTGGAACTGGCCCTCTGTAAGCCCCCCATCAAAATTAATGAAATGCCAGTTATAGAGATAACCATATGCAGGGTCTGATTTTATAAGATCTGCCCAGTTGGCTGACATCGCAATGGATTCTGTTCCCAGGATATTGTATACTGCTGTTTTTGCTTTTTTGGTTAGGTAGCTGTCCGCTATCTGTCCTACGATCCGGTGCCCCAATACACCCCATGCCATCGATTGAAAAGGGAGGTAAAAGAAGCATATGATAAGTGCTGTTTTTTTTAAATATTTTATAGCCATTGGAGTTATTTTTTTATAAAGCTTTGCCTTTAATGCGAATTAAAAGTAATTAAAAAGCAGCATACAGCAGCTATTTATGAATGATCCGCTTCCTGTGTTTAGCGCCCCATTTTTGCAACTCATCGATCAGCGGTTCAAGGGTCTTGCCATAAGGGGTCATTGAATATTCCACCACTACTGGTACAGCATCATATACAGTTCTTTTTACCAGTTCGTTCATTTCCATTTCCCTTAACTCTTTCGACAGCATTTTATCAGTGATACCGGGTATCTGCTTTGCCATTTCGCTGAAACGCTTATTCCCGAATGAAAGGGAAATGATAATAGGCAGTTTCCATTTACCACTCAGTATATCCAGTGCATCTCTTACCGGTATGATCGCTTTGCTGCATGCTTCCGGGGTTTTGTGCCTGTCGTTCTTTGTATTTGACATAATATCTGTTTATTCACTATCCTAAAGTATAGTACTATACTTTGGGATAGTGCTATATAATGTATAGTAAAGGTACGTAACTTTGTATAAATAAAAAACAATAATTATGACAACAACAAAATGGGCACTTGACCCTACACACTCCGAGATCCAGTTTAAAATAAAACACCTGATGATCTCAACCGTAACAGGCCAGTTCAATAGTTTTAAAGGCACTATTGAAACAGAAAATGAAGATTTCAGCACTGCAAGGATAAATTTTACAGCAGACATAGACTCTATATCCACCAACAATGAACAACGGGACCTGCACCTGAAAAACGGCGATTTTTTTGATGCAGAAAATTATCCCCGGCTTGAATTCAAAGGAACCAAAATGGAGAAGACCGGGGATGAAACATTCAATCTCCAGGGCAGCCTTACCATGCGTGGTGTAAGTAAACCCGTTTCATTAGATGTTGAATTCGGTGGCAACACAATTGACCCGTGGGGCAATACCCGGGTTGGTTTCGCTGTTACAGGGAAGATAAAACGTACTGACTTTGGAGTAAGCTTTGGGATGCTCTCTGAAACCGGTAATGTAATGCTGGGAGAAGAAGTAAAACTGTTTGCAAATGTTCAATTCGTAAAACAAGCCGAACTTCAACCAGCCTGATCTTTTTAGACAGCTTAGATCTTATTTGATCCCGCTGGCTTTAAAAAGCCGGCGGGATCTTTTTATGGATAAACCAGATACTATTTAAAAAAAAGGGAGCCAAATAAATATCCGGCCCCGTTAATCCCAATATCCTGAAAACTGCAGGCTAAAAATAAAACCCATTCCTTGTATTCAATGGCAACTGGCCATTGTTAAACGAATGATCAACTTTTTTTAAAGATTAAATAATATATGATGAGTGCTGGGTATTAATAAAAGCATTAGTCGCGGGGAAGAAAACATGTTGTGTCATTGTTAAGTTTCGTACTTAACAATGACAGGCTTTCAGGCAACATGCTCAGGTTGTTTTTAAAGCAGGGACCATTTCCCTGTTATAGTGTTAGCAAGGCCTCCCTTATTCCGGCCAGCGGGGAGTTAAAATATATATGGTCCATTCCTTTTTAAGGGAAGGATATCTTTTCTTACATTAATATCAAACCCGCCTTGTTCTTTAAGAGCTGCTTTTGAATAGCAGTTACTATTCGCTTGGGGATACCACGCGATTTTACTGAACCGCCAAATTCCGTAAGCAAAAATGAATCCTCGTAGGTCAGTTCCAGTGTCTTTCCTGAAAGAAGGGTCTTACCGTTATCTTTGTCACGTATAAAAAAATAACTGGCAGGCTCTATCCTGATCATCTTCACAATTAATATATAAGAGTCCTTTCCGTACTGGATCTCCAGGCAGGTTTCAATGGTCATTGCAGGTTAAAGTTTAGTGTCTCGGTAATATTTTGGGGGGAGATCTTTGTAAGGGATGCTGGATGGTAAACTGAATGTGGAAATTACGGTATTTATAGTAATTATACGCAAATTATCCTATTATTTTTTAGGATTTCCACTTAACATCTATAGGAAAAGCCCCCAAGTAAGATAGTTTACCCTGGTAAATGCAGCCAGGCATTAGCTTTTTGCTGTAACCGGCCCGCTCCTTTCTTTGCCTTAATTTTGAATGGTAAAGTATCTACTCCTCATTTTTCAAATCAACAACATGGCAAATAAGAAATTCCCCCTTACCGGCATGAGTTCGGTTGCATTGCATAGTGCCGGGCATAACAACCAGGAGCATGCGCACCAAACCCCTATCTATGCCAGCTCCACTTTTACATTTGATACTACTCAACAGGGAGTGGAACGTTTTGCTGGGGATGATAAGACCAGGATCTATAGCCGCTGGGGCAACCCTACTTTTGCTGCCGCAGAACAAACGATCGAGGCGTTGGAAGCATTCGGCCTGTTAAACGAAAGCGGTGAGCCGCTCCGGTTGAAAGCCTTGCTCCATGCAAGCGGCCAGGCAGCCATGACAACGCTCTTCTTGAGCAATTTAAAAGCCGGCGACAGTGTATTATCACATTATTCTTTGTATGGCGGTACACACGAACTTTTTCATAAAGTATTAGCAGAAGCCGGTATCAATACCATCATTACTAACCTGCGTGATCTAAATAAAGTGGAAGATGCGATCAAAAATGATGGCGGGATAAAATTGCTTCATATTGAAACCCCCGCAAACCCAACGATTCAATGTGTAGACATTGCAGCCGTTACTGCTATAGCGAAAAAGCATGGCCTACTTGTTTCTGTTGATAATACTTTTGCCACACCTTCCCTGCAACAGCCTTTTAAATATGGAGTTGATTATGTATTTCATTCCACGACCAAATTCCTGAATGGTCATGGATCTGCGATCGGTGGCGTATTGCTCGGGAAAGACATTGAGTTCATGAAAACTAAAGCATGGAAATGGCATGTATTGCTGGGAGGTAACAGCAATCCTTTTGACGCTTTCTTATTGATCAATGGGATGAAAACCCTGGAAATAAGAATGGACCGGCATTGCAGCAATGCTGTAGCAGTAGCGGATCTCCTGGCAAACCATCCTGCAATTGCTCATGTAAATTATGCAGGCTTAACAACGCATCCCGATCATGCCACCGCAGTCAAACAAATGAAACACGCCGGTGCGGTTATGAGCTTTGAACTGAAAGGCGGGCTGGAGGCGGGAAAAAAATTCATTGATAAATTACAAATGTGTGTGAGGGCGGTTTCATTGGGAACGGTAGATACCCTTTTATCACACCCGGCAAGTATGAGCCATAAAGGCGTTAGTGCTCAAGAAAGAGCTCAGTTCGGAATAACGGATGGCCTGATCAGGCTGAGTGTAGGCATTGAAAACATTGAAGACATCCTTAATGATCTTGAGCAGGCGCTGGCATAAAAACATAAAAAAAGGGCCAGGATAAAAATCCAGCCCCGTTTTAAAATCCAATATCCTATGAAAAACCGGGATAAAGGTAATGACTTTTTTCAACTGTCGAAACCATAAATCGGGTACTTCTTATATAACATAACATCATCACGTGTTACAAAAAATGGGGTTTACGAACGCCGTTATAAAATGATCTGGAGATTCTAAAACATACGGCCTCTTCATTCGTCTTCTATATTATACATGGAAAATGTTCAGGCGATAACAATACCAATGACTGCAGATCGGAATAATAATATTACCCGTACGATAAAAGGCATCCGCAAACAATTGCTGGGTTTTATAAAACAACGGGTAAACAATTCCGAAGACGCAGAAGATATCCTGCAGGATGTTTTTTACCAATTCGCGGGTAATACAGAACCCATTGAACAGGTTACCGGCTGGCTTTATACAGTAGCCCGTAATAAGATCACAGACAGCTATCGCAAACAAAAACTCCCGCTGGCAGATGATGTACTCAGTAACTGGCAAACCGGGGAGGAACTTTTCGAGTGGAAAGAATTTTTATTGGCCGGTGATGGCAATCCGGAAACAGAATACCTGCGCAGTTTATTCTGGGAAGCATTGCAGCGGGCGCTGGAAGAATTACCGGCCGAACAACGGGATGTATTTATTCAAAACGAAATGGAGGGCATTCCTTTTAAGGAAATTGAAGAGCAAACAGGAATTGGAATAGCTACACTCATCAGCAGGAAGCGTTATGCTGTTTTACATTTAAGGGACAGGCTCCAGGTATTAAAAGATGAATTATTAAACTATTAAAAAAATTATCATGAGAGATACATTTAGAAAAAGAAGGCTTTGGTTATTCCCGATGTTCATTATTGCTGTCTTTTTATTTACTGCACTGGTAATGGGGTTGTGGAATGCAATATTGCCTGCCGTGATAGGTGTAAAAACGATCAGTTTCTGGCAGGCAATGGGTATTTTACTTTTGAGTAAAATATTATTCGGAGGCTTCAGGGGCGGATGGCGCCATGGAGAAGGAAAAGCAAGATGGATGCAAATGCAGCAAAAACTTGCAGGCATGACTCCTGAAGAAAAAGAAAAGTTCAAGGCAGAATGGAAAAACCGTTGTGCAAGCTGGAAGATACGTGGAGGGGAGAACGTTAGTGCAGGAACGGAATAAAGTTTGAGGCGTTGTAAACCTTAAACTAACTTAACTACGAACTTCAAACTTCAAACTAAAAAAGTATGGAGATACTTGTTTTCAAAACCAACCTAACTGATCAGAAACGAGTAAGTGATATCAGATCAGACCTGGATATTCATCCGCTTATAATTGAATGGAATGTTGACCTTCATGATCGTGATAATATCCTTAGGGTTGTTTCTGAAAACATATCTCCCGAAACCATCGAAAAGCTTTTATTCAATGCCGGCTATTATTGTGAAGAATTATTGTAAGCACAACCGTTAGCCAAAATAAAAAAAGGGCCAGGATAAATATCCAGCCCCGTTAAATCCAATATCCTATGAAAAACCTGGTACAAATATATCGCGGGTTTTACTGCAATACAATACTTCAACCCGGGTATTTTGTGAACGGGCATTCCCAGCTAATGAACGGTAAGATTTTTGGAAAGATGTTCTAAAATCCGAAGAGGTCCCGGAAGTTAAGGTGCTAAAAACCTTTGAACTTCTGAGACCTCCTGAACTTCCTGTAGTTTTGAAATTATATTAATTATTCAATCCGCCGCCCTGGCTACCTACCCTTTTGCTTTCATCATCTGCCCCGGACTTGCGCTGGCGTGCAGCTTTTACCTGGTTGTTGCCAAAACGGTATGTGAAATTCACTTTGAACTGGGTACTTTCAAAATTTCCATCCACGTGTGTATATTGACCGGCAAAATCGCTCGTCCCGGCAAAACTAAGCGTATGGAAGACGTCGCTTACAGAAACCTTCACGTTTGCTTTACTCTTCCACAATGATTTTTGTAGTCCCACGTCAATAGCCCATATTTCCTTGCTTTTGAAAGTGCCTCCCCAGATAGAAGGTGAATTGTAAAATCCACTCAGCTCTGCTGTGAACCCTTTGCCAAGTTTGGCCGAATGTTGCATATAAAGATTGAACGCATATACATCCAGGTCAACCTTGCGGTTGATACCAAGGCTATCTGATTTATAGTGAGAATAATAACTGTTCAGGTTAACGAACATTCCGTACCATTTGTATTGGAAGGGATAGCTTATGTTCAGGCTTACAATATCCTGCGTAGCTATGTTCTTTTTATTAATAAAACTTTTTGATCTTTCCACTGTATCTACCAATTGGGTGAACACATCATTTACATGGCTATAAGTAAGTGATGTATTGAGCTTGTATTTATAAGTATTCGTTAAGCTGAAAGTATTCGTGTATTGCGGGCGTAGTTGTGTATTTCCTTTCTGGAAAGTATAATCGTCAAGCTTGAACTCAAATGGGTTCAGGTCCTGGTATGCGGGCCTGTCTATACGACGGCTGTAACTTAATCCCCATTGCATCATAGGATTTTTGTTGAGCGTAATAGCAGCGCTCGGAAAGAAGTCTGTATAATGCCTGGTAAAAGAAGAATCATATGGCATATAAACATTGTTCACAAATGTATAGCCGTTGCTTCGTCCATCGCTGTTGGTATTTTCCATGCGCACACCTGCCTGTATCATAAATCCTTTGAATTGCCTGTTATAATTTACATATACCGCATTGATATTTTCTTTGTATGTAAAATCATTGCTCCGAAGTGTATCCAATACTTTACCCCCGGTATATACATTGTATCGCTGGAAATCATTTCCACTTTTTACATAAGATATTTTACCACCAAAACCAAGGCGCCCTTTCTTGAAATTCTGTTCATAGTCTGCTTTATAACTATAGATATCAATGTCTGTAGGTGAGATCATATTGTATATGCGGCTTGATAACGGAAACCCATTAGGGGTAGAATAATAATTCGGCTGAAACTGGTCTCCCTTGATGCGAAACAAACCATAGTCTGCATCCATATTCAATTCCCTTCCGGCTGTATCAGCATAGCGGTAATTAAGATTGAAATTCGCATTATTTCTTTTTGTTTCGTTATTATTATCAGCTACCAGGATACGGTCGATGGTATTCGTAGGAGCAAATATTATGTCGGTACGTGAATAATTCCCTAATTCATTATTTGCAAAATTGCCATTGATCATTATCCCGATCGTGCTCTTTTTATTCATAAAATAATCCAGCCCGGCTTTAAAACCATGGCTTTGATTATGGGTAGTGAATTTCGAATGCTGATCAAAAATAGTATCCCCTAAGTGCCTGAAGAGGTTGAATTTATTTTCATTACGGCCCCTGTTATAATTATAAGAGCTGAAAATATTTATTTTTTTATTCCGGTGATTGAGGGAAAGACCTCCATTGTATTTAGGCATCAGGCCGATGGCATATCCTGCATTTACCGAACCATTTGTACCAAATGATTTATTCTTTTTCAACCTTATGTTGATGATACCTGCATTTCCCGCTGCTTCATACTTTGCAGATGGGTTCGTAATTATTTCTACCGCTTCGATCTGTGATGACTGTATCGTTTTTAAATATGCAGTAAGATCGGCACCGGATAATGGTGTAGGTTTTCCATCTACATATATCTGGACGCCATTCTTACCGGCAAGGCTTATATTATCATCCTTATCAAGCAACACGCCCGGGGCTTTACGCAAAAGTTCCAATGCATCCTGCCCCACGGCATTGATACTTCCTTCAACATTTAAAATTGTTTTATCTGCCTTTACTTCTATCATAGGTTTTTTAGATGTAACCACTACAGCTTTCAAATTAGCGGGCACTTTACTAAGTGTTATTTCAGGAACAACAGCATCGCCATTGCCACTTACTTCAATGACGGGAGAATTCTGCGGCATCTTGCCCACATGAGAAACATTTACAAAATATTTCCCGGGGGGGACATTTAGGAATTCATATTTGCCTGTGGCGCTGCTAACACTCAATTTTACAAGGGAAGAATCCTTGGCCCTTTTTAAGGAAGCCGATGCACCTGCAACTGTTTTATCCTGCTCGTCCTTTATACTGCCGCTGATCTTTTGGGCATAGGAATAAGATACAGTTGCTAACATTATTACCACGAGGGTAAATAACTTTTTCATGATTCTTAGTTTTGGTTTATATGACACAAAATTATCGTAGTTAAAAGTATTTGTCACCAATTTGTCATGAATGGGCAATTTCATGCTATGAATGGTAAGCAAATTATAATTACCCTATTTAGTTAAAAAAAATGACTTCAGAAAGTAATAGCTTCATTTATAGTCAATTCCATATATTAATTTTTTTCAATTTTTATTACTCAAAGAATAGTTTTTCTTCATTTTGTAAAGGGCTTGTTATCGTAGGAATAATTAGTCGGTCTACGCAATTATGGGCTGATTTAAACGTTTGATACTAAAGGCCCTTAATATAAAATCCTATATATGAAAAAACTATACATTATTTTACTATTGATTAGTACCGTCCCCAGCGTTAAAGCGCAGGTTCTTGGATGGGATTTTTCAGGCAATACAGGTTCTGAAGTTTCTGTGTCAGCCACTACCCTGGATCCGAATATTACCGTATCCGCCATCACGAGAGGATCTGTTACCGCTACAGCATTAGCAAATGCATATGCTGGTTCAAACTGGACCCTTACCAATTCACTCGCTAATGCCATTGCGAACAATTCCTATTTCCAGTTCACTGCCAAAGCAAATGCCGGCTTCCAGGCATCTTTTACTGAACTCAGTGAAAATTTCAGGAGGTCAGCGAAAGGCCCGTCGAGTTTTCAATGGAGATACAGCATTGATGGAAGCAATTTCTTCAACGTAGGATCGCAAATATCCTATGCGGGTATAGACAATAACGGGATGCCGCAATCGCCGCTTAACCTGGATGCCGTAGCAGGCTTACAAAATTTAGACGAGCATGTTACTGTTACCTTCAGGCTATATGGTTTTAATGCGGTCGATCCATTGGGCATCTTTGGTTTGGGCAGGCTCCCCGGCAGCGACCTTAATATATCAGGGAAGGTATTTCCTTCAATCGTGGTCCCTATAAAGCTTATTAGTTTCAGCGCTGTCAACAACAGCAATACCACCCACTTGCATTGGCAGGTCAATTGTACTTCTTCTTACATTAAGTTTGATATACAACGTGCAGGAATAGACGGAATTTACAACAGCGTTTATAACAGCACTGAAACCGCCGCACGCTGTGCGCAGCCTTTTGATGTAAATGATGACAGGACAGCACCCGGGACAAATTTCTACCGCCTGAAGATGACAGACATCGATGGTAAAATAACTTTTTCAAATACATTGCGTATTCAGAACAAAGAAACAACAATCCAGGATATAAAGATATTTCCAACAGTTGTAAGCAGCAATACAAACCTGAGTATTCCATCCGATAAAAATTATACGGCAACCATTCTTATCATAAATAACCAGGGAAGCCAGGTAAATAAAATGGAAGTCCCCTTATATAAAGGGGTCAATAGCATCTCTGTCAATACTTCAGATCTCGTTGCCGGCAAATATTATATACAGGTTAGCGGGGGAACCACAAAAATCAATACATTGGTACTGATAAAACAATAAAGCCTACTTCACATAGGTTGATAAAAAATGCAGGCTTAACAAAGCCAGCATTTTTTTTATTTCATCATTCCGTTAGCTTCCATTTGAATTTATATTATTATTAATTGTCGGCCTGGGCTTCCCAAAGGCGAATAACAGTAACCAATGTAGGATAACCCTCCGTTTCCGAAAACATTAACCTCTACCTGCGGCTCAACAACACACTTGAATTTACCATGCTCCAGACCGGCAAGCAACTCGAAACTGTTATCGTAAGATCTACTTCCTAATTGATCGATGACAAAAAAACGGGTGCGTCCACCAGTTTGGGATCCGTTATATTTTTTAAGGATCACATCCCTGCAATAAAATAAACTGCATTAACAGGCAGTTTATTTTATACTGTAAAGTGTGTGCCTCCGCTTGGCTGAACCCGTAATATTGATCCGGTATCAATCTGACCCGGGACTTCACTATCTTTAAAATTCAACCAGCCCAGATCATGAAAAAAATTTTTACGCTTTTTTTTACCTGCCTGTTGCTAAATGATTGTATTGCACAAACTGACAGTATCGGTTCTTATAAAAAAACTTCAGTCATGATCCCGATGAGAGACGGGATCAAATTGCATACGGTAATTTTCATCCCGGTTGCTGCCACGCATCCTTTACCTGTATTACTGCATCGGACACCTTATGGAGCAAACGGAAGTGATGATCCTGATGATACCACTATTAATATCCAGGCATTCGGAACATATTACAGAAGCATGCTGGCAGAAGGATATTTTTTAGTGTCGCAGGATATCCGGGGGAAATATAAAAGTGAGGGTAAAATGGAAATTCATCAACCCCTTATTCATTCAGGTCTAAAATCTGCCATTGATGAAAGTACCGATACATGGGACACGGTGGATTGGTTGATGAAAAATTTAAAAGGGAATAATGGAAAAGCAGGTATCCTGGGCATTTCATATGGTGGCTGGCTGGCGCTGGTGGGAGCTGTTGATCCTCACCCGGCATTGAAAGCATCTTCAGAACAGGCATGTATGGGAGACCTGTTCCTGGGCGATGATTTCCACCACAACGGTGCTTTCCGTTTGAGTTATGGTATGGAATATACTTATGAAGTAGAATTGGACAAAACTACAGATAGTAATTTCCCTTTCCCCCAATATGACCTGTATGACTGGTATTTAAAATTGGGCCCGTTGAAAAATGTAAATGATAAATACTTTCATGATAAAATTCCAACCTGGAACAATTTTGTAAAGCATCCTAATTATGATGAATTCTGGCAGAAGAATTCACCGTTGGATTATGTTGACCATGCACAGATCCCTCAATTGCATGTGGGGGGTTATTATGACCAGGAAGATATTAACGGCCCTCAGCTGATGTACCGGCATATGGAAAAAAATGACAAGGGTAATAATAATCATATTGTTCTTGGACCATGGAACCATGGACAGTGGGCAAGAGGCAAGGCGGATAGCCTGGGGAAAATTGCTTTCGGCAGTTCAACCGCTTACTGGTTCCAGGCATTACAAAAAAAATGGTTCGACTACTGGCTCAAAGGTATTGGCAACGGAAATTTTGAAGAAGCTTATTGTTTTCAAACGGGTACAAATCAATGGAAGACCTATCAATCATGGCCTCCCAAAGAAGCGGTGATCCGTAAACTATATGCCGGTCCTGCTAATACGGCATCCTTTACCAAACCTGCCGCTCTCACGGGTTCTGTATCTTATATCAGCGATCCTTCAAAACCTGTCCCTTACCGTATGCTGCCTATTGAAGCCACGTATGGCCCGGGTAGCAGGTGGAGGCAATGGCATGTGGAAGACCAGCGCTTTGTGTATTCAAGGCCTGATGTGGCCAGCTTCGCAATGGATAAATTAACCAGTGACCTTACTGTAACAGGAAAGATCACTGCACATCTTTTTGCCAGTACAAGCGGGACGGATGCTGATTGGATCGTAAAACTGATCGATGTGTATCCTGATATTGATTCAACAAGTTTAACTATGAGCGGCTACCAATTGCCGATAGCAATGGAAGTATTCCGGGGGCGATTCAGGAAAAATTTTTCAAACCCCGGTCCGTTAATTCCCGGTAAGCCGGAAGAATTTGTGATAGACCTTCATGATATTAATCATACTTTCAAAAAAGGGCACCATATTATGATACAGGTTCAGAGCACCTGGTTCCCGGTTATTGACCGCAACCCGCAGAAATATGTGCCCAATATTTTTGAAGCAAAGGAATCCGATTTTATAAAAGCAACTGAAACGATCTATTGCAATAGTCAATATGCAACTTATATAGAGTTGCCTGTAATGAAAGAATAGGATCAAGTCTTCTTTTCCAGAAACCCTCCCGACGCTATTAATGATGAATTGCTGATAATCAGTATTTCAGAATAGCCGCATGGTTTTGAAAACCAAACTATAAATGATACCTTAGCAAAACGTGCGTGGCAAATCCTTTAACGCTGATCGCTAGATATATACCCTTGTTTTTATCAAGCAAAAGAAATGATAGCCTTGAAAGAAAAAAGAAGGATCACCATTCAAAATATTTAGTGGCTTAAAAACCGATATACTATGATAACGGATACAGCAACAATTACCAGCTGCGGCGTGGCGACATGAGCAGACAGCCTTATTCAGCATCCGGATATTAATATGAAGAGATCATCCTTTTTTTTAGTTTATATTTTTATTTCGGTAGCTGGTTCTGCCCAAATAAGTAACTCCTACGAAGCATACTATACAAAACACTATCCGGAACTAAAGTATACTTATGATGATAATTCTCAAACTCATTCCTATTCTGACAATTGGGATTTTGATGGAGATGGTAAAAAAGATTCTTTGTCATTTGTAGGTAATGGGGGCGCACATTTATATTATCACCTGAAACTCAAATTAAGTTCAACCAATGTAACAACAAATTTTACCTGGATGCTTTTAGATTTTCCCGTTCTTGGACGGGTTGAAGAAATTGCTATGAAAGAGATCCCCATTCATCCACAGTTTGTGGTTTCAGATTTTGATGCTGACGGATCTAAGGATATATACATAAACTTCGATATTTCGTTTGGCTCAATTCCGTATATGTGGAGGAAACGTGGAGTGACTTCAAGACAGATCTTAATAAAATATAAAAAAGGAACATTAATTATTACAAATTTTAAAGATCGCAACAAATAAAATAAAACCAACTGAAACACAATTCCGTGCATTTAATCACAGCAGCGGGCCGACATAGTATGCCATACCCCTTCCTTCAGGATAAAATGAAAAAGGCCTTAACATTACATTAAGGCGCTTGAGCAAATCTGTTAAATTATGATTGCCAGGCTTCTCTGGTAGTCTTTACTGCCGAAGCAACGTCTTTTGTTTTTCCTGACATGTTATTTACCTTATTCATTCCATTTTCAGCAAGGTTTTCCGCAATATCTTTGAATGAATCTGTTATACTACAGACGGCCTCTGCCAGCATTTTCCTTGTCTTAGGAATAAGAATTAAAGCAACTACTGCTCCAACCGCAATCCCAGTTATTAATTTTCCTGATTTCATAATAATTCTTTTTTAGAGTGAAATTTTTAGTTTAATCCTGGTTATCTATCATTAAACATTATGCCAAACTTTATTCAACGGGAATTTTTTTTATCAAGTAATAATTTCCACAAATGAGATAATAATAAAATATAAAATGAGGTAAATAACCTTCAACGCATATTATTAGATACCGTTCTATGGTATTATAGAATATTAAGTGACTTTGCAGTCATAAGAAAATTTCGTTTCTTTAAAGCATCACAGGGCGGGTCAGAAAAAACAGGAATGGTTCCGCATCGGGTTCCTGCAGGCAATTAAAATACTCTTACCATTATGCGAAAATTGTTATATGCAATATTACAAGTGCTTTGTTTATCTTCTCCCGGGCAGAAATCTGATGGTTTTTTTATACAGGAGTTTTGTTTCATTGACATTGACCTGATCAAACAACTCAAAGTGGATAAATTCGAGATCGCTATTTACCAAAACAATAGCCTTCATGGCAGGCTGGAAATATTCCTGGATTCAAATTTTCGTATGATCAAAAAAGTCTCTTACGCGGATTCCATCACTGCCACAGATTATGCCTCCACTTCCCTGACTCAATATGCCTGCCCCATTATTAAACCCGGTTATATTAAGGAATGTGTTTCCGGGAGGATCACAAAAACAGCATACCAGGGAGCATACAGGATGACAAGTTTTGATGCGCAAGGCAAGGTCACAGATGACAGATGGAAGCCCGGAGCGAAGCTATTGGAAATAAGCAGGCAATTTATTTATTCTAATGATCTAATTGATACCATAAAGGTTGAGGACATTACAACAGATGGCCGTGTAGATAAAAAAGAAATATATCTCTATAATTATCAAAATGAAAAACTTATTACAATAAAGCAATTAGTAAGTTATGGAGATAGTTACTACGTAGCCGGCAAGTTTAATTTTAAATATTATGATCTGGGACTCTTACAAAGAATGAAAGGAACCGGGTACTCCGGTCAACTTAAGGCTAAAGTAGAGTTCAAATATTTTTCAAAAGGACAGCTGCTGAAAGACTAAGCTGCTAATCACCGGGCATTGATTTTAGATTAAAGTTATACCGGTTTTATTCTTTCCCCTATCTGCTGACGCCACATGGCATAATAGAGACCTTTGGCTTCCAGCAATTCATTGTGAGAACCGCTTTCAACAATTTTTCCTTTTTCCAAAACATAAATAACATCTACATGCATTATAGTGGAAAGACGATGAGCTATTTGTATAATGATCTGTTTACGCTGCGATGATATGGATTGAATGGTTTCAGCGATTTCTTCCTCGGTTATTGAATCCAGTGCAGAAGTTGCTTCATCAAAGATCAGTAACCGCGGGTTGCGAAGTAACGCACGTGCTACTGAGAGCCTTTGTTTTTCTCCTCCCGACAAACGCATGCCAGCTTCTCCCAAAATTGTATCCAATCCTTTGCCTGAACGTATGACAATGTGAATTGCCGATGCTTTTTTCAAGGCATCCATCATTTCTGTTTCAGTTGCATCTGCCTTGGCAAACAGTAAATTCTGGCGTACTGTCCCTGCAAACAATTGCGTATCCTGGGTAACAAAGCCGATCTGGCGCCTTGCTTTATTATATCGGATCTCTTTTACTGAAATATTATCTAAATAAATATTTCCACTTATGGGCGTGTACAATCCAACTAACAATTTTATAAGGGTGGACTTCCCTGAGCCTGAAGGCCCGACAAATGCGATCGTATTGCCTATTTTCGCTTCAAATGAAATTCCATCAATTGCATTCTGTGATGCGGTCTGGTGCCGGAAAACAACATCACTGAAACGGATAGTTTCCAGTTCGCCGATCTCAACAGGATCTTCCGGTCGTTGTTCCACCGGTTTTTTCATCAGGTCATCAAAATTCATCAGTGCTGCTTCTGCTTCCCTGTAAGAAAAAATAATGTTCCCCAAATCCTGTAAGGGGCCAAATATAGTATTGATTATGACTTGCACAGAGATCAACTGTCCTGCTGATAAAACCTTTCTGAAGATCAGCCATAATAAAATAAAAAGGATAGATTGTTTTAAAATATTCAAAGTGGATCCTTGTAAAAAAGAAAGCAAGCGGACCTTTTTTGTTTTGATCATTTCCAGGTCATAGATCTTTTGGGTGTATTCCCGCAACCGCCTGATCTCTGGATACGTTAAGCCAAGACTTTTTACAAGTTCGATATTCCGGAGTGATTCTGTAATTGTCCCGGCTAACTTTGCAGTTTCCCTATTGATAGTTCGTTGAGTAGCTTTGATCTTACGGCTTAACAGGCCTGTAAGTCCTCCAAGTACCAATACCCCCACAATAAAAACCGGTATCAAAGCCCAATGCGTAGTAACGGCATACCATATTAGAAAACACATGCCTACCAATGATGAAAAAAGAATATTAACGAAGGCATTCAAAAATCGCTCAATATCATTTCTTATTTTTTGTAAGTTTGACACGGTCTCGCCGCTTCTCTGCATTTCATACTCCTGGTAGGACAATCGTAGTGTTTGGCGAAGCCCATCGTTAAATAATTGCATGCCAAATTTTTGTACAACTATTCTCAGCATATATTCCTGGAATGATTTTGCAAGCCGGGCCAAAAGAGCTACAGAAACAGCAATAAGCAACCAAAATAGCACTCCCCTTACCAATTCATTTTCACTTTTACTACCCGGATTTAAGGCATACTCATCAATGATCTTTCCAAATATTACCGGATCGATCAAAGTAAGCATTTGGGCTACTGCTGCTAATATCAATGATAGCGACAATAACCAGCGAAAAGGTTTCAGGTATGTCCAGAATATTTTCATGTTACACTTGCTTCCGCAATAATAGCTTATTAAGCGCTAAAAATCTTTTCTATAAAGAAGTTTTGATCATTCAATAAAAAGAATAAATCCAAAAATGGATACCTGAATGAAAATCCATCTACTTGTGAAACATATGTAAACTTAGCAATCTAACATTTGCACAATGAATAAGACCGGGCCAATTATCATTATTGAAGATGATACGGACGACCAGGATATTTTAGCAGATATTTTTAAAGAGCTTAATTACAGCAATAAGCTTATTTTTTGGTGACAGTTTACAGGCTTTGCAATATTCGATAGATACAGAAATTGAGCCTTTTCTTGTCCTTTGCTGTCTGTCTGTAAAGTTTTCAAAGACGCCAAAAATTAATGTATAATAAATATGGCAAAATACGATGACGCTTCCTGGCATTATGGAGGAGATTTTCCCAAAGACGTGGAGCAAAGAGAAATCGAAAGGGGCTCGATAGAAATCGTGCCCCGTTTAAATCCAATATCCTATGAAAAACCAAAATGTAATAAACATTAACTGTGCCGATATTTTTACGATACCCGGTTGATATGAATGAGAAATTAAATGCTCATATAAGATTATTACTTAAAATGGTTTTCCCCGAATCGAGTAAATAATTACTTTTTCTTATCAACCATGACCAGGTGAGTTGAAAAATGACTATATTTATACCCCGTTTACATCCAATCATTAAGCCCCCCAGGGGGCTTTTTTCTTTAATGGCAGGTTAGAATGCATTATTTTCTGCAACCGTATTTTTTTCTTTATACCCGAACGCCCGCTTATAATGCCGGACTTTTAAGCATCTATTAGCAGCAAGCTTTCTATTTACCAATTGTGCTACTTGTTTTTTTGATCCTGCTCTTTACTTTTTTTATTGGTTTATTTGCATGAATGCTCACCGTATCAAGTGCTTTGCCGGGCCTTTGATTAACCTGCGACTGCGTAGTGGTATCAATGGGTATATCCTTTTTATTGCCAGGAAGCATAAATTTATTGTACGCAGTAAAGCCCGCTAATCCAAATGTTATGATCAGAACAAAAAAGAATAAAGCTTTTGAGATTCCTTTTGACCTGGGTGTATTGTGCTGTTCCATGTAATGATAATGATATAACTCTTTATCTTTTGTTTCCACCTGGTAATGCAGGTCCTTTATCAGTTCATCCCTTTCCGTAATTTGTAATTCAAGCTTGTGAATTTCATTTTTAAGTTTAGACTCATCAACCCCGATCAGCAGCGGTTGCGTCGATGATGTATCCGTGATCCTTTCATCTTCCTTAGCAAATAAGGAGTAATGAATGAATTCCTGCAGGTCTTCTCCATTCCTGAATCGTTTTTCCGGATCTTTTTCGAGGCATTTGTAGATCATCGCGGGGAACCATGTTGGGACATTCATTTCCATTTCTTTCTTTTCAGCACTCCACGAATCAGGCATTGCCTTGCTGCGCAGTGAAAGCAGGTCCGGTGGCTGCAATTCCATGTGTGCAAGCATCACAGAATTTCTTGCGATCTCTCCTTTGCTATTCAACGGGAACGGAACAGTACCTGCCAGCAATTCGAATAGTATGATACCAAAACTATAAATATCCGTTTCAAAAAGCATCGTTCCGAGGTTCTGCTCCGGCGCCATGAATTCTATTGCGCCTGCATAACGGATACTGGTACGCCTTTGCTCATCAGACATAATGGACAACCCGAAATCAAGCAATATATAATTACCGGTAGGCTTATTGAATTTTATGTTGTTGCTTTTTATATCACCATGTTTTACATTGGCCCGGTGACAATGAGCCAATGCATTGGCCAGGTGATCCGCAACTTTTATTGCTTTCTTAATGGTGAAGATGGGATCGTAAGGTGACTTCAGTAATTCTCCCAGGTCGGGGCCTTCTATGTATTCCATTTCGATGTATGGAAGATTGCCTGAACTTGTGAGGCCGGAACCAATGATCCTAACCACGTTCGGGTTGTGAACCTCATTCACTTTTTTTAATTTCTGCACTTCGTTCTGGAAGGACAGGAAGTTTTTATCTTCCCCTGTCTCACTATAAATGGGCGTAGGTAATATTTTAATGGCAGTGATAATATCATTATCACGCCTGCCTTTATAGACAGATCCCTGTCCTCCCGATTTTAATGCACCCAGGTTTTCCAATCCTTCTGTTATCGTAAATACTTTTGCCATTATTAATGTTCCTCCCCGAAATAAGTGAATTCAAGTACGGCCGAATCGCCGAGTATGATCTGGTCACCTTCTTCCAACCGGTGTCCAACCTCTATTGCCTGCATTTTAAAAGACATACCGTCTGCTGTGCGTATCTTCATTTTATTATTTGGCGGTATACCCCCTTCATCTGCAAAGACAAGGAACGAGCCACTCTCAGCTTCCCATTCAATGTGTGCATGTTGCCGGCTCACAGATCGATTTACATCCATTGCAGCTGAAGAAAGGAATGCAATCGCATTTTTTCTTACAAAGCCCGCATTTACCTGTGCTTTTACTTCCCTGCCAATATTTATCTTTTCATTAGACGGATCAATAACATATATTTCCTTTTCAGCCTGGCCATTTAATATCTTAATGAATGCCCTGGATCTTTTACTGATGAGACCTGCTTTTTTTGTTGATATAAAAAGGGCAACAGGTATTTCTTTTGAAATATAGGATTGCGCAGGAAATTTATCTGTGAAAGCAACTTCCATTTTCCATGATGCCGGTAACGAGATCGCATAATCATCAGCGATCCGCTGTACTTCGTCCCTGAATTTGCCCGGCGAAGCTGCAAATACAGCTCCTTCATATAAATAACGCTCTGAATCCACGCAGATCACGAAAAGATGTATCCCTGTTATACCAGCACCTTCCCCTCCTTCCGCTCTTTGTAATTTCTCTTTGATGAACTGCAATAAGGTATTGCGGATCGCTTTTACATCGCCGGCTTTTTCTTTAAATAAATTGAACATTGGTTGTACTTTATTTGAACTATTATTATTTTATTTTATAAACTTCCCAGCACCTGCTGAAGATGGCTGTTGCTGTCGATCACAGGTTTTTGCAACGGCTCAAAACTTTTTATATAATTGCGTTCAAGCAATAACGGTACGATGTGTTTGCCTGCTAACTTTACCGCATCACTCGACCCCTTTGCTCCTTCAATACGGATGCAGACCACGATATGTCCCTCCCCTTCGGCCTTCGGCGCAACAAATACATACCAGCCATCATTAATGGATCCACCTTTATAAATTCTTTCCGGTGTCCCGGTTTTTCCGGCAACGAATATTCCCAGCTTGCTTTTTTTCGGCGCACTTTGTTTTTTCATATAATCCATCATTCGCTTTGCATACAAAGGATCATTGACGAGGTTGACGGGAGCCTGACTATTAACCGGTCTTCCATTTATAGACATCACATACCTGTTGGGCATCATTAAACCATTGTTTGCAATTCCTGCTGCGATCCTGGCAATAGCAGCCGGTGTTGACACCAATTCTCCCTGCCCCCAAGACATTCCTGAAACGCCAATGGCCCTGGTACGCCGGATATTGTTCGGATCATAACGTTTAAGGCTTTTAAATTCTGTCTTTCTCCAAAACGCCCGCCACTTTTCTTCCTGCAAATTATTGTTCGTTTCATTTTCAAAATAATATCCACCAACTCCATGAAGGAACATGCCCGATCGCATGTATAGTGTTGCCATCTCTTCCTGTAGTTTCTCTTCGTTTGCAAGCCTTATGAAAAAAGAATTGTTCGATCTAACAATGGCACGCTCAATGTTGATCAAACCTGCTTCATCTGGTTCCGGTCCTTTCACACGAATAAGGTCTTTTGGATAAACCCTGATCAGTTTTGTTGCAGCAGCATCTCCCAGCTTATTAAATGCAGCAAGTGCTGTGACCAGCTTTGCAGTAGAACCGGGTTGTGTTGCATGTGTGAATCCCATATCGGAATTCACATTCCATCCCGGCAATTTATTTATCTCATCTTCACCAAGATTCAAGCGATCCCAATCATTCACCGGGGGTAATGGCCAAGACGCTGACGTTATCACATCACCTGTATTATCCTCCATGACCACTACCGAAATTCTTTTTTTATTTATACTATCGTCCTGTTGGAGTGAAAGCTGGATCTTCGTTTGCAAAGCCGCATCCATTGTCAAGGTAATATCCCGGTTGCGTTTTTTAAAAGCTATTACTTCATTGCTATTGATGCCTGCGACAAGCAGGTCTGATAGCGCGCTGTAATCACGTTTTGCAACAGTCATTTCTGTTTCCCCTGCAGGTAAAAACCTTTCTGAACGGTAATGGTTTGCACTAACCTGGTATTTACTCAACGTAGTTGGAAAGCCTCTCAGTTCTGACGCATGAGCGTACTCAGCAAAATACCCGTTATTTCCTCCATCAAAAATCCGGGTATTGGCATCACCGGTCCAAAAGAACATATGCTCCCCAAAAGGATAGTACCGATCCTGTCTTTTATATGACAATGATGTCAGGTTGCCTGCGGGAATTCCAAGGGCGATCAATGAGTCTCTTTCATTTTGAACAAGGTTTGGATCACTCGTTGCAAGCAGTTTTCCATTCCTGTCGAAGATATTCCCCGCCTGCAACTTGTTCATCAGGATATTTATCCTTGGATTATAGCTGAACATACGGGATCCGCTACGATCTGCTACCAGTGCAGGTTCCACCACCCACTTCTTATTATTGAATGTGTAAGCGGATACGTTCACAGCCAGTAACACAATGGCAACACATGCTGCGAGTAAAGCAGGCACCAGGTTCTTATCCTGTCTTTGCATGATGTATCTCATCTGCACTTTGGATCCGTTTATTCTTGAAACTGATAAAAGGAATCCAGCTGCGATCATACTACACAGTAATGACGTGCCTCCATAACTTGTAAAAGGCAGTGCAACTCCTGATAAAGGCAATGCACCCAATGATCCGCCAGCTATCAACAGGAACTGTACGAATGTTCCGATACCAATCCCCGCGGATAAATAAAATAAGAAAGAAGTTCCTGTTTGCCTTCCTATGATCACGGAGCGATGCAGGTAAACTAGGAATAAAATAAATACGCATGCAATACCTGCCCATCCAAACTCTTCGCCCATTGCAGGAAGTATCATATCTGTATGCGCTTCAGGAATGGTTTTGGCAAATCCTTCACCGGCGCCTTGCCCTGTTATCCCTCCTGTTGAAATGGCCCAAATACCATTCGCTACCTGGTCGCCGCCGAAAACCTGGTTGTTCCATGCATCTGACCAGATCGCTTTGCGGTCAATAAGCCTTTGCATGGGGCCCGGTATCCATTGCGCCAGTACCTGTATCTTATCGAGCAATAAAAATCCGCTTATAACAACAAGCGCCATCACGGAAGATTCGCTTAGTTGTCTTTTACGAATGATCATGTACAATGCAGGTAATGTGAAAGCGATGCCTGTAGCGAGCCATACATTTTTAAATGTCCAGATACTGATGGCATACAATACTATTGCCGCGACCATCTGCATAAAATCTCCCCTCGAAAAAGAAAAAATAATGATGAATGTAAAACAGCACACAATGGCAGGGCCAAGGTCGCCAAGTATTAAAAAGGATAAGATGGTGGAAACAATAGCGATGAGGGCAAACAGGAAAAAGCTTAACCGCTTATTCCAGGAAGGGTATTGTGAAATGAAATTTTCATTCTTTGCAAAAAAGCCGGCAAAGAAAAGAATGATCATGTACTTTACGATCTCGCTGGGCTGGAATCCAAAAAGATTTACCTTAACACCACTGCCTTCAGGGCCAGTTCCAAACAGGATAGTAAGGAACAACAAACCGATCGCACCGAGCGCCCACGGCCAGCCGTTAGCAGCTGCCCTGTTATTTTTAAAAACAAATATTTTGAAAAAGCCGGAATCAGTCGTGAATTTTCTCAGGTTAACAAATTGAAGCGCCAGTATACCGGCTATCCCCGCACAAAAATAAATGAATGTATTTCTTGCAAGGAAGCGGTCACGCAATGGGTCCTGCAAACTGAATAGGGTTATAAAGGAAAGCCCTGTCAATATCATGATAACGGGTAACAATAGCTGGTCTGTTCCTGGTGAACGAATCGAAAAGACCAGGTGCAATAACAGGAAAGAAAAGAAGAATACCCCCACAATGATCCAATACCAGTTGGTTATTTCTTCCGGCGACCTTACTATGAATGCTTTTTCTTTTTTAAGCGTATTAAAATCTTTTGAAGAAAAAAGTTTTAGCATGTGAGGCGACTGAACAAAACTGAATGTTGCATCCCCTTTTAAATGTTCCACTCCCTGTGAACGGCCAAACTCGTAACCAGGCTGCAATGGGATCATCTCGTATGACTTGTTTTCTGGAAGACCAGAAAATCCAAAATTACCGGATGCATCTGTGCGGGCATAAGCATTAAAAGAGACAAGGATGAAGTTCTTTGCAGAATCAATGTAAAATATCTTTCTTATGCCATCAGCGAATTTTATTATTTCTTTTTCATCTTCCGCATGGTCTGATACAAATGGACTATCCCCGGGAACCAATAATTTAAGCCTCACCAAAGCCCCGGCTACTGGCTGCCCGACCTTGTCTTTGATAACACCTGACATATTGTATTTCCCTGATCCAATATTGGTTTGTGCATTAACAGTCAGGGGATGCGCCCTTTCTTTATCAAATGTTATAGAATCGGGGTCTGAAAAGCCCAATAGATTTCTCGAAAGGAGTACGCGGTTCTTATACGACTTGCCACCCTTTTTAAAAGCTTCATCAGCATTTACGAAAAATTTTTTCTTATTCAGTTCTCCTACGTTGTCCATCTTTTCAGAAGAATCGGAACTTATTACTGTTGCTATCAGGTCAATGTCTTTTTGGTCTTCAAAGTAGAGGCCCTTTTTCAGCATCGTGCCGATGGCTTTCACATCTCTCGTTTCATTGAGGTTTATCATCGTACCATTTCCCATCCTGGTACTTACTTCTGTAAGATCCCTTTGCAATACTGAAAATAATTTCCAGAAAAGCAATGCCATGATAACGGAAATGAGCAACAGGCAAAGGCGCTCCAACTTCCTATTGTTAAACCATTTTATGTGTGATAGCATCTGATCTTATTGTTTAGGGGTTGAAACAGGCATTAATATTGAATCTTTGATCCGGCCATTTATTATTGAATCTGGAAATGATAACTGGTATTCCACCGGTACACGACAATTAATGAACCGTACATTTTTGAATATTATATTATTCTTCTGCAAAACGATGGCTACATCAAGGTCCCTGAATACAATGCTGTCCAGCACCACATGCTTTGCTTTGCTGCTGATGATGAGGGCTGGTTTTTTATAACCAGGATCACCTGCTATTGTAATGCCATTGCCCAAGAAATAAAAACTGTCCTTGCTGATCGTAAGGGGATCTGAAATATTAATAGTAGCGCCTTTTTCTTCTACAGCATATTTCCTGCTTGAATCATTCACACTTTTAATAAGTGCATCCAGGTTCATATCCTTTGCTTTTGGCATCGTATATTTTGGCTGCCGGCTATTCCCCGATAACCGGGTGCTGTTTTGAAATAACAATATGACCAGCATGCCGAACGTAAGCAGCGCCAGGAATGCAATGAAATTGCGGTTCTTCTTTGCAGGCGCCCTGTGTTTTTTTTCCGGCACAGGCTCAACGATATGCAGCGTTGGTTTTCCATCATGTTTTTTTCTTTCAACAGGTTTCAATGCTGTCACGGTTCTTGGCTGCTTATTATTCTCGACGAGCACGGCAGTGATATTATCCTTTCCACCGGCAAGATTTGCTGCATTGACCAGATCATGTGCTTTTTCAACAAGATCTTTTTTGGTTAGCAGGATCGAACTGATCGTATTCGAATTGATCATGTCTGAAAGCCCATCACTGCATAGAAGAATGGTATCACCCGGTAAGAAAGGAGATTCCCCTGATTCAATGAATTCATCGATCTCATTGATATTTTCTTCGAAGCCCAGTGCTTTGTTGATCTCGTTTCGCATGGGATGCTGCATCGCATCTTCCTCCGACAACCGGCCTGATTCTTCCAGAAATCCTACGACCGAATGATCCCTTGACAACTTCACCAATGAATGATCCCTTAACAGGTAAAGCCTGGTATCGCCGACATGTGCATAATAGAATTTATTATTTGTTATATCCACCACGGCGCAGGTAAGCACACATGCCATCTGGTCGTTCTTATGGTCTTTCTTTTTTTCATCCAGGATCTTATCATTGGCAGCAGCGATCGCTTCCCTGATCGCGTTGATCACACCAGGAGGTAAATGCTGCAAATGTTCAGCTATAACAGTTCGTGCGATCCCTGCAGCAACTTCCCCCCCGTTATAACCACCTACGCCATCGATCACGCAGGCTGCTATCAATCCATTGCCTGCCAGTTCCTGCACAATAAAAGTATCTTCATTGTTATGCCGCAGTTTGCCCTTATCCGTTATCCCAACAAAATATTCAGCCATTGTTGCTGTGTGTTTGTTTTATTTCTGAAAAATGAGCTATTAATATTATGATACTGACCAGCAGTAATCCTATTGCCAATAATTTATCCATGCTATTATTTAAATATGTTTATAGATACAATTCCATTCAAAACGATCTTTGAATTCAAAGGAAGCTGTGTCCATTCCGGCGAATCCTTGTTGCTGTTTTTGATCTCATTTTCATTCACAATGGTCTTCTCGCCGTAAGAGCTCAGGAAGAATTTGTCTGTTTCCTTATCATAGCGGATCGAAAGGTGCGGCGTTGATACCCATTCGGAAGGAATGCGAAAAACATTCGGCTGGTCGGGGGCATCATCGATCCCGGATATGGTTATCTCTTCATTTTTTATAAGGTATTCCAGCTTCTTGCCGGCATATTGCTTATCCGGCAATGTTGTTTCCAGGCGGGCGAAATATTTTGGGAACTTTGCATCTGCATTGTCTTCCAGCACGAGGGTATCATTGTATGGGATCTCATAATATCCTTCGCTGTAAAAAGTAAAATCCCGCAATATCTCATCGGCGATATCGAATGTTTGGGCAATACCTGTCTGCCTGGGAATAAAAGTGACCCTGAGGCTATCATCTTTCGGTTGAACATTGCCCGGCAACAGTTTGCCAATAAAACTTTTGTCGCCTTTTTCATAATCAGGGTGAGATACAAAACGGAATACCCATTTGTTGGATGAGGCTGTTACCCTTTTTCCCTGTTGCTTCTGTTGCTGAAGTATATTATAAAATGATTTTACAGATTCCTTTATAATAAGGCCGAATATCCCCTTGTTATTATCCATGAATTTATTGTAATCGGGTGGGCTGAAACAGATGATGTATTCATGGTAAAATATCACCCGGCCGGCAAATGAAAGTTCCGTAATTGATTCCTGGAATTTTTCGATGATGTATTTATAAACAATGTCCGGGGAAAGGATTGTCTTTTCCATCTCATCTGCTTCTTTTTTAAGAAGCCAGTTGTGTACACCTATGCGTTGCCAGAACGTTGGAGCTGAATCTACCTGCATTTTAACCTGGGTTTAATGTTTAAAAAGCTTTATCATACAATGATCAATGAAGATCACGTTATCATATACCGTAAAAATTGTGTAGTAAATTTTGCCCGGGCAGTGTGCTTTAATTAAAATTGGTTCCCAAAAGCTGAAAGTGGTTGGTAATGCGCAGCGTCACCTGCAAATCAATTCAAAACAGTCTGACTATTTATAATCCATGAAATTAACGTGTGATTTCTTAATGTATTGCCAAAGATTGTTTTGGATTTAGTGAAAGAAAACATAAAATGAGGACAACAGCATTGACTTAAAAGTTTTCCATTCCCAAAAGGCCTCTATAGGTTCGTTCCGTTGGCTCGTGAAAATTGCTATTTCAATATGTCGCAATCCCCTCTCTAAATTGTCGTCTTATACCTCGCTATTTGATGTTCAGCTGCCTAGATTTGCAATAGCATTATTCATCATCAAATAAACAATAAAATGAAAAAGACAAAGATATTCTACTGGGTCATCACAGGGTTGTTTTCAGCATTCATGTTATTTTCCGCAATACCTGATATACTCATGGTTCCTGAAGCAATTAAATTTATGAATGCCCAGGGCTATCCAACCTATATTATCCCGTTTCTCGGAATTGCAAAATTGCTGGGAATAATTGCCATACTTATCCCCGGTTTTCCCAAAATAAAAGAATGGGCTTATGCGGGTTTATTCTTTGACCTTATCGGGGCAACCTATTCGGGGATCGCCCATGATGGCTTCCAGCCTCCCATGCTCATCATGATCTTACCGATCAGCTTTTTATTTCTTTCTCGTTATTTGTGGCAGAAAAGAATAAACACGGTATAACAGCATTCAATAAACCGTTAATACATTGCTTCACTGATGTTATTTATTTTTTTCAAATACCTGGTTAAGGTTGTTTTTGTAATCATTGGAAAATTTCGTTTCTTTATTTAGCAGCATCGCAGGGCGGACGAAACATATGAATTTGCTACTGTTAACAACTAAAAATTAAAGATGATAGAACAAACCGATCTGATCGTCAAAGAATGGATCTATATTCCTCCTGTTAATTTCCCGGATACCGATAAAATAACTTCCAACATTTCTCTGGAAGTAATGAAGAAAAGTGCACAGACAAAGAAAGGGATCGCTTGCAGATTCAGTTGTAAATTCTTAAATGGAAATGATACAATACTATTATATGTGGGGGAAGACTCGTATGTTATAGATCTTGATGATCCAATTGATAAAAACGAGGTTTTGAATATGATCAGGAACTCATATTCCAAGTTTACCGAAAAATTTGAATTTAGAAAACTAGGTACACTGCTTCAGAATAAAACACTCATTCCATTAGATGAAAAAAATATTGATATTAATGCAATTCTTCCTTTATTGAATTAGAAGGCTTCGCCCAACATAGCATTGCCGTTATCGTCAGCTTAAAACGACAGCAAATAAAATGAAATTATTAAGAAAGGAAAATTTGATTGAACCAACTTTTGAAATGACCTTACATAAATTTATTTTTTTAGTGCTTTTAATTAGTAACAGCCTTTTTTCCTGTGATCAAAATAAAGAACCTCAACAAGTAAAAAAAATACTCCCGGCTGTTGCGCACGAACAGATGATAATATGGACAAAATCCATTCCTGATACAGGGCTAATAACAGCGTCTGAAACTTATCATGACGGTATGGTAAGGAACGTTTCAAACCCTACTATAACCATATATCCGCCCAAAGGAATTAATACTGGTGTAGCAGCAGTGGTATTTCCCGGTGGTGGGTACAAGGCACTCGCAATTGAACTTGAAGGTTCAGAAATATGCGAATGGTTAGCATCTATCGGTGTAACCGGCATACTTTTAAAATATCGTGTTCCAAATACCGGTCCACACTATGACCATGATTGCGACTGCCAAAAGGATCCTGAAAAGCCCCTTGCTTTGCAAGATGCACAGCGTACAGTAGGGCTGGTTCGTTTCCGTTCTAAAGAATGGAATATTGATCCACACAAAATTGGTGTGCTGGGATTTTCAGCAGGTGGGCATTTAGTTGCTGATGTAAGTACTAATTATAAAAAGCGTGCTTATCCAATAATGGATGAAGCAGACAAAATAAGTTGCAGACCGGATTTTGGAATGGTCCTCTATCCCGGGCATATGACATTTCATACCACAAAATCTTATGAATTAAACCGGGCCATTCCGGTTGATAGTAATACTCCTCCCATGTTCATATTACAGGCAGGAAATGACCCGATCGATTCTATTCAAAATTCATTGGTGTATTATATTGCCCTAAAAAAAGCGGGTGTTCTTGCTGAATATCATATATACGCAGAGGGCGGACATGCATTTGGCTTGAATAAAACCAGCCAACCAATTGCTGATTGGTCTAAACTACCGATCGCTGGTTGGCCCAAATTAGCTGAAACCTGGTTACATACCATTAAAATGATCGTTAACTAATTTGAGAAAACCCGGTGAAGACGCTGCCGGAAAGAAAAATAAAAAGCCTGTGTCATTATATGATATTTACCTGGGCAGCTTATCACTAAAATAACCATATACCCAGGTACCTGCAATGGCACTTACTAAGGTTACAACAACAACAGTAGCTCCCATTCCAATTTGAGCAAATAACGGTCCGGGACAGGCGCCAGTCATTGCCCAGCCAAATCCAAATAAGAGCCCGCCATATATTTGGCCCTTACTGAATTTCTTTTCATGGAATTCGATCGGCCTGCCATCGATCGTTCTTATCTTAAATTTTTTGATCAGGAATACAGATATTGCAGCAACGACCACTGCAGTACCGATGACACCATACATGTGAAAACTCTGCAGCCTGAACATTTCCTGTATCCGAAACCATGATAACACTTCAGCTTTTACAAATACGACCCCAAACAACATTCCAACCAACCCATACTTAATATTGGAATACCATTTACCTGTTGATGGATCAAGTTCTTCGTTTGAATCAAGTGAGGCGATCTCGAAATCAGTATTTGGTCTCACTATTACCTGGTCTTCGTTCTTTATTTTGTTCATTGATGTTGGTTCTGACATGATTAATTATAACCGCATGATATATGGTAAAAAAATATTGGCCATGATAAAGCCACCTGCCATAAAACAAATGGTAGCGATAAGTGAAGGCAGTTGCAGGTTACCCAAACCCATTATCGAATGGCCTGAAGTGCAACCGCCTGCATAACGGGTTCCAAATCCTACAAAAAAACCGCCAACTACCAGCAGTATAAATCCACGTAGTGTAAATAAGCCGGTAAAACTAAAAATTTCCGGTGGCAGCTGGCTGCTATAAGTATTTACCTGATAACTATGCAATTCCGCAACAAGTGCAGCATTAACTTTTATGGGTGCCGGATCGGCCAGGAATTGCGCCGCAATTAAAGCACCGAGAAAAATCCCGGCAACGAAAAATAAGTTCCATGCTTCCTTTTTCCAGTCGTATTTAAAAAATGAAATATTTGCAGGAAAACAGGCAGCACATATATGGCGCAGGTTGGCAGAGATACCAAAATGCTTACTGCCCAGGATCAGCAAAGCAGGAACTATTAATCCAATAAGGCCTCCTGCTACATACCAGGGCCAGGGCTGTTTTAAAAAATCCAGCATCTGTTTGTAGTTTAATTAGTTGTTTGTTTTTATCATTGTTGTTTTATTACAAGGCCGTTGATTTTATAGAGTTCTTTTGACCTCACCCCAAATACTCCAATCAACTCACGTAAAAGTATAATCAACCCCACTCACCTGGCTCAACAGGGTCTTTGGTGCATCTAAAATAACTGCATTCGATTCCGGCATCGGCGATACCGGTGAATGCGTTGCCAAATAATCCTTCAATACATCGTGCAATGCAAAAGGCGAATTTTTTCCATTCATTACATTTGTCATCCTGCACAACATGTCTGGCGGATCCCCTTCACGTTCACAGGCACAAATGGTATAGGTCTTTGCCGGGTCCAATGGAACATCACCTATCATGACAGATCTCACCCTTTTTCCATCTTCACCAAATCCTTTAAATACTACTTTCATTCCTTTGAATTTTACAACCCATCCGCCGAGCCTTTCCGAAGCATCAGTTGAAAAAACATTTTTTAATTCTTTTTCAAGCCATTCCAATACCTGGGCACCCGTTGCCATTCCTGTACGAACCTGTGAATTTACCGGCAGCATATCATACAAAAATCCTTCTGTGATCGGGATATTACCTGTATGGTCTGCCTGTTTCCTTGGCGGGCAAAAACGAAAGCCATTTGAAAAGACCAGGTCAGTTCCGATCTTCCATTTCAATGCATCTATAATAAGCGTGTCGATCGTATTTTCCACAATAAAATACCTGTACAAAGGAATAATACTATACCCGATCACTTTGCTGATCCCTTCATTAAAAGGCTGCTCCACATTTTTTACAACAGCTAAAACTGCAGGATCAGGTTTATATTTTGCTTCATCTACTTCGATCAATGAATAATGATGTCTTATGATCTTCCCATTTTCCACAACGAGGTCAAGTCTTCCTACAAAAGAGCCAAAAGCTCCCGGTTCGACAACTTTTGCATATTTACATTCGATGGGTTTACGCACTCTCTCATGTGTATCACCTCCAAGGATATAATCCACTCCTTCACAGGCTTTGGAATTCGCCAGGGATATTTGCTGCGACAAACCCAGGTGCGAAAGCAGTATCAAGAAACTGCATTGTTCCTGTTCCCGTAAAACTTTGATATAATGTTGTAAATTGTCTTCCGGTTTTGCATAAACAATTCCTTTACTATAGGCTGGCGACTGGCGAATAGGAACTAACGGGTCTGTATAGCCCACAAAGCCAATTTTTATTCCTGCCATAGTTGTGGTATAATAAGGAGGAAAGATCAACTCGCCTCTTTTTCCATCGCCGATATCATGATACATATTTGCACAGATCTTTGGCGCCTCCAGTCCTCCCAATAATCTTTGCATGGCTTCCTTGTAATAGACCACTTCCCAATTGCCCGGCAGGTATAAATCATAGCCCATCGAATTCAAAATTGGTTGCAATGCCTTTCCGGTTGTTTCCACGCTTAGCTGGCTACCCTGGAACATGTCTCCGGTATCGATAATAAAAGTATTCTTATTTTTTTCCTTGATCTCTTTAAAAAGTGTTGCAAGATTTGCATAGCCACCTGTTCTCCGAAAAACGATCTGTTCATTTTCCCAAAACAATTCATCATGCGGATATACCTGGCAATGAACATCTGTGGTTTGAAGGATAGTAACCAATTGCTGGCCCCCGGGCAACGCATTCGCTTCAATCGCATTACCCGTATCAGCTGGTGTTTTGAAAGCAAAAGCCGAAAGCGGGTTAAGGCTTAACCCAAGTCCCGATAATGTAGTGAAACGAAGAAAGTTTCTTCTTGAATTGTTCATGCCGGTCTATTGTTTTTTTGCAACTGTAACAGCTTTGTCTTTGTTCTTATAAAATGAATCAATGGGTCCAAAGGGTCCGTATTTATGTTGTTCTTCCGGAAAATTATCTACATAGGGTCCAAAGGGTTCATCAATTGCTTTTTTATCTATGACCTTCCAATCACCACTTTGATCCAGGTGAGGTCGTGGTTGCGAATTTACAAAAGCTGCAACATCCCATGCCTGCTCATTTGTCAATACAGGGTTTGCGTGTGTTGCCTGGTCGAATGGCATATTGCTTTTAATAAAAGATGCGAAGCGTGTGATACGGTAAAGTCCCGCACCATCCGTATAGCTATTACTCCCCCAAAGCGGTGGATATTGATAAGAACCATTATCTCTTGCCAATCCTTCTCCATTGGTTCCATGACATCGCTGGCATGTATTCATATAAACCATTTTCCCATTTGCTGCATTTGCTGCCCTGGACATGAATGGCGGAAGAGGCAATCCCGAACTATAAGGCTTTTTACCACGAGGCACATCTTTGCCCAGCCATTTCATGTAGGCATACATGCTTTGCAATTCATAAGAATTTGTATCAAGCGCACTCCCTCCCAGGCTGCGTTCAAAACAATCATTGATCCTTTTATAAATATTATCTATGCTATTGCTTCTTGCCCTGTATTTGGGATAAGTAGAATACACTGCTCCATAATTATTCCCCCAAGGCAGTGTGCCGGCGCTGAGGTGGCAGTTCTGGCAGTTCATTCCGTTTGAAATATGAGCAACAGACCCATTGGGACCTAAAAATCTGGAAGTATTCGCAACAAGTTGTTCCCCATATATGATCATTTGCCGCTCTTTTCCTGCTGTAAGCTGGTCGAGGTATAAACTAGGGGCAGACCATGTGCTGTCAATGGACGCCACCGGAAGATCATTGGTTTCTTTGCTTCTGTTGAAATATTGATATGCCGTTACTGCAAAAATGACTGTAAAAAGAACAACCAGAAACCAATTTGATTTGAGTGCATTCTTCATAAAACAAAATGATCAGCAAATGAACTGGATCGGCCACAAATTAAAACAACTATGGTTATTATTGAAATTCTTTTGATCACTAGTATACCCCGGGCGTGCATCCCAAAATTGGAAGACCCGTTTCAATTGTTCGTAAGGAATTGATCGATTCAATTAATTGTTAGCATATGAAATAGTTTATCGCAAGATCGTAACATCTCCTTTTATTTCCTGTTGTTTATCATTAAAGCTGGTCGTCCTTAAAACAAAATAATAGGTGGCATCTGGCAGGTCTTTATTCATATACCTTCCATTCCAATCATTTTTATAATCATCTGTATGATAAACCAGGCTCCCATAACGATTATAAACATTTACTGTTAATCTTTTAAAACAGCGGTAACGATATAATATCCAATTATCATTAATACCATCCCCATTGGGAGTAAAAGCATTTTTGATAATAAGACAATCTGATAAGGTTTTCTCCTTTAGCGTGACAGTTACAATACTATCACATCCAACACTATTTGTAAAAATACTCAGGTACTTGCCGGCTGAACTAACTTTAATGCCTGAGGGTAAAGTGTACGTTTGCCCTGTGAAGAACGAATCGATGATATTGGTATAAGAGATATCATCAATATCAAGTTGTATGATATAAATAATGCTATCACAGGAAGCCTGGTTCCTTAATGTATCCAGGTAGGTTCCTTCATTGCTAACTATTACTCCTGAAGGAAGTTTATAGCTGTTGCCGGGACAGATATGTACTGCTGTATCAACCTGTACAACATCAAACACCGATAAGTTAATTGTATAAGTTATACTGTCACAAGTTCCCATTTGGTTTTTTATAGTGTCCAGGTAAACTCCTGCTGTATTTACAACTGCTCCTGATGGTAATTGATAGGATTGATTGGAACAAATGGAAATATCATAAGTAAGTTGTGAAGCTACAGGACAGGGAATTTCAGGGGGATAGTAGATCTGATTCGGTAATCCCAGGCCATTTTTGCTATTGGGAGCTGATGATATGTAAATCCCCAGGTGAACGTAATTACATGCTGCACCTGTGAGATCCGGATCGTTAATTATAGCAAGATGTCTTCTATGGTAATAACAGGCATAGATCTTTTCATCCGGCCCCAGCGCTATTGCAGCGCCGTATTCTACATATCCCGGATTAACGATCGGCTGTGCAACTATATATGCAGAGTTTTGAATATCGATTGGCGAACCGGCTAACAGGTTATATTGCCAGATTATACAAGCCAATCCTGATTTCATAATATATAATTTACTATTGTCAGGAGAAAATGCAACACCATACGACATTTCAACATGCAGATCTATTGGGTTCGACACGATCCCGGTGTTGATATCAAAATCAAACAACTGGCTAATTCCGGCAAAATGATATGCTACACATAGTTTTGATCCGTTGGGTGATATTCTTAGATAACCTATCGCATCGCTCGATGCGGAAAATATAGAACCGGCATGTGAGATCACGGGAACGCTGTTTAGCCCCGCAGCTGTTAATGAATAAGAAACAAAGACATCATTGCCAAAACCTTTGGCTACGATCCAATAATCAATACCATTGCTTTTTAGTGTCCCGGTCAGCTTTTCGCCAACAGGACCATATAGTGGAACATTTTTTAAAGTAACGGCTCCTGATCCTGCATCCAACGACATGTCAATAATAGAGTAGCTAAGCGGAACAGTAGTACTTTGTGCCGGTACCGTAAATACATAAAAGATATTGTTATCTAAAGGCATTGGGACGATCAAAGCGGATTGCGTTGATGAATAGCCGCCTGTTAAACCTGTACCATTTAACATCACCTGGTGATTGCGATTCCATACTTTACGCCCATCAGTATAAAATAAGATATTCCCATTCAGGTCAGATATGGATGCACAGCCTTCGTCCTGGTTCATAGCTGAATTACCCAAAACCACAGGTGCGCCGGAATTAAAATCCAAACCAACATACTCGCCAAAATACCAGGTCTTATTCCTGTTAATTTGTGAAAAAACAGTTGCAAAACAGCAGAAACAAATAACTGAGAGTAAAAATTGTTTCATAATTATAAATATGGATCACTTGACTCTAAAAGAAAATAACAGCCACGAAAAGTAATATAAATCTTTTATATTGCTTTTTATTTATTTATGAGGCAAGGCGCACCTAATAAGCACTTCAGCCAATATAGCAGTGTTGTTGGATCGATCTTTAAACCCTTGCATCCTTATTGTATTTACTTCGGTATTCCAATGGCGACATGCCCGTAATTTTCCTGAACAATTCCCGAAATGCCTTGACATCCGAATAACCAACATCATACATTACTTCATTAATTGTTTTGCGGCTGATCTCAAATGTTCTTTTTGCAGCTTCAATTTTTACCCGTTGGGAATATTGTACCGGTGTATTGCCTGTTGCTTTTATAAACCGCCTGTCAAAGTTTCGCCTGCCCACTGCAAACCTGGAAGACAAATGTTCAACCGAAATCTTTTCATGCAGTTTGCTTTCAATATAAGCCTGTGCTTTTTCCACCACTTCATCCCCATGCAGCTTTTGACCAGTAAATATTATAAAAGCAGACTGGCTGTTCCTATCCATTTCTATTTCAAAAACTTTAGCACAAAATATGGCTGTTTGCCTGTCATAATATTTCTCAACAAGGTAAAGTACCAGGTTAAGAAAAGAGTAAGCACCACCATTTGTATAAATTCCATGTTCATCGGTTATCAATTTATCCGTTTGCAAATTCACTTTCGGAAACATCGCTCTGAAATTATCGGCTGCAGCCCAATGTGTCGAGCAGCTTTTCCCATCAAGCAAACCCGATGATGCCAGCAAAAATGCACCTGTGCAGATACTTGCTACTTCTGCACCGTGTTTGTATTGCTCTTCGATCCAATCGATCAGCAATTTGTTGAGCTTCACAGCTTTTAGATAATCATGGTTTAAAGAAGGAATAATAATGAGGTTGGTTTTCGCTATTGATGAAATGCTTGTGTGTGGCTTCACAGAAAATAAGCCCTCATAGTATTCTACCTTTTTTGAAATTCCTGCTACTTCAATTTTATACAATTCTCTCTTCCCGCTGCTTTTTCCCACAGGCGTCTGCGACCAATACTCATTGGCCCTTGAGAATATTTTGTAAGTACCCACGATACTGCTCAGGTTGTTGCCTTCACCATTGGGCACAACGATCGTAATATGTTGCATTCCATTTATTTTGGGTAAAGATAGAAATATGTTTTGTCCAAATCAACCCACTAGAAAGTCCATTTTACACCCCTTGCGATGAATATTTGGACAATACTTTTGTAGTATAAGATCTCTGGCAATTAAATTCTTATAAAAAATGACAAATCAAACAATGATCAAAATGGTGTTTGACAGGTGGTATGCATCCATACAAAATTTTGATGCTTCCCTGAATTCCATTACTGATGAACAATTGCTAAAAGAAATTGTACCCGGCAAAAACAGGGGAATATATTTATTAGGGCATCTTATTGCTGTGCATGACGATATGTTGATCCTATTGAATATGGGCGATAAATTATACCCGGAATTGTGCGAACCCTTTCTTAGATCTGCTGATAAAGCAATTGCAGAGATTTCATCTGCAAAAGAATTGAGAACTTATTGGAGTAAACAATGCGAAGTGCTAAGGGTAAAATTTGAAGCATTAGATCCAGTGGAGTGGTTTGAAAAACATACTGCTGTTTCTGCTGAAGATTTTATCAAAGAACCACACCGCAATAAATTAAATATCATCATAACAAGAACAACTCATTTAGCTTACCATACCGGACAATTGGTATTAATCAAACAGGCATAATGATCAGAAAAATAAATTTAAAAATAAAAAAATGACTACATCAAATTTTACAACTACCATATTGGTTGACCAAACCCCAAAAGAAGTGTTCAATGCCATCAACAATGTTCGTGGCTGGTGGAGTGAAGAAATTGAAGGCGACACAGGGAAACTAAATGACGAGTTTTCCTATCATTATGAAGATGTGCATCGTTGCAATATAAAATTGGTAGAAGTTATTCCAAATAAAAAAATAGTTTGGCTGGTATTGGACAACTATTTTAGTTTTACTAAAGACAAGCATGAATGGAAGGGGAATAAAATCATTTTTGAGATAACTGAAAAGGACAATAAAACACAACTCATATTCACCCAATTGGGTTTGGTTCCCGAATACGAATGTTATGATATTTGTCAAAACGCATGGAGCACTTATATTCAAAAAAGTTTACGCAGCCTCATAAGCACTGGCAAAGGGCAACCAAACGGCAAAGGCAAACCACAAACCGAAGCAGAAAAGGCGTTATCAACATCTAATTTCACTACAACCTTTTTTGTAAACCAAACTTCCAAAGAAGTATTCAATGCCATCAATAATGTTCGTGGTTGGTGGCAAGGGGAAATTGAAGGCGGCACAGACAAACTCAACGACGAGTTTAGCTATCGTATGAAGGAGTTCCATTTTTCAAAACAAAAAGTAGTGGAACTTATCCCTAACGAAAAAGTAAGTTGGCTTGTTACTGAAAGCAAGCTGAATTTCATTAAAAACAAAAGCGAATGGACAGGCACAAAAATCAGTTTTGAGATCTCTGAAATAAATAACAAAACCCAACTCCGTTTCACTCACCTGGGCTTAGTTCCCGAAATTGAGTGTTATGGGGACTGTTCAAATGGCTGGAGTCAACTTATACAGGAAAGTTTAATGAGCCTGATAACAACAGGTAAAGGCAAGAAGGTCTTTTAAGTATAAGGAGCAAATAGATTCGTTATTATTAAAATAATAACCTGGCAAATAATGATACGCTCCTTGAATTGACAGCAAAAAAAAACCGCAGGTTGCGGTTTTTTTTTTGCTTATTAAAATATTTTTACCTGAGCTGCTGTATATATTCGTTGTTCTTAAATTGTTTTTTCACATCATTGAGCTCTCTTAAAATAGAAGCATCAACCAATGTGCCCCCTACTTCTAATTTGAATCCCCCGATCAGTTCATCTTCCACAAAGCTTTCCAATTCTATATGCTGAATAGGTGTATTGCTCCTGACCTTGCCTAAGATAGCCTGCTCCGCATCTGCGCTCATTGGCACGGCAGTAGTTATCTTAACATGGTGAATATCTTTCAGCTTATTATATTGCTCAACAAATGCATGTACGATCTCGGGCAAATTACTTTCCCTTGTTTTACGCACCAATAATTGAATAAATAGTGATGTAAGCGGGCTTACCCTGCCATTGGTAATGGATTCAATGATCTTTTCTTTCTTATCAGCTTTAATAACCGGGCTTTTAAGGAGTGCCACGAAATCAGGATTGCTTTTACAAATGCTGCGCAGGAATTTCATATCGTCATACACAGCATCCAGGTGCTTTTGCTCAATCGCAAGGTCAAGCAAACTCTTTGCATATCTTCCCGCCAATCTTGGATTATTCATCTTAGAAGCTTTTAGCCTTTAGCTTTTAGCTTTTAGTCTTAGCTTACAGATCCTATCTTCCTGCTAATGGCTAAGCTTGTAGCTTACAGCTGTTCTTAATTTAATTTAATATCCTCAGCCAACTGCTTAATATAATTTTCCTGTTCAGTCTTATTTGCCAGTTCCTTTCTTAATATCTTTTCACTGATCTCGATGACCATTTTACCAACTTCATTTTTAATATCAGTGAGTGCAGCCATTTTCTGGTTCTGGATAGATGCCTGTGCATCGGTGATGATCTTTGTTGCATGGACCTTTGCTTCGTCTTTGGCATCGTTGATCATTTTATCCTTAATATCTTTTGCTTCACGGAGCATTATCGCTCTTTCTTCACGGGCAGCTACCAGTAGTGCTTCGTTCTCACTTTTAAGCTCCGACATTTCCATTCTTACTTTATCCGCAGTAGCAATTGAATCAGCAATATTTGCTTCCCTGTCGTTCAATCCTTTTAAGATCGCACCCCAGGCATATTTTTTTAGAATAAACAGAACAACCAGGAAGGCGAGTATCGTCCAAACGATCAGTCCTAAATGTGGTAATAAAAGATCCATAGCAATTATTTTAAATGTTATATTTTAAATGTTGAATGAATAATGCAAATAATTTAAAATTCAGCATTCAAAATTCAACATAGGTTTTTTTAATATTACTGCATCCTCCGCCCTGTGCATCAGATGCAGTAATGATGTTGTGCAATTACTTTTTAAGAACTGCCAATAATCCTGCGATAACTGCAAAAAGGGCAACACCCTCAACGAACGCAGCAGTCAGGATCATGTTTGCACGAATGTCATTGGATGCTTCCGGTTGACGGGCAATAGCTTCAACAGCACCTTTACCAATTTGACCGATACCAATACCGGCGCCAATTGCTGCAAGACCTGCTCCTATTGCTCCACCCATGTGGGAAAAACCAACTTCAGTTAACAAAGTCATCAAAGTCATGATACTTGTGTTTTATAGTGAATAAATAAATACTAAATTGTTGACACTACTTCATGTGTGTGCCCATCTACATCGTCATGCCCACCCTCGAATGACTGGCCTATAAATACTGCAGTCAGATTCGTGAATATAAAAGCCTGGATAAATGCTACCAGTATCTCAATAAAATAAATAAAAACTGTAAATAAGATCGATACAGGAGAAAACCCCCAGCCTGCCCCTTTATTCATTTCACCAAAAATGAATATAAGCGAAATGAAACTTAATATAATGATATGCCCCGCCACCATGTTGGCGAAAAGACGTATGATCAATGCAGCTGGCTTGATGATCAACACACCCGCAACTTCCACCGGTATTAAAATTACTTTTACCAGGAATGGAACCCCGGGAGGCCAGAAGATATGCGCCCAGAAATGCGAATTGGTACTGAACAATATCACTATAAGTGAAATGATACCCAATACCGCAGTGAATGCTGTATTACCGGTTACATTTGCGGATCCCGGTATCAAACCAAAAAGGTTGTTTATTAAAATGAAAAAGAAAACAGTTAATAAATAGGGCAGGTACTTTTGCCATTTTTTGCCGAGGTTTGGTTTTGCCACATCATCCCTTACAAAAGTGATAACAGGCTCCAAAACATTTTGCCATCCTTTCGGGGCTGATGTTACACCAAGACCATTCTTATATTTTTTTGCAATGCCGGTCATTAATAATACCAATACAGTAAGCGCCAGTATCATCTGAACCACATTCTTTGTCAAAGAAAAATCATATACCGTTGATCCGTCCGTTGCAACAATCTCTCCTTCCTGTAATTTATAGCCATTGTATTCTTCCAGGCCCTCATGCCCAAAACGGCTGGATGAAAAGACAGATACACCTTTTGTTGACGAGTATAAAATAACCGGTAAAGGAATGGTTGCATGAAAGTCACCAGCCGTAAAGAAGTGGAATTCATGGTTATCTTTGATATGTTCCATGATGATCTTGGCAGGATCGAGTTCTTCTTTTGCTTCCTGTTTTTCAGAAGCATTTTCATGGGCTGGTCCCTGGGCCGAAGAAATACATGAAAATAACACTAAACTAAGGCTGAAAACCGCTACCAGTATTGATTTGATGCTCTTTGCTGCCATATCCTCTCTTAAATTTGCCGCAAAGATAAGGGCGCAGGGCTGAAATCTGAAATTTGAAGCAAACTAAAAGGATAAATCATCAAAATTGACCACATACAAACATAGGTTATATAGCTTTCAACGTGGTCTTTGTGTCTATTGAACTAAACCCCGATTACCTGTTTTTCAAACTGCATCTTATGCAATTGGTAATAAAAGCCCTGTTGCTGCATCAGTTCGGTATGGGTACCCATTTCTTTTATCTCACCTTTATCCAATACCAGTATCTTATCAGCTTTGCGAATGGTACTCAGCCGGTGGGCAATAACGATGGATGTGCGCCCACTGATCAGTTTTTCTATGGCATGTTGAATAAGGCCTTCGCTTTCCGAGTCTATGGAAGAAGTAGCTTCATCCAGTATCAGGATAGCCGGGTTGTATAACAACGCTCTTACAAAAGAAAGCAATTGCCTTTGTCCCAGTGATAAGGTTGCTCCCCTTTCCATGACATCATAATCATATCCCCCGGGTAATCTCATGATAAAATCATGTATACCGATCAGTTTTGCAGCTTCAATGACCTGCTCCCTTTTTATATTATCATCCCGCAGTGTTACATTATCCATTACAGAACCGCTGAATAAGAACACATCCTGCAAAACCACTCCTATTTTTGATCTCAGGTGATCAAGATCGTATTTATCTATTGATACCCCATCAATACTTATTGCTCCTTTTTGAATTTTATACATCCGGTTCAGGAGACTGATGATAGATGTTTTTCCGCTGCCGGTATGCCCTACAATGGCAATGGTTTTTCCGGCTTCTATTTCAAAAGAAATATTTTTTAAAACATACTCATTTTCATTGTATGCAAACCATACATCTTTGAAAGCAATTTTGCCGGGCATGGATACAGGAATATGCCTGCCTTCATTTGTAGTCACATCTTCATTGTCCAATACTTTGAATACCCTTTCACTTGCGATCATGCCCATTTGCAGCACATTGAATTTATCTGCAATGACCCTTAAAGGACGGAATAACAGGTTAAGGCACAGGATAAATGAAGTTATGATGCCGCCCACATTGGCGGCTTGCGCATCTGATACATGTACAGATTCTTTTGCGGCCCACCATACCAGCAAACCGATCGATAATGCAGAAACGAGTTCCACTACAGGAAAAAAAACGGAATAGGCAAAAATGGCTTTTATGTTGGCATTGCGGTGTTGCTTATTGATGGCTTTGAATTTTTCCTGTTCCCGGTTCTCTGCTGCAAAAGCCTGTACCAGTGACATGCCCGTGATATGCTCCTGTACAAATGCATTCAAAGCAGCCACCGCATTCCTGACCTTGATAAAGGATTTATTCACGCTTTCTTTAAAGATATAAGTTGCCAGTATCAAAAAGGGAAAGGGCGCCAGGCAAACAAGTGTAAGTTTTGCGTCTACCCAAAACATATAGCTTAATATGGAAATGATAGAAAGCAGGTCTGCAATAATGGGTATCAATCCATCGCTGAAAATATCATTTACAGATTCTATGTCATTGATGGTACGGGTTGTTAATGTCCCGATCGGGGTTTTATCAAACTGTGATAAATTAAGGTGCAGGATCTTATTGTAGGTGGCCACCCGGAGGTCTTTCACCACGCTTTGGCCCAGGGCAGCCGTTGTAAATGTGAAATAAAACCGGGTGCCTGTCTCAATAAGTAGTAATATGATCTGAATTATGGTGATCTCAATTATAAAGCCCCCGGGGCCGTTAATGAAATGTGCCAATTTATTTCCCTGTAAACCATCATTGATGGTTACCTGTATTAAAAAGGGCCTGATGGGCGCCAGTAAAGCAAGAAATAAAGATAGAAAAAGTGAAATGTAGAATTTATTCTTATACGGTGCTGCAAATCTAAAAACCCTGCGTAGTAAGGAAACATCAAAGATTTTTTTTGCCGGAGTTCCGTTGCTCATGATTGCAAAGTTAAGAAGTATCTCTGTTTGTCATTCTGATGAAGGAAGAATCTATAGAGAGATGCTTCGTGCCTCAGCATGACAAAACGCAGAAGTATAACTTAAAGTTACACTGGTGACAAATCATTCCCCTTCCATTTTTTTATTATAAGCTTTGATAAAGATCGCTCCCAGGTTCTTATATGGAGGTATATAATCTTCCCAGCTTTCACTTACTGCCTTGTTGGGATCTGCTGAAAATAATTTTGTAAGTGAGGACCACATCGTTTTCCATACAAGCGGTGCACCCGATTCAAAGTTTTGATTTAGGTAATTTAATATGGGCCTGTTGATCTCACCGGCACCGATCTCTTTTGTAGAAATAATATGAGCATCCGGATTGATATCAATGATATCATTCAGGTTCTTATATCCCCCACAGGATCCCAGCACAACGATCCTGGCATCACCAGACATCCTGCGGATAGTTCCCGGCAGCCAATAGCTATGGCCCCTGTGCACTACTACTGATGCATGCAGGTTATTTTCATCTAAATAATTATTTAAATGAACCTGCGCACTGTCATCCAGGTTCGCATCATTATCCAATGGCCGGTTGGCATATATCCATACATTTCCTTTCAGTGAATTTATCTCAACCCATTCTTTTTTAGGTGTAATTTTCCATTCTTTATTTGAAAAAGAATTTATAAACATCGGGAAATACGTTTTCCCGTCCTCATCTCCATACCAGAAAACCTGCTGCACTATTTTTCCGCTCTCGTCACGAAGGTCCTTATTATTTACTTCATAGATAGAGGGAATACCTAAAGTGCTGGTGAGGTCGATCTTGTTCGTACTATCAGCCGATAAAAAGATATTTTTCAACAAACCATAAATAACCTGTCCCCTGCCGTTATTCTCTTCGATACTTTTTTTCTCATTTTCTATAACATAAGATAAGATCGTTTGTAAAAGATTCTTATCATTGATGCTGCTATAGGCGTCTGCCACATCTACAGCATCTTCCAGGTTCCCGGTCTTATCGAGCCTGGCTACAAATGCTTTCATTACCAATTCAGATTTATCTGCAGGCATGCTTCGTAAAAATGTATCCAGCTTATTAAAGTTAGCAGCCATTTTTATGAACTTCCTGAAATAGTCAAAGTGTACATTCAACAGCAAAGAATCCCCGCTGGGCTTTGGGCCCATCATTTGCATCATCCTGTTAAAGCTATGTTTGTAGCTGGATGTATAAATATCATTTTCACCCATCACCATCATATAGTACAATTCGGTTGGGGTTAAAGGCTCAATGGCTTTCATCCTGACTGAAAGGTTGCTCTGGTCGTGCAATAAATTGATGGGCGTAATGAAATGCAATATTGCTTTATCCTTTAAAACTTCTCTTAACCCGTTTGCGCCAAACATAGCAACAGGCGTGTCCCGCAAAGGAGGAGCCATTCGTTTAAAATATTCGATCTCCGTTTTTACCAGCAACCTGTAATATCCTACGCTGTCATAATCCTTGTCATTTTCCCCTACATATTTCCTGATGCTATCCATTGATTTTTTCCCCTTCAGGATATCATCCAGGAATGGAAAATAAAACAGTGCATTTGCAGTCTGGCTCAATTGTGCCACCGTCTTTACAAGATTATTGGTATTGCGGTGTATGAGTTTGCCTTCAACAGATGTGTTTGATTGAGCATAAGAATATAATTGTACCGGGTTTGCCTGGGCAGCAATTACGACAAGGCTGTCGGCAAATGGCCTGTCGGCATAAGGCCTGATCGTTTGCAATATTTTGTCTGGGTTGATAGCGCAATACTTTACATATACGAGATCTTTGGATTCCTTATAACCGCTGTTATCAGAAAAAACCTCGGTATTTAACCTGGCAACCTGGTAAGAGGCAGTTTGAATATACGGTAACATACTTTTCCCATCCACCTGTGCTTTCAATATCTCTTCAAAGTTTTCAAACAGGACAGGTAAATCAACCGGGGCTATTTCCTTGGATTTCCAGCGGATCCTGAAGGTCCTTAGTAAATTTTCAACATACCGGAGATAGCGGATCTTCTGGTTGTTATTATCAATATCATTGTTAAGTTCTATCCAGTTCTCCAGGTTATCCACTTTTCTAAAAAGCACATCGGTAGCGTGGTTATTGATGGCTTCATTACCACTTATGCGAAAAAAATTATCCTGCTTGCCGTCAGCCTTATCACAAAGCCTTTGTTCGTTATCAATCTTATCATGAAAATTCCGGCGTTGGAGTGGTACTATTATAGTAGTATCCATGTAGGCGTAACTGTCAATCCCCGTTATAAAGAAAATCAGTGCCAGGTATATATATTTCATCAAAAAAATTAAGTTTGATCATTAGTGGTAAGTCATTCAGATTGCCTGACCACTTTGCTCCTTCAAGTGCAAATATGATGCAATTTTATTGGAATGGTAAAATATGAGACCCGATTATTGGTGCTCCCGTTGCACCTGCTTAACAATTTGATAATATTATAACTTTCATTTAACGAAGCAAATGCTGGTTTCGATAAGTTATTTTTGCTCAACATTTCACATATGGTAAGAGGAAATAAAATATTGATCGCAGATGATGAACCGGATATATTGGAGATCATCGGGTTTAACCTGCAGGCAAACGGTTATGAAGTTACTACAGCAAGGAATGGCGATGAAGCTTTTGAAAAAGCAAAAAAAATATTGCCCGACCTGATCATATTGGATATCATGATGCCGGGAAAGAACGGGATAGAAGTATGTAACCTGCTCCGGATGATCCCTTCTTTTAAAGAAACCCTGATCGTTTTTTTAACAGCGCTCAGTGATGAAACAACTGAAATAAAAGGATTGGAAACGGGAGCAGACGATTACCTCACAAAACCGATAAGCCCAAAAGTTTTGATCAGTAAGATCAATGCACTGTTCCGGAGGTTGAATAAAGATGAAACGGGTATTATCAAGATCGGTGACCTGCAGATAAACCGGGAAAAATACAGTGTAAAATTTAAGGAAGCTGATATTGTACTTGCACGAAAAGAATTTGAATTGCTTTCTTTACTGGCATCAAAACCGGGAAAGGTTTTTTTAAGGAACGAGATATTGAACCAGATCTGGGGAACCGAAGTGATCGTTGGCGACCGCACCATTGATGTTCATATCAGGAAAATAAGACAGAAGCTTGGTATAGACTGCATCACAACAGTAAAGGGAGTGGGTTATAAATTTGAAATGTAGGAGAAGCTATTAGCTATAAGCCATTAGCTGTTAGCCGGCAACGCAATCAAAAAATCTTCTCAATAATAAAGATTTTAGCTAATAGCTTGTAGCTTGCAGCTAATAGCTATTTCCCATGCTCTCACAAAAGAATTTTACACCACAGCAACTTGCAGCATTCACGGCGTTGGTACTTTCTGTGCCGATATCACTTTCCATATTATTTTTTGAGCCTTTGTGGTGGGTGGGGCTTATCTTTTTTATAGTGATCTTCCTGGGCAGTTATGCTTTGATCTTATATACGCTGCAGACTTTTATATACCGGAAAATAAAACTCATTTATAAACTGATCTATCAAACCAAAGCGAGTAAACGGGAAGAATTCTATTATAAGAATATCCTGCCACAAAAAAGTATAGATGAAGTAAGAGAAGATGTGGAAGAATGGGCCCAGCAGCGAAAAGCAGAAATAGAGATCCTGCAGCAAAACGAGGTCTTTCGAAAAGAGTTTCTTCAAAATCTCAGCCATGAATTAAAGACACCCATTTTTGCCATACAGGGATATGTTGATACTTTACTTAGTGGTGCCCTGCATAACGATGCTGTGAATATCAAATTCCTGCAAAGTGCCGCACGCAATGTAGACAGGATGGTAAATCTTGTGGACGACCTTGACGAAATATCAAAACTGGAAACGGGCCTGCAAAAACTAAATATCCAGCCTTTTGTGATACAGGACCTGGTTAAAGAAGTATATGAATCACTCTCCATAAAGTCTGATGAAAAAGAAATAAAATGCTTCATCAAAAAAGGTTGCGAATTGCCCCTGACTGTTTATGCTGACAAGGAAAAGATCAGGATGGTCCTTATCAATTTAGTTGACAATGCCATTAAATATGGCAAGCAAAACGGCACAATAGAATCCAGTTTCTATAATGTTGATGGAATGCATGTGCTCATTGATATCAGTGATGATGGTGCCGGTATTGCTGAAGAACATATTGGGCGGATATTCGAAAGATTTTACAGGACAGATCTTGCCCGTAGCAGGAAAGTGGGTGGCAGCGGCCTGGGGCTCTCTATCTGCAAACATATCATTGAAGCCCATGGACAAAGCATTCATGTAAGAAGTAAGATCGATGTGGGCAGTACGTTCGGTTTCACGCTGCAAAGCAAAAAGAACTGATCTTTTTCTTTGTGAATCATAGTGTCCTTGCCCCTTAATGGCTATGAAGAATATCTAAACCGGCTGAACATTCCTTTCTCCCCGTATTGCATCGTTCTTATGTATGCTAAACAATTTCTTAAAGTAATTTCCATATCCCCTGAAATAATAAGCTAAGTAGACAGCGGCGATCCCTGAAACAGTTCCAACAAAAGCACCTAATATGATCTCTGGTAAATAATGTTGTGCCAGGTATATCCGGGAATAACCCAATAATACCGCGACAGCTAATAATAACAATTGTTTTTTTGAACCCATTATTGTCAAACTTAAAACTGTTGCCAAAGCAAATGCTATAGCTGTATGTCCTGAAATAATACCACCGGGGATCGTTAATGAAATATCATTTGCAGGGAAAAGGTTTTGGCCTTGCTCAAAGAAAATGTCCGGGTGTGAAATGCTGCTGATATTCTTTAAAAGCTGCACGACCATTCCTGATAAGAGAAACCCGTACAGCATGGCGATACCCTGTTGCTTCTTCTTAAAACGGAATATAAGAACTCCTGCAAGGCAAAGTATAAATAAGCCATTGCCCATAAATGTAAAATTGATAAAAAATACATTGAGCCAAAAGGGGTGATAAGCACTTGAAGGAATGAAAGCAAATGCTTTTCCGAAAAACAGCAATGAAAGTGCTGCTATTAGCAACAGCAACAACATGGTCTGGAAAAATAATTTCCTGGTACTTAATAATGCCCGGATATTATACTTCATAAATATGTTTTTATCTTTTAAATATGTTGTAAGCTAAACCAGGCATTTTACCCGGGTATTAAATAAAGGTTAAGTCAATGTTAGGAAATAAAAAAAGGCGGCCCTACAGGTTCCGCCCGGATTCCCTTCATCAGGGATGCCTACTTATACTTACTAACCATATATAAAGACCGGCAGTTGCCGGATGTGCTTTTGATGACTCAAAGATCAGCTGCCAGTTTTAACTAATTATGAACTCAGCATTATTAAAATAAAAAAACCAGCGATAAGAATAAAGCTGGTTAAAGCATGATTAAAACTTGCTATTTTGCTTAAGGAAAAATTTTCACCGCTAAGACGCAAAGGCGCTAAATAACTTTTACAAATCTTCGCTACTGCTTAATGCCTTCGTGTCATTGCGGTAATTATTATTCATTTAGAATCTTGTCCAGCCTTTCCACCAGGTATCGCCTGGCGCACAGGCTCCCCTGTAACCAACAGCAGTAAAGCCGTTAGAAACTTTAGGATGCGTGAAGCTTGCACCTGATATTGCCACAGAACCTGCCAATGGATTGAAATCAGGATTGTTGTAATTAAAAGCATCTGTCAATCCAACATCCGAATTATTGGTTAGACTGCTATTGCCATAAGTTGCTGTATTGAACCATGCAGTCATGGTTGCAGTTGTATTAGGCACAAGTGGAATATTTGCATTGGTACCGAGGCTATATAAAACCGGGGTAGGGCATCCTGCGATAATGGTATTTTGCACAAACAATGATCCGGGGATATTATTATCCGTAGGTACGCCTTTTGTTGCATCAATGTATAACCCGTTAGGATAACCCATGATAATTGAATTGAAAAGAGAGAGGCTTGAATTCCTCCTGATCTGTGCACCCCATGCAAACAAGCTATTGCCTGTGTTTGACAAAGTTGCTTTAGGTCCCATTACGGTCATGTTTGAAAATACCGCACTCGTTTGTGGCAGCAGTGAACTTCCGTTTGCATCATTGTCACTTTCAAATGCTTCGCTTTTTGATATATCTGCTACAGCTGAATCTCTTAAAGAAATACCAAACTGTACCTTTCCGCTAAAACCATTGTCTGTATCAAAGTCATCATCCAGAGTACGGAAGGAAATTAAATGCTTGCAATTAACTGTACCGCCAAACCACTCAAATGAATCATCATTGGCATAAGATACCTGCACATAATCAACGATGGTTTGATTACCGACACCGCCAAAGGTTAAACCATTGATCTCTTTATCGGGCAGAAATGCATAGCCTGCATATTCTATGCGCACATAACGTAAAATTCCGCTATTATCTGCGGGATTCTGCGCCTGTGTTGCAGGTGTGCCATACAGGCCTAACCCGTCGCTGTTGTTTATACCCCCTTCTATTTCTCCTACTCCTGCCACTCCATTGAAAGATGAATTGGTTGGCGCATTGCCCAAAATAACAACCCCGGCCCAATCACCACGTTGCGGGATAGCTGCTTCAGATGTAAATAAAATTGGCTTATCTGCTGTACCGTCTGCAATGATCTTACTGCTGCGTGTGATGATCAATCCGCCATTTCTGCCACTTTCACCAACGATCTTTGTTCCTGGCTCAATGGTAAGAATGGCACCATTTGTGACATATACCAATCCACGAAGTTTGTAGGTGTATGCGGCTTTTAATGTCCTGTTCTCACTGATACGTCCTTCGAGGATCGTATTTTCACTGGTATTGCCGCCACCGTTAATTACTGTGGTATCACCGTCTACTTCTATCTTACGGCAACTCAAAGAGGTGGCCGCGATCAAAACGCCGTAGAGAAATAACTTTTTCATCATTTTATTTTTTTTGTTATTGTTTTAAATGTTGTTTTACCGGGTTAAGTCTTTTAAAAATTATATCCGAAAGAAATACTCACATTGGTTCCATATTTTCTTTTGATGGCAAATGCATCGGCATTCTTGTCGTATTTTTTATTGTCATTTAGGTCGTTGTAGAAAATAGCTGCCTTGTTAAAAATGTCGGCCACATTCAATTTTAATTCTCCTTTATTTTTCAATATTTTTTTGGCAACCTGGAAATCAAGGACCGGGCGTGGATTTTCCCATATAGGAGGCTGGTCTGAGCCACCAACAAATGCGATCCTTCTACCGATCTGGTTAAACAGCAATGTTGTATTAAGGCCATATTTTTCGATGTCATACTGTATCCCTGCATTTATCAAATAAGGGCTTTGTCCCTGCATTGACCTCGCTTCATCTGCACCAACTCCCGACACCCTGTTATAGATATAAGATAGGTTACCCTGTACCGTGAAGTTTTTAAAGAAGTCATTAAAATCCAGTTTTTTTCTAAACTCCAGTTCTGCGCCAAAACTGTTTGCTTCTTCGGCATTCAAAAAATTATACGTGCTGGCACCACCTGAGCTTGCATTAAAATAAGCTTCGATCGGCGCTTTGAAATATTTGTAGAAAACCCCGAATGTGAACAGTTCACCACCTCTTGGATATAGCTCATACCTAAGGTCAAAATTTGAAACCTTTGTCCTGGTGAGGCCTGTATAACCCGCTACTGTTGCGCCAAGGTCGAAATCATAGAACTGGAATGTACTTAGCTCACGGAATTCAGGGCGAATAACAGTTTGAGACCCTGATAAACGGATATTCGTTTTAGCATTTATCTTATAGGTAAAGTTCAGCCCCGGGAGATAATCCGTGATTTTATTATGTATATGACGTGGGTCACTTTGTTTCATACTTCCAATCACCTGGTCAAAATTCTCAACACGCAAACCCCAAACGATCCTTATTTTATCTGATAACTGGTTGTCCAATTGTAAAAAACCCGCATTCAAAATAGAGTTTGCTATGTACCGATAACTCGATCCTGATAATTCATTCAAAGCAAATTTGTTATCTGTTCCGTTACCAAAATTTTCAGGAGCAAAGATCTTGTCGGGAGACAATAAAAGCAATTGCCTGTTATCTGTTGGAAGGTAAATGGCAAAAGGCCTTGAATCAAATAACCTGTCTTTCACCTGGAAAAAATATCCACCCTTTATAGTTTGAGTAAGTCCTCCAACCTGAAGGTCTTTACCCAGGTCGGTACCGGCGGTATATACATAATCATTCAAAAACCCATAATAACGGCTCCCGCTTTTTTGAGAAGCATTAGACCCGCTTACCGTTGCCCTATATGCTGACTTTGGGTCAAAAGGATCATCCTGTACATATTGTAAACGTCTTTGATCCGGAATATACTGATCAAGAATATTAAAACTGCCAAACCAATGGAATTTTGCAGCGAATTTTTTTATATTATGGTCGCCTGTTAATTGGGTATTGAAAAATGTATTCGCCTTAAATGCAAGTTCAGATGCATAAATACCATCACCACCCGTACTATTTATTGCTCCGTCAAAATCTCTTCCTTCCCTTAATGTTGTGTAATTGCTGGTATTGATATTTAAAATATTCTTAAACGATACCTTGCTGTTATTACCCAATTGAAGTGTGAAATTAGCAAGTGCTCCGGCAAGCACTTCTTTGTTATATTTTGTATTCGAATAATCAAAACTCACGTTGGGCACATTGCCTTCAAAAGTATTTATCTGGTTCAGGTATTCAATTCTTTTATTGCTCCTGTTGTAATTCACAGCCAATATAGCAGCCAGTTTATTTTTCGAACCTACTTTTTTATTGAATCCCCCGCTGATGGAAATTGATTGATTAAGTACGGGAGTAACATTTGATCTATTCTTAGTAGTGGTCCATATGTTTTCAAATTCTTTGGCATAAGCGGTTTTCTGTTCCTGTGTTAATGCAGCAAAATCAGCTTTACCCGGAAGGTTGGCAGGCAAGCCCCTTTTACCATCATCGTAACCAAGAAAATCCGTGTTGCCTCCTTCGTAACTGAAAAAATCCTTGCCTACAGTTTGGGTATTGAATCCTGTTCCTACCTGGACTGTCAAAAAATTCTTTGCAGGTACATCTTTTGTATTTACCTGGATCAACCCTCCGGCCCACTCGCCCGGGAGTTCAGGAATAAAAGATTTATTGATAATGATATTGTCAACCAATGATGCCGGCAGGATATCAAAACTGAAAGTTTTGCGATCAGGCTCTGTGCTGCTTAACAATACGCCATTCAGCATGGCCTGGTTGTAACGGTCTGCCAAGCCCCGAACCACTAAGTATTTCCCTTCCTGGAGAGAGGCACCGGGAACTCTTTTTAAAACTTCTCCTGTATTTTTATCCGGTGATCTTTTAATGGCTTCTGCACTGATCACCTGGGCCACCACTGATGTGTTCTTTTGATAAGAGATCAGGGCGGCGGTTGTTTCTTTCCTTGATGTTGAACGGATCACCACGGCATCCTGCGTTTTAGTAACACGGTCTAAAACTATGTCCAGGCTAACGGTCTTGCCTGCCAGAACCTCTACATCTTCCAATACCTTGGGCTGATACCCAATAGAGCTTAATTTTATAGCGTATTTTTTCCCTGCTGATAAGGTCAAAACGAAATTGCCATCCACATTGGATGCAACACCTGATGAGGCACCATCTATTGATATAGAAACAGCACTAAGCCTGGCCCCGGTTTGAGCATCCGTGATCTTTCCTTCGAGTTGCCCCGTCTGCGCAGACGCGAAGAAAGAAATTGAAAAAAATCCGACCAATAAAGTAAATAATTTCATGCCACTCTTATTTTGCACAAAGAGAGCATTTGCATGTTACCGCAAGATGAACCTATCGTTACGGAAATGTTACCTGAATGTTACTTGAATGTTACGTGATCCCTTAAAACCGGAACTGAAGCCGGCAGGTGAATATATTATCCTTAATATCAGTTGTATAGCCAGCCAGTAATGTGTTTTCATTTTCGACCATATCATACCACAATAATAATTTCACATTCGGATTCATATAATAATTATATCCAAAGCCCAGTGTGGTATATTTTATATCGGCGGCGTTGAGATTTGCTCCGGCCCTGCCAATCTCATTTTTTGATACGGCTGTATTGGGATCATACCAGTCATATTTCACTCCTAATTGATGGCGGCTGTTAAAAATATTGCACAGCAGGTAAAAATAAGCCCCGTTGAATTTTCTTTCATAATATCCATCAGTCCCTGTTAGCAATGCTGCAGGAGTTTCTGAGCTAAGGCGTGTCCCTGTTTGTTTACCGGCAACAAACTCTCCCCTGCATTCGATCAGCCCTGCCCTGGTAATGAATTTTAGCTGCATATCGGCACCATAATATTCTCTTGGTGCGATCTTACCTTCATTAACAAGTGACGAATCAACTATGTAGATTTTTGAACCATTAACCGGCTGCGTTTTATAAATATATTTTGTGTTTTGAAGAAATCCGCCGCCGAGATATGAAATGGCCGTACTAAAAATGACCCGCTTAGACAATGCGACCGGTTTTAAAGCCAACCTGCTGATAAGGTCCTTATGGCTGTCAAAATCAGCAGGAGCAGCCAGGCCGGGACCGTTGAACAGACCGAGATCTAATTTAATATATTTTAGAAACCCGGATTTATTCCTGGGGTCAAAAGAGACCATTGCACCCAGGTCACGTTCCGTTTTCATCAAAAGCTGGCTCATTCTTCCTCTTTCAGGGCTTTCCCGGTCAGAAGATGACAGGTTCAGTTCATAACTGAATGGCCTGGCAAACATGCCAGTAGTGAAAGAAAAAAAATGTAATTTATTTTCGAATACACGTCCCCAGAAATCGCGAATAAAAACGCCCCGTTCTGTTCCATCAAACTGGAAAACGAATTGAACAGAGGGCCCTGTCTTTTCTGCAAAATGGATATAGTCGAACCGGATGCGGCCCCGGCGTAACATAAAACGGTTATCGGCCTTGTCGGGGAAATCGCCCCCATTAAAGCTTTTTGCTCCTTTTTGCTGTGCCAGTTGAAATTGGGGCTGGATATAACCACTGATGCGTATCCGGTCGAATTTCTGGTAAATTGACAGCATTCCCTTTCCGATGTCTTTGCTGGTGTCAACCATATCCATCAAAAACTGCGACCTGGCAGGTTGATAGATGGTGAGTGTCAAGACAATAACGGTCAATTTTTTAAGCACGTCTGTAAATTTATTTTTAATGTAATAACATTTTAATATTACTTCTATGTTAAGAAATTATTACCAATTATATTTATGGGTGATACGCAATCTATAATTCTATTTTTGCACAAAATAATTATTCCATGGCATTCAATACTATTTTAAAAATATTTTTACCCAAAGACCGGGTGTTTTATCAGCTGTTTGAAAATGTTGTGGAAGTGCTGGTAAAAATGGGGAATAAATTAAAGGAAGTGGTCAATGAGCCGGATTTTGAAAAGCGCGGTAAGCTGATCAAGGAGATCGAGGACATGGAGCATGTGAATGATGAATATACCCACCGCATTTTTACCGAACTTGGAAAAAATTTCATTACCCCTTTTGACCGCGAGGATATCCATTACCTGGCGACCTCCCTGGATGACATTGCAGATTATATTTACGCTTCAGCAAAAAAGATCAATTTCTACCATGTAAATCCGGATGATATCGGTATCCAGAAAATGGGCGACCTGATCGCGTTGGGTTGTTTACAGGTATATAAAGCTGTTACCGAGCTGCGCAACATGAAGAATATGCGCCAGATAACGGATGCACTGGTTGCTATCAACAGCATAGAAAACCAGGGAGATGATATTTTTGATATGAGTATTGAAAGATTATTTGCTACCGAGCCCGATGCAAAAGAAGTTATCAAAAAAAGAGAGATCTACCAGATCATGGAGATCGTTACAGATAAATGTGAAGACGCTGCCAACGTGATCGAATCCATTATTATCAAATACGCTTAATACAAAAATCACGGATAAATGCGTGTTATTAATACCAAGTTATGACCTTCCTGATCATCATTATTGCACTGGCGCTGATCTTTGATTTTATCAATGGCTTTCATGATGCCGCAAATTCTATCGCAACAGTTGTTTCTACCAAGGTATTGACCCCGGCCCAGGCCGTAATATGGGCTGCCATGTTCAACTTTGTGGCTTATTTTATTTTCAAGGATCACGGGGTTGCCAATACGATTGCCAAAACCGTGAAGACAGATGTAGTATATGGACACGATATGCTGGTAGTGATCTTTTCAGGTTTGCTGGCGGCAATTTTCTGGAACCTGCTTACCTGGTGGTTTGGCATCCCTTCCTCTTCTTCTCATACATTGATCGGTGCGTTTTCAGGAGCAGCCATTGCATATGGTGGTTTTACGACAGTGAATCCTGATCCCGTTATTAAAACGATCGCATTTATTTTCCTCGCTCCCGTGGTAGGGATGATCATTGCATTTATCATTTCACTCTGGTTCATTCATTCTTTTCGAAAAGGATGGATGCCCAGGATCATTGCATTTACTATTTTCATCTTAGTAGGATGGTTCTTATATAGTAATATGGAGTTTGATCCTTCCAAATTAAAAACACATTTCGACTCCTATATTTTAAAGGTGATCTTTCATTCTTCCAATTTTAAATGGATATTGCTTGCCAGTATTCTTTTGATCATGGCGGTATTCACGTTGTTCCTGAACGGGCTGAATGCCAACCGGGCTAACTTTTGGTTTAAGCGCTTGCAACTGGTCTCTTCCGCAGCATTTAGTATCGGCCATGGCGGCAATGATGCGCAAAAAGTAATGGGGATCATTATGGTTGCATTGATCGCTTATGATCCTACTGTGTATAGCCTTGACCATATGGTTACATGGGTACCATTTGCCTGTTATTCGGCCATCGCACTGGGTACCATGAGTGGCGGCTGGAAAATTGTAAAAACAATGGGAACCAAGATCACGAAAGTCACTCCTTTTGAAGGGGTGGCAGCAGAAACTGCAGGTGCCATTACTTTATTTGTAACGGAAGCATTGAAGATACCTGTTAGTACCACCCATACCATTACGGGTTCTATTATTGGCGTTGGAGCAACCAAGCGTTTATCTGCAGTAAGGTGGGGTGTAACAGTAAACCTTTTATGGGCCTGGATCCTAACCATCCCGGTTAGTGCCCTGCTTGCAGCAATTATTTATTTTATCCTGAAATGGTTCATATAGGTTAGCCTTTGGCTAATGGCTAACAGCTTTATTTTTTCTTCTCCCTCATTTTCTTTTCTCTCCAAAGCAAAAAAAAATTACCTTTCTGGCATGAAAAAGATATTGGTTACAGGCGGTTGTGGTTATATAGGTTCTCATACGATCGTCGATCTGATCCAAAATGGGTACAACGTAATTTCTGCAGATAATAACAGCAGGAGTAAGGCCAATATACTGGAGGGGGTTGAAAAAATAACAGGTACCAAAGTAAAGAACTATACCGTAGACCTATGCATCTTTGATGATACACATGCCATCTTCCAGGAAAATCCTGATATAGCGGGGATCATCCATTTTGCTGCTTATAAATCCGTGGGTGAATCGGTAGAAAATCCCTTATTGTATTTTGAGAACAATTTGAATTCGCTTATAAATATCTTACGCTGTGCCTCGGAATTTAATATTCCACATTTTGTTTTTTCTTCTTCCTGTACCGTTTATGGAAACCCGGTGGAAATTCCTGTGATAGAAACAACCCCGTTACAAAAAGCAGAATCAGCTTACGGGTTCACCAAACAAATGGGCGAACAGATCGTAGAACAAACTGTTCTCAGTACTGACATCCAGGCAGTTTTACTCAGGTATTTTAACCCGGTTGGGGCACATCCTTCCAATCATATTGGTGAAATGCCCTTAGGACAACCTTCAAATCTTGTCCCTGCCATAACACAAACTGCTATTGGTAAATTGCCACAAATGAATGTACATGGCAATGATTACCCCACAAGAGACGGAAGTTGCATCAGGGATTATATCCATGTATCCGATATAGCACATGCACATACCCTGGCACTGAATTACCTCATCAATGAAAAAAATGAAAGCAACTGCGATATATTCAATCTGGGGAGCGGGAATGGCAACAGTGTATTGGAAGTAATTAAAACATTTGAAAAGGTAAGTGGTGAAAAATTGAATTATGTGATCGGCCCGCGGAGGCCAGGAGATGTGATCGCTATTTTTGCAAACAATGAAAAAGCGACAAAAATTTTAGGGTGGGATCTTAAATATACCCTGGAAGATATGATGAGCACAGCCTGGAAATGGGAACTTAAGCTAAAGGCTGACGAGAACCTTTTCAATACGCAAAAGGTCAATTTGAATTAATACAGCATGCTTTATCAATACTGAATTTGTGGGCAACTTTCTAATTTAACCTTGTCTCCAATCAAATCTTTCTTTTACTTTGCAGCTTCAAAAACAGACCATCACATGCTCAATGATATCCAGGTAACAGGTAATAAAGACACCAGAAGCGGATTCGGGGACGGGATACTGGAAGCTGCCAGGGAAAATGAGAATATAGTAGCACTGACTGCAGACCTGGCCGGGTCATTAAAATTAAATGGCTTTATAAAAGAATTTCCTGAAAGATTTATCCAATGTGGTATTGCAGAAGCCAATATGATGGGCATTGCAGCCGGGCTTACCATTGGCGGAAAGATCCCTTTTACCACTACTTTTGCAAACTTCAGTACCGGCCGTGTTTATGACCAGATACGACAAAGTATTGCTTATAGCGGTAAGAATGTAAAGATCTGCGCATCCCATGCAGGGCTTACGCTTGGCGAAGACGGAGCTACACACCAGATACTGGAAGATATCGGCATGATGAAAATGTTGCCAGGCATGACCGTGATCGTTCCTGCAGACTATAACCAAACCAAGGCCGCTACAAAAGCAATAGCCAAATATGAAGGTCCTGTTTATCTTCGTTTCGGCCGTCCCGTTTGGCCCATATTTACAAATGAATCAGATTTTGTGATTGGCAAGGCACATAAGATATCCGAGGGAAAAGACATTTCTATTTTTGCATGTGGCCATATGGTATGGACGGCGATTGAAGCAGGAAAAATATTAGAAGGAAAGGGTATCAGTGTTGAAATAATAAATATTCATACCATCAAGCCTTTGGATACGGAAGCGGTATTGGCATCGATCAAAAAAACCGGTTGTGCTGTAACGGCCGAAGAACATAATATATTCGGCGGATTGGGAGACAGCATTGCCCAGGTAGCGGCAAAGAACTGGCCTGTGCCCATAGAATATATTGGTACCAATGATACGTTTGGAGAAAGCGGGAAGCCCAAGGACCTGTTGGTAAAATATGGGCTGGATGCCGATCACATAGTAGCAGCTGCAGATAAAGTACTGGCAAGGAAAAAGTGACCGCCAATTTCTTATTAAACTTTTTAAATTAAAACCAATCTTACGATTGGTTTTTTTAATTTTGGGATACTTAATTAATTTATGGCCAACCAACCGGATGATAAAGAACTATTGCTTCAATTCAGAAATGAAGCAACCAGGGAAGTTGCATTTACAAGTATTATTAAAAAATACCAGGAAAAATTGTATTGGCATATCCGCCGTATGGTGGTGGAGCATGAGGATGCCAATGATGTTTTACAGAATATGTTCATCAAGGTATGGAAGAGCCTTGATAATTTCAGGGAAGACAGCCAGCTATATACCTGGCTTTACCGTATTGCGACCAATGAAAGCCTCACATTCCTGCAACAACAGAAAAAACGCAGTTCCCTTTCCCTGAGCGATGATGACAGCTCCCTTAGCAATAGAATAAAGGCTGACGGGCACTTTGATGCCAATAAATTAGAATGGAAATTACAACTGGCCATTCAAAAACTACCTGAAAAACAACGAACTGTATTTAATTTGCGCTATTATGACGAGATGCCTTACGAAGAAATGAGCAGGGTACTGGAGACGAGTGAAGGTGCTCTTAAAGCCAGTTATCACCATGCAGTAAAAAAAATAGAAGAATATATACTTAACCGTTAAACTATTTACCCGTAAAGAGGTCATAATCACCAATGCAAAGCAATGATACCATAAAAAAGGAGCTAAAAGAGCTGAATTCCATACTGGCAGGCATTCCCAACACAAATGTCTACAGGGTTCCGGATGGCTATTTTGATGTACTTTCCCATGATATTTTACTTGCTGTACGGCAACCGGCCAAAGAAGCAGCTGATAACAGTTCGGTCCCGGCAGGTTATTTTGATGGCCTGGCAGGTACAATTATGGGAAAAATAAGAGCGGGCGCTGATGAAGGGTCTGCTTTACTTGCTGGCCTTAAAGGGATAAATGTGTACCGTGTTCCGCCCGGATATTTTAATAACCTGTCAGCCGAAATTGTAAATAAATTACCACAACCGGCAAAAGTTGTAGTAATGGAAAAACGCTCTTCTTTTTTCAGGTATGCTGCCGCGGCGGTTATTACGGGTATCATCGGGCTGAGTGTTATTTCAGTTTTCGATAAAAAAGGGGAAACCGGATCAACAAGACCAAACCCTGAAATGGCTATTGATATTGATAAAGGACTTTCAACAGTAGCTGATCAGGATATTGTAAGCTATTTGCAAACAAGCGGGATGGATGTAAATGCAGCATTGGTGGCATCTGTAACAGATGATAAGAACCTACCCGAGCAGTTAGATTATTTAACCGACGATAAAACACTGGATAATTTATTGAGTGAACTCAATGCAAGCGAATCAACAAACAATTAATTTAAAGACCATGAAACATATTTTACTTTTTATCACCCTTCTTACAGGAAGTTTTTCTTTTGCCTATGCGCAGGAGGAGGAACCAAGCCCCGAAAAAAAGCAACAAAAGATACAGGCCTTGTATGTTGCGTATATTACGCAGGAACTGAATTTGAATGCAAATGAGGCTGAAAAATTCTGGCCGCTGCACAAACAATTTGATACCGAACTAAAAGGAGTGGACCTTAATTTACCAGAATTACAAAGAGAACAGCGGGTACTAGACATCAAAAAAAATTACCAGGACAGGTTTTCAAAGATCCTGGGCAGCAATAGCCGTGTTGATAATTTTTTCAGGCTGGACAAAGAATTCAGGAGAAAATTGGTTGACAGGCTTAAAAATATGAGGCAACAGAATAACCGAAACCAGCGCCCACTCAGGAGAAACAACTGATAAACACACATTATATTTTATAAATACATGTCAGCAAAAAGACCCCTCCTTAAAACGGAAGGGGTCTTTTTTTGCCTTCAACCTAAAGGGTTATACGCCAACCGGTCTATACTTGAAAAATAAAAATAATAATACTTGCATATGAAATTATTTAATATAATTTTGCAGCAGGTGTTTTTCATAGGTTAGCAACGGCCAGCTCTTTTTAGGGCAGGCCTCCTTTTTTTAAAGCAGTTTGTTTTATTGATTTAGAGAGAATGTTTATTTCACGATCCAAACCGAATTAAACCGGATTGTTTATCACAAAGAAATTGTAGGTGATTTGATATCATGATAAAACATGAATGTCCAATGTTCTATTTTCCCCAGTTCCCACCACTTCGTTCTTAACTCCATACTTTTTCTGCCATCAAAATCATATTTGGCAATGAACCTGTTTTTCATCTGTTGCAATTGCGGTGCTACATCTCCCCCATAAAAAAAAGTTTCAGCATTTTCTTTTATCCAGTATACTGTATGATAAGGGCAATGTGCATTACTCATTTCATAATGAATATAATCATCTATGATACCTGTATCATCCAGTAACACAATTTTAGCTGATGAATTCAATAAAGAAAAATCTTCGGGGATATAAGATGCATTCTTATTTTCTCTTGCGAATGCAAGTTCTTTCCTGTTGACATAATAAGTTGCATTGGGAAAAGCAAGCACTGGTTCGGCGCTATTTTTTTTTGTATCCTGAATACCTCCTGCATGATCTTTGTGCAAATGGCTTAAAAGTATTTTTGTAACAGTAGCCGGGTCGATCCCATTGTCTAATAAATTCTGCTGCAATTGCATCCTCCCATCTTTTGTATGAAAACCGAGGCCGGTATCCAATAACAAAATATCTTTCTTTGCAACAACGGCGAATGGCTGTATCTCCACCAACAGGCTGCCTGCCGCACGCTGCTGCAGCTCATCTGAAGACTTATCAAAAGGAATGAAAACTTTTGTTTTGTCAACCGTAAAACTTCCTTCACTCAGCGGAATTATTTTCATACCCCTAACCCCTAAAGGGGAATTTAGACTCTACTGATCAATAGAGTACGTTATAAAAAAGATTGGTTGCAAAAATAATTCAAAAGTGTTTCAATTTGCAAGTTCGTTTAACGAAGCACCATTTGCCTGTCGGCATCCAGTCTTATTAATATAAAAAATAAAATGGTAAAGGTCAACAAAGAGGAGCCGCCATAGCTCATAAGCGGAAGTGTAATACCAATGACCGGTGCCAGGCCAATGGTCATACAAATATTAATGGCTACATGGAAAAATAAGATCCCCACAACAGAATAGGCATATACCCTGCTGAAAGTACTGCGCTGCCTTTCAGCAATAAATACCATTCTCAGCATCATACCAAAATATAAGAGCATCAGGATCAGGCAACCGAGAAATCCAAAGTTCTCGCCAACTGAAGTGAAAATAAAATCTGTATGTTGTTCGGGTACAAAATCTCCCTGTGTTTGTGTTCCTTTTAAAAAACCTTTCCCGAAAATGCCACCTGAGCCTATTGCGATCTTCGATTGTTTCACATTGTAATTCTCTTTATCTGATTTTGCTTTCTTCCCGGCAGGATCCGCAACATTAAGTGCAGCTGTCGTCTCATCAACAAAAGGATTGTCTCTTCCTACCATGCTAAAGATTCTGTCGGCCTGGTATTTTTGAAAAACGTGCTTGAATAAAAAAGGCACGGCAACACCTACAAATAAAGTTGCGATCAGCCAAAGACCAACAATGATCAGCAGCAGACCCTTATTGCGCTTGATCTTTCGTTTTAAAAAATAAATGCTAAGCAAAGCAATCACCGATATGGTAATGATAAGGCTGAGCGGGGGGAACAATAGAGTAATGACCAGTAATATCCCTAATGATGCGCCGGAGATGAGGTAGCCCGGGGGCAGCCCTTCCCGGTACATTGGTAACAAAAAAGAAAAATAAACCAGCGCCAATCCTGTTTCATTTTGTAAAATAGAAAACACAACCGGCAAAAAGGAAATACCGGCGGCAATAAGTTGTGATCTCGGTTTACTGAAATCAGTATCGCTTCTTGATAAGTATTTCGAAAGAGCAAGTGCCGTGAATATCTTACAAAGCTCAACGGGTTGAAGATTCATGAACCCAAGGGGTATCCAGCTTTTAGAGCCATTTACGTTCTTACCTACAACAAAAGTGGCCAGCATCAGTATAATGCCAAAAATGTATAAAATATTGGGAGTGGCTGTAAAAAATTTACTATCCGTTAATAAAATGAATGTGGCCAGTATGATACATATTCCAAAGTACAGGAATTGTTTGCTGTAATTCTTTTTAAATTCAAAAAGGTTCCTGAAAAAATCATCGTTGCTTTTATATTCAACCGAGAAAATACAAATCAATCCCAATATTACAATGATGGCATAGAGCCAGATCAATACCCAATCCTTGCCTTTTGATATGCTGCTGTTCTTTTGATACATAAATCCAAAAGGTTTTCTATTAATTATTCAATGAATCTTTTTGTGCTTTCTTTTTTTCATCTGGCAGGATCGCTGCCGGGTTTAATTTTACCGGATTATTGCTGCTGTCTTTTTTTACCGGGTTGGTCTTTACATCCTCTTTTGCTTTTTTTATCTGGTCCAAAGCGTCTTCTTCATCAGTAGCGTCCATACCCATGGTATCCCTTAAAGATTTAATGTAGCCCTTTGCGATGAGATACGCTGAATCTTTTGCATGCGTTAATGAATCACGCGTTTGAATGGCTCTATAAATACGTGCCGGAATTAAATTAAGTTTCGATAATTGTTCCACTTTTGCCTGTCTTTCCTTTCCCGCAATAGAATCATTCAGGTATTTTTCAATCATTAACCCAACAATTGGAGCTGCGTAGGTTCCGCCAAAACGGCCACTGTTCTCAACCACGCACATGATGGCAATTTTTGGATTTTCCCTGGGTGCAAATCCGCAGAAAAATGCGTGGTTAGGCTGCTTGACCAATCCAACATAATTTTCAACTGTACCCGTTTTACCACAAATGATTATGCCCGGGACCTTGGCAGCCACACCGGTTCCATGATCTACCACACCCTGCATGCCATCATGTACAGCTTCAAACACACTATCAGGGATATCAATGGCATTATGTTTTTCCTTGTATTTTGCAAGCACACCGAATTTATCACCGCCTTCTATGGAATCAACCAGGTGGGGAATAATATACCAACCCCTGTTGGCAATGTAAGCCATCTCATTGGCAACCTGTATCGGTGTTACATTCACTTCTCCCTGGCCGATACTGACCGAGCGGAAATTGCAATAGTTCCACCTGCCTTGTCCATAAATTTTATCAAAATGAACAGGAGTAGGAATATTACCTGGCTTCTCGGAAGGAACATCAATACCCAATCTATGCCCAAGACCAAATGCATACATATATTGATCCCATTTAGATAAACTACTGTCCTGGCTGGGGTATTTTGGATTTGTCATCACTCTTTGCATTACAGTAGCAAAATAAGTATTATCAGAAATAGTGATGGCACTGCGCAGGTCAAATGTGCCCCGATCCAGGCATTTCATTGGTTTTCCGCTGCCACAACCATAAAAAGCGCCTGAACATGAAACACGGAAATCAGTTGTAATTACGCCTTCGTGCAAGCCAATAAGTGCCTGGAGTGTTTTGAAAGTAGAACCCGGCGAATAGGTTGCTGTAACAGACCTGTTGAACAATGGCAATGCGGGATTCAATAACAGGTCGGCATAATGCTTTTTTCTTTCAGCGCCTGTCAGGAATTTTGGTTTGTATGTAGGGCTGCTGACCATGCAGAGTATACCACCTGTTCTCGGGTCCACTGCAACGATCGATCCCAGTTTATTTTCCATCAGCTTTTCTCCCAAAGCCTGTAATTCTATATCGATGGAAGTGTGCATATTTTGGCCGGCAACTGCAATGGTATCATAAATACCTTTTTCCATCCGGTCCGTCAGGCGGTTCTTATTATCACGCTTCCAAAACTCGATCCCCCGCTGGCCCATCAATACCCTTTCATAGGTTCTTTCCAAACCGGTCTTACCTGCATAATCACCTATCAGGTAACCTTCATCTTTATGGTATTTTAAAAAGTTGGTATCAACTTCCGACAAGTATCCCAGTATATTTCCACCCGCATCAAAAGGATAATCCCTTACCGGCCTTTCCTGCAAATAATACCCGGGTGCGAATTTGAACATGTTCTCATTAAGCTTTGCCATTTTTTCATCCGGCAACAATGCTTCAAATACAGACGGGCGGTAACTTTTATTTTTAATGATCGCAGTGATGATCCTTTTCCTGAATTCTGCCGTATCGATCTGGAGGATATTGCATAAGGCCGCTGTATCAGTTCCTTTGATCTTTGCCGGAACTACCATAAGGTCATAAATAATGGTATTCTGCAGTATGGGCCTGTGTTTCCGGTCATACACGATCCCCCTGTCCGGATAAACAACTTTCCTGAAGATGCCCTGGTCATCGGCTAAGATCTTGTATTTACTCGTAATTACCTGGAGCGTAAAGAGGCGGATAACAATTATCAGAAACATGCCTATAAAAATTAACCTGACAACATTTTTTCTTGATTGGTTAAATACAGACACTTCTTTATTTATTTAGGTATGCTTATTTGTTACAACATCGCTTTTACAAAAATATTGCAAAGCTGCATAAAATTATTTTCTAAAGTAAGAATAGTTGATAAAGGTTGGCCTGGTTTATTATTGATTACACTGTATTCGTCCTGAATTTTTGCTTCCGGGTAAATATCAATTCTGTGATCAATATCAATAAAAGGCTGATAGCAGTTGACAAGATCGTTTTAATAAAGAAATACCATATATCCCCGAACTGCCAGGCTTCCAGGAAGAAAAGCCAGGCATTGTGCAGCAGGCATAGGATACCGGTATAAATTAAATATGGCACCAGTCCGCCCATGCTTTTAAAAGATGGTTCTTCATAATTAGTTTCAGCACCTTCCTGCGGTATAAGCAAATTGATCAGGAATGGGCGCACATATGCTATCAGTATACAAGCTGCGGTATGAAAGCCCGGGTGGTGGCGAAAACTATCTAACGTAAAGCCAAGTACGAATGCTATGATCATTAACAAAGTGCGGTTCATCTTAAAAGGCAACCACAAAATGAATAAAAAATACAGGTATGGTGTTACCATTTGATGCAGGTGTATCTTATCCAGTACATATACCTGGATTAAAATAAAAAATATGAACCGGATAATATTTTTTACAAAGCTACTCATGGCCAGCGATCATCGCTGTTGTTTTAATTTATCTAAGATCTTATTAATGGGCTCCTGCTGTACATTTTCTATTGCATATACATATTGCAGGTTATAAAAATTTGCTGCGGTCCTGAATTTTATCCTGAAATTGCTTGTACTGGTTTCTGAGTATACTGCTACCACAGTACCAATGATCATTCCTTTGGGAAAAGTTGTGCTGAAACCGCTGGTGATGATCGTATCACCTGCAGCTACTTTTGCACTTTTGGGGATATTTGATAATGTAATGATGTTGGGTTCTTTCCCGTCCCAGTTAAGTGTGCCTGTTTCTCCGCCCTTTAATAATTTACCGCTCAGGTGGCTGTCTTTGTGCAGCAGGCTCATCACAACTGCGTAGCCATCGGTAACTTCATAGATGATACCAACTACTGCATTGTTGATATCCACGATTCCCATTCCTTCATGCAATTGTTTGTTCTTTCCTCTTGATAAAACGATGTAATTATTTTGAGTGGAAATAGAATTGGAGACAACCCGTGCCTGCAGGTAAGTATATTTCTTGTATTGCAAAATTGAATCTACCCGGATCGTATCGATCATTGTTTTAGAAACGGTATCAGGCAGTTCAAAATCCATTTTCAACCTGTTGTATAAAGCCTCATTTGCTTTTACAAGCGAATCATTTGTTCTTTTAAGGCGAAAGTAATTATCTATGCGGCTGTATTGTGAGTTTACTTTACCGGTTACCTGGTTGGCAAAATTTCCGAATGCCGCGTGGTGGTATTTGCTGTAATGAATAATTAAATAAATACTTAATCCCTGTAACAGCAGGAAGAAGATCAGATTAAAATAAAGGCGAATAAATAGAAAGATGTTTCGCAATGGAGCAGGGATATTTTAAATTTTGAATTTTAAAGTTTGAATTAAAGACTTTAAGTTTCTGTTACCGTTAAAACTTCGGTGCTACATTTAAAATAAAAAGAATTACCTCATTACAAAAGGATACCGGTCGTAATGTTTCAAGGCGATCCCGGTTCCTCTTACAACACTCTTCAGCGGATCATCTGCAACGTGCACCGGCAATTTGATCTTTGCTGCCAGTCTTTTGTCCAATCCTCTCAGCAATGCACCCCCACCGGTTATGTATAAACCACGGCGATAGATATCTGATGCCAGTTCGGGAGGTGTGGTTTCGAGTGCTTTTAGAATAGCTTCTTCTATTTTGAAAATACTTTTGTCTAATGCTTCGGCAACTTCCTGGTAGCTCACCATAACCTGTTTAGGAATTCCTGTAACCAGATCACGACCGTTCACCGGGATATCATCCGGCGGGTTGTCCAGGTCTTTCATAGCAGCTCCAACCTGTATCTTGATCTGTTCGGCAGTACGTTCGCCAATCAGTAAACTATGGTAACGGCGCAATGCTTCCATAATGTCTGCCGTAAATTCATCACCTGCAATCCGGATACTTTGATCACAAACGATACCTGCTAATGCGATCACTGTAATGCCGGTCGTTCCACCGCCAATATCAATGATCATGTTTCCAACAGGTTCTTCCACATCTATTCCAATACCCAGCGCAGCAGCCATTGGCTCATGGATCAAATAAACCTCTTTTGCACCTGCTTGTTCTGCGCTATCCCTTACCGCACGCTTTTCTACTTCAGTGATGCTGCTTGGAATACAGATCATCATACGCCAGCTTGGTGCAAACAGTGGCTTCTTAGGATAGATCATTTTGATCATTTCCCTGATCATCAGCTCAGCGGCATTGAAATCGGCGATAACGCCATCTCTCAATGGGCGAACCGTCCTGATACTTTCATGGGTCTTCTCATGCATCATCAATGCCTTCTTCCCCACGGCCAATAAATTCTTGGGATTATTCCTGTCAAGTGCCACAATAGATGGTTCATTAACTACAACTTCATCATTGTGGATTATGAGGGTATTTGCTGTACCCAGGTCAATTGCAATTTCTTGCGTGAAAAAATTAAAAATTCCCATATTTTTTTGTGTAACAACCGAATGTAAACAATGCAGGCAAAGTTGGAGTAAAATATTGGATTAAACAACCGCAATGATTTTTATTTTTCCAGTTTTGTGAAAGCATTCTGAACTGCCTGGTACCTGTTCCCGCTAACAAGAACAATTTACTAACATATTTAGCAAATTTTTTACTCCATAGAAACAAAAAAACAAGTACCCTTTTACGTTAGTAAAGAACTATAACCAGGTAACCGGGAAATATAATCGCTCTTATTTAAATTCATAACCGATATCATTCCTGAAATACATATCATCGAAATACAATTGTTCCATCATATATATTGACAACTCAGATGCTTCTTTGATATCAACGCCAAAAGCAGTTACTGCCATTATGCGGCCGCCATTTGTGACCACGTTTTCACCCTGCTGTAAAGTGCCGGAATGAAAAACAAGGCTATCCCCCACCCTGCCATCATCAAGCCCCTTAATGGCTTTTCCTATTTCATATTTTCCAGGGTACCCTCCACTGGCAGCCACCACGGTAACTGCCGATCTTTTATCAATATCTATTGAGATATCAGGTAATTTTTGTTGTGATACTGCAGAGAATATCTCCACCAGGTCATTATTGATCCTTGGAATGACCACTTCCGTTTCCGGGTCGCCAAGCCGGCAATTGTATTCAATAACAAATGGCTCGCCGCTGTATATCATTAACCCGAAAAATATAAACCCTTTATAATCCAGGCCATCTTTTTGAAGTCCCTGTATGGTTGGGTCAATAATAGAGGTTATTATTTTTTGTTTCAGTCTGTCATCAAAAAATGGCAGGGGACTCACAGCACCCATGCCGCCTGTATTAAGGCCTTTATCTCCCTCGCCGATCCTTTTATAATCTTTGGCCTCGGGTAATAATATATAGTGTTTGCCATCGGTCAAAGCAAAAACACTCACTTCTATTCCTTCCAGGAATGATTCTACCACTACTTTATTTCCTGCTTCCCCGAATTTTGCACGGTGTATGATCAATTCAAATTCTGCGAGTGCCTCTAGCTGGCTTTGGCAAATAAGTACGCCCTTTCCTGCTGCAAGGCCATCTGCTTTTATGACGACGGGCAATGGATGATTCCTGATATATGCCACGCCTTCTTCATAATTATCAGCAGTAAATTCCCTGTAAGTTGCCGTTGGAATGTTGTGCCGCTGCATAAATGATTTTGCGAACGCTTTGCTTCCCTCCAGTTGAGAGGCGTTTTTAGAAGGGCCGATGACATTGATATTTTTGGTTTCTTCAGATCCTGCAAAATAATCAACAATCCCTTTAACCAAAGGTTCTTCAGGGCCCACAATGATCAATTCTATCTTATTAGCTATCGCAGCTTTTCTCAAGCCATCAAAATCTGTTATTTCAATGGGTAAATTTGTGCCTTCAAGGGCTGTGCCCGCATTTCCGGGTGCAACGAAAAGAGCAGTACAAAGCGGGCTTTGTTTTAATTTCCAGGCTAAGGTATGTTCCCTTCCGCCGGAACCAATTATTAGAATATTCATGTATGAATTTTAAAGAGGTTTAGCCTTTGAGAAGCGAATTTAAAATTATGAGTCGTGATAATTGCAAATTTTTTATCAACGGTACCCCAAAAAGCACAAATTTGTTGTCTTATTTTTAGAAAAATTAAGTAATTGAATTTGTGTGTACTAAAAGAATTTCGCTATTTTGAGATGCTATAAAAACCTTCAAGCATAAAAAACCAACTAATATGAATGAACAAGCAATAAAACAAACAGGCCATCCTAAAGGTTTATGGGTACTTTTTGGAACAGAAATGTGGGAGCGATTTAACTTTTACGGAATGAGGGCCTTGCTTTCCTTATTCATTGCGGAAGCATTAATGATGGGTGAGACAGAATCTTCCATTATTTATGGTGGCTTTCTAGGGTTGTGCTACCTGACCCCTATGTTGGGTGGTTATATATCGGATAAATTCCTCGGCAACAGGAATTGTATCCTACTGGGAGGAACTATGATGGGGATCGGACAGTTATTGCTTTTCTTGAGTGCTTCCATGTATGCAACCAATTTAGGAATGGCCCAGAATGTTATGTGGCTTGCGTTGGTTGCTATCATTTTTGGTAATGGTTTTTTCAAACCAAATATATCTTCCATGGTGGGAAGCCTGTATCCTAAAGAACAAAAAAACAAACTGGACTCAGCTTTTACACTTTTTTATCTCGGTATCAATGTGGGTGCGACACTTGGACAGATACTCTGCCCTATATTTGGTGACGTGAGTCACAATGGAGTAAGAGATCTCGGTGCATTCAAATGGGGTTTCCTTTTGGCAGCCCTTGCTATGTTCATCGGTACATTAACCTTTTTATTCCTGAAGAATAAATATGTTGTAACCCCAGCCGGTGCTGCTATTGGAGGAAAACCACAAAAATCAGATATACCAGAAGGCGAATCAGGCAGTGCCCATTTCACCAATACAAGTATTATCATTTCAATTGTTCTGCTTATTGCTGTTACATTCGGACTTCACCAGGTATTTGAAACCCCGGGTGCCTCCTTGATCAAGACATGGCTTTATCCTTTCATATTCGCTGCCGGTATCAGCCTCGGTTATCTTATTCTTTCAGATAAGACCATTACAAAGGTTGAACGCGACAGGATTTGGGTATTATATATTGTTTGCTTTTTTGTGATGTTCTTTTGGGGCGCATTTGAACAGGCAGGTTCTTCACTCACATTTATTGCAAACAATCAAACTGATACCAGGATATTTGGCTGGACCATGCAGCCAAGTATGGTTCAAAGTTTCAACGGCATATTTGTAATGTTATTTGCCATACCATTCAGTATTATGTGGGTGCGGATGAGTAAAAAAGGATTAGAACCGATCTCTCCTGTCAAGCAGGCATGGGGATTGTTACTGATAGCGCTTGGTTATTTTATTATAGCCACACAGGTAAAAGGACTTGGAATGACAGGCAAGATCGGTATCATATGGTTTGTTGTATTATACCTCCTTCATACCTGGGGTGAATTGTGTTTATCACCTATCGGTTTATCATTGGTGGCAAAACTGGCTCCAAAAAGATTTGCTTCGCTTCTGATGGGAGTATGGTTCCTGGGAAATGCCGGCGGTTATGTACTTACAGGTGTACTAGGCGCTTTATTACCTCCTTCTCCGGATAAATATGTAGCCATGCAAAAAGAGAATGTAGACCTCAAAGCCATACTCGAAGGCCAGAAAGATCCGACCGGAAGGGAACTTTATATTTTAGGACAAGAAAAGATCGCCTCAGCTGTTGAGGCTAAAAGGGCAAAAGAAAATAATGTTGATCTTGAGAAAGCTTTTGAACAATCAAATGCTATGGTTAAAAAAGCACATGATAACAAAGACAGTACTTATACTTTAAGTAATACACTTGATTCAGTTCTAACAGCTTCCCAATATGATACGATCAAATCACAAGCGCTTATAAAACCTGCCTATCCTCAATTTATGGGATTCAAGTTAAAAGATGTGTATGATTTCTTTATGTTGTTTGTGATCTTATGCGGACTCGCTGGTCTTATACTTTACTCACTAACGCCTATGATGAAGAAAATGATGCATGGCGTACGATAAATGAATAATTATGAACTATATAAAAAAGATCCCCAAAACGGGGATCTTTTTTATATAAACTTTAAGTGTACATATTCTTTCCCTAAGATCATCTTATCATCTGTTCCCAACCACCTATTCAAAACAGTTGCATACACATTTTTAAAATCCACTTTGTGTTTCAGGTCGCCTTCATTCAGGTCCGAAAGATCAGGTAATGCATTCAGCATACCTTTTTCTTTTAATCCACCGCTTATAAAGAACATATTGTTTGCAGTGCCATGATCTGTGCCGTTACTGGCATTCTGTGATACCCTTCTGCCAAACTCGGAAAAGGTCATCATCAATACGTCCTGGAAGCGGTTATTCTTTTTGAGGTCAGTAGTAAATGCTTTTACGGCGTCATTCAGTTCTGTGAACAATCTTTTTTGTTGTGCTTCCTGGTTCACATGTGTGTCAAAACTGCCAAGCGATACATAGTATACTTTGGTATTGATATCAGACTGTATAAGGGATGAAATGGTCTTCAGGTTTTTTCCAAGTTCGGTATTTGGATAAGTTTCTGATGAAGGGTGCAGTTTACTTTGCTGGAAAATATAATCTGCACTGCTCAGTGTTTCACTCATTGTTTTGTATAAGTAATCAACCGTTTCTTCGGTTGCCTGGTGTGATGCATTGATATCCTTATAATATTTTTCATTGCTGCTGCTGTACAGGCGCCTCGGATCTTTGAATGCAAGGCCAGAACGCTCATTGCCTTTAAGGGCAAGGCTGAGCACATCATCAATTTCCAGTGCCTGTGTAGGCTTGTCGCAACCCTTGCATTGTGCATCTAAGTAACGGCCAAGCCAACCTGTACTTACATATTCATTGCTATCACTGGCACTTTGCCAGATATCCATGCTGCGGAAATGCGACCTGTCGGGATTTGGGTAACCCACACTGTTCAATATGGCCAGGCTTCCATCATCATACAATCCTTTGAAACTTTCAAGCGCAGGATTCAACCCAACTTCATCCGTTAATATAACAGCTTTATCTTTTCCAATACCGATCCTTGGGCGTTCCTTGTAATAAATGTCGTTGGTAACTGGTATAACGGTATTCAATCCGTCATTGCCACCGCTGAACTGGATCACCACTACCACTTTATTCCCTGCCGGTACCATCATGGGCTTCTCAAATGCTTTTAAAAATTTGGGAAGCATCAGTGACGCTGTTGCCAGCGAGCCGATCTGGATGAATTCTTTACGTTTGATAACCATGAGTGAGCTTTTAGCTGTTAGCCTTTAGCTATTAGGAGAACAGGTCTTATTGTTCGCAATGTCTAACTAAAGAAATGAACTTTATTTAATCCTATATGCTGTATTTACTAAAAGCTTATTGCCAATAGCTAACAGCCCTCTTAACATAATTGGTATTCCGGTGTGCTCATCAAATTAATGATCGCACTTTTAATAAAATTCTCCCGGCTATCCGCATTTACATATTTATCAAGTACTGCTGATGGTATGCGGCTGCCCGTTTGCAAAACCGTATCAGCAATCTTTTGCTTCAGGTCCTCTCTTTTCACGTTCTCAAATACCTTGTTAACCAGTGTCCAGTCTATAGAAGCAGCGCCACCCCTGTCTGCATAGGCTTTGTTCTTTTTTATCCGCACCTGGTCTTCCATCATTTGGCCCATATTCACATCATCGTCAGTTTTTGGGCGGATACTGATAGATTCTTTTGATGAAAATACCTGGGGAACCTGCAGGCGCACCATGAGCGTGCTGCTATCGATCCAGTTCTTTCCGCCCGGCCAGCCGGCCACATTGGGCGGATAGAATAATATTTGCCCCAATACCCTTTGGAACAATAACTGGGAATTATCATTGTCTAACTGGAGAGGCAATAGCCTGCGGATACCCGTTAATAATTCAATGGGTGATTTGATCTTTGTGCCGATATTTTTTTTGTCATAGAACCAATCAGCGGAAAAAATGTCTTCCAGCAATTTTGTTATATCATAGTTGTTGCTGTAAAACCGCTTGCTGAGCCACTGAAGATTTCCTTCATCTATATTTTCATTTACTAAATAGCGGTAAATTTTCTTCGTGATATAATTAGCTGTTTGTTGTTCTTCTAATAAGATATTCAGGATATCGTCCCCGTCGAAATTGCCTGTTTTGCCTAAAAATGTTTTGCTTCCATCATCGTGCTGTTGTTTCCTGAACATAAACCCGCCCTGGAAATTAAAACCCCATCCCGTGAAGGCCCTGGCAGCTTCCTTTACATCGTGCTCAGAATAATTACCACGGCCCATGGTAAATAATTCCATTACTTCACGGGCAAAATTCTCATTGGGATGTGATTTTTTATTTTGTTGGTTATTTAAGAATTGTAGCATCGAAGGCGACTTGCTGACTGCTTTCAACAGGTCTCCAAAATTCCCCAGTGCATTTGTGCGGATGGTATGAAGCATGTCCTGTTGAAAATAAATGTTTATTACCCGGCAGGCAAAATGGCCATGCCAGAATAAGCTCATTTTCTCACGAAGTTGTGCTTCGCTGTTGATCATTTCATCCAGCCAGCGGAGGTTCAGGTTTTTGATCCCATCCCTCGATTGTTCCCTTAATTTTCTTCTTTGTTCAGGATCTCTTAATGTCTTTTGCATATCACCCACGTCTTTCATGTCTTTATAAAATTCTTTGGCGGGTGTTTGTGCTACTTCGATCTTAACCGGTTGTTTGGAAGATGTTTTTATTAAAAGTTCCCATAGATTTTTTTGAGAGATACTATCCAGTACTGCTGACTGTTCTGCCATCGGGCCAAAGGCCGCACGCCAAAGCAGGTGTTGATTTTTTAAGCGGTTGGAAATTACCATATAGTAAATTTAGCGAAGAACCAGGGTAAGACAGTAAAATACATTGAACGTTTAACGGGGACATTTTAAACAGCATATCCCCGACAGCAATATTAAGTTGTTGTAAATTTCTTATATGTACAAAGCAATAATCGTTACTGTTCCGGGGGTACCGGCTGTGGTATTTTAAAAAAAAATGAGTAGATTTAGTATCATACTGATCTTCCAGGGATCTCCGTATCGTTCATTTACCCAAATTCTTAAAATATGAAAAGGATTTTACCCATTTTGTTTGTGTTGATTGGAATTAGCACTTCAGCACAGATAGTGAATATTCCCGATCCGGTATTTAAGTATACATTGGTTCATTATTCGGATCTATTCAACCATACGATCGACACCAATAATGATGGTGAGATACAATATAGCGAAGCTGCTGCTTTCAGCAGTTGGGGTGGTGGGTATTATTTGTACATACAAGGCAAGAACATTTCTGATCTTACAGGAATAAAGGCCTTCAGCGCACTTCACTCTTTATTTTGTAACGATAACAATCTTACCGCCCTGGATGTGAGCGGAATGCATTTGGACAATTTGTTTTGCCAAAATAATGCATTGACATCCCTGGACATAACGGGTTGCGGGGATTATCTGAGAGGTCTTTATTGTGAGAATAATGATCTTTCTTCTCTTGACCTATCGGGACAAAACAGCCTACTGGAATTGCTGACTGCCAATAATAATCTTTCATCTCTTTCCCTGAATGGAGCTCCGATGCTCGGTAGCCTGGATTGTAATCATAATCATTTGACCAGTCTGGATATCAGCCAAACATCTATAAAAAGTTTAACCTGTGCTGATAATCAACTGACAAGTTTAACTTTAAAAAACAGCTATTTATTTACTTTCCATGATGGCACTACTTCTACACAATTTAATTGCACCGGTAATCCTGGCCTGCAATACATATGTGCTGATGCAGGAGAAGCATTTTTTTTGCTTGAATATTGTATCCAGAATGGTATGCCATTGATGCAGATCGATACAACCTGCAGTTTTTCGACAAGCAGTGGCTATAGCACGATCAATGGACAAGCGCGGGTCGATCTTGATAACAACGGATGTTCTTCTCTGGATCCCGCCAAACCATTTATGCAGTTAAAACTTATCAATGACAACGACAGTAATCAAACGCTGATCAAAAAAACCGATTCATCCGGTGCATATACTTTCTATACCTACGCTGGCAATTACTCGGTAGTTCCAAATTTGCCGAATCCTTACTACATGATCAGCCCCGACACATTGCATGTTACAGCAACAACCGGTACAATCCAGCATTTCGATTTCTGTATTGCACCCAATGGTATCCATAATGACCTTGATATTATAATAAATTATGTTGTTGCATTTGTTGATGGAACCTGTCATGCCAAGATCACTTATAAAAACAAAGGAACCGAAACTATGTCTGGTAATGTTCAATTTATTTTTGATGACAATAAAGTGGATTTTTTATCTTCTTTACCACCAATAAATAATCAATCTAATGGTTTGGTAACCTGGAATTTTTCAAATTTACAGCCATTTGAAACCAGGGATATTGATGTATCGCTATACCTGTTACCACCTCCTGTTAATAATATCAGTGATACATTAACCTTTACAGCCAATATAAACACAGTTGCTTCAGATGAAACTCCTTCAGATAATACTTTTATTTTCAGGGCTCCTGTTAGTGTGGTTGTAATTCCTATCACAATAGAATATTTTAAAGGAGCTATACAGTCCGGTAAGCATTTGTTGAACTGGAAAGCGGCTTGCGCCGGTTTGCAGGCAACATTTAATATTGAAAGGAGTACAGACGGAAGAAATTATTATTCTCTTACAAGTATAACAGCCAGCAATACCCGCTGCCTGCAGCCATTTGATTTTACAGATAACGATCCTGCTGCCGGCATAAACTACTATCGCATCAAAATGACCGATGTGGATGGAAAGATATCTTACAGTACTGTTATTGCTTTACTCAATAAACAAACAGGTTTTGAAATTGTGAACCTGTCGCCAAACCCGGTTACCGGCGGAACTGCTTCATTGAATATTACATCTGCTGAAAAACAAATAATACATATTAAAGTATCGGATGCTTCCGGGGAAATCGTACAGGCAAAGGATCGATCTATCATTTCCGGGTTCACGAATGTTAATATGAATTTCAGTAAACTCGCTGCAGGTATTTATACGATCAGCATTTATACAAATAATGGTGAAAGAAAAACAATACAGTTTGTCAATAAATAAAAGAAGAAAACTTTTCAGAACAGTCAACGCTGTCATCTTTGTCAACAAGTTAACCAGTTAACATGCTTGATAAAGTAGGGAGTTCAGATTAACTCAATCATCCCTGCTCCAAAATAACTGTGCAGCACTTTAGGTAAATGAATACCATCCTTAGCCTGGTTATTTTCCAGTAAAGCCGCTACAATACGGGGCAGCGCCAGTGAAGACCCGTTCAATGAATGTAATAATTGTGTTTTGCCATGCTCATCCTTATACCTGATCTTCATGCGGTTTGTCTGGAATGTTTCAAAATTGCTTACAGAGCTTACTTCCAGCCATTTTTGCTGAGCAGCACTATAGACCTCAAAATCGTAAGTGAGTGCAGAAGTGAATCCCATATCGCCGCCGCATAGCCGTAATATTCGATAAGGCAGCCCAAGGAACTGCAATAACCGCTCAATATGTAAGACCATTTCTTCGAGTACATTATAACTAAGCTGTGGATGCACCAACTGTATGATCTCAACCTTATCAAACTGGTGAACGCGGTTCAAACCACGCACATCTGCCCCAAAACTTCCTGCCTCCCTCCTGAAACATGGTGTATAAGCTGTCATCTTTATGGGCAGTACGGTTTCCTTTACGATCTCGTTGTTGTAAATATTGGTAACCGGTACTTCCGCAGTTGGTATCAGGTAAAATTTATCCTCCGTTATATGATACATTTGCCCTTCCTTATCCGGCAGCTGGCCAGTACCATATGCTGTCGCTTCATTTACCATCAATGGAGGCAGGTATTCTGTATAACCGGCTTCGGTATTGTAATCCAGGAAATACTGGATCAAAGAACGCTGCAGTTTGGCTCCCCTGCCTTTGTATAATGGAAAGCCACTACCTGTAAGTTTTGCACCTGTTTCAAAATCTATCAGGTCATATTGCTTAATAAGGTCCCAATGCGGACTGGCATTTTCCGGCAGGGTCGGTTTTGTTCCTCCTTCTCTTACCAGCACATTGTCTTCATGGGTTTTACCCGCAGGTACAGATTCATGCGGGAGATTTGGTAACAATAATATCTTATTGGTAAAATTTTCTTCCAGTGATGCAAGCACCAGGCTCTTTTCACTCAATTCATTTTTTAAAGTTGCTACCTGTAATTTTTTTTGTTCAGCTGTTTCTTTTTCCCCCTTTGCCATCAGCATACCGATCTCTTTGGAACTATTATTGATGGTTGCCTGCAAGCCTTCTGTAGCAGCTTTCTGCTGGCGTACTGATTCATCTAATTGCAGCAATTCATCAACCAGGCCAATATTGTTGAAATTCCTTACCCCAAGCCTTTCCTTTACATGGTCGGTATTTTGTCTTATATAATTTATCTTTAACATCTGTCGGGCAAATTTTTTGATTCATTTAAGATGGCAAATATAAACCTGAAAACCTTATTACTTACATTTGCGGCATGCAACATACAGAAGAGGACCTGCAGGTAAGGTGGTTAAAGCTTCGCATAAAGCTGAAAGAACGTTTCAATATAAAGCCGGATATGAACGGTGTGCTTTTATTGATCGGTGTGCAGGAACTTGGGCAGGGACCACAGGAATTCAGCAAGGAGCAGAAACAGGACCTGATGCATATTGCAGTGTGTACCATCCTTTCGGCCAGCGGTTATTATGTTTTTGACGGCAACGATGAGGAAGGCTGGCCCCATTTTACCCAGGCAAAGGCATTACCTGAACTGGACATGATAGAGCAGGAAAATTTTCTAAAGGACCATGTACTGCTGTATTTTAATAACCTGGATTTTTGATGCGGGATAAAATGATTCTCATTAGTTTTGCCAAAAAATAAATTCTTTTTTATATTCGGAAGATCAAACAAATTTATATGTTCAAAAAAATAACACTCGTTTTTTCCATAGCAATGGGTTTTACATTGCTGACTGCTAACAATGGTTTTGCCCAGGCAAAGAAAACTGTTACAAAAAATAAGACCACGGTAAAAAAAGCCAGCACAGTAAAGTTGGCGCCTGTTGTTCCTGCCAAAGACAATTCTATTCGTGTAAAGATCACGACCGATTCGGGGGTTATGATCGTAAAACTGTATGATTCCACTCCTTTACACCGGGATAATTTTGTGAAGCTGGTAATAGAAGGGTTTTATGATAGCCTGTTGTTCCATAGGGTGATACCCGGATTTATGATTCAGGGGGGAGATCCCCTGAGCAAACATGCTACTGCCGGCGAAATGCTGGGCAACGGGGGTGATAATATGGCACGCATACCTGCAGAATTTAGGACCTCCCTGATTCACAAAAAAGGTGTACTTGCCGCAGCAAGGGATGGTAATCCTGAAAAAGCAAGCAGTGCCTGCCAGTTTTACCTGGTAGAAGGACAGGTTTATAATGATGGGGCATTAAGTAATATGGAAATGGGTAAAAGAATTAAATATACCCCTGCACAAAGGGATATTTATAAAACGATCGGGGGTACCCCATTCCTTGACCAGGATTACACAGTATTTGGTGAAGTGGAGAGCGGCCTGGATGTGATACATAAGATAGCAAATGTTCAAAAGGACGGGAATAACAGGCCAATGGGTGATATCAGGATGCATATTGAAATGATAAAGTGGTAGTGTATCAGTTTGAATATTATTAATTCAGTTATCTGTCAGGGTGAGCTTGTCGAACCCGGTTTCGAGTAACTCAATCGCCTTCGACAAGCTCAGGCTGACATCATAATTTCAAACTGATACACTACTGATAAAGTAGTTCTTAAACCATTCAATAAAAAATCCGCTAAATTGCAGCATCATTTTATAAATCATTCTTAAATATTTCTAGATGAATTATCCAGCCAATCTCAGGTATACAAAAGATCATGAATGGGTTTTGTTAGATGGCAACACGGCAACAATTGGTATAACAGACTTTGCGCAACATGAGTTGGGAGATATTGTTTATGTTGACATCAATACCAAAGGAAAAAAATTATCAGCAGAAGAGATCTTTGGGACCGTGGAAGCTGTGAAAACAGTAAGTGACCTTTTCTTACCTGCTTCCGGTACCGTTACCGAGATCAATCCTGCCCTGGATGCAAAACCGGAATTGGTAAACACTGATCCTTACGGTGAAGGCTGGATGATAAAAATGACCATAGATAATCCTGCTGACATCGAAAAACTTATGTCGGCTGAAGCTTATACAACTCTGGTAGGATAAGCAGTTAACCACAGCTGCCTCTTCATATTTTATCATGGAAAAAAAACTTCGTCCTGCTTCTCTCAGTGATCTTGGATTAAAAAAATTTGCGCCCGCCATGGCATGGTTTATTGCAGTGCTTATCCTGGTAGTGCTTCCGGGGGAAAGTTTACCCACGGAGCATGAATGGATGGCAATAGCATACCTGGATAAGTGGGTTCATGCCTTCATGTTTGCTTTATTGACCTTCCTTTTCCTGTTGCCGGTTGCACAATCTTCTCTCTATACACAGCAAAAAAGGCATTATTTTATACGTATCTGCTTATCTGCCTGTGTCTGGGGGCTAACCACCGAATATATCCAGGGGTTTTACATCCCCACCCGGTCTTTTGACCTGGTTGACTGGGCCGCAGACAGCATTGGCGTTCTGATAGCATTCGTATACTGCCGGAGGTTTCACCGTGGTTAAATGCGTTATCAGCTTGTTTCTTATTATTTAACTGCTTACATTTGTATATATGCTAAATGTTGAAAACATGGAGTACAACACCACCCGCAATCATTTAATCATGAGAGAATATGGCAGACATATTCAAAAAATGGTGGAATACCTGTTGACTATCAAAGATAAAGAAGAAAGGCAGCGTAATGCTTATGCTGTGATTGAGCTAATGGGATTTTTAAATCCCCACCTTAAAAATGTAGAAGACTTCCGTCATAAATTATGGGACCATCTTTTCCTGATAAGCGATTTTACATTGGATGTGGAAAGCCCCTATCCCATTCCTACCAGGGAGACTTTAAAGGCTAAGCCTGAAAGACTTAAGTATCCAAAAAAATATCCCAAATTCAACCACCTGGGAAAGAACATAGAAGTAGTTATTGACAAAGCGTTGAAAGAAGAGAATCCCGAGAAAAAACAGGGTTTTGCTAATGCCATTGCATATTATATGAAACTTACATATAGCAACTGGCACAAAGAACTGGTGCATGATGATTCGATCCAAAGTGAATTGAGCAGCATCACAAAAGGTGAACTTGAATTCAATAACCGCCCGTTTGTAAAACACAGGACCGAACCGGAAAGGGATGAGTATGGTGGCGGACGCAATCAATACCGCAAGAACTTCGGTGGCAGGGATAACCGTGGAGGCCCGGGAGGCGGCAGGGACAACAGGGGCGGCAGCGGTGGCGGACGTGACAACAGGAACAATAACCGGAATTTTAAAAAAAGGTATTAAAAGATTTTTTATTGAAAATATAAGTCACAACTGATTTAAAAAAAACCTGGTGTCATTAATTGCATCAGGTTTTTTATTTACGTTTGTTGTACATAACAAAAACATTCTCCCTCTCCTTTGGAGAGGGCTGGGGTGAGGTAAAAATAAATCAATGAGCATATTTGAAGTAAGAGGAGGAAAAAAACTTTCCGGAGAAATAACGCCTCAGGGGGCCAAGAATGAGGCCCTGCAGATCATAAGCGCCGTATTGCTTACTTCCGATGAAGTGGTGATCAACAATATCCCTGACATCATTGATGTGAACCTGCTGATAGAGCTATTGCAGGAAATGAATGTAAAGATCAACCGCATTGACAGGCATACCTGCAGTTTTAAAGCCGATGATGTAAACGTAGAATATTTGCAAAGCGAATCGTACCATAAAAAAAGTGGCAGGCTGAGAGGATCTGTCATGCTTGCCGGCCCCTTGCTTGCGAGGTTTAAAAAAGCATATTTACCAAAACCCGGCGGCGACAAGATCGGCAGGCGCAGGCTGGATACTCATATCATTGGTTTTGAAAAACTGGGTGCCTCTTTTAATTATGATGAGCTTACAGGATTTTTTAAACTGGAAGCTGCAGAGCTGAAAGGGATTTATATGCTCCTGGATGAGCCCAGCGTAACTGGTACTGCAAACATTTTAATGGCCTCCGTTCTGGCAAGCGGCACGACTACTATTTACAATGCAGCCTGCGAGCCTTATATCCAGCAACTGTGTAAAATGCTGGTACGGATGGGTGCAAAAATAGAAGGCATCTCCAGCAATTTGCTTACCATACAGGGGGTGGAAAAATTATCAGGTACCGATCATACCATGTTGCCCGACATGATCGAAGTAGGTAGTTTCATTGGCCTTGCAGCGATGACGCAGAGTGATATCACGATCAAAAATGCAGGTATTGCGGCCTTGGGAATGATCCCTGAAAAATTCCAGCAGCTCGGCATTAAAATGAATTTTATCGGCGATGACATACATATACCTGCACAGGATACATACACTGTTACCAAATACCTCGATGGTGCCATACTCAATATCTACGATCATCCATGGCCCGGCTTTACACCTGACCTGCTCAGTATCATAATTGTTACAGCCATACAAGCTAATGGAAGTGTACTCATTCACCAGAAAATGTTTGAAAGCCGTTTGTTCTTTGTAGACAAATTAATTGAAATGGGCGCACAAATTATTTTATGTGACCCGCATCGTGCCGTAGTGATCGGTCTTGAAAGAGAACAACAACTCCGTGGTATTACGATGAGCAGCCCCGACATACGTGCAGGCGTAGCATTACTCATTGCTGCACTAAGTGCACAAGGCAAAAGCGTCATTCAAAATATAGAACAGATAGACAGGGGGTACCAATTGATCGATGAACGCCTTAGGAATTTAGGAGCAGATATCAAAAGAATTGATTGATGAACCTGCCCAATTAAAAATTTCTTTCTTTTCTTTGCGCATGAATTCCATCCATCAAAAAATATTAATTATCACTGCCCCATCGGGCGCAGGAAAAACATCCATCACCAGGCACCTGATGAAAGTTTTCCCTGTCCTTGAATTTTCTGTATCTGCTGCAACACGCAATGCAAGGGGCAATGAGAAAGAAGGCGTGGATTATTATTTTATAAGCCTGGAAGATTTCAAACAAAAGATACAGAACAAAGAATTTGCCGAATGGGAAATGGTTTATGAAGGGAAATATTACGGTACTTTAAAATCGGAACTGAAAAGGATCTGGAGCCTCGATAAGGTCCCTGTTCTGGATATTGATGTAAAAGGTGCTATTCATATACAACAACAATATCCCGAAAATACCCTCAGCATTTTTGTTGAACCGCCTTCTGTAGATGAATTGAAGAACCGCCTGGAGAGCCGGGGCACGGAGACTGCAGAATCATTGGCAGCAAGGGTCAGTAAAGCTTCTTATGAACTTTCTTTTAAAGAACATTTTAATGAAAGCATTATAAACGACCACCTTGAAAAAGCCTGCACACATGCTGTTGAACTTGTAGATAAATTCCTCAAAAACTGATCCCGGCTTAATATAATACCCGTTTTAGCCGTTTTTCTTATTTTTATGCCATGGATTGGATCGCATTACTTGCCATTTTTGCCTCATTGGTCTTGATCGGTTTTTTTGCCGGGATCGAAATAGCCTTCGTTTCGGGTAATAAATTGTCTATAGAATTGAACCGGAAACAGGGCACGGTCAGTGGCCGCACCTGGGGTTATTTTGCTGATAAGCCCACCCGGTTCATAGGGACTACGCTGGTAGCTATAAATATTGTAATGGTTATTTATGGCTTGCTGGTAGGTGATATGCTCTTCCCGATCTGGAAATGGATCGAAACCCGGTTGCCTGCATCTTCGGCTGCCTATGTAAAATATATAAAGCTCCTGGTTGAAACGGTCATGTCAACGGCCATAATATTATTTGTAGAATTCATGAGCAAAGCATATTTCAGGGCAAGGAACAACAACATTTTAAGTTCCAATTTCATCAGCTACCTCTCCCGGTTCTTTTATTGGCTGTTGTCTGCATTAGCAGCATTCTTTGTTAACATCGCCGAATGGATGTTGCAATATATTTTTAATGTAAAACTGAATGATAAGAAAGAAGCTTTCAGTAAAGTTGACCTGGAGCATTTTATCCAGCAGACAAAAAATCATGATGAAGAAGAGAGCTCAGAGCTGAATAAAGAATTATTTGAAAATGCTTTATCATTGAGCGAGGTAAAACTCCGGGAATGCCTGATACCCCGGAAGGAAATTGAAAGCATTAGCAGTAATACAAGTATTGAAAAAGTAAAAGAGCGTTTTATAGAAACAAAGCTCAGTAAGCTGGTGGTATTTGATAGCAATATTGACAATATCCTGGGATATGTTCACCAGCTTGATATGTTCAAACAACCGGCTTCTTTAAGAGAGGTTTTACATCCCATTCCAACTGTTCCTGAAAGCATGAGTGCTACCGACCTGATGAATAAATTCAGTAAGGAAAGAAAAAGTATTGCATGGGTTATTGATGAATTTGGCGGAACAGCAGGCATAGTTACCATGGAAGATATACTGGAAGAGATCTTTGGTGAGATAGAAGATGAATATGATGTGGCAGAATCATTTGTTGATAAACAGATCGCCAGCAATGAATATATTTTCAGCGGAAGGATGGAACTAGACCTGATCGCAGAGAAATACGATCTCCATTTTAGCGGCGATGAAGGAGCAGAAACGCTTTCAGGATACATCATTCAAAACCATGAAGCCATTCCCAAACAAAAAGAACGCATCATTGTCGGCAATTATGAATTCGACATTTTGAGTGTAAGCGATACCAGGATCGAAACTGTAAAAGTAAAAGTGCTGAAATAAATATAAGATGACCATTGCCGTTCACATCAGCTTTCCCGGTACCAAAGATGATCCTTCAAAAAATTTCAACTACCGGTGCTTCACTATACTGGCAGAGAAATACCCGGCCTGTCATTTTATTTTTATTTTTGACAAGCCTTTCAGTCCTTTACTCATTTCCCAAAAAAATATAATCCCCGTTTTACTTACCCCCCAGATCAGGAACAGGTTGCTGGGACATTACTGGTATAATTTCAAGGTCCCGTCATTACTTAATAAATACCATGCAGATCTTTTTGTCAGCGATGGTATCAACAGCAGCTTGCGCACTTCTGTGAAGCAATGCCTGGTTTTAAAAGACCTTTCTTTTTTGCAGAAAGAAAATTTATTTACACGTAGCGATAACAGTTATTTAAAAAAATATTTTAAAAAGTTTGTTGCAAAGGCCCATCATATTGCCGTTTCAAATCAAGCAATAAGCGTTGCGTTGACTGGATACTTTCCGGCTGCAAAAAGCAAAACACATGTTATCGGTTATGGCCTGCCTGAAGGGGTTACTGTTGGATTCAATAAGATGCAGGCTACCAGGGATAAATATTCAGAAGGAAAAGAATTTTTTCTATGTTATATAACTGAAGCCTCGGCATCAAATACGACCATCCTGCTAAAAGCTTTTTCTGCTTTTAAGAAAAGGCAGCTTTCAAACATGCAGCTTGTGCTGGTAATAAGAACGGCGCAAAAAGAAAACCCGGTAAAGGATCTTGCAACCTATAAATACCGCGATGAAGTAAAAATAGTGGTCCCGGCAAACGAGGAATCGCATGCCGAAATTACGACGGCAGCCTATGCTGCCATTTACCTGCCGGCAATGGAGATCATGGAGGAAGAAGGGTTAACGGCACTTAAGAACAATATCCCGTTGATAACTACCAGCAATGAATTCTGCAAGAGCTTATACAATGATGCAGCTTTATACGCAAAGATCGATGAAAAAAATATAGCGGAAAAGATGATGCTGCTTTATAAAAATGAGAACCTGAAGAACGATCTAGCTAATATCGGGAAGTTGGTAGGATCAATTTATTCCTGGGATAAAACTGCTGCTAATTTATGGCAGGCATTACAGGAAACTGCAGAACAATAAACACTTAACTTTGCAGCTCAAAAAGGCCCAGTCTTTATGCAGAAATCGACGATAACAATTGACGTAATGCTTGACCCGAATAAGATCCCCGACCAGATACTTTGGGAGGCAAGTGATAGTACCGCGGAAATGAAACAAAAAGCTAAAGCCATGTGCCTGGCTTTCTGGGATGCAGGAGATAAATCGGCACTGCGAATAGACCTGTGGACAAAAGACATGATGGTAGATGAAATGGGCGATTTTTTTTACCAGATGCTTACAACGATGGCAGACACTTTTAAGCGGGCTACAAACCAGGATGCGTTGGCAACGGAAATGAAAGTGTTTGCAAAAGGATTTATTGAAAAATTCAGGGCAGAATTAGCGAAGGAGCAGTAAAAGCCGTTAGCTATAAGCCATTAGCTTTTAGCTGCTCTTTAATAATTTACTTTTGTATTTTACCTGTGGTTTAGTTTTTATAAGAACTGAGATAATTATACATTTTACAAACAACTAACAGCTTATAGCTAATAACTAACAGCTCAAAACTTTTACTATGGCATTAGAACAACAGATCATGGCTGAAATGAAAGATGCCATGAAATCAAAAAATGAAGCAGTATTGCGCAGCCTTCGGGCCATTAAAGCAGAGATCATCAAAGCTAAGACCGACCCGGGTGCAGGCGGCGAAATTGATGAGGCCACTGAACAAAAATTTTTACAAAAGATGATGAAGCAGCGCCGTGATTCATTAGAAATATTTGAAAAACAGGGAAGGGAAGACCTTGCTTCAAAAGAAAGAGAGGAAATGGCTGTGATCGAAAGATTCCTGCCGAAGCAAATGACCGAAACAGAAATAAAGGAAGCTGTTGGTAAGATAATTGCTGATACAGGAGCATCTTCTGCTGCGGATATGGGTAAGGTCATGGGTGTTGCATCCAAACAACTGGCAGGGAAGGCCGATGGCAAGACCATCAGTTCTATTGTAAAAGAATTGCTGCAGTAATTTTCAACAATACATTATGGTCATTGATGTAGTTTTTATTATCCTGGTCATCCTTGCGTGCATTAAAGGCTATCAAAAAGGATTAATAATAGCGCTTTTTTCCATTATTGCATTCATAGCGGGGATGGCTGCGGCGTTAAAACTGTCTGCGGTAGTTGCTGCAAAACTCTCTTCGAGTACCAGTGTATCGGCAAAATGGCTCCCGGTTATATCTTTTGTATTGGTATTTTTAATCGTTGTAGTGCTTGTACACCTGGGGGGTAAAATGTTGCAACGAACGGCTGAACTGGTCATGCTTGGGTGGGTAAACAAGCTGGGGGGAATTATTTTTTACGCATTATTATATGGTATTGTGCTGAGTATTTTCCTATTCTACGCGGTACAGTTACATTTAATAAAAAATGATACTATCACAGCATCCCGTTGTTATCCATTCATACAGCCATTAGGGCACTGGGTCATTGATAAATTAGGCATTATTATCCCGTTTTTTAAGGATATGTTCAACCAGTTACAACATTTTTTTGGTGCTGTTTCTAATAAAATATAGCATTAATTTGAGCCATTATCTTACTTTAATGTAATTTTAGACCGTTAGCTGGTACTCCAGGGTATAGCATTACAAAAATCATACGTTAATATCAGCATGAGCTACGAAATAAAACAAGACGGTAAATTTAAATTCATAGAAGAAGGTGAAGGTGAAACACTCATGTTGTTACATGGGTTATTTGGCGCCCTTAGCAATTTTAATGACCTGATCGGGTATTTCCGCAATACACATAAAGTGGTGGTACCCATACTTCCTTTACTTGATCTTGACCTGCTGCATACTTCCGTTGGTGGGCTGCAAAAATTTGTGAACAGGTTTGTTGAGCAACGGGGTTACAAGGATATTCATTTAATGGGAAACTCTTTGGGTGGCCATGTTGCCCTGATATATATATTAAAAAACCCAGATAAGATAAAATCACTCATCTTATCTGGTAGCTCCGGCCTGTTTGAAAATGGCATGGGCGATACTTATCCAAAACGGGGAGATAAAGAATATATCCGCAACAAAACAGCGCTTACATTTTATGATCCTGCTATGGCTACCGAAGAACTGGTAAATGAAGTGTTTGAAATCACCAACAACCGCTTAAAAGTTATAAAGATAATCGCCCTTGCGAAAAGCGCCATCCGCAATAACCTGGGCGAAGAGATCAGCCAGGTAAAACAACCAACCTGTTTGATCTGGGGAAATAACGACAGCATTACACCCCCATTTGTAGGAAAAGAATTTCACAGGCTGATCCCTAACAGCGAATTGCATTTTATTGATAAATGCGGTCACGCACCGATGATGGAAGTCCCGGACGAATTCAATAAGATCCTGGAAGGCTTCCTGGCTAAATTGAGATCACCTGCTGCAACGGTTTAAAGCTTTTATTCGTTTCTACCAGTAACAGGCCTCTATATAAATACCAATATTAAACAGCGGCAAGATGCTAACAGCAAACCTGATCAATAAAAATATACCCCGCCTGCAGCCACAGGATTCCGTCAACAAGGCATTACAGCTTATAAGTGACTTCAAGGTCACACACCTGCCCGTGATCTCGGAAAATAAGTTTCTTGGACTGATCAGTGAAGAAGACCTCCTGGATGCGGAAGAACAAAAAACAACCATCGAATTTTTACAACAACATTTTATTCAGGCAGCAGTTTATGATACGGCACATTTCCTTATTGCAGTAAACTGCAGTATACAGTTTGATACGAATGTCGTACCCGTGATCAATAAGGAAAATGAATTTTCAGGCGTTATAACCACTACCGACCTCCTAAAGACGCTTGGAAATTTTTCAGGTGCCAACGAGATCGGCGGTATCATTGTACTGGAAATGGAAAGATCCCAATTCTCTATTTCTGAAATAAGCCGCATTGTAGAAAGCAATGATTGTACGATCCTCCATTTGAATACAACTGTACATCCCGAAACGGGCATGCTTACAATAACCTTGCATATCAATAAAAGAGAAATAGCAACCGTAGTGTCTACATTTGAGCGTTATGACTATCATGTAAATTTTCAATTCGGAATTGAAAATTTTGAAAATGAAATTGACAATAATTACCGTCATTTCATGCATTATCTTGATATATGATCCTGTTTACCACTGCCTGCTGATAATAATTAATAAGGAATAGTTATTTTTACGAAAACCAGATCTGAAGCAAAGCGGTGCAGTATGACACAATTTAAATTCATTATTTTCTCCTGCCTTGCAATATTATTTTCCCGGTCCTCTTTTGCGCAAAACGTCATCCAGGCTCCTGCCCCGGGTGTTTATGACACTGCATCAAATATGAAAAGACCGGATTCGACCCTTAAGCTAAAAGTAACTGCTATTCATATCTCCGGTAATAAAAAAACAAAAAACTATATCATACTCCGGGAGATGCCTTTTAAAGAAGGTGATTCATTGATCATTTCACGGTTGCTGGACACCCTTAAACAGGCACGCTACCAGGTTTATAATATCAATTTATTTTCTGAAGTAGAAGTAACGCCCCTCATCATTTCCGCACATGAATTAGAAGTGCATGTAAAAGTAAGGGAGAAATGGTATGTATATCCTACGCCGCAATTTCAACTGATAGACCGGAATTTTAATGACTGGTTAAAAACCTATAATGCAGATTTTAACAGGGTGGTGTATGGCGTTAAGTTTGCCCATTATAATTTCAGTGGACGTGGTGACCAGTTGCGCATTTACCTTTTAAATGGTTATAGCAGGAATATTTCCTTCAGTTACAATGCTCCTTATAGTAATTCAAAATTAACAGAAGGATTCAGGATCTCGGGCGGGTATTCACAAAACCGTGAAATTTCGTATAAAACAAATTATTATAACAAGCTATTGAATTTTAAAAAAACAGGATTTGTAAGAAACAATTTATTTGCAAGTGCTTCATACCAGCTCCGAAAGGGATTTTTTAAGCGGCACGTGGTCTCTCTCAGTTATACTTATATAAATCTTAATGATAGCATTATTGACCCGCTTTATAACCCCCATTATTTTAACAGCAGCAGGTCTTCCCTGGGCATCACAGATCTTTCTTATTCATTCATATATTCAAACACAGATAATGTCAATTATCCTCTTAAAGGAAGTGTGTATGGATTTTCAGTATTGAAAAGAGGCTTTGGCTTCCAAGGAGGCGTCAATATGCTTTCGCTATCGGGAGTTTACAACAGGTACTTCACTCATAAAAAACATTGGTACAGCACTGCCCAGTTCTATACAAAAGTAATATTGCCGTTCACACAGCCTTATATTAACCAACGCTCAATAGGATATGCCGATTTTTACCTGAGGGGACTGGAATATTATGTAATAGATGGTGTAGCAGCGGCCGTAGCCAAATATACACTGAAGAAAAAATTATTTTCATTTCATATAAATGTGCCATTTCATATCAAGGCGGTTCCCAGGATCCCATTTGTATTTTATGCTAAAACCTATGCAGATGCCGGATATAGTTATATAAAAAAAGAATTTGATACCAGGCTTAATAATAAGTTCCTTTATACCGGCGGGTTTGGCATCGATATATTATCATTGTATGATGCAAATATCTATCTTGAATACAGTTTTAATCAATTAGGCGAAAACGGTATATTTTTACATGCTAAAGTCGGGTTTTGAATTACCGCCATTTGTTAGAATTAATATTATGAAAATAGCCATATACAGCCGTGGGATAGAAAATAACCAGCTCCAGGATATCAGCTTACTAATAAGGGAGTTGGTGAGTCATGGCGCTGAGCCGGTTTTTTACCAGGATTTTTTTAACCAGTTCTATTCCGCGATAAGTATTGAAGGAAAATATTCCACCTTCAACTCAGGTGAAGACATGGATTCCAGTATTGACTGCATGATAAGCCTTGGCGGCGACGGAACATTACTCGACACCGTTACACTGGTAAAGGATTCGGGAATACCCATTTTAGGAGTCAATTATGGCCGGCTGGGCTTTTTAGCTAATATTGGCAGGGGAGAACTGCACACGGCTTTTGATGCACTCGCAAACAGGAAATATGTTCTTGATAAAAGGACCCTTATTCACCTCGATGCCAATATTCCCCTTTTTGGAGAAACCCCCTATGCGCTCAATGAATTTTCGCTGCATAAAAAAGACACTTCGCCAATGATAAAAATTCACACTTACCTGAATGGTGAATTTTTAAATACTTATTGGGCAGATGGATTGATCGTTGCTACCCCGACAGGTTCAACCGGTTATTCCCTTAGTTGTAACGGCCCTGTAGTTTTTCCTGATAGTGCCAGTTTTGTTATAACACCTGTTGCACCGCACAATCTTAATATCAGGCCCATCATTGTCCCGGACAATACCATTGTATCATTTGAAGTTGAAGGGCGTACAGATGGATTTTTATGCACAATGGACAGCAGGCGTGAGATCGTAACAAAAGAGATCCAGCTTGCAGTAAAGAAAGAGAATTTTGGCATTAACCTCATTCGCCTCAATGAAAATAATTTTTTACAAACATTGCGCAGTAAGCTTTCCTGGGGACTGGATAAACGGAATTAATCAAAACGTTTAAAGGTTTAAGTCGTTTAAGACGTTGATCCGAATTTTAACCTTTTAAACTATTTAAACGACTTAAACCCTTAAACGAACTTGATGCCTAAATCAAGAAAAATACAGCTGATCTTTTTAATATACTGGTTCCTGCTTGCGTATATAATTGCTGCGTTGGTTTGGTGGTTCATTGCCCTGAGCCAGCAAAATGAACAAATGGCATTTTTTAAATTACAACAGCTAAAGAAAGACGATACAAGTTACCAGGTCCAGTATTTGAAGATCGAAAAAGAAAGGAAAAGAAAGACTGCACAGTATATTGGTGAAGGGTCCATCTTCTTTCTATTGATCGTTGCAGGTGCAATATTTGTTTACGGGGTTGTGATCCGTGAACTAAAGCTCAGCACGCAGCAACAAAATTTTATGATGGCCATCACACACGAATTAAAAACACCTATTGCTGTTTCACAACTTAACCTGGAAACGCTGCAATTAAGAAAGCTTGATGAGACCCAGCAACATCGTCTTATAAATAACACATTGCAGGAAATAAACCGGTTAAACAACCTCTGTAATAACATGCTTATTTCCTCGCAGATAGAGGCTGGCGGATATAGGACTGCCAACGAGGAAATAAATATCAGTGAACTGATTTACACCTGTATCAATGATTTCAGGGTGCGTTTTCCTCAAAGAGATATACAGGCAGCAGTAAAAGAAGAGCTCTTTGTAAGCGGTGACTCGTTATTGTTGCAGATGGCTATGAATAACCTGGTTGACAATGCTATAAAATATTCTTCTAAAGAAAGTACCGTAACAGTGTCGGCATTGCGAAAGCCGCCAAATATCGAAATACTGGTAAAAGATGAGGGAACGGGTATAGAAAATGACGAAAAGAAAAAGGTATTTGAAAAATTCTATCGCCTTGGTAATGAAGCTACGAGGCGTGCAAAAGGTACAGGGCTTGGTTTGTATCTAACCCAGAAAATTATTTCAACGCATAAAGGCAGGATATCGATCAAAGACAATTCAACAAAAGGAAGCATATTTGTGATAGAATTAAAAGAGGTATAAATTTTTATTATGGCTGAAAGAAAATTTTCCATATTACTGGTTGAAGATGAAGAAAACCTGCATGAAGCGCTTAAGCTGAACCTTGAACTGGAAAACTATGATGTAACAGGCACTTACGACGGGGCCAATGCATTAAAACTTGTTCAACAGGAACATTTTGATATGATCATCCTTGATGTGATGTTACCGGAAATTGACGGGATAACTGTTTGTGAGACAATCAGGCTAAATAACCAGGACATTCCCATTTTAATATTAAGTGCAAAGAACAGTAGTGCCGACCGGGTGCTTGGCCTAAAAAAAGGTGCAGATGATTACCTCACAAAACCATTCAACCTGGAAGAGTTGTTGCTGAGGGTAAATAAATTAATAAGAAAAAGCGAATTGCTTTCAAATAAAATACCGTTGCCAGATATATATGAATTCGGGAAAAATAAAATAGATTTTAAAGCCCTTGAATGTTTCAGTAAAGACGGCACAAAGATCACCCTTACCAAAAAGGAAACAATGCTGCTCAAATTACTGATCGAAAATAAAAACGAGGTAGTAACAAGGGAAAAGATATTACAATCTGTTTGGGGATACAATGTTTATCCTACCACCAGGACCATTGATAATTTCATTTTAAACTTTCGTAAATATTTCGAAGCCGACAGCCGGAACCCTGTGCATTTCCATTCTGTAAGAAGTGTAGGTTATAAATTCACAGATGCATGATATCGTACGTATTTACCTGCTGAATAATGTCATGAGCCTCCTGGTATAATTCATTCATTTTTTCATTTCTTTCAAATGGCGTGTATAATTGCCATTCTATCTCCTGCAATAATTGTTGCAATTGCAACGCTGTCTCATTACCGATATTCTTTTTATCCATGATAATGGAAATATTCTTTGTATTGATCTCGGAGGGGTCGACTGAAAATTTATTTGCCAAATAGCTTTTCAGTTCTGTATTCAGTAATGAATAAAAACCGTTACAATTATCATGGTATAAGCATTCTTCTGTCTTTATAAGCGGGTTCTGCTGGTTAATGGCAGAAGTTTCAAGGATCGTATTCAGTTTTACTTCTTGTTCCTTATCTACCACTTTTAGGTTGTTTATATCTTTTGTTGATCTTTTATCTTTCCTCACCCAGATGATCAGGCCGATCATCATAATAACCGCTATGAATTCAATGATCCACCAGCGGTTGTTGAATATTTTATTGATTCCCGAAACCGTTTCCTTGTTATTTGAAAGTACAGGTGCAACCTGCGATGGGCCGGTTGCTTTTGTTACGATCAAAGAAATTTCCTTTGATGCCGTCGTTCTATAGCTTGCCGTATTGGGATCAAAATAGCTAAATTTAACCGGGGGCAATGAATAGTTTCCGGGGGCATTCACCGAAAAACTATATTCAAATGTTTTACTGCCACGTACCGGGACAGCAGTTTTATCCAACTCTTCTGAAACCTTGGGATCGTATGGATCAATTCCTGCCGGCCATTCCAACACAGGAGCAGTAAGCAATTGAAGATTCCCATTCCCACTGATCCTTATGATCAGCTTACCCGATTCATTTGCAGGAAAATTTGTTTTTTGTAATTGTACGTCTACGGAAAAATTGCCAACCGCACCTGTAAATGAAACGGGTTTGTTCGTTTCAGGCAATGGTTTAACAAGGATGGTTACGGGCATGCTTTTTAAATTCACTGTCTGGCTTATGATCCCTTCCGGGGGCACCGTTGCCGCAGCAAATTCATCAAACAGGCCAAACACATCATTGTTACGCTTATTTACATAATCATCTTTTATGAACTGAATGTTATTTTCGAGCTCAGCTTCTTCCAGGTCAATATTGCCTGGCTGCAAAGGATAAAGCTGGGCCTTTCTTATCGTGTATACATTGTATTCCCTGCCATTTAGTTTTTGCCTGGTATAGCCATTGGATATGTCCGGCCTTGTCAGGTCAATAACAGAAAAACCATTGAAAGAAGGATTCTGGGTAAGCTTACTTTCACTTTTTAACCTGGTATATAACTTATATGTGGCCACGATCGGTTCGCCAACAAAGCAAGTTTTTTTATCGGTCTCCAGCCTTAACTGCATATTTTTATTTGCCTTATCTGTAACATTTTCCCCCTTGTGCAAAATGTAATCAGTGAAGTCAGCAGTTGATCTTTCTTCCGCAAACGGGTCAAAGTTGGCAAATGGATTTGTCGCTACATTATTACCCGGGCCCTTTCCGGTTGCAGCATTGTTCACAAGCAATTCTGTAGTATTTGTTTTATACATTTTGCCTGCAATGTTCACAATAGCTGCATCAATGTTGATCTTACCCGGGCGCTTTGGTTTTAGGACAAAGGTCAGTGCGGAATATCTTTTTACATTTCCATTTATAGAAGTCATCCCGTTCTCCTGGTTGGGACCGCTCAATACAATAAAATTTTTGAAGGAGGGAGCCGTTACCTTCTGAATGGTATTACTATTTTCAATAATGATCTTAAGGGTTGCAAACTCATCCTTGTTGATCTGCGCAGGAAAGATCTCCTGGGAGATGTTTACCTGGGCATTTGAGTGTATGATACCCAGGCAAAAAAACAAAAACAACCATATTTTTCGTAAAAATAGATTCATATATCGCTCATCAGCAACTGCAAATTTAACCTATCTGTTTTTGCAGATCCGTTATCTAAAGTTTAAAAGGTTTTAAGGAACTGTTAATTATGCCGGAGGAATTGTAAAAGCATGTTTTTTTTCGGCGTAAGATGTATTATAGGTCTCCCAATTGCGGGCGAACCACAATTTCCTCTACTACAGCCTGTGGAGATAGATTACTGGCAGTTAAAACCATTGTTGCAATATCATCCGCTTCCATGATCCGGCCATTGCTGTTATCAAAATCGCCCCAGGAATCTGTTAAAACAGCTCCCGGGAAAACAGCGGTCACTTTTATACCCGTTGCCTTAAGCTCATGTCTTAGGTTCTGTGAAAATCCATTGAGTGCAAATTTACTGATGCTGTAACCGCCGCCACCATCATAAGCATGAAGAGAAGCGATGGAGCAAATATTAAAAATATGCCCACTGCCATTTTTGATCATGGCCGGTACAAGTTTCCTGGTAAGATGGTAAGCACTGTAAAGATTCGTATTCATCATCAGGTCCAGGTTATTTTCTGGTTCATCGATCGTATTGCCCGGCAAATAAACTCCTGCATTATTTACGAGGATATCAGGGGTTGCATGGTGAAGGCACCAGTCTGCAAATGAAATGACCTGTGATTTTTCTGAAAGATCCACTGATTTCACTTTTATTTTTACTGAGGGAAATTTTGCCTGTATCTCCAATGCAGTTTCATTTAACTGTTCGAGGTTTCTTGCGCATAAAAAAAGATTGTTGCCGCAGGATGCAAATTTGACAGCAATTGCTTTCCCTATACCTTTATTGGCCCCGGTGATAACTACATTCATCAAAATAAATTTAAAAATTAATAATCCTATTTTTGCAGCCCGTACTGTCCTGCTGAGGAACGAAGCATCTCACCAGAGATTCCTCCTTCGTCGGAATGTCAAACCAGGCAGTATCAAAGTTAAACAAGCATTAATTTAAAACAGCGTTTTCATGCCTTTATACAAACATCTTTTTTTTGACCTTGATCATACACTTTGGGATTTTGACACCAATGCAAAAACTACCCTCGGGGAAATATATATTGAGTTTGAGCTCCATGTAAAAGTAACGCCCGTATTTGATGATTTTTATAAGAAATATATTTATCACAATGAGCTTTTGTGGGACAGGTATCAAAAAGGGTTTATCAGTGCTGATGAATTGAAATGGAAACGTATGTGGCGTACCTTGCTTGATTTTAAGATAGGTGATGAACCGCTTTCAAAAGCCCTCAGCGGCCGGTTCCTTGAAATATTACCCACCAAAAAAGAAGTGTTTCCATATACCATGGAGATCCTGCAATATCTTAAAGAAAAAAAATATCATATTCACCTGATCACAAATGGGTTTGAAAAAACACAATGGAGTAAGATCAGGAACAGCGGGCTTGATAAATTTATCACCCATGTCATCACCTCTGAAGGAAGCAACAGCCTGAAACCCAAAAAAGAGATATTTGAATTTGCCCTTCAAAAAGCAAAAGCCAGCCTGGAAGAATCTATCATGATCGGTGATAATTTAGACGCAGACATACAAGGCGCCATGAATGCAGGAATGGATACGGTTTTTGTAAATCATATCAATGCTACTACAAACATTCAACCTACTTATACAATTACCCACCTGGACCAATTGGAAAATATTTTTTAGAAACATATAGTGGACCACATAGAACACATAGAAAATGCCTCGTTTGTTTAATCAGTACTTATCACATGGATACTATGAAAAAACCTCCTGATTTAGCAGGAGGTTAAGGAACTTTTTTAAAGCAATCAGAGTTTAGCTGTCTTTGATTTGTCTTTGCAACATGATTTAGAAGACTTAGAGCAGCAGGATTTTCCTTTTGCACATTTCTTGCCTTTCTTTCCTCCATCTGCAAAACTTACCCCTGTAAAAAGAAATGCTGCTGTAGCTAATAAAAATACTTTTTTCATTTTAATAATTTTGTATGGTTAATTACATTAAAAATAAGGCTTAAAATCGTAAATAAGATAGCTGCTTTGTTAAAATACTAGATAGTAGCTATAACAGTAACTCCTCCCTGCACAACTTCATTTAACCCCACATTTATCTTAGTACCCACTGGTAACAAAAGATCTACCCTGCTTCCAAACTTTATAAATCCCATTTCTGTTCCCTGCTCTACTTTTTCTCCCACTTCTAGGTAATTAATGATCCTCTTTGCAACGGCCCCGGCAATTTGCTTTACCAATACCTCGAAACCATTTTTCCTGAGAACAACTGAATGCCGCTCATTTTCTGTAGATGATTTAGGGTGCCAGGCTACAAGGAATTTTCCTTTATGATATTGGTTATACACTACCTCTCCGCTGATTGGGTTCCGGTTCACGTGCACATTGAGGGGACTCATGAAAATAGATACCTGCAATCTTTTGACTTTAAAATATTCATCATCTATAGTCTCTTCGATCACAACCACTTTACCATCGGCAGGAGCAATCACCTGGTTATCATTGATCGTTAATTTCCGTGAAGGTATCCGGAAAAAAGAAACGATGAATAGTAAAAAAATGAAGCTTACAGCAAATACCAGTGCACAAAGCCATAATAAAGAAGATCCGAGAAGCCAGAACAATAAAAGATTCAGCGCTCCCAAAATAAGCGTAGCTACCGCAATGGATTTATATCCCTCCCTGTGTATAGTCATTAAAAAAAATTGAAAGGCGAAGTTACAAACAAGCATTAGATTTTCATGCCTGTTACAATAATAAATGGATATAGAGCCAGACAAACGGTGTTGCTACCAGCAAAGAATCAAACCTATCGAGAAAGCCACCATGCCCCGGCATGAAATTACCGCTGTCTTTTATATCTGCCATACGCTTTAATTTACTTTCCAACAAGTCCCCGGCAGTTCCAAAAACAGCGCAAATAGCAGCTATAACTAACCAATATTTCCAACCGATGATCTTTGCAACAGGAATATAATGACCCGCCAATACAATTACTACAACACATAACAAAGCGCCGCCGATCGTTCCTTCCCATGTTTTTTTAGGTGATATTTTTGAAAAGGGCGTCTTACCAATAAAGGAACCTACGAGATAAGCCATCGTATCATTTATCCATATGGAAAAAATAATAGCGCAAGGCAATAAGGGTGAATAGGTAATAGTTTCAATAGCCGGGCCGGCAGTATGAATATTTATTGTTATGCCCAGGTCGATCATCATTAATAAAGGCATAACAATATAAATGGCGGCGAGTGGCAGGTAAATTAAATATCGTTTTCCATTGATCTTCTTTATGATCTTTACATATTCAAAAAGGCATCCTATCATAATGACCATGAACAATCCGATAAAACTCCATGCATTGATAAATAATCCCAGCAGCATTACAATGACAAATATCAACGCAGTCAATGCCCTTGTCCTGAATGTCTGAATGTTGAGCGCCAAGCTTAAATATTTTCTGATGTTTTAAATGGATCATAGCTGTTGTCTTTTACAACGATCAGCCGTTCCTGCATATCTATTTTAGCCTTATTATTCCTGGAAATCTTTTGAAGCTGCCTGAATAATAAATACAATGCTGCCAATGCTATTACAGCAACCCACCAGGATACTTTGGGATCGAGTTTACCCGGATCTATTTTCTGTTTTGCAGTACTCATATAAAATAACTGGGCGAGTGCAATGGCGTTATTCAAAAAATGTGCAATAACATTTACCCAGATATTTTTACTTACATGATACATGAGGCCAAGCGCAAAACCCAGTGCAGCCCTGCTTACAAAAAGATATATAGATGAATGTATGAGGCTAAATACAAGTGAAGTGACCAGAATGGCCAGCAATGGTTTTTTCCACCAGCGAACCAGCAAGTCCTGCATAGCCCCCCTGAAAAAAACCTCTTCAAACAATGCCGGGAAAAAAGCCATGATGGCGATCGCCATTAAGAATTCGGGCCAGCTTTTCAGGTTACTCAGTATGATTACCTGTTCATTATACATATTCTCCAGTTTCTTTGCCATTGAATCTACTGTGGGAAAATGCACAATTACAGTTTTGCAGATATCTTCAATGGGAGCTGCTAATATATTAGCACAAAAAATGATAAGAAAACCAATTAGCAACTGGTAAACACTTACATAAGGATTAAAGCCAAGCCAGAATTTATTACGGCCATTTGTTATCCAGGAATATAGTATTGCGGGAATAAATAGCAAGCAGAATGTGCCTAGTACCTGCAACATTCTTGTATATCCCACATTTTCAGGTCTTGTCATTGCTTCCAGCATGGCATTACCCATATCCTTAAACGCGGTGCCGGGGGGTATCATTTGCAACCCGATAATGAGCTGTACGCCAGCGGCAAGGATGAATCCAAGGCCCCAAAATACAAATAGCGTACCTAGCTGGCCAAAACCCGTAAAACCTCTTACACTTCTGTATTGCATAGACTAAGCTGAATTGTTGTAAATTTGCAGCCGCAATATACAAAGAATGATATGCCCAAAATAGGCCACATACAATTACCAGATTTCCCGCTACTATTGGCACCGATGGAAGATGTAAGTGATCCCCCGTTCAGGGCATTGTGTAAAGACAATGGGGCAGACCTTATGTACAGCGAATTCATCAGCAGCGAGGGCCTTATCAGGGATGCCATGAAAAGCAGGCAAAAACTCGACTTCAGCGAAGAAGAAAGGCCATTTGGCATACAGATCTTTGGGGGGGATGAAGATGCCATGTCTATGAGTGCCGGTATCTGTGAGGCAGTAAAACCCGACCTGGTAGACATTAACTTCGGCTGCCCGGTAAAGAAAGTTGTCAACAAGGGAGCAGGGGCGGGTGTGTTGAAAGATATTGACCTGATGGTGCGGCTAACCAAGGCTGTTATCAAAGGGACAACATTGCCTGTAACAATAAAAACAAGACTGGGCTGGGACGATAGTACAAAGAATATTGAAGAAGTGGCGGAACGCATGCAGGATATCGGTGTGCAGGCATTGGCCATACATGGCCGCACCAGGTGCCAGTTATATAAAGGCGAGGCAGACTGGACCCTGATTGCCAAAGTAAAGAACAACCCCCGCATCCATATCCCCATCTTTGGTAATGGAGATATTGATAGCCCCCAAAAAGCTTTGGAATATAAAAACCGTTATGGGATTGATGGTATCATGATCGGCCGTGCTGCCATTGGCTATCCCTGGATCTTCAGGGAAATAAAACATTATTTAGCAACACAAACCATGTTGCCTTCACCAACTTTGCAGGAGCGTATAGAAGTTTGCCGCAAACATTTATACAAATCTGTTGAATGGAAGGGCCCTGTTGTAGGGATCAATGAAATGCGCAGGCATTATACGAATTACCTAAAAGGCCTGCCGGGCATTAAAGAATTCCGTTATAAGCTTGTAACCTTAAATTCTCCTGAAGAAATAAACGAGGTTTTAAATGAGGTCAATGCACACTATAGTGGTTATGAGTTTGAACGCACTCCTATCGAGATCATTAACTATCATGAAAAATGCCCATTGTGATGATTACGCGGATGAATAAGAAGAACTATATTTTCTGTGTAAATTCTTTTAATCCTTTTGTATACTCTTTTGCCCTTGCTTCTGCAAAATAATCCGCCCCAAGCATGATAAATGCCTGTATTGCCAATCCTACTCCAAGTCCGTACAAAAAATCCCTTTCGATATTTGACCTGTACAGGAAGACCATCAGCAGGCCAACGATCAATAATATGAGCTCAATCCAACGATAGAGCACAAAATCCTTAATCACTTTTTCCATACGTGGAATTTCTTTTCCTTTCAGTTCAGATGGATTGAGATCATACGCATAGATATTTCTTTTCCTGTCTCCATCACTTCGTTTGTAAACGGTGTACCCAACAGTAATTTGTAAAACAGCAATCAATACCAAGGGCAATGCCATCCCTTTATAAAGATTGGTTTTCAGGAAAAAGAAAAAAACAACCGCGAGTACAATTGCTGCAATACCGATAAAAACAAAAAGTAAACTTTCTGATCTTTCGGCTATAAAATATTTTTCAATATCTGCTTTGGTAAACATATTTTCTTATTTTTTTTCTTAGCGTCTTTGCGCCCTGGCGGTGAAATATCCGCAAAGACACGAAGGCACAAAGAATTTATTCCCCGATCGCTTTTATCACCGCTTTATCCAAAGGCGAAATTGCAGGGCCGAAATAATTGATCAGGTCCCCTTGTTCATTCACCAGGTATTTGGAAAAGTTCCACGTAGGCCCACGCTTGTTCCACCCATTTTTTGCCGGGTCGCTTAACCACCTGAAAACTGCATTTTGTTGTTCACTTTTTTTGACACTGCTTTTTTTCATTAAAGGAAAACTAACGTCGAAATTCCGTTTGCAGAACTGTGCGATCTCTTCATCACTGCCTTTTTCCTGGTCTTTAAAATCATTGGCGGGAAATCCAACGATCACCAGCTTTCCCTCATACCGGCGATATAATTTTTCAAGGTCATCATATTGACCTGTAAAACCACAATTTGAAGCGGTATTCACCAATAAAACTTTTTTGTCTTTTAGATCGGCAAAATCGAACAGCCGGCCCGTTATGGTTGTATCTTTTAATGAATAAAAAGATACAACAGGTATTGCTTTTTTATTCGAAAGAATACTTTTTTCAGCATCCGGCCTGTTTCGCCACCACATCAATACGGGGTAAACTGCTTTTAAAAATTTTTGCCTTGTTGTCATCTGTTTTGAATTTTTATTCACTACCAGCACATATGCGCTGAATGAAATACATAACAAAATTAATGCAATGAATGTTCTCTTTATGTTTTGCTGTTTTATCATTATGGCCGGGAAACTAGCGAATAACCCATTTGAATAATTTTAGTTTCCCTTTGAAAGGCGGGTATTTTATTGAAGGATCGAACCAGGTAGGGGTTCGCATGACCGCTTTCTTGTGGCTGAACGTATCAAAGCTATACTTACCATGATAATGCCCATTACCGCTGAATCCCCTTCCACCAAAAGGCAGGTGATGATTGGTGAGGTGCCAGCTTGCATTGTTCACGCAGCCGCCGCCGAATGCCACTGATCGTAACCATGCTTTTTCCTTTTCTTTGTTTGATGTGAAAATATAAAATGCAAGAGGGTTCTTATTCTTTGATATAATGCTCAAAGCTTCTTCCATATGTTGAAAGGACAGGATCGGTAATATAGGCCCGAATATCTCTTCCTTCATGATAGCGCTGTCAATATTTACATCCGTTATAAGTGTTGGTTCAATATATAATTTTTCTTTATCAGTTTTACCACCGTGAACAATTTTCCCATCGGTTAAATATTTAACCAGCCTGTCATACTGCCTGTCATTGATTATCTTACCGTAATTGTCACTTACCCCTGCATCATCTCCGAAAAAACGCTGGAGGCTGTCTTTAATCCCTTCTACCAGTTCATCTTTCCTGGATGCATGTACCAAAATATAATCAGGAGCCACGCACATTTGGCCCGCATTGGAAAATTTTGTCATAGCTATACGCCTTGCCGTTACTTTCATATCAGCATCAGATTCAACCACGCAGGGGCTTTTACCGCCTAACTCCAGCGTTACTGGCACCAGGTTATTGGCGGCCATCTGGTAAATAATTTTTCCAACGGCTGTGCTGCCGGTATAAAAAACATGATCGAAAATAAAATTATTCATCATCTCCGGTATCACTTTAACGCCATCCCCTTCAGTAAATAGAATATAATTCGGATCAAATACTTCTCTTATCATATTTTGCATAATGGCAGAAGCAGCAGGTGCAAATTCTGATGATTTCATTACAATGCAATTACCGGCTGCCATGGCCCCAACAAGCGGGGTAAACAGCAATTGCATCGGGTAATTCCATGGACTTATGATGAGCACAACCCCCAATGGATCAGATAATACAAAACTTTTTGAAGGAAGATTGAGCAGGTTGGTACCTGCTTTTTCAGGCTGCATCCAGTTATCCAGCTGTTTTAATGTATTATTGATCTCGGCAATTACAAAACCGTTTTCTGTTACCCAACATTCTTCGGGGCTTTTTTTAAGGTCCTCATACAATGCCTTGTATATCCTTTCTTCATAGCGTTGTAAAACATCTTTAAGTTTTTGCAATTGTTTTTTCCTGAAATCAAATGACCTGGTTGCACCGGAATCAAAAAAATTACGAAGGGCAGTTAATTCATTTAGAGATGGCATTGCCTTAAATTTGTTTTAAAGTTAGTAAAGGTTTATGAGCGATGAACAATATATGCAGCAAGCCATCAGGGAAGCACAAAAAGCTTTTGATATAGATGAAGTACCTGTTGGAGCAATTGTGGTCATGAATGACAGCATCATTGCAAAAGCCCATAACCAGGTGGAGTTACTCAATGACAGTACGGCACATGCCGAAATACTGGCACTAACAACTGCCTATAATTCCCTGGGGAGCAAATACCTCCCCGATGCCACTTTATATGTAACGGTTGAGCCATGCCTGATGTGCAGTGGTGCGCTCTACTGGAGTAAGATCGGCCGCATTGTTTTCGGCGCCTATGACGATAAGAACGGTTACCGGAAAACTACCGGTGCCAATAATCCTTTCCATCCAAAAACGATCATTGCGGGCGGGGTAATGGCAGATGAATGTGCTAAGCTGATGAAAGATTTTTTCAAAGCCAAAAGATGACTTTCGGGATATGGAACTTCTTTTTGTAATTTAATTTGATTTCAACTTATTGGCTTTAATTTTGTTCTCCTGACACACAATTATTTTTTACACGAATAAAATTAAAAAATCATGGCATTTACATTAGCACCGCTTCCTTATGCATATGAAGCATTGGAACCCCATATTGACAAACAAACCATGCAGATACATCATGACAAGCACCACCAGGCTTATGTTGATAATTTAAATAAAGCTGTTGCCGGTACAGATAATGAAACGAGATCCCTCGAAGACCTTGTGAAAAATGCCGGCAGCATCAGCCCCGCTGTTCGTAATAACGGTGGCGGGCATTGGAACCATACATTTTTCTGGGAAAGCCTTGCCGGAAATGCCGGTGGTATGCCTTCAGGTAAATTATCAGATGCCATTGATGCGGCATTTGGCTCTTTCGATGCATTCAAAGAAAAATTCAACCAGGCCGGAATGACACGTTTTGGCAGCGGCTGGGCATGGCTGATAGTAAAGGGAGGCAAATTAGAAGTAAGCTCTACTCCTAACCAGGATAACCCATTGATGGATGTTGCAGAAGTAAAAGGCACGCCTGTTTTAGGAGCAGATGTTTGGGAGCATGCTTATTATTTAAAATACCAGAATAAGCGTGCAGATTACCTGGCGGCTTTCTGGAATGTGGTCAACTGGAGTAAGGTGGCGGAGAGATTTGAGGCTGCAGGGAAATAATGCAAAATATTAAACAGAGAAATGTAAAATGTAAAAGTGGAATCAACTTTTACATTTTACATTTATTATTTTAAATTCATCTGTTCATACTAAGGAACCGGATCATACCCATGCCCTCCCCAGGGATGACACTTTCTTACCCGGTTGATCGTAAGCCAAAGGCCTTTGAAGGGTCCGTATTTTTTAAATGCTTCAATACTATATTGGGAACAGGTGGGTGTAAACCTGCATTTGGGGCCAAGCAACGGGGATATGATCCATTGATATAATTTTACCAGGATAATGAATGGCAGGCTGAGTATATATTTAACCTGACGCATCAGCAAATTTTATGAGCCTGTTTATAATGTTCCCGACCTTTTCAAATACCAGTTCATATTCCGGAACTTCTTTACCCATGTATAAAATAAAAACAGACATTTTTTCATTTTGTTCCAGCAGGTGATCTTGCAATTTATTCTTTTGCAGGCGCCAGGCTTCTCTCATCAATCGCTTGATACGGTTCCTGTCTGTTGCCTTTTTAAAATTCCGGCTGCTAACACCCACGGCTGTTTGCAATACAGCATTTTTATTTTCCGGTAGCCAGATCACTTTAAAAGGAAAATTGGAAAAGCTGTTACCCTTGCCAAAAAGCATATCAATTGCTTTCCTGCTTTTGAGTTTATCTGCTTTCCTGAAAAAATATCGTTGGGTAGTTGACAAATACTAATATTAAAAAAGCCTTTGCAAAATGCAAAGGCTAATATACATTTTTCCAACATTGAAGGTTCAATGCGGGAATATTGATCTATTTTTTTGAACCGTGCTCGTCAGAAACTGTAAGCTTATGACGTCCCTTTGCTCTGCGGCTTGCCAATACTTTGCGGCCATTGGCATCCTGCATACGCCTGCGAAATCCATGTACAGATTTTCTACGGCGTGTATGGGGTTGGTAGGTTCTTTTTTTTCCGGGCATTTTTTTATGTTTTTCCTTTTACAAATGTTGTTAATGTTCGTTTCTATCAGCCGGGCACCATCCCCGCTGCTTGTGAAAGGACGGCAAAGGTAGGGGTTTAATGATAAAATGTAAAACGATTTGAAAAGATTTTGACATTTTTTTTACTGATTTTCAGCTTTTTACGGCAGTTTTATTTTTTCAGCCACTACCTCCTCAGAAAAAAACAAACTTGCATGGTTATTAAAATCACCCTTATCACCTGTTGTATAAAAATTCCTTGTGGCGCCTTTACTGCACTTTTTTTCCATTTCCGGATGCCTGTTTAAATAATCTTTCAAACTTTCTGCGATGATCTCTCCCTGGGCAATGACCGAGATACCCGTGGGCACATATTTCATTATTTTATCTATCAGCAATGGATAATGGGTGCAGGCGAGCAGGATCGTATCAATAGCAGGATCTTCCTGCAATAAATGATCAATATGTTTTTTTACAAAATAATCAGCCCCTGCTGACTGATGTTCGTTGGCTTCCACTAACGGAACCCAAATAGGGCATGCTTCCTGGCTGACTTTTATACCCGGGTAAAATTTTTCTATCTCGATCAGGTAAGAACCCGATTGTACGGTACCTGTTGTGCCCATAACGCCCACATGGCCGGTCTTACTATACCCGCCTATCACTTCCGAGGTGGGCCTTATTACGCCGAGCACACGTTTCGCAGGGTCAATGTGAGGCAGGTCATTCTGCTGTATTGTCCTTAACGCTTTTGCAGAGGCTGTATTACAGGCCAATACTACTAAAGGGCAGCCCTGTGAAAAGAACCATTTCACACATTGAAGCGTGTATTCATATACGGTATTAAAATCCCTGCTGCCATAAGGTGCACGTGCATTATCCCCCATATAGATATAATCATATTGTGGTAAGGCGGCAGTTATCTCTTTTAAAATACTCAGGCCGCCATACCCGCTGTCGAAAACGCCGATTGGTCTTTGTACGTCCATATTCCAAAAATAATAAAGCCACCTGTGTAAATGCAGATGGCTTTATACTATTTTTTAATTTTTAATACTTACGGTTTTTTGGGAGCCGGTTTTTGTTGTACCGGTGTATCTTTTATACCCATCTTCTTTTTAACCAGCCCGATCAAATCCTCACCCGGAGGGCCAACGATCACAGTGTTTGCATCCAGTATATACGCATAACCATTTTCTTTTGCTACTTCTTTTATAGTAGACATTGCTTTTTCTTTCAACGGGGCAATTTTTTCCTGTGCTTTTTGCTGGTACATATCCTGTGCCTGCTGGTTCCATCCCTGGACTTTTTGATACAATGCGATAAGTTCATTCCTTTTTATTTCTTTCATGCTTGGTGAAAGCTTGGCTGAATCTCTTACGAACAAGCTGTCCTTATCACCCAATTCTTTCATCATATCCTGTCCCTGTTGGGCAAGAGATGCCTGGTATTCTTTTAATTCACCATCTGCTTTTTCTGCTTCCGGCATAACACCTATCAATTCATCAAGGCTGATATAACCTATTTTATTTTGTGCAGATGCATTTAAAAAAGTTCCCAGTACCATTACAGCTGCTACGATTAATTTTTTCATTTCTTTTTTTACGTTTATTAATTTAGATTTTATGATTATTAGTGTTTAATTTTTAGTTGAAAGCTGCACCCATATTTCCAATTCTTTTTTATTTAACACCCAAATTACGGAGCACATCTTCGCTTTTGTCCAATTTTGGGTCGGCAAATATAACAGTAATTCCTTCACTTTTATCAAGTATAAAGTCATATTGTTTTTCCAACGCTAATTTTTGTACTGCATTGAAAACCTTGTCCTGTATTGGCTTTATCAACTCCTGTCTTTTTTTGAACAGGTCTCCTTCAAAACCAAAGCGTTTTCTTTGCAGGTCGCGCAGTTCTTTTTCTTTATTGTATAATTCATCCTCTCTTTTCTTTTTCAAAGGATCGGGAAGCATAACCTGTTCTGCATCATAGTCTTTGAACATTTTATCCAATGCAGCCTGCCGCTGGTCAATTTCCTGCTGCCACAAAACACTATACTGGTCAAGCTTTGTCTGGGCCTCTTTATACTCAGGTATTTTTTCTAAAATATATTTGGAATCAATAACTGCATATCGTTGTGCACTGGTGGTAAATGCAATAAAGAAAATGCAGGAAATAATCAGCAATAATTTTTTCATAATAAATTGTATTTACAAATAAACCATATATCAAGTTAATGAAAAAACAATTATTCAGGTTCCTGGCCCAACAGGAAGGTGAACTTAGCAGCGCCCTTAAGGCCACTTGTTTGATTGTATCGGTCAAAACCAACACCGTAATCAAATCCCAGTAATCCAAACATTGGCAGGAAGAACCGGGCACCAATACCTGCTGAACGCCTTAGTTTAAATGGATTATAATCTTTAAAATTATACCAACCATTAGCAGCTTCAAAGAACACCAACCCATAAATAGTACTGCTGGCGCTGGTGCTGAAAGGATAGCGAAGTTCAACTGTGTATTTGTTAAATATTGTAAAGAATTCCGATGGCGTAATTCCATCCGGGTTGATTTTAGGATTTGAATTACTGTATACCGGGTAACCCCTGTGAGCAATGATATCATATCCCAGCAAGGCAGTGGTGTTACTTAAACCGGCATCACCCAATTGAAAACGTTCAAAAGGCGAGACTTCAAGTTCCTGGTTATATTTACCGATAAAACCGAATTTAGCGGCTGTTTTTAAAATAAACTGCTTATTCTTATCGGCTCCCCTGGCTCTTCCGATAGGTGTATACCATTCTGCATTAAAACGCCATTTATGAAATTCCGGCAGTTTATATTGATTGGCAGCACCCGAAGTAATTCCCATCAAAGAATACGGGAGTGTAAATTGTCCGCTTAATAAAAAGTTTGAGCCGCTTGTCGGGAAAATAGGATTTGGCCCGGCGGAATTACGCAGCAGAGTGATCTTCAAACTTACGTTGGTTGATGTTCCGGTACTGATGCCTTTAAAAATATTAGGATAGTTCTTTAATTTATATTGCTGGAAGTTCAATGAATAGATAAGATTAAAAAAGTCATCCGGTTTTTTTAATTGCTTACCCAATGATACTCCAAAACCAACTGTTTTGACATAAGAGGTATCACCACAGGATTTACAATAACTGCCATAACTATCATATGCATTTGCATATTTCGTGTTGAAATAACTGACCGAAAATGAATTTCTTTTTTTACCGCCAAGCCAGGGCTCAGTGAATGAGAAATTATATGACCTGTATGCCTTACCATTAGACTGTATCCTTGCACTGAGTTTTTGGCCATCACCGGAAGGCAACGGATCCCAACTGGATTTTTTTGTAATATTCTTTATTGAGAAGTTATTAAATGTTACCCCCAATGTTCCTGTTAAACCAATACCGCCGCCAAATCCGGCAGAAAGTTCCAACTGGTCGGCAGACTTTTCTTCTACCTGCCAGTTAATATCTACAGTACCATTCTCAGAATTTGGTGTGACCTGTGGGTTGATCGTTTCGGGATTAAAAAACCCGAGCTGTGACAATTCCCTTTGTGTACGGATGATATCAGATCGGCTGAATTTTTCGCCGGGTATCGTTCTTAATTCACGCAGTATAACATAGTCCTTGGTCTTATCATTACCGGACACGGTTATACGCCCGTAAGTTGCCTGCGGGCCTTCGGTCATACGTAATTCAAAATCTATCGTGTCATTGTATACGGCTGTTTCTATCGGGTCTATCCTGAAAAAGAGGTATCCGTCATCCTGGTAAAGGCTGCCAACATCGCCACCTTCTGCTGTCAGTTGTTTTCCCAGGCGTTTATTCAGCAACTCCAGGTTATAAACATCACCTTTATTAATACCAAGGAAGAGATTTAATACGGAATCAGAATATTTTGTATTACCTGTCCAGTCAATATTTCCAAAATAATATTTTCTTCCTTCGCTTACTTTTATATCGATGTTCACATTGCCTTTAACATCGTACATCTGTGTATCTGCGACCAGTTCTGCATCCCTGTAACCCTGGGCATTGTAATAACCCAATACACTCTGTTTGTCATCGTTGTATTTCTTATAATTGAATTTAGCGCCGCTAAATCCTTTTATCCTGATATAAGGATCTATATAATCCCTTGTTTTGGTAAAGGATAAATAATCGACGTCCTTTAAATACTGACTAAAGGATTTACCTTTTGCAGTATCTCCATAAGGGCTTACGACCTTATCGGGAAACAAAGTGAACCTTGTCATTTCCTTTGTTCCTTTCATTTGCTTTTTTAATTTCAGATCTGTTACTGTTTGGTTCCCTGTAAAATTGATCGAATTTACTTTTACCTTATTCCCTTTTTTAATAGTGAAAAGGAGTGTAACGCCATTGTTTTCGCCTGCAACAGGCAATTCTGTCATATCAACAGATACATTCAAATAACCTTTGTCGCTGTAAAACTTTTTGATCGCTTCAACAGCGCTCAGCTTCATATTTTCTGTAAGTACCTTGTCTTTAGATAAACCCACTTTTCCTTCAAGGTCGTCTTTATCACCTTTCTTAACACCCGCAAATTTAAAATCAAGTAGCCTTGGCCTTTCTACGATCAGGAATTCAAGGAATATATTCGTGCCTTCCATTTTGGTTATAAAGATCTGTACATCTGCCACCAGGCTTTGCCTCCACAGCTTAGAAATGGCTTTGCTAAAGGCATCGGTACCGGGTATCAGCACTTTATCCCCTACTGCCATTCCTGATATTGATATGAGTAAGTTCTGATCAAAAGCTTTTGAACCGGTTACGGTGATCCCTGCGATCGTATATTCTTTTGGTGTCCTTGAAATGAATATCTCCTGTAGGGCCGGATTTACAGATACAGCATTGCTATCGGTGATCTGTGCAAAAATGTGCTGGCTTGACAAAATTAAAACTGTAAATAAAAAAACGTTCTGGTAAATCCTGTGCATCAATTGGTTTTTTACGTGCGGCAAATTAAGCCCATTAATGAAAACTATTTGTTAAATGAAAGGTCTATCCTGTTATTGAATTACAAAACAGTACTGGTTTTCATCTTATTTTGATGTTATGTTTTGACCTGTTCGCCTGTTTTTCCAAATCTTCTTTCCCTTTGCTGGAAATCCAAAATGGCCTCATATAAATTTTCTTTCCTGAAATCGGGCCAGCGGGTATCTGTAAAATATAATTCGGCGTAAGCTAACTGGTATAATAAAAAGTTACTGATCCTGAATTCCCCGCTGGTCCTGATCATTAGTTCGGGATCAGGGAAATTACTGGTACTCAAATATTGTTTTAATGTGTCTTGTGTGATATCGGCCGGCAATACTTTTCCATCCTTTACATCCGCTGCAATCTGTTGCACTGCATTCACCAACTCCCACCTGCTGCTGTAACTGAGTGCCATTACAAGGTTCAGCCCGGTATTAGCCGCTGTATCTGCCAGGGCCTCGGAAAGTTCCTGCCGGGCATTTTCAGGAAGCATCTTTATATCGCCGATAACATGAAGTTTGATATTGTTCTTATTCAGTGTAGGAACCTCTTTCCGGATAGTATCCACCAATAATGCCATCAGGCCATTCACTTCGTATTCAGGCCTGTCCCAATTCTCAGTACTAAAAGCATACAATGTGAGATATTTAATACCCAGCTCTGCAGCACCTTCAACGATATTTCGCACACTTTCCACCCCGTGCAGGTGGCCAAAAAGGCGGTCTTCACCTTTTTCCTGTGCCCAACGCCCGTTACCATCCATTATGATGGCTATGTGGCTTGGCAACCTGTCGAAATCTATCTTATCTTTTAAAGTCATTGAATGATGTACTATATGCGATCAGGCACGCACCTGATTTTGGGCTGCAAAAGTAACAAATTTTAAGAGAATACCTTAATTCAAGAAGGGTTATAATTTAGCCTGGCGATATAGAGCTTTTAATCCGGTTCAATACTACTGCTTCGACAAGCTTCCCGATTGGTCGGGATAAGCAAGACAGACAGCTTCCTGTCATATTGAACTTGCCTTGCTGCGTAGCGGCTCTGCAAAGGCGAGTCGAGATATTGGCAGAAAGCGGGTTAAAAGAGCATATTTTTTAAATAGAGGGCAGATCATAATTTAATCAGCTTACCATTATACAGTTTATTATCAATTAGAATCCTGTATAGGTAGACGCCGGCCGGCTGAAGCGAAAGATCTGCCTGGTTACTGTTCTTTGATGTCAAAACCATTTTTCCAAGAATATTCATGACCATGAGCTCTTCGGCATATTGCCTGATCCCATTTAAACTGATGTAAAATATGCTGGTGGACGGGTTGGGAAATATTGTCAATGAAAGAGGGGCAACCGGAATGGGAGCCCCGCTTGCACAGGCTTCTTTTGCTGCGTAATAACCCGGTGCATCAGCGATCCGTTTTGTTGTGCTGCAGGCCGGTCCTGAGAATAATGTGACCATTGCATTTGGAGAAACATAATCAGGCAGGCTGATCTCTTTCTCATTGCCGTAATACGTCCATCGCCCGCCATCATAAACTTCCCATTTGATCTCAGCGTCATCATTGGAAACTGCAGACAACTGTGTAAGGCAATTACCAGCCTTCCCATCAACGGATATTTTAAAATCTATGGTTGTACATACTTTCCTGCTGGCATATAGCAACATGTTATTGATGTTGGCAAAACAAAGGTTATACTGCTCCATTTTAAATACCTGCCAGAAAGCATTCGTTTGAGTAGCGGGTATATCAATATAAAATAAGGCAGAATCATTTGCAACCGCCAGCTGAGGCTCTACCCGGTTACCATAGCTGTCTTTAAAAATAAATGCAGTGCTTATCTCAGCAGCCGATGCAAAACCATTTCCGCCGGGATCTGAATTGTTGATACTGAAATAAACTTTTTGCAATCCTTGTGGCACGAAAAAGAATCCCGGCAGGCTTTGAAGATCTGTACGATAGTTCTCTGTTTTATTGCCCAGGAAAGCGCTGTTCTTATAAAAATAATTTCCATTGCATTCAATTACAATGTCAGCTGAAGATTGATATTTTGAAACAACAGATAATTTATAAACACCTGCATGTGGCAGGCTGACCGTTATTTTCCCGGCAGTTGCATTGGAGTTTAATGAAAGGTCTTTTATGATCTCTAACCCTTTATCCACGGCCTCTACCGTAAAATTGATATGGCCCTTACCAGCCATGTCAAACCGGGGAACATAATTGATCGTAAAACTTCCTGCAGCCTGTGCACTTATATAAAATTCTGCCCTGTTGGGATATTGAGCACCATTCGTATAACCAATTTTAACCGTAACCTTTCCTGCCGGAATAATATTGGAGCTGTTTATCTTACTTGTTACCAGGCCTGCATCCAGCAGGCGATATGTTGAAATGAGAGAAGTACTGCTGTTGTAGTCATGTGCATAATCCGAATCTATTTCTTCATTGGTAATTAACGGCAATGATCCATCGTGGTAAGCAGTTCCGTTGTTTACATTGTAAGCAATATAAAAGGGGTCGTTTGTTGCGAAACGGCTGACAATATCTGTAATAATAAAATAACTGTTCACCAACTGCAGTTTATTTATTTTAGCCAGGTAAATACAAAGCGTAGCTGCTTTTTCTGTTTTGGCATTATTGCTACGCTGATCAAAAAGCCAGTCATAATACAATACCATATAATGCAGGTAAGCTTTTAATTCCCGGAGCCTTTGCTTTATCAATTCCGGTGATTGACTGGTTTGGGCAACCGCAACATCCAGGAGCTGGAAATATAAAGGGATCTTGTATTTATTATCCTGTATAAAATCACCTACGGTAATGGTATTATCATCAGACCATTGATGCAGTAATTCATTTATGCTGGAGGCGGCCGGTCCAAACATATTACTGCAAAATTCATTCAAAGAACTGTCAACATCTTTTAGGCTGACCAGGTTCTTATTTGCAGCCCATAAAAAAGGAAGGCTTGAAAATTTTGCCGGGGATGCTTCCCACAAAACACCCTGGCTCTTCTTTTCTTTCAGGCGTAGCAAAGTATTTTTCAGATCATTCAAATAGAACATAGGTGTTTCCCCACCCCATTGCGGAATATTCATGTATTGATATTCGGAGATATTATCTGACCTGTTATACCACCTGTTGAGCAAACCTTTTGCACTGGTCTCATTTTGAAATGCAGCAGGAACCACCTGTATATCTATATTACTGTTTACCGGGATATCCGGAGAAGGCACATCAGCATGACTGGAATATGCGTATAGCTGCAAATGCTTCCCGGGATAAGTATTGTTTATGCTGTGTGCTGTGAAATTCGCAAGGGTAAAATTCTGGTCGCTTTCCTTTTCATAATCCTTATTACTGCAACCCGAATTGTCTTTGGAATTACCCCATTGAGATCCATCGGGGACTTCTATACCAATCAGCTCATTATTGAAATTAAAATTCCTGTAATGATCCGCATACAATGGTTTATTACCGTAAATGATATTTTTAAATGAAGTAAATTTTTGTTCAATGGTACTACTCCATAGCAGCATGGCGGCACTGCTGTTCACATCTGGTACTGATTGGGTTGTAGCGGCTCTTGATCCGTCATAACAAGCAACATAACAAGGGTTGTTTTGAATCGCAGTAAAATAATCTCCCGTCATAATATCACCGCGGTGGCCGGAAAACCTATATGCGCCCTGCATACCGTTCCTTCGCTGGTACAGCGCCCAGTTGTGACCGTTCTGTCCATAATAAATATCCCATCCATAATCATTGTTATTGTCCATGGCCCATCGGTTGTGTCCGCCGCTGATGAACCAGCTTTTGTATTTGTAAGCAGTAGTATAGGATTTGTTGATCACTTTATAAGGACTTATCAGGGAAGGCGTCATTTGCCAGATGGATCCCGGCTGGTAAAACCTAAAGCCAGCCTCTTCGAGGTAGCGGTATAAACCAAATACCAACCCATTATCCTCAGCAGCCGTAAATTTTAAAAAGGAGTTGCCGTTACTTTCTACTTTACACAATTGATTATCGGTTATAGCAGGATCATATATGAATAGGATGCCCGAAACAGGAAGTGAGCTGTATTCCTGGACAGAAAAATTACTTCCTGCTACAGCACTGTTTAAAAGGCTTGCAGCATCAGCAGCAGTAGCTTTTAAAAGGCTGGATGAAAGTACCGGGTAATAGATCGTTTGCGCCCCTGCATTGAAACAAAGGATTACTGTCATTATCACCGGCGTAATAATACAATTGCGAATGAACGCCATAGTTAGGTTTTTTAACCGTGAAAACTATGGTTCCATCACAGAATGAAAGTGATTTTACAATTTGTTATCCTTTGGAAAGAAACAAGTAAGCATTTGGCGGGTCTATAAATATAGCTATTTTTTTTTCAAAAAATACTATCCTTTGCTGTTTTTAATTAGCACTAGGGCAACGGGTTATGCCGATATTAAAAGAAAGTCCTATTTCAGCAATGATATATTGGTCCTTTTGCTTACTCCATCCACGTTGGCGGCCTTCCCTGCCAAGGATATTGGCAGGATCTAACTCATAAGACCTGTCCTGCAATAATTTAGCGGTAGTAGGCAGGCCCAGTGCATCATTTGGAAAGCTATTCACATCGGTACCGATACCGGTGCCTGCATAGGTTGTGCTTACATCATCCAGGTAATCTGTAGTGGTAAAGCGTTGGCAAACCTCAACAGACAAATTCACTTTATTTGTTATGCTATATTTTATACCTACGCCAAAAGGAATACATACTGCCATGGTGCTGTAAGGTTTACGGCCCTTGTATCCTACATTCTGACCCTCGGTTCCCAATGGGCGCAGAAATACTTTTTTCCCATCCAGGTAGGCATAAGGATCATAACTGAATAAGCCGACACCAAGTGTTACATAAGGAGTAAATGCATGATCCGGATCACCGGGCATGTATTTAAAAAAATTAAAATCCCCCTGTAAAGCCAGTTCCCAGATATTTGAATTAAAACTAAGATTCCTTGTTTTCTGGTATTCATTCTTGCTATAAGTATCACTAAAACCCAGCTGGGCATAGTGAGCCGAAACACGCAACCCTACATAATTACCAAACTGTTTGCGAAAAAATATTCCAACTGCTGGCTTGATCCTGTTGAGAGAAGCACGTGTATTCAGATCGCCGAAATAATGGGCTCCTCCGGCGCTTATTCCAAATTCACCCTTTTGAACGTATTCGGTTTGTGCCTGGGCAGATAGGGTAAGGATAGCTGCCAAAAAAACGACAAGTATTTTACGATTCACGAGTATAAAATAATTTAATTATTTGACTAAATATTACAGATCAAGGTCGTGGTAAAATCATACCAAGGGTGCAAAATAAAGAATTGTTTTTAAAACGCGTGTTTTTCGGGTTAGGGATGCTGCTGATGTTAATTTTATTTAACATGTTTAATCTGCCTTTTGCACCCTCATGCCCGCACTCATGATATCCTGCAAGGGATCATCCCGCATGATGTGACTGATGGTAAATTTATACTCCCCTTTCTTTTTAAATTTCCGCGGCTCTGCGTTCAATAACTTTCTTACTTCCCATATATCATTCATTCCCGTTCCCTCCCATCCCGTAGCATCAGTGGCAAGGGTAAGGTTTACTTTTTGAAAAAGCATGCTGTCGCCCGGCCCTTGTAAACCGGCATTCAGCCATATATTATTGTATTGATAGGCGTCGGTATGCCGTAGTACGATATAGATATTATATAGCGAACCGGTATCTGAAATAATGAAAGATCCGCTTACAGTAAAATTATGCTGCCATTTATAATGGGGAATAGGGATATTCTTTTCGTAAACATCTACCTGCCTGCATGATATTACCAGGAAAGAGATCGTTATGAGTGCCAGGAAGGAACGCCTGGTGCCGGGTTGAGAGATCATTATAAAAAAATATTGCTTTGATTACAACACATTCAGTACCTGCTCTTTTGCCTTTTCAAGTTCGTCTTTCATTTTTACAACACACTTTTGTATATCGGCATCATATGCCTTGCTGCCGGTGGTATTGATCTCGCGGCCTATCTCCTGTAAAACAAAAGAAAGTTTTTTTCCTTTTCCATCTTCCGGTCCATTCATGATATCATTAAAATATTCACAATGCTGGCGTAATCTTATTTGTTCTTCATGGATATCTATTTTCTCCATGTAATAAATAAGTTCCTGTTCCATACGGTTGTTGTCGATATTTTCTTTCCCCACGTGTTCATCCAGTAACTGGTGGATCTCATCTTTTATCCTTTTTTTCCGGTTTGGTTCCAATGCCAGGATATGTTCTTCCTGCTCTTTGATATTTTCTATTCTTTTTAAAAGGTCCTTTTCGAGTGAATTGCCTTCTTCTATCCTATGCGTGTTCAATTCTTTTAATGCACCCAGCAATACTTCGCTGAATTCTTTAAAATCTCCTTCATTCAACACATCATTTGTTGGCGTTACCACTTCGGGTAACCGCAATAAAGCACTTAACACGGAATTGGTATCAATATCAAGTTCGGTTGCCAGGCCCTGGATCTGCCCGTAATAAGCTTTTATCAGTTCTGTATTAATGATAACAGGTTTTGTGGTGCCGTTCTGTTTAATGTTCACATAACAATCAATGGTACCTCTTATCAAATGCTCCTGTAACATATTTCGTATGTCAAATTCATAAGGCCTTAATAAAGGAGGAAGCTTAAGTTGTAATTCAAATTGTTTTCCATTAAGTGCTTTTATTTCTACCAAAAAAGTTTTATCGCCTACAGTTTGCTCTGCCCTTCCGAACCCGGTCATTGATTTTAACATACACCTGTTTTAATTTTATGCAAGATACTCGTTTATTGTTTTGTAATATAAACTATATGAATTGAAATCTTTGCCCGGTCATTCATTTAACAAATGCGTTCCGGGTATTTTTAAATTCATTTTTTAAGCATTTGCGGGGATGATGATAAGGGCTATAAAATAAAAAAAGCCCGACATTTGTAAGCCGGACTTTATTATATGGATGGGTTAGTAAGTACAGGGAAACAAATCCCTTACACAATATTAAAAAAAATATTTGCTAACAAGAAAATATTTCTTAATTATTTTATTAACATTTTTATTTTGCTTGTGGATAAGGAGATAGTTTTTTTCAACCTGTTTTATTAAAAAAATAATCCCGGTCTTTTAAAAGATCCTCAGCAAAAAAATTCATCTGCGCTGAAACCATTGATTTTACAACTACTTTGAGCGGACGTGATTTTTATTCCATTTTATAAACAGCGATGATCTTTTTATTTCTTTACCTGAAGGCAAGGCTTAAATTGCCCGAGAAACTGATCAAAAATAATTTTACAGGTTTCCCAAAAAAAGCTTCAATATGGAGCAATTTTTAAGAAATGCAAATAAAAGCAAACGATAGTACCTTTGCCCAAAACAAAATATCATGCAATTCCCTTCCCCGGTATCTGTGCAATGGATCGCAGATTTTATCAATGCAAAAATCTCAGGAGATAAAAATGGCAATGCTACCGGGATCAATGAACTTCATAAAGTTGAAAAGGGAGACCTTGTCTTTGTAGACCATCCAAAATACTATGATAAGTGCATACACAGCAACGCATCTTTTATCATCATCAATAAAGAAACAACTGTTCCGGAAGGAAAGGCATTGCTTGTAGTTGAAAATCCTTTTGACGCTTATTGCAAGATCGTAAATCACTTCCGCCCATTTGTTCCCGCAACAAAAATGATAAGCGATAGCGCTGTTATTGGTGAAGGCAGTATTGTTTTTCCATCGGCATTTGTAGGCAACAATGTAACGATCGGTAAAAATTCTGTCATACATCCGCAAGCAAGTATCTTAGACCATACGATCATAGGCGACAATGTTGTAATCCAAGCGGGCACAGTAATTGGCAGCGATGCTTTTTATTACAATACAAAAAAAGACAGGCCCGTATGGTTTAAAAGAATGCCGAGTTGCGGCAGGGTGATCATTGAAGATGATGTGGAGATCGGTGCCGGTTGTACCATCGACAGGGGCGTTAGCCATGATACCATTATAGGCAGGGGAACGAAAATGGATAATATGATCCATATCGGCCATGATACAGTGATCGGAAAAAATTGTTTGATCGCTGCACAGGTTGGCATAGCCGGTGTTGTTACACTGGAAGACGGCGTAACACTTTGGGGCCAGGTAGGTGTAAGCAAAACACTTACCATCGGCAGCAATGCTGTTATACTTGCACAAAGCGGTGTAGGAAAAGATACAGCAGGTGGTAAAGCATATTTTGGAAGCCCCATTGAAGATGCCCGCGATAAAATGAAGGAACTGGTTTGGGTAAAACGCATTCCTGAGTTGTGGGAAAAAGTAATGGGGAAGAAATGATTGCAAAAGGTAAGGGTGTAACCTTTTTGAAAGTTCACACCCTTTATTTTAATTCATCATTGAAACATAATTATAGGGCAATTGATCGGCAACCTTGTCCCATGTCCAGTATTCACTGATGGCAATATCATTCTGCTCAAAATAATATCCGTTCTGTTCTATCACGATTGACATTCCTGCAGCAAAATTTAAAATGGAGAACTGGAATTCTGTTGATTCAGGTTTGTTCTCCTTTAAATAACCGGTAGCAGGTTTTTCTTTTGTAAAAATGATACCGATCTTGCTTTGATTAGGCTTGATCTCCACTATCTGCGTGCTGTCATCTTTCTGGTAATTCAAAGCGGCATAAATATTCTTCAATTTAAAAGCCGTGTCTTTTTCCTGTTCCCTGTCTTTGTATGTGATCAGGAACTGGATCTCAAATCCTTCTTCCTTTAATTCTCTTTTATAAACGCTTCTCATGAAATGCAGGATGGAACCTTTGTATGCTTTCTGCCTTGCCAGTTCCCATTTATTTTTTTGTTCGTTATCTGCTGCTGTCATTTCTTCAAATAACGGATAACCCGTATAAAGGCTTACCTGCGTTTCATAGGCATGTGTAAAAGAATCGAGCGTGTATTTGATATTATAACCAAGTGCCTTGTTTTCGATCAGCAAGGGTTCTGTTGCCAAAACCTTTAACCTGTTCCTCTTTTTAGAAAAATAAAATTTCAATACATCAGGATTCTTTATTGTACAGGAAGCACTGTTTGCCGTTTTACCAATAAAATGATCAACAAAGAAGGTTCCGTATTTCTGCCAGCCATCTTTTACTTCGGAAGTTGATATGATCGCCACGGTTTCCAATTCCTTTTCTTTTGGCTTCAACTCAAAATAAATGTTTCGATTGTCCGCGTCTGAAGAAGTAATACGTTTGCTCTCAGTTGTATAGCCGGTGAAAGTTACTACCAGCTCATATCCGCCACCGGGAAGCTGTAAACTGAATTTTCCTTCTGAATTGGTAGCTGTTCCCAAAGTGGTATTTTCTGCAAATACAGAAGCGCCTTGCAAAGGCAGGTTAGTTTCTTTGTTGATAACCGTTCCACTAATATAAAAATTATTTGACTGGGAAAAGCCAATGGCTGAAAAGAAAGAAAATAATAAAACAATAAAAGTTTTCTTCATGGTTTATTCCTTGTTTGATGAGCGTAACGAAAATACATCAATGATTGTTAAGTTTTTGTTGCAATGCTGAGCAGGTAGTCTTAATTGTTTGCTCAAGTCCATGATATTCAAACGAAGGGAAATATTTTTTTAATTTACTGTTATCAAACCTTACTTTAGTCATTGCAGTTGCTGCCGTTTCTTTGGTGATCAAAGGTACAGCACCGGTAAATTTACTTTTTATTGCTTCCCATCTCCATACAATAGATGCCAGCAACGCTGTTACTTTCCTTGACGGGCGTTTTTTATTGAATGCATCTGCTATCTGGTCAAACAGATCGTGGTAGCTTTTGTTTTCTGCGCTTATGATAAAACGTTCTGATGATATTTCTGACTCCATCAGCATGATCATTATACGTGCTACGTCTTTCACATCAACAAAACCCGTTGTCCCTTCTGCATACCAGGGAGATCCATTGTAAACTGCTTTGAATATTTCTGTAGAACTTTCATTCCAGTTTCCGGTACCCAGGATAATGGTTGGGTTTACAATGACTGCATTCAATCCTTCAGCAATACCACGCCAAACTTCCATCTCGCCCATGTATTTGCTCTGGCCATATTTACTGTTGCTTGTTTCCTCTGTCCATTGCATGTTCTCATTAATGATCTCACCTTCTCTTATGCGCCCCAGTGCGGAAACAGAACTTACGTGCAGCATTTTTCTCACACCCGCATTCAAGGCAGCATTTACAACATTTGATGTTCCTTCTACATTTACTTTATACAAATGCCCAACCTGGGTGGGGGCAAAAGAAACCTTGCCTGCGCAATGGTACAATTCATCAATGCCTTCCATTGCTTCTTCCAGGCCTATAACATCCAGGATATTGCATTGAACCGTTTTCAATCCATTAAAGGAAAAATTTTCCAACGATGTATTATTATAAATAGCAGTTACATCCTTACCAAGGGAAAGCAATTGAGTAATTAATTCTTTTCCCAACAAACCGGCGCCGCCTGTAACCAGTATCTTTCCAGGACGGGGAAATTCGTTACTCATTACAATTGATTTTGCTGCTCATAGATGATCATTTTTTTCGCCCGCATATGTATAAAATCCCTTCCCTGTTTTTTTTCCCAATTCATTATTTAAAACCTTCTCTTTTTGAATAGCAGAAGGCTTGAATCTTTGCTCCTGCCCGAATGCTTCATATAAAGATTCTGATACTGCAAGGTTAATATCCATACCGATCAGGTCCATTAACCTGAATGGCCCCATTTTAAACCCGGATGCTTCCATGATCTCATCAACATTTTCAAAACCTGCAATATTCTGTTCTACCAGGTTCATTGCTTCGAGGTAATAATGACGGGCAACGCGGTTCACTATAAAGCCCGGGGCATCCTTACAAAGCACAGCAGTCTTATTCATTTTAATACAAACCTGCATTAATTCATCCGTTACTGCTGCATCAGTTTGTTCGCCTTTAACTATTTCTACAAGTTTCATGATCTGTGCAGGATTAAAAAAATGCATGCCGGCCACTCTTTGAGGACCCGGGATCCCCTGTTGCAGGGTATTTATTGAAAGCGATGACGTATTGCTTGCGAAGATCGTCTTTAGGGTATTGAGGGCAGCGAGTTTATTGAAGAGACCTATTTTTGCCTCAGCAATTTCCACGATCGCTTCTATTACCAGGTCGGCTTTGCAATCATTTATGGAAGTTGAAAATAATATCCGCCCTGATATCTCTTTACTTTCAACAGCTGTAATTTTTTGTTTTTCTATGAGGAAATTTAGATTCTTAGAGATCACATGCCGGGCTTTTTCCAATATCGCATCATTGGTATCATATAGCGTAACGCTAAATCCGCTTTGCGCTGCAGCCATGGCAATGCCGCTGCCCATTGTGCCGGCCCCTGCCACTGCTATTTGATTTATCATGTTGCAAAAATAAGAGATGGCATCCTACTTTTTTATAAATTATTATTTATAAAAAAAGACGCCATCTCCACTTTTTGCTCAATAAATATTTAACCTTTATCGGCTGCCTGTTTGGCTTCCGCTTTCATTTTTTCATTTGCAGTGATCACGAACTGTACCCTCCTGTTCATTGCCTTATTAGCCTCGCTGTCATTGGCAACTTTAGGCTGGCTTTCGCCATACCATTTGATGATGAGCCTGGATGATGAAACACCCGCTGCTTTTAAGTAATCACCTACCGCATCTGCCCTTCTTTGAGAAAGCCCTAAATTATAAGTATCGGTACCAACATCGTCTGTATGGCCTTCTACCAGGATATTGGTCTCAGGATATTCAGCAAATATCTTTTGTAATTTATCAAGCGCCAGTTTTGAATTGCTGCTGATATTATATTTGTTGGTCTCGAAATAAACGCCTGCTTTTGTTCCATCCGGGTTGTTCTCATCGAAAGTAACATCTATACCTTCTCCAACTCTTTCAACTTTTGCGCCGGGTAATTCTGTTTTTATTTTTTCGGCCTGCTTGTCCATTTTATTTCCAATGATACCACCTGCAACACCGCCTATTGCAGCTCCGAGTATAGCACCCAGCGCTGTATTGTTTTTGTTTCCTACGTTATTCCCGATAACGCCCCCTATCACTGCACCACCGGCAGCACCAATAACTACTCCTTTATCCTGGTTACTGGTCTTTCTTACTGTTTCACAACTGCTTGCCATTACCATCACTGTAGCTGCAGATAAAAACAAATTCCTACTTAAATTTTTCATAGTGTTTTTTATTTTTTTAGTTTCTTACAAAATTGTAAACAAAAGAAGCGGGTTTACCTTCGAATGTTATATCAGACCTTAACTTCATCGTGTTGTCATCCACTTGTAAAACGGTGAACCTGAATCCGCCGCCCTCATCTATTTCTTTATACTTATCATCCAGCCTTTTAAATTGAAGAAGCTTTGGTTCGGAAGCGGTTGCTTCATAAATTGACCAACGTATATTCCTTTTAACAGCAACACATTCATTGGCATTCTTCTGTATTGTATATGTTCCCAGGCTGTTGTGATCATTAAAGCTCCAGCTGCTTCCGACAAAGCAATTAAAATCAGCTTCATTGAAAAGTTGTGCTTTGAATTTTCCGGGGATGCTTTCCGTTGTAATTGTTTGTAACTGCCAGTTGCCGTCAATTGTTCTTTTATATACACGGGCCTGTTTGGAAGTTGAACAGGAGGCAAGAAGGAAGACAATGATTATCAAATTAAACAGGAGGCTGGCTCTTTTCATAACAGTATTTTTGTTTTACTGCTATGAATTTTCAATTATCATGCCAACACATATCCCCTACCACAGCAACAGGTTGTGATAAAATACATTATTTAAAAAACCATATGAGGAATATTATCTACAGCCTTGCAGTAGTTCATATCGCTGCGGTAAACTGTTTTAAAAACCTGAGGTCATTCTCGCTGAACAAGCGAAGGTCTTTTACCTGGTAACTTAACATGGTAATTCGTTCAATGCCCATACCAAAAGCAAAGCCGGTATATTTATTACTGTCGATACCGCAATTGTCCAAAACAGTTGGATGCACCATACCACAACCAAGGATCTCGACCCAGCCCGTTTTTTTACAAACGTTACAGCCATCGCCGCCACAGATCAGGCAACTGATATCCATTTCAGCACTCGGTTCTGTAAAGGGAAAATAAGAAGGGCGAAACCGCACTTTTACGGTATTCCCAAACATTTCCTGTACAAAAAAGTAAAGTGTTTGCTTAAGGTCAGCGAATGAAACATTTTCTGCAATATATAAGCCTTCCACCTGGTTAAAAAAGCAATGAGCCCTGGCACTGATTGTCTCGTTACGGTAAACCCTACCCGGGCAAATGATACGAAGCGGCAAAACTCCTTTTTCCATTTCCCTGATCTGCACACTGCTTGTATGGGTACGCAATAACCAATCTGGGTTTTGCCCAATATAAAAAGTATCCTGCATGTCCCTCGCCGGGTGATTCTCGGGCAGGTTGAGTGCGGTAAAATTATGCCAGTCGTCTTCGATCTCCGGGCCTTCGGCTACTGCAAATCCCAGGCGATGAAAAATGGAAATGATCTTATTCTGCACAATGCTGATGGGGTGGCGGCTACCCATTGGCAATGGATTGCCGGGAAGGGAAACATCAATATCCGCAGCTGTATTTTCTGCCGAACCATTTGAAAGACCGTTTTGAAATGTGTCAAAAGCAGCTTCCGTAAATAGCTTAAACTCGTTCAATAATTGTCCGGCTTCGCGTTTTTGTTCCGGGGCAACCGTTCTCATTTCACCCATGATCGTTTTCACGAGACCTTTTGTACCCAGGTATTTTATCCTGAAAGCTTCCAGTTCTTCTTTGTTTGTAACAACAGCCTCACGGATCTCCTTTTTATTTTTTTCTATCTGTGCCAGCAAATTTTCCATGCCGCAAAGATAAGCTTAAGAAAGAAAGTTGAAAAGGACAGTGTTTAAAACAATTTAATATTATTTAACAACCGCTATTTGGAAATGGCTCTCCCTCCATATTATCTTCATATTATAAATACCCAAACCAACATGGACCCTGACCCGGGCGGATATTTTAATAATTCCGCGATCTTCAAAACCTCCGTACTTACGGTTGCTTTCAGCTCATTTTATTTCTACAGAACGGACAAACATTTTTTTCTTTTCAAACCGTCGGTAAGAACGGCCGATACCGCTTTTGTAAAAAAAGAAGCAAAGCCTGTAAAGAAAAAAAAGAAAACGATCTACCTCACTTTTGATGATGGGCCCAATAAAGGAACGAGGGCCGTTATGCATATCATCAAACAGGAGAATATCCCAGTTACTTTATTTGTGATCGGCGAACATGTTTATGGCAGCCGGTATCAATCGGCTATTTATGATAGTGTATCACAAAGCAGTTTATTTGAAATAGCGAATCACAGTTATACCCATGCTTTTGAAAATAAGTTTGATAAATTTTATGCTAATGCTGACAGCGCCTGCAAAGATTTCATGCGCTGTGCCGATAGCCTGAACCTTACAACGAATATTATCCGTACACCAGGAAGGAATATCTGGCGCACAGACAGTACCAGCAGTACCGACCTTAAAAATTCAATCGCTACTGCCGATAGCTTACAAAGCAAAGGCTTCAGGGCAATGGGCTGGGACCTTGAATGGCATTTTAATGGCCAGCAAAGACTTGTCCAAACAGTTTGGCAAATCATCAGTGAAGTTGACAGTGCTTTTGCAAAGAACAACACTAAAATGATGAACCAGCTGGTGTTATTGGCTCACGACCAGGTATATGCAAATGCAGAAGATTCTGCTTCATTGCAACAATTTATCTTCCAGTTGAAATGCAATGATGATTATGAATTTGAGACAGTGAGTAAGTACCCTGGTATTGAAAAACCATAACAATTTATTGGATGGTTGTTACCAGATTATTTTATATTTTTAATCTCTAAATTTTACAATATGGCTTTATTTAAATCGGGCAACCCTACATTATCAGAAAACAAATTTCGTGATACGGTCCTGGCGGATGTTATAACGCATGAAAATGCCATGACATTAAAGGGGACCCTTAATAAGTTCGGGTTTTTATTTTTAATGGTATTGGGAACATCCTTTTATTCATGGAAAGAATTTGCTGATGGCGGCAATGTAGTTCCTTTGATATGGACGGGCGCCTTGGGTGGATTGGCTATTGCCATTGTACTTGTATTTAAAAAACAATGGGCACCTTTCTTGGCACCATTGTATGCTTTACTCGAGGGATTATTTGTGGGGGCCATTTCTTCCATGTATAATTCTGCATTTGCGGAAAAAGCGCCCAATCTTATTATCAATGCCGTAGGATTGACATTTGGTGTTGCGATCGCTATGTACCTGTTATACAGTTTCAGGATAATCAAAGCAACAGAAAAATTCAAATCCGTGGTCATTACTGCAACCGTGGGTATTGCTATATTCTATGTGATAGTAATGGTACTGCGCATGTTTGGCTATGATAATATGCCTTTCCTGCATGAAGGAAGCGCTTTTGGGATCATATTCTCTTTGTTTGTTGTAACCATTGCAGCACTTAACCTGATCCTTGATTTTGATATGATCGAGAAAGGAGCTGAAATGGGTGCACCAAAATATATGGAATGGTATGGAGCGTTTGGCTTATTGGTAACGATCGTGTGGTTATACCTTGAAATACTTCGCCTGCTCTCAAAGATCAGCGGAAGAAAGTAAAAGCTGTAGCCGTTAGCTAATCGCTATTAGCTAACGGCTAACAGCCAAAATGATTATTATAGATCTTGCAGCAAATTTTTTACTTTGTCTTTAATAAGATCCCTCACCTTATTAAATTCACCTGGTTCCATATTTTTTGGATCGGGTATTTCCCAGTCAATGAATTTTTTTGCAGGCATCCACGGACAGGCATCACCGCATCCCATGGTCACTACTGCGTCAAACGGTGCGTATTGCTTTACTTCATCCAGGCTTTTGCTATCATGTTTGCTTAGATCATAACCCAATGCTTTCATGGCGTCAATGGCTTTTGGGTTTACAATACCCGAAGGCTTGCTGCCTGCGCTATAAGCTTCTATAGATGAGCCCCCCAGCATCTTTGCAAATGCCTGGCTCATCTGGCTGCGGTTGCTGTTCTCAATGCAAACGAAAAGTATTTTCTTTTTCATATCCCCACTACTTTACTCCTTCTTTCCAATAATAGTGTATCCCTCCATGATCCGTTGTTTGACTGGCCGATCCTTTCCCTGGATCCAATGATCCTGAATCCGCATTCCTCATGAATTTTTACACTGGCAATATTTTCAGGAAATATCCCGGCCTGCAATGTCCAGAAATTATTTTTTTCACTTTCTTCGATCAATCCGTTCAGTAATTTTTTCCCAACTCCTTTGCCCCTCGCCCGTTCACTTACATACACGCTTACTTCAGCTACCCCGGCATACACACACCTGCCCGATACCGGTGTAAGTGCTGCCCAGCCCAATACCAATTTATTTTCAATTGCGATCAACCGGGAGTTTATTATATGAGCCTCATTCCATTCTTCCCAGGTTGGAATGTTTGTTTGAAAAGTTGCATCGCCGGTAGCGATCCCTTCTGCATAAATCTCTTTTACAGGTTCCCAATGTTTAGGAAGCATTTTAATTATTTCCATATAAGCAAATTTAAAATGGCGCCGTTGAATACACAACAGCGCCTTTTTTTTAACAGCAACCCATATCGGTTATGCCGCAGCATACACTACCTGGTTCACAACAGGTGGGGTCTTTTTGATCTTTGTTCATGGCTCTACTTTTTATAGTTAAAAAATAATTACATCTTAACAACAAGCTTTTTCATTTTTTATTTTAAGCTTATTGAACAGGCTGTTGAATTCTCCAAAGAATTTTTCAAAAGCTTTCCAGTTGATACAATAGCAACTCCTCGGACCATCTGTTTCCCCATCGATCAACCCGGCATTTTTTAATTCCTTCAAATGCTGGCTCACCGTACTTTGTGCCAGTGGCAATATTGCAACTATTTCACCACAGATGCATTCGTTCTTGGTAGCCAATACATTCAGTATTGCTATACGTGCCGGGTGGCTGATCGCCTTGGCAAAAGCTGCCAGGTCCTGTTCTTTTTGAGTGAACTCCTCTTTTTTATGAATGGCCATCGTATTAATCTTATATCGCAAATATACGATTAATATAATTGCGTCAAAATTTATTTTAGTTTTTTTTGCCACTTAATGACAAATAGCTGCTATAAAAGATCAGAAACACTTAAATTGTCTGTCTAAAATTAAACCTGCATGAAAAAGTACTTCCTGCTGACTATAACCTGTTTGATCTGTTCAGCCAGTTTTGTCAATAGCCAAACCAAATTAACAGAGAAAATTACCAGGAAAGGGGATGAGCTAATAATCCCTTACGAAAAATATGTTTTATCAAATGGCCTGACCCTGGTGGTTCATGAAGACCACAGTGACCCCATTGTACATATTGATGTAACATACCATGTTGGCTCGGCACGGGAGGAGATCGGCAAATCAGGATTTGCACATTTTTTTGAACACATGATGTTCCAGGGCAGCGACAATGTAGGTGATGAGCAACATTTTAAGATCGTAAGTGGAGCAGGTGGCACATTGAATGGAAGTACCAACCTAGACCGTACCAACTATTTTGAAACTGTGCCTTCCAACCAACTCGAAAAGATGTTATGGCTGGAAGCAGACCGCATGGGCTTTTTATTAGATGCAGTGACACAACAAAAATTCGAGATACAACGTAGCACGGTAAAGAATGAACGTGGCCAGAATTACGACAACCGTCCATATGGACTTACAGGGGAATTTACCAGTAAGAATTTATATCCCTATGGACATCCTTACAGCTGGCTGACGATCGGGTATGTTGAAGACCTGAACAGGGTGGATGTGCAGGACCTGAAGAATTTTTTTATGCGTTGGTATGGGCCAAACAATGCAACGCTTACCATAGGTGGAGATATCAATCCGGGAGACGTGGTCAAGCTGGCTGAAAAATATTTCGGGTCCATCCCAAGGGGGCCTGAAGTAAGCAAAACCATTCTGCCACCTGTAGTACTTAACTCAGACCGCTATGTATCGTATATAGATAATTATGCGAAAGTTCCGATGCTTGTTAAAACCTATCCAACTGTACCCAATTATCATAAAGACATGAGTGCATTGGCTTGCCTGGCGGAAATTATCGGGATAGGTAAGAATTCTGTATTATACCAGCAACTTGTAAAAACACAAAAAGCATTACAGGCAAATGCAAACAGCCGCTTAACAGAATTATCAGGGGAATTCTCCATACAGCTTATACCATTACCCGGGATATCCCTGGGTGCAATGGATAGTTTGTACAAAGAATCTTTGTTGGTCTTTGAAAAGCGTGGCGTTACCGATGAGGATATTGAAAAGTTCAAAGGAGGAATGGAAGCAACTTATATAAACCGGTTACAATCTGTATCGGGTAAAGTTTCCCAGCTGGCTGCATTTCAGACATTCACCGGTAATCCAAATACCATTGGCCAGTTGCTTGAAATGTTCCGTTCTGTTACCAAAGAAGATGTGCTGCGTGTTTATGATACTTACATAAAAAATAAAAGTTGTGTAACCGTAAGTGTTCTTACAAAAGGCCAGCAGGTTGTTGCTGCAATGCCTGATAATTATAAGATCGATTCTTCCAGTTACAACCGTCCCGATTACGGATATACGGGGTTGATATATAAAAAACCTACAGATAATTTTGACAGGACAAAATTGCCTGGTAACGGGCCGAATCCTGTTGTAAAAGTTCCCGCATTCTGGAAGAAATATTTTCCAAACGGAATTAAGATGATCGGTTCGGAGAATAAAGAGCTCCCCATCGTTACTTTACAGATCACTATTCCCGGGGGACACCTTGCACAAGCTACAGATACCGCCAGGATCGGCCTGGCCAGGATGACTGCCAGCATGCTTGCTGAAGACACTAAGAATTATACAGCAGAACAAATGGGTGTGGAATTGCAAAAACTCGGCAGCAGTATTTTTGTAAACAATACAATCGATGGGATCAGGTTCACAGTTCAATCACTGAAAAAGAATATTGATAAGACCTTGCTTTTACTGGAAGAGCGGATGTTGCAACCAAAATTCACAATGGATGCATTTACGCGGTTGCAGAAACAGGCAATGGAAGGATTCAAGCAGGCCAAATCCCAGCCGGCAACCATTGCAAGCAATGTTTATGAAAGAATTAGTTATGGCAGCAACAATATCCTGGGTTTAAGTGATAACGGAACTGAATACACTATTAAGCATTTGTCGCTGCTGGATGTCCAAAATTATTATACCAATTTTATGACATCACAGGATACAAAAGTTGTAGTTGTAGGTGACATCAAAGAAAACGAGATCCTCCCCAAGCTTTCTTTTCTTAATAAATTGCCCAATAAAAAAATAGCTTTGATAAAGCCTGCCGGGGCAGCACCTGTTAGCAAAACAGTAATTTACCTCATTGATGTTCCCAAGGCTGCGCAAACTGAATTCCGTGTAGGAAAGGTGACCGGTTTAAAATATGATGCTACCGGTGAGTTTTACAAAGCGGGCCTGGCAAATTATGTATTGGGTGGAGATTTTAATGGCCGCGTAAATATTAATTTAAGGGAAGATAAAGGCTGGACCTATGGTGCACGCAGTTCTTTTTCCGGTGACTTATACAGCGGTAAATTCACTTTCAGCTCAGGTATCAGGGCAGATGCGACAGACAGTGCCCTCGCTGAAGTAATAAAGGAAATGAAAAAATATTCAGAAACGGGTATTACAGCAGATGAAATAACCTTTTTAAAGAGTTCCCTCGGGCAACGTGATGCATTGCTATATGAAACAGGTGCTCAAAAAGCAGGCTTTATCGGGCGCATACTGGAATATAACTTACCTGATAATTTTGTAGACACACAAAACCAGCTTTTGAAAAATATCACAAAGAATGAGATCGATGCCCTGGCAAAAAAATGGTTCACAACAAACAAGCTGAATATATTATTGGTTGGTGATAAAGCCAAGATCCTGCCCGGCTTGCAAACAATGGGTTATGATATTATAGAACTGGATGTGGATGGGAACAGGAAATAAGTCTGGAAGGTTTAGAAAGTTTAGCGTGATTACTAAACTTTCTAAACCTGTTTATTGAGGAAACTTTTTTATTTATAACTACAAACAATTATTCCCTTCCATCCAATAAATTTCCCAATCCTCCCAGGATGCTTCCTTCCTCTTTACGATTGTAAGTGCCGTATTGCATGATCCTCCCGGCTAAACGGCTGATGGGTAAGGATTGCAGCCAAACTTTCCCGGGACCTTGTAATTTGGCAAAGAATAATCCTTCGCCCCCAAACATCCAGTTCTTTATGCCACGTATGAATTCGATATCGAAATCAACGCCTGCAGTATATGCAACAACACAACCTGTATCTACTTTTAAGATTTCACCGGCCTGCAATTCCTTTTCTATAACATACCCACCTGCGTGTGCAAAAGCAAATCCATCGCCTTCCAGTTTTTCCATGATAAAACCTTCGCCGCCAAAGATCCCTGTGCCCAGTCTTTTTTGAAATTCAATACCGATACTTACTCCTTTGGCTGCACAAAGAAATGCGTCTTTTTGTGCAATGATCTTTCCGCCTAATTGCTGCAGATCGAATACAATGATCTTGCCGGTATAAGGAGCGGCAAAACTTACACGCTTCTTTCCCTGGCCTGCATTGGTGAAAGCTGTCATGAATAAACTCTCGCCCACAAGCAACCTTTTGCCAGCACTGAATAATTTTCCAAGCAAACCGCTTCCCTGTTGCTGCTGGCTGCCATCTCCAAAAATGGTTTGCATTTCAATGCCGTTATCCATCATCATAAAAGCGCCGCTTTCTGCAATAGCAGTTTCGTTGGGATCCAATTCAATTTCTACGAACTGGAGTTCTTCTCCATAAATTTTGTAGTCTATTTCGTGATTTGTTCTCATTATATTTTTTTTGCAAAATAATTCTTTTGATCAATTAACCTTTGCCAATTTTATGAATGGAATATTAAGAACGAAAAGTGGTACCATCTATAGCCGGTAGGATGTTTTTTGTATCGTCTCAACGATTTCCAGGCAAAAAAAACCACAGCAAATGCTATGGCTATTCATTATCGGGTATCATCTTACTATAATTTTACAACCATGCTTACTCCATTCCCTGTCACAGCTAGCTGTACCTTATCGATCATCTTGTATAATTTTTTCCCATGGATATTATGTACTGTAAACATCACTCCATCGAGTAACAACAATGCCGCACCCTGTAAAATGATGCTTTCGCCATATCCTTTTAATTTTTGCTGGTTGCTGATCTTGATATTGCTCTTTGATCTTTCCTTCAGGTAAAGTCCTGAAGCAATGTAGGCAACATCCAGCCCGGCATTCAACATATAGGTCTTTTCAATTCCCGCCTGTTGTTTCAATGACTGAACGAGGCTAAGCCCGTCTTTATTCTTTAAGCCTATGTAGCTTAATGCAGCCAGTCCCAGGTTAATCCCTCCCCACATAACATTCATCTGGTGAAAGTACCTGGTGGTCCCTGTTGTTTGCCCCGTTGCAATACCGCTGTATATGAGATTTGCTGCCGACCAGCTACCGAGAGCGATCATTGCATTCTTGGTGATCCTGATACGTTGCCTGTTGAAAGTATTCAGATCCGGCTGTGCCTGGCTGAATGCATGTGAAGTTGAAAATGCTACTGTCAATAAAATTAATTTTCTCATAGCTTATTAACGAATTAGCTTGTTATTAGGTTCACCGAAAGTAGAAAAAATAAACAAGCCACCTTTAAAAGATGGCTTGTTTGTAAAACGCATGAAGGATATTATAATGATTTGATCCATTTTACCAATTCGTCCCTTCCTTTACCGATCTTCTTTTGCAGTTTTCCTAATAATTCGTCATCCTTACCTTCTTCGTACTGAAGATCATCATCTGTAAGATCTGCATGCGCCTGTTTTATCTTACCTTTTACTTCATTCCAGGTTCCTTTAAATTCTAACTTATCCATATTTATGATTTTAATATTAAAAAATGATTTTCATTAGAGAAATACCATTTTCATGCCAGTAAATTCACTGCATATAAAAATGCTGCTCATTCTCATGAGCAGCATCGTGATCCTTCATATAAGTTAAGCTTACATTATTTCTTCGGTTCTTTTAACAAACCATTCCAGACTTTTTTACCCTGTATCCTTCTAACCAGGTACATGATCCCGACAAATATGAAAAAGAATGGTCCGGCAAAACCAAGCAATCCTATGAATTTGGTACCGTAGAATTTTTCCATCGGGCGGCGTAACCTTTCCGAAATAAGGTACATACTGGGTACCATGATCAATGTCAGGAAGAAGGCGAAGATCAGACCGAAGATCATTGTCCAGCTTAATGGTCCCCAGAATACCACGCTATCGCCACCAAAGAAAATATGCGGATTCAGGTGCTGAAAGAAGGAAACAAAGTCGATATTAAATCCAACCGCCAAAGGCAACAGGCCCAGTATGGTTGCAATAGCGGTAAGCATTACAGGAATGATACGGATCTTTCCGGCTGCTATAGCTGCGTCTTTTGTCCGTAGTCCCCTGCCGCGTAATTCATCGGTAAATTCTATTAATAAGATACCGTTCTTAATTACAATACCTGCTAATGCGATAACACCTACGCCTAACATGATCGTGGCTATTGTCATACCGGTAAAGGCATAACCCAGCAATACACCGATGATGCTGAAGAATATTTCGGTGATCACAATAAATGGTTTACTGATGCTGTTGAACTGCAGTACCAATATCATAAAGATGATACCCAGTGCGATCAATAAGGCCAACCCTAAAAAGGATTGAGTCTCTTTTTCCTGTTCACTTTGCCCGCTTAACTTTAAAGAAACATCGGCCGGTATTTTATTTTTTGTTTTAAAATCATCCAGTTTTATTTGCAACTCTGTGTTTACTTTCCCTACCATAGTAGGATCCAGCACATTGCTTTGCAATTGTATGGTGCGTTTTACATTTTTACGTTTTACTGCACCCGTTGCCGTTGTATAATCAACAGTAGCCACAGCACTGATAGGAATACTCTTTACCCGCATCGTATTCATATCCATAAAGGTGATACGCATATTCATAAGATCCGTAATGCTGTGCCTTACGAGGTCGGTGGTGCGTAACTGTATCTTATATTCATCTTCCCCATCTTTTAATTTACTCACTTCCTTACCAAACAAGGCTGTACGGATCTCCATACCGATTTGCCCGGTACTGATACCTTCGATCATAGCTTTTTCCCTGTCTACATTGATACTTATCTCGGGGCTGTTCAGGTCAACATCCATTTGCAGGTTCTCGATACCGTCAACCTGGTTGGTATCCATATAATGTGACAGGTCACTTGCAACTTTTGCAATACTTTCAAAATTATCACCCTGTACTTCAATATTTACCGGCGGGTCTGTCGGTGGTCCGCCATCTTCCTGCGCCACTTCAATGCTTGCTCCGGGAATTCCTGTCATTTGCCTGCGTATCTCTTCTTTAAATGGCAAAGTTCTTTTGCCATGGCGTTTATCGTATTCTACAAAGGATACCTGTATACGCCCCAGGTTTGGCTGCACACTCCTGTTATTGTCACGCGGGTTATTTGCACTAACTGCTATATTGGTAATAATACTTTCAACTATTCCACCCGGTTGTGTGGGCAATTCTTTTTGCAGGATCTTCTGTACCCTTCCCTCCAATAAATGTGTAACGCTATCGGTATATTTAACATCGGTACCAACCGGTAGTTTTATATACACATATACAAAATTAGGATCGCCGCTGGGGAAGAAGGTAGATTTGGTTCTGCCTGCTTTTATGCTGATCATTAATATTACGACAGACAAAATGAACAATCCGAATAAAGAGGTGAAAGCCCACACAGGCCTCCAGCCAACCAGGATCCATTTTAATAATTTTTCATACCGGTTCATTAATGCAGGCAATACCTTTCTTTGAAAAGCATGTATGGCATCATTTAAGACGTATGAATTGAATACCATCAGCAAGGCCATCAGTAAAAGGAAATTAGCCATCCCATGCATACCCGATAAATGCAATAATAGCCCGGCAATCGCAAAAATGAGAAGCCATTTATTTCTCCAGATAGCTCTTTTGGGCTTTTCATATTCTTTGCCTTCCGGCTTCATAAAGCTTACTGCAAAAACCGGGTTAAAAATAAATGCTACAATAAGTGATGCTGCCAGTGTAAGTATCAATATGGTTGGTAGGTAGATCATAAACTTACCTATCAGCCCCTTCCATAAAAGTAACGGGAAGAAAGGCGCCAATGTTGTTGCGGTACCTGCCAATACAGGAATGAACACTTCGCCTGCAGCTTCTTTGGCACTTCGGATGATGGGCACTTTACCATTGGTATAGATCCGGTGCGTATTTTCAATTACTACGATCGCATCATCAACAATGATCCCCAGGCCAAGCAGTAATGCAAACAGCACAATAAAATTCAATGTAACTGTTGTGCCAATGATGCCGTCGGCAATGGGCAGGAACATAAAAGCAACAAATACGCTAAGGGGTACACTAAGTGCCACAAAAAAGGCATTCGTAACACCCATAAAGAACATGAGGATGATGAGTACCAAAACAAAACCAATAATGATCGTGTTGACCAATTCATTGAACGAGGTTTTGGTTGCTTTGCTCAGGTCTCCGGTGATAACTACTTTCAGATCCTTGGGCAGTTCCTCTTTTTCCTTCATCTCTGCCACAATGTTTTTTATTTTGTCGGCAGCATTGATAAGGTTTTCCCCCGCACGCTTAACTATATTAAGTGTAACTACATTTTTTCCATCCAGCCTGGCATAACTGTCTTTTTCTTTAATGGTATCTTTTAACTCCGCTATATCTTTTAAATAAACAGTAGCGCCCTGTGCACTGCTGCGTACTACAATATTATTGAGGTTCAATGCACTTGTAAACTGGCCCTTTACTTTGATCGTTCGCCTCATATCGCCTACTTCGATCATACCCCCGGTGATATCCCTGTTCTCCCTGCTTATGGCGTTTTCAATATCCATAAAACTTACCCTGGCCTGGCTCATTTTGTATGGATCAACATTTACCTGTATCTCACGTTCAGGCGCACCCACAATTTCAGCTCTTGTTATTTCGGTAAGTTCTTCAAAGCGGTCCTGCAATTTATCGGCATATTGCTTTAGTTTAATGCCATCATAATCGCCGCTTACATTTACAAACATGATGGGCATTTCGCTAAAGGCAAACTCGGCCACGTTGGGTTCCGAGGTCAGATCATTTGGGAGATCGGTCTTTGCCTTGTCAATAGCATCTTTTACTTTTAGCTTGGCCAGTTCTGTTTTTACATCCGTATCAAACTCTGTTACGATCAAACTATAATCTGCCTGGGAAGTACTGGTTATTTTCTTAACCTTAGCGCCACTGATGCCTTTTAATTGTTTTTCAATAGGCCTGGTTACCAGGTTCTCAATATCTTTTGGAGAGTTACCCGCATAAACTGTTACCACGGAAATGGTAGGTACTACAATGTCAGGGAATTGCTCCTTTGGCATGGTATTGAACTGGTAAAGCCCATAAATTGATATGAGCACTGCTATAATGTACACCGCTGTACGGTTATCAACAGCCCAGCTTGTAGGAGCAAACTGTTTAAACTTTTCTTTTACGCCTTCTATAAAATTCATAAAATTATTTTTGTAATCATCAGTTAGTTATATAATCATCTTCAGTGGCGTCGTTTGATATTCATCAGGATGCGACACATTTCTATTCATCTTTTCATTTCACTGCCAAGGCGCTAAGTTTTTAAATTTATTTGCGCCTTCATGTCTTTGCGGTAGAATTATTTTGTTGTTATTGTGATCATTTGTCCTTCATACAGGTTTTGAAATCCTTCTGTTACCAGTTGATCCCCGACTTTAAGACCGCCTTTTATTTCAACATTTTCTCCATATACCTCACCCATGGCAATAACTATCCTGTGTGCAGTGGTTTTGCCATTGCTGCTTTTTGACAATACATAAACATATTTACCTGTTTCATCGGATTGTACCACATTTACCGGGATCACAATGGCATTCGGCGCAGCATAATCCAGTATTTTTACAATGGCCGACTGGCTTGGTTTTAAGGTAGCATCGTATGGTATCTTAGCTTCAGCAATAAAGCCTCTTTGTATCGGGTCGATCGACTGGCTTATTAAAGAAATGGTACTGTTTACTTTTTTATTGGCATCAGGGATCGTTATTTCTACCGGTGAGCCTTTATGCATTCTCGTGAGGTAATTTTCAGGTACGTTGGTAACTATTTTTAAAGAAGAAGTATTTACAATTTTGATCTGCGGGCCTGTTGCTGACATGCCGGTGAAGGTTTCCCCTAATTTAATATGCACAATATCTGCCACGCCGTTAACATCACTGTAAACGTTGCTTGTTTTTGACTGTTCTACAGCAACCTGGACCTGTTCACCTGCAGATTTCAATTGGTTCTCCAGGCTTTCAACATTTGTTTTAGAAGTGATCAGCTGCACTTCAGTACCAATGCCCTGCTCCCATAAATTCTTCTGGCGCTGGTAAAGGTTTTTTGCAAAGGCCAATTGTGTTTTGATGCCTTCCAGTTGTTGCCTGGCTGCTGCTACCTGTTGTTGCACAATGGCATCATCCAGTTTCAGCAATAGCTGCCCTTTTTTTACCAATTGGCCTTCCGTTATATATATAGCCTTTACCTGCCCGCCCATGCCACGGGGCGATATATAAGAAATATTTTCAGCATCAACCTGTCCTTTCAGATCAATAAAATGCTTGAAATCCTGCGTGGTCACGGGAGATACAGATACTAGTTTTATCTTGGCAGCATTGGCCGTATTACTGTCCAGTTTTTCCAGTTCGGCCTGTAACTTCCGGATCTCTTCGTCCGTTTTGGTCTTGCTAGCTTTTAATTTTTCAAGCGCAGCCTTTTTATCATTGATAGCGGCTGATTCATCTTTCTGGCTATTGCCGCATGATACCATTGAAAGTACCAGTAAAGCTGCAATAGATATTTGTGTTACTTTTTTCATCTTATTGTTGGTCTTGATATTTTATAATTTTCCTGTTGCTTTTAAGAAATCAGTTTTTGCAATGATGGCATCATACAATGCAGTGATATAATTTGTTTGAGCGGTCTTCAGGTCTGTCTGTGCAGTATTGATCTCTGTTGCAGAACCCGTACCGATCTCGTATTTCTTTTTGGTTTGATCATATACTTTTTCAGCCAGGGCCATATTCTTTTTCTGATAATCCATCGAAGCAATTGCTGTGATGAAATTATTTTTTGAACTCTCCACTTCTCGATCGATACTGATCTTCAATGCCTCGGCCTGGTTTTGCGTTTTCTGTAATTCCAGTTTTGCTTTCTGTATCCTGGCTTGCAACGCAAAACCGTTAAAGATGGGAACATGCATTTGGATCCCGATATATGAAGTAGTGTACCAATCGCCTTTACCAAAAAAATCAAACTTATTTCTTTGTGCCTGTTTATTATAACTACCTACCAATGCAAAAGTTGGTATCTGGTTTAACTTATACCTTCTTATATTCAGGCCATTCAGTTTGTTGGTCACTTCCGCTATCTGGAAATCCTTTCTGTCAGTATACTTAAATTGGCTTGCCTCCAAAACGCCTTCCCTGATCTGGTCATCACTAAGTGTATCTGTTAATACCAGGCTATCCTTCATTGGCATGCCCATCAATAATTTTAGTCCTGAATAACCATTCTGGATCATATTATTTGCCTTTAGTTTTTCTGTCTGCAGGTTTGCTACCTGGACGGTCAGCTTATCTACATCCAGTTTTTCAGTAAATCCATTATCATACATTACCTGTACGTCATGCTTCAATTTCTCCAGCCTGTTGATATTGGCATCCAGCAATTCAATTTGTGTTTTACTTGTTACCAGCTGGTAATAGATCTTATAAACATTTGCCCTGATATTTTCTTCCGTGAGTTCGGCTATTCTTTGCTGTAATGTGATCGTCCCGTTGCGGGCTTTCAATGCAATGAAAACCTGGCCATCGAAAATGAGCTGGCTTGCTGTTACTCCTGCATTAGCCGTCCATTTTGTCCCGAATTTTGCAGGAAAGAATGTCCCGGGTGCCCCACCATTGAACTCAGCAGGCACCAATGTTGTAGGTATATCCAGGTAATCTGTTACATTGCTACTTCCGTTGACCTGTGGCAATGCAATAGAAGTAATATCCCTGTTGGTCTGTTTCTGTATCAAAATATCCAGCAGTGCATTCTTTACCTGTACTGAATTTTGTTTTGCATATTCAACTGCCTGTTGTACTGAGAATGAATTCATCTTTTGCGCATTGGCAGTAACTGCCAGGAAAAAGAGGCAAAACAATAACAAGCTATGATTCCCTATTTTTTTCATCACGATTATTTTAAAACTTTTCATTTGTTGATCTGTGTCTTTTCTCTTTGTTCCATATATTTTAATACCAGCTTATAACCTTTTAATGTTACCAGGCCGAAAAGGAAGTGAATGATGATCTCTTCTTCGATCTCAAGCAGGTTGTGTTTTAAACTTCGCTGAAATTCCGGGTTGAAAGGAATGAACATGGTCTCTACACGGTATCTCGCCAGTATATCCACAGAGATCTCGGGCCTGTATAATTCTTCCTGAATGCCTCTTTGCAGGTTTTGAATGCATACGTTATATAAATACTCATTCCGGTGCTTTTGAAATTTGCTGAATGCCGCAGGGTGGTATTTCTGCATATCAAAGAGTATCGAAGGGTTCATTGTTTTGAACATCTCTACCATCATTTCCATTACCAGGAAGATCTCGTGAACTGCGTTATCGGCCTTGTCCCTGTCGTCGTTACAGGTACATTGGTTTGTATCAATCACATTGTCCACCACCGCTTCTACCAATTCATCTTTATCCTTAAAATATTGATAAATGGTTTTTTTGCTCATGCCCAGGCTGGCAGCGATGTCATCCATGCTTACACTGCGAATACTGTATTGCATCACCAGGTCGTGCGCTGCTTTTTGGATCCGTTGTTTTGTATCTACGTCTGTCATAATTGGAGGGCAAAACTAAGAAAACTTTTATTGTAACCAAAGTTTCCATCATGTTTTTTTACCATTCGTAACAATTTTTTAATCCAAAACGAAGTTCTTAGTTCACAGTTCTTAGTTTGGACGCCAGGTTTACCTCCTGCATTTCAACTATAAACCATGAACTATCAACTTCTTATGCAGTCATATATTTTCCAAGCTTGTCTTGCATTAAAGTATCTTTGGTCCTTAAAAAAATTTTCATGAAAACCACATTCCATTATAAGAAATTGCTACAATGGTTCCTTCAGGGCATGTTGATCATTGCACCAATTACCATAACAGTTTATGCGCTTTTTTTTGTCATAACTACCATTGATGGCTGGATACCCATATTCACACATATTGATGAAAAAGGGCAGGTACATGTACAGAATTATGGAGTAGGCCTGGTCCTTATTTTAACAGTAATTGTATTGATCGGTTATTTCAGCTCATTTTTTATTACTGGCCGCATCATTAGTTTTATGGACAAATTCATGGAGAAAACGCCGGGCATAAAACATATTTATTCAACCACCAGGGATTTTTTTGAAGCATTTGCGGGTGACAAAAAAAAATTCACTCAGAATGTATTGGCCAATGTTGATGACAATGATGTGTGGAGGCTGGGATTTGTAACAAGAGATGACATGGGAGATTTTGGGTTAAATGATTTTGTATCTGTATATATACCAATGGCGTATTCAGTTGCCGGAAATGTTTACATCATTCCAAGGACAAGGATAAAACCCATCACACATATCAGCAGCGCACAAACAATGAAATTTGCTGTAAGCGGCGGTGTAACAGATATCGATGAGGAAATTGTTGCAGAACCAGCCCCTCCAAAATCTTAGGCATACTTATGTTAAATTTAAAGGGATAAACGAAGTACAAGAAAGCTGTTTTCCCATGTAAATCCTGTTTATAATTCGTGTAATAAAGAATAATTGTAGTACATTCAATTGCATAATAACATTAAATGAAGCGTTTCACTTTATTGATCATTGCCTGTTCAATAACAACCAATTGTTTTTGCTGGGGATTTTATGCTCACCGTAAGATCAATTATTTCGCTACGTTTTTGTTACCTCCCGAGATGATGGTAATGTATAAACCAAACCTCGACTTTATTACTGAACACGCCATTGACCCCGATAAACGGCGTTATGCAGTTTCAGATGAAGCACCACGCCACTATATAGATATTGATCATTATGGTGAATACCCTTACAAAACATTGCCCCGCAAATGGGATGACGCTGTTGCCAAATTTTCCAAAGATTCTTTAATGGAATACGGGATCGTTCCCTGGCATATACAGGTTATGTTGCAAAGGCTGACCAGTGCATTCCGTGAAAAGAATTTCAGTAAGATCATGAAGAACAGTGCTGAGATCGGGCATTATATCGCAGACGCACACGTGCCGTTGCATGCCAACAGCAACCACAACGGCCAATATACCAACCAGAAAGGAATTCATGGATTTTGGGAAAGCAGGGTCCCTGAATTACTTGCTGAAAAACAATTTGATTTTTTTGTAGGCAAGGCTCAATACATTAAAGACCCCGGCGAATTTATATGGGCACGCGTTCTTGAAAGCGCTAAAGCAAGTGACAGTGTTTTATTGTTCGAACGGGAATTGACAAAACAATTCTCTGATGATCAGAAATACTCTTTTGAACAAAGAAACAATACAATTATCCGGCAATACTCTTCTGCTTTTACCATTGCCTATAATAAAAAACTCGATGGCATGATCGAAAGAAGAATGAGACAGGCAATATCCTCTGTTGCATCATTCTGGTATACAGCCTGGGTAAACGCCGGCCAACCCGATCTTAAAGGACTCGTAAAGCAAAATTTTTCTGAAAAAGATCTGAAAGAATTTGAGGAAATGAATGCCAAATGGAACAACGGCGGAAAAATGATCGGGAGGGAAGAATGATAGCTCCGTTGTTGGCCCTGGTCGCTTAGATTCCTTACATTTGCTGCTTAATTTTTTTAAATGAGTGACGGTAAAGGACCAGGAAAAATAGTTTACAATTTCAATGCAGGGCCTTCTATATTACCTGCTGAGGTTTTTCAACAGGCTGCAGCAGCTATATTGGATTTTAATGGCACCGGGTTATCCATCCTGGAGATAGGGCACCGCACCCCGGAGTTTACTGCAGTAATGGAAGAAGCAAGGTCACTGGTAAAAGAGCTCATGCAATTAGATGCTGACCATGAAGTGCTTTTTTTACACGGGGGCGTATCCACGCAATTCATGCAGGTGCCTATGAATTTATTGGATCCTAAAGAAACAGCTGCATTTACTGATACTGGTGTATGGAGCAGTAAAGCGATCAAAGAAGCAAAATTTTTCGGTAAGGTGGAAGTGGTTTGTTCTTCTAAAGAAAAAAATTACAATTTCATCCCAAAAGATTTTGCCGTTCCCAATGACGCAAAATACCTGCACATCACTACCAATAACACCATTTATGGAACACAGTGGCAGCGCATTCCAAAAACAAGCAATTCACTCGTAGCTGATATGAGCAGCGACATTCTCAGCCGCGTGCTGGACTTCAATTCATTTGACCTGATCTATGCAGGTGTGCAGAAGAACCTGGGCCCTGCAGGTGCAAACCTTATCATCGTTAACAGGAATATTTTAGGCAGGATAAAGCGGCCAATCCCTACGATCATGGATTACCGCAATCATATCAATGAGAAAAGTATGTTGAATACTCCTCCTGTATTTGCAATATATGTTTGCCTGCTTACCCTGCGCTGGCTAAAGGCACTGGGAGGCATAGCCGCAATTGAAAAGATAAATTCAGAAAAAGCCGCCCTGCTTTACTCGGAAATAGACAGCAACCCGTTATTTACCGGCACGGTCGTTAAAGAGGACCGCAGCAAAATGAATGTTTGCTTTTTAATGAATGACCCTACCCTTGAAAAAGTTTTTCTTGATTATACAGGTTCACTTGGAATTGTTGGCATAAAAGGCCATCGTTCTGTCGGGGGATTCCGGGCCTCTTTGTATAATGCATTGCCATTGAGCAGTGTGCAGCTATTGGTAAATGCCATGCAGACATTTGCGCAAAAAAACACTTAATAAATAATATTGAATTATAAAAAAATAAGCTTGCCAGGTAAACTTTATTTTTGCATACCAATTTAATAACAGGCACATGATCACCATAACCCCTTTTAAGGCTTTAAGGCCAGAGGCACAACACGCAAAAGCTGTAGCTTCCAGGCCCTATGATGTTTTAAACAGCAAGGAAGCCAAGATAGAAGCACAGGGTAACCCTAATTCTTTTTTACATATCACAAAAAGTGAAATTGACCTCCCGGCAAAAACAGATACACATTCCTCCATTGTTTACGATAAAGCTAAAGAAAACCTGCAGGCCTTTATAAGCAGAAAAATATTATTCCGGGAAAATAAGCCCTGCTATTATATATATAAGCTAACCATGAATGGCAAAAGCCAGGCAGGATTGGTTTGCGGGAGTTCTGTAGATGATTATGAGAATGACCTCATAAAAAAACACGAATTCACCAGGCCGGAAAAAGAACTGGACAGGATCAATCATATTAAAACAACCGGCGCACAAACAGGTAATGTGTTCCTTGCTTATAAAAATGTAAAGGAGATCGATGCGCTTATCAATAAATGGATAACCGAAAAGAATCCGCAATATGATTTTACTGCTGATGACAATATACAGCATAGCATCTGGATCGTAAGTGATGATGCGACGATCGAAAACATTACAAACTATTTTAAAACTTTGGTACATTGTACTTATATAGCTGACGGGCACCACCGTGCAGCATCTGCAGCGAAAGTAAGAAGTGAATTGGGTGCTGCTGCTACAGAAAACGCTGATTATTTTTTAACCACTTTGTTCCCTTCCAACCAACTTCATATACTGGACTATAACCGGGTGATAAAAGACCTGAACGGTTTAAGTACAACAGAGCTTTTGAAAAAACTGGAAGAGAAATTCACCTTGGAAAAGAAAGACAGCGCATACCGGCCTGAAGCTTTACATGATTTCGGCTTATACTTAAGTACCCAATGGTATAAGCTTACTGCCAGGCCGGGCACTTATAATGAAGATCCCACCAGTATCCTCGATATCAGCATTCTTCAACAAAATATATTGGAGCCCTTGCTTGGGATCATGGACCAGCGCACAGATAAAAGAATTGATTTTGTTGGTGGTATCCGCGGGCTGGAAGAACTTGAAAAGCGTGTAAACAGTGGCGAAATGGAATTGGCGATCAGTTTATACCCGGTAAGCATAGAACAATTATTTAATGTAGCTGACAGCGGAAACGTTATGCCGCCTAAAAGCACCTGGTTTGAACCCAAATTAAGAGACGGGCTGCTCACACATTTAATAGATTGATATTGTTTGGCCGGGAAGTCGTTAAGACGTTAATATAAAATTAATGAATATTTCCCCATACAAATTTTCCGCTACCCGCCTTCCCCGTTAAAATGAATTTTTGCGCCAGTCTTTTTTTTATCTTTACCCTATGATGAAAAAATTATTAATACTCCTGGGTATATTATCTGTGTCGGTATATGGAAATGCACAAACCCCCGATTCAAAAGAGTTATACGAAACTGCAAAAACTTTTATGAAGCAGGGTGACTTTCCAAATGCTACGATGGTGCTGAACCGTGCCCTGCAATTTGACCCGCAGAATATTGCCATTTCAAAGGACCTTGCGCTTAGCTATTATTTTCAAAAGAACAATACAAAGGCACTTGAAGTAATAACACCGCTTTTAGAAAGAGAAGACGTGGATGACCAGTGTTTCCAGGTAGCAGGCAGTATTTACAAAGAAATGGGTATGCAGAAAGATTGCGAAAAGATCTATAAGAAAGGCATTAAGAAATTCCCAAAAAGCGGGGCTTTATATAATGATTGGGGAACATTATTGCTGGCGCAGGGAAATCCTGACGCTATCAGGCAATGGGAAAAAGGCATAGAAGAAGATCCTGCATATTCTAAAAATTATTACAATGCTGCGAAATATTATTTCTTAACTACAGATAAGGTGTGGAGCATACTGTATAGTGAAATTTTTATAAATATGGAACCCCTGAGTAATAAGGCGCCCGAAATAAAAGAAATGTTATTGGAGTGCTATAAAAAACTATTTGCAGATGTTGACCTTGAACAAAGTTATAAGGACAAAAATAATTTTGTAAAAGCCTATTTGCAAAGCATGAATAAGCAGACCTCCCAGGCTTCCCTTGGCCTAAATGCGGAAACGCTTACCATGATCCGCACAAGGTTCATTTTAGATTGGACGAGTAACAACGGTTCTAAATTCCCCTTCCATTTATTTGACTACCAGCGTCAATTATTACAGGAAGGAATGTTTGATGCGTACAATCAATGGATCTTCGGTCCGTCACAGAACCTGGCCGTGTTTCAAAACTGGATCACCACGCATAGTACAGAATATAATGCATTCAACAGTTTTCAAAAGGGAAGGGTATTTAGAATGCCGGATACCCAGTATTATCATTAAACTCCTTGTCAGTTATATTTTTGCCATCCTTAGGTAAGGATGGCTTTTTTTATATAACTTAGTTATTAATAAAAACATACAGTTATGGAAGAGCAAAGGGATGAAAAACTATGGCAACTGGCAAAAAAGAGAGCAGATTTTCAACGCAGTCTTGCTTCTTATTTTATAGTTGTTGGTTTTTTATGGGTCGTATGGTGGTTTACAGCCGGGCGCAATGGTCACAATACCAGGATGCCCTGGCCGGCATGGGTAATGATCGGATGGGGAATTGGCCTGCTTTTTCAATACCTGAATGCTTATGGCGGCGGTAAAAAAGACCTGGTGGAAAAAGAATATGAAAAATTAAAAAATAAGAATTCTTAGCAAAAACATAGCCGCTAAGGCACAAAGACGCAAAGTAAAAGCAATGTGATCTGATCTTAGCGTTTTCGCGCCTTGGCGCTAAAAATGTCTTCTAAAAATTATACGATTGCTTATGAATGAAAATTCCAGGATATTCGATTTTTTATACGACCAGCTTGAAAGGTTCCCCAAAGAAGATATGCTTGCAGGGAAAGAAAACGGGCAATGGATCACATTCAGCACCACAACAGTTGCCGATACCATTAATAAATTAAGCGCAGGGCTTTTAAAACTTGGGCTGAGCGGCCACGATATGACCGTTGAGCAACAGGATAAAATTGCTGTCATATCACGCAACCGCCCTGAATGGCTTATGCTTGACATGGCTTGCCAGCAGATCGGGGTAGCGCTCTGCCCCATTTATCCAACCACCAATGTAAATGAGCTTGAATTCATTTTTAATGATGCAGCTATTAAATATGTTTTTGTAAGCGGAAAGGATATCCTGGATAAAGTAAATAATATCCGTAATAACATTCCTTCTTTAATTGGCATTTACAGTTTTGATGAGATGGAGGGTGCAGGCCATTGGAAAAAAATAATCGAATCAGCGGATCCATCCTGTGAGGTTCAGGTAGCAGATTTTAAGAAGCGCATTAAGGCAGAACATTGTGCAACGATCATTTATACCTCCGGTACCACGGGTACGCCTAAAGGAGTGATGCTAAGCCACCGCAACCTGGTGAGCAATGTGATCAATTCAAAAAAAACCTTTCCTTTCAATGACAATGTAAAAGCCAGGGCATTGAGTTTCCTTCCACTGAACCATATATTTGAGCGGCTGATCTCATACATCTATATATCCACGGGGATATCAATATACTATGCTGAAAGCCTGGAAACCATTGCTGATAACCTAAGAGAAGTAAAACCAACCCTGTTCACAACAGTACCACGGCTGCTTGAAAAAGTATATGAAAGGATCATGTCTAAAGGCGCTGAACTTACGGGTATCAAAAAAAGATTATTCGATTGGGCTGTAGCATTAGGCGAAGATTATGATAATTTAAGATCTGGCGGGTTTGCATATAATTTACAACTTGCGCTTGCCAACAAACTGATCTTTACTAAATGGAGAGAAGCACTCGGCAATAACATTGAAGTGATTGTAACCGGAGGAGCTGCCTGCCAGGTTCGTTTGCTGCGAATATTCAATGCAGCTAAGATCCCTATTTATGAAGGGTATGGGCCAACAGAGAACAGCCCGGTTATCAGTGTGAACTGTAAGAAGAAAGGGGGAACAAAATTCGGAACGGTAGGGCTGGTGATCGAAGGACAGGAAGTAAGGCTGGAACCCGATGGCGAGATCTGTGTAAAAGGCCCAAGCGTTATGATGGGTTATTATAAAAAACCGGAATTAACTGCTGAAACCATTATAGACGGGTGGCTTCATACAGGAGACATTGGGATTATTGAGGACGGGAAATATTTAAAAATAACTGATCGAAAAAAAGAATTGTTTAAGACCAGCGGAGGTAAATACGTGGCTCCTGCTGCAATTGAAAATAAATTGAAAGAATCTGCTTTTGTTGAGCAGGTGATGGTGGTTGGTGCCGACCAGAAATTTGTTGGAGCGTTGATCGTTCCATCCATACCAAATCTTAAAGAATGGATGCGCTTAAAGGAGATCCCTTTTACAACCAACCTGGATGCGATCCACAACCCCAAAGTACTGGAGTTGTATAAAGAGCTGATAGAATCTTTCAATAAATTCTTTAACCATGTTGAACAAATAAAAAAGTTTGAATTGTTGCCAAATGAATGGAGCATTGATACCGGTGAAATGACTCCCAAGCTTAGCATGAAGCGAAAAGTCATTATGGAAAAATATAAAGGGGCTGTTGACAGGATCTACAATTAAAGGCTCGTATAAAAATCTTTAACCGAATAAAAAAAGCCGGAAAATTTAAAAGGGTCCTTTTAAATCCTCACGGCCTGTAATGTGCTGTTTAGGGCTAACTTTCCTGGTTTAATAGATAAGTAAGGTGCTGGTGTTCTTCATAAGTGCAAACGCACCTATCAAAGGTCTTTGGTTATTCATAGTTTTATAATGTCAGATGTTTCAATGTTCCTAACATCATTTATTCAAAACCATAGATCAAATTGAAGCAAGGATACCGGGAATAAGTTCAAAGTCCTTAGACTTATCAACAAAATACCGGGCCCCGATCTTCTTACACAATTTGATGTAATAATCAGTGGACAGGTTACTGCACATGATAACTTTAATTTCCGGGTATTCTTTTACAATGAACTTCAGCAGATCGATCCCGTTCTTTCCGGCTAACTGGATATCAAGCAAAACAATATCTGCTTCTATTTTACTCAACATTTCAACAGCTTCGTTATAACCTGTAGCAATTAAAACCTTTTTTACAGATTCGTGGTCTTTCATTACATCGACCAGCCGTTCTATAATGAGTAAAGAATCATCAACAATTAAAAGTGTTTTCCCTGAATGCGTTCCCATTCTATTTAATTGTTAATGAACCACAAGGTAGTTTTTACTGCAGATACAGGTGTAGAGGCCTGTTGACAATTGATGTAATAAATTTATAAGAGGATGAGTAGTATGATTACTACATTGAAAGCGGTTATATCAACTTGCTTTCTATTGCATATTTAGTTAGATCGGAATTGGTTTTAAGATTCATTTTTGTCATGATCCTTGCACGGTAAGTGCTGATAGTAGTTACACTAAGTGAAAGTATTTCGGCAATCTCAGAAACTGATTTCCCGGTTGCCAATAGCTTCATTACATCAAACTCCCTGTCGGAGAGAAGCTCGTGAGCGTGTTTAGCTGCATCTGATGAGAAGCTGGAGGCCAGTTTTTCCGCTACAGAAGCTGAGATGTATTTTTTCCCTAACAAGACGGTCTGAACTGCTTTTACAAGTTCATCCGAAGCGGAGCCTTTGCTAAGGTAACCTGATGCTCCTGCTTTCAGTACTCTCAGTGCATAGTGTTCTTCCGGGTGAATACTTAAGATCAGTACCGGCAGGTCGGGGTATATCTGTTTGATCTGTTGCAAAGCATCCAGGCCACTTCTTCCGGGCATTGACATATCACTTACCACTACATCCCATTTTGCATTCATGATCTTTTTAATCATTTCTTCCGCATCGGGCACATCTTCAATATGCGCCGTAGGGAATTCCTCCAGCAAGATCTGTTTCAACCCTTTACGTACTACCGTGTGATCATCCGCAATTAATATACGCAACATATTATCTGTTTTTAAGGGTTCATAATAGTGTTATACAAAGGAACTGAAATTAATACAAAAGTACCCTCTCCCGGCCCAGTTTTAATTTCATAATTTCCGCCGATCAGGTTTGTACGCTCTTTGATACCACGCAACCCAAGTGTCTTTTTATTGATGATATTATCTGCATCAAAACCAACCCCGTCATCCTCCACACTCAAATGAAGTTTATTGTTATTTATGTAAATGGCTGTCTTTACAATTTTCGCTTCGGAATGCCTGGCAACATTGGTAAGTAATTCCTGGTATATCCTGAATAAAGCAGTTGTAATATCCGGCTGCAAAATAGTTTCATCCAGGTTACTTGTAAAAATAACTTTAATATCCGACCGTTTTTCAAATTCCTCACTTTGCCATTCAAGCGCTGCCACCAGGCCCAGGTCATCCAATATGCTCGGCCTGAGTTCCGTGGCGATTTTTCTTATCGTTTTGATGGTTGTATCAACCAGGCTAAGCGTTCCTGATAGTTTTTCATTGATAGTGGCATCGGAGGATTGTAACTTCCGGGTTATCCATGACAGGTCCATTTTAAGGCCTGTTAATTGTTGTCCCAGTTCATCATGTATTTCCCGGGCAATATAGGTTCTTTCTTCTTCCCTGATATTTTGAGAATAGCTGTAAAGTTCTCTCAGCAGTTCCGAGTTTGTCCTTATTTCTTCTGCCGCTTTATTGCGTTCCGTGATATCAACGATACTGCCCCTGATCAATACGTCGGTCTCTGAAGGAAGGCGTACCAGCCATACCTCGCATGGTATCCTGTTGCCATCTTTATCGCAATGTGTCCATTCAAAAACGGGTTTGCCACCGTCAATGGCTTTCTGAATATTTATGATTGAAGCCTCGGAGGACAATCTTCCGTCCGGTTGATATTCCGGGCTGACATCTACGGGCCCTATCTTTAAAAGATCTTCCCTGGACATTTTAAAAAGCTTTGTGGCACTTTCACTAACACTGACGAATACTTGCTTATTTACATCCATCACCACCAGCGCTTCAGGGGCATTTTCAACCAGTGCCCTGTAACGCTCTTCACTTTCCCGCAAAGCCTTATCAGCTTTTTTACGCTCAGTGAGATCCCGCACAATTCCTATAAACCTGCCATCGGGTAGCATTTTGGAGTTACTTTCCACCGTTAATATAGAACCGTCCTTTCTTTTTAATGAAGTCTCCAAAATAGAAGATTTGCCGGATATGAGGTCGCTATAACGGCTGGGTAGCCCTTTTGCATCTTTTTCATGAAACAAGATCTCTGCACTACTCATGTTCAATAACTCTTCCTTGCTATAACCCAGTATCCTGCATGCACTCGAATTTACATCAATATATTTCCCGTTCTGATCTGAAATAAATATCCCATCTGATGCCTGTTCAATAAGTTCCCTGTATTTGGTCTCACTTTCGAGGATCGCTTTTTTTGCTTCTTCTTTTTCTGAAAAATCCAGCCCCACGCCCATGAGACAGCTTTCGCCTTCATATTCTATAGCCTGGCCGGTAAAATAATAAGGCAGCATTTGCTTGTTTTTTAATAGAAGATCGGATTCCACATGATCTTCACCTACAATAAAAACATTGGCAATTTTGTCTATAAGCAAAGGCTGGTCTTTCTTATGGAAAAAATCTAGTGGGTGCATTCCGCTGATCTCTGCTGCTGTATAACCCGTTACAGTTTCAAAATTCTTATTCCATCTTAAAAATTTTCCTTCTTTATTATAGAGGTAAAATATCCCGGGCAAGCCATTAATGATCGAATCTGAAAGCTCTTTTTCTTTTAATATCTGTTGCTTTATTTTTTCCCTGTCTGTAATATCATGCATTGCTCCCAATAGTCTGACCGCCTTTCCGTCGGCATCATATTTAATATGAGCACGATCGTAAAAAATCCTATACTCTCCATTGGCAATTTTAAATCGAAACTCCTCCGATAATAAGGGCAATGATTCTTCTAAAGCAGCTTTCATCCTTGATACAATACCTTCTCTTTCATCCGGGTGGATCCTTTCAAGGAACATTTCAAAATTGAGTTTCCGGGTTCCGGGTTCAAACCCATACAGGTTAAAATGATTCTTATTTCCCCAGGTTTCATTTTTAATGAAATCATGATCCCAGATAGCTTCATTCGTTGCCTGTGCTATCAGTTCAAAACGTTCGTTTGATTTATTGATGTCATCCGCTGCTTTTTTTCTATCCGTTATATCGCTGCTGGTTATGATTAACCCTATGATCGTTTCTTCTTTGCTTTTCAGCAAATTGATACTGCTTAATAAATGGGTTTTTATATTTGTTTTTGGATGTATAAAATTGAATTCCCCTTTCCATTGCCCCGTATTATATACCTGCCCGAATACTTTTTCACTGGTTGAATTCGGAAATTCAAATGTTACCAGCTCAGGGATCCTTTTTCCCATTGCTTCCGCTGCTGTAAAGCCATACAATTCCTCACAAGCTTTATTCCAGCTAACGATGCAACGGTTCATATCGAGTGAAGTAATGGCATCGGATACAACCTCCAGTAATCTTGCCTGGTACTGCAATACATCCTCATTTTTCCTGCGTTCCGTAATATCCCTGATAAAGCCGATCAAAGAATTTGCATCTGCCATTTTTGAATTTATTTCTACATCAATCTCAGTCCCATCTTTTTTTAACAACTTTCTTTCATACAAAAAGCTCTGCCCTTCCTGCAATTGTTCAATAATAGCCTGCTGAGACGCTGTGTCGTGTTGCCCCTGAAAATCAAAAGAATATTTGCCCAGCATTTCTTCATTGCTAAAACCAAGCATGCTGCACATACTCTTATTTACTTCGATGATCTTCCCTTCTACATCAGAAATAACGATACCATCTGAAGCCTGTTCAATTAATGAACGGTATTTAATTTCTTTTTCTTTTAAGGCCAGTAAAGCTTCTTTTATTTCGGTAACATCTTTAAAAAAAATAGTGAGTCCATCCTTTGAAGGATAAATATGATTTTCGAACCATTTATCAAGTGGTGGATAATATTCTTCCAGGTATTGATATTCTTGTGAGTTCATTGCATCATTACATTTATTATAAAATGCCCTGTCTATACCGTCAGGAAAAGTCGTCCAGATATTTTTCCCAACAAGTTCTTCAGCTTTTATTTTATAAATTTCTCCTGCGCTTTTATTTACATAAGTATAATTGCCATTATTATCCAAAGAAATAAATGCATCTGTTACCCGCTCAATCAGCGTCCGGTATTTTTCTTCGCTTTTTACCAGGGCTGTTTCAATTTTTTCCCGTTCGGTAATATCTCTGACGATCGCAAATATTTTTGCGTCCGGAAGCATTCTCGCATTCAATTCCACTAAAAAGACTGAGCCATCTTTTCGTTTTAATTTCCGGTACAGTGTAGTTGTCTTGCCGGCTTTTATTTTATTACCTGCAGCCCGGTTTTTTACAATACCACTTTCAAAAAACAGGTCTTTCATATTTAATTTTTCAAATTCTTCCTTCGTATATCCCGTTTGCGTATATGCAGCCTTATTGAAGCTATGTATCGTACCGTCAAATGAATAGAGAATGATCCCATCTGATGCCTGTTCAATAAGCGACCTGTATTTTTCTTCGCTTTTTATCAGTTCATTCTCAACTTTGATCTTTTCGGAAACATCCATTACCAGTACCAGCCGGCCTTCCCTGCCTTTGTAAAAGATATTCCTTGAAAAGATCAATACTTCTATGGCTTCTTTATTCTTTTTAATATGCGTCCAAACCCCTGCATGCCTTAATTCATCGGTTCCATTTTTATTATTACGTAAAAACTTCTCAATGTCTTCTTCCCGCCTGATCGCCATAAGATCCATCTGCAAAAATTCTTCCCTGGAATACCCATATAAATTAACCGCAGCGTCGTTTACATCTAAAAACTTATATGTTTCCAGGTCATAGATCCATAAAGGAAGCGGGCTTCTTTCAAACAATACCTTATAATTCTCTTCACTTTCCTTCAATTGTTTTGTACGGACCTTAACAAGGTCATCCAGTTTTTTAGGTCTTCCTGATACTGCATAAACGAATGCTGCCCCTAAAATGGAAAATAATAAACCCAGTATTGCCAGTATAAGGATGTCTGCAAACCCTTTGTATTCTTTTACCGGAATAACAGAAAGTTTCCATTCTCCATTGGGCACATTTACCGAAACAGCATAACTGTTCGTAAGATCTTTCTGGTGAGGTATAAAATATTCTTCTTTCCTGGTATCCGGATTTATTTTAGAAAGCTGGAAATAATAACCGCTGCTGCCTGTACTATCAATACCGGCTGACTTTAATAAAGTAGGCATTCTTATAATAACGGCAGTGAATCCCCAGAATTTATTATTTCTAAATACCGGCAGCCTTCCTACAACACCCATTCCTCCCTGTTTTAATTCAAAGGGGCCCGCAAAAAAAATCTCTTTTTTTTCTATGGCTTTAAATGCTTCTTTATTTCTTGCAGGGTCTTTCAGGATATCATAGCCCATGGCTTTTTCATTTCCTTTTAAAGGATAGATATATCGGATAACTCCTCCAGGAACCAATTGTAATGCATCAATATCATCACTGGCATGGAGGATCTGGGAAGCAATTGAATCGAAATTTCTTACGGAACCATCATTTTGAATAAAGAAAGAAAGTGTTTTGGTTGCAGATAAACTGAATGACAGGGATTCCTGTAATCTTACCCTTGCATTATTAGCCACTGTCAATGCTTCCTCTTTTTTATCTTTTTTCAGGTTGATCGTACGCTCATATATGATAGTACTCACCAGGAAAGCAAGTACGAGGAAAGCTATAAAGCCTAATACTGCCGACCTTTGTGCCGAAACTATAGACTTATCAGTAAGATTTGATGGATCGGTTTTCTGATTGCCCTGAATATTGATTTCTGTTCCCATTGAATTACAATAACAAATTAGCCTGGCTAATTACATCTATAAGTTACAACAATTTAAAATGATTAAAAAAAGTAATAGATAATTTCTTGTTTAAGGTTTAATCTGTTTAATTAACCCGCTACTTACTGCTAAATTATAAGCTAGTAAACTAAGAGGGCCCGCCCGGGTGAAACTATTGAACAAAGATAAACATTGATGAACTTTCAACAGGAAATTGTCTACTTCCCAAGGTCTGAAAGACAATTGATTCATGGTTGTTCCTCTTTGTCAAATTAAAAGTGACTATCGGAAAAGCTTGATACAAAATCCATTGAAACTGTTATGGTTCCAGGACAATACAACCATAGAAAAATAACTACAAAACTTACGCTGAACTATCTACAAGTAAACAAGACATAAAAATGGAATTTTGCAGTTCAGATTGAAGTATTCTATTGAAAAAAATTTGAATACTTCTTTTGATCCGTCTTATGAATAGAAAAACCCTTTATCCTAAAAAAGGAACATCCCCGTGTTCCTTCAAACACTTGATGGTACCCGCATTCAACTGGACTGTATTTATTTTCTCTTATCAGAGCAAGTATCATCCGTTATGTCGATTCACTGCCTTAATCCAAAATATCCCTCTATGAAAAAAAAATTACAATTTATCAGCATCACATTTATATTCATGCTTTTTCAATTCGGCGCCTCGGCAGCCGACTACTATTGGCGTGCAGCTGCCATAAATAATGTTTATAGCAATATTGGAAACTGGGAAACCACCCCCGGTGGCGGAATAAGCCCTGCTGTTGCACCGGGGGTGAACGACAATGTGTTTTTCATGGTTGCTTCTAATTTTAGCTCTATTAACCTGAACAACGGAAATTGTAAAGATTTTAATGTTACCGCATCCGACCCTGCTGCTTTTGACTTTAGTGGTACACTTACAGCTATTAACGGCAGTCTCAATTGTCCCAACGGAAATGCCAGCTTTAATTTTAGTGGCACCCAAAATTTTACCGGTGCTGACAACCATTTTATTAACATGGGAACCAGTGCTGTTAGAATAACAGGCAGCAATATAAGTTTAGACTTTAACAATGGTACAAGTATGGGTACTTATACATTATTAGGCCCCCTCAATACTACCGTTGGTATCCGGCTACAGTCGCAAAATTTTAATTCCAACGGGTTCCCGATATCTGCCGGAAGTTTTAGCATACAGGGTAGTACAAGTAAAGCCATCAACCTGTCTAATAGTACGGTTATAATTACTTCAATTACTACTGCGGCGAATTTTATCCAGTTTCTATCATCACATAATACTACTGACTACATCTTTACCAATACCGATTTTATACATAATAATAATAGCTCCGGCCCTGTTTCAAGTATCCAGCTTAATCCCGGGGTACATGTTAGTTTGCGATCCCTTACGCTTAACTCATCTCCCTCATCCAACAATTTAACTGGTTTTACAACTGCATATACTGGCACCACCCCTTCAGTATTAACACTCGATTCATTAATCTTAAACACAGCTAACCTGGCCATAGGAATGAATGGTTTTGATAATAGCTATTCTTTTGGTAGTCAATCATCATCGCAGCTTAATATAAATGTCTTACATTTTTTACGTCCATGTACCATTGCCAATGATGCGATGGTAACTTTTAACATTGGGGCTATATCCGAAACATCGGTTTGTACCGGGCAAAGTGCATTTATCGCTACTGGTTACTCACCCGTATTTCTAAATACTACCATGCCAATTACAACCAACACGCTTAATTATGCAGGCGTTAGTTTTGGGGGCAATGGTATTACTGCAGGTGCAAGTAATAACCTGGGTAATAATACAGGAGCCATTACATGGGGAGCGGTGGCCGCCAGCATTACATATTGGTGGGTAGGCGGAAATGGAAATTGGGCCGACCCTTCTAAATGGAGTATTATTGGCAGTGGTGGAGCACCACAATCGCCAGCTGGTTGCTTGCCTACCATAAAAGATGATGTAATATTTGATGCCAATAGCTTCACTGGCAACCAAACGGTAACCATAAACTCCAGTAATGGATTTTGCAGGGATCTTAGCTGGCTTGGAACCAACAAGGGTTTACTCACATCTGTTTCGCCAAACTTTTCTAATTATTCCGGTAACTTATTTATTAGTGGCAATGCAAATTTTTCCGGCGCCAGGGGAGTAGCAGCCAATTTGTTTTATACAGGCAGTGGCACACATACCATAACATCAGGAACTTACTTTACTTATAGCAGTTCTTTCATTAAAATAATGGGCACCGGATCATATACCCTTGCCGATAACCTGAAAGGCTCAGCGACGCTTACCTTTTTTCAGCATACAGCAGGGACTTTCAATTCTGCAGGTAAAATAATAGATGTAGCGGGTTTTTGCAGCCGTTCCATGCCGGAAATCGCTACTAACCTGCGTACACTCATCATTACCAATTCGGAAATCAATATTCGCTCATATACGCAGGCTCAAGGCCGCCGAAGTATTGATCTCTCATTTTTAGATGGTCTAAATGCAGCCGGCAGTCATTTTAAATTATACAATGCGCTGGCATTTTTTTCAGTTATTTGTGGTAATAGTTCTTCTGCTTATCTCACTTCTGTTTCACTTAACAACATTAGCTTTTTAGCTACTTCAGGTACACAGGATTTTATTACAGCATCAAACCTGAATCCTTATACTATTAACTATAATGATCTTGCGTTTGCAGCAAATGCCAACATTTCTTTAAATTCAAATCTCATCACTCATAATGTAAATAATTACAACTTCACAAGTGGTTTCACTTATTCTTTCTCAAAAAGTCCGTGCACGTTTAATGTGCTTACAGGAATCAACACTATACTAACTGGTTGCCAGGAATTGATTCGCATACAAAGCCAGGTGCCCGGAACCCAGGCAAATATTAATAAGGCTGCTGGACCATTTACAGTTAATGGGGCTTTAATTACAGGTATTAATTCCGTAGGGGCTACCATAAATGTAAGTAGTGGGGCAGACCTTGGTAACAACAATAATGTAAACATAACAACTGGTATGGGTCGAAAAATGTTTTGGGTTAATAATGCTGGTAATTGGAGTGATGGTAATGGGCATTGGAGTATCGGCGTTAGCGGTGGCGACCCCGCCATTACAAACACGTTGGGCTGCATACCCCGACAGATCGATGATGTAATATTCGACAGTAATTCGTTTAACAACACAGCTCAAACCATAACAATGAATATAGATGGCAATGCCCGCAGTATGGTTTGGACAGCTTCAGCAGGTATATTTGCGCCCGTTTTTTCAGGTTCAGCTACACGAAATCTAAACCTATATGACAGCCTGGAACTGGCGGCGGGAATGAACAGCCCTTACTTAGGAAAAATTACTATGCTGGGTAGTAAAACGGATATCAATGAAAATTCAATAAATATGAATGGCGTAGAAACAAATGGGAGCATCCTGTTAAATGGAAATGGCAGGTACGATCTACTGGATTCCGTACGGATCATTTCTATTGGAAATGGAATTGAACTGGCAAGGGGGAATTTTGTAACCCATGGAAAAAGCATTTATGCCTCTGGTTTAACACTTGCCGTAACCGGTACAAATGCTGCTGACATTTCCAACTCATTTATTCATTTATTTAATTCAGGATACAGAGCTACGCACAATGCCTCAGGAACATGGAATGCGGCCGGCAGTATTATTCAGACTGATATAAGTGCCATAACGATCACCAATACTGCCCCCGTAACCTATGCTGATATAATAATGAATAGTATATCTTCTGCAGCAGATATTATAGGCAGTAGTACACAGCCCGTTACATTCCGCAATATTACATGGCTGCAAACTCCAAACATAGCAAATGGCGGCAGCTTAATGGACGGCATCTTTACAATAGATACTTTATGGTATCCTCCCAGCAGTTTTAATACGTTGGCTGCAGGGGCTGCAAAAGCATATACCATTGCCGACACACTTATTGCATACGGCACTCCATGCACTCCGGCCTCTATACGAAGTGCCAATGCTGGCACAGCCGCAAAATTAAATAGCAGCCGCTGCAATTTCGATCTCAATCTTGTAAATATAAGAGATATTGATGCCTCAGATTGTAACGCATTGCAAAACAAAGTCATTGGCACAGATGAAGGAAGTAACAGCAATTGGACCATTACCGGTATCACAGGACTTTCACGCCTTGGTAATGATACAGCCATTGTTTGCGGCGGTACAGCATTAATTATCAATACACGTGGTTTGGGTTCCATACCCGGTATTACCTATCTATGGAGCACAGGTCAAACTACAGATACAATAGAGGTAAGGACTTCCGGCACATACAATGTAACTGTTACTTATGCTCCGGGATGTTTTCTCAATGATAGTATAACTGTTACGTGTGCAATAATTGTACCGGTCACGCTTACTGATTTTTTTGCGGTTAAGCAAAATGAAAATAGCTTTCTTACATGGACAACCAGCAGCGAAAATAATACGGCCAGGTTTTTAATTGAACACGCTACAGACGGCCAGAATTTCCGGTATTTAGGAACTGTAACAGCTACAGGCAACAGTAGCAGCGCCAGAAACTACAGTTTTATACACAATCACCCGCCAAAAGGAATTAGCTATTACCGCCTGAAAATTGTAGACATGGATGACAGGTATACTTACTCAGCCATCAAGGCCCTGGATTTTACTCAAAGTAAAATAACAGTATTGGTATACCCGAACCCTGCAAAGAATAATATTATTGTCAGCGGTGTAGAAGCCGGAATGAAAATACACATTATAAATGCTGATGGCCGCCTGGTGGCATCACAGCAGGTAAAAACTAATGCTGAAAATATATTAATTAAAAATCTTGCCGCTGGTTTTTACATTATACAGGTTATCAAAGATGCTGCCGTAGTGAGCATCGTTAAGTTTACGAAAGATCAGGATGAATAATGAAGTAAACTTAGTGGCCTCGCCAGGGGCGAAACCTTTGAACAAAGGTAAACAACCACGAAATTAAAAAGCGTATTTGAAAGCAATCAAATAATTTAAAATAGGTCTTATTGTATATCATTGTTCGCCATTGTTAAGGAAAATTGACAACCAGGGAGACAACCCAACCTGTTAAAGCAATATGAAAATAATATTATAGCTCAATTATATTCATTAGATAATTTAGCATTAAATAGTATTACAACAATGTTGAGGGTGCCAGCAAAGTCTAAACAAGAAAAGGCTTCATCAAAAATTCACCGTTTATTCATGATTTTCCATTAAAATATTTTTACTTCTATTCAATGCTTCAATAAATGTATCAGTAATGTTTGCTTTGCCTATTGCAAATAATAAGCGGGCAACTTTCAATTCAGCCATTACCTGTGTACTATGTACTTCAGACAAAATTAATTTTGTTCCCTTATGCTTTGATTCCTTGTATACTTCTTTTATTGTTTTAATGCCTGTTGCGTCAATAATAGGGACCTGTCGCATACGGATGATGAGTACTTTGGGGGGCTTCTCAATAAACCGCATGGCATCCTTAAACTTATATGCTGCTCCAAAAAATAATGGGCCGGTGATTTCAAATACTTCAACGTCTGTGGGAATAACAAATTTACTTATGGCCTCGTTATCTTTTTCATTTGCTTTGTCGTCAATATCTTTTGTAAGCATACTTACATCACTGAACTTAATCATCTTGCGCATAAATAAAAATACCGCCAATACCATACCTATTTCAATCGCTACAGTAAGGTCAATTAGTACTGTTAACAGGAAAGTAGTCAACATCACAGCAACATCGCTACGTGGACCTTTCAATACAGAAATAAAATTTTGCCATTCGCTCATATGGTAAGCCACTACAACCAATATCCCTGCAAGTGTAGCCATAGGGATTAAAGAAGCCCATTTCCCAACAAAGAGCATAATAAGCAATAATGTAAGTGCATGAACAATACCAGCAATGGGTGTTCGTCCCCCATTTTTAACATTGGTAGCTGTACGGGCAATTGCTCCAGTAGCAGGAATACCGCCAAAAATGGAAGAAAATATGTTTGCCGTTCCCTGTGCGATTAATTCCATATTTGATTTGTGATTTCCTCCAATCATCCCATCGGCGACAACCGCAGATAAAAGAGATTCAATTCCACCTAACAAGGCAATGGTGAAAGCAGGTTGAATTAAACTTTTAATTGTTGCAAAATCAACATGAGGAAAGGCAGGCATGGGGAATGATGAAGGGATATTTCCAAACCTGCTCCCGATAGTTTCTACAGGGAGCTGTAGGATTTGCATAGCCGCAGTTGTTATCAATATCGCAATAATCGAACCCGGTATTTTGTGTGTGATCTTTGGCCAAAGTAAAATGATCAAAACAGTCAGCATCGCTATTAATAATGCATAAATATTTATTGAATTAAAGTTCTTAATATAGCCTGCCCATTTATCTAAAAAATCCGCCGGTATAGTTCCCATTTTCAAGCCCAGGAAATCTTTTACCTGGGATGAAAAAATAATAAGGGCGATACCACTGGTAAATCCAATAATTAAAGGATGCGGAATGAATTTAATAACAGAACCGAGCCTGGCAAATCCCATTATTATCAGCATGACTCCAGCCATGAAAGTGGCAATGATCAATCCATTAACGCCGTGCACCTGAACAATACCGTAAACAATTACTATAAATGCACCTGTTGGCCCACCAATCTGTACCCTGCTTCCTCCCATCACCGAAATAATAAACCCTGCTATTACAGCTGTGTATAATCCTTTCTCCGGCGACACACCTGAGGCAATGGCAAATGCTATAGCAAGGGGTAATGCGATTATACCAACAATAATACCAGCCAGCAAATCCTTGGTGAATTGCTGACGATTATAATTTTTTAGTGTTTCGAATATTTTTGGTTTAAACATGGGTAGGATTTATTGCTGCCGAAGTTCTTCCATTTTCCTTTTTACCTGGTTGAAGCAAATGCCTGCCATTTTAATATTGCTCCATTGCTGGGCATCCTTATTCAAAGGGTTAAATGATTCCAATTCATTTATTATCTTTTCTACAAACCTTGAAATAATATGCCCATTTAATTTATTTTTCCGCAGGTTTTTCATACATGTATCTACATATCTTTTCACTTCTTCCTGTGATTGTGAAAACATGATTTTTGTAATTAGCTTAGACCGGTATTCAGTTAATGATAATGACATATAAAATATTTACAATTAGTAATAGAGCAGATAAAATATAAATAAGCATTTGGCTATTTATATGTTACACATTATAAAAGAGTTTCAGCCGTTGCAATAACAGTTAAGTTTATGCATAGAGTGAATCTGCTTTGGCCTTTTGCCAATCAGCATTGTAACGGACAAAAAAAGATAACCATACTGTTCTTGATAATCTCATAAACCAGGGCTGAAGCAGCAGCATTAATATAGAATTTATTGTCAGCCAGTAAAATATCCGGCTATCATCTACTGAAAATCCTATCAATACCCACCACGCAACAAAAGTGGACACTGAAAAAGCAACAGCTAGTGCATAGCTTACATAACCTGTGCCATAATAAAATCCTTTTTCAATTTCCATTTTCTGCCCGCATACGGGGCAATTATCATTCATCTTCATAAAACTCTTTAATTTATAAGAGCCTTTATCAATGAACATATTTCCTTCCCTGCAATGCGGGCATTTGTGATGTAAGGCTGCCCATAAATAACTATGTTTCACAGACCTTTTTTTTATGCTCATGAATATCCCGTGTTTTAATTTTAAGATTTGTAAGGCATTTTATTAATCGAGCTACCCCAATAGGGTGTGGCGATTATATTTTTTATGAAGCTTTCGATAAACCTATATTTCGTACACTCAGCAATACCCTCATTTACTGAAATCTTTTCCTCAAAATATTTTAATAATTGTATCAGGTATGCTTCAATGACTGTTTTAGAATACCCTTCTGTAATCAATTTTTTTATATTCCCCATTATAAGCCTTTCACATTCCAAATAATCAGCTGTTTTTTTAACTGGCAAATAATTGCAGGTATTTCAGCGGGTCCTTTTAATTAAATTTTTATCCAGAATTTTAGCAAATCATCCATTTCAGCACCTACCAAATGATAGCTGGGTGGCACTTCGTCTTCGAGGCTGTGAAATGTTGCCAACCTGGTTCCTGCTGCCTTCTGTTCTAACCGGGAAAATAAATAGCGGTTATAATAATTGAATAGTTCGCCTGAGTAATCAATGCTATCATCAATTTTATCCGTACCAACTATGTTTTCATAAAAGGCATTATAAAAATAAAAGTGGTCATAATCTCTAAAATCCAATTGTGTAAAATTTCCATTAATAAAAGCAACATTATTAAGGTGGAGTATTCCCTTTGCTGCTTCAGCATGACTTACCATGTTGCGTCTTTGTTCTACTCCATAATAGAAGGCATTGGGTTGGTGGTAAGCTGCACTTAAACAGAATTTTCCAACACCGCTGCCAATGTCCAATATCCTTACATTATTTTCAGCAGCTAAAAAATTGGCAGCTTTTCTCGAAACACTTAAGGGAGTCCAATGCTTCCCGGCTAATGCCTTGATGGCAGAAGGATAAATTTGATTAAACTGTGTATCTGAATTAAACCATCTTTCTGCGTTTAATTTTCTTTCGAGTAACTGCATGGTATCAGAATGAATTTTAGGTTTGTCTATTTCGCATATTTATTTTTACCATTCAACTGGTATGCTTTTGGCAATAACAACCCATTTCTTTGATATGGTTGTGCTGGTACAATCAAAGCTATCCAGCCATTGGTTTCAGGCTCTTTTAACAGTACACCATAATCGCCTGCTTTAATTGGATCATTTACCTGAAGTATTTTGCCATCTACAGGCATGTTAGCAACGATCTTGTAATCTTTATAACGGATAGTGGCAATTTTTTCTCCTTGTTTCTTAAAACCAGATGGCTCATTAAAGACAATTTCCTGTATCTCTCTATATCCAATTAATTTAAATGCGCAAATTCCTATATAAGCAACAGTGCCCTGGAAGTCAATCCAATCATGATCTTTTGTGTAATACAGATCCTTTTTTGATGGTTTATCGGTTCTCATCCTGCAAAATTAGTTTCTTACTTATCCAGGTGCGGTTAACTTTATCACTTTAAAAAGTAAATTATATCACTTTTTAAAGTGATAAATTTGCATATAAGTATGAGTATAAAAGGCATTTTTCCAATTGATAAATGGGATTTTAAAAGTGAATCCGTTTTAACAGATCTTCCTGTTGAAGATCTGTTGTTATTAACAGCCAATAAAACAGAACAGTTATATAAAAAAGGAGAAATCATTTTTAGGGAAGGTTCTTTTCCAGCGGGTATTTTTTATATTGAAGATGGCAAAGTAAAAAAATACAAGGTTGATATGGATGGTAAAGAGCAAATTATTTATGTGGCAAATACCGGTGAATTATTAGGATACCATGCTTTACTTGCCGATGAGCGTTACCCGGATTCTGCATCAACACTTGAGGAAAGCAGGATTGCTTTTATACCAAAGGATGATTTTATAAACAGCTTACATAGATCAACTATCCTGACAAACCGTTTATTAAAAACACTTAGCCATGAATTTGCTGTATTGGCAAACAGTTTGTCTTTGTTTGCGCAAAAATCAGTTCGTGAAAGATTGGCACTCCAGTTAATTGTACTTAGAGAAAAATATAAAGTAAATTTTCAACCGGGAATGCCAGTCGAAATAAATATGGGCCGTGATGACCTGGCCAGTCTTGTGGGGACTGCCCGTGAAAATGTAGTAAGATTACTTACAGAATTTAAAGAAGCCGGCATTTTAGAAACTAGGGGCAGAAAAATAATTGTAAATGATGTTACTAAGTTAATAGCTATTGCAAATTATAAATAGATCAGCATCTATTGGGATCGCACGCATTTCAAATTTACAAGCTGACGCTTCTTATAATAGCCATATCTTATAATTAGTCCAATCCCAAATAGCATTTATAAGAATTTAAATCTTATCTGGGAACTACCTAAGGGACTACCAGAAGAATTTTTTAAAACAAAAACCCGCTACGAACGCGGGTTTTCTATATTCTGGGTAGTGGCCTCGCCAGGAATCCCCGCCCGAACGTACCGCTCGGTACGGGCGGGGAACCCTCTGGATCTGGAGCCCGCCCGAACGTACCACTCCGTACGGGCAGGCTTCGGAAACTCTTATACTATCCCCGTCCGAACGGCGTTCAGCCGGGCGGGCATTGTACAACTAGGCCAATTTTATTTTTAAAAATCTTCTACCGGCTGAAGTTTTAAAATACTTCTCTCTTAGGATAGCCTCTTTTTCAGTTTCGAATTCTTCAAAATAAATAAGTTTGAAAGGAATATAAGGCCTGATTGATTCAGTCATCCCAGAATTATGTTGAAGAATTCTTTTTCCTAGATCCTGGCAATGACCTTTATAAAAGTAGTCATGTTCAATGCTTTTGAGAACATAAACAAAATACATGGGTATGAATTAGTGGCCTCGCCAGGAATCGAACCTGGATCTGGAGCTTCGGAAACTCTTATACTATCCATTGTACGACGAGGCCTTGTAGAATTCTGTTTACTGGTTCATTTTTTTACTGGTCTTTACTAATTTGAAGCCCTTTCTTACTGATAAACCTATAAACCAGTAAATCAACCCTCACTTCCCAAATGCCTGGATATTGGTACCGAATATCTTAACAGCAATGGCCAGCAATATTACACCGAAAAATTTTCTTATCACTACCATCCCGTTCGGCCCCAACATCCTTTCTATCCATTTCAAGGATTTTAATACCAAAAATATGACAACACAATTTATAAGTATGCCGATAAAAATATTGGCATCATGATAATTGGCCTTTAAGCTCATGATGGTTGTAAGTGTGCCCGAGCCGGCTATAAGCGGAAAAGCGATCGGGACCACACTTCCGCTTTTGGGATTGCTGTCCGGCTTAAAAAATTCAAGGCCCAGGATCATCTCCAGCCCGATGATAAAGATCACAATACTTCCGGCAACGGCAAATGATTGTACATCCAACCCGAGGATATTTAAAAACTGCTGTCCAACCAATAAGAATAAGATCATCAATCCGCCGGAAGCAAGCGTAGCCTGAACGGATCTTATTTCACCCCCCATTTTGATACGCAGGGATGCGAGCACCGGGATAGAGCCGATCATATCTATTACAGCAAAAAGCGTAAAAGTTACCGTCAGTATTTCTTTTATGGAAATATCATCCAGGTTCATACTCCAGTTTTTTGCAAAGATAAACTTATGGTGGGATGCTCACCGTTTTTTGTCTTCTAAGGAACGAAGCATTTTTTGAAAGATCCCCGTTCTTCGGAATGACATTACTTTAAAAGGAATTTTAGTTTTATTCCCCCAGACATGTTTTGCGGAGATGATGGATTATAATAACGGTTACCGGCAGCATTCAGGTCATTTCCAAGGTTATAAGGCTCATTGAAGGATTTGTTATACGCAATAAATATATCAGCAGTAATACTTTTATTTAATTTTACTTTGTAACCCAGGCGTGCGAAAAACAAATTGTATGCATTGGCATAAAAGCTATTGGCATCATTCACCGGGATCTGATCTGTATAATTATAAGTGAGGTTTGTATATACCCCAATTGCAGTATTCAGGTCAATGCCTGATACAAATACATTAGGGGATGTTCCTGTAAGTTTATTTCCATCATATTTTGAAGTGCCCTGTTCATAGTTTACAAATCTTGCATGAATATTTGTATAATTGACCCATACATTAAACTGCCTGATAAACCTGTTGTTGTTTTTTACAGGCATAAAATTTATTGCTGCTTCAAATCCCTGTTGTTTTGTTTTGCCTGCATTTACAAAATAATCACCGCCGGTTGAATCCCTGCGGCTAACGATGGTGTTCTTTAAGCCCGATATATAATAGGAAATATCTACAGACAATTTATTTTTTATGATATCTCCTTTGATCCCTGCTTCATAATTCATGGCTGTTTCTGCATTCAATTGCTTATTAAAATTACCATCCCCGGCATGCACTTCATCTATTGATGGCGGTGAATAGCCTTTACTGACGGACGCATAAACACTTATCCTGTCCTTTATTTTTGTAAGCAGGGATATCCGTGGCACTAACTGCGGGGTAAAATCGCTGCTTTCCTTAATTGCCGGATCATAATTCACTCTTACAAAGCCATAATGAAAATTATTATAGCTGATCCCCGCATTCAGGATAAGGTTTTCCAGTAAACTAAGATCGGTCTGGAGAAAAATATTGAATTGGCGTGAATCAATTTTATCCTGGTACTGCAAAGTATCTGCTTCGCCCAACTGGTTACCAAATGTGCTTGTATTGGTAAACCCATACTGGTATTCCGCACCAAAAGTTCCTGTAAATATCTTGCTCTTATATTTGGTTACAGAACGCATACCAATACCATGTTCAGTTTTCGCTTCGTAATTCCGTATAGTGGGATTTTGGAAACTTGTATTGGAAATATATAAAGCAGTCGTATTGTTCCAGTTACTGTTAAACCGGTATTCATTTGCAAAACCGGCATACCATGTTTTAAGATACAAAGCTGCTTTTTGTGCTTCGGCACTTTTAAAAGCACCGGCAGCAGGTCTTGCCTGCCTTGGATCTTTTAATACTTCTGCCTGTGTTAATGCACCGGGTGTCTGGTAATAGAGATCGCTGTAAAAAATATTAGCGCTTATATTTTGTTTTGTATTGACCAGGTAAGATCCTGTAAAATTTGCTACATCCCGGCGCATATTGGTATGTGTACGATAACCGTCGCTCTGCTGGTGAGAAATTGATAAAGCATTGCTGGCATTCTTATCCGATTGGCTATAAGATGTATTTGCGGTAAATAAGCCATAGCTTCCCGCGCCTGCCTGCAGGGTGACAGTTTTTTCTTTTGTTGAAACAAGATCGCTTTTTAATAAAACAACGCCACCTGTTCCTGAGCCGTACATACTCCCGGATGGCCCTTTTAATATTTCGATCCTCCCGGTATTGCTCAAAGCAAGTTCATTAAAGTATGTATTGCCATTAGCATCAGTGAAAGGGATGCCATTCCAGTAAACTTTTACATTCCGTACGCCAAAGGTTGAGCGCAGTAAATTACCCCTGATGCTCAGGCGGTAGCTACCAGGACTGCGTTCATCCATTTTTACCCCAGGGACCGTGTTAATGGCAGGTACAAAAGATTCATTGCCGTAACGTTCCAATGACGACTTGTTTAATAGAGTTACTGCAGCGGGGAGATTTTTTATGTTGCTGTTTCTTTCAAAAGAATTTACTACCGTTTCCGATAAAAAAAGATTATTTCTTAAAAGGATTATGGTTGGTACATTCCCTCCGATGATGCTCATCACTACCGTCTCATATCCTACATGACTGAATGAGAGGCTTGTGTTGGCTGAAGAAAAAGGAAAGGAATAATTTCCTGCCGAATCCGTGACCGTGGTAAGCAGTTTTTTTCCAACAGTAATACTAACAGATCCGAGTGGCCGCAGTTGTTCATCTTTTACAGAGCCCTTTATAATGTACTGGGCGCAACAAACCTCTATAAACAAAAAAAGGATTACAGTTAGAGCGACAGTTTTTTTCATATGAATGGATGAACACTATAAAGTTCATACTTATAAACGATAAAGGGCTAAAAATCGTATTGGCCGGGCTGGTTATTTTCTTTCGAAAAAGACAGTTCTGCCAGCTCCTGTAAGCATTTAAGGCACAGGCAATCATTGTATTGCCGGTCAATGAATGCAGCAACCGCTTCCGGCAGTTTTATGTTGTTGCACTGGCATTGAGAAATATTGCCCACTTTACACTCAAATAAGCGGTTGCAACGTGGACAATATTTATCTTCATGCCTGCACATAAGCGCTATTATTAATCTGCTAAAATTTCAATGTAATACCGGCCATAAAATTAAAGCGGCGGCTGTTATAACCTCTTACTTCAAAATATTTTTCATCTGTGATATTCTTAAGGTCTGCGTATACTTTAATATTTTTCGTGATCGCATAGGTTGAATAAAGATTCCAGGTATAGTATGCCGGGATCTCAACAGGCTCAGCGCCAAAAACAGCTTCCAACCGCTTGCTGATACTTTGTATGCCTGTATTCAGGTACCAGCCTTTGCAAATATCAATACCTATATTCAGGTTTATAGATTGTTTTGGACGACGGAATAAATTAAAATAAGACGTGTCTTTATTGCTGCTTTTTGTTTCCAGATATCCATCCAGGTTTGTATAGTTGGCATTTAATCTTACTTTGCCAAAATCAACATTTGCTTCCAGTTCAAACCCTTTGTCTTTTTGCTCATCGGCATTAACATAATAGCTAAAATAATTTGGCGGGCCTTCACTAAAGAACTGAATATTGTCCTTTACATTCCTGATAAAATATACAGCTCTGAGATTTACATTTTCTTTTTGATATTGTATACCGCCTTCGAAACTCAGAGATTTTTCGGGATTAAGTTCTGTGTATGGGTTATGATATTCTGAATAAACCTGGTATAAAGAAGGTGCCTTGAACCCGGATGTGATGTTCGCAAATAATTTGATCTTCTTATTAATTACGTACGAGGGATTAAATGAAAATGTAAATACGTTTCCGTACTTATTGAAATTATTATAACGCCCTCCCAGTTCAATGTTAAACCCGGCCATCTCCTTTACTACAACAGAAGTATACACAGCAAATTGTTTTACTTTGGCTGTATCGCCCAGCGCAGTAGTGTAAGGGTATGGGCTGTAATGATCCAGTGAATAATAATCCTGGTCTGTTGACTGCTGGCGGTAATCTGCGCCTATCAAAAGATCAATGTGTTTTGCCAGGAATAAATTACTATAAAGTTCTACATAATGCGACTTGCCATTATAATTTCCTTTGCTGTAATAAGAATATGCATATAAAGGAGCCGATACCGAATCATCCAAATAGGATCTTTCAGTTTTGTTATAACTGTAATTAAAATGCAGCATGCTTTTGCCGATTTTATAATCTGCACCAAAACCTGCCAATAAATTATTTGTAGTAAAAGTATAATCAGCATCATCTATGAACCTGTCAGCATCTGAATCTGCTTTATAATTACTGTATTGCGAGTTTAAATGTAATGTCAAGTTATCCGTGATCTTTTGATTGATGTTTGCACGTACAACATTTTCATCAAAACCATCATTATCAAAATTCATATTCCCCACTTCATCATATGCTGAAGAAAATCCTTTGCTGTGTAGTTTGGTATATTGAACATTATAACCGGTTTTACTTACAGTCCCATTGATGCCAATACTTCCTTTGAACGTTCCATAAGTTCCACCGGCAAGGTCAGCCGTTACGCCGATCTTTTTTACTCCGCCTTTTTTGGTAATGATATTGATCACTCCCGCAATGGCATCACTGCCATATAATGTAGATTGGCTTCCTTTTAATATCTCTACCCTTTCCACCTGGTCAATTGAAATAAAATTCAAGTCAAAAGCACCGCTGATACCGGATACATCATAAACCGGGATACCATCGATCAATACCAGGGTTTTGCCTGCACTGGCTCCTCGCATATACACATCCTGGTTTGTACCCAAGGGATTGGCAGTTCCTGTAATGATCAAACCTGCCTGGGTATTAAGTACCTCGGTCAGTGTTTTTCCGCTATTACGTTCCAGTTCCTGTTGAGTGATCACTGTAAGTACCTTTCCAGTCAGCAATTGTTTGATCGGGTACTTGGTAGCAGTGATCACTACATCATCTAATTGTTTGGTACTGTCTTGTTGAGCGTGCGCATGACTGCTGATAATAATAGCAGCCAGCATAAAAAATTTCATTTTCATTTTTTGAAAATTTTTTTTGTGACTGCTTTCGTGGAAAAAAGTGACTGCTGTTAACAGCAACCACGGCGAAATATAAATGCTTTGCAGCTTTTACACTCCATGCCTTTCACCCGAAAGCTTTGAATGATTGTTAAGTAAACCTGGCAGGTCTTCTGGCTCGAACCACACCTGATTGCCTTCCCGTTTTTAAAACAGTGGCGTGAAGAATTAGTGTGTCCCTGATTCCCCTTTAGGGGTTAGGAGGTTCTTACAGCTACGGGGATAGCGCCGGAATTACACCGGACTTCCCTTTTAATCCCGAACATTCGGGAACCAAATTCGCTGCAAATGTATATAGAATGGTTCTGAATTTGCAAAAAAAATCATCTAATGATAGCCTGGAAAAAGAAAAGCCACTTAGTTAGAGTGGCTTTCTTTTTATTATTTCAGTTTATTTATTAATCTTCCTTCCTGCATTTTTCAACGATCTTATGAAACATATCGTGTGCATCTGATATCAATACTTTTAATTTTTCGTCAGCAGCTTTTGCTTTTATAGCTCCTACAATGTTCTCACATTGCTTTACCAGTTCTCCCAAAGTAGCGGTGGTTTCTTCAACTTTGTAATTTGCAGGAATTTTAGATGCCTGCCATGCTTTTGCAGTGATGAGTAAACTATCTGCTTTTTCCCTTAAAGGCTTGAAATTCCCTTCTTCTGTAGGGTGATAAGTGCTGCTCATAAACGAATGAAAGGTTTTCATTTCCGGCCAGCCGGTTTTGCCGCTTTGTGCAAAACTGGTAGCAGGTAGCATTGCCAGCATGATCACAGCTAATCGTACGATTGATTTCATATAATAATTTTTTTCAAAAGTAAACAAATATTCCTTTTTTCCTAATTTCATTTTAACGGCCCGGTTAACCCTTTTGGGGCATTGTAAAATAGCCGTATCTTCAAAAAATGACCAACAGATCAAAACTCGGCCTTTTTGATTTCACCTTCATAGTTATCGGACTTGTCATTGGCATGGGCATTTTCCGTACTGCTAAGGATGCAGCCAGTGCAGCAGTAAATCCCGATATATTTTTCGCTGCATGGATCGTTGGAGGCGTTGTGGCATTGTGCGGTGCGCTTACCTATGCAGAGATCGGTTCAAGATACCCGGTAACAGGTGGTTATTATAAAATTTTTGCATATGCATTTCATCCTTCTATCGCATTTGCACTGAATTGCAGCATCCTTATCTCCAATGCAGCATCTGTTTCAGGAGTAGCATTGATCGGTGCCGGCTATATTACCAAGGTCTTCCTCCCGGATGCCGGTAATATCATCAAAGTGGTCATTGCGTTGTCCGCCATTTTTATTTTTTACGGCGTTAACATGCTTGGCTTAAGAATGAGTGGAAAGACCCAAACCATATTAATGATGATCAAGATCAGTATGATATTGTTACTCATCTCAGCCCTTTTCTACCCACCTGCTTATGACCATAGTTCCACTGTATTTGTAACAAATAATAATATCAGCCTGCAGGATTGGATTCGTTCTTTTGGGGTGGCGCTGATAGCTGTTTCATTTACTTATGGGGGCTACCAGCAAACGATCAATTTTGGCAATGAAGTGAGCAATGCCAGTAAAAATATACCGAAGGCGATCTTTACAGGAATTGCGGTGATCATCGTATTATATCTTGCTGTGAATATTGCTTATTACAAGATCGTAGGTTTTGAGAATATGAAAACCACCAGTGAAATAGCTTCCGTTGTTGTAGGAAAAATGTTTGGAAGCACGGGCGCCAATGTTTTTTCCGTTTTGCTTTTCCTTTCTGTGCTGGCATATGTGAATGGCCAGCTTATGAGTAACCCAAGGGTCGTATACGCGATGAGCGAAGATGGAGTGCTGCCTAAAATACTTCAGAAAAAAAATGAGCGCACCAATGTGTTGGTCTTTTCGCTCACCTTGTTTGCAACGATCTGCATCATTGTATTGTTCTTTGCCGATACCTTTGAAAAAATACTGAGTTTTTCCATATTCCTGGATTCATTTGGTATGGCAACTTCTGCAGCGACCTTATTCATGTTGCGAAAACGAACGAAACACCTGGACGGCACAGGTATTTATAAAATGAAATTATTCCCCCTGCAACCTTTGATCTTTATAGCTGCATATACTTTTGTCTGCATAAGTATTACCATCAATACACCTCAACTGGCATTGATAGGAATATGTGTGCTGGTAGCTTTTGTACTGATCTACCTGTTATTCATGCGAAAATCACACGCTAATAAAATTTAAGATGGATATTTCTTTTATCATAAATGAACTTGCAGAGGACCGGGAAAATTATTTCAATGCAATTGCACCACCGATCGTTCAAACCAGTAATTTTTGTTTTGATACCGTGGATGCCATGCGCAATGCACTGGCAGATGAATATTCAGCTTTTTTATACAGCAGGGGAAAGAATCCTACCATTGATATCCTTTGCAAAAAATTAGCGGCATTGGATGGCGCAGAAGATTGCCTGGTCCTCAACAGCGGGGCTGCCGCCATATTTGCTTCGGTATTGGCCAATGTAAGATCGGGAGACCATATTGTAAGTGTAGACAAGCCATATACCTGGGCGCAAAAAATGTTCAATGATATCTTACCAAGGTTTGGTGTAAGCACTACCTATATTGATGGCCGTTATATTGAAAATTTTGAAAGGGCTATCTTACCCAATACCACTGTAATCTACCTGGAGAGTCCGAACAGCTGGGACTATGCATTGCAGGACCTTAAAGCAATTGCCGAACTTGCACATGCAGAAAATATCACAACCATTTGTGATAACAGTTATTGCAGTCCCCTTTACCAGCGGCCCATAGAATATGGAATTGATATAGTGATCCAGTCAGCAACAAAATACATCAGCGGTCACAGTGATACGGTAGCCGGGGTTTTGAGTGGCAGTAAAAAAATGATCGAAAAGATATTCCACAGTGAATACCTCAATATCGGTAGTGGCATACAGCCGTTCAATGCCTGGTTGCTACTGCGTGGATTAAGGACATTGCCTGTAAGGCTGGAGCGGATCAGCATGTCAACACAACAAATTGTTGACTATCTAAAACAGCATCCAAAAGTTGAAGCAGTTATTTTTCCATTTGATGAAGCATTCCCTCAATATGACCTGGCAAAGCAGCAAATGACAGGGGCATGCGGCTTATTGACCTTTATTATAAAGGCAACTGATATCGGGGAGATAGAAAGATTTTGTGAAAAGCTGCAGCATATCCTGATGGCTGTAAGCTGGGGTGGGCACGAAAGCCTGATCATTCCAAAAGCTGTGGGTATAAAACCGGGAGATTTTAATGCAGCAAATAAGGAGCACAGGATGCTTCGAATGTATGTAGGACTGGAAGATGTGGATTACCTGGTCAAAGACCTTGAGCAGGCCTTTGCAATCCTATAAGTCATTGAATGATTGTTTGGTATATTGAAATTATTCAGGCTTTTTATTACCGTTTATAAAATTGCCTGTCTCCTTTTCCCTCAGGAAATTATATTTTTGCCCTATGCGTAAGTCAATTTTTACTTTCATATTGCTTTGTTTCATTTGCCAGTCAGTTAATGCACAGCAGAAATGGGATCTTAAATCCGTTGTGGAGTATGCGATGGCAAATAATATCTCTGTCAAGTTAAGTGATGTACAGGCCAGGATAGCTGCACTCACGTATAAGCAAAGCAGGTTATCGCAGATACCCAATGCAACCATCAGCGGAAATACTGCATATAACAGTGGCAGTAACCAGGACCCCACTACTTTCAGCCGTATAACAGAAACTTATTTATCTGCGGGCATGCAATTGCAAAGCAGTGCAGACATTTTTAATTTTTTCAGCAAACGCAATACGATCGCGGGCAATGAATGGGAATTGAAAGCTGCAAAAGCCTATGTAGATAAAAGCAAGAATGATATTGCACTCACTGCTGCAAATGCATACCTGCAGGTATTATTGGCAAAAGAACAGGAAAACATAACATTGGTACAGTTAAAGCAAACCCAGTCACAACTGGACAATACAAGAAAAATGGTTGATGCGGGTGCATTGCCGGAATTGAATTCTTCACAACTGGAAGCACAATTGGCTGTTGACAGCGGCAATTATATTTCTGCAAAGGGAAATGTAACACTTAACATCCTTACGCTTAAATCATATATGAGTATTGATGCGGCTGCTCCTTTTGAAGTAGATACACCACCAGTTGAACTGATCCCCGTAGAGCCTATCGCAGACCTTCAACCAGATAATGTTTACAAACTGGCTATTGCCAACCAGCCTTTGCAGCGATACAATGATTTCCGGCTAAAAGCTGCAGAGAAATTTAAGTCCGCGGCCAGGGGTGCTATGTATCCAACCCTATCTATTTATGGCAGCATTGGAAGCAGCTTTAATAATAAAGCAACAGAAATAAGATCCGTTACTCCCTTTATAGATTCTATCGGGAATGTTACGATAGGTGGTTCGCAATATGCAGTATACCCAAACAACCCATTCTATGATTATCAATATAGGAAAAGAGGATTTACAGATCAGCTCAATGATAATTTTCGCCAGTCGATCGGGCTGAGCCTGAGCATCCCGATTTTCAATTCTTACAACCTGCGCACACAATACCTGCGCAGTAAACTAAATATCAATACGCTCCAGTTACAGAAAGAACAAGATGATCAAAAATTAAAGCAGGATATTTACCAGGCATATACAGCAGCAATGACGGCGCTGGAAAAATTCAATGCTTCCAAAAAAGCAGTTGAGTCTGCAGAAAAAACCTTCCTGTTTGCCGGTAAAAGATTTGATGTTGGCTTATTGGGCACTTTTGACCTGATCACCACGCAAAACAATGTATTAAGGGCTAAGCTTGAATACAGCATCAATCATTTTGATTACGTATTTAAGATGAAAGTCCTTGAATTTTATAAGGGGCAAGGATTAAAATTGTAACCCTGTCGGCGGTTGAAACCCTGCCTACCGGCAGGCAGGCCCGACAGCGGTTTCCAGAAGCAGGATACAGGTATTTTATTCCTGCCCCGATAAATAATGATATGAAGTACAGGTTTGTCCTTGGTTCATCAGGATAAACTGCAATTGAAGTTGATCAATAAAAAATGTTGGGATAAAAAAAAGGATAAGAATAAAAAGAGATGTCATGAATAAAAAAACAAAATGGATATTAATAAGCGTAGGGATATTGCTTGTTTTACTGGTTGTACTTGCCAAAGCAGGAATGTTTGGTAAAGATGAAGGAACAAAAGTGAGTGCGGAAAAAGTTCAGAAGCGCACCATCATTGAAGTGGTAAATGCCAGTGGAAAAATTTATCCTGAAATAGAAGTAAAAGTGAGCCCCGATATCAGCGGGGTGATAACAGAACTGAATGTTGCCGAAGGCGATACCGTAAAAAAAGGCCAGTTGCTTGCCCGCATTTATGCTGACATATATAGCATTCAGCGCGACCAGGCGGCAAGTGGCGTGGCACAGAGCCAGTCACAGGTTGCTAATTCAAAAGCACAGGTCGCCAATTCAACCGCCGGCCTTGATGCGCTCAAAGCTGCCATGGAGCAGGCACAGCGCAATTATGATATGCAGAAAAAATTATTTGATGATAAAGTGATCAGCAGGAGTGAATTCAATATTGCGGATGCTAATTTAAAAACAGCCCGCGCAAATTTTATCGCAGCTGTACAGGCAATTAAAAGTACAGAAGCAAATGTTCAAGGTGCGCAAGCAGGTGTGCAAAGTGCTGTGGCCAATTTGCAAAAAGCAAATAAAGATCTTGGCAAGACCACAATTGTTGCTCCAATGGATGGAGTAATAAGCCTGCTAAGTGTAAAGAAAGGAGAAAGTGTTGCAGGTAATAGTTTTAATGTAGGTACCGAAATGCTCCGTATTGCAGATATGTCTAAAATAGAGATACGTGTTGATGTGGGAGAAAATGATATTCCAAAAGTAAAACTTGGAGACAGCGCCATCATTGATATAGACGCATACAGTGATCGCAAATTCAAAGGTATTGTAACCCAGATCGCCAGCAGTAACAATGGCGCATCCACGCAAAGTGCCCTGGCAAATACCAGCAACGATGTTACGCAATACAAAGTCTATATCAGGTTATTGCCGGAAAGCTATAAGGACCTGCTTGGCAAGGGGAGTTTTCCTTTTCGCCCGGGAATGAGTGCCAGTGCAGATATTCAAACAAAGACCCAGCTGAATGTACTGAGTGTACCCATCAATGCAGTTACAACCCGTGATAAAAATGACAGTTCAAAAACCACCGTTAAAAAGAAGGATGATGCTGCCGTAAAGGATAATAGCACTACGATGGATGAACTGGAGGTCGTTGTATTTATAAAGGGTGCAGACAATAAAGTAAAAAAAGCAAAAGTAAAGACCGGTATCCAGGATATCAATAATATAGAGATAACCGATGGATTGAAAGAAGGTGATGAGGTCATAACCGGGCCTTACGATGTTGTAAGTAAAACATTAAAGAACGGAACAGAAGTAAAAGTTGTAGATAAAAAAGAACTCTTTGGAAAAGACTAACCATCATCACTTAAAATAATTTGACCAACACTGGCTGCCAATTAATTTTGGCAGCCAAAATTTTTTCAAGTTGAAAATAAAAATAATTGCCGGCCTTATTTTACTCTTTGGTTGCGTACAATCCTTTGCCCAGACCAGCAAACTACATCTTATCATTCTTGATACAAAAAAAGAACCTGTTCAGAATGCCACGGTAGCATTATACCAGCTACCTGATACCATTTTAAAAAATAAAAAACTGGTCAATGGAAATGCTTACTTCAATGTACAGTGGAATACCAACTATGTTCTCAAGATTTCTGCTACGGGAATGCAGGAGATCTTAACAGCGGTTTCTATTCCGGATTCAGCAATAAGCCTTTCCGTAGAAATGTCAAATAAGATCAACAGCCTGGGGAATGTAACGGTCATTTCAAAAAGGGCGCTGATAAAGCAAGAAGACGACAAAACCATCGTCGATGCAGAACCGTTAGCCAATAGCAGTACAAATGCTTACGAGGTATTAGAGAAAACGCCTGGGGCTATAGTAGACCAGGATGGGAACGTGTATTTGAACAGTGCCATACCAGCTACCATTTTCATCAATGGAAGGGAAATGAAATTAAGCAGTACCGACATTGCGTCGTTATTAAAAAGCCTGCCCGCGGGAAGTGTAAGTAAAATTGAGATCCTGCGCACTCCTTCTGCAAAATATGATGCGGCCAGCAGCGGCGGTATCGTAAATATTGTATTGAAGAAAGGAGTAAAACTGGGCACCAATGGCACCTTGAATGCGGGGTATTTCCAGGGAGTTTATGCTACTGAAACTGCAGGGATCAATATCAATAAAGGCTCGGGGAAGATCAACAGCTACCTTAGCTATCAGTTTACCAACAGGAATAATTATGAAACATTGAATTCCGACAGGCGCATCAAAACAGATACTTCCCTATTAGCACAAAGATCTTACACAACCTATCCTTCTAAAAATAATTATTTAAGTGCGGGCATAGATATGGCGTTCACTCAAAAATTCAATGTGGGATATGATCTTCGTATCAGCAACACGGATGGGAAAAGTGATGCCATAAATGAAAATGATATCAGCAATGATGAAACACATTTATTGATCGGGAAGAGTGAATCCGATATAAACAACAGGAACAGGTCTGTATATATCGGGAATACCGTTTCGGGGAAATATAAAATTGATTCCACCGGTAGTGAATGGACGGCACAGCTTGAATACAATTATTATAAAAATAACAATACACAGTTATATAAGAACTATTCTTTTTTACCGTCCAAACTTACAGAGTCGGTTGATGGTGAAAACAGGAACAATAAAAATATCTTTGTTTTTCAAACCGACCTTACTTATAAGTTTCCAAAAAAATATACCCTGGAAACAGGTTTTAAAGCAACCTTTAGCAACAGTGATAATAGTGCAGTTTATTTTAAGGACACCGGTAATAGTATAAGATTTGCAGATGTTTACCAGACCAATACCTTTAAATACAAGGAAACGATCTGTGCGGCTTATTTACAGGTCTCAAAAACATTTGCCGGGTTTACAATAAAACCCGGCCTTCGCCTTGAAACAACTGATATTAACGGCCAGCAGTTCATTCCCAAAGACACCACTTTATCCATTAAGCGGACGGATGTATTCCCTTATTTATTTATCCGGCACAGGTTGTTCAGGATATTCGGGTTCCCTTCTTTTCTGGTTGGTAATGCCATTTATCGCCGCAGTATCAAACGGCCTTATTATGAAATACTGAATCCTTATCCCAAATATGTTGACCGGTATTTGTTCGATGTAGGCAATCCTGCATTAAAGCCGCAGTTTACAACCAATTACGAGATCAATGTAACTTATGATGATATACCGGTGCTGGCCGCCGGCATCAACGATACAAAAGACATTTTTAGTAATGTAACTTACCAGGATAATATTACAAAGATCGCATACCGCACTTATGACAACTTAGGAAAAAGCAAGGAATTTTATTTACGTGCTGTTGGAGGTATTCCGCCTGGTGGAAAATATTTCTTCTACCTGGGTGGGCAATATAATTATAACCGCTACAGTGGGTTTTACCAGGGACAGCCGTTAAATTACAACCATGGCAGCTGGGTCTTCTTTGTGTTCCAGGAGTATAGGGCAACAGAAAAATTAACTTTGAATATGCAGGGTTTCATGCGTACTAAAGGATTACTAAACCTGTATGAGCTAAATACTTTTGGGGGATTATATGTTTCTGTAAATAAAAGTATTTTAAAGAAAAAAGCCAATATCATTCTTTCTGTGAATGACCTGCTTCAAACAAATCATGTATCATTCAGTTTAAAACAAGGTAGTGTAAATGCAGCCGGGAGCCGCGTGAATGATACCAGGAGAATCGGGCTTACCTTTCGTTACAATTTTGGTATAAAGCCAAAAGAAGAAAAGAAAAATACATTTGATGCGCCTGCTGAAGCCAATTAGCAAAACAATCGGAGGAGATGACATCTTTTTTTATAAAGAATGATCTAAAAATAGTAAAGATGTCATCTCCTCCGCTTGTTTTGCTTACACAAAAAGTTTTTCAGCCACCTCAACTGATTCCGGTTTCCCTACATCAACAAGCTTATCGCCGCTGTGATCATACCCATAAATGCAATGATCGGCAGCCAGGCTAAGGTAAGTATCCACCAAAGAAAATTTTCCACGCTGTGGTATGAGATCGAATATTCCAGGCTCAAAGACTACCACGCAACTGTATGCCATTTCTTTCAGGTTCTTTTTTTGAATGGATATTCTTTCTTCGCCGCTATTTACATTTCGCCAGCCACAAAGCCGGTTATCCTCATCAAATAAAAAGTAGCGGGAAGTTTTCCTGTTGGTAATACCAAAAGATACCAGGGCATTTTTATTTTTATGAAATGTAAGCAGGTCATCAATGTTCAGATCGGTAAGAAAATCTGCATTGAGTGTTATAAAGGGTTCTCCATTTTGCAACAGGTCTTTTGCTTTCAGTAAGCCGCCACCGGTTTCCAGCAATTCATTGGTTTCGTTGCTGATCAACATATTACTTCCCCAACCTTCATTTTTTTTAATGGCATCAACGACCTGTTCTGCAAAATGATGCACATTTACAACCACATCTTTTATTCCATACCGTTGCAGGTATTCAATATTACGTTGCAATAAGGATTTGCCATTTACCAATGCCAAAGCCTTTGGATGGGTATCCGTCCACGGTTTAAAACGTGTGCCAAGGCCGGCAGCAAAGATCATAGCTTTCATCTTACCCAATTTTCTTTATTGTTATGCGACAATTGAACTTTAACATTGAATTTATTCCGCAAATGCCTTGCTATTGCTTCAGCAGCATATACGCTCCTGTGCTGCCCGCCCGTGCAACCGAAATTTATCATCAGCGAAGCAAATCCTCTTTTGATATATTCTGTTACCGAGATATCAATGATACTGTAAACCCCGTTTAAGAATACAGGCATTTCTGTTTGTTGTTCCAGGAAATCTTTAACCGTTTTATCCAGTCCCGAAAATTTCTTATAGTCTTCAAACCTGCCGGGGTTAAAAATTCCACGCATGTCAAATACAAATCCCCCGCCATTTTCAGTAACATCGATTGGTATTCCTTTCCTGTATGAAAAACTATTGATCGTTACCAGCAGTGGAGTTTCATCCGTTGCTTTTACCGGCGTATACTCATTGATCACTTCATCACTGATGCAGATTTCCAATACCCTTTTAAATTCCGGCACTGATATTCCAAAGCCCTGGTTGTTGATGAACCATTTTAAATTTTCCAATGCCAATGGTATACTGGTCAGGAAATGGGCTTTCCGTTCAAACAATCCACGAAAGCCGTAGGCACCCAAAACCTGTAACAGCCTAATCAGCACATAACCATTATACTGGCTTCTAAAAACATCCCGGTCAACCGGTTGTTCAATGATCTTTTCAAAAGAATCCATATAATCTTCAAGTAATGACTGTTTCCATTCATCAGGTAAGGTTGCTTTTGCCTGCCATAACAAAGACGCCACATCGTATTGCGGTGCCCCCTGCATGCCTCCCTGGTAATCGATAAAATGAACATTGTCATCATTTGTTACCATAATGTTCCTGCTTTGAAAATCGCGGAACATAAAATATTTATATTCTGTATGCGAAAGATAATTGCTAAGCGCTTCAAAATCATCTATCAGTTTTTGTTTGTCATACGGCCTGCGCAATGCATCCAGGAAATAATATTTGAAATACAGCAGGTCCGCCATGATAGCTTGCTTGCCAAATGAAGTATTGGTTAGGCATTTGTTATAATTTAATCCCTCATGACCACGGACCTGCAGCAACGCCAGTTGGGCCAGGCTTTTTTTATACAGTTCGTACACATTGGCCGTATAACCTTCCTGCTCAAGCTTATTCAGCAGCGAGGTATCTCCAAAGTCTTCCTGTATATAAATATCCCTGTTATCATTGATGAAATAAATTATTGCTGTGGCTAATTTCTTTTTATTAAAATGATCCGAGAAATAGATGAAGGATTCATTTTCTTTTATATTGGTCCCGTAAGTTGCTATGAAAGATTTATCAGCAGTATGTATGCGAAAATAATGGCGTTCACTACCAGCCTGGGGAAGCATATCAATTACAGTAATAGGTTCTTTACTGTGTTGTTGAAATAATTTTTTTATATCTACGATGACTTGTTGCATGTTATTCTATTAAGGGTAAAAATAGAATATTATGCAGATATAATTTCATCAAAACAATTTCCCCTGCCCACCCGGCACCCTGAACAATTTTGTATTCAAGCTCCATTCCTCTGCGTTCATATGATACAGCTTCCCGTATTTTTTATATTGCTGTGCAACCATCTTGGCAATATTACCTTCACCACGCATGCGTACACCCCAACGTGTATCATTTACTTTTCCATCATGGCTTTGTTCAATTAAATGCCAGACCTTATCGGCATGATCCGGGAAATTCTTATAAAGCCAGTCGTGAAACAAAAATTTAATGGCACCATTCAGGCGAATGAATGTGTAAGCAGTAAATGTTGCGCCGTGATCGGCTGCTGCTTTCATGATCCTTTGCATTTCGTGTTCATTCAAACCGGGTATCATCGGGCCCATCATAACGCCCATGCGCACACCGGAACTGCTTAGCTCTTCAATTACTTTTAATTTTTGTTTGGCTGTTGTTGTTCTTGGCTCCATGACACGACGCAGGTCTTCATTGAAAGAAGTAATTGATACCATGGCAGATACAATCCCTTTCTTTGCCATGTCCTGCAACACGTCTTTGTCCTTAAGTATCCAGGAATTTTTTGTGAGTATGCCAACAGGCTGGTTGAATTCATTGCAGGTTTCCAGTAAGGCTCTTGTCAGCCGGTATTTTTGTTCAGCCGGTTGATAACAATCTGTATTGCCACTTAGCATGATGGGCGCACATTCCCATTTGGGGTGCATTAAGAATTTACGCAGGAGTTGCGGCGCATTTTTTTTGATCAGGATCTTTTGCTCAAAATCCAACCCGGCGCTGTAACCCCAGTATTCATGCACATTACGGGCATAACAATAGATACAACCGTGTTCGCATCCTGCATAAGGATTCATACTATAACTCATGCCAACATCGGGGCTTTCAACTTTGTTCACGATCGTCTTTGATTGCTGCTCGATATATTGTGTGGGTATATTGCTTTCTTCCCAGTCGTCAATAGCTTCAACATTCTCTTTGGTAGATTCATTTTTGATGAATTTGTTTTTGGTGTTGAACTGTGCACCTCGGCCCTGGCGGTATTGAATTTCTTCCGATTGTTCTTTTGCAACAACTTTATGGTGATCTTGCTGAAGTTTGTTTTCCATTTTTATTTTATTACGTGAATTATCAAAAACGAACTACACGAATTAAACTTACCTATCCTCATATATCCTGTTATCCCTTGTGGTTTGAACTTATAAAAACAATTCCCCCTGCTTTGTTGTTACAGGCAAATTCTGAAATTCAAAGCGCTTCACGATCTGGTATTTCATTTCACCAACAGGCCGTTTTAGTAATAACATACCATCGGCAATAAACCTTCCTGTAAAATGTTTGTGGCTATATTCCAGCCAGCCTTGCTCGTATTGCCATGGCAATAGTTTTCTTGCAATGGTCAAATGCGGCTCCAGGATAAAATGGGGCTTATTGTCTGTATCCAGTTTCATCAGCCTTTGTGTTTCTGTACGCACCTGTTTTACCAATCCCTGTATCGGTAATTTTGATGTTATGTTTATATAGATCGTATGCGAAGGAAAACTCCCGTAATCCTTCAGTTCCACTTTTATTGGATGAAATCCCATGGCAATTGTTTGCAGGCGGTTAACGATCCTATCTTCAAACATTTCGTACTGCATATAATTTACCAATGTGACAAAGGGCTTGCTATATAAAGCTGACTGAGATTTATAAGCATCATAGAAATGCTGCTTCACCTGCATGATCTTATTACGTAATTCTTCATGGGGATTAAGTACCAGCGAGTATTCAGCTATTTTATAGCCTGGTATGCTATTTACAATGTTTTTCATAATGTGTAACTTTATAATTATTTAATTTCAAATTTTTAGCCATTTTTCTATGTGTTTTCATTATTCATTAACAAAAGAAAGAGCAGAGATCGAGATCCAGTTAGGCGCCACTTGGGATGATGTTGAATGGACGCCCGTTTATCATATGGATGGTTTTCGTTTTTCATTGATGCCTGTTATAACTCAAGATGCTCCTACACGTATCCAGCTGCTCAATTGGGGTTTAATTCCACAATGGGTAAAAACAAATGATGAAGCACAAAAAATGCGGGCTCAAACATTAAATGCACGCTCAGAAACCATCTTTAAAAAGCCTTCATTTCGATCATCTATTTCAAACAGCCGTTGCCTGGTAATCATGGATGGTTTTTTTGAATGGATGGATCATAACGAATCGAAGTATCCTCATTACATTTATTTGGACAAACATGAAATTTTTTGCGTAGGCGGAATTTATACTTCTTGGGTAGATAAGATCACCGGGGAATTAATAACTTCTTTTTCAATTCTTACTACCGACGCAAATACCGAATTGTCAAAAGTTCATAATACTAAAAAAAGAATGCCTGTAATTATTCCACCCAATCAATATAAGACCTGGCTCACAGCAAACCTGCCGAAAGAAAAAATAAAATCTTTTTTTGATCCTTATCCAGATGGCATTATACAATACCATACAATTAGTAAATTCATTTCTTCAAAAAAGTACAATACCAATGTTCCTGAGACATTAATTCCATATGAATATCCTGAACTCATTCCCCCACCTTCATTATTTGAATAATACCCCCTGCCCATTAACAACCGGCAAACATTGAAATTCAAACCGCTTTACCACCTGGTACTTTTTTTCATCCCTTCCCCTTTTTACTAAAAGGAATGAATCTGCCAAAAACCTCGCGCTGAATTTCAGGTGTTGGTATTCCTTTATTGCTTCTGTATATTTTTCTTTTTCTATCCTTCCTGCCAGTGCAATGGTAGGATCATGCAAAAAATAGGGGTCTTCTCCACCTCCTTTCATTAAACGCCGTGCCTGTTTTAAATTTTTTATCAATTGCAGTACCCTTTGCTGGTTTGCTATATTGATGAAAATTGCATGCATGGGATAGCCCCCAAAATCCTGCAGGTTAATCACAAAAGGTTTTTCGTTCATCGCGATCGTTTGCAATTTTTGAATGATCCTATCTTCTGCCATCTTCATTGCACTGAATCTTGCCAGTGAAACATTGGCCCTTCCGGTCTGGGGTTGGACAATGTTATATTTTTTAGCCAATTCCTTTCTTTCATTCTCTACCTGCACCCTTAAATCTTCCGGGACATCTATTACCAATAAATATTCATAAACATGTAGCCCTGGTAACTGGAATGGCTTTTCCATAATAAATAGATTTTGAAATGAAAAATTTGTTTGCCAAATTATTTAGTATAAATTTACTAAACAATTTAGTTATTTCAAAATAATTTTTCCTTTTTATCAGGAAATAATAAAACTTAATATATGGAAGTAGAAAGGTTTTTTGCAGCCGGCTACCGCGGTAGCAAGGAGTTTAAGCAGCTTGATGTACCAACCGCCAACGCTACCGGCTTTGGGGCAGCCGCAGACGATTATATGGAGCGGGGCATCGACCTCAATGAACAGCTGGTAAAAAATAAGCCGGCCACTTTTTTTATGCGGGTGAGCAGTAACAGTATGCTCAATGCGGGGATACATGACGGTGATATTGTAATTGTGGACCGTTCTATAAAACCGGTAAGCGGTAAGATAGTGATCGCCATACTCGACGGCGATATGCTGATCAGGCGGCTCGAAAAAACAATGAACAAATTGCGGCTCATACCAGAAACAACAAAACTTTCTCCTATCGAGATAAGTGAATATAGTGATTTAACGATATGGGGTGTTGTTACTTACGTGATCCACGCTACATGACCTGGATGGAAATTTAAAAGCAGTGAGCGATGAAAGCAATAGTAGATTGTAATAGTTTTTATGCGGCATGTGAACGGGTGTTTAAGCCTTCACTACACGGGAAGCCGGTCGTGGTATTAAGCAATAACGATGGGTGCATTGTATCCAGGAGCGATGAAGCAAAGGCATTGGGCATACAAATGGCCGGGCCATATTACCAGCATAAAAAAGAAATTGAAAAAAATGATGTGGCTGTTTTTTCCAGCAACTATCACCTGTATGGAGATATGAGCTGGCGGGTAATGGAAACATTACGCATACTTTCACCGCATGTAGAAGTATATTCTGTTGATGAGTCTTTTCTTGACCTTACCGGTATCGATGAAACGAAATTATACGACTATGCGATTTTCTTAAAACATACTACGGAATTGTGGACGGGCATTCCTGTCTCCATTGGCATTGCAGCAACCAAGGTATTGTCTAAGGTAGCAAACAGGCTTTCAAAAAAAGACAAGGCCGGTTCAAAAGGCGTGATGATATTGGAAAACGCCGAACAACAAATGAAAGCGCTGCAAAGAACAGCGGTTGAAGATGTGTGGGGTGTTGGCGGTGCAGGTGCAAAAAAATTGAGGATGTATAATATCAATACAGCCTGGGACCTAAGCAAGATGAGTGAAGAATGGGCAAAGAAAAATCTGGGAGGCGTTGTAGGCGTAAGGCTTATAAAAGAATTGAATGGTGAGCCTTGCATAGAAATGAAAGATCCGCTGGAAACAAAAAAAATGATCGCCACCACGAGGATGTTTGGAAAACCCGTTTATGAAGTAACAGAGATCAAAGAAGCCGTTGCGACCTACATCACCAGGGCAGCAGAAAAATTGCGCAGACAAAACTGTGCTGCCAATACGATCAGTGTTTTTGTAGTAACAAATAATTACAGCAATACTTATGAATATAAACCCGCTACCAGTTCGCTGTATACCATCCTCCCCTTTGCAACATCCCTTACCAATATACTCATTGCACATGCCGTGCCGCTGGTTGAACAGCTGTTCCGGGAAGGAAGTAAATACCTGAAGGCCGGTGTGATATTAAGCGGGCTCGTACCGGAAAATTCAGTCCAGTCAAATTTATTCCAAGGGGCACTTCATCCAAATGATAAAGATCTGATGAAGATGATCGACAATGTGAACTTCAGCATGCGCAATGATGTATTAAAGTTTGCCGCCTCCGGCACCAAGCGTGACTGGAAAATGCGCCAGGAATTAAGAAGTGCCCGTTTTACTACCAGGTGGGAAGAGCTTTATGAAGTAAAATAAGGGTATATGAGCATTGTTTCACTTTACCCAAAAACATTTTTCCCTTCCCCAATAAAAACTGGTTTCTTCAAATTCAGACCGCAGGCTGCATTTAATTTGTCAACCAGGTAACCGGTCATTTCGGGAGAGAACGACTCATCATCCAGGTGCAAGAAAAAATACAATTCCTCTAACCCATTTTCCAGCCAATACTTAAGCCTGTTCACCCAATCGTCTATCCTCGCATAATCTGTCGGAAATAAACTATCGCCAACATAGCGGATGAATGTTTTGGGCAGTGTAAGGTGCATGTGTGCACAATCCTTTCGGCCGCTCGTATCGGTTATGACCGCGCCGATATTCATCTCCTTTAATGTTGTAAATAATTCATTTTGTATACCGGCTTCCGCAAACCAATCCTTATGCCTTACTTCCATAAAGAATTGCAGGCCGGTTGGCAATGATCTCAAGAAATCAAATAACTCTTCTTTTCTTTTGGGAGAGAATGTTTCACTTACCTGTATGAATATGGGGCCGAGGTGTTCTTTGAATGCAACAATGCCACGGAAAAACTCATTGGTAATAAAGTTCTTTCCTTTTAAACTTCCGCGATGAGTGATTCCCTGGTACATCTTTGGACAAAACTTAAAGTCTTTATTCCCGGATTTGTCCGTCCATTTTTTTATCCCTGCCTCGCCATATACTTTGTAATGTGTAGCATTGAGTTCAATACTATTGTAATGTTGAACATAGTGATCGAGAAAATCTTTTTCTTTTGTTTTGGGAGGATAGATCTTTCCCAGCCATTCTGTCCTGCCCCATTTGGCACAGCCGATATATACTTTCGGAGATTTGGCGGGTTTGCCTTTCAGTATAGTCTTATTGAATGCAGGCTCTTTGGGTAAAGTAAAATCAATGCCGGTTAATTCTGCTTCCGGTACACGTCCAAAATCCATGATCAGTATTTTAAATAAAATAATTCCGTTGCAATAAAGTTATTGCATTGTGATCATTTTATAGAAGCGGGCAGGAAATTTATTGTTTAATAAACTGCTTGTGCTCATTCATTGTTTCGCCTTTCAATTCCAGGTAATAAATTCCAGTCGCCAAATTGCTGACATCAATAGATAATGAAGTACTACCTCCCTGCAAATTCAATTGCTGTTGTTTAACGATCCTTCCTGCATTATCAACGATCCTTGCCTGTACCTGTTCCGCTTTATTGATGCTGATCGTAAGATTGGCTTTATCTGTAACCGGGTTTGGATAGAGCATCACCATATAGCTGTTCTTAATATTAAGAGCAATGATGCCGGAATAACTGAACCTGTCATTAATATCTATTTGTTTAAGACGATAGTAAATGACAGGAGCGCCAAGTGAAGTGATATTTTTATCGGTATAATTATATTTATGGATTCCCTGCTGGTTAACTGCAGCAACATTGGTGATTGCATTATAGATCCTTCCGTCTGTACTTCTTTCCAGGTTAAATGATTTGGTATTGAATTCATCTGTTGTTTTCCAACTGATGTCGCCATCATTATCATGAAGCTTGCCATTAAATTCCAGTTGGGTTACAGGTAATGGCCCTCCCTGCGATGTATTGGCAAAATAAAATGTTGAAAAAGAATTAATGTTTGCAGATAGTACATAATCAGCCTCCCATGCACCTGCACTTGACTGTATAGAGTTGATAAGGAAATCTACTGATGATGAACAGGCATCATTTTTCTTAAATATCCCAACGTCATTGATGTTGTTTATACCTGATGGCTGGCCGATCGAGTTGACCGCATTTTTTAATGCTACGAATTCAGCACCCCTTATGTACAACCGGATATCTACTGTTCCTGCTGTTATAGGAAACTGGGGTGATATGGTAAGGTTCCTGTCCAGGTAAAGCCTGTAAGTTCCGTCTTCTCTTACTGTAGCATTATTAATATAAGCAGATGTGCTTATAACACCCAGGTTATTGCCATTGGCTTTTATTTCAGCAACTGCATCACCTGAATTATCTGTAATAGCAACCCATATATTGTTGTTGCTGTTATCAATTGTTACAGTGGGAAAACTTGTACAGCTACCCGGTATTCCTTTGGCTACAGGTGCAGGTACAAGGCTGAGATCGGTAATAACTCCTGGTAGTGCAGCCCCGATATTACCAATATCATTTAAATCGCTCTTTTTTGTGTACACATTTGTAGCAGGATTCCATTCAAAAATTACTCCACCGCTGGGAATACCGTTAGCCTTTTTTGTCAATCCGTAGAATTTCCCTCCGCTCATTGTCAGGGTTCCTAAAGGTTCGAAAGTGGTGGTACTGGAGAAATCCAACTTTTTTGTATAAACATTCGTTGCAGGATCCCATTCAAAGATCACTCCTTTGTCAATAACACCGCCGGCTGACGTCATTCCATAGAATTTCCCATCAAACAAAGTCAAACTACCATATGGAAATTTTCCATTAGTAGAACTCAAATCGATCTTTTTCACATATACATTTGTTGCAGGATCCCATTCAAAGATCACACCGCCATTACTGCCTCCTCCTTTATAGGTCATGCCATAGAACTTCCCATTATAAGCAGTTAAGTCTCCATAGGGAATACTACCGGTAGAATTATTAAGATCAATTTTTTTTAAGTAAATATTCGTAATGGGATCCCATTCAAAAATTACACCATTGTCACTAAGTCCACCGGAACTTGTCATACCATAAAATTTTCCTCCGCTTAATGTAAGGCTTCCTTGCGGGGAGCGGCCTGTCGCAAAAATTAAATCGATTTTTTTTGTGTAAGTATTCGTTGCAGGATCCCACTCAAAAATTACGCCCCCACCACTATTACCAACTCCTCCGGCCTTCGTCATTCCATAGAACTTTCCATCGTTCAATGTCAGGCTGCCTGTTGGGTTGCTACCATTTGCGAAACTCAGATCAATTTTTTTTGTGTAAGTATTTCTAGCAGGATCCCATTCATAGATCACCCCTGCAGTGCCGCCCTTATTCGTCATTCCATAAAGCTTCCCTCCTGCCGGTATTAATCTTCCGGATGGATTGATACCATTAGCAATATCATTAAAATCAATTTTCTTTGTGTATGTGTTTGTAGTCAGTTCCCATTCAAAAATCACGCCTTTATCCGAGACTCCTCCCCTGCAACCAATACCATAAAACTTACTATTATACAGGGCTAAACCGGCTTGAGGATATTTGCCATTGGATGTATTTAAATCGATCATTTTTGTATACAGGTTAGTTGAAGGGTCCCATTCAAAAATTACTCCTCCATCATTGATTCCTCCCCTGAATGCTGTACTATAATATTTTCCGTCTTTTAGTGTCAGATCACCGGAAGGCCAATAACCATTATTATTATCAAAGTCATATTTTTTTGTGTATGAATTTGTAAGAGGATCCCATTCAAAAATCACCCCATCATCATTGATACCACCATGCTGTGTCATACCAATGAAGCCGCCGTTCTTTATTGTGAAATTCCCATAGGGTTTGTAACCATTGCTACCATTAAAATCAATCTTTTTTGTGTATAGATTTGTAACAGGGTCCCATTCAAAAATCACCCCTTTGTCATAATTACCGCCTAACGTGGTCATCCCGTAAAATTTCCCTCCATACAGTGTTAAGCTGTTAAAAGGCATGTTGCCATTGCTGCCATTAAAATCTATTTTTTTTGTGTAAATATTCGTAACGGGATCCCATTCAAAAATTACTCCTTTGCCATAGTTACCACCAGATCTTGTCATCCCATAATATTTTCCTTCATTCATTGTTAAGGTTCCGGTAGGCGTATACCCATTATAGCCATCAACGGGATTGTCGGCAAGATCAATTTTTTTTGTGTAAATATTTGTTGCGGGATCCCATTCAAAAATTACCCCCTGGGCCTGCCCCCCTCCGGTATTTGTCACACCGTAGAACTTTCCATCGCTTAGAACCAGGCCGCAATCAGGGCCGCTACCATTATAGCCATTAAAAGAAAATTTTTTAATGTAAATATTTGTAGAAGGATCCCATTCAAAAATTACTCCTTCATCAGTGATCCCGCCCCCGTTTGGTGTCGTTCCATAAAATTTTCCATTGTACTCAATGAGGTTTGATAGCTCCGGTACGCCCGGGTTAGCAATACGAAACTGGTGTCTATCGTAGAAGTTATTGCCTGCAGCATCAACACTGAACATATCACCGACATTATCATTGCCGCCAGCCTTAGTCAAACCCCATAACTGGTAAATACCCTGTGCATGTATATTTAAAGAACATACAAATAATGTTATGAGTAGTGAAAACATCCTTTTCATAAATTCAGCTTTTGATAAACTAATGACCACGTGGTGGTTGATCAAGTAGAAGTTGGAAGGGAAGGCGTTCAAGAGGATAATACAAAATACATATTAATACCAACAAAAGCAATAACAAATGAACATTATTGTCGGTTACAAACGGACTTATATTGAGTCAATATTCAACAAACTATGCTTGCTGATGCATTTTCATTATGATAATCAGCTTTAACCAATGCTGATAAGAAACTAATCCTTTATTGTTTAATAAACTGCTTATGCTCGTTCATTGTTTCGCCTTTCAGTTCCAGGTAATAAATTCCACCGGCCAAATTGCTGACATCAATGGATACTGAAATACTGCCGGCAGGTAAATTCATTTGCTGTTGCTGTACAATTCTTCCTGCATTGTCAATGATCCTTTCCTGCACCTGTTCGGGCTTATAGATATTGATAAGGAGATTGGCATTATCTGTCACCGGGTTTGGATAAAGTACTGCAGTATTGCTGCTCTTAATATTAAGCACAACGATCTTCGAGTAAGCAAACCTGTTATCGATGTCTATTTGTTTGAGACGGTAGAAAATAACAGGCACTTTCAGCGCAACTACATTTTTATCTATATAATTATATTGATGAAGCCCGGGTTGGTTGATCGCATCAACTTTGTCGATCACTGTATACACAGTTCCATCTGAGCTTCGTTCCAATTCAAAAGATTTGCTGTTGAATTCATTGATCGTTTTCCAGCTGATAATGCCGTCATTGTTAACCAGGCGGCCATTGAATTCCAGGTTGGTCAAAGGCAGTGGCCCGCCCTGGGCAATATTGGCAAAATAAAATGATGAGAAAGAACTGATGTTTGCAGAAAGTACATAATCAGCACCCCAGGTATCGTTGGCTGTAGCTACCGGATTTGCAATAAATCCTACTGCAGGCGAACATGGATCACTGTTCTTATATATACCGATATCATTGATGCTGCTTACACCCGATGGATGGCCAGCTGAATTGACCGCATTTTTTAAAGCCTGGTATTCAGCGTTTCTTATATATAGCCGGATATCCACCGATGATCCGTTTGCTACGGGGAACTCAGGCGTGATGGTAATATTCCTGTCAAGATAAAGCCTGTTATCACTGGTACCGTCTTCTCTTACCGTCCCGGAATTGATGTACATGGAGGCATTCACCATACCCAGGTTATTGCCATTTGCTTTTATCTCAGCTACTGCATCGCCCAGGTCATCCATGATGGGCACCCATACATTGTTGTTAGTATTGTCGATCGTCACCACGGGAAAGCTTACACAGTTATTGGGCATCCCTTTTGCAACGGGTGCAGGTGCCAGGCTGATATCGGTAATGATGCCAGGCAACGTCCCGCTAATGTATCCTGACAGGTCTTGTTTTTTTGTAAATATATTACTGACCGGTTCCCATTCAAAGATCACTCCCGCGTTGTTACTGCCTCCCAAATTGGTCATGCCGTAGAATTTTCCCCCGCTGCTCATGGTCAGGCCTCCCAGTGGACTGTATGTATCTGTATTGGAGAATTCAAATTTTTTCGTATAGGCGTTCGTGGTAGGATCCCATTCAAATATCACCCCTTTATTATTGGTGCCGCCAGAAGATGTCATTCCATAGAATTTACTTCCATAAAGGGTAAGGCTGCCATAAGGCAATTTTCCACTGGTTGTACTTAGGTCAAACTTTTTTGCATAGGCATTTGCAACGGGATCCCATTCAAAGATCACGCCGCTGTTGTTAATGCCTCCCCGGTTGGTCATACCATAGAACTTCCCGTTATAAGCAGCAAGATCGCCATAAGGCTTGCTGCCATCGGCCATGATGAGGTCAATTTTATCTGAATAAATATTTGTTGCGGGGTCCCACTCAAAGATCACCCCGCTACCGTTAACACCCCCGGTGGTTGTCATGCCATATAATTTGCCACCGCTCAATACCAGGCTTCCTTGCGGGAAAGCACCACTATCAAAGGCAAGATCTATCTTTTTCGTGTAAGTATTTGTTGCGGGGTCCCATTCAAAGATCGTCCCTTCATCTGTATTCCCGCCATTCTTCGTCATACCATAGAACTTACCGGCATTCAATGTTAAGCTGCCCGTGGGTTTACTGCCATCGGTATTGTTCAGGTCGATCTTTTTTGTATAAGCACTTGTTGACTGGTCCCATTCAAAGATCACTCCCGCGTTGTTACTGCCTCCCAAATTGGTCATGCCGTAGAACTTTCCTTTTACCTGTTTTACATTACCTGTTGGATTGATCCCGTTGCTGATATCATTGAGATCGATCTTTTTCGTGTACACATTACCGGTTTGTTCCCATTCAAAGATCACTCCTTTACCTCCATTTCCTCCCTGGCTTGTCATACCATAGAACTTTCCATTATAAAGTGCCAGGCCGGTTTGCGGATATTTGCCATTGTACGAACCCAGGTCTACTAATTTTGTATACTGGTTCATCGCAGGGTTCCACTCAAAGATCACTCCTGCATCGTTATCACCACCCCGGAATGCTGTACCGTAATATTTTCCGTCTTTTAATGTAAGATCGCCTCCCGGCCAGTAGCCATTGCTATCACCAAAATCATATTTTGTTGAACAGTTGTTGGCTGCAAGATCCCATTCGAAAATAACACCGTTATCAAATTGGCCGCCATGTTGTGTCATACCAATGAAGCCAGTACCCTTTGGCGTTAGGTTTCCATAGGGATAGCTTCCATTGCTGCCATCAAAATCTTTCTTTTTTGAGTAGTTATTGGTAGCAGGGTCCCATTCAAAGATCACTCCCTTGTCATTACTACCGCCAAATGTCGTCATTCCGTAAAATTTTCCATCGCTCAGTGTCAAACTGCCAAAGGGCCTGGATCCGTTGTTACCATTAAGGTCTTTCTTTTTTGTATAAACATTCGTTACGGGATCCCATTCAAAGATCACTCCCTTGTCATCATTGCCGCCATAGGCTGTCATGCCATAGAACCTGCCGTCTTTCATTGTTAAATTGCCGGCCGGCCTGTAGCCGTTATATCCATCAAATGGATTATCAGTAAAGTCAATTTTTTTCGTGTAAACATTCGATAAAGGATCCCATTCAAAGATCACTCCCTGGGCCTGGTCGCCGCCATTCTCTGTCATGCCATAGAACTTTCCCCCGTAAAATACCAGGCTGCCAAGCGGGCCACTGCCATCCGGGCCGCTAAAACTTTTCTTTTTTGTGTATTGATTTGTAGCAGGATTCCATTCAAAAATTATCCCTGAACTGTTGAGGCCGCCTTGTTGTGTCATTCCATAAAGTTTCCCGTTGAATTCTACCAGGTTGGTTAACTGCGGGTAGGCACCCGGGTTGGCAATATTGAACTGGTGTCTTTCCTGGAAATTGTTTCCGGTAGCTGTAGTGCTGAACATAGCACCGAATTTATCATCACCACCATCTTTTGTCGCTCCCCAAAGTTGGTAGATACCTTGTGCACTTGCTGCGGAAATATATACTAGACAAATAATAAAGACCAAGTAACCTTTTTTCATATACCAATTTTGATAAGCAAATTGGTTTAACAGAGGACGCTGGAAATGAGGGGGAATAAGGAGAACGAGGCAAAATTAAAGATAATTCAAACAAAAGCAATAAATTAACATGCTTTTTTTGGCGGCCGGATCACTTGTTTTTTCGGGTAAGATCCTCATTTTCCCATCTATTAATCCCAAAACCCAAATACGCTAATTTTGCCTCTTATTTAAAATTCCCCAGGGTATAGCTTGTATATATGATAAAAAATAATAATAAGAAAGTTGCCGTGATAGGTGCAGGTGTTTCCGGCATTGCAGCCGCGATCCGCATGCGGAACAAGGGATATGCTGTTACCGTATTTGAAGCGAACAGTTTCCCGGGTGGGAAATGTTCCTCGGAAACCGATAAAGGTTATCGTTTTGATATGGGCCCATCCGTTTTTACCATGCCGCATTATGTTGACGAGCTTTTTGAACTATCCGGCAAAGATCCACGCAAACATTTTAATTATATTCCCCTGGATCCCGTTTATAAATATTTTTTTGAAGACGGAACCGTATTGGATGCTTACCATGGCAAAGAGAAATTTGCAGAACAAGTTGCGGCCAAGACAAACGACAAAAAAGAAGACATCCTCAGGTACTTAGATAAAACAGCCAGCATTTATAAGCTTACCGAAGAAGTATTTTTAAAGAATTCATTGCACCGCTTAAAGAATTTCTTCACCTGGCCTGTACTGAGGGGTATATTGAATTTCGGAAAGATCGGCGCCTTTGATACCATGAACAGCGCCAACCAAAAAGCATTTAAGGATTCCCGTTTGGTCAGGATCTTCAACCGGTACGCAACCTACAACGGTTCCAGTCCATATTTATCGCCGGCAACATTAAATGTAATTGCGCATGTGGAGATCGTAAAAGGTGCTTTTTACCCTGTTGGAGGAATGGTCAACATTACCAACTCGCTTGTTCAGCTTGGAAAGGATATTGGCGTGCAATTCAATTTTTCAACTCCCGTTAAGGAAATATTGATCGAAAATAAAAAAGCCGTGGGCGTTAGAACGGATAAAGGAAAGGAACCATTCGATATTGTCATAAGCAATATGGATGTTTACAACAGTTATAAAAAATTAATGCCGGGAGTAACAAGGCCAGCCAAAACACTTGATCAGCCGAAGTCCAGTTCAGGTATTATTTTTTACTGGGGTATTAAAAAGGAATTTAAAGAACTGGGGCTTCACAATATTCTCTTCAGCGAGAACTATGAGGAAGAATTTGATACTATATTTTCAAAGCGATCTATCTACCACGATCCTACCATTTACCTCAACATTACCAGCAAGCATACCCCCGGTGATGCACCTCCCGGTTGCGAGAACTGGTTCTCATTCATCAATGTGCCAAATAATTCAGGGCAGGACTGGGATAAATTCATTGAGGTAGCAAGAGAAAATATGATCAAAAAAATTAATAGGGTATTAAAGACTGATATCAGTCCATTAATAGAAGCTGAAATGGTATTTGATCCGCGGGTCATTGAAAACCGCACTTCCAGTGCATTTGGTGCTATCTATGGCAACAGTTCCAATAATAAATTCGCAGCATTTTTAAGACATGCTAATTTTTCCAAAGAGATAAAGGGTTTGTATTTCTGTGGAGGTAGTGTTCATCCGGGGCCGAGTATTCCATTATGCCTGCTGTCGGCTAAGATCACAACTGATTTAATTAAATAAGCTGTTAGCTGCATGCTATTAGCCGTTAGCCGTACACAGATCATTATAAATTCATACAATAACTCCTGGTCTGTATTTTTTAGTAAATACTTTGCTAAAAGCTTGTAGCTAATTGAGAATGGCTTTCTTGGGCTGCAATCTTATTTAGTTTAGTTTTGCCCCATTCTTTTATTAAATACAAGTACTGCACTAATAATTTTGTTTTATATATTATAGTGCTACCTAACATGAGCAATACGGCGATCATAGAGATACAAAATTTAACCAAGACCTTTAAGAATGCTACAGAACCCGCAGTAAATGGCATTTCTTTTTCAATAAACCGCAACGAGATATTTGGCTTGCTGGGTCCCAATGGCGCCGGCAAAACAACTACCATCTCCATTCTTTGCGGACTGTTTCCACCTACAAGTGGGAAAGTATCTATCGATGGGAAAAGCCTTGACCAGCAGCTTGCAGGAATTAAACAGATCATTGGCATCGTACCGCAGGATATTGCGCTCTACCCAACATTAACGGCAAGAGAGAATCTTGATTTTTATGGACACATGTATGGCCTGAAAGGAAAGGACCTCAAAAAAAGGATTGATGACTGGTTAGAAAAACTTGGTTTAACTGATGCTGCAAACAGGCAGGTATCCACTTTTTCGGGCGGGATGAAACGAAGGGTAAACCTCATTGCCGGCGTTCTGCACAGTCCTAAAATCTTATTCCTGGATGAACCAACTGTTGGTGTTGATGTACAGTCACGCAATGTGATCATAGAACACTTAAAGGAGATCAACGCAGCCGGAACAACCATCATTTATACTTCACATCACCTGGAAGAAGCAGAAAATTTTTGTACGAGGGTCTTCATTATTGATCACGGTAAGATACTGGCCCATGGAACCCCGGATGAATTGATCGCCAATAACCCGGGATCAACCAACCTGGAAAATGTTTTTTTGAATTTAACCAATAGAAAATTAAGGGACTAATGATGAGCAAATTATTAGCTACGGTTAAAAAGGAGTTTTTATTGCTCTTACGTGATAAGGTAGGACTATCTATTTTATTCATTATGCCGATGGCCCTCATCTTTGTGATGACCCTGATACAGGATGCTGCTTTTAAAACGATCAATGAAAAAGGTATTCCAATTGTTTTTGTGAACAATGACCATGATTCATTGGGAATATTAATAGAACAGGGATTGAGAAATAACGACCTCTGTACTTTTAACGACTCTATTGATGGCAAACCTGCTACCACAGAGCTTGCGCAAAAGGCCGTTGCTGAAGGAAAATTCCTGGTAGGGATCATCATCCCGGCAAACGCAACAGAAGTCATAAGAAAGAATGTCACCCAATTGGTTTCTGAAACATTGAATTCAGACTCATCTATTACAAAGAACGAACAAGCAACAGCAGATTCTGTAGAGATAACGATCATGATCGATCCCGTTGCCAAAAAATCTTTTCTCATTTCTGTTACAAGCAACCTGCATGAATTTATTTCGGAAGTGAAAACAAAGATCATGTTCCAGACATTCTCCGACCAGGTTGCAGAAATAATTCCGGATAAGACCACAGCGCCGAAGAATGCATACAAAAAATCACAGATCATAAAATATAAAGAACTGTATGCATCGGGTTCCAGGGAGAAGATCGTTCCCAATGCTGTTCAGCACAATGTTCCCGCATGGGCAATATTTGCCATGTTCTTTATTGCCATACCGCTTTCGGGAAGTATCATGAAAGAAAGGAATGAAGGAAGTGTTTTTCGCCTGCATACGATGCCAACCCCGTTCTTATTATTGATAAACGGGAAGATCATTGTTTATGTAATTGTTTGCCAGATCCAGTTCCTGCTAATGCTTTCAGTGGGCTTGTTTTTTTTACCAATGCTTGGCTTACCCGCATTGGTTTTGGGGCACAGCTATGTTGGCATTTTTGTATTAACGATGGCTACAGCGTTTGCTGCAACAGGGTATGGCGTAATGGTGGGTACACTTGCTACAACCGAACACCAGGCTGCCATCATGGGAGCCCTTTCGATACTTTTATTATCAGCATTGGGAGGGATCTGGGTGCCCAGTTATGTCATGCCCGAAGTAATGAGGAATATAAGCGCTTATTCACCCCTGAATTGGGCATTGACAGGATTTTATAAACTATTTTTACGGGGTGCCGGGGTCGGGGAAATTTTAATGGATGCAATAAAACTGATTGCTTTCTTTATTGTAACAATGGGTATTGCATCTGCTGCGAACCGCGTAAAAAGAACAACTTAAAGTATGGATCCAAACATCATTATTGATGATATAAAAAGATATATCGAAAATAATATTCTTTCGGCTGATGTAAAAATTGATGCTTCAACAAACCTGCAAAAGGCAGGGATAGATTCGTTCTCAACCGTAGAGATCATACTTTTTATTGAACGGCAATACGGTGTTATGATCCCCGATCATAAACTGGTACCGGATAATTTCAAAACGCTTAACGCACTTGCTGCAACGGTGCAGGAACTATTACAATAAACAGCCCGTAAAGATTAAACCCACATGAGATCTTTTAACAAAGCTGAACTTCCCCAAAAAGTATATTTAACCGGTGCCGATTGTTTTCACCTGGTATTGGACATGCATGCAAAAAAACATGGCGCAGGCGGGAATGTCATGCGAAAGATTTTTTATTTCAACAATGCATTATCATTTGAAAAGATCGATAACATTCTAAAAAGCTCGGCAGTGATTTATTGGCTGTGCAATATTAAATTGGTACCGGGTTTATTTTTCAGGATTCCTTATTGGAAATTTACAGACAATGGGAATGAGATCATTTTGAAGGAACATAATAGCCCCGTAGAAAATGAAATACCTGTCATAATTTTAGAAAGGGATATAACGGTAAATGCTATCCGCTTTATTGAAGCGGACCTTATTCATTTTCCATCCGGTCGTTCTGCTTTTGTCTTATCTTGGAATCATATACTCCTGGATGCAAAAGGAACAACCCTGCTCTTTGAGCACCTAAATCATCTTACTGATAAAAAGCAGCCGGGCCTTGCTGATCTTTTTCCCGTAAAGGAAAAGAAAACAAGTTTTATAAAGTACATACAGAACATGTACGAAGTAAAAAGTTTCATTCAGATATCTTCAAGGGCACCGGTTAGTTCTGTTGCAGGCAGGGATGCCAAAACGAGCGACGGGAAAACGGGTTGCCGGGTCATTCATTACAATGCAGGGGAAACAAAGAAGATACTGGAAAACGCTTTCAGGGCAGGCTCCAGGTTTGGGCCCACTTTGTATTTCATAGCATGTTGCTCACACGTGATCCATGCGATCAATGAAAAACGAAACAATAAAGGGGATCTTTGGCTGCCTGTTCCTTATGATGGCAGGTTAAGAGGTGCTGCCGGTCCCCTGATATCAAATTGCGTGGCATTTTTATTTTATCGTATCGCCCAGGATGAATTGAATACAGTTGCACAGACCGTGAAATGCCTGAACACGCAGATGACCACACAGATAAAAGATAAGATACCGCAGAAATACAGCATGTTCCTGGACATGATGCGCCATGTCCCGCTTTGGCTATATTATTTCCTGGTCAGCCGCACAGGTGAAGGGACTTTTGCAAGTTTTTTATATACTTCTACCGGTGATAATTTTAATGAGTTGCGCTCTTTATTCGGTGAGCCGCTCAGGGACCTTACCATGATCCCTGCACTTACTTTTCCTCCCGGGCTTACATTTGTTTTCCTTAAACATGACGATGAACTCAATGTAAATATTGCTTACTCCCCGGATATTATCAGCAATAATGACCTACATTTAATTGAACAAAAGATAAAAGAAATGCTCCTGGCCGATCATTCATGAATGCGATCCAACATACCGATGTAGTTGTTTTAGGCGGAGGCGCTGCCGGTGTGGCAGCCGCAGTAGCAGCAGCCCGTAAAGGTTCTAAAGTGATATTGATAGAACGCAATGCATTCCCCGGCGGGAAAGCAACTGCTGCAGAAGTAGGTACTGTTTGTGGATTGTATAAATTCAGTAAAAAAGAAAATTCCGAATACATTGTAAAAGGATTTGCAAAAGAATTTGCCGATACGTTACAAAAAGCTTCCGGGACAGTGCCATTACACAATACAGAAGGCCTTCATTATTTACCATACGATATTGAAGCATTTAAAAGCACCTGCATTCATTTATTGAATGAGCATAAGGTAGAAGTTTATTTCAACGCTACGTTGGATAAGGTCAATATTGAGCACGATAATATTGATGTAGCCTTTATAACGGCATGGGGTAACTCCATTGAGTTACGGTTAAGGTCGATCGTTGATTGTTCCGGAGACAGCATCATAAGCCAGGCAGCAAACCTGCCTTTAATAAAAAGTGAACAGTACCAGGCGGCCGCACAGGTTTTCACATTACAGGGCATTGCCGAGGAGAATGAAGCACGGCTGGGCATGATTTTGATGAAGGCATTGAGATCGGCGATCGATGAAAAAAAACTAGCGGACTTTTATGACAGGGTATATATTGTTCCGGGGTCATTAAAAAATAATTGTGTCAGCCTGAAGGTCGGTATCCCGGTTGCTGTTACACATAACCCCGGAAACATGAAGGAACTCAAAGATGCTGCTCATCTTTTTATTACAAACCTGGCTGATTTTCTTATCAATAATATTCCTGTTCTTAAAAATGCCGCCATTCAGCACATTGCGCCTGAAGTTGGGATAAGGGTTGGTCTTCGAACAACAGGCAGCTATACAATAACAGAAGCAGATGTTTTAAGCTGCAGGAAATTTGAGGATGCCATTGCCAATGTTGCGTGGCCCATTGAAGAATGGGAGCAACACAGGCGGGTTAAAATGCGCTATTTTACCATGGATGATTTTTACCAGGTGCCGGCGGGTTGTCTTCAATCAAATACCATTAAGAATCTATTCATGGCAGGTCGAAATATTTCAGCAACAGATGCGGCTATTGCTAGTGCCAGGGTCATGGGAATATGTTTACAAACGGGTTATGCCGCAGGATATATGGCCGCTTCAGCTGCTTTACAACTTTCACTAAAGGATGCCATCCGGAACATTCAAAACGATCAATTGTAAGTATTTTCGCAAAATGAATGAATTGCCCGTTTATGAAATATTGAGAGACGCTGCAAATAAATGGCCCGATAATCCCGCTGTTTATGATGAATTTGGTGTGCTTAGTTTTAAGGAATTGTTTAACGAGACAGAAGACCTGCGTATCCAGTTAACGAGATTGGGTATCAAAGAAGGGATGGGAATTGCAGTAATGGCTGCGAATGGACGGAATTTTATCATCGGGATTTTTGCAGCTGTTGGCTGCGGCGCCGCAGTAATGCCTATGTCGCCCCAATTAAAAAGACCTGAAATTGATGACATCCTGGAGGAAGCAAGATTGCATGCTATAATAGATGACCGGACCGGTATTCAACCGCTGGATTCCATTGAAACGGTCATTCCCATGAACCAGGGATCATTTCGTTTTTGTTATACCGATACTGACAAGACTGAAATATTTGCTGCTTTTGTAAGATCTCCGGTATTTATAAGGTTTACTTCAGGCACTACCGGAAAATCCAAAGGTGTGATCGTATCTCATCAATCTGTGATGGAAAGGATCAACGGGGCAAACAAAGGATTGGAATTGGGAAGCACGGATACAGTTGTATGGGTGCTGCCCATGGCTTATCATTTTATTGTTTCCATTGTATTGTACGTAAAATTTGGGACGGCCATTGCAATTGCAAAAGATTTCCTGGCTAAAAATATTATTGATATCAGTAACCGGCACAAGGGTACTTTATTATATGCCTCCCCTGTCCAGATAAGATTGCTTGCAAATGACTCAGGTGAAGAACTGATGCCTTCCTTAAAAAAAGTGATCTCCACTTCTGCCGCCATTTCTGTAGATGTTTGCAAAGCTTTTAAAAAGCGTTTCAACCTGGATGTTAGCCAGGCATATGGTATCATAGAAATAGGTTTGCCCATGTTGAATTTTGGCAAGTCGGCAGAACACCCGGAAGCTGTAGGTTATGCATTGCCGGATTATACAGTTGATATTTTAGATGATGAATTTAACCTGCTTCCCAATGGCAGTGTCGGACACCTTGCTATCAAAGGTCCCGGCATGTTTGATGCATATCTTTTACCACCTACATTGCGCAAAGATGTTTTAAAGAACAGTTATTTCCTGACCGCCGATTATGCTTCCAAAGCTGCGGATGGTTTGATAAAAATTGAAGGACGTTCAAAATCCGTGATCAATATTTCGGGCATGAAGATCTTCCCGGAAGAAGTAGAAGCTGTTTTGGAAATGATCCCGGAAATTAAACAGGCCCGAATCAGCAGTAGCCCCCATCCACTCCTGGGGCAGATCATTGAAGCCGAGGTCGTCTTACAGCCGGGCGCAACCATTGATATTGAAGATGTATTGACCTATTGTAAAAAACGCCTCTCTGCTTTTAAGGCACCACAGCGGTTAAAAATTGTAGACACATTGCCAATGACCGGGAGCGGGAAGTTGCAAAGACATTAGAAGGTTTATTGGTTTATTGTTTTACTGGCAGGCTCATGCTTATTTTTTAGTTTTTCATACATTACAATATTCATCAGCACGAGTAACATCCCATAAAAGCTATCTTCAAACGGGATCGTATATATTCTCATTCCCAAATTTTCTGTATTATTATAAATCACAACAGGTATAGCTGTCAGGAACCCGTTCACAATTAAAAAAGGAATGATACAGACAGCGTATGAAACGAGGAAAGAAACAGCATCAAAGCCTTTGAAATAACTCCTGAATACATATATGATGGCAATAAAAACGGCGTTAAAGATAAATGTCCAGGAGGTATAATATTTATCATGAAAAACAATTCCCCCGACCAATAGAAAGACAGCCAGCAGCTTAAAAAATATATCAGCGTTCTTTTTATTTCTTAATGCGGGAAAATAACTCCGGATACATTCATAAATAAATACACAGCAATAGGGTACAATAAAAAAGAAAAGCACTTCTTCCAGTGGAAGGTTTGAAAGCCTGATACCGGTGATGTATTGTTCATTGAAATTCCAAACAGCTTTCGATGTAAAATAAATATCCCAACCGATGTACAACAAGGCAGGGATGATCATTGCGGGGAAAACATATTTCCATTTTTTATAGAATCTTACTTTTTTATCGAAACTTAATGCAAGCGGGCCCGCGAGAGAAGCAGCAAGAATGAGAAAGTATGTATAATGGCTATTCAAAAATTTACTGCTGTATTATGCTTTTAGGGAAGCTTTTCGGTTGTTTTTCATAAAACCACTATTTGTATTTCGTCTTTTATCTTCTCTTACTTTATCCCAGTATTTTTTGGGAACCCATAGCATACCGAAGCTTTCCCCCTCATGCCTGTCCAAATGCTTGTGGTGCATTTTATGTGCCCATCGTATTGTTCGCACATAGGTATTATTGCTGCGGGTAAACCATTTGAATCGTTGGTGAATGATCACTTCATGAACCAGGAAATACGCAATGCCATACATGGTAAACCCTGCGCCAATAGGTATCATCCAGTACATTTTATACATAACGCCCAGCATGATGAGCAACCAGCTTGGTATGGCGAAAATAAGAAAGAAGGCATCATTCTTTTCAAGAAAACCGGGCCCTTTTTGATGATGGTCCTTATGCAGGTACCATCCAAATCCATGCATTACATAACGATGCAGGCACCAGGTAAATCCCTCCATGAGAATGAAAGTGGCCAATGTGATCGCTATGTAAAAAAACCAGTTCATTTGATAATCCCCTGCATTTAATTCATAAAAGTTTTCAGCACCAAAAAGAACATAAATTGTACCAATAACAAATTTACTGCGAATTTGTTTTGCTTGTCAAAATTACAAAAATGAAAAACGGAAAGCAACAAAACACTTACCATGAACCAACAGATGTAATTATAAAAGGGAACGGATCCGTCGCCATTCCAATGCCAGTAATTTAATTTCACTGCTACGGGTTCCATCAGCCAATCAAAAAAGACTGCCAGCATGGCACTGTCAATAATTATTGATAAAGCCTTGAGTGTCTGTGGAGTGGTAGCTTCTGCAGCGGGTACCCTATTGATGATCTTCATCAACAATGTATGAATACTGATACCACAACAATAAATGATAATGAACCAGTTAATGCCAATGATCAATGGAACATTCAACAGTTTAGGACCAAGTACATTCCCATATTGATAATTGCCAAAAAGTGCCGACGTATTTACACCAATGACCTCTGCTCCAACACCGGCAAGAAAGCAGGCTGCAACAAATAGCAGGAAAAATTTATTTGGCCTTTTTTGTGTCCATAACAGCAACGCAAACATCAGTAACAGGTTGAACGGGGTAGACCGGATAAAGAGATCTTTGTCAAAAAATAATATGCCTGTTATTCCAATGACATGAAATAAGATGGCCAGCGAAGTGGCAATTTGATATTTTGAAAACGAACTGTTCACTCGTTGCTTTTCATTTTTAAATGATCCTCCACTTTTGGAAAAGCAATTTTGAACCATTCTGTATACTTCCGGGGATGGGTTTGTATGGAGCTCTTTATTTCTTCTATTGATTTATAACAGTAATCACTGACCTCTTCCATATTGGGAAATATGCGGCCATCATAAACGCCGGTGAATACATGATCAAATTCATATTCGGTCAGCCCGTTATCGAATGCAGCTTTATAAGTGAAATCAAATGCTTTTTTCAAAGAAGTATGAATGCCCATTTCTTCCTGCAAACGATTTTCGGCAGCTGCCAGGGTTTCTTCTCCAGGGCTGGGATGGCTGCAACAGGCGTTGGTCCACAAGCCAGCACTGTGGTATTTTTTTGCTGCTCTTTTGTGCAGGAGTATCTCTCCTTTACTGTTGAAAATAAAAACGCTGAAAGCCCTGTGCAACAGGGCTTTTTGATGTACTTCCATTTTTTCCATCGTACCAATTGGCTCATCACGCTCATCAACCAAAATAACATCCATAATAACACTTCACTTTAAAATATATTGAACTGGTTCCTCACCCCTGCTTTTGCCACGATAAATGCCTTGCCATAATTGGGTATGCGTATGCGTTGTTCCAGGATATTTCCGGGCGTGGTCCTTTTTATTTTTTTGAAGAGGGATAAATAATATTTGTAAGCAACATATACCCCAAACCTTGCTTTTGCAGGCAATTCGAGGATACCTTCATATGCATTTATAAAATCCTGTGTAATATCATCTTCTATCTGCTTCTTCATCGATGACGTAAAATTTTTGAAATCAACTTCGGGAAAATAAGACCTGTTCAGTTGTTCATAATCTGCTTTCACATCACGTAAAAAATTAACTTTCTGAAAAGCTGCACCTAGTGCCTGTGCCGATGGTCTTAATTTTTCATACATTTCCTTGTCCCCTTCGCAAAAAACATAGAGACACATGAGGCCAACCACTTCGGCACTGCCATAGATATATTCTCGGTAGCCATTGCTGTTATAAACGGTTTTACTCAGGTCCATTTCCATGCTATTGAAAAAAGCCTCAATCAGGCTATGGCTGATATTATAGTTTTTGACCGTTTTCTGGAAACTGTGCAAGATAGGGTTAAGGCTGATGCCCCTTTCAATTGAAGCGTAGGTCTCTTTCCTGAATTCAGCCAATAATTCTTCTTTGTTATATTCGTGAAATGTATCTACGATCTCATCGGCAAAGCGTACAAATCCATAAATATTGTAAATAGGGGTACGCAGGTCACTGTGCAGTAGTTTTATAGCACTGCTGAAAGAAGTGCTGTACTTCTCTGTAGCAGCTTTGCTGCATTGCTCACTTAGTTCATGAAAAAGCTTTATCATGTATCCTTAGCTTGGTTTAATTTATAGTGCTTTAGGGTATATACGTTCATACCAAATAACCCGGATCCAATACTCCCTTTCATCCAAAATCCTTCAAAACTTCCTTCGCTACCACTTCCCCACTTATTAAACTAGGTGGTACTCCCGGACCGGGAACCGTTAATTGACCGGTGTAAAATAAGTTTTTTATTTTAATACTCCTGCATGATGGCTTTAAAACTGCTGTTTGCAACAAAGTATTGGCCAAACCATAAGCATTCCCCTTGAATGAATTATAATCTGATATAAAGTTACTTATGGAATATGTTTTTTTATATATAATATTATTTTTTATTGCCTGGCCCGTTTTATTTTCAAACCTTGTTACTATTTTTTGAAAATATCTTTCTCTCAATTCTTCTGTATCGCCTTCTATTCCTGTTGCAACCGGGATCAGAAAAAATAAATTCTCACATCCGTCGGGGGCCACTGTTCTATCTGTGACTGATGGTATACAAACGTAAAACAAAGGGTCAGCAGGCCATTCCTTCGTTATATAGATCTCATTCCCATGTAATTCAAAATCCGTATCAAAGAATAAGGAATGGTGTAATACCCCCTCTAATTTCTTATTTAACCCAATGTAATATAATAAGCAACTGGGCGCCATCGATCTCTTGTCCCAGTATGCTGCACTATAAGTTCTACAATTTTCCGGCAATAATTTGCTTTCGATAAAGTTATAATCCGCTGCCCCGATCACCACATCAGCATTAAAAGCAATGTTTGAAGTTTGATGTTCGATATTTGATGTTTGTGCAATCACCGCAACAGCAGTTTTATTTTCAACCTTTATTGCTGTTACATCATGGTTGAAACAGAATTTAACACCGAGCTCTTTTGCAAGTTTATACATCCCATCTGCGATCTCATACATGCCTCCCTGCGGATACCAGGTTCCTAATTTAATATCTGCATAATTCATCAGGCTGTATAAGGCAGGAGTATCTTTTGCCAAGGCGCCGAGAAATAATACAGGGAATTCCATTAACTGTTGTAACTGCGGGTTTTTAAAATACTTGCTGATGTGTTTTTTCATCGAGGTAAACACATCGAGTTTAAAAACTCCTTTTGCAAGATCCCAATCTAAGAATTCGGTTAATGACCGGCCTGGCTTGTGTACTAATTTGTTGATGCCAACCTCGTATTTATAAGCTGCTTCTTCCAGGAAAATATCCAGCTTTTCGCCACTCCCTTTTTCAATACTTTCAAATAACTTTTTCAATGCTGCATAATCTGCCGGTATTTCCATCGGGGCATCATCCCAATAAACCCTGTATGAAGGATCCAGTCTTACCAGTTCGTAATAGTCGGAAACCTTTTTTCCAAAACAGTTGAAATAGCGTTCAAAAACATCCGGCATCCAATACCAGCTTGGCCCCATGTCAAAAGTAAAACCTTCAGCAGTGAATTTCCTTGCTCTTCCCCCCGGTAAGCTATGCTTTTCCAAAACGGTCACATCCCATCCGGCCTTTGCCATAAATGATGCTGTTGATAAGCCCGCAAAACCACTACCTATAACTACAACTTTTTTCACCGTGCAAAATAAGGCTATTGAAATTTAAAAAAAGTAATTATAATACTACAAATCGCTTAAAACCTGTTAAGCTGTTCCTTTAATAGTTTACGTGCAAAATGTATCCTGCTCTTGATCGTTCCCAATGGTTCTTTTAAGCTTTCAGCTATCTCATTGTATTTATATCCTTCAAAATACATAATGAAGGGCAATTTGAATATATCGGGGAGATCGTTGATCGATGACTGTATATCTTTTAACGAGAGATTTATTTCTGCTACATTGGAAACTGCATTTTGATTGTAATCCAATAAAAAATCATTGGCCGTATGATCGAAAATGGTGTTTTGCCTTGACCTTTTGCGGTAGTTGTTGATAAAGATATTGCGCATGATCGTGTACATCCATGCTTTTATATTGGTACCCACATTGTATTTCTCCCTGTTTGCAAGTGCCCTGAACATGGTTTCCTGCATAAGGTCTTTGGCGGATTCATTATCACGGGTGAGTGTAAATGCAAATGGTTTTAAATAATCGGCATTGCTTATCAATAATTGATCAAATTCATGTGCTGACATAAAATTGTGTTTAATCTATCGAATGATAAAGTTAAACAAAAAAATTAAATGTCCAAACATCGACATTGATTTTTTTTGTTAAAATAACAGCGGAATTTTAAAGTGAAGCCACGAATTCCATCACTTCAGGGAAGGACCTTTTAAAATAGACCGGGGGATGGATCTTTTTTTCGTATGTATTTGTCAACTGGCCCGATATAATAATTGGGATATCATGGAACTTTTTCCCAACATTCAGCAGGAATTTATCAAAGTTGAAGCTTTGTCCTACGGTTGTCAAATGGCAATACAGGTAGTCGGGCTTTTTAAGGTTTACTACATATGCTACATCATGCATGGGTATACTGGTCCCGAGATAAATGACATTTGCCCCACGTTTTTTTAACAGGTAGTACATGAACAGCAGGCCCAATTCATGATACTCGCCTTCAGGGAGGAAGAGCAGCACTGTTTTATTAAGCTTTAAATTTGTAGAAGCCCCTTCGATCCCAACAATGAGTTTTTGCCGTACGATATTGGTCACAAGATGTTCCTGTGCCGGATTGATATGATTTGTCATCCATAAAATGCCGATCTTTTCCAGGTAAGGGAAAATGATCTGTGTAATGGCTCTTTCTATCCCTTTTACAAGTATGAACCTGTCAAGCGTATTTTCAAAAGAATCCATGTCGAGGTCAACCATGTTCTTAATAAGCTCATTCACGATGCGTTCCTGCTGGGCTTCCAGTTGGCTGAGTGAAAGGATCTTTTCATTCATTTCAGCCTCGTTCATTTTATCTATATGAGATATCTTGAATCCATACTTATTGAGCAACGCGATGTTCAATACTTTTTTCAGTTCCTCATTGCTGTAATAACGGATATTGGTAAATGTACGGCTGGGTTTTAAAAAGTTATAGCGCTGCTCCCAGATACGGAGTGTATGTGCTTTTATACCGGAGAGGTTCTCCAGGTCTTTTATTGTAAATGAATTCATGCTATTTCAATTACTATATTACAACTTACCTTAAAAATTGTTTAACACATCATTCTAAAATATAAACAAAGTTTATTAAAAGTCGCGAACGGGGAGGTCTTTAAATATCCGGGATACTAATTTATTGCCGGGGCTGATGATCGACATGCCGGTTAAAAATACGATCATGAGATCAGTATAAAAGGAGGCATGTTGCTGGTACCACATTTCCAATGCGGCTTTATATGGGTAAATAGATGCATACATGGCTTTGGGGTCCTTTGCATCAGATAATATTTTTTCTTCATCACGGAACATAAGGGAACCGATACCTGTAATCCCGGGTTTTGAATTATAAATAACCCGTTGTACTTCCGGTGCATAAAGTTTAAAACTCACTTCCATCAAAGGCCGGGGGCCAACAATGCTCATATTGCCTTTAAAAACATTTATGATCTGGGGCAATTCATTTATTTTGGTCATGCGCAACAACTTGCCAAATTTGGTAACACGTGGATCATTCCTTAAAGTGATCTCCCCCGTGCCCATATTCGGACTGTTTTTAAGCATGGTAGCAAATTTCCAGATATTGAAAGGAACGTTCTTGTACCCGATCCTTTTTTGATAATAAAAAACCTCATGCTCTCCTGTAAGTTTTAAGATAATAATGGCCGGGATAAGTACCGGTAACAATAATATTAATGCAACCGTAGCTATAAGCAGATCAAAAAAACGTTTTAAAATTTTATACATGAGCGTATGCTGGTTATTTGCCGGATAATGGATTCAACTTATGATGATCCGCCATCTTTATCATTTTAGTACAGTTCCTTTATTTTATTGCTTACAGCTTCGAGTTGCTCATCGGTAATATTGGTAGAACAGGGAATGCTAAGGCAATGCCGGTAAACAAAATCAGACCGGTCATTTTTATTGATATAAATATCCTCTTTAAACATGCGCAGCTGGTTCATTGGTACCCAAAACGGGCGGCTCTGCATTTTATTGTCATTTAATATTTTCAATACATCTTTCTGACGGCTTGTCTTTATTGTTGGCAGCCACCAGTTAGGGTTCACATCATTACTTACCTGCTGGAATTCAATATCGCCAACGCCATTTAATTCTGTTTTATAAAAGGCAATGATCTCTTTTTTTCTTTCAATGAATGATGGCAGTAATTCCATTTGCGCAACACCCATGGCGGCTGCAACATTTACCAGCCGGTAGTTGTAGCCTATTTCATCATGAACATATTCAAAAGGATCACTCTTAGCTTGTGTAGTAAGGTGCTTTGCTTTTTTTGCCAGTGCTTCGTCATCGGTTACGATCATCCCCCCACCACCGGTAGTGATGATCTTATTCCCGTTATAGCTGAAAGTACCCAGCAACCCGAAACTACCGGCGTGCTTGCCTTTATAATAGCTGCCAAGTGCTTCGGTGGAATCTTCAATGACAATAAGGTTATATTGTTTTGCAATGGCTAAAAGCCTGTCCATATCACAGATATTTCCCAGCACATGCACCGGCATAATTGCGGGTATGCGTTTTCCGTTCTTTTTATGATAGCAGGCATTATTCTTTTGCTCTGTTTCATTTTTTAAAAATTCCTCCAGCAGGCCAAGGTCCATCTGCCAGCTGTTTTCATCTGTATCAATAAAGATGGGAGATGCCCCTGTGTACTTAATAGCATTACAGGTAGCGATAAATGTGATATTGGGTGCGATCACATGATCGTGCTCGTTTATTCCCAACATGACCAGGCAAATATGCAATGCAGTGGTGCCGCTGCTGGTCGCAACTGCAAATCTGGTGCCTGCAAATGCTGCACTCATTTTTTCAAATTGGTCTACATATGACCCTACACTGCTTACCCAGCCGGTGTCCAGGCAGTCTTTAACATATTTCCATTCATTGCCGCAGATGTTTGGCCCTGATAATAATAACATAAGAAACAATTTATTCATTCTAGCCGCTGAAAGAAGAGGTCCTGCCTGCACGGTCTATGGCACGCGTTAATTTTCTGTGCAAACCTATTAAAAAAAAAGTCTCCAGCCTAAAGGCCGGAGATAATTCGTTGATCGGTCAAGGGGAATTTTAGTTCATATGTTCCTGAATTTTTGCCCGAAAGAATCCGTAACGATACCCGTTTTTAATAAAGTATAGATCTCTTTTACTCCCTGGGGAACTTTCTTGGTGATGGTATAACCCAGCTCATTCTTTATTTTATCAAAGTTTACGCGGTAATCCCTTGGGTCTTCACTGCTGTCAACATAATGAACTTTTACATTGGGCACGACCTTGCAAACTTCCTCAATGATCATTCCTTTATTATAATTTTCATCTGTGCTGCCAACATTAAATACATTGGCCCTGACCTTTTCTTCAGGGGTTTCCAGTACCAGTACAACTGATCTTGCCAGGTCATCAACATGGCAGTAAGGCCTCCAGAATTGTGCTCCCCAGATCTCCTGTTCACCGTTAATAGCAGCATTGCGTGTAAATTCATTTACTGTAAGATCGAAGCGGATGCGGGGAGAAAAACCATATACGGTACTAAACCGCAATGCGGTACTGCAGATCTTTGAATCCTTTCTTTCTTCCAGCAAATATTTTTCAAATTTCACTTTTAATTCGGCATATAAGGACACCGGGTTGAGTGCGGATGTTTCTGTCACAAATGAATCGGGATCGGGCATTTTACCATAATTGCTGCAGGTGCTTGCAAATACAAAACGCTTTACCCCTGCTTTTTCTGCTGCATCAAACAAAGCCACGCTACCGGCCCAGTTCGTTTCTTTTGCTTCATCGCTGTATTTTTTACAAGCCGGGTCTCCTACAATTGCAGCAAGGTGTGCAATAGCATCTATGCCTTCCAGTGCTTTAGCAACCGCCGAACCGTCTCTTACATCTCCCAGCATAAATTCAAAATTTTCATTCAGCATTACATCATACAATGCATCTCCGCCAAACTTTAAACTGTCAAATGCCCTTACCTGGTAGCCTTTACTTAATAACTGGCGAACCAATACTGAACCTATATATCCTGCGCCTCCTGTAACCAATACCTTCATGATCTTTTATTTTTCTGTTTATTAAATTTTTTAAATGTTTCAAAAATATGTTGTTCGGATAAACGCGGAAAGGTCATTTGATCATCCAGCCTGTAAAAGATAAATTCATCCGTTAAAGATGGGTTCCTTTTTTGTTCCTCGTCTTTGAACTGGAGCATCCAGCAATCATAGTGATTTAATAATGCTATACAATCCTCTTGTATCTCGCCGGGGATAAAATGGATCTTACTAAGTATCAATTGATAAACCATTTCATTTGCCTTACGGATATTGAGTGCATGAAGATAAATTTTATTACCCATGTATTTTTCATAAGCCTTTCCGGATAAGCGTAATAAAAAATCAAGGGGAGATAACAGCTCAGTTAAGACCCGGCTATTATTTATTCTATTTTTTATCATCTACTAATTTAAAGATATTATCCCCCACCTGCATAAATGCCCAATGCTTTACAAAATTAGTTGCTCGTATCCTCCTGTTTATTTCTTCAATGGGCATATCCGGTGTGATCTTGCAAAGCCTGTTCAGTTCCTTACGTAAAAAAGGCTTGCGTGTCCAGTTTTCAACAGATTCCGGCAGCGGTTTTTCCTGGATGATGAAATCAAATATTTCAAAACACTGGTCAAGGATCAGGGCATAACAGCGCTGGGTTATTGAAAATACGGTATCTGTTTTATAAATAGGAAACCGTTTTACAGAAATGATCTTCCCGGTGTCAACTTTTGCCAGCATGTGATGACAGGTAACCCCGTATTCACTCGCCCCATCATAAACGGCAAAATTGGTACAGCCAATACCCGGGTAATCGGGCGGGCCGGGATGAAAATTGATGGCCATGATCGAAGCCTTATTCAAAACCTTGTTTGGAATGATCCATTGTGATAAATAGGAAATGATGATATCTCCTTCCCATTCTCCCGCTTCTTTAGGAAAAAGTTCACCCCTTTTACCGTAGATGGCCAATGTATTTGGGAAATGCAGGCTGATAAATTCTCCTGCGACTTTGGAATACGGATCATCGGCTTTACCGATAAATAATATACTCAGTTTTGACAAAGGCTTTATTTCTACCGGTTCTGTATGCTTCTTTGCCTGGATCGTTGCCAGCTCCCTGGAAGGATTGCCTACAACAACTGCATTATCAGCAACATCTTTTATAATGACAGCGCCTGCTCCGATGACACAGTTCTTACCAATCTGGACACCCTGTCTTACTACAGCATTGGCTCCTATGAAAGTACCTTTTCCTACAGTTACATTACCACACAGTACGGTGCCGGGACCGATATGAACAAAATCTCCCAGTTCACACTCGTGTTCAATGATGCAGCCTGTATTACAAATAACAGCATTCCCGATAGTGGAAAGTGCATTCACAGAAACATTGGAGCTGATCATTATTCCATGTGCAGCAAGGGTTGACCTTGGATCAATTGCCGCGGAAGGATGGATCGCATTGACCGGCATACAACCACGTGCAGCAAAATTCTCATATATCTTTTGACGGATGGCATTGTCACCAATTGCAATAAAGAATTCATCATTCTTTAAAACAGTAAATGCTTCTTCAGAAGTTTCTTTGCCGTAGTATATTAAATTATAGGGATTGGTGCTTTTTTCTTCATTGTCAAAATAGCCAGTGACTTTTTTACCCAAAGCAACAAAAATGCCGTGTACCACATATGAGTGCCCTGAATAGCCGATTAATATCATTTGTTTACGTTTAAATCGTTTGAAACCGTTTAAATCGTTTGAAAGTTAATTACTTTAAACGTTATTATACCTCTTAAACGGCTGAAACGTGTTACTTATGCGCCACTGTTGCCCATCCGCCTCCAATTTGTATGATCTCCAGTTTATCTTTTGAAATACCTGCATTTTTATGCAGGTCGATGATCTGTTGCTCGGTATAATGAAACAGCGGGCAGGTGTAACGATACCTACGTAGGGCCATTCGCAACCCATTCTCAGGCCATGAAGCCATGAAAGATCTTGTTGATAAGGCGCTCATCCTTGAAAGCAATGCCTGTGCCTCCTGTACATAATCAAATACGCCCAGTGCATAGGCGTAATCAAATTTCCTGTTCCCGAAATCATAGGTAAGCACATCGCCTAAAACAAAAGTGCACTTATCCCCTACGCCTTCTTCCTTCGCAGTGTTATTGGCATAGTCGATCATATGCTGGGCAAAGTCGACTCCGAAAACATGAGATGCGCCTGCATTCTTTATCAATGAAACGCTATTCACTCCGGGGCCCGAGCCGATATCCAATACACTTGCATTGGGGATATCCTTACATGCTTTTACTGCTATTGCCTGCCTTTCATAAACCCCTTTTCTGAATATACGATCGAAGGAAGATGGTTTTTTGTAATAATTCCCGAACAAGTCACTCCTTGCGTCCCAATAACTTTGTACTGTTTCCGTTTTCTTTGACATAGTTTGCTTTTTGTAAACAAGTAATAAATTGATGTTGTATTAATAATTCTTTTATTTTTCCCCTTATCGAATTCCTGAATAAATTCCAGCGCAAATTTAGGGTATGTGCCTTTAATTTGGAATAGTTTACCCCGGGAGGATAGTTTGACCGGACATCCAGGATCTTTGTATCAAATTCATAAGGATGCATATAGATCATGCTGTCTTTTTGCTGCTTTTCGAAATCCCTGAAGATCTTATTCAGGATAAGCTTTGGCATTGTCCTTATATAACCTCCACCTGATACAGCCCATTTTGTATTAAAATAATCTGCAATAGTAAGCGGAAGTTCTACGATCTGCTTACCATTGGGCAAGTCATATAAAGCATCTTTCTCATTAAACCCTTCAATACCATAACGCGGCATTTTTTTTGGAAAGATGCTACTGTCATATATAAGGTCGAGGTCTGCAAGGATGTCCAGCAGGTATAGATTCGTTTCATTCACTGAAAAGAAGGGAGCCCTGTAGCCATATATTTTTTCACCCGTTATTCCAGATACGATGTCGATACTTTCCTGCAGGTCTTTCCTGGCCTCATCCGGCGTAAGCGTAAACATGGCTTTGTGATTCTGCCCGTGAATGGCGATCTCATGTCCATGTGCTGCGATCTTTTTAACCAATGCAGGGCGATACTTTGCAGTAACACCAAGGATAAAGAAAGTGGCTTTGCAATTGGTCTCATCCATCATATCCAGCATGATCGATGTTTGTCTTTCAAGTGCCCCATTGACAGGCTCAGTGACCTTATCAAAATGATACATACAAAGCAACTGGCCAAAATCTTCCCAGTCTATTGAAAGCGTGCTGTAGCTCATTTTAAAAATTAATTTTTTCTAATGCCCTTACATAAGCATCGATCACGATCTGCTTATCAAATTCCTTTATAACCTTTTGCCGGGCTTTGATACCCATTTCAATTCTTTGCCCACCTGTTAAGCCGTACATCTTTTTCATCTTTTCTGCCAGGTCGGCTGCATCCTGTACTTTACACAAAAAACCCGTTATGCCATGGGCCACTATTTCTTTGCAGCCGGTAGTATCACAAGTAATGCAGGGGCGCTCCATACTCGATGCTTCCAACAACACATTGCTTGTTCCTTCGCGGTAAGAAGGTAACACAATGCAATCTGCTGCCCCTATATACGGCCTCACATCTTTGGCGTCTCCCAGGTAAGTTATAATGCCATCCTTTACCCATTGCCGGATCTCTGCCTCCATTACGGTATTGTCTTTTAAGTTCTGCAGCCAAACAGGACCCAATACCCGAAATTCAGCAGCCGGGATCTCTTTTTTTAAGATCCTTGCCGCTTCAACATACTCAAGGATCCCTTTATCTTTCACCAGCCGGCTGATAAATAAAAAAATAAATTTATCGTCTTTTTCCCTTCTTTGTACAGGCTTGTAATATTCATGGTCTATTCCCGATCCCGGTATCCGCTCTGCCCTTCCGGGTTTCACAAATTTCTTTTCCAGGAATATATTCATGTCATCATAATTCTGGAAAAATATCTTATCTGTTTTTTGTAATACAAATTTATACAATGTTCTTGCAGCCCGGTATGCGATATTCTTCCGTGCAAAAAGGGGCCCAATACCTGTAATATTTGTAATGGTAGGAATATTCAACCGCCTGGTCACCACATTTCCCCAGATTGCAGGGCGGATGGTAAACGTAAGACAAACATCGGCCTTTGTGAGTTTCAGCGCTTTTTTTATGTTTCGCATGTAAGTAAAAATGTCAAGGGGGTTTTGAGTGCTGCCCTTTACATCTATTACCCTGAAACCTTTTTGTCTTGCCTGCTCCAGGTCTGCTTCCGTACCCGTTGTTAGTATGGTCACATCATAGCCATGTTCCATCAAGGTCCTGGTAAGTTTTTCTCTTATCGTATTGCTGGCAATAATGTTATTTTCTATGATCGCGATCTTTGTTCTCATTTTTCATTTTTACTTCATGTAGATCTTCTTATACCATACTTCCATAGAAAATAACATCCATAAAATTTTGGCTCTTTTTTCTGAAGCGATCTTTACCTTATTGTTCAAAAGCTGTTGTGTAAAGTTATTATCAATAATATTTTTATTTAGGGCATTGGGTGCTCCTACATAATCATGAATGATATCTCTAAGCTCATGATCAACCCAGTTCTTGAGCGGGATCTCAAAGCCTCTTTTTGGCTGGTTCACCAATTGTTCGGGCAGGTATTTTTTTGAAAGCGTTCGCAACAGGTACTTTGTTGTGCTGCCGTTTATTTTATACAGGTTGTTCATACCCGGAGCATATTCCAGTAATTCTTTGCATAAGAAGGGACTGCGTCCTTCCAAAGAATTTACCATGGTAGCTATATCCATTTTTACCAACAGGTCGCTGAACAGGTTGGTATCAAAATCCATGTTCATTATTTTTTGCAAGCCGGTGAGGCCGGATGAAGCAATAACTTCGAAGTCCTCCCGGAGTGGTTGCATATAATCAAAGGAAGGTTGTATGATATGGTGCTCATAATCTTCCATGATATCAACCCCTGCAGATAAATAAATATCCAGGCTTGATTTTGAAGCCATGGCCGCAAGCCTGTACAAATAATTATATGCTGACTTTTTGTTCTGTGGTGCAGGCAAAACATTTTTAAAAATGGCTGCTGTATTTTTTACAAATAAATTCTTTTTAAAGAAATCATATTTTGAGAATGGCACGTAACGCCTGTAACCGCCAAACAATTCATCGGCGCCATCGCCATTTAAGATAACAGTGAGGTGTTTCTTGGCTTCCCTGCTTACATAAAAAGAAGGAATGGCGGAACTGTCAAAGAAGGGTTCGCCGTAATTCATTAGTATCTGCTCAACATCCTCTGAAAGCTTATCAAAGGAGATATTTATTTCGGTATGATCGGTATGGTATTTTTCCGCAACCAGCTTTGCCAGCGGGGCCTCATCGTATTCACCCTTGAAGGATACGGTAAATGTCCTTAAACCTTTGTTGTATTCCCGGGCAATGGATGTAACGAGGCCGCTATCAATACCCCCACTTAAGAAACAGCCCACTTCCAGGTCGCTCGAATCTATCCTTCGCTTTATTGCAGCGTGTAAGAACCCATCAACTTTTGAAAGGGTTTCATCGAATGTATCCGTGTTGGGTTTTGTATAAAAATCATGCACATTCCACCATTTTTGTTCAGTGCATTTCAAACTCCTGCAATCAATTTCCAGGTAAGTACCTGCCAAAAGTTCGGTCACATATTTATAAGGAGTGAATTTCCGGTAGAAAGTACCCATCCGGGTATAATGGTAAAAATTATCCTGGTCAGCCTGCAATGGCAAGAGGGCTTTTAGACAATTAAGCTCACTGGCAAAAACTATTTTTTGGCTATCATTATATATATAAAGCGGTTTTTTTCCTGCACGGTCCCTGGCAATGAACAATTTTCTTTCCTGCTTATCATAGATCACGATAATGAACATTCCATCCAGGTATTGCAGCATTTCCTTTCCGAATTTCCGGTATAAAAGCAACAACGTTTCCGTGTCGGAATGGGTATGACCTGTAATATTGAATTGCTTCCTTAGTTCACTGTGGTTGTAGATCTCACCGTTGAAAATGATGGTAAACCGGTCATCAAGATGCATGGGTTGTACGCCGCCTTCAATATCAACTATGGATAAGCGAAGATGAAAAAGATCAACATTGTCATCCAAAAAACCATTTTGCCCATCAGGCCCCCGGTGGAGCATTATTGAATTAATGGTATTGTATGATAATTTATGATTGACCGACCCGGCGATTCCGCACATTTGAAATGCTTTACTTTGGACAAAATAACTGCATATTATTGAATGGTAAACCATATTTTAAGATAAATTTGTCCAATCCTTATTTTTTATTCTTTTAGCAGGAGATAACTTTTTAATAACCCCGATGGATATTCTTGATTTTATATTTTTTTTCATCTACGTTTTTATTTTCAATATTATATTTTCTGCCCGAAGAAAAAGATATGACAGTGCCTTGCTAAGAAAATACCACAAGCAGGCATTCTGGATAAAGGTCTGGGGTACTTTCGCTTTCTGCATATTTGTGATCTATTTGTCACCCGGCGATACAACGGGATTGTATTACCCGGAAGGAATAAATATTGCCAAGATGATCATTAAGAACCCATCCAACATAGAACTGTTGTTGGGTACCGGGAAAGACTTTGACCAGGCCTTGTTGTCAAATATTGACAACAGCGGTTATTTCAATGAAGAAAGTAATTTCATGGTTACCCGCATCGTAGCCATTTTAAGTTTTTTCACTTTCGGGAAATTCATGGCAATAAACCTTGTCTTCTCCATGATCTCATTTACTGGTGTATGGCGGTTATTCCGTTTTTTCTATGAGCAATACCCGCACCTGCATAAGCAATTTGCCATTGCAATATTATACCTGCCCACATTTGTTTTCTGGAGCTCGGGGATCCTGAAAGACCCAATCTGTACAGGGGCATTGGGCTGGGTAACTTATTCGCTCTTCAGCATATTTTACACAAAGAATAATTTAATAAAGAACATCATCATCCTGTTTATTTTTGGGTATTTCCTGATCTCACTCAAGATATATATCCTGGTAGCCTACCTGCCTTTCTTTATCCTGTTCTTAATTTTGAAAAATGTGAACCTGATAAAAAATCCTGTAGTGAAAGCATTGCTGGTATTGGGCTTTTTTATAGGGAGCATTTTAGGCTTTGTAAAAATTGCCAGCAGTATACAGGGAGCTTTGAGCAGTTATGCTTCCAAAGGCATTTCTGAAAGCATTAAGAATTACCAGGTTAATTATGAGAACCAGGCAGCTTTTGTTGAATCAAATTTTTCTCTTGGGGTTGAATTTGACGGGAGTGCAGGCAGCCTGGCGAAAATTGCTCCTGCAGCCATTATTGCTACGCTCTTCCGGCCGTTCATCTGGGAATCAAAAAAGCTTTCTACGTTGCTTTCTTCCCTTGAGAGCCTGGCGCTCATGCTGTTTACTTTGTATACATTAAAAAAAGTTGGGCTCATTAGGTTTATCCGGACCATCATAAAAAGCCCTACCATTATGTACTGCTTTTTCTATTCACTGCTATTTGCCTTGTTCGTTGGAGCAACAACGCTCAACTTTGGTACCCTGGTGCGGTACAAGATCCCGGGTATACCTTTTTACCTCATTTCCCTTTTTCTTATCCTGGATTTTAATAATAAGCTAAAAAAAAGCCCGGATAATATCCAGGCAGTTGCGGTTTCAGGGGTTTAATATTTTTGCGGTCATACATTGGCTGCATTACCGGATCGCTGCATTGAAAAGGGGGCAAATATTCCCTGCCATAAATTCTTCCAGCCATTCGTTCCATATTGCAGGTCTTTTATTTCTGGTTTATTAAGCCGGTTTAATATGATGCCCGGTGTTGCTGAAAAATCATTACTAATAGCGTCTGTCATTGGCCATATCATGAAATTCAGTTTTTTTAGTCTATCCGTTTTTTGATAAACCATGATGACCCCTGCAAATGCAAGCAGGAAAAAACTATAATTGGCAAATGCGAGTATTTTATTGGCAAATTTTGCATTGTGCACATGTAACCTGTTGCGCACATAGAAATACATTTTCCAGGAGGTCTTATAATCCCAATCCTGCTTTAGTGTGAATGCTGTTGCGGGATGGTAATGAATGCTGTTTGTAACGGTGTAAACAGGAATTTTATGTTGCTTCACGATCCTGTAATAATATTCCGTTTCATCACCCCAAAGAAATAAAGCCTTGCGTGGAACACCCACCTTTTCAACAATGGTCCTGTGTAATAAAGTGCCGTTAAAAGGATGGCCGATGCCGTGTATGATATCTACATCTACTTCGTTGATCGTTTTATATTCTTTTGTTTTCCAGACAAAGGTTTTTTTATCTTCTTTGTTTATGACTGCGCAATTAAGTAAAGAACGTTCATGGGTTTCAGCTTTTAATAAGTTTTCCAATGCATCTTCTTTGGGATACCCGTCATCATCCATGCACCATATCCATGAATACCCGTGCTTATAAGCCCAGGATATCCCTGTATTAAAGCCACCGCTTGAACCAATATTTTTCTGGGTGATAAAAAATACATCCGGCTGTTCCAATAACCATTTCTCCGTGTTATCAGTACTGCCGTTGTTGACTACCAAAATAGCATCAAGTTTGCGGGTTTGATTTCTAAGTGCGTTAATGCATTCAGATAGAAGTGACTGCCGGTTGTATGAAACAATCACCGCAATAGCCTTCTCCATGAGAGTGGAATTTTGGTTTTTTAAAAGATAAATTGGATGTTATTATCTATAACGAAGGCTGAAAATGATTATTGCATATATGGTAAAATGGGGTAAAACTACTATGCAGGGGCTGTGAAAATACGTTCGGGTTACTTTTTGGAGCAGGCCTCAATAATTGCCATGTAAACAGGGGCTGTAGCGTGAATTGAGTAGTTTTCAACTACATTTTGCCGGGCGGCTGTGCCTGTTTTTTTTCTCAATGCAGGGTCAGACATAAGGATCTCCAGCTGGCTGATCCATTCGTCCTTTGTTTTAACGAGGTACCCTGTTTTACCATGCTCTATGATCCGGTAATTTGCCCCAATAGCGGTTGCTATAACGGGCAGGCCTACTGCCATATATTGCAATGCTTTTAACCCGCTTTTACCCAGTACCCATTTATTATCCAACGGCAAAGGATACAGGCCGATATCAAACCGCTGCAATGTGGGTATCTCATTTTCCACACTCCAGGGTATAGCCTCTACATCAAAGCCTTCAATATTAAAGCTGGCATCTCCGATCACGAGGAGTTTGAAAGGGATCCTGGCCTGTAGTTCCAGGAGTACTTCTTTTAAAAGATACAGAAAGGGGGATGTGCTGTGACTGCCACTCCAGCCGAGAACGATCTTGTGGTCGTTCTGGTAATTATTTACCGGCAGGTAAGTATCTGTATTAATGGTAGAAGAAATATCTGTGACGTTTTGATTGTAGGTAGCCGCCACTTCCGTCAAAAAAGGGGTGCAGGCGATCACATGCTTTGCATGCTTCATTAAAAAAAAAGGCTTGCTCCTTCCTCTTATAAAATCAATGGACCTGTTCACAATACTTTCCGCCTTCATAAAAATAGCGTCATCGATATCATAAACCATATTGCGGTTGATACTTACGTAGAGTTTTTCCATCAATGGATACCCAAATGGCGTTACCCATAAAAAAACATATACGAGATCATATTTTTTTAAGGAAAATACTGTAACAATTCTTTTGATATATGCCCTTAATACCCAGAATGTTTTTTCCAACTTATTGTTCTTGGTATAAAGGATACTTTGCATCCTGCTGGAAAAAAAGGGCGACACGGTAACATCATAGCCGTTCTCCCTCCAGTTACGGAAATACTGTTCGTATTTTAATCTTTGGCCGGGGGCTATATCTACCGGGTGAGGGCATATTACCAATATTTTTTTTCGCCTCGTCATTTTTTAAAAACTAAAAATTTTCTTCATTTGAAAAAACGGGTAACTCCCTGTTATTTTTTAGATCGTCGATAAACCTGCCTGCGAATTGCATGGCTTCACCGATCACATGATGCATATCCATGTACCTGTAAGTGGCCAGGCGCCCCAGGAAGGAAACTCCTTTTAGTGATTGTGCCTGTTCCCTGTAGCGCTCCAACACGAGTTTATCAGCGGCTAAGCGCTTGGGATAATATGGAAGGTCTTCTGCCGTGGTTTCCTTACTGAACTCTTTAAAATAAATGGTTTTATCATGCTTTTCCCATGGAGTGAAATGCTTGTGTTCAGCAATTCTTGTGTACGGCACTTCTTCATCACAAAAATTCATTTGAGAAAGCCCCTGGTGATCTCCTTCGGCATACTGTTTTTCAAAAGTAACTGTTCTGTAGCCCAGCCTCCCGGCATTGTAATTAAAATATGCATCAATAGGGCCGGTATAAAAAACATGGCTGTAAGCACTGGTATCATCCGCCGGTAGAAATTTCTTATTCAATGAAACTTTAATGGCGGGATGATCTATCATTTTTTCCATAACAGCAGTATAGCCATCTACCGGTATTCCCGTGTACATGTTATTATGATAATTATCATCATAATTGAACCTTACGGGTATTCTCTTTAATATCGATGCAGGCAATTCGGATGGCTCGCAACCCCATTGTTTTTTAGTATAGCCATAAAAAAAGGCCTTATACAGGTCTTTGCCGATGAATTTTAATGCCTGCTCTTCAAAATTATTTGCTTCGGTAATGGATCTGTCAGCGAGTGTTTCAAGGAATGCCTTTGCTTCCTGGGGGGAAAAATTTTTATTAAAGAACTGGTTAATGGTGAGCAGGTTCACCGGTAAGGAATAAACTTTACCCTTGCTGAGGGCTTTGACCCGGTGAACATAGGGTTTAAATTCTCCAAAGCTGTTCACAAAATCCCATATTTCCTTTTTATCTGTATTAAAAATATGTGGGCCATAGCGATGGACCATGATCCCTGTCTCTGTATCACGGGAAGTATGGCAATTGCCGCCCAGGTGTTCCCTTTCATCCCAGATATCAATTTGGCAATCGATTTTTTTTGCAAGATAATTGGCAAGCACACAACCTGAAAAACCTGAGCCAATAATTAAATAACGGGTAACCATCTGTTATGATTCAATTTTATTTATGCGAATATTGTAAAAATAGTAAAATAACTATGCTTATTTATCAATCATGATCGATTAATAAACCGGGGTAATGATGATAGATGAAAATTAGGATGCTCACAAATACGGTTATGCCTTATTTTTGCCAATTCAGTATGAAAAAGTCGTATAACAAGGAACCAATAAAATACATAAAGGCCGCTAACAGGGATATTGCAGTATTTTCTACGGAGGGCGAAAATATAGACAAAGAGGTGGTGCGGTCATTCGGTGATGAGTGGCTGAAATTTCATGACTTTTCCGATGAGATCATTGCAAACATAGCAAAAGAGTATTTTGATATCCTGGATGAAAGCATCGTAAACAAAAATATTTATGCGCTGGATATTGGCTGTGGTACCGGCCGCTGGACCAAATTCCTGACGAGCAAAGTTGGTTTTATCGAAGCCATTGATCCAAGCAATGCGATCTTCGCAGCAGATAAACTTCTTGGCACGATCGGAAATGTGAGGCTAACCAAAGCCAGTATCGAAACGATCCCTTTTGAAGATGAAACTTTCGATTTTGCTATGAGTGTGGGTGTATTGCATCATATACCGGACACACAGCAGGCCATGAGGGATTGTGTAAAAAAAGTAAAAAAGGGCGGATACTTTTATTGTTACCTCTATCACAACCTGGAAACAAGGGGCTGGTGGTTCAAGACCTTGTACTGGCTGAGCGAACTGATCAGGAAAGTTGTATGCAGGTTTCCTGCAAGCACCAAAAGATTTGTTTGTGATATCCTTGCTATTGTTATTTATATGCCTTTGGTTCTGTGGGTAAGGTTCCTCGTTCTCATCGGCCTTAGAAAAATAGCCGTTAAAATGCCGCTGAGTGCCTATAACAACAAGTCTTTTTTTGTGATACGGAATGATGCGTTGGATAAGTTCGGCACCAGCCTCGAACAACGTTTTTCAAAAAAACAAGTACAAGATATGATGAGCAATTGTGGTTTGAAGCATATTGTGATTAGCCCGCTGACACCATTTTATCATGCAATCGGTAAAAAACAATAGCTTTATTTTTATTTGAGTTTAATACCCGGATCTTCATGTCAACTCCACAGCATATCTTAAAAAGACAGCAATATTATTTTGATTATGTATCCAATTGCGAGATGTGTGGCTCGGAAACAGCCGGCCATAAAGTATTGGGACAAAGGCTAAATCAATCCCAGGGATTAAATCCAAAAAAAATAACCGGCATAAGTGTTTCCGTAATAAGATGTACCAATTGTAATTTAATTTATTCAAATCCATTACCCATTCCCCATGATATCCAGGACCATTATGGCCTGCCACCGGAAGCATATTGGAACACAGAAAGCTTTGACTGGAATGAAAATTATTTTTCAGAACAGATAAAAAAAACAAAAGAATTAATAAGCTTTAAACCTGGCATGAAGGCTTTGGATTGCGGTGCGGGATTGGGCAAAGGCATACTTTCATTGCAGCATGCAGGATTTGATACTTATGGTTTTGAACCTTCTGTTCCTTTTTATGAAAGAGCCCTCTCTCAAATGAAAGTAGATCCAGCCAGGCTGAAGTTGGGAATGCTGGAAGACTTTGAATATGAAGAGAACTCATTTGACTTTATAAACTTTGGTGCCGTTCTTGAACATTTTTATCACCCCGATGATTGTATACAAAGAGCAATGAGGTGGTTAAAGCCAGGCGGGGTTTTACACATTGAAGTTCCCTCTTCCAAACATTTGATCGCGAAATTATTGAATAGCTATTACCGTTTCAAAGGAACAAACTTTGTTACGCATTTAAGCCCAATGCACTCGCCTTTCCATTTATATGAATTTGATGTGAGGTCTTTTGAGGAAAATTCCAAATTGCATAACCAATATACCATTGCCTATTATAAGTATGATGTAGGCACCATCTTTCACGGCCCCCGTTTTGTGCAGCCGCTTTTAAAAAAATACATGCAATTAACCAATACAGGCCTGCAATTGGTTATCTGGCTGAGAAAAAATTAAGTTCTTCCGGATAGCTTATCGTTGTTTTCAAATATCTTTTCATAAACCTTCCTGTAAGTTTTTACAGCATTATCCAATGCATAAAAATCCTTAGCGCCGTTCCTGATGTTCTCCCTGTCAAAACTTTTACCTTCAGCAATTTTGTCTACAACTCCATTGAGTGTTCCTTCAGAAAAATCATCCAGTATAAATCCGGCATTGTATTTTTTTACAATCTCTGCTACATCACCAACACCACTGTTTGTAATGACGGGGATACCCATTGCCATGATCTCCCCATGCTTGGTTGGAGAAGAGGATATTTTTGAATAACATGGCTTTATAAAAAATATAGAATAGCTGCTGAAAGATAGCAATACCGGGACTTCATGCCTTTTTGCCTGGCGTGTAATGATCTTGCCTGCATGCAAACCATGCTTTTCCGCTGCATTGGTAATTACTTCATGCCGATGCGGGGAGATGAATAAAAATTTTGCTGACGGGAATTTGCCTGATAGCTTTTTGCACAGCTGCATCATTTCATCTGTAAGATACCAGCCACCGATAGAACCGAGATAGGAAAAGATCATGTCTGTATCCTGTATGTTCAGCTCTTTGCTGAATTGCGCCTTGATTACAGGGTCAACGTTTTGTGGGTTAAATAATTCCAGGTCAACACTACAAGGTATTACCTCTATAGGCAGTGGCTGGCCCTTAATATCTTTCCAGCTATGTATTTCTGTTTGGGCCGCATAGGTAAGGCAAGTCACATGATCTGCCTTTTCAAGGCATTCAAATTCATGTTTTTTAAAAAAACTATATACCGCTTTGAATACAGGGTTTTTTAAATTCCACATTCCCCCGTCTACTCTTTCATCTGCCCAGAATCCCCGCACGTCATTTAAAAAGCTGGTACCGTATTTTTTTTTCATCCACAAAGCAACAAGGGTAGGAAGCCCCGGCCTTGTATGCACCATGTCAAAATTATTTTTTTGATGAAGCTGTTTCGCTTTTTGCTTTAACATCCTGTAATCAAAAATGGAAGAAAGCACCGGCGGGTTCTTATGATAAGGAATACTCACCCATTCAATGGGATAACCTGCTATCAGTTTTTCAACATAAGTTTTATTCTCATTAAACATGTCGGGCTTGTCGCAACTTAAGATCGTAAACCGGTAACCAAATCTTGTCAATGCAGATAAATATGGTATCACCTGGCTTTGCCCAAGTGGATCTGTCATACCATCATAAGAAATGAAAAGAACATTTTTCATCGAAGAATATTTATACTGCTTTACGCCATCCATTTTTTATACCACATCTGGAACATGAGCAGGTACCAGAAAAGACTGTTGTAATTCCTGTCACCTTTATAAAAGCGCTGTATGATATGCTTCACTCCATCCATCTTAAACAATCCATGTTTTTCAAACGATGCATCATTCATATATTCTTCGGCATAATAGCGAAGGTCATTTCTCAGCCAGTCAAAAACGGGAACGCCAAAACCCATTTTAGGACGCTCCATCATTTCTTTTGGAACATAATCATGCACGATCTCTTTCAGCAGGTATTTTTTATTATCGCCCTTCATCTTCAGGTGCTCGGGCAATTGTGCTGCAAATTCAATGATCCTGTGGTCCAGCAAAGGTTCCCTGCCTTCCAGTGAAGTGCTCATTCCGGCCCTATCTACTTTTACCAGTATATCATCGGGCATATAAGTTTTGTAATCTATTGCCAGCAGCCTATCCAGTTCGCCCAATGAATCGTTCAGCATATTCTCTGATGTAAAAAAAGATTCAGGACGCTGCGTTTTATCAGAAAGCAGGTTTTCGAGTTGGTCACTTGTATATACCTGCGAAAGCAGGTTGTCATTAATGGTGCACGCCGAGACCTTTGGCAGCTGTAGTAATTTTGACAAGCGTTGCTTTTTTATGGATGCAGCAGGATTACGTGAAATTTTTTCCAATAAGAGATCTGGCGCATAAACCAATAATTTTCCCGCAGGTTTCCTTATAACAGGAGGAAACATATTTATCAACTTATGAAAATGAAGTGCTAACGGGTATTTATTATACCCGGCAAAAGTTTCATCCCCGGCATCTGCACTGAGTGCTACTATAACTTCTTTGCGGGCAAGCCTGCTTACCAGTGTGGTGGGAATGATAGAAGAATCACCAAATGGCTCATCACAGTAAAAAGGGATGTCCGGTATTATCTCCTGTGCTTCCTTGGTAGTGCAATAATGTTCTGTATGATCTGTTTGAAGTTGTTCCGCGACCTGCTTTGCATATACGGCCTCATTATGCCCTTTCTCAAAAAACCCAATGGTATAGGTTTTTAATTTTTCTTTTCGGTGCGATTGCAAAATTGCGGTTACGGCTGTGCTGTCATACCCGCCACTTAAAAAAACCCCAACCGGTACATCAGCAACCATGCGGTATTGACAGGCTGAGACCAGGAGTTTTTCAACATGGTCCTTTGCTTCTTTTTCTGTTATATCGAGCTTGGGTTTATTATAATGATCGTAAACATCCCAATACTTATAGATCGAATATTCCTTTTTTACGGTATTGAAATTTAAATAATGGCCCGGCACCAGTTTAAAAGTATTTTTAAAAATTGCAAGTGGTGCAACAATATAGCCGTATTGGAGGAATTGGTGCAATGCCTGCGAATCAATTTCTTTTTTAAACCCCGGATGCTTGTGAAAGCTTTTCAATTCTGATGCAAATAAAAACAAGCCATCCTTCCAGTAGTAATAAAAAGGCTTTACCCCCGCCCTGTCCCGAAAACATATCAATTCTTTTTTTTCAGTATCATAAATGATAAACACGAACATCCCGATAAAATGGTCTGCCAGGTTTGTTCCCCATTGTTCCCATGCATGCAGGATCACTTCGGTATCGGAATGGGTGATAAATTGATGGCCGAACTTTTCCAATTCAATTTTTACTTCAGCATAGTTATACATTTCTCCATTGAAAATAATACTGAAGTTCTTATACCACATCGGCTGGGCTGCGGCTGCGCTCAGGTCAATAATGGATAACCGCCTGTGACCCAGGCCTACCTGGCAATGATCATGTTGAAAAAACTCGTAGCCGCTTCCGTCAGGGCCACGGTGAGATAGCACATCTGTACAGTGTTTCAGAATATCCTTTGAGGAAGAATTGTTGAAATCAATAAAGCCGGCAATACCACACATGAATCGAAATATTAATACAGTTGCGAAATTAAAGAATTATCGGCTCAAGTCGTTGAAGCTTGCAGGTATTGTTCAAATAAGTTTTTTATACAAATTGATGTAATGGACTGCAGAGGTTTTGATATTGAAGTTTTCCGTAACAAAATCTCTTGCTGCTTTCATTTTAAATTGCATTGATCTTTCATCAAGAGAAAGGATCATGGTAAGCTGGATGGTAATATCGTTTGCTGAAAAATGCTCGGGCACATAATATGAAAATTCGGGGGATGCAATACTTCTCGTGGTCCCTACATCTGTAACTAATGGAATATTACCGGCTGCCATTCCTTCGAGTAAACTTTTAGAAGGATAATTATTGTGCAACTGGAGTGAAAAGATGATCTTGCTCTTTGCCAGGATCTCTTCAGGATCATTGGTCATTTTAATTTCTATAGGCAGTTCCCGGTATTCAGGAAGCGCCATGATCGAATTTATTTCATGCTCCTGCTGGCCAAATCCCAGGAAAATGAATTTATAGTTCTTAATACCGGAATCGTCCAGTCTTTTGCATACTTCCGGTAAGGTTTTTAATAGCACGACCACCTGTTTTACGAAAAAAAATCTTCCCAGGAAAACAAACCAGTTTTCTTTTTGCTGATCGTTTACCGGTTTAAAAACGGTTGTATCTACGAAGCTTCCGGGTGTAAGCAGTATGTTGTTCTTTTTGAAAAAAAAGTATTGCCAGGCTTTTTTGTGAACAACGGGGTCAAGGATATCAATATATTTTGCCCTCAGCACATTCAATAAATAAAGTAACCGGCCTTTGATATTTACATTTTTCAGGCTGCTTTCCGTTAATGAATAGATCGTTCTTTTATGCTTTAATGGAAAAATGAAGGTTGGAAAAGAAAGGATAAAGTGTAATATATCATTGGGGGTTGTCTGCCTGCATACAAACCTGTATAATTCTTTTTGAGACTGCAATATTGAACCTTTCATATCAATATTGTATGTAATTATTTTATTGGCCCATGGTTGCAGTACTTTATGAAGTTCCGGGATCGCTTTTAATGCTTCATAAAGCTGTTCTGAAATTACCAGGTGAAAGTCAAACGGGTCCTTATTTTTTTGCAGGTAGCACCAAAGCTCAATAAATCTTTTTTCTGCACCACCAATGCCAGTTGTAGGTATGATATAATAAACTGATCGCATTGGAGAATGATGTTGTTTTATATAAATGAGAGGCTTCGTTCCCTGTCTGCCGACAGGCAGGCTCGGTATGACAGGTCTATTTGAATATTTTCCTGTTTAAGTTAATGATGAACTCTCTTAATTTTTTATCTGTCTTATAATCATAATGCCCCTTGGGCGGCAATTGCATGATGGCATCAAATTCCTCTTTAGTGATACCAAGTTTTTTGGGGACAAAATCCATATCCTGTCTTAATACCGCCTCATCCATCATTGGTTTTTTTAATTCTTCCAGTGCTTCATCCCTTGTCATTTGCCCCGAAACTATAAGAGTCGAAAGATGTGCCCTTCGTTTATCGATACCAAACTTTGTTGGCAATATATATCCCTGGTAAAACCTTGTTATGATGGATTCGTAATGCTTTCCACCGTAATCCCTCCAGCCCAGTTCGGCTTCAATTGTTTTTTTTGCTTTCCCTTTATCATAATCAACATAGTCAAGCAGGCTAACCCACTGGATCTTTTTAACTTTCCAATAATACGCATGTTTTTGAAAACTTAGTAAAGGGAAATCTTTGATCGGCTTTTTCCTGAATTGTTTATTGATCGCTTTAATATTGACCGAGTCATTTGTTTTATTTGCATAACGCCAGTTCAATGGAAGTATAGCTTCGGTAACGCGGTTTGTACCGGCCATGATATATTTTATACCATATTTATTCGCCTGCTCAAATAAGGTGGCTGAAATGGCGTGATCTGTCAATGCTTCCAGGTCCAATACAGATGATTCCAGGTAAGCCAGTTGCAGTTCTTTAAATTCATTCCAGTTCAATACTCTTGTGTGCAGGTCAAATCCAAGGCGTGTTATGATATTCTCAATATTCTGAACAGCCAGTTCAGAATTCCATCCATTATCAAGATGAACTACCAGTGGGCGCAGGCCGAGTTTTTTCAGAAGGGAGACTACATATGTACTATCCACTCCTCCACTAACTCCTGTTATACAATCATATCTTTTATTTTGCCCGTCTTTTTTTATCATCGCAACCACTTCCCCTAATTTCTGTTTTGCTTCTTCCGATGATAAAGTATGCAATCCCTTTGCCTGGTCAAATTCATGGCAATGATTACAAATACCGTTCTTATCAAAAACTATATCGGGGTCTGTTGTGTCCATTACACAGCGGGCACAAACCTGGTAATCCTTCTTTTTGTTCATACACTTACTTCATTATGCTATTGAGGCTTTCACTATCAGGATAAGTTATTAATACTGCCTTGTGCGGCATTTGAAATACAAACATGCTACCTGCAGCCACCGCAGATGCGCCTCCTTCCTGTATTGCTTTTTTAAAATCATTTACCGACGCTGCACCCCCGGCTGCGATCACAGGTATCTTAACTGCACCGGATACCTGCTTTATCAGGGGGATATCATAGCCTTCAAAAGTTCCGTCTCTTTCGATTGAATTGATGAATATTTCACCGGCGCCTGCATTTTCAACCCTTTTGGCAAGTTCTACAACACTCATGTCGATCGACTTCTTACCATTCAATTCATACACTTTATATTGGCCCAGCCAGTTCCTGCCTACATCAATAGATACTACCGTGCTGCTGCTTCCGAATAAATGAGCGGTTTGTTCTATCAGGGAAAGGTTGTGAACAGCACTATAATTGAATACCGCTTTTTCATATCCTTCAAATACCAATTGCTTTACCTGTTCTATATTACTCAGGCCGCCCCCATAACCCATCGGCATAAATGCTTCGCTGGCTATTTCCGACAATAACTGCATATTGGGCCCACGATTCTCTTTTGATGCGTCAATATCCAGTATGATCAGTTCATCAACTTCTTTGTCATTGAATATCCGCACAGCATTGATCGGGTCACCAACATATTGGTGATTTTTGAATTTAACAGATTTATACAGGCCACCCTGGTGCATCATTAAAACAGGAATCACCCTAAATCGCCGCATACCGGTCATTAATAAAATTTGATAAAATTCTCATACAGTTTCATGCCAAATTTGTGACTTTTTTCAGGGTGAAACTGCACACCAATTATATGCTGCTTTTCAACAGCAGCAACGAAGTTATAAGAATAATTGCTTTCTGCAAGTATATCAGCTGGCTGATCGCAAACCATGTGATAGGAGTGGACAAAATAATAGCGGTGATCGGGATACATATCCCTGAACAAAGGGCTTTCTTTTTTTATGATGAGCTCATTCCAGCCCATGTGGGGGACCTTGAAATTATCTGCCATTTTATCCTGGTCAAAACGAACGGCCTTCCCATCTATCCATCCCAAACCTTCCACCGGCTGGCCTTCCTCGCTTCCATTCAATAATAATTGTGCGCCAAGACAGACACCGAGAATGGGTGTTTTATTCTCCAATACTTTTTGTTGCAGTGAATTAAAGAATTCAGCACTGCGAAGTTTTTTCATACCATATTCAAAAGAGCCAATGCCCGGCAGGATCAGCTTTTCGGCTGTTTCAATATCGGCTGACCGGGAAGAAATCACTGAATCAACTCCTATCTTTTTAAGCATGTTCTTAATTGAATTAAGATTGCCTACCCCATAATCAATGATTGTAACCATCAGGTTTAATAGTTTAACGGGCCTTTTTATATATAGCAGCGATCCAAAAACCGGGTACTGTTTCCTTGGGCCATATTTTTTTCAACGCCTGTTTTATCTTATTATAAAAACCAGGATCATTTATATGCTCCTCCATCATTTTCGGGCTCCAGGGTTCATAGCTGTCATTTTCATAACCGCAAACGGGACAAATGGGCGATTCAAATTTTCCGTTTGCTTCCATTTTTTGTATGCGCTTTGCACCAATATTTCGTTTAAATGGGAAAAAAGTCTGTGTCTTGATACATTCAAATGCAAGATCACTGAACATTTGCTGCATATCCGTTTCTGTAAAATTCCTTAAATGCAGATCGGAGTTGAAACGGCTCTTACATGCAGGACATTGTGTTTGTGTTTCTATAAGATCCTCATTGTAGGGAACTGTAATGATTATATATTTTGATGAGACCCGGCTGATCTCTTCCAGGGCTTTTTTATAAGTTTCCTGCGGAAGGTGTTCTATCACTTCCAGGCAGGTTGCACAATCGAATTCATTATCGGAAAACGGTAATTGGGTAATGTCGGCCAATTTTTTTTCTGCATGTACCATTTTCAAAGCCGTTTCACTCCTGTCTGTACCCGCAATGCGGCCAAGTTTTGAATTTTCTTTGAGATAATTGATAAAGATCCCATTGCCACATCCTATATCGATCAATGAGTTTACCTCAGCCGGGATAAGACTGGCAGTAAATGATATCCTGTTTCGGTTCATCTCATCCTGCAACACATCACCTGTCCAGAATTTTTCAGATTCATAATATTTTTTCTCAAAATCACTCATTCCTGTTTATTTAGAAGTATTGGGTCGTTTTATAAGCAAATTTACCCTACGTTCAGATACCTTCCAATATTGTTTTGACCGGGAGCTCATTGTCATCAATGAAAGAAGTTGTTTTTCTTTTTGCAAACTTATAGGAGCGGAAAAAATAGATCACATATATAAATGCATAATTTATTGAAAAGAACAGGAGCATTTTTTCAGGCGTGCCATATAATATGTATCCGAGGTAAAAAGCAAGTATAGTGGATACCAGGATATAAATGTGTAAATAAAAATCTTCTACCTGTTTCCTGGCGATGATGTACATATAGGTTAGCGGGCTTACAATAAATTTTGGAAATAACATGATGACAAGTATCTGTGCATATACCCCGGCGGTGGTCCATTGTGCTCCAAACAATGTTTCAAATATCCATGGCCCCGCAAATGCAATGGCGAGGCATGGGAGGATCATTATTACAAAAAGTATCCTGGCTGTGCGTCTAAATATATCAATGGCATTGCCCTTTTCCTTATAATCCTGGTTGGCCTTTTGCCTGAACACGTCTGCTATAGCACTTGTTATAATTGAGCTTGGTGCAACCATCAGCCGGTATGCCTGTCCGTAATACCCGAGATCCGCCGGCGAAACAGCAAATTTTGATAATAAAAAACTCGGCAACTGTTGTGTAAATACATTGATGATATCAGCAGGTGTTTGGAAACGGAAAAAGATATTGTATTTTTTTGCGTCCTTTCGTAACTCCTTAACCGTGACAGCCATCAGTAGTTGTTTATCTTTTTCCAGGCATTTGAATGTCAACAGTAATGACGCGATCAGCTGGCCCGCTGCAAAGCCGATTATTAAACCCTGGATATTTTTAAAATACAATCCAAAGACCGTCTGGCATACTACGGTCACCACAGCCTGCACCATCCTGTTCACTGCAACTCTTTTAAACTGTTTAAAGCGATAGGCCCATTGGGTAAATGCTGCATTGATACCCATTAATAAAACGGTGATGGGTACCAGCCATACAGTTGAATAAAAAGACGGGGTAGCTTTTAAAAATCTGAGGAGCGGTTCTTTTATAAAGACCAGAAGCAGGATACTTCCGGCTGCAATAATGAGATTTATTAAAACAGTAAGGCGCAACACACCCGCAGATTCTTTTTCATTGTCTGCTACCAGTATGGCTGTTGTATAATGTGAATTTGCCAGGGCTGAGAGCGTGGCGCAAAAACTGGCAAATAATGCAAAAGGTGTGAAATCGAGTGCCGCATCATAGATCCGCAATAACCACAATGAGCTGATGACCGGTAATGCCAGCGATACAGTACTGCCGCCCAAAACGGTTAAGATACTTTTAATAAAATCTTCATTTAATCTTTGCCTTAGACCGGAAAGTTTACTCATCAGAAAGATCCTTTTAAGAACGAAGCTATTTGTTCATATTTCTAATGTCGTGTACCAATTGTATGGCCCTTCTTGTTTCGGCTAAAGGGAATCCTTTCCCTGCAAGGATATTGTTATAAGAAAGCGTATGTAGTTCGGTAAAGCCGTCACTGAATTCAAACGCTTCGTCATCAATGGTGAGCAGGCGATAAGTGCGTTTGCCTGCAGCACGCACATCGGGGGGAAGTGTTGTTTCATTGATGCTAAGCATCCAGTTAACAGTAGCCCTTTCAAGTTCCAGTGTGCCGGCAGCCGTGTCTTCCGTATGCTTTGAAACAATGTTTTGTTTTACATTCCCGAAGATCCACATCAGCATATCAAAAAAATGAACACCGATATTAGTTGCGATCCCACCGCTTTTTTGAATATCCCCTTTCCAACTTGTATGATACCAGCTTCCCCTTGATGTAATATAGTTGAGGTCGATATTGAATTTTTTATCTGCGGGTTGATTGTTGATCTTCTCTTTTAATTCTATGATGGCAGGATGCAGCCTCAGCTGTAAAATGGTGAATACTTTTTTGCCCGTTTCCTGCTCAATTTCGGTGAGTGCATCAATATTCCACGGATTCAATACCAATGGCTTTTCACAGATGGCGTCTGCTCCTATGCGCAAGCCAAACCTTATGTGTGCATCATGCAGGTAATTAGGGCTGCAGATACTTACAAAATCGGTCTTGGTCCCATTTCTTTTTAATTTTTCCAGGTGGCGGTCGAACCGCTCAAATTCTGTGAAAAAGTTTGACTGTGGAAAATAGCTGTCAAGAATTCCAACTGAATCATGCCTGTCGAGGGCCGCAATTAAATTGTTACCGGTATCTTTTATTGCTTTCATGTGGCGGGGAGCTATGTATCCACCGGCACCTATTAATGCAAAATTTTTCATGATCTATTTAATATTTTCTTAACAGGAAATAAGAAATGTAAAATAAGAAACGAGGGGCTTTATGATCAGCATGTCTTTTATTCTACATCCACTTCCTTATTTCTTATTTAACTCTTTTCACAATATTATTTTCCAATAAATATTCCTGTTTGCTTTCTTCACAAACTGCAATATTACCTGTATTGAATTCCAGTTTATGGCCGTATTCGCTGATCCATCCTTTTTGCCTGGCGGGATTTCCCACCATTAAAGCAAAGGCGGGTACAGGCTTTGTAACCACTGCGCCTGCGCCTATGAAAGAATACGCTCCAATCTCATTTCCACATACAATGGTAGCGTTTGCACCTATGCTCGCCCCTTTTTTTACGAGGGTGGTCTTGTATTCATGTTTGCGGATGAGAGCGCTTCGTGGATTTATGACATTGGTAAATACCATGGAAGGTCCCAAAAAAACATCGTCTTCGCAAATAACACCTTCATAAATAGAAATATTATTCTGCACTTTCACATTTTTCCCCAACACTACATTTGGGCTTACCACCACATTCTGGCCAATATTACAACCTTCTCCAATTTTACAATTTCCCATTATATGTGAGAAGTGCCAGATCTTTACACCGGCCCCTATTTCACAGCCATCATCAACGTAGCTGCTTTCGTGAACGAAATATTTTATTTCTTTATCCATCGGGTTTAATTATTATTCAAAGTTTCGATATAAATACCACGTAACTGTTCCATGTGATGTTGCAATGTAAAATTGCTGTTCACTCTTTTATATGCCTGCTCGCTTAGCTGCAAGCGTAATGAATCATTTGCAACGAGTGATCTTAGCTTGGATGCAAAATCATTCACATCATTTAAACTAAAATACATGGCAGTTTCTTCACATTGTTCATGGAAAGATACAATATCACTTAATAACATGGGAACTTTTGCAGCCATTGTTTCCAGTACGCCCAGCGAAAATCCCTCAAAGGTAGAAGACATGACAAACAGGTCGTACCCTGGTAATATCTCATTCATGTTTTCCATCTGTCCTTTCAGTACTACATTTATACCACTTTCATCAATGGTTTTTTGCAATTGCTGTTGCAAAGGGCCCATCCCAAAAATATGCAGTTCAATTTTATCCGCTTTCAGTAATTTAAATGCTTCAACCAGGTACCGGTGGTTTTTTTGAACCCTTAAGGCCCCGATGCTTATTAAACGAAATGGTTCGCCTGGTTTTTTATTTGCAACATGCGTTCTGTTGAACAGTTCCGTATCCACAAATGTATACAGGGCATAAGCCCTGTATGGCTTGATATTCAGGAAAGAAAAATACTCTTTCGTTGCACCTTTTGCAACTCCAATGATGACAGATCTTCTTAACCGGTAGGAGCTTTTATCCAGGAAGCGTATAAACCATTTTTTATATTCAACTGATGTGGCAATAAATGCATGAATGGTTGTTACCAGGGGTATGTTCTTTGGAACGCCCATCCTGGCGATCAGTGTTGGCCAAAACAAATGCGTGTGCACAATGTCTACCTTGTATTGCTTAATGACCTTGCGTAGTTTGATGGCACTGACAGGGAAATAAAAAAGTGATCCCTGGTTAAGGCAGATGTATTGGCTGCATTCCAGTTCATTCTTAAAATGATTGTCTTCGTAAAGTGTAACAACAATATTATTGTATTCAGGCAATTCTTTTAATACCCGCACCAGCATCGTTTCAGCTCCGCCCCTGCCCAGGTCATAAATAAAATGAAGGATCGTTTTTTTCATAAAAGGAGTACAAAATTTCATCGGTATCAAACAGGTAATATATGCAGGTCGATCAATTCACGATTACTGCAAAAAAATTCTTTACTTATGATCTTCTTTTGATAATAAATTTTATAATCATAGGCCGCAATAAGGTCATAGATCTTTTCAAGACTATCCCCTTTTGCAGCAATTGGTTCCGGGTGTATGGCCACAATGCAGGCCGGGCGCAAGTTTTTAAATGTTTGTACCGCCCCGCAGAGCGCATCATATTCAGCCCCTTCCACATCTATTTTCATAAATGCAAGGGATGATAAGTTTTTTGTGCTTACAAAATCATCTATACTAAACATATTTACTTCCATGGCGTAAAGGTCCCGGTCATCCTTGTAAGATACCAGGCTATTGCTGTTATCAGCTTTTACGGCAGATACATAAAATGTAGTTTTGCCACTTGCTGCACCCATTGCTTCCTGGTAAGGCTCTATCACATTTTCCAGCTGGTTGATAGCAATCGTTTGTTTGAGCAAGGCATTTGTTTCAGATGCGGGTTCAAAAGCATATATTTTTCCTTTAATACCGGTAAGTTGGGCAGCTATCGTAGAGAACAGGCCGATGTGGGCTCCAATATCAAGCACACGATCCCCATCTTTAACATGCTGTTTCAGGAACTCAAAATTTTCCTGCTCATAATCTGATGGAAAATAATTTACATAACGTGTCGGAAGCTTTACAGAAAATCCATTGATCGTTTTACGCAATCCTTTGCTCCCGGTAAATACATCGAGTATTTTATAAACAACTTCTTTCATGGTAACCTTTCAATTATTAATATTGACCTGTTTATTGTGAAATATGAATTTTTGCCAGTACTCTTTTGTGAACACTAAAGTTAATATTAAAACGATGAAATAACAGGTAACAACTGCAAAGGCTGCACCCCCGTCATGCCATTTTTTTATAAAAAAATAGTTACAGCCAATGCTGGTGACAATGCAGCAAAACGACAGCCCCAGTATCTTTTTCTTCTTTTTATGGTATAATAAAAAGGAATAAAAAAAATAGCTCACCGACCATAAAAAATATCCGGTACAAAGCAGGTATGTATACCGCAATGCCGGGTGGTACTTCTCATTAATAAAATAATGATACAGTAGTGGCGTTAAAATAACAACCAGCACTGTGCCAGTGGCCATCACTGCAGTATAAAATAAAAAATGCTTTTTTATAGAACCATAATCAACATCCCGTGCCGCTAACAGGGTATATATTTTAGGAAAGACATACTGGAGCAATGCAGTACACAACACAATGATGATAGAGGCAAATATGCACGCCACGCTGTAAATCCCTACGGTTTCATTGTGATCGTTTGTAAAATTGGAAACAAAGAATTTGTCAGAGGAGTTCATTGCAAAAATACTGGCCTGCATGGCAATAATGGGAACAGCATATACAAGTTCATCAAGGATATATTTCTTTTTGATGCGGCCGAACAAATAATTTTTTTTATTAAAATAGTATATGGCATAAAAAAACAGGAGTACGTATGCGATCAGTATCCCTTCTATACGGCCCTCCCAGCGCCTGGCAAAAACAACGACCAGCACAAAGGAGGATCCAAGTTCCAATACAGTTCTTGAAATATTTGCTTTCAGGTATACATTCGGCTCATTGTTATTGCGTGCAAGACTCAGCAATTGTTCATTACAGAAGGTAAGAAAGGTAATGGCAGGAATCAGCCATACAAACATTCCGGGAAAGCCATAAGCTTTTTGTAATTGCTCCCTGAAAAAAAATAAAATAATAAATGAAAACAACGTTACAGTCAGCGGCATGATGAAGCCGGTAGTAAAAAAAGAGCGGAAATCATCTTTACCTAATTTAAAAAAATCTGTAGAAGTTGAATGTATGATGCCCATTGATACAAAGGGCATCAGGAAAAGCATGCTATTGCTGAAAAGGCTTAACAGCCCATTCTCTGACGGAAGAATATATAGCGGGTTGGTGAAAACAAAGAGTAGCAGGAAGGACGCTCCCTTAGCAAAAAAATTTGTAAACGTATAGATACCAATTGACCTTAAAATAGGGCTTTTGCGCAGATTGATAAAATTGGTAATGTTTGACATTCTATGATTTAACTACCTTATTTTTTTATTCCCTTCACAACCGATGCCACACAGTTTTCGTAAAGTATCTTTCCCCCCCAAACCTTCTCCATTCCATATTTATTGAACCATTTTACCACGGTACTGATCTTTTGAGGGTGATCATGCTCCGGTGAGAACATATCAAAAGTGTCCAACACACACAATTCCCTTAATTGTTCATAAGACAGGCCCTTGGGTAAAGTACCTTCAATATCACAGATGGGTAAAAAGCGGTTTACAATATTCCCGATACCGATCTTTGTAAAGAACCTGCTTGCCTTTATGAGCCAGTCGATATTTTTTTCAATCGTTCTATGAAGCTTTTCATGCGTCATTTTTTTTGTGATGGGCCTGAACATATATTTTGCATGCAACCATGTCCACCATCCATTGATGCCATAAAAATCTACTACTACTTCTGCTCCCGGTTTGGCCATTTCTATCAATGCCTGTACGGATCTTTCAAAATCGGGTGTATGTTGTAACACACCAATACAGATCACTTTATCAAACTGGTTCTTTTCAAAAGGCATTTCATAAATGCTGGCCTGGAAAAGATGAAGACGTGCATTTGGTCCATTGTTCTTATAATTGGCTTCTACTGCATTTGAATAATCAACAGAATATAAAATCCCTTTTGTATGATCTAAGATTATTTGTGAAAAGCGGCCGGCTCCTGATCCAACCTCTAAAATGTTTTTCCCCTCGAGGTTTTCTTTGCCCCAGCCGGTTTCTGCAAAGAACCTCACCTGGCTCATGTCCAGCCTGCTGGCTTTATCAACCTGTGTTCCTGCAAATTTGTTCCATTGAAAACCAAAGTTCTCCGTATAGTTATCATTGGTTACGATCCTATAAGCACCATTTTTAAACGGGAATATATTTCCTGCATCATTGTGCAGGCCATCTACGGCAACTGTCAAAGGCTTTTTAGTAAAAGGATCTTGTAACCGGATATTTCCTGCTTGCACTTTTTTTATTTTTATTGTTAGACCTCACCCCAACCCCTCTCCAAAGGAGAGGGGCTTGAAGGCCCCTTTGGTTAAGTATTTACAGAGCAATATCGAATTTTTTCTCTGACAATAAGGTTATTTTATGATTTTTGTAAGGTATTCCCCGTAGCCGCTTTTCTTTAATCCTTCAGCAAGTTTCTCCAATTGATCTTTGTTGATAAAACCGGTCCTGTAAGCGATCTCTTCCAGGCAACCGATCTTTAACCCCTGCCTTTTCTCGATCACCCTTACATATTCACTCGCATCATGCAGCGAATCGAATGTACCGGTATCCAGCCATGCAAAACCCCTGTCCAATACCGCTACTTTAAGGTTTTTATTTTCAAGGTAGTACCTGTTTACATCTGTGATCTCGTATTCCCCTCTCGGGCTTGGCTTAATGTTTTTTGCAATTCGCACCACATCATTGTTGTAAAAATATAATCCCGGCACTGCGTAATTGCTTTTGGGTTGTTCCGGCTTTTCTTCAATACTCAATGCATTGTAATGTTCATCGAATTCAACCACACCATATCTTTCGGGGTCACTTACTGCATATGCAAAGATCACAGCGCCTTTTGGGTCTGCAGCATCCTCTAAGAGTTTGCCAAAACGGCTGCCATAAAAAATATTATCTCCCAATACCAGGGCAACGCTGTCCTTGCCAATGAATTTTTCACCGATCACGAATGCCTGTGCCAGCCCATTGGGCACTTCCTGCTTTTCATAAACGATCTTACAGCCCCATTGACTCCCATCACCCAATAACTTTATGAACTGCTGCTGGTCGTCCGGTGTGGTGATGATCAATATATCTTTTATCCCCGCAAGCATGAGTGTGCTCAGCGGGTAATAGATCATTGGCTTATCGTATATAGGCATCAGTTGTTTGCTTATTCCCATGGTGATGGGATATAATCTTGTTCCCGAGCCGCCTGCGAGTATAATGCCTTTCATTAGAAGTTGAATGTTGTTTGAAACGTTGAATATTGTTTAAATACCGGTAATGACGAAATATTGATTTATATAACCTGGCATCGGTAATGCTTTATTTTCTTATTATGATTTTACTTGATTGTTAGCAATAGACAATTGTTTATTACGAAGGTTATTAATTTTTACTGAAAGGGGTTGAATTTTTTCTCTTAATTCATTCTGTTTTTCTTCAGATATGAATTTCAGATCACTTGAAATAATAAGATGATTTAACAGCTCTATCAAACTACCATACGCTATTGATGTAAAATGAGCCTGTTCTTTCGGTGAAATACGAGAAGCTCCTTCAGCAAGATTAGCGCATACAGATACTGCAGCCCTTCGCATTTGATTGGTCAATCCGAATTTTTCCTTGTCCGGGAAACTTTCAGTTATTATATATATATCTGTTACTAACATGCGGGCAGTTTGCCAAACCTCTAATTTTTCGAATGAGAATTCATATTTCATAACCGCTTACTTAAGGTTCAACCCTTCAAACAATATTCACCACTTCAAACAAGTGCTACTTTCCATACATTCTATCATAATACTGCTGGTAATTCCCGCTCGTTACATCCTGCAGCCATTCAGCATTAGAAAGATACCAGTCGATGGTCTTTGAGATACCTTCTTCGAATTGTAATGATGGCATCCATCCCAATTCTTCTTTTAATTTAGTTGCATCAATTGCATAACGGAGATCATGTCCGGCACGATCGGTAACATATGTGATCAGCTTTTCATTGCTGCCCTTTTCCCTTCCAAGCTTTTCATCCATCTGCCTGCACAATTCCTTTACCAATGCAATATTTGTCCATTCATTGTGGCCGCCGATATTATAGGTCTCACCGATCTTTCCTTTGTGAAAAATTACATCAATTGCCCTTACGTGGTCCTCCACATATAACCAATCCCTTATATTCTCTCCTTTGCCGTAGATAGGCAACGGTTTATTGTTGATAATATTATGAATACAGAGCGGAATAAGTTTTTCCGGGAAATGAAACGGCCCGTAATTGTTGGAACAATTCGAAATCTTTACCGGTAGCTTATAAGTGTGATGGTAGGCCCTTACAAAATGATCTGAAGATGCTTTTGATGCGGAATAAGGGCTGCGGGGATCATAAGCCGTTTCTTCTGTAAAAAAACCTTCCTCGCCCAGTGAGCCATACACTTCATCTGTTGAGATATGATAAAATACCTTATCATTCATATTGTCTTTCCAAAGATCCTTGGCAACCTGTAACAGGGTAACGGTACCCATTACATTGGTATGGACAAAGGACAGGGGATCTGTAATGGACCTGTCCACATGGCTTTCTGCTGCACAATGAAGTACGGCATCGAAATTATATTTTTCAAAAAGGCCTTTTACAAATGGCATATCCGTGATATCTCCTTTTATGAATTCATAATTTGAAGCCAGTTCAATATCTTTTAAATTCTCAAGATTACCGGCATAAGTTAGTTTATCAAGATTTACAACCTGGTATTCAGGATATTTGCTAACGAAAAGCCTTGTCAAATGTGATCCTATAAATCCTGCTCCTCCTGTTATTAATAATGTTTTTGTGGTACTCATATTTATTTTGCTTATTTCATTCTAACGCCTGCAAATTATCTTTATTTTTTTAATATTATTTTTTTTCACGGTATAACTTATGGTTGCTGGCATTTTACCTGCCCGCAGCTCTTTTTGCTACCAGCTCTTTATATTCTTTTATATAAAGCTCATAAATTGTATACCTGTTGTAATAAGCAACCATATCATTGTAAAGCCTTAACGCCATTTGATCCATGTATTCCTCATTTTTCAATGCAAAACCTACTGCTTCATACAGTGCGTTCTCATCCTGTGACCTGTGAAGGATGCCATTGACCCTGTTAGTCACGATCTCGTTATTACCAACAATATCGCTGCAGACCACCGGGCATTTCATAGCACCTGCCTGCATGATCACATTGGGGAAGCCTTCCCTGTAAGAGGGAAAAACAAACAAGGTTGCAATGGTTAGATAATATTCTACTTCGTCTGTCCATTCAATATGTACGATGCGGTCATTACTACTGATCGTTTTGATCGTTTCGGCTTTTAAAGGGTCCAGGTCTGCTTCCTGCGGCCCCAGTAATACCAGCTTACAATTTGGAAATTCATTTTGCAGCCGTACAAATGCAGCTACCAGTTCTTCCACACCTTTGTCTTTTACCATACGGCCTGCAAAAACCAATACCTGGTCTTTATCATTGAAATCGATCGTCTTTTTTATTTCTTCCAGCCTTTCATTCCTGATTGCAGCTGCATTGAATCTTTCCAGGTCAATACCATTGGTTGATCCCCTGCCGATGACCTTGGTTTTGGATGCACGGACCATTTTTGTATTGATCATGTATTCCATTGATTTATGGCTATTGGGCCAAACATCTGTTGCAAATTTAAAACTCAATATCTCTGCCTGCCGGATGAGCCAGCCTTTTATTCCCTTTTTGGTTGGCGATACAAGCCCGGCCATTGTTTGTATACGTACGGGTACCCCGGCAAAATAACCGGCGATCGGCCCACAAAGATTTGCCTTCAGGTTCTCTGAATGAATAATATGCGGTCTTAATTTTTTGAAAAGCCGGAATAACTTATAGATCGATACCAGGTCGGCTATGGGTGACAGTTTCCGGCTCATGCTTATTTCAATATGCGGACATCCCTCCAGTGCCAAAACACCCGGTAATTCCCAACCTGCAGAACTTATCATCGTTACATCAAAACCATGTTCGCTCATGTATTTCGGCTGTCCACGTGTTGAAACTTTTAGTGCCATGGAAGCTGCCGTCATCCTTACCAACCTGTATTTCATTGGGCTTATGCTATTTTCGTTTTGCAAGAAGCGTAAAAATAACTCAAATTTGCTTATGAGGCTGTTGGGTTGTTACTTAGTACTTTTTCAGTTTGTCATCCTGACCAAGGAGGGATCAATAGTAAGATGCTTCGTACCTCAGCATGACAAAACAAACTGAGATACTACTATTGCTTGTCATGGTTCTCATTTAATATATAATTGATGTATAAAGACATTATTGACTGGATCGACATATTTCTTGTACCTGCTTATTTCTTTATTTTTTTGTTGATCCTTTTTTATATTAAAAAAAGAAACCCTCAAAATATACTCATTCAGAAATACCTGGTCAAGGGATTTATATTCAAAGTGGCCTGTGCCATTTTTTATGCGTTGTTGATCCATTTTTATTATGGATTTGGGGATAGCCTCAGTTATTTCAGGGATGCCATTTTTTTAAAACACCAGATAAGTGTTGGGGCCGAAAGTTTCAAGGTATTATTCGACAACCAGAAAACCGTAAGAGAAGTCCACGGCATTGTAGGAGGAGGCGGAGACCCTGGTTTTGCAGTGGAAAAGGTAGCATTGCTATTATCATATATATCTTTCTCAAGGTACCTGGTTGTAACCCTGTTCTTTGCTTCCATTGCCTATTCAGGGATGTTTAAAATGCTCCAGACCTTTCATGACATCATGCCGGGCTGGGATAAGCGGATCGCATTGATCATATTATTCTTTCCCTCCATCAGTGTTTTTGGCTCGGGGGTTTTAAAAGATACGCTTTGCATGGCTTCGCTGGGCTGGTTGTTATATTGCAGCCACCAACTGATCGTAAAAAAACATTTCAGGCTTAAATACCTTTTTATTATGGCTTTGTGCATTGCCGTTATCTGCATCATTAAGATCTATATAATAATTGCTTTTATCATACCATATATTTTATACCTGCTCATATTACTCGTTAAAAAGATAAAAAGCAATTTTATCCGTCGCATCGTTCTGCCTTTCTTACTGCTCATCATTACCGGCCTGTATATATTTTACGCAAAGGAAATTGATGACTCTCTCGGCTATTATGCTGTAGATAAATTATTTGAAAATGTAAAAGAGTTGTCGACATCATATTTAAGCAGTGAGACCTCGGACACGGAAGCGACTTTCGACCTGGGTACATTTGAGCCGAGTATCAGTGGTTTTATTGCCAAGATGCCTGCAGGCATAGCAGCTGCGATCTACCGGCCTTTCCTCTGGGAAGCTAAAAAATTCATCATCATTTTCAGTGCGCTGGAAAGCTTATTCCTGTTATGGATGACCTTGTATGTATTGTATAAAACGGGTATCCGGTATTTTATCAGCGGCGTCTTCAATGATCCCTTTACCTTTCTCTGTATCAGTTATGCCTTACTGTTTGGAGCATTGATCGGTTTATCCACTTATAATTTCGGAACCCTGGCACGGTACAGGATACCGCTGATCCCTTTCTATACAATGGGATTACTGCACATTTTATACAACTTCCAGAAAACTACCCGGCAAAAGCCTTCTGAAAATGTTTCTTGATAATTGAGATATCAAAATCAGCTGCACGCGTTGCTGCCTTTTCTTTCAGCCTGTTTCGAAGCACTTTATCTGTGAGCATTTTTTTCATGGCAGCTGCCATTACAGGCACATTTCCAACCGGTGTTAAAATACCAAACTCCTCTTCGGTAAAATGATCTGTGAGTTGCAGGTCCGGGTCGGTAGAAGGTGCAAGCATTTCACGCGGGCCTGACCTGCAATCAGTGGAAATAACGGGTTTGCCGCAGGCAATGGCCTCTAATAGCACATTGGGAAAGCCTTCCACATCTGAGCATAAAATAAATGAATCACACTTGTAAATATATTTGAACGGGTTATTATCCCGGCCACAAAATATTACCTGCTCCCCAATATCAAGTTCTGCAACTTTTTGCTTGAATGAATCCTTCAGAAGTCCATCTCCGACCAGCAACAGTTTACATTTAAGGTCTTTTATAAGTGCAAACGCATCCAGTACCAGCGGGAAGTTTTTTTCTTTCCTGAAATTTCCTACCACGGCAAAATAAAAAATATCCTTTGAAAAAGAAATATCCACCGGGTTCAGCATTTTAGTTTGAAGCTCCTGTATATCCACGGGATTGTATATAACCTCTACCTGCGTTTTAACTGCCAGGTTATCGCGGAGATCGGCTTTCATTGTGCTTGAATTTGCAAGTACCAGGTCCGCCCGGTTATAAGAAGCAGTAATAAGAAATTTGGTGATCGCCCTCGTTAGTGCCGAGCGGGTTTTCAGCATCGTGGACTGGTGGGTCCTTTCACACATCACTACACGCCCATTGTATCCCCATAAACTACGCATGAGTGCATTGATATAACATGGCCTGTTCAGAAACGCCACACTGTGCTTGATATCATGTTTCTTGCAATACCTGCTGACTTTGTAGGAAAGCCAGGGCAGTTTCAGGAGCAGTGCAATTTGTGTATCATCCTCAGATTGTTCAAGGTCAAGTATCTTGACCCCTGCCGGAATATCGTATTCGATGATATGACTGTATAATGCAAGATGTATGTCAAAATCTTCCTGCATGTGCTTTAGCAGTTGCGATACAACCCTTTCCGCACCACCCGACCTGAGAGAATTAATACATATTAACAAAGCTGGCTTCATGCTGATCTATCCGGTCTTTTATTTTTTGATGCTGCAAAGATAGCAAATAGCTTTCAGGCAGCTTGGAGCTGCCAGGCAGCTGATCATTGAGCAGTGATATAAAATTTATTTTTTCCTCCATCCGCATGGCAATCCCCGCTAAATCCATTTTGATAACTTACTCCCGGCCTTGCATAGAACCTGTTATTGTAGAAGACAGTGTGCCCTGCATTGCCTGCAACTTTTCCATTTAGCTTAATCCCGGTTTTACAATAATTATAAAAAGAACTGTTGGATACACGCAACATTTCAGGATTACCGGATTCGCAATTTTTAGCATGCCCCGCCAGGTAATAACTTGAAGTTGTATATGCCCTGAAAATACAGCTATCAACTTGTACCCCCGTAGCTTCTATACCCAATTGATAAGTCCCGTCGTACATTTTTTTCCCTTTATAATTTTCTTCAAATAAACAACGCCTGAATTTTACTGCATCCTTTTCAATCATTCCCCTGTACCATACCAATACCGTTCCATATAATTTGCAATCTTCAAACCTGTGTGAAGCGGCATCTGCAAATACGGTATAATATACGGGTGAGGCCGCAATACATTTTTTAAACAAAACGTTTGATGAAAGCGCCTTACTACCCGAAGCAATAGCCGAGCCAATATTATTTTCCATTGTACAGTTATAGAAATAACCGTTTCGGCAAAAGCTGTTATTCTCCACCTCTATATCAATGCCTGCTGCCGGTGATTCGTGTACGACCCCCTGCCCTGAATTGGAAAATTCAGCATTGCTAACCCTGATATTTTCACCGCCGAGCCAGCTGAGACCATTGCGCCCACTATAATTCACTTTACATTTATCGATCGTTATGTTATATGTTTTCATTTCCTGCCCAAGGTTTGCGATATAAATTCCGTCGCAGGCAAAATTTTCGATGCCACAATTTTTTATATCCACATCATGGGAATCCAGAATATTAATTCCATAGTGGATGAGTTCATAAGCATTTCGGCCAATTCCCCAATTGCCACCAAACATAAAATTGGCTGTATTGCCATTTAATTTTAATCCTGTGATATTGATATTACCGCAATTTGATACAGAGATCATATTGCCAGCGTTTGAGGCATAGCGTGCATATTCGGTTTTTAGATAAATTTCTTTGATGCTGTGTTTAAACGGTTCGCCTGTAACCGGGGAAAATGTCCCGATACGCAGGCTGTCCCTGTGTTTCAGCGTTGCGCCCGGTTTTCCTTCAATGATCATGTCATGGCAGTCTTTCAGGTCAAGTACATTGTCGCCAACATAAGCAATGTTCTTACTTCCTATATCACTTCCTGCAAATTTTTGGCGGCCAACTATGTAAACGCCTTTGGGAATGACCAGTTTTCCATGGCCTTTCCTGTTATTAAAAAATGCAGAAGCTTTTGCAAAAGCATCCTGGTCATCTGAATGACCATTGCCTTTTGCGCCGAAATCTTTTATTGATTTGGTAATTTTAATTTGTGCATTGCAGGCCAAAGATTGCATCAGTGCCAATAATAAAATGAAAAGTAGTTTCATGATTTTTTGACCTCACCCCCAGCCCCTCTCCAAAGGAGAGGGGAGGAGAATCCGGGTTGGAAAAAATTTTAGTAAATAAAAAAGATTAGAAATATTATTTCAATGATTCAAATAACTCATCCCATTCTTTCATGATAGTTTTTACATCAAAACGCTTCAATGCAGATTCCCGTATCTGCTTTTTATCAAAATCAAAATCAAGTGCCTTTTGTATTGCATCAGCAAATTCCTGCTCATCATTCCCTTCTACCAAAATACCATTCTCATAGTTCACTACCAGTTCTGCAATACCCCCCGGTGCATTAAAGGCCACTACCGGGATACCGCCAGCAATTGCTTCGAGCATCGCATTTGGGAATCCTTCATAATAGGATCCCATTAAAAAAAGATCGGGGTGCGGAACCTGTACAAAAGGCTGTTCACGGCTTCCTGCTAAAATAATTTGTTGCTGGAGCGACCGTTCATTGATCAGTTCCTGCAATGCATTGCGCATATCGCCCGCTCCAATAATGATGAAACGGTAAGGAGTTTTAAGTAGTGATACCGCCTTTATTAAACGGTCCAAACCTTTTTCCTTAGAAAGACGGGCAACGGTTATAAGCCTTGCAAAGGCTGCCGGGCTGTGGGGATCAGCTTTTATTTCCGGCATGATAACAGCGTTATATATGATGTGAGTCTTTTCGATCTTGATATTGTAGTTTGTCACCAGGTCATGCTGCATATATTTTGACTGGCAAATAACAAGGTCTATCTTTTTATAAAACACACGCAATAGCCAATGATACAATTTTGGGTTCCAGCTTCTTTGAGTATTGATGCTGACAATACTCGATTCCCTCGCAATGATCTTTATATTTTTAGGGAACAGCCATTTAAAAATCGCAAGGAACAGGTTAAGGTGGTTGGCAGCTGAAAGGATAATATCAGGCTTTATTTTTTTAGTAAGCTTTAATATCCTGAACAAAGAATCACGTACATGAACGGTGTGCAGGTCAATAAGCTTTACATTGGTATTTGTTATTTTGAAGAATTCGTAAGCATTATTCAGCACAGCAAGCGTTACATCATATTTTGATGTATCAAGGTTATTACAAATAGTGCTAACATTTCTTTCAAGACCGCCACATTCAAGGGTTGGTACAATGATCAATAACTTCACTCTGGCGGCGGGTTGTATCAAATATCGCAGTTTTAAATTTAAAAAAATAGATCTCCTGAACCAGTGATCGGGGCCGGGTAAATTTAGCTGCTTTTTTTTTGAAAAACATATTCATTACATCCCATGCCGCCGCCACATGTTTTAAGGTCTTTAAGTTCATATCCTTTATTATAAAAGAAATGGAATATTTCTTCGGGTTTTGAAACTTCAAAGGGATATCCGCCGATCCAGTCTATAATGTCGTAATAATGACTCATTCCCCTTCCTCTTGATGTGGTCCAGTAACGAACATAACGCATAGGATGCAAAAGCACCAGGTTACCTAAAAAGCTTACCAGTTCCCGGCTTCCCATAACTATAAAAGCATAGAGGTCTTTAAAAGGCCGGGGCAGGCGATTATACATTTTTTTGTGAAAGGCCCATACTTTACTCATCATCCCCTGGTCGTTGTAAAGAGAAATGAATAATATCCCGTTACCTGCAACAAGTGAATCCACATTTGCCAGGGCCTGCCACATATTGCCGGTATGGTGTAACACACCCCAGGAATATACTATGTCGAATTTGCCCAGTTCATTTAAATAGGCAGTATCCAATACCGAAGCCTGTTCCACTTTCCACCCAGGGTCATTTGGATAATAGCGTTCCTTAAGTTCACGGGTACATGCAAAAGATTGCGGATCATAATCGAAAGAATGTACAACAGCTCCCTTGCGGTGTGCGGCAAGGCTTGATAAGCCGCTGCCTGAGCCTGCATCCAGAAACCGCTTCCCCTGCAGGTCACCAACATATCCAACCAATGCTTCTTCAGAAGCCCGGATCCGGTCTTCATCTAATAAGGAAAGAAAATTTGTCCAGTTCTTACCAAATTCAAATCGCTGGCCCTTTGCTACCTCTTCTTTGAAATTATTACTCATTATTATTTTTTTCCTATGTAGACCAGGTTTTCTGTATTGCCGGATCCCATGAAATTTTTCATTTTATCGAAAAGAACATGAAGCAATCCGTTCTTTTTATACCATTTCAGGTTAATTGCCTTGCAACAAATATTTTCAAAGCCGAACTCACCGGCCAGTTTTGAAAGTTTTTGCACATCCCAGCTTCTTATATGTTGCATGTGATGGAAAGTTGCCCCGCAATCTGCGCAGTGTACATAATTCTTTTCGATCATTTCATTATTGGGTGTAGTGATCACTATATAACCACCGGGTTTTAATATCCTTTGAATTTCTTTAAGTGTTGCATAAAGGTAGTTGTCGGTAAGATGTTCGATCGTTTCGATCAAAAATACAAGATCAAAAAAATTGTCCTGGTAAGGCGATGGTAGCCCTGTGATGTGCAAACAACCTTTAAATGATTCCAGGTTCCGGAATTTATTCCCAGTCTCGTTTGCAACCGTATCAGTAAAATCACAGGCATATAATTCTACATTGGAATAATTATTTGCGAGATGCTGCAATAAAAAACCTTTACCGGTACCATAATCCAATACCTTCCCTTTGATCGTTGCTTTCCTGTTTACAAATTTCAATATCTCCTTACCAACTTCCTCCGTGAACCAGGTACCGCTATAGGGGGCGTAATGATTATAAAAATTCCAAAAACGGGAAACCTTTTCATCGGTCCATTCTAAATTATGAGGGTTATAATTATTATCCATTATTTCTTATTTAAAGACAGCCTTCCCAGGATATTTGAAAAATAGGAATCTGCAGCTTTATTTATTTTAATAAAATGATTTATAATTAAAATTGCGGCATAATACAGTACCGATATCGCTAAAAATATGTGTACCGGCTGATCCCGGTCAAATATTTCATAAAAGATCCATAGAAATGGCAAATTATATAAAAATATCAACAACATATTTTTTATAACAACAGGGTACTTAATAAAGGGCATAAGCCATCGGAATGAGAAAATACAAACTACCATTACATAAAAATAATATGCTGCAAGCATAGATATGATGAAGCCCTGTTCCCCGAAAGTTCTGGTAACAAGGATGATCAGCATCAATGCGCTTATATTGAATCCCAACTGGAAAAAAAAAGTCTGGCTTACTTTTTTCCCGGCAGTTAATACCCGGGTGTTAAGGGTATTTATGGTAAGACACGGTGACAGGAATATGAGGTATCTCATAAAGTAAACTACTTTTTCAGCAGCATCTTTTGTAAAGCCCCCGCGCAGGTATAAAAAATTCACGATCACATCTGCATACAAATAAGCAAGGCAGCAAAAGGGCACAATTAAAAAGAGCAGGATATCTATACTCTGTAAAAATATGCGGTTCATTTCTGCAGGCAAATTTTTAGCCGACAGTTCGTTGAACTTTATTCCCGCCACAGCAGCAGCCTGAGCCACAATAAAATTTATGGGGACATTCAATATCTGCATACTATAATTATATGCTGAATAAATACCTATGGGGAGACTGCTGAGAACCAGGATAATTCCATAATTGAAAGCAAATGTAGCCAGGTTACCCAGCTGAACAGATGCAAGATTCTTCTTTACTCTTTGAGTAATATCTTTTGCAGAAAAACCTGGAGACCACTGCAATTTAAAATACATGAAAAATAACAGCAGGGCAATATTCAAAAAATAACCCGCAACCATACCGATCAGAACCGAAACAATACCAAACTTATCATGAAAGATCAGCAGGGAGCCCAATGCAAACAACTGTGCAATGCCATTCGCTATTAGCGGTGCAGTAAAGTATTTGAGAGTGGTAAGTACAGATGTAAAATAATTTGACAGAATGATCAATAAAGGCAGAACACTGCTCAGTAGCAATAAATTCTTATGATCAGAAAGAACAGGAGTTTTATAAGAAGAGATCATGCTGTAAATGGGCACAGCAAAAAAGAACAATACAATAAATATCAATATCCCTAATAAGAGATAGCAAAATCCGAATAAATTATAGAACCTGATCGCTGCTTCCTCTCCTTTTTCTTCCCGCAAGTGCATGCCTTCAGGAAGAACAACTGCCAGGTCCATTCCATTTACCAACCCGGCGATCAAAGTAATGGTTGAGAAAATATAAAAATAGAGATCGGTATCAATGCTGGTGCCGAAATACCAGGCTATCACAACGGTATTCAAAAGCAGGATCGCTTTTACAATTATATTCAATCCTGTAGATAATACGATCCCTTTCTTGTAAGACTCGGTCTTTAACATTACACAATATTTACTCCATTACCGGCTGCCTGTATTTCACTTTGGTTATTTATGATACAGTTCTATTCCTTTATTATGAAAGCTTGCCCCGTTGTAAGCATGATCACAGATTCCGGCTTCCCTGTAAAGAAATCATCCATCGCCTTTTTTGCACCCAGGCAATTAGAAAAACCATAATCATCACATATCATAATACCTCCCTTATTCAGTCGCTCATAAAAAAAAGAAATTGAATCAAGTGTTGGCTGGTATATATCAACATCAATGTGAACAAATGAAAAATGCAGGTCCTTTACTTCAGGGAATTTATCAGGGATCCAGCCTTTATAATATTTTACAAAACTGAATGCTGATAAATTATTTCTGCAAACTTCTTCACTGGTGGTTAGATCGCCTGCTTTCCAATATGTTCCATCTGCTGCTACCGGTTTGCTAAGGCCCTCAAAGGAATCAAAAATATGATGCGTTTTGGATTGCCCGTATTGTTGGATGGATTGACAGATAAGGTAGGAAGTAGCCCCCTTGTAAGAACCGCATTCCACGGTATCGCCCTGAACATTCTTTACAAGCTGTGAGAATTGATTAACAGTATATTTCCTGTCAATTGAATGGTAATTATCTCCCTCGAAGCCTACATAATATTCTTCGAATTTTTTATCATCACGCCATACCTGCCCGAATTCTGTAAAATGAAAATTTGGGTTGAACATATTTGCAAGCCTTTCCGTTGCATAGTATTTCTGGTCCTTTTTACCTGTAATGATCCATTTTGTTGCAATGCGCAGGAAATAGTACATATGAAAAAAAAAGGGAAACTTTCGGGGGCTTTTTGTATTGATCTCTTTCATTCCGGACAATTGATACTTATAGATAAATTTTAATAAATAGATATACCTGAAAGCAAATTTAACGGAATGATATTTAAAAGAAATTTTAAGAGGCCTGAACTTATAGCAGTTAAGTTACCTTTGTATTTATGCATTATGCTTCGGTAGAAAATATCAGTAAGTCCTTTGGGATAAGAACGCTTTTTAAGAACATTACCATCAACATTGAGGAAGGCGACAAGATCGCACTTGTTGCAAGGAATGGCAGCGGTAAAAGCACGCTCATGAAGATCATTGCGGGGCTTGATACTGCCGATTCCGGGATCGTTTGGGTGCACAAGGATATTAAAACAGTCATGCTGCAGCAGGACAATGATTTTGACGGCAAAAAGACCATTTGGGATAATGTGCTTCGGTTAGACAATCCTGTGGTTAAAGTGGTCAAAGAATATGAACAATTCTTAGAGAACGGGTCGGATGACCATGATAAGCTCGGGGACCTCATGGCCAGCCTGGATGACCTGAATGCATGGAGTTTTGAAAGCGACCTCAAACAGATCCTCGGCAAATTGAACCTGCACCACCTGAATGAAAAAGTCGGTAACCTCAGTGGCGGGCAAAAGAAAAGAGTTGCACTGGCGCAGGCACTGATAGAAGCGCAATTGCACGAAGGCCGATGCTTATTGATATTGGATGAGCCCACCAACCACCTCGATGTTTCTATGATCGAATGGCTGGAGGAATACCTGAGTGCCCAAAAGATCACCTTGCTCCTGGTTACGCATGACCGCTATTTCCTGGATGCAGTGAGTAATGAGATCATAGAAATAGATGATGAAAAGGTTTTTGTATACCGGGGCGATTATGATTATTTCCTGGAACAAAAAAGCCTGAGGCTGGAAGTACAGCAAAGTGAACTGCAGAAGGACAAGAATATTTTTCGAAAAGAACTGGAGTGGATGCGCAAACAGCCAAAAGCACGTACCACCAAAAGCAAGAGCCGGCAGGATGCTTTTACAGAAGTGGAAGACAGGGTAAAACAACAAAAAGATGTTGTGGAAGTAAGCCTGCAGGTAAAAATGACCAGGCTTGGTGGCAAGATCCTTGAGCTGAAAAAGGTAAATAAGAGTTATGGCCCTTTGACCATCATGAAGGGCTTTGATTATACATTCAAAAAAGGCGAGCGCATTGGCGTGGTTGGAAAGAATGGTGTGGGAAAGTCTACCTTTTTAAAAATTGCCCTGCAACTCGAGCAACCCGACAGTGGCAAGATAAATCATGGTGATACGGTTGTGTTCGGAAATTTCAGCCAGGATGGATTGCAGTATAAAGAAGACAAGCGTGCCATTGAATATGTAAAATCAATGGCCGAATTCTTTCCGCTAAATGACGGAACAAAAATATCTGCAAGCCAGTTCATGGAAAAGTTTGGCTTTACAGCCGAGCAGCAATTTACCTTGCTCAGCAAATTAAGCGGTGGCGAAAAACGCAGGCTTCACTTAATGAGCATCCTCTTCCTGAATCCGAATTTTTTGGTGTTGGATGAACCTACCAATGACCTTGACCTGCAAACCCTGCGAACCCTGGAAGAGTTTTTAATGGAATTTCCCGGTTGTATCCTCATCGTTAGCCATGACCGTTATTTTATGGACCGAATGGTGGATCACTTATTTGCTTTTGAAGGAGATGGCGTGATCAGGGATTTCCCCGGAAACTATTCTCAATACAGGGAAGCAATGGCGAAGGGATTGTTGACAAGTAAGGTACAGCAGATCATGAAACCGGTTGTAGAGGAGACCACTGACCACCGACCACTGACCACCGGTACACAGACCTCTGTATTGCAGAAGAAGCTTTCTTTTAAAGAAAAATTCGAGTTGGAAACATTGGAAAAAGAAATGCCGGCATTACAAGAAGAAAAAAGAAAGTTGGAAGAAAAAATGAATGGTAATATCCCTTATGATGAATTGCAAAAAGCGGCTGACCGTATCAGTACTATTATTGAACAACTCGATGCAAAGGAAATGAGGTGGCTGGAATTAAGCGAACGGACGGGGTAAATAAAAGATAGCGGCTGCCACCTGGCATACCGCTATCACGCATGAAGGTTTTCCATGGGCATGATCATGTTGATATAGGTTTACGAACTGTATCAGATTTTAATGATCCCTCAGATCCTCACATTACGGCCGAATATCTTATTCATCTCGGCCATTGAAATCTCTTTAAAATCAAGTATCATATTTTTTTTCTGAGACACCCTGAGATCAGTCCTCGCCTGGTATATCAGTCCTTTGCTTTTTGTAAATGCGATCAAAGTGATCTCCTCATTTAAAGGAAGCTGGTTGATCACGAATTTTTGTGCATTTGGTATAATGCTACCATTGATGCAGCCGCTAAAACTTTTAAAAAGAACAAAGTATTGGATGTTCGGGTTTGTATTGAATGTAATAGGTATCTCAAATTCCATATCTGACATTGGCCTGTTATCGTACCTGTCGCAATTGATCCATCCAAGTGCATTGATCTGTTCCGGTGCATAATATTTCTGTACCTGGTCTGCAAGGGATGATACCACACGGGAATTAATGGATGTATCTCTTCTTATATATGGATATTTTTTTGCTTCATCGTCTTTACATTCACATTTTTTGAGCATTAACTGGAACCTGGGACCATATACCGTTACAAGATAATTGGTATCCAGTGTCCTGTTCTTTGGCAGGTTTGGTGGCCAGAAGGAAATACTGTCCAAACATAATTTCCGGGAATGCTTATTTACTGTATCCAGTAACTGGCCAAGCGTTACCTGTTGATCATAATAAAATACTTTTGCATTAAGATCCCGGAACACCCGGCCGGTTAAAAAAGAATAACTATATACAGACTTATCTGGTTCCCGGATAGTGTCTACCCTGTAAACGGTATCATACCTGTAAGTGGCATACGTAAATTCGATCGGTTCTTCAGGTGGTTCCAGTGATTCACCGGCGGGTTTCCAGTTCATATTATTACCACTGTCGCGCTGGCCATAAAATAATTCCATGTCTTCTTTCCGTAGTTTTGGAAATTCAACTTCGAGGAAATATCCTTTTCGTATATGTAGTTTTTCTCCTTCCGATTCCATGCCTATATAATAACTTCCTCCCGACATCAGCAGCTTTCCATCGCTTACGGTCGCAGCATTGCTTTTGAAAAGGTCCTCGCTGTTGGTCAGTTCAATAATGCTCACATTGATTGCATCATTAACAGCTTCGCCATTTTCTTTTTCTAGCGCCAGGGGGTCTACCGTCAGCTTTAATCCTTTATCAGCTTTGATCACTGTGATCTTACCGGCCGCTGCCGTGAATCGTTGCGTCAGCAACTGTTCATAGCCTTTTTGAAAGTCGGGGATATTGATCGTTTCTTCTTGTGGATTCGCCATTACGGTGGATGAAGAGGGGCTTTGTTGTTGTTCATTGCCTGCTTTTGTTTTTTTGTTATTGCAGGAAACCAGTAAAAACAGGGCTGCTGCGCATGTGCATGCGAATTTTAGTGTCGGCATAATTGGCAGGTTTATGTTAGGTAGAAATGGGGCTATGGGAGAACGTGGGAATTCCGGATAATGTATAGCCGGAATTGTAAAAAAATGTTAAGGAAAACGGTGATCGTTCCTGGGCTTATGAAACTAAGTTCATGCTTGCAATAATTTTTATTTCACGGCAGACCTGCCCAATTCAAGCAATTCATCAGCATCATAATATCCATCACCCCGGGCCACAATATTGCCCTCTTTGTCAAGAATGAATAAAGTAGGGTAACCGGAGATCTTATATTGATTGGCGAGTAGCTCTCCCTCCCCGGTCTCTCCATCAAGGGAAACGTTGATAAATGTAGCATTGAAGTATTTTCCTACCCGGCTATTTGAAAAAGTAGTATTCTTCAGTCTTTTACAGGGCCCGCACCAGGTTGCATAGATATCAAGGAAAATAAGTCTGTTTTCTTTCCTGGCAATTTCCACAGCTTCCTTCCAGGTGCCCCGGTGAAATTTTATCGCTTCTTTTTTATCAGCATTAAAATCTGCTTTAGGGTTCATGAAAGAATAGATTACCAATCCGGCAATAACAAAAATTGCTATATAAATGATATTTTTCATTGATGTGTATTTATGCTTCGGCTTTAATACTGCTGAAGATATTCACAAAAGTATCATTATTACATTAATTTCAAAATGAGAAGCCACTCATATTTCCGTTCACGGCTGCCATGAACTGGCATGTATCCATAACCATGAATCCTAAGGTTGCATTTTTTACAGAAACCGGAACAGGCATGCATGTTTGTCAAACGTGGAATTATTTTCCCGGAAGATCATTTATTGGGCAGATCTCCTTTGTTTTTACACATGAATTTTTTGGCACGTTATTTTTATTTATAAAGATATAAATGATGAAGAGATGAAGAACAGGAATAGCAGAATAAACAAATCATTGGAAATTGGCAGATCCGCAATCAGCTTTACTACTAAATGCTTAATATCTATTGCTATTGCATGTGACCCGGTTTTGTGGAATGCTGTACGCAATGCCTGCCAGCACCTGGTTGCTATTACTACATTATTATCTAAATGATCAGCAGGTCATTGAATAATTTTTTCAGTATATAACAACGCGGCAATTACACAATTAAATTTTCTACAAAATACATATCTATTGTACCCTTATTTTTTGCTTCTACTTTTCCCCTGTGTGTACATGCAAATTTATCTTTTACAAGTGCATAGGTGCTGCCGCTTATGTTTACCTTTCCGATCGCTCCGCTGCTTTCCATCCTGGAGGCTGTGTTAACCGTATCGCCCCAGATATCATATGAGAATTTTTTTATCCCGACAATTCCTGCAACCACCGGTCCTGTATGAATTCCCAGGCGTAATTCGAAATAAGGCTGGCCATTGGCAATTTTTTCCTGTTTATTTTTTTCAATGAACTTTACCATTTCCAGCCCCGCAGATACAATGTCAAATGGGTGTGTTTGATTTGTCATCGGTAATCCGCCGGCGCACATATAAGAATCTCCTATGGTCTTTATTTTTTCGACCCCATACTTTGTAATTATACGGTCAAATTCACTGTAGCAGAGATTGATTTCCGCTACCAGCTCTTCAGGACTAAGCAACTCACTGGCAAGTGTAAAATTTTTGAAATCGGTAAACAAAACGCTTACCAGGTCAAAGCTTTTCGCTTTAGCAGTACCTGTTGCTTTAAGTTCCTCGGCTGTTTCTTCCGGCAGGATATTCAGGAGTAATTCATCACTTCTTTTTTTCGCTTTACTGATCCGGTTACGTTGAGAAAAGAACACTGCAGCAAATAAAAGCACTACGGTAAAACCACCAATGAAACTATTGCGTACCATTTTTTGCCGTTCCAGTTCTTTTTTCTGTATTTCTTTATCCTTGTTAAGTAAACCTATTTGCGATTCTTTTTTCTCAAGGTCAAAAGTGAATTGAAGCGTTCCTAATTTTTTATCAGTATTAATATTGTAGATGGTGTCCTTGATCGCCAGTAAAAGGTCCTGGTACTTAAATGCGTTGGCATAATCTGATTTTTTTGCGTAAACTGTTGACAAGCCCTGGTAAGCATCTTTTATTTCGCTAACCGCATTCAATGGTATACCATATTCAAGGGATCGCTTATACGCTTCAATAGCTGACTCTTCATCATTATTTGCATAATAAGCCTGCGCCAACGCTACCAGGGATTGTGTCATGTCGAGGCGTGTATCTAATTTTTTAGAAATTTCAAAAGCCTGCATGTGCGTTTTTATTGCCTTTTCAAATTCCTTTTGCCTGGTATAAATCCGGCCAATATAATTAAGGGAGTAAGGCAGATCCTCTGTGCCCTCGTATGCCTGTACAGATCTATTCAGATATTTAAGCGCTGTTGAGTCGTTTCCTATTTTAAAATAAAATTCACCCAGGTTCACCGAGGATGTCCCGATCAAATATTTATCATTTATTGCGAGGCTTAATTTATAGGAACGAAGAAAATACTCAAGGGCTTTATCATAAGTTGCCAGCTTGTTTTGGTACACTCCCCCGATATTATTTAATGAAGTAAGTATCCGTAAACTATCGCCGATCTCTTCAGACAATTTCAATGACTGTAAATGTAATTCGAGGGCCTTGGCATCATCCCCCTGGTTATAATATACTGCTCCCTGGTTACTCAACATATTAGCTACCCCGGTTTTATCCCCGATCAATTTATACACTTCCAATGCCTTCTGCCAGGTAATAATGGCATCCTTATATTTTCCCTGCAGGTAAAACCCAATACCCATATTTTTAAGCGCCAGTGCTAATCCTGGCTGGTACTTAATTTGCTCGGCCAGCTTTTTTGAAGAGCCTGCAATAATAACAGATGTATCGGGATTATCATTAAAATAAGCTTTGCTTAGTGCATTCAACAGGTTTACCCTGCTGGTATCAGGCATAGGGGTAGCTATTAAACTTTTCAGGCTATCGATCTCATTGGCATAAACATTTACACAAAAGCAAAAGCAAAACACCAGGTTTAAAATAATAAACCGGCAGGTTTTATTTGTCATTTCATGAATGATTTAAGTATTGTAAATCTAAGAAAATTACATAATAAAAGGAGGTTGTAAAAAACCTCCTTTTATAAATGTAAAATCTAACTTGGTTATAACTTGACCAACTTGACCACTTTGCGCTGGCCTCCTTGAATAACTTCAGCAAAATATACTCCGCTTCTCCAATTGGCTGCTTCGATCTTAAGGGTACTGTTTGGACCCGTCTTTTGAACAGAGACCAATCTTCCATCCGCATTGCGAATATTTATGTCAATAGCAGTATTATGATCACGGGTCTGTGTGACCACTTTAAAGAAACTGCTGACAGGATTTGGACTGATCGTCACGTTGAAGCCGGCGATCTCCGCTGTAATAGGATTTGCCTTTACTTTTGAAACAGGAATGTCCGGCGTTTCTGAAGATGGATCTGAAGGTGGGTCATCCCCGTTAGCATTCCTGCTGGTACCACTGGTATTCCGGAGACAGAAAGCATCCATCTTCATGGTATTGCAGGTAGCTGAACATTGAACCCTTACTTTGGCAGTACCGGTTGGTGCTGTTGCCGTGATCGTATAATATGCCAGCTGGCCAAAGTTGACATCCACATCGCGTGTTACCACCACATCTGTCTGGCTCAGTACTGCACCCGATAAATTGCGGAATACCAGGCTCAGTTTAGGGCTGCAGGATAATCCACCTGTATGAACACCCGAAAATCCGGTAAAAGTTAAAGTAGTTCCTGCCCCAACCGTCACATCCTGGTAAACAACAGACGATTTCCCGTTAGTAACGTTAAACCCGTTCTTACTGCCGCAGGCAATGTATCCTGTACCGGTAGTTACAGAACCACCTGTAGCGGCCCAGCCGGTTGTGCCATTTTCAAAGCTGCCATTGGTCAACAGGTTACCGGAAGTATTGACGCAATTACAATCAGGCAATAACCCAAAGTCATAGGAATTATTTGTATTTGTATTCGAAGCGTTTCCGTCAGGCTCTGTGCCTAATGTTAATGTGATTGCCTGGCCCCTTATTTCACTGCCAACAAGCACCTGCCCGTTGTCGTCAGCATTGGTATTGTTATCAGGATCGCCGCCGTTCACATTGCTGCTTATATAACCAGCAGGAATAACAGCACAGGCAATGTAATTACCTGGCGCCAGAGCTGTAAATGTATAATAGCCATTGGCATCCGTGGTCCTTGTGGCGATTGCTGCTCCGTCTGCTACATTATTGTTGTCATCGTCCTTATACAATTTTACTGTGATATTAGCGATGCCATTCTCGCTGCTGTTGTTGATACCATCATTGTTGGTATCATACCATACCCTGTTGCCCAATGCTAATATAGAAGGAATATAACCTGCATCAATGTTGTTGTCTTTTTGGCCAAATGTTAATACAACGGGTGACACCATTCCGCTTATAGGGTCACTGTCCTTGGCATCATCGGAGCCTGCATTGCTAAGCGTAGGCGTGTAGCCAGATGGTGTAATAAAAGAAACCTTATAGCTACCGGCTACCAGGTTGCTGAAACTGTAAGCTCCACTGCTATTTGTAGTAGTCGTTGCCAGTAATGTTCCGGTGCTGCTCAAAAGATTAACCGTTACAGAACCAATACCGGTTTCATTATTATCCTGTTTGCCATTTGCATTGGCATCCTTAAAGACAAAGTTTCCAATGGATGAGCAATTGACATTTGCAGTTATTACAATTATTGTAGCTGCTGATATACACCCGCTTGAATTCTTCGCAGTCAAACTATATGTACCGGGTGCCACACTTGTGAACACACCCGTTGTGTTGGTATATCCACTGCCGGTAATACTGAATGTGAGCCCGGATTTTGATGAAGTGACAGTTATCGTTCCTGTAGAAACACTACAGGTAGGTTGTGTTACGCTGGCTGTTGGTGCTCCGGGAACCGCTTTCGGTGCGGCTGTTACTGCGTTGCATGCTGCGCTCGTACATCCGTTCACTGTTGCTGTTACAGAATAGTTACCCGCTGAAGTAACGGTGATAGAGGAACCTGTAGCGCCGTTGCTCCACAACAAGCTTCCTGCTGCAGTCGTTGAAAGGGTTGAACTTCCGCAATTGTTTACAACCGTTACGACAGGTGTTGCCGGCGTTGTTTTAGGAGCCGCTGTTCCGCTACCCGGCGCACTGGCACATCCGTTCACGGTCGTTTTAACCGTGTAGGTCGTGGCTGTACTTACGGTAATGGATGCTGTTGAAGCCCCTGTACTCCACAACAAGGTTCCTGCTGCATTGGTTGAAAGCGTTGATGTTCCGTTACAATTATTCACAACTGTTACTACCGGTGTTGCTGGAACTGCTTTAGGAGCCGCTGTTCCGCTACCCAACGCACTAGGACATCCGTTCACGGTCGTTTTAACCGTATAAGTAGTTGCTGTACTTACGGTGATAGATGGAGTTGAAGCCCCTGTACTCCACAACAACGTTCCTGCTGCATTCGTTGAAAGCGTTGAGTTTCCACAACTATTCACAACCGTTACAACCGGTGTTGAAGGAGTAGTTTTTGGAGCGGCTATTCCGCTGCCCAATGTACTGGTGCAGCCATTCACTGTGGCACTTACTGTGTAGGTCGTGGCTGAAGATACTGTGATTGCCGGAGTTGAAGCCCCGGTACTCCACAACAATGTTCCTGCCGCATTGGTTGAAAGCGTTGATGTTCCGTTACAGTTATTTACTACCGTTACAACCGGGGTTGAAGGTGTTGTTTTTGGAGCGGCTATTCCGCTGCCCAATGCACTGGCACATCCGTTCACGGTCGTTTTAACCGTATAGGTATTTGCTGTACTTACGGTGATGGATGGAGTTGAAGCCCCTGTACTCCACAACAATGTTCCTGCTGCGTTGGTTGAAAGCATTGATGTGCCGTTACAATTATTTACTACTGTTACAACCGGTGTTGAAGGTGTTGTTTTTGGAGCGGCTATTCCGCTGCCCAATGGACTGGTACAACCGTTCACGGTTGTTTTGACCGTATAGGTCGTTGCTGTACTTACAATAATGGATGGAGTTGAAGCCCCTGTACTCCACAACAATGTTCCTGCTGCATTGGTTGAAAGCGTTGATGTGCCGTTACAGTTATTTACTACCGTTACAACCGGGGTTGAAGGTATCGAATTTGGGGCAGCTGTTCCGCTGCCGGTTGCGCTGCAGCCATTTATTGTTGATGTCACACTGTAACTATTGGCTGAGCTTACTGTGATCGATGGCCCTGTTGCGCCATTGCTCCACAATAGGCTTCCTCCGGCGTTGGTAGAAAGCGTTGATGTTCCATTGCAGTTATTCGTAACCGATACTACCGGAGTTTCAACCGGCGGTGCAACTGTCAATACCCCATTCTCATAAATGATGGTATAATTAGGAACCGGGTCCTGCATTGTCAAACCATAAGGAATGACCTGGTAAGTTCCGGCCGAAAGGGCACCGCTACCTACTATGTTATTAAGATTATTTCGCACTGTATACTGGGGACCGCCCGCCACTACATTACTGTCTGCATCCTCGTATTGGTAAATTGCTTTGGTATGCGAATAAACCGGCTGCAGGCCGCCACAACCGGCTGCAGTATCTTTTGCTTTAACAGTAAGGATCGCCGGCTGGATCGTTAAGTTTCCTAACCCGTAAGTGATATCAAAATTCTCAGATATTAAAACACCCGGGCCGATGAGCCAGTTACCTACTGTATAACCGGAGATCATATTCATGGATTGGAAGCCGCTTAAAGAATCAGCACCAGGTCCATAAATATCCAGTGAATCTATAATAAGCAATACGTTCTCATTCGTTTCATTATTAAAGCTATTACTGTTCACTGCCTGTTTGGAGTTTACGGCTTGTTTTGAATTGCTAACCAGTAGGCCGTTAACTGAAGCATTGCCATTGACTGCCTGCTTGGAATTGACCCCGGCATTGCCATTAACTGCCTGCTTGGAGTTTACAGCCTGTTTCGAATTGTGCAATGTAGCATGCGCAGAATCACTTTGATATTCAAAGATCGTTTCCGGTGAAACCGTGATAAAATAAGTCGTGTCAGATACAATGCCGTTAACAGCCTGCTTGGAATTTACAGCCTGTTTGGAATTCGCGCTGGCTTTTCCACTTACCATGAAACTCATGTTAAGAAAATCACTGGCATCTATTACCCCGTTGACAGCTTGCTTGGAGTTGATCAGCATCACGCTGTTCGACATCGTTGCCTGGTGGGTCGATCGCAGGGAATCTAAAAATGCAGCACGTTCCGAAGGAGCAACATTGGTTGTATTGTAAGTATAATTAAATTTCATTTGTTTGCCTTTCATTGACTCACCATAGGTAATGGTTGTATCACGCGGCGTAATGGTTACCGGCATCCTGTTGATCGTTAAAACACCATCAACAAACTGGTAATTATAGGATGCAGACAAAGTAATTGATTGCGGGTTCGTCAGGTCAGTAACTGCAGAAGTCGCACGCCTGTAATACAAACCAATATTGCTTAAGCTGTTTGCGGATGATGAATAAGTAATATCCGTTAGGCCAAGGTTAGCTAAAGTTAATCCTGATGATGCAAGGGGAATGTTATCCACCGTTACATTAACACTATAAGCAGGAATGCTTTCACCGAAGTATTTGATTGCATTGTTAACTGTAACTTTTACATTTTTCGCCATGGCGGTGAAGAAATATAAAGAATCACTTCCACCACCATCCAGCTTGTTCGGCGTAATAGGTGGATTGTAAACAGTAAGTGGCGGGTTGCCAACGAAAGGAGGAATATTTGCGATCAGTTGTTTTCCATCTGGAGAAACAGTGGCAGGAATTGTATCATACCTGAAGATCACGGATGCATTATTAGAAAAATATTCTCCGTTGATAACAACAGTAACAGGCTGCGTGCCGGGTGTATAAGCAGAATCCTGTAAGTGGAAATTAGCAACCAATGGATGAGGATTTGAAAAAGACAATAATGCATCATCAGCCTGGATAAAGCCATAGCCGGTACTGTCATCATACCCGGCAGCGCCCATATCAATTGCAGTGTTTTCCAACACCGTTTTCATTTGCGATGCGGTAAATGACTCTCCGTCAAAATATCTTTTCTTCGCTTCTATTAACAAGGCTGCTACAGCAGCAGCATGAGGTGCGGCTGCAGAGGTGCCAAAGAAATTAGGGAATGGATCACCATCAATATTCACTCCGCCAAAACTAACGGTGGTGTTTACCCCGTTCGGAGCAACGATGTCTGGCTTATGCCTGTCTATACCATCTATTACTGTTCCTCCCCTGGATGAGAAAGAAGCGATCGTTGGTGGAGTAGTTCCATAAGCCGGCGTATTGAGGTACAATGCAGCACCCACAGAAATGGCACTGGCAGCATTTGCCTGGCCGATGACTGTACCTGTACCCTGGCCGAAGTTGTTGATGGTACCTTCTCCACGGAAAATGACATATTTAAAACGTACACTTTGATTACCGCCTTTACGGGTAACAATAACCTTTGCATCTACAGTTGACAGTACTACAAACGGCAGTATCTCTAGTGGATCACCATTTAAATTATTCCTGTTGAATCCAAAAAGGCGATTGCCAAACTGGTCAACCAGGTAAATATCCAGGTCATTCATCGCACCACTCGTTTCATCTCCTACTGAATAAAACTTATCATCCCATTGTAACGCTATCGTATAAGTGCCCTTGGTGAGTGTAAGATTCTGGAAATAAACGCCACCTCCAAAATCATGCGCAACACCATTGTAATCCCCCGGTGCAGCAATTGGATTGAAGACGCCTTCGTATGATTTGGCTCCGAAATTACCCGCCGAAGTAAAATAGCTTACGCCCGATGCAGTCACATCGTCTACCGCCTGGGAAATAACACCATCTGTAAAGAACGGCTCGGTGATATAAGTAATATCATCTACAATAACATTACAACCTTCGTCACGCAGCGCCCTGATACCATCTGCGAAATTTCCTGCACTGATGAATCCCGAGCGGAACACGAGTTCAGCATCAGGGGCAACATCATGGACGATCTGAAGCATGGCACGGCCTTCATCGGTTCCTCTTCCGTAAGGATATTCTGCCGAAACAATAACGGGTTTGGTATGAACGGGATTCCCGACCCCGGGCAGGTCACCATTTATGACATCGAGCCCCGCAGGGTTACCAAATTTGGTATTATAGCTGTCAGACATCACGCCTATTTTTACACCATTACCTGAAAGCTTCCATGCTTGTTTCGCTTTATGAGAAACCATTGCAGTATCACCCTGCGATGTTACCAGGCCTGTGAGCCCGGAAGCAATGGGTGTATAATAAGGCCGTACATAATTTATACGCGATGGCAACAAATTCAGCTTAGGTAAATTAGCAATTGGGAACATCCCCGTAATGATCAGCGTCGTATCGCCGTTGTCGATCAGGTTGGTCATGCCATAAGGTGCTGTTTGCAACAATGCTAACAATGAATCGTATTTACCAACATTTGCGATCACCTCGATCAAAACAGTTCCCTGCATATCATTGATCAGGAATATATTGTTTGACGCAGTTGTATCAACCAATGAACTCGGATAATTATAAAGCTGCGTTAGCTCTGCTCCGATCGGTACGTTTGTAGTATCATCTAAAGGTGGCTCATAATAAGGAATGATACAGTTTGTCAGGATCACCCTCAGTGAAGCATTGGCAGTACAGCCATTAGCATCACTAACCGAATAATTATAAACACCTGGTACCAGGTTTGTTGTATCGGAGCCTGAGAAAATATAAGGAGGGGTGCCGTTGGCAGCGATCAGGCTTACATGCCCGGTTGTCTGGCCACTTTCCACACAAACGATCAAAGTATCACTGGAAGAAGTGGTGAGTGTGAGGTTGCAAACACATCCTCCATGAATACCTGCATTAAAATCATTGCAATCTGTATGCTCTAAAATAAAACCTGTTGGTTGTAAACAGGCATATACAGGATATGAAGGATTACCAAATCCATCACCATCCCTGTCGCGGTAATAAATGGTTGCAGCCGTTACCGTTACATTTTGTATACAGGTTGATATGTTATTGTTGGCATCCGTTGCGGTCCAGGTCACTGGCGTTGTTACACCTGTTGGGAAAATGGCAGGTGCATTATTTGTAACTGTTACAGCACCACATCCGCTGGTAACAGAAGGATAAGGAGGGCCGACAATCAGCACGCCGATCGCTTTGGCAGAATCATTATTGAATTTGAATTCCTGGCAGAAATAATCCAATGAACCCTGGTGGGTCAGGTAATAAATACCGGGAGTTGCCGGCGCCGTGAAATTAAGCGACGGGCTTCCTGAACTTCCATTATTAATACCTGTCTGGCAATATAAGGTCTGGAAGGTAGAACCGATCCCGATAGAAGTTTGAACAACACAGCCGGGGCAATAGCCGCCTCCATAAGCCACCGAATAATTATAGTTTAAAGTAATGGCAGCGCCTGGCACTACGATCGCAGAATTTCCTCCACCGTTGATAGAAACACCTGTGAAGGTATGCACTCTCTCCGCAAAGTCTACTACAACTGTTGTAGGAATTACTTTTGGATAAAATAATACTCCGGCTGCTCCTGATGGACTGTCCTGGCAAACAGTGATGTTTGCAGGGCATGTAATTACAGGGGCCGGGCAACTACAATTTGTACTATAGGTGGCACCTGCATCTTTGGTCCAGCCCGCATAACCGTTTGCGTTAGCAACATTATCTACCTGGATGCAGGTAAGTGATGGATTGTTGGTAGCATCAAATGAGCTTAAAATATTGTTGGTGCCATTCTGAATATTTAAACTGGTTAACAAATTCGAATTACAGGCGAGATTAATAAGCGCCGTATTCGTACTTAAGTCCAGTGACGTAATTTGGTTGCCACTTAAATACAAACTATTCAAACCGGTACTACCACTCGTATTCAAAGCGGTAATTGCATTACCCTGGGCTTGAATAATAGCCAGGGTATTGGTTGCCGGAAGTGTAATTCCTGTTAATGAGTTGTTGGCGCAATTCAGGTCGGTTAAATTCGTACAGGCTGATATGTCCAGGTTTCCTCCAATCGCGTTATTGCCGATCCACAGCACCTGTAATGTTGCATTGGGTGTAAAATTTAAAGTGTTGATATTGTTCACCACACAATTAAGTGACTGTAAATTAATGTTGTCACTTACATCCAGGCTTGTTAGGTTATTACCGGAACAATCTAATGAGGTAAGAGCCGTGAAAGCTTTTATACCTGTTAAACTATTTATTCCTAATGAAGACACATTAATTGCGCCGATGAATGCAGCAGCCTCTGAACATTCGATCTCTGAATTTGAGTTTGTATTGATTGCTCCGTTTGCAACTAGTGCTGCTTTGAAATTTGCATCTGGTATATTCACATAACATGGAGGGCAAACTGTTCCGCTTACTACTCCACCCGGCGTTATCCAGTTGGAAGAAGTGCCTGTTAATGCAAACCCGCTGCTTAGCGTGCCCGTGTTGGCATTGCCGGTAGCATCAATCAAAGTGTTTTCGCCGGCATTGCTCCCTGCAGCAATACCCTGGTTGAAATGATAAGCAGCCACCAGGCCTGGCTGTGAAGAAATCTCACAGTTTAAACTGTTTTGTATCTCTGCAGGCGAAAGTACTTTTGTCCATATCCTCAATTCATCAATACTGCCATCAAATTCGTCGCCGGGGTAAGCACTGGTGACACCAATGGTTGAAAAACTGCCATTGCCCGTGAAAGTAGAGGCAGGTATTATAGCCTGACCGATCAAAATCCCGTCCCTGTAAATTTTTCTTGTTTTAGTAACATTGTCAAATGTACAGCTCCAAAGATGCCAGTTAGCATCATTGATGATCGGCACCTCTAAGTCGTTTGGCCCACCAAAGAAATTAAACACAAATTCATCGTCGCTGGAAAACCCGATATGCAACAGTTTGTTGTCAGCACCGGCAGTTCCCTGTGAGAATGCAATATCATACGTATTGGTAGAATTACGCTTGAGCCACATTTCAACAGAGAATGATTTATTCGTAAGATCAATGCCGGAATTATTTATTGTTATTTTATCATCGACGCCATCAAAATCCAATGCAGCTGCAGGCGTTGTGAGTGCAGCTTCACCAACCTGGAATTCACTGAAAGAAGTTAGGTTTCCTACATAGAGTGAATTTGATCCGGGAATTACACCCGCAGGAAATGTCCAGGTAGAACCATCCAGTTTGGCAAGAATGAAATTTGCAGGAGTTGCTGGCCCATCAACATCTGTTGGATCCCAGGTAAACGTAACATCACATTCAGTAAAGTCCAGGCTGTTATTGGTGATGATCCAGGTACGGTTCACGCTCTTCGTTACATCAATACCTGAACCAACAATACTGGTATTGTCTCCATCTTCTGTTCTCAATTCCACGTTTCCGGAGCCTGAAAAACTTGGATCAAGTGTTACAGGTGTATATTTTGTATTCCCGCCTACAGGGAAAATCTTAGCACCAGGGTTAACAAAAAACCGTTCAACATTTCCTTTTACATAGGATGCATTACTTGCATTTTCTATAAAAGCAGCATCAGACAGGATCACCTTATATAGATCTGTAGTTATTTTTCCGTTTTGTAAAGTAAGTGTATCATTTATAGTTGGATTTCCTACAACCAGTGTTACACCCTGGCCATTATTGATTTTTAAATGGTCAATGGTACCGCTTCCGTTCATATCCTGCGCTTCTCCACCTGCCATTACAAATGCACGGCCGGTTATCTGACCATCATTGTTCATGCTGGCCCCGGTGAATTGAAGTTCATTTACCGTTCTTTTGAGTTCGCCTATAGATTTTATATCGAAAGAACCATTGTGAACCGTTCCTGCGGCATTGGCGTTAAGCGTAAATACTCCTGCATTCACCTCCACTGTTCCAGAATTTTCCCAACGAATGGCAGGATCAATGACGCTTTCCTGTGAACCGAATTTTTGTATTTGTCCACTTGCGTTGTTAATGATCTTTCCATTAAGATCAGTTACAACGTCTGCACCTGAGTTAAATTTTATGTTGCCGGAATTATTAATAACCGAAAGTCCGTTTAATTGAATATTGTTTTGTGTATTGAGATTGATGTCCCCATCATTATTTATTACCATGTCGCCATTTATACTAAAATCCTGTGAAGTGCTGCTTTCTGTCCAGTCAGAATTGGATGTAATATTTAAAGTACCTGGACCTTCGAATGATGAAAAGTTGCTGGTATTTATGCTTGCTCCATCATCAGTATTGGCAACAGCTCCTGAAGCAATTGAAAGAGAACCCGTACTGATAGTAAAATTACCCATCACGTGAAAATCGACGCCAGGGCCATCCAGTATGGACAAGCCTGTTTCTACTACAGATAATGCCGCTCCAGGATTTACCGTTAGCTGGTCAATAGCGAGGCTTGCATTGACTGCAACGCTGTGTGAGTTCATGATAGTAACTGAACTACTGTTGGCAACAGTTGGAACAGTAGTGGCTGGTACAAAGCCGCTTCCGTTATCTACCAGCCAGGTTGATACATCTTCCCAGTTTCCAGATGATGCACTACGGTAAGGTAACGAAGTTACAACTGCAAGGTTTCCAACAATGAAATCGCTGAACGTTATAAAGTTGTTTGCTGTAATTGAACTATCAGTATTGTTGGTTACGGTCAATGTATCCCATGTTGGGTTATCATATTTTGCAACCTTGAAGTTCAATGGATTTGCGGCGCCATCTACCTGGTTGTTTTCCCAGTTAAAGGTTACTTCGGCACCGGTGAACGCTGCTCCGTTATTTTTAAAATACCATATACGGTTTACATTCTTTAACGGGTCTATTCCTGAACCGGAAACATTTGGATGCTCTCCGGCTGTAGTTGATAATTCTACGCCGCCCGGGGTTGTCAGGTCAAGTGTTACTATAGCGGGCGCATAGGAGCCCGCATCTCCCACATCATATCGTAAAGGGGTGATCGTATTTGCGAACCTGCGTTCCATGGTACCATCAACATACCTGTTTGCTGCACCGCCTGAAACAACCGCACTATAATCAAGAATTATTTTTTTAGCTCCGGTGTGAATGAGGCCATTTACAAATGTGAGAGAGCTGTCAATGGTAATATCACTCGCCAGTGTAAGACCGGCCCCGCTCATGGTCATAAAATCAACCTTACCACCACCCGATAACGTCTGGTTACCTTCAGCGCTAAATCTCAACATAGCCAGTGACACTCTTGCTCCGTTATACACGTTAAATGTAGGTCCTTCAAAACTCATGCTCGCCGTACCTCCTAAAGTATTGGGAGAATATACAGTATAGGTTCCGTCGTGTTCGCCAGTACTGTTGTTCAGGAAAAGGTCACCGGAGTTCAGTACCACAGCGCCATGGTTATTGAAAACAATATTGGCATCGATCTCAGTTGCCGGGTTACCATCTTTTGTAAAAGTTGCACCTGCATCATTATTGATCACAGGATTGGTAGCGCCTGTTGAAAGAAAATCTCCCTGTCCATTTATGCTGAAAGTAGCTCCGTCCCTGTTATAAATTCCGTTATCAACACCATTCATCTCGATATTTACTAGGCCACCCCATGCAAAACTGTTATAATTATTGATCGTTGTATTTGTACCTGTCATGATAATACTGCCGGCAATAGGGCCACCATAAGACATATTACCGCTGTTATTAATAGTCAGGCCACCGGTCAGGGTAAGGTTATCGCTGTTACTGGTTATATTCATGCTACCCGCAGCGTCAATATCAATAGACCCGGGGCCATTAAATGTATTTGCCGAACTAACACCGAAATTTCCACCGGCATATACCCGTACATTTCCGTTTACAAATAATGTCGCGCCGTTCATAGTGAAAATTCCTTTTACAAGCAGATCATCATCCGAGCCATCCAGGATGGTAAGACTGTTCGGGCCGGATATATATAATGTTGCAGTGTTTTCTATTTCCAACTGGTCGGCCTGGATATTTGTTAAGTTGTTATCAATAAAATGACCGGCTCTTATGGTGATCTTATTACTGTTTGTTCCATCAGGTGAAACCGCAGCAGGCACCCATGCGGTACCGCTATAACGTTCCCACGTTGCCGGGTTGTTCCAGCTTCCATTACCAACTGTGCGGTAATCATCAGTTGTAGCATTGGGGTCGATCGTGGATTCTCCAATCGCGTATTCGGCAGGCGAAAAGGTAGTAGTGTTTACCGTTAGTGAAGTAGCTGTCTTGCTAACCACCGCCGGCGTGTACCAAACATTGTCAACATATTCCCCAACCACGACGTTATTTATGTTGGCAGTTCCATCTACTTCGCTGGGATCCCAGCTAAAAGTGGTTTGAATATTCGTATTTCCAAGGCCGTTATTGGCAACCTTCCAGTACCTGTTTACACTTTTGGTTGGTATGATAGTAGAATTTGCAATATCCGGATGATCCGGGTTGTTGGTAGAAACAACAATACCTCCGTTGCCCAATGAGTTGAATACAGTAACATCAACAGGCCTGTATCCCAGGTTATCACCTACGCGGTATGTTATTGTACCAGTGCCTACGGGAAAATTCATTTGCAGGTTACCGATCACATATCCTGTACCCTGAACACTGGCTGTTGTGGCCAGGATCAATTTATTTGCTCCCGTGCTTACATTACCGCTACTGAAATTCATTACTTCGGTAATGGTTTGGTTCCCTCCTAGTACAACTCCCGTATTGTTAGGAATCTGAAACCTGAATATTGTACCGGTACCATTCAAATTTTGGGGAGCATTGCCCGAGGCCAACAGGGGAATGTTTATGGTACCGTTATTGATAATGTCTCCCTCAACAAGAATTTGGCTTGAACCGCTGATGAATGCTCCCGCGTTTAGTAGGAGATGGGCGTTACTGCCGAGCAAATTGGCAGCGCCATTGAGCTGGAGATCGTCTCCTGGCCCGTTAGCAACAATGATCGCACTATTAGAAGTTTGTAAAACAGCTCCTGCATTAACCACGACCTGGTCGATCATCCTGTTCACATTGAGTGTAACAACATGCGGACTTTGAATGGTTATGAACCCATCTACTGAGCTTGGCGCCTGGATCGCTGGCACCCATGTGGTTCCGTTAAATGTTTCCCAGGTTGATGCGGATTCCCATGCCCCTGTAGCAGCGCTGCGAAAATTAATATCGGCGCAACTGGCTCCCGTAAGCACTCCGCCGGGAGCTATCCAGTTTGATGTAGCTCCGGTCAACGCAAAATTCTGAAGCGTACCATTCAAACCATTACCGCTGCCATCGTTCAAAGTCGTTACGCCTGCATTATTACCACCTGCAGTACCCTGGTTAAAATGATAAGCAGCAACTAGTCCTGTTGTAAATGAAAAAATTTCGCAGTTCATATTTGCCGCCAATTGCGCTTGTGTTCTTGCCACATTCCAGATCCTTACTTCATCAATATCCCCGATAAACTGGCGTGCAGGATCTCCTGCCCAGCTACCAATGCGGAAAGGCTGGTTAGGATTGATAGAAGGTGGTGTTAATGCTGTAACTGTATTTGTAGGGTTTCCATTAACATAAAATTTTACTTGTGCTAAAGACTTGGAATAAGTAGCGGCTACGTGATACCAGGTGCCCGGGGTGAAAGAAAAAGTAGAATAATAGTCGCCTGAGTTTTTTATTGCAAGTTGAAGCGCTCCATTATCAAATTCGAAATGGACATTTCCTGAGGCACTATTAAAGGCATCATTCATTATAATAGCACGATAGCCTGCACCAAGTGCCGTTGGCCTCACCCAAGCCTCATAAGTAATATCATCAGTAGCGGGATAACCGGTTGCCACAGCTACATAATCATTTGTGCCATCAAAATTCAATGCCGCTCCCGACTGGGCATTCAGCTTAACAGGATTCATCGCCATGAGGCATACAAAGGAAATAAATAACGGGATCCGTATTTTCCTGTATAAAGCAGGAAGATCAACGATTGATTTTGTTGAATTACGGTAGAGAACATTCGATAGATGCATCACAGTTAGTTTAAATAATGGTAATTATAGTTCTTTGTTAACCTGGGGAAGTAATTAGATAAGATACAGGCCGTACGATCTTCAAGAAGTGACGGGGCTTCAAGGATATAAGAGATTGTAATTATACACATTTTTTCTGATATATATGGTACCCTTTAAAAAAAATTCAGCTTATCTTAATAATTGGGTACCAGCTTACTATTATATTTTTTATTTTTCTAATAAGGTTGCCCCGGTAATATTTTTAAAGCATCCTTTACTTCCAGTTCAGCAACCCTGTTCACATGCTTATGGATATGTAAAAATTGAATGACCAGCCAGGCCAGCGCAATTAATATGGCAAACAAAAACAGGGTATATTCCCAACTGAGTTGGTTCTTTACCGGGCCTATCAATTTCGCCCCCACGATCCGGCCAAGGTTGCCGATCGTCATATACAAGGTGAACTGGGTGGCAGAAACTTTTTTCCAGCAACATTCCATTGCAGTGGCGAATATGCCGATACAGGTAAAAACATATAGCACCTGGTAACAGATCATGAAACCGCTGATGAACCAGCTATTAACCCAGTACATTTTCATAAAAGCCAGTGAGCTGGTCAATACTACCAGTAGGAAAAAATAAATATTCAGCATGCGTTTTTTTCCGAACCTGTCTATTAAAACGCCACCGATGAGCATACCGCCAATGCCTCCTATCAAGCTGGCTGTGGAATAGAATTGTGAATAGGCCTGGTCTGTCCATCCAAGTGCCTGTACAGTAAAAATGGGGATCAGCGTGTCTATGTAATTACAGGCTCCCATTACAATAAATGTGATCAGCAACAGCAACAGGCTGTTGCGCAAACTACATACACTATACAATGATTTGAAAATAACAGACCATTTTGTCAATTGCATTTTTTTTGTTTCGGAAGATGCAATACCGGCAGTCCATGGTAATAGTTTTTCACCGGGCCGCTCTCTTAAACATAAAGGCACCATCATGATCAGGCAAACAATAACGGAAAGCATAAGTATGGCAGCTGAAAATCCATATTTGTGCAGGAGCCAGCTACCAGTCGCCAGTGATACAGAAGTGCCTATGATCTTTGCTCCCCACATTAAACCATTTGCCCTTGCCTGTTGGTTGACGGGTACAATATCAATGGCCATTCCATCGGTTGCAACATCCTGGAAAGCCCCGAAAAATCCCACGGCAAAACCGGCGGCCATAAAAAGGCGCAGGTTGTTAAGCGGGTCGGGCACAAAAGCCATCGCAATAAAACTTGCCATCAATCCCAATTGCCCAAATATCACCCAGGGCCTTCTACGCCCCATGGGTAAATAAGTAAACCTGTCCATTAACGGGGCAACCACTATTTTAAAACTCCACGGAAGACCAACGGCGGCAACAAAACTGCCGATCTCCCCGGGTGTTTTGCCATTCATTGCCATCCATGCAGGAATACCAAAAAATGCCATGCCTTCGGGAATACCTTGTGCAACATAGAGCGCAATGAAATTGAAATACCTTAAAAAAGTATTCTCTGACAAGGCTGGCAGGTTGTTGCTTCTTTTAAGTGGGATATCAATGGCAATTGCTTTCATTTGTAATTATTTTTTTGCCAGGCTGTTTTTAAATTTGGTAAATTTTGAAACAGGCTTCGCTGTATCCGATTTGAATGGAAAGAAATCCAGGACATCATATTTCCATATGTTGGTGGGAAATATCACCACGAGATTCGCCGTTTTTTTCCCGATGTTTTTAAATGCATGTGGTACACCTGCCAGGATATTAACTATGTAAGGCGCTTTTAATGTAAACAATGTGTCACCCAATGCATATAGCACCTCTCCTTCCAGCAGCACATGCGATTCTTCTCCTTCATGCGAATGCATCGGCGGTGCCCCGTTCGGAAATGTTTCTGTTATACCTATGGTAAGATTGTTATAACCGTTTCGCTGTCCTTCCATTACATGAACATATTCACCCGGCCCTGGATTAATGACAGGCAGGCTCTCCAGTTTTGCAACATAGTCGGAATAATATTTCATTTCGGGTGCTTTAAAAGGACCGGGCACGGTTCGCCTTGCCAATACTTTTAGCTGGTGATGTTGTGCATTGAGCACCCTGATGACCGAATCAGGGATAATAGTATTTTCTTTGACCAGGTTTGCAATTGAATAAATTTCTTTTGTTTGGTCGGCTGAAGTTGTGCCCGGATCTTTAGCTGAGTTATTGTTTGAGCAGGCATTCATGACTGATCCCAAACCGATCAACATCACTAATAATGATCGTATTTTCATAGTTGTTTCTTTTTTAAAATTTAATGAACCATTATCTATTCAGCAGTTGAATAAAATCCGATCGTTGGAACCCCTTCCACCCCAGCACTCATCATTAATTTTTTCTTTTCCTCAGAAAGAATGGACGCTTTTGCTTTGGCCATATCCTTTATATCAAACACAAGGGTTACGATGTTAGGATCATCAATACCACGTCCCAAAGCCACATCGATCAACCCCTGGCTTGCCCTGTTTGCCGTGCCTTCATTATCAAAGACCTTTAACCATTCATCAAAGTCTTTTACCCTATGCGTTACACGTACCCATTGTTTCTCCTTTGAATCGGGATTGAACCTTATTATATGAAAGAACTGTATATCTGGTTTTGATATTACCCCGGCCTTGTCCATTACTTCTTTCAGTTTTGGGTTTCCTGAAAAATCTTTTGCTTTTTGTAAATCCGATACCTGTAAGGCAATGATCACGTTATTGGGTTTGTCAATACTCCTGCCCACTACCATAAGTTCCAGTCCGCTTGCTTTACGGTTAGTGGAATCTGCATCAAAAAAAGGCCTCCACTTAGCGTAATCTTTTACAGAATGTGATATTTCAGCCACATCAAAGGGGGTGAATGCGGCGGGCCCGGGAGACATTTTCATACTGGTAGCCGTGTCTGCTGATGTTGTGGTCTCTTCTTTTGCAGTTTCTTTTTTGTCGTCGTTGCAGGAAAAAAGCATGCTTGCAATTAATAATGTAAAGGCCAGGTTGATCTTTCTCATGTTGTGTGTATTTTTTGTTTTGGTCATAATTGGTTTGATGATACAAAGTTCAATATGATTGCGTGCAAGGGCAGGTAGATTTTCGCCATCTTTTTATACATTTCAGTCATACTACAGGACAAATTATGCATGAGCAGGATTTATTCGTCATTTTTTTAAAAGCCGTAATTTTCTCTTTCACAAATATTCGCATCCGCATTTTTTCAGTTTATATTTATGGTCCAGTGAGTATATCCAAACTAACAGTAAGTTTTTTAATCAGCCTGGCCATGATCTTACAAGGGCCACGGATAGCTGCGCAAACAACCGGTGCATACGAATCGATCTCGATCGCACAGGGCCTGTCGCAGGGAATGGTGTTCGACATCTTACAGGATAAGGCGGGTTTTATATGGGTGGCAACCAAGAATGGACTCAACCAATATGATGGTTACGAGTTTAAGGTTTTTACTAATGACCCTTACAATTTCCATACACTTAGCAGCAATACGATCATAAAGCTTTTTGAAGATTCAAAAGGGAGGATATGGGCGGGAACCGAAAATGCCGGGGTAAATATCTATGATAAAAAGAGCGGAAGATTTTATCGCATCGTTCACAATGCTGCTGATCCGGCTAGCCTTTCCGGTAATGTAATAAGAACGATAACGGAAATGCCCGATGGTAGAATGCTTGTAGGGGCTGATGGAGCCGGATTGAACCTGGTTCAATTGACCAAGGAGTTTTTTGAGAAAGATGCTGCCCCGATCGTTACCAGGTTATCATTGCCCGATGATGCACAGGTATACGGTATTGGAAAAGATAAGAATGAGAATATATGGATCGGCGGCATGGATCGATCTGTTTACAGGTTTGATCCATTGAAGAATAGTTTTATTAAATTAAAAAATGGGGAGCTTTTGAATAATGGCTATTTAACACAGGATGGAAGTATACTGATAAATAACAACCTCTTCCTTTCAGATGGAAGAGACGTGAACCCACTCTTTGACATAACCAAAACTCCCGCCGGCAATATCATCTTCAGGCCCAGGGAGAAACTATGGAGCAATCATCACAGGGAACCATATTTTTATGATGTAAGTAAATGGGAACCTGGTAAAACGATACAATGGAATGTGCAATTACCTGCTACCGCCAGGCTTGTCTATCCATTTATCATTGATCGTTCGGGATTATTATGGGCAGGTTCGGTGGGATATGGTTTACGCAAATACAACACAGCCGGCAGTAAATTCAAAGCACAACTGCTCACAGGCTATAGCGTGCGATGGATCGTTCCTACTGTAGCGAACGATATTTTTATAGGGAATTATGCCTATGGATGGCGAAAAATAAAAAATGATTCCATTGAAAATGATCCTTTTAGTAAAATCCCATCGGTTACCGAGATAGATAACTTCATCATTTCAAGAACAGGTGATTATTGGATAAAAAGTGATAATACGGGATATTATAAATACAACCCTGCATCCGGTAAGTTGATTCACATTCCCGAGATCAATTATTTTTATGGTGAAGGCGACAAGCAACCGATGCTGGAAGACAGCAAAGGCAATATATGGTTCACCGGTTTGGGTGGCAAATTCTCCCGCCTTGATCATGCAACGGGCAGGATCGATAGTTTTACGGTAAATACGGACGCAGCTAAGCCCATTGCAGCAAAAGCAGTTTTTACTGCATTGTATGAAGATGGGCAGGGCTGCTTGTGGGCCGGCACTGCAGAAGGTTTCGTAAAACTTATTTTTACTAATACCGGATCTGAATTGCAGCAGGTCAAATGGTATAATAATAACAGCAATAACCGCAATTCATTAAACTATAACAACGTTTCCTGTTTGCTGGATGACCCTGCAGAACCTGGTAAATATTTATGGATCTGCACCAAAGGCGGGGGATTGAACAGGCTAAACAAGACCATTGGTGATTTTTTTCATCTTACCAGTAAAGAAGGATTGCCGGATGATGTGGTTTATGGCATCCTGCCGGATGATGCAGGTAATATATGGGGAAGTACGAACCGGGGCATCTTCTGTATGACCGCCAACAAAGACAAAGACACAACCCGTTGGCTGTTCAGGAATTTTACCAAGGCCTATGGATTACAGGATGATGAATTTAACACCGGCGCCTATGCGAAATTATCCAACGGAAACCTGGCCTTCGGAGGTGTTAACGGCCTGAACATCTTTGACCCCAAAGAGATCCTCGCATCGGGATTTTCGCCCAATGTATTTATCACCAATATCATGGTAAATAATTCGCCGGTGAATACAGGTGATAAAACCCGTGTACTGGAACACAACATTGAAGAGACCCAAAGCATTACCCTCAATCATTTACAGGATATACTCACGCTGGAATTTGCTGCACTTGATTTTACTGCTCCCAATCAAAACAGGTACCGGTACCAGTTAGAAGGAGCAGATAAGGAGTGGATAGAATCAGGCCCGCGCCGCACAGCTACCTATCTTCATTTAACCCCGGGGAATTATACATTTAAAGTACAAGGATCCAACAGCCAGGGAATATGGAGCGATAAGATCGCACAACTTCATATTACCGTATTACCACCGTGGTGGCGAAACTGGTGGGCTTATATCTGTTACGCATTGCTGCTGGCATTGGCTATCGGAATGTATCTCAGGTTCAGTGTTAACAAGGCCAAACTAAGGTCTCAACTGTTTTTTGAACAGCGTGAAGCCAGGCGCATAAAAGAGATCGATGGGTTAAAAACACAGTTGTATACAAACATCACTCACGAATTTCGTACACCGCTTACTGTTATATTGGGGATGGCACAGCAGGTTGTAAGCAATCCCGCCGAGCACCTCAACAACGGCATGAATATGATCATACGAAATGGGGAAAGCCTGCTGAAACTGGTAAATGAAATGCTTGACCTTTCCAAACTGGAAACCGGTAAAATGTCTTTGCAATTGGTAAAGGGTGATGTTATTAATTTTCTCCGCTACATTGTAGAATCTTTTAATTCACTTGCAGAAAGCCAGCAAAAACAACTGCATTTTCTTTCTTCCATCGATTCAATGACGATCTCTTATGATCCTGAAAAAATAAGGCAGATCGTTTCCAACCTGCTTTCAAATGCATTGAAGTTTACACCTGAAAGGGGGAATATTTACATCAGTGTAACGGAAGAAAATTTAATAGATCCTGCACAGTCATCGCTGGTCCTTAAAGTGAAAGACACCGGCATTGGGATACCGGAAAGCCAGGTGGAACATATATTCGATCGCTTTTATCAACTGGACAACAGCCTTACCCGGAAAATGGAAGGAACAGGTATTGGGTTATCGCTTACCAAAGAGCTGGTGAAATTAATGGAAGGCCGCATTGAAGTAAAAAGTCCGCCAACCGGTTCAAATAAAGGAACCGAATTCACCGTTTCAATTCCAGTTACCAGGGTTATGGATGGAGAAACGGTAACGCCTAACATAGCCTCCAATAATGGTCTTACTCAAAAAATAATTAATAAAGATGTCACCAGGAATGAATTTTTAGAAGAAAAGTCTTCCAATGAAAAACCGCTGATATTACTGGTTGAAGACAATGCTGACGTTGTCGCATACACGGCATCCTGCCTGCCCGACTATCGCCTGGCAGTGGGCAAGGACGGAAGAGAAGGTTTGGAGATCGCAACGGAGATCATTCCTGATCTCGTGATCACAGATGTAATGATGCCCTTTGTAGATGGCTTTGAAATGTGCCGGAAATTGCGCAATGATGAGCATACAAGTCATATTCCCATCATCATGCTTACTGCAAAAGCTGATATCGAAAGCAGGATGGAAGGGTTGGAACAAGGGGCCGATGCCTATCTTGAAAAACCATTTCACAAAGAAGAATTATTATTACGCATCAGGAAGCTGCTGGAGTTACGTAAGAACCTCCAGAAATTATATATTAAACGTGCGGGCCTTGCATCAAATGTTACCGGAACCAATGGTACTGTCACAAATGAACCCAACGCATCCCTTAAAAAAGCCGAAGATGAATTTGTAAAAAAACTGACCGTGATCATTGAAGAACATTTTACAGATGAGAACTTTACGGTGGAGCATTTATGCAAACAAGTGTTCATGAGCCATTCTCAACTACACAGGAAATTAGATGCCCTTACAGGTTGCTCTCCCAATAAATTTATCCGCATGATCCGGTTAAATAAAGCAACCGCCCTTTTAAAAGACCCTTCTCTTAGTATTACATCCATCGCTTTAGAATGTGGATACAATGATCCCGGCTATTTTGCCCGTGTATTCAAACAGGAATATAATATAACACCACAGGAATGGAGGGTGAATAAGTAGTACATATTAGCCAACAGCATATTTCTAACGGGTAAGAGGTATTAGTTTTTTAATGAGAGGAATATTGTCGAATTAAGGGTATTAGATAACAATAACATCATGATTTTACTCTTTTTATGGGGTCCATTTGGATTATTGCTCAAATCACAGTTTTCATTTATTTTCGTATAAACAAATTGCTTACCATGAAGCCCGGAATACAACTTATGGGCAAGAATTTTATTCATTTCTGCAGCAAAAGAATATTAGCAGTCGCGTTCCTGCTATTGGGTTTTATTTCAGTTAAGGCACAGGTCCCTGCTAATGGAGACTTTAGGACCTCTGCAACAGGCTGGCAGGTAAGGTCAGGAGGAGTATGGGTAAATACAGCCAGTTTCCCAACATCGGCTAATAATGTTTATGTACAGAATGGGCACAATGCGGGTAATGATGGTTCTCAATTTACTGCATGCAAGGACCTGCACATTAATACGGGTTCACAGTTCGATTTTGAATTTATTTTCCAGATATACGGAAAATTAAGAGCGTATACCGGCCCGGTAGTGACAGGCACAACAGATGGCACTTTCTATTCTGGCCAGGTTTCTTCAGCAAATCCACCTGATTATATGCTGAACCGAACAATGTTTGCATCTATTACATTCAAAGGCACTACAAGGAATATAACCAACTCCGGTGAATGGGGAATATCTTCTATACCCATGGCTGTCACATTTGATTTGAATCCGGGGAGTACAGGAACATTTCAAACAGCTTTCAAAGCAGATGTTATTATTATTGCTTCCGGTACCGTAAACATGGGATTACACACGCTTTATCCTGAAGCAAATTTTTCTGGTTATGGGGGAATCACAATAAATTCAGGTGCAACGCTTATATCAGCTAATTCAGGTGCTTCTGCTGGAAACTGCGTTATTGCAAGGACTTCCACGGCGGCGGCATTTAAATTAGATCTACATGGAAATCTTATCCTTACGGGGGCTTCTCCCTATATACAATCTTTAGAGATCAATATTTTCCCTGGTTCTATCATCGAATATGCGGGAGCCGGCAACCAGAGTTTCGTCAATGCAAGTTATGCCGGCGCTGTACCCATAAATACTTACCGTAACCTTGTTTTATCAGGAAGTGGAAATAAAACGCCCCTGGCGAATTTTGATGTAAAAGAAGATATAACCATCAGTGGTTCTGCTGTATTGGTTATGGGATCAAGAACAGCAGATATTACCGGCGACTGGACAAGCTACGGGGCAGCAGGATTAAATGAAGGAACCAGTACAGTTAATTTTGACAGTACCGGTGCACAAACCATCAATACAACGGGCGGAGAGAGTTTTTATGTATTGAGAAAAAGCAATACCGGAACACTTTCATTTAACTCGAATGTAGCCATCGCTGCAGGAGGAAACCTGGACATGGAGTCCGGTACCATTGATGCGAACACAAATACTTTTAGTGGCACGGCAACCTCTGCTTTCAATATGACCAATGGTACCATCAAACTTGCAAAGCTGAATGCTACCTTGCCGGAATTTTTGATACCATCATACAATATTACCAACGGAACGATCGAGCTCGATGGCGCGGGGATACAAACACTCAGGGGAGCCCGTGATTATCGCAATCTTACTTTTTCAAACAGTGGCACCAAGGGAATAACATCAGCCATCAACAATATAACGGGAACGGTAAGGGTAACAAATTCAGTTGTGCTGGATGTGCTGAACAATACCATGGGAGGAACAGGCACCAATCTTACCATGACCGGAACATCAGTTTATAAAACAGCAGGCTCATCGCAGGTAAAACCAGATGCAACAGGAACGTATAGCCTCGGTTCAGGCACTACAGTAGATTTTACCAATTCGCTTGCAGGATTGGAAAGCATCCGGTTTCAACCAGCTGCCGGAACAGTTAATTATTATAACCTGGTCGTTTCGGGAACTTCTGTAGGCACAGCATCGCTTGCAACAGGAATAAGTTTTCAAAGCGGTGGGTCATTCAGGGTGAAGAACGGGGCCGTGTTTAAACAAACAAATACAACCGGTTTTTCAGGACTTACAACAACTTCCATAAGTAGTACCAACAATCCTTCGATCATCCTGGAAGCGGGTAGTACTGTTGAATACAACGGCACGAACCAAACCATCAGCAATCAAACCATCAATACCCCGGCAACTGCTAACTATGAAGGCCTGTTGCTGAGTGGAACAGGAAATAAGACAGCACCTTCCGGTACATTGACCATTAAAGGAGATCTTGCAAAAACAGGCACTACAACCTTTATTCATAATTCGGGAACTGTTGTAATGAATGGTACGGCTGCACAGGATTATACGGCTGCTTATCCATTTATGAAGTTTTATAATTTTACGAATAACAATACTGTTGATCTTTCGATAAATAATGAAATGAGTGTGGTAAAAGAACTTGCATTTGGCGCCAATTCCAAACTGAATTTACAAACAGGCAGCCATATCATTTTGATATCCAACAGCAGCGGCACGGCTAATGTTGGCAAGATACCAGTAACGGCTTCCATCACTTATACCGGTACCGGCAAATTCACTGTTGAAAGATATATTCCAACTGGCTCATCGCATAGTAAATCATGGCAGTTTTTAGCCACCCCAACCAATGGCGGGCAAACCGTAAACCAGGCATGGCAGGATACTGCAACAGCAGCCAACCAAAGCCGTTATGGCGGGTATGGCACCCAGATAACAAGTAATATTTCCCCATTGCCTTCACGGTTTGATGTATTGACTTTACCAGGCCCTTCGATGAAAACGTATAATGCTGCTACCAATAGCTGGACAGGGATTGCCAATACTACTACCCTGCCCATATACAACCAGAAGGGCTACATGGTTTTTGTAAGGGGTGACCGAACAGTTACTACTTCCAATGGTACCGCAAATCAAACTGTTTTACGAACAAGCGGAAGGATATTCAATCCTGTATCCAATATCCCTCCTGTTACTAACGTTGCTTCTAACCAGTTTGAATCTATTGGCAACCCTTATGCTTCTGCCATTGATTTTTCAAACGACGCAGCATTGGTAAAATCAGTTAATATCCAGAAGATATTCTATGTATGGGATCCTAAGTTGGGTAGCGCATTGGGCTATGGTGCTTACCAGACATTTACAAAAGGCGTTGGTGCTGACAACAATTATTATGTATCACCGGGCGGAGGAAGTTATGGCGTAGCCGGCTCAATAAATAATCTTATTCAAAGCGGGCAGGCATTTTTTTCACATGCATTTGGGGGAAGCGGAACAATTAGTTTTACTGAGAATGCTAAAGTGAGCAGCAACAGTATCACTTTCAGGCAAAGCCTGCCTATGATACAACATGCACAGTTTCGCAACAACCTGTTTGTGATCATTGGCACCGATACTGTTTTGTCAGACGGTGTACTGAATGAGTTTGAGCGTTCATTCAATCATACCATAGATGAGTTTGATGCGATCAAGATCGGCAATCTTGCAGAAAACATTTCAATTGAAAATGATCATACCAGTCTTGCTGTTGAGAGAAGGCCGCTTGTTGCCAATCATGATACTATTTTTTACAAACTGGGGCAATTGCGTATACGACAATATCAATTTGAATTTACAGCAGTTAACCTTAACCGGTTGGGACTCGAAGCTTTTTTAGAAGATAATTACCTGCATTTGCAAACTCCTATAAGTCTTGATACAATAACAAAGATCAGGTTTGAGGTCATCAATGCACCAGGCTCCTATGCGCCAGACAGATTTAGAGTTGTTTTCACGCAAAAGAAAGATTACTTTGATCAAGAAGCTTCTTTTGCTTCACTCAAACCAAAGGTTAAATAAAAATTTAAGGCTGTTAACTCAACTTGATCCAGCTACAAACTCACCCGGCATCTTAATTTCTGTAAAGAAGTTTCCTGATATCAAAAGATTCTGTTAACTCCCCGGGAAATTTTTCACCTAAACAGGTTATGGTCTATTTTCGCTGACCCGTGAATTCAAAATCCCCGGTTTACTTATATGTTTTTAAAAATTCTCACGGTCGCAGGCCTGGCCACTTTCGAAATATATGCAGCCATCCCGGCAGGATTCGCATTTGGGTTGTCTCCCTGGATCATTTTCTTCGCAAGTATTACAGGTGGAATAGCCGGTATTTTTGTTGCAGCTTTCTTAGGTGATAAGATTCGTTCATTGATATATAAAAATAAACCTGTAAAAGAGAAAAAGGATAACCATCCTATGGTCCATCGCCTCTGGAATAAATACGGGATCATTGGCCTGGGATTTTTAGGAACCGTTTCTGTTGGCGCACCCATCAGCATTGCAGTAGGTGTTGGCCTGAATGCAAACCTGGGTAAATTACTGACCTGGTGTTGTATTGGTGTATTAACCCGTTGCATCATGTTTACGCTTATTGGTCATTATGGCCTTCAATTATTTTAACAGCTGTAGCGGCGGAATTTTTTATCAGCTTTGGAAGTAGCGGATAAAATGGTATAGAATATTTATAAAAACAAAGCCATTGTACCATGGAAGGAATAATAGTACCTTACATACATTAACCTAACTAATATCAAATGAGAACATTCAGTATCCAGGAAATAAATGAAAAACTTAAAGGCGTTATTGTGGGCAACACCACGAAGTCCATAACCGGGCCCCAACACCTGGAATTGGCAAATGAGAACGAGATCTCTTTTATCGGAAACAGGAAATATATAAAACTGTGGAGCAGTTCAAATGCATGCGCAGCAATTATCAATGAAGATATAGAACTGGAGCCCGGTATTGACAAGGCTTTTATTAAAGTAAAAAATGCCGATACGGCTATGGCAGAATTGCTGGAGCTATTTGTTCCGGATTCTCCCGTCTTTGAAGAAGATATTCACCCCGCTGCTGTTATCCACCCGACCGTAACGATGGGGCGTAGCTGTAAGATCGGGGCAGGTTGCTATATAGGAAAACATGTTGTTTTGGGAAACGACGTTGTGATCTATCCCAATACAACCATATTTGACAACACTACTATCGGGAATAGCACGACCATCTGGTCGGGAACGGTGATAAGGGAACGTACTGTTATCGGGAGCTATTGCCTCATTCATCCAAATGTTTCAATCGGCGCCGACGGTTTTGGTTTCAGGCCGGCCCCCGATGGAAAAGGGCTTTTGAAGATCCCACATATCGGGAACGTGATCATAGGCAATGGGGTGGAAATAGGTTCGGGCACTTGCATAGACAGGGGTAAGTTCAGTGCAACCATTATTGGTGACGGATGTAAAATTGACAACCTGGTGCAAATTGGGCATAACAGTAAAATGGGGCGCTGTTGTTTGATGGCAGGGAGCAGTGGATTGGCCGGTTCTGTTACGCTGGGTGATGGGGTCATTGTGGGTGGCAGTGCCAGTATTTCTGATCATGTTACCCTTGGAAACGGTGTACTGGTAGGTGGAGGATCGGGTGTAATGAGTGATTTTGCTGATGGTAAAAAAATATTGGGTTACCCCGCTGTAGAATCCCGCGATGCTTTAAAGCAATGGGTGGCTCTTAGAAAATTAGCTAAAGAATCTAAATAGCTACGTGATGTTTCGCAGGTAAACGAAGCATGGCCTGGGGGTTTATTAAAAAGCAAGAAGCCCCATGATTACTGGGGCCTCTATATTTTATTCAATAGAATCTTAAGATATTGCTCCTCATAAAAGCACATACCAATTCTAGTGTCATACGTGCAGTTAGCAACGTCAAAATATAAACGTTCTAATTAAAAAATTATTTTATTGGCAGATCGCTTTGCCCAGTTTTTTTCCATTTTGATCTTTATAGTTATCGGCTGATAAAAATCACGGGCTGTTCCTGGTATTAATGATCGCATTTTTTTAAGGATCCTATTGATTGATAATGGATACGATCTGTGGAAATGGAGACATCCAAGAGGTTCCTGTTACACTTTCCTGTGTTTATTTATATAATACCTGTTCCTTTGTGTAGTAAGTTTTCATCATCCCTTTCTGATCAATTATAATAGGTTTACCCGTAGGGCTTTTTGCTTTAGTTTTTGTATGAATTTTTAAGAATTCCTTTACCTCCACATTTATTTTTCCTTTATAATTCTTATAGATCTGCCTGGTCTCATTTTTTAGGATCCTTTTAATTATGGTAACCAGCTCTTTGATCTTTCCATCGGGAATTGCATTAGCAATAGAATAAGGTGATATCCTCGCCTCCCATAAGATCTCATCTGAATAGCTGTTACCAATACCTCTTATAACATCCTGGTTGATCAACAATTTTTTTATGCTGGTTTTTCTTTGCAGGGCGTTTTTAAGGTATTTAAAATTAAGTTCTTTTGAGATCGCATCTACCCCCGCCTTGTCTACGGGATCAAGCTTAATATTGGCATTACCCATCCTGTCTGCCAGGGCCATTGCTTTACCACCCGAGAAATATAATTCGGCGATTGTTGATTTGTGTTCGTTCTTATTTTCAAATATAAAAATATCACCCGTTAACATCAAATGTAATCCCAGTAAAGTGCCGGCGCTAAATTCAAATCTCATCTCTTTACCGGAACGATAGATCAGTTTAAGCGTTTTCCCGGTCAATGCCTGAACGTATTCGGCAGGCTTATTTTTTAGTTTTTTTCCATTTATTATTTTGATCTTCAGCAATTTTTTGCCTGCAAATATTTCATCTAGGTTTCTTGCAAATACCTCTACATCGGGTAATTCGGGCATGTGATCAGTTTTATGGATAAGCCTTCCATTTATTATTATGAAAGTCTCCTGTAAGTTTATTCAAGTTAAGGATTATTTTAAAATTACATCTTTCATTCCCCTGCACATATTTTTTATAGTATGATAAGCCTTGTCTGAAGTTTCGTCTTTATTCATTTTGATCACGATATGGCCCGGGGATTTTTTCATATAAAACTTAGAGCCGTCATCAAGCGTGATGACTGCATCCGTCTCTGTATGATGGAAGGAGAAATTATTTTGACGGCCCATCGTTTCATTCATATATCGCTCCGCCCTCTTCGTTTTGCTTCTGCCAAACCAGGCATCCATTGAATAAGAATCATAGTTGTCTGTATAACGGATGCTTGTGTTTTTATCACTGTGCCAGCAAGCACTAAGAAAGATGCACTGCAGTGCACAGAATAGCATGATCAATTTTTTCATGACAATAATTTAAGGATGAATAAATGGTTCCCGGCTATACCGGTGAGTCATTCCAAAAAAGCTGAGGTTGGTAGTGATACCTGTTGAAGTGATACAAATCTAAGGAAGAAAATGATCTTTATTTTTTTATTGTATAAATGGTTTTGGTGCTTTATAAGTGGGGAATGGAGTTCTTATTTGTCCTTTAAGATCCTTTGCAATTGCCTTGCTGTTTTAAAACCACATTGAGATGCAATGTAGTCAATTGTATATTCGGGATTATTAAGCATGGTACCCGCGTATTCTCTTCTTAAAAGTGTGAGGTATTCCAGTATCGTAGACCCTGTCTTTTCTTTAAAGACCCGGCTAAGGTTCCGAGGACTCATCCCTACAAGCGAAGCAAGTGTATCTATATTATTTTCATGAGAAAGATGGTCGATAAGATAATCCTGCACCTCATGTATCTGTGGATTGATGTGATTTCTATAATCAAGATAGATACTTTGCTGGTTATGCTTACCGCTTCTCCTGTGATAAACGACTAGGCCCCTGGCCACTTTATGCGTAAATAACGGGCCTTTCAGATCTTCAAGTATAGCTAAAGCAAGGTCAATGCCTGCACTGATACCTGCACTGGTATAAATATTATTGCTTTTTATATACAAAATATCGGCTACCACCCTGGCATGGGGGAAATGCAATTGCAATTCTTTTACCCTTCTCCAATGAGTTGTACATTCTGTATCTTTTAGCAAGCCTGCATGCCCCAAGGCAAAAGCGCCATTACAAATAGAACAAACAGTGACTTTTTTTTCCGAGCATTCTTTCAGCCATTTAAAAAATTCCCTTTCGGCCCGGAATGCAATGCTATTTACATAATCAAAATCCATACCCGGCACAAAAACAAAATCGCCTTCCTTTAATTTGGCCTGGTCAAAATTCAATACTTTCCCGAATCCCAGGCCGGCTGTACTTACCGGCGATTCATTAAACTGGTAAAATTCGATATCGATCTCAAAGCCATAAAATTTTGCTTCTGTAAAAACCTGAACAGGCCCTGCAAGGTCAAGTAATTCTACATTTGGCGGAATAATAAAAGCGACCTTTTGCATTTTTGGTTTATTTAATTGTAGATAAAGGTAAGGCGAAGTGTATCTTCCGAAGCAGACAATATCATGCCTGATACAGACAGTTGAAACACTTTCTATGTCAGTTTAGTACCTCGCATTTAAAGCCTAATTTATTCAGATCATTTACTATGAGATCTGAGTACGACCCCCTGATCCCATCAATTCTCAAAATTTTGTCACAGTCATCCAGGTCAAAATTTATATACGCTTCTGAGAAACCCTTTTTAAGTTTATTCAATATCCTCTTTGCCTGTACTTTATTTTGAACATTTGTTTTAAAAACTTCTATCATAATATTTTTTGTTTACAAGCTGATCAGTTAATTATCGTTGCATATACAAATGTTCCCACAGTTGCAATCCCGGCATGTGCAGTTTTTATTGTTAGTCTTTTGTTTGCTCCGGGAGATCAATTGACCGAATACCAGTGATGCAATTGGATATTTTGCAACCGAACCATTAAATTCTGCAGAAAGTATTGCTTTATTTTTACAAACAATTTCTTTCGTATTGGTTGATGACATGGCATTCGTTCCGTGGTTCATTTCAACTGATATCCATATTGGAAGGCTGGCGATCAAACCAAAAATTTGAAATGCGAATATGATCTTTTTCATTTTTAAAATTTTACTTGTTATTGATGATACAAAGCTACCATGGCTTTAAAGGCTTCGAAGGACAAGCAGATGTCAAAAACGGACAAACATGAAAACGGAGCCAGCTCACAACCGGTATAAGTTTTATCATACCAGGAGGCACAACCGGCTCAAGAGTCCCTGTATAAATCCTATGTATTATATCGAGCATGTGGTTGGGAGCATTTGGTCTTTTAATGCCAGTCTGCGACTGCATTGGTCTTACTACCAAAGGTCAACCTGTCCCGGTAAATCGATCGAACCCAGATTTATTTTTGCATCACATGAACATTCTATTTCATGCGTATCAAAGCCTGCCTTTAAATGGCATGATTTTTAAACAATAGATGTGTAAACACCAAACGGTCTTATAGCAAAGCACCATTCAATTCTTTCCGCTTATACTTCAGCATCGCCTGGTTTAGTTATAATGTAAACAGAACATAAAAGTAGTTGGGCAGTATGGGATATACAATCCCAAACTGCTGATATTATTGCTCCTTTTACCAGGCGGGATACATATTTGCAGAATCATCATGTATTGGGATAGCACTTTAACACAAAAAATTTTAATAATAATTTTCAACCTTACCAAATCACTCTCTGACAAAATCATCAAATAATTATGAAAAAAAAATTACAATTGCTGGTAATCATTACTTCTTTATTACTTTGCTTGAATCCAACAAATGCACAAGTACCTGTTTTAGGAACCACTGCTTCTTTTGTGCTGTTTACCAGTTCCGGGGCAGTAACCAATACCGGGATCTCCCAGGTAACCGGCAACATAGGTACAAACACAACAGGAGGCGCTATTACGGGTTTTGGAAATGTGAACGGAGTTTTACATATTGGAGATGCAACGACCTTGCAAGCCTCCAATGACCTGACGCTTTTATATGCCGGATTGAATACAGCGCCATTCACTGCCACACATGCGCCGTTGCTGGGCAATGGTGAGACTTTAAATGCAGGTGTTTATGCTATTGCCGGCGTAACTACCCTTAGTAATGTGCTTACGCTGGATGGCCAGAATAACCCAAATGCGATTTTTATTTTCCAAATATCAGCTCCGTTTTCGAGCAATGCATCTTCCGAAGTAAAATTGATCAATGGCGCCCTTGCTTGTAATGTTTTCTGGAAAGTTGAAGGCGCTGTAAACCTGGCTTCACTTACAATAATGAGAGGCACCATTGTAGCAAACAATGATGCCATTGATTTGGGCGCTGGTATTACGCTTGAAGGCCGGGCACTTTCAACAACTGGAGCTATTACGCAAAACGGTGTATTGGCGTATTTACCCACGGGTTGTGGAAGTGTAGTGCTTACTGGCCCGGCTGCTCCTGTTTTGGGAGTTGCAGGTTGCTATGCCTTGTTCACTGGAAATGAAAATAATACGAATGCGGGCATTTCGTACGTGACTGGTGATGTGGGGACGAACGTAGGCATAACCGGGGGATATGATCCGCTGCTTGTGAACGGAACCATTCACCCTATCCCGGATATATCAACGGCTGCCGCCGCTTCTTCACTTATTAACGTGGTTACATACCTGAATGCATTACCACATGACATTCAGCTATTATACCCCGCCCAGTTCGGCCATAACCTGGTGCTTACTCCACACACTTACCTGATGGATGCTGCCGCAGCATTAACAGATTCCGTGTTCCTGAATGCAGCAGGCAATGCAAATGCTGTCTTTGTGATCAAGATCAATGGTGCGCTTACAACCAGTACATTTTCGAAGGTAATATTGATCAACGGGGCACAGGCAAAAAATGTTTACTGGATCGTTAACGGGGCAGTAACGATCAGCGATTATTCCATATTCAACGGTACGATCGTATCGAATAATGGAGCCGTGAGTTTAACAACAGGCGTTACCTTATATGGGAGGGCTCTTACTACCAACGGTTTATTCAGCACTTCCGCAGTTCGTGTCAGCGGCCCGCTTGCAGATTGCATAACGATACCGCTTAAATGGCTTACGTTCACGGCAGAAAAGAACAGCCGTAACATCGTATTGCTGAAATGGTCAACAACGAACGAGTTGAACAATGATCATTTTGATATTGAGCGTAGCAGCAACGGCACCGACTTTACGCTGTTAGGCACCGTATCTTCAAGAAACAGTGCAGGTGATAATAATTATACTTACAATGATCCTAAAGTAATAAACGGCATTAATTTTTACCGCGTAAAGCAGGTTGACCGCGATGGTCATTTTACGTATTCAACTATCCAACGTATAACTGTAAACGCGGATTCCTGGTTTGTTTTTCCAAATCCTGCCGTTAAGGAAACCTTTATACATATCCGGTCACAACTCAATAATTTATACGTGGTTTTGCTGGATACTAAAGGTAATGCGGTGTACAGGCGTTCATGGAAGATGGTTGGTGCGGGCCAGTTGATCGGCATTTCTTTATCAGGATTTGCAAGGGGAACCTATTTGTTGAAGATCAATAGTGATACCGAAAGCAGAACGGAAACGGTCATTTTACAATAACAGCATTCAACCGGTGCAAATGTTCCTGCCTAAAAATTAATTTTATGTGGGCTGTTGATAAGATCACTTGGGCAAGCAATCATGTTCTTTGCAATCTCTTTTATCCGATAATCCTAAATCGAATAAAAGAGATTTCATGTTATTACCCGGCAAACAGCGTGTATAAAGATTTATGTGCCCTATTTAGCTATGTATTTGCATTATCATTTACCACTATTTCTTCAATGAAGCCATATCGATAACAAAACGGTAACGAACATCGCTTTTCAACATTCTTTCATAGGCCTCATTAATATCCTGCATGTTAATGACCTCAATTTCTGAAACGATGTTATGCTTACCACAAAAGTCCAGCATCTCCTGTGTTTCTGCAATACCACCAATGACAGAACCTGCTACCGCTTTTCTTCCCAATATCATTGGAACGGTATCTAAAAAAGGTTCCAACCCGCCGAGATATCCCACCAACACCAACGTGCCACTTATATTTAAAGTAGTAACATAAGGATTAAGATCATGTTTATAAGGAACGGTGTCAATGATCAGGTCAAATTTCCCTTTTACTGATCCCATTTGTTTTTCATCGGTAGAGATAATTACTGCGTCTGCACCCAAATCCAAAGCATCCTTTTCTTTGGATACTGTTCTTGAAAAGAGGGTGACTGATGCACCTAAACATTTTGCCAGTTTTATGGCCATGTGCCCTAATCCGCCTAATCCTATAACTGCTACCTTGGTTCCTTTACCCACTTTCCAATGACGAAGCGGCGACCAGGTTGTAATACCTGCACAAAGCAAAGGTGCTGTTGCAGCCAGGTCAAGGTTAGAAGGCACTTTCAAAACAAAATGTTCATCCACTACAACTTTTTCTGAATAACCGCCAAAAGTCCTTCCTCCAATATGTTTGTCTTTCCCGTTATACGTTCCCGTAAATCCATTCAAACAATATTGTTCAAGGTCGTGTTTACAACTTTCACAGGTGCGGCATGAATCAACGAGGCAACCAACAGCTGCAAGATCCCCGATTTTCAGTTTGGTAACGCCGGCCCCTACTTTGGTAACTTTTCCCACTATTTCATGACCGGGAACTGCAGGATAAATGGTTCCGCCCCAATCATTCCTCGCCGTATGCAGATCGGAATGACAAACACCGCAATACAAGATCTCGATCTCAATATCCTTCGCTGTAGGTTCCCTCCGATCGATATTCATTTGTTTTAAGGGTGCGTCTATTGCTGCCGTTCCGAATGCCTTTACACTAAATCTTTTCATAGGTTATATTTACTAATTATTTAAAAATCATGATCAATTTGCCTGTAATATATTTCATAGCGAAGGGTGTTGCCGGGGAAAGATCATTTATTTATTTTCCTACAAGTGTTATAAGTTGATTTGACCTGTACAAATAAGAGTAACTCAAATACTGCACCATAAAGGATTATAGTGAGAACTATTACGAAGTTTTATTGGATTTTATGCACTATCCCACCACAACCCACGATACTTATGATAGTGGCTCCGGTCTTGGTGCCTCACCCCCAGGTTTAGATTTATCATCCGGTAGGGGAATAAATTCCTTGTTATCGTTTGGGGGCAAAATGATGCAGCCATGCTTCCAGTCTTCTTTGGCTTGTTCGATACGCTCTTTACGAGGCGAAACAAAATTCCTCCAGATAAATCTTTCACCCGGCGGCTCATCACCTAAGATCAGTGTTGTGTTTTCTTTTGCCCGGATCATTGGATCAACGCCTTTATTGAATATGAGCATTTGTCCTTGGTGGTAAGTATACCTGCAACTTCAACACTTCCTTTTACAATGTAGAAACCCCGTTCCGAGTGTTCTTTGGGAAAGCCGAAAACTGCTCCCTGCTGAAGCACTATATGAACAGTAGATTACTGTAAACAAATTCACAACTTTTTTTATTAAAAAACCAGGTGAAATATTTTTTACTTATGCACAACTGGCGAAGCTCAAAAATAAAAGCACAATAACATATCAATGCCTTCTACAAAAAGATATTCCTTTTCTATTAAGATCGACGGTAAATAAATGGTTGATGAGTACAAGTACTGCTGCAAAAAGAAAGGGAGCCATAACGACTCCCTTTCTTTAATATACTAAGTAAAATATTACGGATGTGATGCCGTGATCCCGTTAGAACTATTGTTATCAAAAACCGGGAAGTCATTTCCATCCACATATCCGTCACCATTCATGTCTGTCATTGTGTAAGTAACATCAAATAAGCCTCCACTGGCACTTTGCTGATCATATATGGGGAAATCATTTCCATCAATGTAATCATCCTGGTTTATATCACCCGTAAACATGGCCCAAACACCGGGTTCAACCTGTACCTGGTTATTCCCGTATGCCTTATCAGAAGCAATTGTGAAATCATATAAAGGGGTGTTTTCTGAACAGGCAACAGGTTCAGCACTCCATGTCTGAACCGTATTCCTGTGTTTGATCGCGATATAGTAATCTCTTGCAGACTGTGTGAATGGTACAGTAGCAGTTCCATCCGTATTTAATATAGTCCACTGCGCATCAATCAATTCATGGGTCTGCGGGTCATGGAGTTCAACAACGATGATATCTGCTTCTGTAGGCAATGAATTAGGCACAGCCTCATTGTTCAATACCGGTTGCATGGTATGGCCTGTTCCTGCTACATAATAGCCCTGGAGGAATTGCTTCGTACTCACGGTAATACAGCAGGCTGTCGGGCAGTTAACAGTAAAGCAAACGATGCAGGCGTCACATACCTGGCCGTTGACGACCAAATAAAATTTTACACAATAAACGCCAGACTGGGTAAATTTATATGCAAGCAGGCTAGAGGCACTCATATTCGGGTTCATTGCCAATGGGATAGGATTTCCCTGCATGACAATAACTGCACTGTCTTTTACCACACATCCTGCCCCTGGCGGGTACGGATTGGTAAAATTGTACTTGAAGGTATAGATGGCATTACATATAAATGGCGTTGCCAGGCTGGTATTACAATTTGCCGATGGGGAACCGATAATTTCCCCGTATCGAGAGAGGGCTGTGATCACCGGGTTGCCCACAAAATGAACCTGGGGGTTGCAGACACATGTCTGCTCGCAGCGCACTGTAAAGCAAACGGTACAGGTATCACAAACAATACCGTTCACCATCAATTTGAATCTTACACAATAACTTCCTGCTCCCGGGAATGTATAGGTCAATGGGTTTGCCTGTGTAACGTTATTCTGTGTATAGACAACATTTCCATTCAACAATACTTCAGCCACTACCATTACTTCACAATTACCGTTAGGCCATGGATTGGTGAAATTGTACCAGAAGCTATAGCTGATGTTACAGGTCAATGGGGACTCCAGGGTAGTACTGCAATAAATCGGCGGTGGCGGGTAATCGATGATTCCGTGGGCGACATTTGCTTTGATCACCGGGTTGCCCTCGAAATGGAACCCCTGGTTGCAGGTGCAAGGCACGTCACAGTTCACATTGAAGCAGAACATACATACGTCGCAGACAGCCCCGTTAACTACCAGTTTGAACCTTACACAATAGATACCTCCGCTCGTAAATGTATAATTCAGCGGGTTGGCCTGTGAAACATTGTTCTGTGTATAGACAACTGTATTTCCATTGAACAGCACTTCGGCCACAACCATTGCCTGGCAGGTTCCGGCCGGCCATGGATTTTGGTATGGAATATAAAAACTATACTGTGTATTACAGTTTAACGGTGCTGCGATGCTGGTGTTGCAACTTATTTGTTGCGGGAAACCGAGTATCACCGGGTTACCCGTAAAATGGAAATCCTGGTTACAGATACAAGGCTGGTTGCAGTTCACGGTAAAGCATACGGTACAAACATCGCAGACAATACCATTGACCATCAACTTGAATCTTACACAATAGTTACCGGCACCCGGGAATGTATAGGTCAACGGTGTGGCCTGGGTGACATTGGTTTGGCTATAAACAACATTTCCATTCAACAGCACTTCACCCAAAACCATCACCTGGCAATTTCCATTTGGCCAAGGGTTGGTGAAATTATAATAGAAGCCATAATTAACATTACATTGTAAATGCTCTTCCAGGGTTGTGTTGCAGTCAACCGGTGGTGGCGGGAAATCGATTGTTCCATTTGGATAGTTTGTAATGATCACCGGGTGCCCTGTAAAATGAAGATCGGGATTGCAGTTACAAGGCGGGTCACAGGTCACTAATATGCAAATGGTACAGATGTCGCAGACAATTCCGTTAACCATTAATTTGAATCTTACACAATAAATGCCCCCACTCGTAAATGTGTAAGTCAAAGGATTGGCCTGGGAAATATTGTTTTGGGTATAGATAACGGCATTTCCTATCAATACTTCGCCCACTACCATGGGTTGGCAATTTCCATTAGGCCATGGATTTGTGAAATTATAATAGAAGCTATAGCTGGTATTACACATAAATGGTGTTCCCAGGCTGGTCTGGCATTCCGATGAAGGAATATTAACGCCGCCACCCGCTATGTTTGCAGTGATCACCGGGTTACCCGTAAAATGAAAATCTGTATTGCAGTTACAAGGCACATCGCAAACCACGGTAAAGCAAATGGTACAGCTATCGCAGACAGTTGTACCAACCATTAACCTGAATTTTACACAATAGTTGCCGGCTGCCGGGAATACATAATTCATTGGGTTAGCCTGGGAAACATTGTTCTGGGTATAAATAACATTTCCAAGGTTGTTAAGCACTTCACCCACTACCATGGTTGGGCAATTTCCACTTGGCCATGGATGTTGGTAATTGATATAGAACTGGTAATTTGTCTGGCAGAATAAATGGTTGGGATAAGTAGTTCCACAATTCATGGTCACCGGAGTAACAACGTTTGAAAACCCATTATCGATTTGCGGAAGTATGATCGTTGGCAGACCGGTAAAATGAAAAGCAGTATCGCAGCCGCACGGCGGCTCTTGTATCGGGCAGTTATAGAAAACCGGAGTGATACAGCTGTCGCATTTAACACCATTGCACCACCCGATCAGTTTAATATAAACAGTTCCGTTGGTTCCGGGTGTTGGCGTGTAGGTGTAGGGGAATGAAGGGATATTTAGAATAACATTTCCAAAATTATCCAGCACCTGCCCGGTTACCGTTCCAGTGCAACTTCCGGGAGAACAATTATATGCTGCGTTAACAATTAATGTATTACATCCTATCACTATTTCCTGGTTTCCACAGATCAGGTTGTGGTAGGTAGCTCCGGTATCCACACTGTATTGCTTGAATGCCCAGCTGCTCCCTGCACATTCGCAGCATATTTTTATAAAGACATCATATACACCGCTGCTGTCTTTGCAACCATTCGGGAAACTGGCAGTGGTCCATAAATGATGCAAACCGAGGCTTAAGAAGCCAGCCGGTATCGTTATAGCACCATTGCCGGCTAATATTAATGTACCCGCCGGTTTAATTCCTTCATACCATTCTACATAATAATTGCTCAGGTTTGGTAATTGAGCTAAAGGAATAGTAATGTTTTTGGTGGAACAAATGGTATCACAGCCTATCGGGAATAACTCCAGGCTCGGTGCTGGATTGATCGTTATTGTATTGCTGGAGGCACTGCAGCCAGTCAGCAGGTTTGTTGCGGTAGCATAATAAAAACCTGCAAGCGTTGTATAGATCACCGGCCCAACAGCACCCGTGTTCCAGCTGTAACTGTTATTAATATTTGGTGATACTACTGCTATCGTGTCCTTGGAATTGGCACACAAAGTACCAAAGCCCGTAATGGCCACATTGGGAAATTTATATGTATAAATGCAAAGGCTGTCATAAGCAACACAACCATTTGAGTCAACCACCTGTAAGTAAATAACAAAATTGGTATTGTTCACGAGTGTCCCGGTTGCAGTTGTAAATCCCGAGGTCGATCCGTTTGGTGAAAAAGTAATGCCACCGAGGCTGGCGCTCCAGTTGTAGGTATACCCTAAATAATTTGTTGCATTTAAATTGAAACTCCAGGGATTCGCAGCAGGGTCGAAACAAACAGTCGAGCTTGTCTCAATGTTGGCTATAGGATCAGGATATAATTTTACAACTGCTGTATCTGAGATCATGGTACAATTACAACTCGGCGTAGCGCCGGATACGAAAACACTATACAATCCATAACCCGTTGCGCTATATGAGGAACTGTTTGCCCCTAAAATATTGTTTCCATCTTTTATCCACTGGTAATTATAAAAGCTGCACATCGTATTGCCATTGGGGTTGATATTGGCGGTTAATATAACCGAGCTTCCAGGGCAAATGGTTATGGGGTTTGGCGTTACCGTTACTATCGGCTTGGGGTGTACTGTTACAATTTTAGACGAGGTAGCCGTACAGCCGTCAGGTGTTGTAACGGTTAGTGTGGCAGTAAAGTTTATGGGTGCATTTGTGAGATTGGTATATTGATGTTGCGGAGTGCCGGCAGGGGTTAAATAAGAATATGCCCCGTCGCCGAACTGCCAGACATAACTTGCATAGCCCGGTGCAGTAATAAAATAGGTTATGTTTCCACTGCAGGTGGGATTTGGATTTACGGAAAATACGGCATTGGGTATCACTACAGTTACAGGCACCGTAATGGTGGAAGTGCAGAGACCCTTGGTAACGCTTAAAGTTATCATGAAGCCACCGTTACTGGTTGGTATCACGCTCTCACTGGTTGTATTACCCAACGTTCCCGTATAGGTGCCACCACTGATGGACCAGCTATATGTAGCTCCTGTGCTGTTGGGGAAATAAGTTGAGGCATCGGTCATTGATAAAATACCTGTGAAGCAATTATAACTTGCACTGATGTTTGCAACAACCGGAACAATCACAGGGTTACAGCGACTGATACAGCAGGTATCAAAGATCCCTGAGCCCGGATTAAATATTCTTGTTTTTGTTGCGATGCATACAGTATATTGACCCGCTGCAGCATACTGGTGAGTCGCATTGAGAGTAGGAAGGAGCGAAGAAGTGCCATCGCCATAACAATAATATATCGGGAAACCGCCCGCCGGCGTTCCCGTACCGTTATAAAACCCTGTAAATACGGTTGGGTTGCAATTCGTATAATTAAAGTTTATACCATAGGTTATGGTACTGCAGACCGGCGACGTACTGCAACAGAAATAAATATCATCCGGGATACATATCTCGTTTGATGTTACGTTGCAGCCATTCGAGCAGGTAGCCGTGCATTTATAACAACCCAACTGGGTTGCATTGTAATTAGCACTGTTAGCAGCGCCTATGGCAGCATAGCTACCGCCAACAGGCTTAAAAAACCATTGTAAAGTTGGCGTGCATCCAATGGTAAGTTTGATCGTACTTAGCGGGATACTGAAACTGGTTAAGTTACAATTTGTGACAATACAAGGCGGGGCAATGGCAAATTCATACCCGTCTGGTAAAATGGTTATTGATTTTGTAACGGGGCAACTGCCTCCGCCATTGGGATTCACTGTAACTGTATATACACCGGGATTCGTAACATTTAAAAGCGCCTGACCGGTGAAGCCGGTATTCCACAAATAGGTTTGCCCGCTTGGAAATGCAGTTAACGTGTAACCTATTCCGTTACTTATACAATTCCCTGTTTTGGTGATGCTCACTGCAAGGGGCAGGGTGACCGTTATGCCTGCAGAAGTGGTTCCACCACAATTACTCACACTCAGCGAGCCTGAATTGCTACCATTGCCATGCCATAGTACAGTTATATTAGGGGTTCCCTGGCCCGATTGTATAGTACCAAGGTTAGGAAGTGAAATGTTCCAGGTATATACGATGCCGGGCGATGGGCTTAATACTGAATAGTTAACTACCTCATCAATACAAACCGTCGTTTGGGGAGATGATATAACAGGCGGTCCCGGATTGCTAACGGTAGCGCTTATACTGGTTTGCGAACAGGTGTATTTACACTGCTGCGTTGCAGTAACTGTATATGGACCGGTTCCAACAAAAGATAAAGTTATCGTATCCAGTATAGGCCCTGAATTACTCAATACCTGCGTGCCGCCGGGATAGGTCCACACAACCGGCATATCAGTAACATTGCTGTTGACCCAAAATTTCACAACGGTTCCCGGGCAGGCTATACCGGTGCTTTGGGATATGGTTAGTACCGGCAGCGGTGCAACAACAATGATGGCCTGCTGCGGGCTGTTACAAAATGCGGAGCCTACCTGGGTAGCGGTAACCGTAAAGGTTCCTACCTGGGTAGCTGTCCAGGTATTTGAAATATTTGGGCTATTGAGTAGGTTTATAGGGCCCACTGTATTGATATTCCAGTTAAAATTTCCCGGGGGGAAAGTATTAAAGAAGGAAGTACAACCCTCGCAACTGGTACTGGGGCCCTGGATACCATATGCCGGGCGGACCAGGATCGTTTTGAAGGAAGTGTCAAAACAGCCTCTTAAGCTATCAGTATAAATACAACGTATGGTATAACTGCCGATAAGGGAAAAACTCAATCCAAATGACGGAGTGTTCAGGTTAGTGCCATTGAATATGGTTACACCGCCGGCGGGTGTAACGGTCCAATCATAAAAAACACCCGGCAGTGACGGCAATGTATAGGTTGAGCCTGCATTCTGGCAGACAATATTATTTCCCTGGATAGGCATTCCTTTATAAAGAACTTTTTCTACCAGGCTGGCTGTATTTCCACATGATCCAGCACAAGCCGTAGGGATCGTAAGTGTAACCGTAGGATTGATTATGGAAGAATTCAATAAGTTCCATGCCACTTTTATGCAACTTCCTGTACCTATAACGGTTCCGCCTACTGCCGTCCAGGTGTAAGATGTACAACCCGTGATAGATGAACAATAAGTAACGATATCGCCTGCACAAAACATCTTCCTGCAATCGGGCGTCAGGATTTGTAATCCGGTGCTGTTGTCAACAGTTATTGTATCATAATACGTATTGGAGCAACCGCAAGTATTCCCCGCCTTTGAATTGCTTACCGTTAAAGAAACAATATAGGTACCGGTACTTGCGTATGCATGCGAAACGCTCATTCCACCGGTTTGTGTAGATCCATCCCCAAAATCCCAGTACCAGCTAGTATAAACGCCTAATGAGGTATTTGTAAAAATGATCGGTTGTGTTTTGCAAACGGTATCGCCTGTGTTCTTTATAAATAAGGCTTTGGGCGATTTGGTCAAACAGAAATTTTGCGTCAGCACTTTAAAACAACTGCTATCGGCGTTATAGATAGTAACTTTTATTGTACCAAGCGTCCCGTTACCCCAGGTAACATCTATGTATGGTAAGGACGTTGACAGGGTTATAAGTACATTCCCATTGATGGTTCCGCCGGTAACATCCCATACATACGTAAAACCCGGTGTGATTCCCGGCACCACCTGTATTTTGTTAGTGCTATACTGGCACATGGTTGCAACCTGTCCCGGTTGTCCTGCAGTTCCATGTTGGCAATCCGGTGATTCGCAATTGAACTTTGCAAATTGCAATTCAAATTCCGGACAGCATGATGATTGCGCTTTTATTTGATTAGTTTCTACAAGAGAAACAAGAAGCAAAAAAAGATAAAGGGGTAAAAAAGATTTTCTCATAAACAAACATTAAGGAGATGGTCAAATGAAGTTCTGTATAATGAAGAAGACTAATATATCTCTATTAATCCAACAATCCTATATATTTTTTCTTTATACCAGGGCTGAAGAGATCTCGGTGACAACAGATGGAATGGAGGATACAGCACTGTACCATAAAGAGCATGTCCTTGGCAATTTTGCCCTCTCGTGAGGGTATTTCACACTCAATCAATGCTTTAGTCGGCCGGGTCGAAGACCCACCCCGGAGTCCCGCATTAGCCTGGCCATCAATGTAATTTGAAACAAGTTTGCGGTTGCATGGTTTCCTGCACCGAAAATAAGCAGTATCTTAAAGATCTGTTCTTGTGTAAATAAACTCAGCCAGCTAAATGAGGAACAAAAAAATCAGCATACTTTTTTCTTTAATGGTTTTGCTTATAAAGCTGGCAAGTGCACAAATTTTAAACCCTGTTAAATGGTCATTCACCGCGAAAAAAACCGCACCAAAAACTTATGAGTTGCATATGATAGCCAACCTGGATACTAACTGGCATATCTATGCGCAGGACTTTGAAGGGCCGGCAGCCACCAGTTTTAGTTTTGCAGCCAACCCATTGGTAAAGCTTGATGGTATTGTAAAAGAATCAGGGAAGTTAAAGAAGGAATACGATCCTGTTTTGAGATCCATGCTCAGGTATTATAACCGGCAGGTTGATTTTATCCAAAAAATAAACATGCGAACAAAAGCCACAACAGCCGTGCAGGGCAAGGTGATGTTCGTAACATGCAATGATATAACCCGCCAATGCCTTCTGCAAAAAGACATTTCCTTTTCTATTAAGATCGATGGGAAATAAATCAGTCGGCTGGCCGGAATTTATTGCTTTTGAAAACTTTCTTCTACCGCTACAGTTACTGTTTTCCCTTTAGATATTTGTTCTGACCCATATTGTAAAACAAGCCTGCTCCCTTCCCCGGATACAATGATCATTTTACCCGGTAACCGGCTGCTTAATGGATTGGGCACAAATTTGCTGTTGCTGATAACTTTGCCGGTTGACTTACCCGGTGTGAGTATTAAATTGTTACCTGAAATGGAATAGGTACCCATTACTTCAAACCCAGCACTGGTCCCTCTTTTTTTAATGGAGGTTACATAACTATTATCGGACCGAAACTCAACAACCTGGTCCAGGTTCTTAATGATAGCGTCCAACTGGTATGTAATGTCTTTTTTTGTTCCGGTAAGTGCATCGGTTATTGTTTCCTTACCCGAGTTAATCTTCCATTTACCTGTAATTGACTGGGCATTTACAGAAAAGCCGGATACCAGGACCAGGAAACAGATCTTAATAATTGATGTGATGGCAGAAAAGCCGGTAGATGTTTTCATACAATGTTATTTAGTTTTGAAACGATCGCGGCGTGCTGATAAGGATGGCCGCTAACTAAGCAGTTCAAATATGATACCAGATTCCTGGACCGGGATCACTGGCCGAAGCGTGGTCTCTGTTCAACTGAGCTTAAATCCATAGCCAAAAACCGGCGCAAGTGTTCCCGCTTAAATTCTAAGTATTATTAGTGTGTTGATGGGATCACTTGATGCCTTCTGTTTTAATTCGTGCATTCGTGGCATATCAATCGATCCCGCTTCCCAGCATCGTTATCCAAATTTGTTTGTACGCTGTATTCCTGATACCTTCTCCATGATAAGCATTGGCCCTCTCTTTAGAAGAACCCGGGTTGAGAAGTGGTTTATCTAATGCAAATACATGTGCCGCCGGAATTTGGAGCGCCGTACAAATTTCACTTAAAGGCTTTGCTGCCATTTCATTGATATGATAGGTTGCATACCAGTCAGCCATAGGGGTAGCTGATCTATTAAAATACCAGCCGGCGATCTTTTTTTCCTTCGAGTTGGAATAATCCCAGCCTCCTGAAAAACTAATTACCCTTACCAGTGTTTCCTGCTGGCCCATGAATGCTGCCATACCCCCTCCCTGGGACTGCCCGGCAATGGCTATTTTATTCCAAACAGGTTTTGTAGTTTTTTTGTCAAGCCATTGAGACCAATTACCAGTTGTATCATTTTCTACCAGCCATTGCAATAGTTTTACAAGCCTGGGTATGATCGCATCCTGGGGTTCATCACTGATAAGTGAAAAATCATTATCGCCATAGATACGTTTCCTGCGGAACTCCGCAGCACAACCCGTATTGGAATCCAGCATATCGCCGGTACATATTTGTGCCACGGCCGGCGTACTGATGAAAGACAATGCAATGACCCTGTAACCCTGGTCAAGTGCCGTTTTAAAAAATTCAACAGGAATATTATTGGTCGTGCCGTTTGTTCCTGTGAGCCATAGTAAGATATTCTTAGACTTGGCCACGGGATCATAATAAATAACATGTGCAGTATCCCAAGCGGTGATAGCAGGGTTTGTTGCGCTGGGTTTTACACTTATTCTTTTATATTGAAAAGGGTCGATGAATGGACGTTTAGTGTCTTGTGCAGTTCCGTTAATGGATAAGAATAGCATCACAACAATTTTGATGAGCTGATTTCCCCATTGAGCAAGGTTCATTATAAATATTTATGAATGATGATAACAATGTTTTGGACTACCATAACGATCACAAGTTAAAGAAAGAAGCGGATTACGGTCATTGGTTCCTGTCTTCACTACAAGTGTTCGGAAAGACCTGATATTTTTCTGAGCGGAGGATAGAAACACGGATGACGTTGTTCTTAAAATAAGATCATTGATCGTCCCCGTGATCTGTGTCATCCGGGTTTGTATCCTATTCTTCATTAATCTGTTGGGGAAAAACTTGCAATTTGAAATTATGTAGTATGTTTATACCTACATTAATAATAAAAAACTCATATGAAAACCAGATCATTACTTCCCTGCTTATTTGCGTTTGTGTTGCTGAATTGCCTCAGCTCATGCATAAAGGCAGAAGAAGATATCATGGAAGAATTCTGTAACAATATAAAAGGGTTGCATGCTCATCCTTTTACGGCCGTTACAGAAGGCCAACAGATCGATATTTCCGCGGATTATCTTGATGGCGCTAATTATTACTGGAGCGGCCCGGGAAATTTCCAAAGTTATACCCGCGATAATACAGTATCAACTTACGCAAGTTTAAGCGACCGCGGCTGGTATTATTTGAAAATATACAGCTCTGAGTGCGCCGAAGATAAATTTGACAGTGTTTATGTTGACGTAAAATTTCCGCAGGGAAATCCATCCTGCACGCTGACAAACAATACTGCTGCTTTTAGCGGGGCATTGGTATTGGGAGATCAATCATTCAGCTTTGTTTCTTTTGGAAGCGGTCCGGGCGGTTATACTGTAACAGCGAACAGTTCGAATGGGGATATGACTATTACTATGTCGGACTATTGGAATACCCACGATTTTGAAGATGGCATTTATTATACCAACAGCACCCTTCCTGATGCTATAAACAAAATACTGATCACTGATGTGAATCAAAGTATTTTTTGGACCGCTGAACCAAATAAACCCGTTTATATCAGCCATGTTGGAGGAAAAAGAAGGATCAGCTTTTGCGGTATCCAGTTTTCCGGAACATGGGGAAGTACATTATATACAACCACCGTTAATACTCAGCTAACACAGCCTTAGCCGTCAATTTTTCACCGGACGGAGACCACGGCCCGGCTACTCATGGATTAGGAGGTTAAAGAAGCAAACGCCTCCTACATCAGGGGAAATGCTAAAATGCTTTAAAATAAAAGCGGGTGTATAGATTTAAAGGAGCCGAAGAGTCGGGAGATAGGGATACTATCGAAAAAATAAAAAAACTTTGTAATTAAAACATAATAGTGACAGGTTCCGTCTTCTGCGGGTCAGTATGCCAGGTTTCAGTACGAAAAATGACAATTAAAAAGCACCAAATATATCTGCACCCTTATATTAATAAGTTCAACGATCCAGAATATTAATTTAAGTTTGACAGATGAAACGCAACCAATACATCGTCCTCCTTATCAGCTTATCATTATTTATCGTATCCTGTAAGAAGGAAAGCCCTGCTCCTGTAAACCCTCAGCCTGTCGACCCCACTGCGAAATTTACCGTGGTATCTTCCGGGGGAGCCTGCTCCAATACAACAATTACCGGGTCGTATATGGCCGGCACTGTATTAGATGGCTCGAACAAGGTTATAGTGCAGGTGAACGTTACTGCAACAGGAACTTATACTGCTGCTTCTTCAAATTTATATGGAATGAAATTTTCTGCTGCAGGAAGTTTTACAACTACCGGCAGCCAAACCATTACCTTAACAGGTACAGGAACGCCTGCCTTTGCAGGAACGATCAGCATTCCTTTTACGGCAGGCTACAGCACCTGTAGTTTGACAATATTCGTAAGTCCTCCCCCCATCGGCACTTTATTGGATAATGATCATATGTTGATGGGGAATCCCAGCAATGGAGCTATGATCATCGATAGCATCAATAATTACCTGATGCGTAAACCCTACTATACAATTTCTTATAGCAGGGACCGGGGCACGCCAAATTGGGTGAGCTGGCACCTGTATAACCAGGATCTCGGTTCAACTCCACGCCAGGATGATTTCAGGCCTGATTATACCTTACCTCCGTTTTGGTACGAAGTTCCTGAATATGCTTATTCCTCCAGCGGGTTTGACAGGGGCCATAACTGCCCTTCCGGCGACCGGACAAATACGGTGGAGGCGAATTCCTCTACTTTCTTCATGACCAACATGATCCCGCAGGCGCCTACGCTTAACCAACAGACCTGGGGGCATTTTGAAGATTCCCTAAGGAGATTGGTAAATGCAGGTTTTGAATTGTATATCATCATGGGCACATATGGAACCGGCGGAACAGGGAATAACGGTTTCGCTACCACGATAGATGGCGGCCAGGTTGCCGTTCCTGCATCTATCTGGAAGATCGCCGTGGTGATCCCAAATGGGAACAATGATATCAGCAGGGTTGATGCCTCTATAAGACTAATAGCTGTAGACATGCCAAATACAAACAGCGTTAACAACAATTGGAAAAATTACCGGGTCAGTGTTGATGCCATTGAGGCAGCAACGGGATATGACCTGTTAAGCGTATTACCCGCGCCTGTACAGGCAATATTGGAAGCAAGGGTAGATAACCTGTAAACAAAAAACGCCCTGGTTCGTGCTTCACGAACCAGGTTGTTCGAACCCAGACGAAGGGAAGGTTTGGAGGTCTTATTCAGGCAATGCCTCATCCAGCTTATTATCTTTTACAAATTTATCCTTCGCGGCTGTAAACTCTTCTACTACCAAAGCGATCTCACCTATGCCATCGTCCACTTTTCCATGAATGTCGGGAAGGCGCTTTTCCAGTACAGCATTGCCGAGGTTAATGTTCTCCGCTTCCAGCTGCGAGATCTTTTTTAACAGTGAGGTCTGGCTGTTCAAGATATCATCCAGCTCCCTCAGCATTTTTTCCATCATGCGTTTCTTTTCTAATTTGTCCATAGCGTGAATTTTAATTGTTCAAGTTACTGCAATTGCCTTAGGCCGGTTATGCTTTTTTATGCAGCATGGCTGGATGGGGATCTCTGAATGGGATCCCCCTAGAGAAAGGCCCCTATCAACGCGAGGTTTTCCATAATTATGATCTTCAACACCTGCTTCTCCCTCCGTTTACTGAAGTAAAAGATCTCCCGGTATCACAAAATACTTACCCTCATGTATCATGATCGATGAACCGGCTGGTATTGTGTAGGGTATATTAAGTATGCATGAACCTCCCGGTAAGGGATCAACGAAGATAAGTGTACTGGCAGTGATAGCAGGAGGCGGCATGACCAGGTCGCTCCAGTTAGACGGAACATTCCAGTTCCCGTTGCCGGTAAAAATATACGTTACCGGTACATTCGATACAAAATTTCGTATATCAAAGGAACGTAGCTTCTGGGTAAACGTCAACGGGATACCCCCGATGGTTCGCATCACCCTTTCATTGCTTATATAACCATAATGCCCGTTCTTAAAGCAGATTCCTTCTGCCTGGCCCATAACCGTAACGTTTGGCAGATCGAGCTTTCTTTTATTGCCGTTGAAATAATACCCGCCTGTATAACCCGATAAAAGGAACATAAAATGATTGGCCAACCCGGTAACCTGGTATCCCAACAGGGCGACAACCTTATTACCCACCGATTTATCGGCGGCAGTTACCAGGAAATTAGTAGCCAAAGTTTCCAGGGGCATTGCGATATATGTTCCTGCCATCACGGATCCGATCACGTAATGGGTAGCATTCAGGTCGACCCAGTTCTTGCTGAACAGGTGGATCTTGCCGTCGTCAACGATCATAGCTTCACAATCAAATTTTGTGCTGTTAGCAGCAGATGGAACAGGTGGTTGAGGCTGATCGCTATAAATAAAGTTGATGATGCTTATATCTGCGGCGGCTATTGTTACATCAGGATTGGCAACGGGCTCCGGTATGGCGCTGAACGGGAACTTGTAAATTTTGAGGTCGGTCCTTGCACCATTTGAGTTATTGCCAAAGTCACCGATATAAAAATAAAAACCGTCGAAGGCGATATCTTCCCAGTCTGTATTGCTGGCACCTTGCAGGGAAACTTTTTGCAGGATCGTATTGCTGAGGGTATCTATCCTGTAAATTGCGGGTTCACCACCGCTATCATTAAAGGTCCATAAGGAATTTCCCGCCCATTCCAGGCCACTGGTCTCTGCCAGGATGCTGTTGACAGGATCTACTTTTACCGGGGGAGTATACGATGTGTTGTTATACGTGCAGCTGCCATCGTTTACTGTAGCCAGTGAGTTGAAATTATTTGCCATTGGATCTGTACAACCGGGTACCTGGTTATAGGCCTGGCAGCAACAGAATAAAGCTAACAGGATGGTAAAAACGCTTTTTAATGTGTGGGAATTCATTGATCGCTGCTCATTATGCTGGCAGTCGGGCATCTATCATATACCTTTTCTGCGGGATGAAATTTAAATGTAGCTCAAATTTATTTTAATTACAAACCTTCCGCCCGTTTCATAAAATAATAATAGGCCTTTCTCCCTTAAGAGAAAAGCCTATTTTATCAAACAAGGTTTTCCTACAATTTTATAACCTTCAACACCTGCTTCTCATTCCCCTGCCTCACTTCCACCAAATAAGTTCCGGGTAGTAATTCCTCTCCAAACCTGGCGCTGTTGCCTTTGATGGCTTTTATTTGTTTTACCAGGCGGCCTGTTAGGTCAAGCACCCTGATATCAATTGGTTCGGGGTTGTTGGTTTTTACTAAAAGGTTAAAGTAATAGCTACCTGGGTTCGGTGATACCAGCACGCTCAGTTTACCGGTATATCTTTCAATGGTTTCACTGCCGTCATTTGAAGTAACCAGTGATGGCTCCCCTCCACCCCTTGTATAAGGCGAATTGATCGGAACGCTTACAGTAACCGTCTTCGTGGTCACATTCCCATTGGCATCAGTACTGGTTATCTTAATGGTATAGATGCGGCCGGTGCCGGTAGGCTTTCTTTCTGCACGCAGCTTAACAGAATGGTTGTTGATGATCTGCCAGTCGGGTGAAAGATCACCGGTATGGGTTCCGCTGATGGGTTCATTGCTGGTAACGGTCAGCGTGGTCCCGCTGGAGCAGTCGCTGCTGCAATTATCCATGCTGGTATAATTGATCGTTACGGTCTTCATGCTGTGGTCAGCCGGCCACAACACAGATGGGCTGGCACTTGCATTGCTGATAACGGGTGGCTGCACATCATTCACTGTTATCTTTTGCTGGCAGGTTACATAATTGCCTGATGCGTCTGCTGCCTTCCAGGTGATGTACGTGATGCCTAAAGGATAAACTGCGGTGAGCGCCTTGTTATCACTTCGTGTACAGCTGACAGTTACGCCGGAACAATTATCCGTTGCCGTTGCAGTTCCGGGATTTACCAGCGCTGTGCACAATCCTGCCGTTGTATTGGCCGTTATATTTGCCGGACAGCTGATCACCGGCTTAACGGTTTCTTTTACTGTAATGGTGAACGTACTCGTTGTTATATTATTGGAAGCATCCTTTGCTGTTATGGTAACCGTAGTAGTACCTGCAGGGAATGTTGTTCCTGATACAGGAGAAGCTGTTACCGTTAACCCCGGACAATTGTCTGTTGCTGTAGGAGTAAAGGTCACGATTTTGCTACAGGTGGTAGTTGTTACATTAATATTTGCCGGGCAGCTAATAACAGGTTTCTGTACATCTTTCACTGTGATCGTAAATGAGCAGGTTGCACCTGTTGTTGTAGCAGTAACAACCGTGGTACCAACAGGGAACCATGCGCCACTTACAGCACTATATGTAATAGGAGCAGTACTACAAGAGCCAACTTTCACAGCAGCTGGATAAGTTACATATGCACCGCAATAGCCCGTCTTATTATTTACTACAATATTGGTGGGGCATGTAATTGTGCAACAATTTGTTGCTGCAACCAATACTACCGGGTTACTGCCATAGCTGGTAACACAGGCAGGATTTCCCAGGAACCTTACCTGTATATTATAACTACCCGGGGCCAGGTTGTTGAATTCATTGGAAGATGACCAGCCGGTTCCCCCGTTGATACTATATTCGAGCGGACTACCCACCGATGCATTCACCCTGATCGTGCCGGTACTAACGGCACAGGTTGGCTGTATTACTAATGGCTGGCCTATTGATATTCTTCCTTTTACCCATACTGTTACTGAAACAGGAGTACCAGGGCAGCCATTGATCGTTGGCGTTATGGTAAAGACAACTGGTAAATCATTACCGATCGCATTGGTCAATATTCCGCTGATATTACCGGAACCGCTGGCGGCGATCCCCATGACCGTTCCACTGCTTGCATCTCCAAAATTTCTTGTCCAGTTATAGGTTGTTCCACTTACAGCTCCGGTTAAGGCAATCGTTGTGATGGCAGCTCCCGAACAAATGGTTTGTGATGCCGGGGTTGCTATTGCATTAGGCGTTGGATTTACAGATTGTATTACAGAAGCACTGCTTGTTGAGAAACCCGCAGCTTCATTATAAGTAGCGCTGATCGTATGAGGACCGGCACTCAATGAGCTGGTAGAAAAAACTGCCTGTCCGTTGCCATCCAGTGCTACATTGGCCGCCAGCGTAGTTGGGCCTTCTGTAAAACTCACTGCCCCTGCAGTAACGGGGGTGCCATTAGCCATTACCGTTGCAGTGAAAGTTACTGCATTACCGGAACAGGATGGATTGAGGTTGGAACTGATAGTAGTGGTTGTTGGAGTGATAGCCGCCAGGTTCGTCAAATGGAAATCAACGCCGTTGCTAACCCCGTTTGTAGTGGCTGTTACGGCGTATGGCCCGCCAACAATTGCATTGGCAGTTACGGTCCCGCTATAGGCATTGTTGCTTGCTATGGTTGCGGTAATGACAGGCACCGTAATGCTCGCCCCGCTTGCGGGTGCAGTAAAGGTTACAATACCTCCATCTACCGGTTCGCTGTAATTATTGATTATACCTACCAGCAATTCGCTTGCAAAAGCAGTATTCACGGTAGTGCTTTGGTTATTACCTGCAATAACACCCATTGTGAATCCTCTTGATTCAAAAGCCCCGATATCCGTTTGTTGATAACGGCCAACGCCTCTTTGATCGGTTGTTGGTGCAGCTATAGTAGTTCCTGCATTGATGGCGGGACTGCCTGGCAGCAAGGGCTTCGTTTGGGTAGAGGCGCCATAATAATCCAATGGCCCCAACAATGGGTTGATGGGATTTGCGGCGGTACCGACCTGGTTGCCATTTACGCCGTTTACAAAACTGCTGGTACCTGATATACCGATAATATTATTTGAGCCAACATTAACCTGGGCAATATCCGGAGACCCTCCGCCACATGTGTTACCTGCAATGATCGAATTAGTAATACTGTTAGAAGCTACATTAGAACCATATACTCCGCCGCCCAGGCCATTGCCGGTAACAGCATTTCCTGTTACGGTACAATTGACCATTGAGCTGTTATTGTCCAGCCTGATCGCTCCGGCCTGGGTCGTTGCGCTATTTCCCGTAAACGTACAGTTTGTAATGTTGCATGATGTATTGGCTATGACCGCACCACCGCTACCACTAAATCCAATACCTGGTCCTTTGGCTGAATTGTCCAGGAAAGTACAGCCGCTTATTGTCATAACGCTGCTACTCTGCGCAAAGATCGCCCCCCCGCCATAAGGCGAAGCGCTTATATTATTTTTAAAGCTGCAGTTGATCAATGTTAAGTTCCCGGAATTACGCATAGCGCCTCCTCCATCGTTCACTTCTTTGCCATTTGTCATGTTGAGCCCTGAGATCCTCACAGGGTCAGCACCCGTTATTCTAAAGATCTGCACTGCATCATTTCCGCTGATACTCAGCAGGTGTGCGCCAGGGCCTTCAATGGTTAAATTTTTATCGATCGTTGGTAGTGTACTCCCCAGCGTTATGGCCTGCCCATGCAATGAAGGATCGAATCTTATGGTACTGCCGGGACATGCATCGAGTATGGCTTGCCGTAAGCTACCGGCTCCTGCATCTGCGTTGGTTGTTACGATCGGGTCGGTTACGCAGAAAACAGCATTTGTCAGTGAAAAGGATACGGATCCTCCGGTGGTGGAAGCAGTTACCGTGTATGGCCCGCCAACAATTGCATTGGCAGTTATTGTTCCGCTGTATGCATTGTTACTCGTAATAACTGCAGTGAATGTGGAAACTGTAAGACCGGCCCCGCTTGCGGGTGCAGTAAATGTTACGATACCGCCATCAACGGGTTCTGTGTTACTATTGTTTACACCTACTACTAATTCGTTGCCAAAAGCAGTGGTGGCATGAGTGCTTTGGTTATTACCCGAGATAATAATGATATTAAATCCCTGTGATTCAAATGCGCCCATGTCGGTTTGCTGGTAACGGCCGATCCCTCTTTGATCTGTTGTTGGTGCACCTACATCAGTTCCTGCATTGATGGCAGGGCTACCGGGTAACAATGGTATTGTTTGAACAGAGCCGCCATAATAACCCAAAGCGCTCAGCAATGGATTGATGGGGTTTGCGGCAGTGCCGACCTGGTTGGCGTTTACCCCGTTTATATAACTGCTACTGCCTGCTATACCGATAATATTATTTGAGCCAACATAAACCGAGACGATATCAGGAGCAACCCCGGCGCTTGTGTTGCCGGCAATGATCGAATTATAAATGCTGATGTCAGGTAAATTAGTACCACGTACTCCACCACCCTGGCCATTGGCGGTAACAGCATTTCCTGTTATGGTACAATTGATGATTGAGCTGTGATCATTCAGCATGATCGCACCGCCTTCATAAGTTGCGCTGTTGCCCGTAAACGTAGAATTTGAAATGTTGCAGGCTGTCAGGGCCATAACAGCGCCACCAATACCTCCTTCACTATAAATTCCTATAGATGCATTATCCAGGAAAGTACAGCCGCTTAATGTCATGAGGCTACTACTTTGTGCAAAGATCGCACCGCCACCATCGTGGGAAGTAGTTACATTATTTTTGAAAGTGCAATTGATCATTGTTAAGTTTCCTGTATTGCGCATGGCGCCTCCTCCATCGAACGTTTCTCTGCCATTTGCCATGGTAAGCCCTGAGATCATCACAGGGTCAGCCCCCGTTATCCTAAAGACCTGCACTGCATCATTTCCGCTGATGCTAAGCAGGTTTGCGCCCGGGCTTGTAATGGTTAAATTCTTGTCGATCGTTGGTAGTGTACTCGCCAGCGTTATGGTTTGCCCGTTCAATGAAGGGTCGAATGTTATGGTGCTTCCGGGACATGCATCGAGTATGGCCTGGCGTAAGCTGCCCGCGCCGGCATCTGCATTGGTTGTAACGATCGGGTTAGTTATACAGGAAGTGATGGAAGTGATCGAAGTGATGTTGCCGGACCAGTGTGTAGAAAAGGGGTCACAGGAATTTGTAAAATATGACATTTGGGCACTGTTAAAATCTGCCAGGGACAAAGTTGATGGTAAACTTGTTGAGCTGAATACTGACCCGGAATTATTGAAGAGCCTGAGAAATACAGATAAACCACAAGTTTGATTACTGCTGTACGTTAACTCATCCTCTAGCGGCGCCTGGTGCCCCCCTTCATTTAACTGGGTGCCATGTTGTACGATCAGGTTATCCGTAGCAGGATTTGTAATGAAGTTTAAGCCTGTTAATGTAAGTGTGAAAGAAAAAGAACTATAAGACGCGTATGTTACACCGCCATAAGCGGGTGCCTGTGCATCATCATAGCTTAGCGTGGCTACAAAAGGGGTTCCTACCGGGAATCCGCCAATGTTGCTGACATTGATCGTGCCATTGAATTGAAATGTCCTCATCGTTGCATTCGCTGTTTGAACCAGGCAACATAAAATAATAAGTAAAAATGTAAAACTTGACCTCATGTTCTGTTTCATAAAATTTATTTAAAGCGTTATCGAATAAAATTCTTTGTTAGATTTTAATGTGTAACAGTGATAAGGCTCTATAAACGTAGGAAATAGAAATGTTCAAATGAATGAGGTGAGGACGAAGGGGGTTGGAAATTGTCCGAACACGGAAAATCTTTACCGAAGCGGATGATAGAGACATGGTGACGTGGAAGATAGAACCACGGATTACGCGGATGCAACGGATAAGCACGGGTCTAATGTTGCTGGCGCAGCATATTTGAGCAATAAATTAAAAGTTAATATAACCCCGGAATTTTTTGGAACAAAAAATAAAATCCGTGTCAATCCGCGTCATCCGCGTATCTATGTTTTTTTTGTGAAGCAAAAATCAAGCTGCCTTATCTATTTTGAAATCGAAGAATATACTTGTTCCATTTGTTGTCTCTTCCCGCATAGAGCCACCCAACTGCCGGGTAAGCAACGATATAAGCTGGCCGCCAAAACCTGTTCCCTGTGTGAGGCCCGACTTCCCTACCCCATTATCAGAAACCTCCAGGTGTAAGATCCCATCTTTTCTTTTTTCCAGCCTGATCAGCACTTTACCATCCTGCCCTGTTGGAAAAGCATATTTAAGTGTATTGGTGAGGAGTTCATTTACAATTAATCCAAGCGGTACTGCAGTATCAATATCTATGTCGAGTTTCTCCATGGCACATTCAATGGTCACTCTTTTTTCTGCGCCGAAAGAATCCAGTATACTTTCACTGAGGTTCAGGAAATAATCTTTCATTTCGATAGAACCCAGGTTTGTTCCCTGGTATAATTTCTGGTGCACGATACCGATAGATTGCACCCTGTTCTGGCTTTCCTGCATGGCTTCCCTGGTATGTGGGTCATCGATCTGCGCCGACTGCAAAGCAAGCAAGCCGCTAACCACTTCCAGGTTATTTTTTACACGGTGATGAATTTCTTTTAGCAACAATTCATTTTCTGCATTCCTGGCTGCAAGCAGCTTATTGGTTTTTGTACGGGCACGGTAACTACGAAACCCGAAAAAGAGGAAGCCTGCAAGAAGCAATACCAAACCAGCACCCAACCATTGTACCGTCCGCTGTTGAGACAACTGAACCTTTTGGGAAGTGATGGTAGCTTCCTTCTTTTCAGTTTCATATTGGGCAAGCATCTTGGCCATGTTTTCATTACTTTCTACCGATGCAAGGCTATCCCTTAACGTGAGGGCTTTCTTCCGGTATTGCAAGGACTGTTTATAATCGCCCAGTTGCTCATAAATTTCACTTACATGCACATAATTTTCTTTTAGGTTGGTATAGTCACTATCCCTTTCCTGCATGCGGACTGTTTCAAGCTGGTATCCCAACGCTTTTTCATAGTTGCCCATCAGCAGGCTTACTTCGCCGAGGTTGGCGATGCCGGCAGAGATGCCATTGGGCAAATTCATTTTTTGTGCTACTGACAAGGCAGTTTCATAATCTTTTAAAGCATCTGCAAACCTTCCAAGCCTCTTGAATGCATTGCCCCTGCTATTGGTGAGAGAGGCCAGCTCCATATTATTAAGCCCGGCACCGGGAATAAGATCAACGGCTTTATTATAATAAGCGAGGGATTGTTCATTCTCATTCATAGCAATATATGTATTGGCTGCCATGAAATTGGCAAATAGCTGATCGAAAGGAATGCCGGTCTTTTTAGAGAGATCGATCGATTGCATCGCATATTGCAATGCTTCTTTTAATCGCCCCTGCCGGGTAAGATCTTCCGATAACCGGTTATAAGCTTTGCTGATGCCTGATTGATCACCGGCTGCTTCCATTAAGCGCAATCCCTGCATGTCTTCATTCATTCCCTTTTCAATATCCCCCTTCTTTTTATAGATCCAGCCTGTTCTGAAATGCGCAGATGCCTGGCCTGTTTTGTCATTAATTGCTTTATATCCTGCCATTGCTTTGTCCAGGAAAATGGTTGCTGAATCCAATTGCAATAAATTGGAATACACCCTGCCCACGGTCTCATAGAATTTGGGCAGCCAGTTTTTGTTGTTGGTTTTATCGGCAAGTGAAACGCCCTGTTTTGCATATTCCAGGGCCTTATGAAGATCATTACTTAAAGACACAGTAACCAGCTGTGACAATAAATCCAGTTTATTTTCATCCAGTTTTTCCACAGCAAGTTTTCTCTCCAGGCTATCATAAGGCGTTACCTGGCCATACGCAACCTGTATGAAAAGAATTGAAATCAGGTAAAATTTTTTCATATAATGACTTTTTTTAACCACAGCGTTAAAGGAGTTTTTTCACAGAGATTTAGGAGTACATTTTTAGATTTCTTCACTCTGTGTAACTTCGTGAAGAAAACTCTGTGCAACTCTGTGGTTAATTTTACAGACTTACAATTTTTGTATATGCCTCAGCAGGTCAGCTTTCAGGTTTTCACTGAGTGGTATTTGTTTGTTTGCAACCATGACAAAATCTTCACCTACCGCTTCCACCTGTTGAAGGTTAACCAGCCAGGAACGATGAATTCTCATGAAAAGACGGTCCGGGAGTTTTTCTTCAATTGTTTTAAGTGTGATCGACAGCAGGAATTCTTTGGTTGTCGTAAAGATGCGGCTATAGTTTCGATCAGCCGCTACGTATAAGATATCTGCGATCATTATTTTAACCATCCTTTCTTTATGCCGTACAAAAATGCGGTCGCTTAAAATAAAAGGTTGCTCCTGGTCTTCATTCGCAGCCGGATTTACCGTTTCCTGTCCGGCCATCCTGCTAATGGTAAGTTCTATCGCCCGCTGTATGTCCAGTTGCTTAAAGGGTTTTGAGATAAACGCAGCCGGCCTGGTTGCCTTGGCCCTGTTAAAAGTCGCATCATCTGTATTTGCCGTTAGATAAATTACAGGAATTTGAAAATGTTGTTCTACGAGTGCTGCTGTTTCAATACCATCCATTTTTCCTTTCAGCTGTATGTCGAGTAGAATAATATCGGGTTTATTTTCCTTCAGATGGTTAAGGACCTCTTCGCCGCGGGGTAAAATACCCGTTACTTCGTAGCCAAGCTCGGTAAGTTGCATGGATATTTTAGCGCCGATGATCATCTCATCTTCTACAACCAATATTTTAATAGAATTGTCCATGCTGCATCCGGGATTTTCAAGGGGAGATAGGAAGGGGAATGACCGGTTAGCATTTAGTATCAACAGTTAAGATAATAACAAACCGCTGGGGTTCCAAATTTATTTAGGACCGCTGTTATTGAATAGCAAGGACAATGATCATAGCTGTGGAAGGCGTATATCTAAAATAAAAAAGCTCAAAACATATTTGTTTGAAGCTTTGTAGTCCCGACAAGAATCGAACTTGTATCTAAAGTTTAGGAAACTTCTATTCTATCCATTGAACTACGGGACCAGGCGAATATTGAACAAGGAACAAGGATTGTTGAATTACAAAGTTCAATGCCAATTTTCAGGACGGCAAAAGTAAGGCTTTCTTACTTGCGGAAGAAGTTAATAAGCAAAAATTTACACAACCGCCACCGGCATCCTGCATCTTGTACCCCGTATCCCGTATCCTTGCCTTATCTTTGCTCTCCAAAATTTTTTGAACATGAAGTGGATGAACATTCTTATTAAATACCGCCTCTGGCTTGGCCTGGTATTACTGGCAACGGCCGTATTTGTAAACTATGAGACCAGCTTCTGGCCTTCGTTTATCATATATCTTATTGCGGTTATATTAATAGTGGGGCATTTCCTGTTCGGCCCAATGCGCCTTATACAGACCGCTATGGAGGAAGGCGATATGGAAGCTGCTAAAAAAGTGGTGGCAGGAATCCAATTCCCGGGGCTGCTGATCAAACCCGTGCGATCTGTGTATTATACCATCAAGGGAAACCTTGATATGGTTGACCAGAACTTCGACAGTGCCGAAAAGAACATGAAAAAAAGCCTTGCCCTTGGTGGCGGCGCCATGACCAAGCAGGCAGAAGGTCCCAATAAATTGCAACTGGGCATGCTTTGTATGCAAAAGGGCGATATCAAACAGGCCGAATCTTATATACGCCAGGCCATCCGTGCGGGCCTTCCCGATAACGAGAACAACGCTGCTGCCTACCTGCAGCTATGTTCCATTATGATGAACAAAAGGGAATTCCGTGCCGCCAAAGAATATTTCAGGAAGGCGAAGGGCTTTAAGCCGACAACACCACAGATCGTTGACCAGATAAAGCAGATCGAGAAGTATATCACACGCATGCCGGGATGATTTATGATGTATGATTTGCACAAACCCGCATCATCAATCATACATCATAAATCATAGATATTCTCCAGGCCGCTGTTTTGATCGAGATCCTGTATTCAGAATCCAGTAACTTTGGCTAATGTCCACCTACCGCGATATTCTACAAAAAAAATTCAGCGAAGAATACAACAGGCTCAATGATCAGCAACGCAAAGCAGTTGATACGATCGATGGGCCGGTAATGGTCATCGCAGGGCCGGGCACGGGCAAAACTCAGATACTTGCCAGCAGGATCGGTAAAATATTGTTGGAAACAGATGCTGCGCCGGAGAATATACTTTGCCTAACCTATACAGATGCCGGCGTGGTGGCCATGCGCAAAAGGCTGTTGCAATTCATCGGGCCGGACGCCTATAAAGTTAACATCTATACCTTCCATGCATTCTGCAATGATATCATACAGGAAAACCTTTCCCTGTTTGAAAAGACAGCGCTTGATCCCATTTCAGAACTGGAAAAGGTTGCGCTTTATAAAGAGCTGGTTGATTCTTTTCCAAAGAACCACCCGCTGAAAAGATACCGCGGCGATGTTTATTTTGAGGTGAACAATTTGCAATCACTTTTTAGCTCCATGAAAAGGGAAGGCTGGACAGCGGATTTCATCAAGCAACGGTTAGATGAATATTTAGCAGGACTGCCAACGAGGGATGAATTCATTTACAAAAAAAAATACAAGGAATTCAATGCAGGAGACCTGAAGGCAGATAAGATAGCCGAGGAAAAAGAAAAAATGGAAAAGTTACGGGCTGCTGTAGACGAGTTTGAGCGATTCCAGCAACTGATGCGCAAGCGGAACCGCTATGATTTTGATGACATGATCAACTGGGTCATCAAAGTTTTTGAAGAGAACAAGACCCTGCTGGCCAATTACCAGGAAAAATATCATTACATACTGGTGGATGAATACCAGGATACCAGCGGCACACAGAACCGCCTGGTGGAATTGCTGATCAGTTACTGGGAAACCCCCAACATATTTGTAGTGGGTGATGATGATCAAAGTATTTACCGCTTCCAGGGAGCCAATGTTGAGAATATGTGGCAGTTTGCAGACCAATATAAAAATGACCTTCTTAAAGTTGTCCTGACAAATAATTATCGTTCTACACAACCGATCCTTGATATTTCTAAAACCCTCATCGATAGAAACAATGAACGGCTGATCAATAAAATGGAAGGACTGACGAAGAACCTGTTGTCGAGCCGGGATGAAATAAGATTGCTTACCCATACACCTTTTATCCAGGAGTATGAAACACAGCAGCAGGAAATGATCGGTATCGTGAAACAGGTGCAGGGATTATTGAATTCGGGAATAATGCCCGGCAGGATCGGCATCATTTACAAAGAAAATAAATACGGCGAGGAAATAGCGCAGTACTTTAAACTATTGCAGGTAGATGTTTACAGCAAGCGCCATATCAATATACTGGAGCTTCCCCTGGCACAAAAAATAATACTAGTCCTAAAATACCTCGCTTCTGAACATTATATTCCTTTCAGTGGCGATGAGATGCTATTCGAGATATTACACTTCGACTGGTTCAACATTCCGCCGATCGAAATAGCGAAGCTTACCATGGATGTTGCAGACAGGAGGTATGGTGAAAAAGCAACTTCCATCAGAAAACTGCTTCACGAAAAGGCACATCAGCCCCCAGCTGATCTTTTCAGCACCGGTTTACACGAAGGATTAACAAAAGCTTCTGCGGTAATTGAAAAGCTGGTTGCAAAGACCTCCAATCTTACACTCCAGCAATTGTTTGAGAACATCATACGGGAAGCAGGTGCATTGAACCGGATCATGGGATCGGAAGACAAGCACTGGCAGCTGCAGGTGATCATGGCGTTGTTTGATTTTGTAAAAGATGAAACACACCGCAATCCTTTTTTAAGCCTGCAGGAATTGGTCAACCTCATCGAACTGATGGAGAAGGAAGATATCAAATTACCGCTGGTACAGGTAAGCGGTAGTGATAAAGGCATCAACCTGATGACAGCACATGGCTCGAAGGGCCTGGAGTTTCAATACGTTTTTATTGCCGGCTGTAATGCGAGTTTCTGGGAAAAGAAACGGAAACCCGGCGGGGGCTATAAATTACCTGACACCATGTTCTTTTCTGTTTCAACAGCTACAGATGAGGAAGAATTAAGAAGGTTATTCTATGTTGCGATCACCCGTGCAGAGCAGCACTTATTTATTTCTTATAGCAGGTTCAAAAATGATGGCAGGGAACTCGAGCCTTCTATGTTCATTGCAGAGATACAGGATCAGCATAACCTGCCGGTAGAAAAAGTTATCATTGACCGTGAGATACTTGCTGAATTCACGCTGCTGGGGTTTAGCAAACCACTGGCACCTGAGATAGATAAAATAGAAGAAGAATTCATTGGCAGGATACTGGATAAATTCGTCATGAATGTAACAGCATTGAACAACTACCTGAAATGTCCGCTGGAATTCTATTTCAAGAACCTCATCCGCATTCCTTCCCCGAAAAATGAAGCAACAGAATTTGGTTCTGCCGTGCATTATGCATTGGAAAAATTATTCAGGAACATGCAGGATTCGGGTAAAGAAATGTTCAATTCAAAAGAATCATTCATAAGTGATTTTGAATGGTATATAAACCGCCACCGTGAAAGCTTTACCATGGAACAGTTTGACAGGCGGATGGAATACGGGCAGGAGGTGCTGGGAAATTATTACAATACTTATATCAATAGCTTTAGCAGGATCGTATCGATTGAACTCAATATCCGCAATGTAGTGATACAGGATGTACCGCTAAAAGGAAAACTGGATAAACTTGAATTTGACGGCAAGTTGGTGAACGTGGTAGATTATAAGACCGGCGACCCGGATAAAGCCATACCAAAAACAAAGGGCCCTTCTGACAAAGAGCCTAACGGTGGCGATTATTGGCGGCAGGCAGTGTTCTATAAAATACTTGTAGATAACAACAAGGCAAAGGACTGGAAAGTAGTGAGCACCGAGTTTGATTTTATTGAGCCTGATAAAAAGAAAAAATACCGGAAAGAAAAAATAGCCATCAGTCCTGCTGATATTACAACAGTTACACAGCAAATAACCAGTTCCTGGGAGAAGATCAGGAACCATGACTTCTATACCGGCTGCGGCAAAGAAGATTGCCATTGGTGCAATTTTGTGAAGACGAATAACCTGGCGGTAGCATTGCATGACCTTGAAGCGGAAGAAGAAATAAGCTATTAGCTGTTAGCCACAAACTATTAGCCTGTCTTTTTTGGTAAATACTTGCGAGAGCAAAGTAATTATTTACTTTAAATCTTAGCAATGTGGTTTTCTGCTAACAACTCATAGCTAACAGCTAATGGCTTTACAATAAAATCTGTGTTAATCCGTCCGATCTGCGTCATCCGTGTTCCCATATTTACAATAACTTCGCCTCATCAATGAAAAAAAATATACTTGTTATCCCGGGATGCCTCATCTGTTGTTACTTCTTAATAACACTAAATTTCGGCTGTGCCCAGATCAGCGCTCCTACAGGGGGGGCAAAGGATACGCTCCCGCCACGCTTGTTAAAAGCAGTGCCGGAGTTGAATACTGTTAATTTCAAAGGCAATAAAATAACCCTTTCATTCAATGAATATATCGAACTGCAAGACCTTCAGGGCAACCTCCTTATCTCTCCTTTACAAAAAGCTAACCCGACAACCAGCGCTACGCTCAAATCCATTACCATAAAATTTAAAGATTCCCTCATACCAAATACAACCTATAGCATCAACTTCGGCAATTCTATCAGAGACGTACACGAGGGCAATGTATTAAAAGGCTTTACTTATGTATTCTCAACCGGCAATACCATCGACTCATTAACGATGGAGGGAAATGTGATCATGGCAGAAACAGGAAAGGCGGACAGCACCCTCATGATCATGCTCTATCGCAATACTGCCGACAGCGCCGTTCTTAAAACCAAACCGAATTATATTGCCAGGCCGGATGGGAACGGGCATTTTAAATTCAACAATTTATCCAATGCTGATTTTAATATATATGCATTGAAGGACGGCGATGGAGGAAAGACATACAATTCAAAAACAGAGATATTCGCATTTTATGATACAACAGTCAACAGTTTAAAAAATCCCGATCCTATCATATTGTATGCCTATGCCGAGCAGAAAGCAGGCAATACTACTATAAATGTATTGAAGACCCCTGCTGAAAAAAAATTACGATATACTGATAATTTATCTGCCAACCTATCAGGAAAGACACAGGACCTTCTTGAAACATTTAATCTTTTCTTCAATAACCCGCTAAAGGTATTCGATACGCTGAAAATGTCATTGACAGATACCAATTATAAGCGGGTAAGTAATTATTCACTAACGATCGACAGTACCCGTAAAACGGTTTCGCTTTCAACAACCTGGCTTCCTGAATCAGCTTATTATATTATCCTTGCCAAAGATGCGGTTCAGGATTCTTCAGGAAATAATCTATCGAGGTCGGATACCATCCGCTTTACCTCGAAAAAAATTGCCGATTACGGAACTGTATTATTAAGGTTCAGCAATATTGACCTTGCCATGCACCCGGTGATACAATTCATGGATGGGGATAATGTTAAATTTTCTTTCCCGCTTGTTGCGTTGGAATGGAACAATAAGCTTTTCCCTCCAGGCGATTATACCATCCGCATCCTCTACGATCTTAACAACAATGGCGTTTGGGACCCGGGTAATTATTCAAAAAAGTTACAACCTGAAAAAGCGATACAGCTTCCGCAGAAACTGGGGATAAGGGCAGATTGGGATAATGAGCGGGATATTAAGCTATAAGCTATTAGCTGTAAGCTGCTAGCTAATTGAGTATAATATTATAGCAGCTTTATGCAAAAAAAGATTCTTATAAGCATATGCTGGCTAACAGCTAATAGCTTATAGCTAACAACTTTCTTCTAACAGCTAATAGCTATATTTGCATTATGATTTTCTCTTCTTCCCTCCTGGAAAATGCGGTCAACGAATTTGCGAAGTTACCCGGTATTGGAAAAAAAACTGCCCTCCGCCTCGTGCTTCATCTTATTAAACAGGATGAGCAGGACGTATCACATTTCAGCGATACCATTGCCGCCATGCGCAAAGAGATCAGGTTCTGCAAGCGCTGCTTCAATATTTCCGACAAAGAGCTTTGCAATACCTGCAACAATCCCATGCGCAAACAGGAAATGATCTGTGTAGTGGAAAATATCCGTGATGTGATCGCCATTGAAAGCACCCAGCAATTCAACGGCGTGTACCATGTTTTGGGAGGCATCATTTCTCCATTGGATGGTGTGGGCCCTGACCAGCTGAACATTGAACCCCTTGTAAAACGTGTTAATGAGGAGCAAACCCAGGAGATCATCTTTGCCCTCAACCCCAATATACAAGGTGATACTACCGTCTATTATATAGGAAGGAAACTGAAAGGCATAAACGTAAAGATCACTACCATTGCACGCGGCATCTCATTTGGAGGAGAACTGGAATATGCCGACGAAATGACCCTCGCAAAAAGCATTACCAACAGGATCCCGGTAGAGAATTATATAACAACAGGTTAAATGTCATTTCCTTAGCGGGGAACTCATGAATCATACTGTAATACTGAGGCACGAAGCACCTAATGGGAGATCGTGGCCCACGTGTTTAGGTGCTTTGTTCCTCAGCAAGACAAGCAACCTATTTGCATTTCCTCCTGTTTACCTGTATTTTTGAGAAGCCAAGCAACCAAATAAACACGGTGAACGTATTAACTAAAAACTATTCCGCAGAATTGAAGTTTCTTGACGAAATAATCGCCGGGTGTATGGAGAATAACCATAGGGACCAAAAGGCTCTCTATGAGCGTTACTATGGCTACTGCTTAAAAATCGTTTTCCGGTATATTTTCAGGTATGATAAAGCAGTTGATGTCGTGAACGACGGTTTTGTAAAGGTCTTTGGCAAGCTGCACACTTTTCATTACGAGCAATCCAGTAAGGTTGAAATGATCCTGATGGGATGGATGAGAACGATCATGATCAATACAGCGATCGACAGGCTGAGGAAAGATAATTTCCTGCCCGAGATCGGGATGATCAATGAAGGTGTTTGGATCGAGGACAAATCGCAATCTGCCGACCAGTCAGTTTTATACAAGGACCTGGTACAGGAAATAAAGAAATTACCACCTACTTACAGGATTGTTTTTAATATGTATGTAATTGATGGATTCACACACCAGGAGATCGCAAACCAGTTAAAGATCGCTGTTGGCACTTCAAAGTCGAATCTTTCCAAAGCACGCGGTTTACTACAATCATTTATTAAAAAAGCTGACGAAACAAAAACATGTTACAAGTAAACGACGATATTAATGATGAATTATTCCGGAGAGCTGCAGACAGCTATCCGTTAAGGACGGACAACCCTGATTGGGATGCTGTACTTAATAAAATGAAAACGGGAGAAGCTTCCGGCGGATCTGATCTTGCTGTTAAAAAAAGCAAGCATAATTACCGCTGGCTGCTACTATTGTTATTGCTTATCCCTGTTGCCATTTTTGAAGGCAACAGATCATTCTTTACCGATCCTTCTACTGCTAAAAATAATGGATCAGGAAAAACAGTTATCGCAAAAGAAACTAACGACAAAACTATTCCCCGACCTGTTGCGAATAATGTTATCAGCCCAATCCCTACAAGTGAATCTGACGCAGTAATAAGATCAGGGACAACAAGCCCCGCTGAACCAACAGCAGGACAAACCAATGTTCAAAAAAATAATGTCTCTATACCTGTTATCGCAAAGCGCAATAACAATGCAGTTGCTACAGGGAATAAACATGGGTTTTCTTCCAAACAAAGGACAAGGGTTAAGATACAAAATGCACAGGCATCGGCAGATGATGCAGTAATGCTGCGATCCCCTGTTACAAAAGACAGATCGAAGGTGGAAAAAAACGCCAGCACTGAAGCCGGTATAACTAGTGCCGGTACAAAGGAAACACTTACCTCAACAGAGCCGGAAAATAAAAATGAAGGAACGGATGCAGGGAAGAAAACAGAAACGGTTATCACAAGTAAAGAAACAGTTCCTGCAGATAAGGATAAAGCGTTGGTTAATGAACCCAAGCCAAAACAAGCAGAAACAGCGATCGAAAAAAACAATAAGCCAACAGTAAGCAAGGACGATAAAAAAGAGAAAGCACGTACCAAACGTTTTTATGCTGGCCTCATTGCCGCACCTGATTTCAGCGCCATTAAGTTACAATCAATGAAAAAAGTAGGCTTTAATTACGGCTTACTTTTAGGATACAAGCTCACAAATAAATTGAGCATTGAAACCGGCCTGCTGCAAGACAAAAAATATTACAGTACGAACGGTAAATATTTCAGTACAAAAAATATATACCTCCCTCCAAATGCCAACATAGAATATGTAGATGGTGTATGTAAAATGCTTGAATGGCCTATTAATATCAGCTATACTTTCAGCAAAAGATCAAAGTCAAGCTGGTTCGGTTCATTGGGTGTAACTTCTTACTTCATGCAGCATGAATCATATACCTATGACATGAATTACAGCGGGTACCGCTACCCGAAAGCTTATGATTACAGCAACAAGAGCACGAGCCTGGCCGCAATAGTCAACGTAAGTGCCGGCTATACATATAAACTGGGCAGGATCGGTGACCTGCGTTTTGAACCATATATTAAACTGCCGGTTAATAAAATTGGGACGGGTAAATTACCAATTCAAAGTGGCGGTATTTTCATAGGCTTTACAAAACTTATCTTCTAAGTTCCTTCAACAAAAACCATCTGTTCCTGTAAGCAACCGGCTTACAAGATATACGTATTGGATAACTACAATCGTTCTTATGGATAGTTTTTATGTTGAAAATAATCTCACAGCTGAACATGCTGACCCAGGGATAATTGCCCCGATATACAATATCCGTTACCCGGTATCTGTTATTTCGCTTCCGGCATCAGGTTTTCCTTTGAAAAAAATATACAACCAGGCCATCAAACGTTCTTTTGATATCATTGTTTCAATTATACTTATTCCTGCTATACTTTTATGGATGATCCCGTTGTTTGCCATCCTGATAAAACTTGATTCCCGGGGCCCCGTTTTTTTCCGCCAAAAAAGGAACAGCAAAGGAGGAGGAACATTTACCTGCATCAAATTCCGAACGATGATCGTAAACAAAGAAGCTGATCTTGTAGCCGCCAGCGAGGAAGATGAAAGGATCACACGCTTTGGAAAATTCTTACGCGATCATTACCTGGATGAATTACCCCAGTTATTTAATGTGTTATTGGGTCACATGTCGATCATTGGCCCAAGGCCACACATGCTGAGTGATAATTTAAAATATGAAAAACTGATAAACAACTATTCTTCCCGCCATAAAGTAAAGCCAGGTATGACCGGACTGGCACAGGTACGGGGTTATTCAGGGCCAATTAACAGTTTCCAGGAAATAAAGGCCCGCATACACATGGATATTTTTTACATCCGGCATTGGTCGCCCAGGCTTGATATGGTAATTCTTTACCGCACCATTCGCAAAAGCTTGGGTATATAGCCTGTAATCATTACTTTCAAATTCCTTTGCAGTTATAAAACAAAAAGGTATTACTATACGTGAAGCATATTCTGCGAAACATATTGGCTGTTCTTGATAAAAAAGAAAAAAAGCAATTCGGTCTTTTAATATTGCTTGATATTCTCATCAGTATACTTGATATTCTTTCGCTTGCCTTGTTATTATGGATCATCCGGTTTTATATCCAGCCCGTTCATGATGATCTTTCCTTTTTGCCAGGCTGGCTTGCGGATAACCGCTCTTTTATGTTCATTGCGATTTTCTTTTTCCTGTTTGGGATAAAGAACTGGGCAGGTTATGTTATTTCCCGCAGCCAGTTTACATTCATAGGCAGGATCGCCCTTCGGATCTCGCGAAGCAACCTGGTAAATTACCAGCAGGCAAGGTTTGCCGAATTCGTAAACATAGATTCGTCTTCCCATATACGTCATATTGCTTTTCAGCCATTTGATTTTTCACAATACATGCTTTCCGGTATACAGCAGATCATTACCCAGATATCGCTTATACTGGTGACAATAATCGCAATCATTTTATTTGATATAAAATTATTTGTGTTGTTGGTATTGATACTGTTACCACCCGTTATCATTGTTTTCTATGTTATAAAGAAAAGGCTTGCCAATGCAAAGCGGAATATACAGGTAAGTAACGAAAGGTCCTTCCGGTATTTACTGGATGCGCTCAAGGGATACGTGGAAAGTAATATTTATGACCGCAATGATTTTTTCCTCAGGCGTTTTATGAATGCCCGTCAAACATTCAGCAGCCACCTGTTTGACTCACTTGCATTACAGACGATGCCCAATCGCATCATCGAAATATTTGCCGTGCTCGGTTTGTTTATTTTGATCGTTATTGCAAAATGGACAGGTAACAACGGCAGCGCAATGCTGATAGCGATCGGGGCTTTTATGGCGGCGGCTTACAAGATCATTCCCGGGATCGTTAAAGTGATAAATATCAGCGGGCAGATGAAGGCCTATGAGTTTGCACTCGATGAACCGGAGGAAAATAAAAAAACAGCTGCCATAGCCGTTAAAGGACCTTCAGCAAGCATTCAATCGATCGAATTTAAAAATGTAGGCTTCCAGTATGAAGGAAACCCGGTATTACAACAATTATCTTTTACTGTTAAGGGAGGAGACTTTATTGGTATTTCGGGAGAGTCGGGTAAAGGAAAAACAACCGTATTAAATTTAATACTGGGGTTTTTACCGGCATCAAACGGGAATATCTTTATCAATGATATAGCGGTTGGGATCGATGAAATAAAAAATTACTGGCCATCGATCGCTTATACAAGGCAACAAAGTTTTTGTATTCATGATACCCTGTTACGAAATATCACATTAGAAGAAGAAGGGTACAACAAAGAGCATTTACAATATGCCTTGGATATGTCAGGTTTGGGAAAGCTGGCCATGAATTTCCCCGAAGGATTAGAAAAAATAATCACGGAGAATGGAAAGAACATCAGCGGCGGCCAGCAGCAACGGATCGCCATAGCCAGGGCGCTTTACAAGAATGCATCATTTATCCTGCTCGATGAACCATTTAATGAATTAGATGAGGAAGCCACGCAATTATTGCTGGAACATTTTCGTGCGTTGGCTGCTGACGGTAAAGCGGTCGTTATGATCACCCATGATAAGAAAAGCCTTTCCTATTGTAATAAGATCATTTCACTTGATGAATAAAAAAAATACACTGGTCATTCTTACACCCGGCTTTCCTTCCTCCGAAGCCGACAGTACCTGTTTGCCCATGCAGCAAAGCTTTGTAAGAACCTTAAAAGATGACCACCCGGAATTAAATATCATTATACTAAGTTTTCAATATCCATATTTAAAAAAAGTTTATCAATGGCATGATATCACTGTTATGAGCTTTAACGGGCAAAACAAAGGGAATTTAAAAAGGCTGCTATTGCGGCGCACTTTATACTCAACTTTAAAAAATATCTGTGGCAGTTATAAAATTGCGGGGATATTAAGTTTTTGGTATGGTGAGTGTGCGTTGGTAGGCAAAAGGTTTGCAGGTAAACACGACATAAAACATTTTTGCTGGGTATTGGGTCAGGATGCAAAAAAAGAAAACAATTATCCCCAGCGTGTACGGGTGAAAGCTGCCCAGTTAATTGTTTTATCAGATTTTTTGCAGGATGAGTTTGAAAAAAATCATAATACAAGGCCAATGCATGTGATCCCTTTCGGAACAGACCCACGGCAATTTTCCCCTGCGTCAACGGAAAAAAATATTGATATCCTTGGAGTGGGTTCATTAATAGCTCTCAAGCAATATGATATCTTCATTGAAGTTGTTGCCGCAATAAAGCGATCATTGCCTGCTGTAAAAGCAATGCTGGTGGGGAATGGACCGGAAAAAGAAAAACTACAAACACTTATTTCTGAATACGGGCTGGAGGATAATATTACACTTACCGGTGAACTGCCATACGATAATGTGCTGCAATTGATGCAGCGGACAAAACTATTGTTGCATCCTTCGTATTATGAAGGATTTTCGGGTGTATGCCTTGAAGCTTTATCGGCAGGGGCCGAAGTGATCAGTTTCTGCCGGGCCATGAAACAGGAAATTGAATATTGGCATATTGTAGAAGGAATTGAAGAAATGAAACAAAAAACACTTTTCATTTTACAAAACAAAAAAACAGTTAGTGCTTCACTCCCGCCATTTTTAATGAGCAATACAGTCAAAGCAATTGTGCAATTGTTTAATTAACCATCAACTAAACTGATCGCTTTTTCAAAAACAAATTCCGGCGTATAACGTGTAAGGCAATGCGTATTGCCATAGATGCAGGTTTCCTGCATACAATTACCGCATACCAGGTCGGAGGAATGCAATAACAGGCTATGCCTGCCCAGGGGCCTTGCCCGGTCGCTCCGCGTAGACCCAAACATTGCAAGTGTAGGAATACCCGATACCCATGCCATGTGCATCAGCCCAGAATCTTCTGATAGAACGAATTTTACTTTTTGAATAATGGCAAAAGCCTGTACCGGGTTGGTTTTATTGACAAGGTCGATCAATTTATCTCCAAGGATGTTCTTTAATACTGCTGCTTTTGCCAGTATTGTATTTACGCCGATGACAAGGAATTGTGTGTTTGGAAATCGTCCCAGCCAGCACTTTGCAAACCCGGCATAATTTTCAGTTGGCCAATTGCGTGTGATAAAAGCACCGGCCGGATTTAAGATAACGAGCTCGCTTTTCCCATCCCATCCATTATTTTTTAATAAACCAACAACTTCATTGCCATTTTTAAATTTAAAACCTGTATCATCTGCGAAGCAGTTACCAAGATCAATAGCTTCGATCGTTAACCTGGTACTTTCGCCGGCAGCTATCGGGGAGAACCTGTCGAACAGTGACCATGCTTTGGGCATCAGTGCCCGGCGTGTAAATTCGCTTACAATATTATTTTGCAGGTCAATTACTACATCATACCGCGAAAGCATTAGTTTAGGAAGCAGCAAACCGGTATACAGGAATTGCTTCTTTACATTTCTTCCTCCCCTGATCGAATAAACACGGTCAAACAAATAAATATTGCGTGGAATTGCGTCTACCTCTTCCCGTGTAAGCAGGTCAAGCCGGGTGCCGGCAGGTAACATTTTTTTCAATTGCTGTAAATAAGGAAGTGTTATTACAAGGTCGCCCATCGCCTGCAGGCGTATGGCCAGTATCCTGCGTGGCATAACAGCTCCTTTCCATGGTCTTGACGGGATACCGGGAAGGGGCGTTATCATATTATCAGTTGTTGTCATTTAAAAATCTTCCTCAATATTAATTTTTAAAAATACTTAAGATCGCCTTTCCCGTTTTCTTTAAAGGAATAATACTGGAAGGTTTGTTCTTCCATGCTTTAAAGAACTTATTCACAGCCCTGATCCTTTTTTTATGATTCAAATGATCTTCCCCATAATGTATATACAGCCTGAACAAAGCATCCCTGGCCAATTCGGGGGGCAACATTTTTTTATATGCCCCGATCAATGCGATCCCTTCATCATAGCCCTTTTCCCATGATGCACTGCTTATATTTGAATCATGCAACCTGCGGAACAGCAAGGGCTCATATAGAATAATCCCCTTAAAGTGCATGGCAAGGCCCAGGATCAGGTCAACTTCTGCAAAAATTTTTTCCTTGTTAAAAAAGCCGGTAACAGCAAGGCATTCCTTGCGGAATATTAATGACGAGGTTGTTGTTGATACTTCAGACCGGAAATAAGGAATGAGCAACTGATCATATTTTATTCCTGCTCTTTGCTTATAAAAAAAATCTATCGGTTTTGCAAGTTCACGGAAATTAAAACCCCCGGTCAGCGAAAAACCTGCACCGGGATATTGCTGTAAAGCAGCAACTTGTTTTTCTAATTTTGTATCGGCCCAAAGATCATCTGAATCTATGAATGCGATCAGCTCATTCAGCGCTTTTTCCATTCCTGCATTCCTGGTCCCTGTAATTCCTAACCGCTTTTCAGTTTTATAATATTGTATCCTGTCATCTTTAATACCTGTGACCAACCGTTCAGTATCATCATCTGACTGGTCATCCATTATGATCAATTCCCAGTTTTTATACGTCTGGCTGTGAATGCTATTGATCGTTTCAACAATATACAGGGCCCGGTTATAAGCAGGCATGATGATACTAACTCCCGGAAATGCATTGTTGTTAAGCATGTATATTCTTAAGTTATTTTAATTAGTTTTAAATATGGGGCCGGTAAAAAAAATACTAGACAATCTCAGTGGACTTCATTACCGGCAGGAATACCTCTGTCTTTCCAAAGGATCGTACACAGACCCCCTGCATGTATATTTTGTTATCAATGATCGTATCATTAAAGATATTACAAACCTGCATTTATTTACAGGGTATAACCCGCTGATCTTTGCTTTTCCTTCATTGCCCGGGATCGAATGGCCCGAATTGATACAGCTGATTTTTAGCCACAGCATCTTACAAGCAAACGAAGTTTTTTCAAAAAAGGATGCTTTGGCTGTTGTTAAACTTAAACTGTTGAAAAAGCAGCCTGCAGGCAATACCGTTATTTTCTATTTTGAAGGAACATCCGGTACCCACCGTTTTGTTTCAAGGTTCCATCAATTTTTCAACAGCATGAACAACCGGTTGTTCAATAAAAAGGCCGGGAATGTTTTTTTACACGATAACCTCTATAAGCAGGTGCAGATCGCTTATGCCATTCCAAGAAATATTTCTCTTATCAGCATCAGCCATTCGGGTCTGTTCAACCTGTTCCCCACCGATCTGCACGGGCAGATCGATGACCAGCATTATATCATCTCGTTACGCATCGGCGGAAAAGCATGTGAACAGGTAGAAGCGGCAGGGCAGGTACTTATTTCGAAAGTAGACCCCGGTATGTATAAAAATGTTTATGCCCTGGGAAAGAATCATATGCAGCCGTTAAAAGCAAAAGAACATTTTCCTTTCGGCCAACAGGTATCCGGGAAATTAAAATGGCCCTTACCCGAACAGGCTGTCTCATATAAGGAGCTGGTGCTGCTGGACTCATTTACCTATGCCATACATAAATTATTCCTATTTAAAATTATTAACCAGCACGAGATACAGCCGGGAAAAGCAACACTGGCACATATTCATAATAGCTATGCAAGCTGGCGTTATAAAAATAAGCTGCCGGGCAACTATTTGCTTCGATAACTCGTTTTAGATAGAAGCATTTACGTTAACTTTAATACTGTATGAACCGGGTACTATTATTTAATCCAAGAAGCGCAAATTATAAACCGAGGATACCAAATTCCATTCTCAGTATTGCATCTTCTATAGAAGGACTTTATGATTATGTGATAGTAGATGGTAACATGGAAACAGACCCCTGGGAAAAGATCAGGCAGTATTTATCGGGTGGTGGTTTTGGATATTTTGGCTGCACTTCCATGCCCGGCCCGCAGTTGAAACAGGCAATACCCATTTCAAAACAAATCCGCGATTTATTTCCTGGCATTAAGATCATCTGGGGCGGATATTTCCCTTCCAACCAATCAAAAGTTGTGTTGAAATCTGCTTTCGTGGATTTCGTTATCAATGGGCCGGGAGAAAAAACTTTTCCTGCTTTAATAGATGCATTGGAAAATAATGAACCCTTTGAATTAATTCACAATCTTATTTACAGGTCGGGCGATCAAATAATCAAGACTGCGAAGGATGAATTGTATGATCCCGATGCATTACCGGCATTGCCATACGAAAAACTGAACCAGTTCTATCCCATCCGTAATTACCTGGGCAAAACATACCTGGGTACAAAAACGATCGCTTATCATTCCAGTATGGGATGTCCTTTTAAATGTTCATTTTGTGCCGTGGTTCCTATTTACAATGCAAGGTGGCGTGGAAAGTCAGCACAGCTCATTTACAATGACATAAAATACCTCAAGGAAAATTTTGGCGGCAATGCCATCGAATTTCATGACAACAATTTTTTTGTTTCAGAAAAAAGAACTGTTGAGTTTTCAAAGCTGATCAAACCGGAAAAAATGACCTGGTGGGGTGAAGGCCGGATAGATACCATTGATAAATATTCAGATGAATCCCTTGTGTTAATGAGAGAGAGCGGTTGCAAGATGATCTTCTTCGGTGCAGAGACAGGCAATGATGATATATTGAAAAAAATGGACAAGGGTGGTACGCAGACTGCTGCTGAGATCAGGTCCTTTGCCGCACGCATCGGGAAATTTGATATCATCCCCGAATACTCGTTCGTACTTGGAACTCCCGCAGATACGCCGGAACAGGCAATGAACCAGATCGAACAGGACATTGTATTCATAAAAAAGATAAAACAGATCAATCCCAAAACAGAGATCATTATTTATGTTTACAGCCCTGTACCAACGGAGGGCAGTGACATGTATAAAAAAGTATTGGGAACCGGATTCCATTTTCCAGAAAAACTGGAAGACTGGATAGGCCCGCAATGGGAAAACTTTGACCTGAGAAAAAATCCTTTAACGCCCTGGTTAACTCCGGAGATGATCGACAAGATCAAAGATTTTGAAACTGTTTTGAATGGATATTATCCAACAGCCTCTGATATAAAGCTGACAGACCTGAAAAGAAAGGTACTTCGGAATGTTGCATCTGTGCGGTATAAAACAGGCCTGTATAAAAAACCTTATGAATTAAAAGCATTGCAGATACTATGGAAATACCGGCAACCGGAAATTGAAGGTTTTTAAATGAAGCTGTTGTGCTATTAAAAATTATTTGACATTAAATAGCAGCATCCTGTCTATGTTTCGACAAGCTCAACATGGCTGGTGCTGTCAGTCTGAGCATGTCGAAGACGATGTCAGTACTGGTTTTTGAGTTTAATAGAACTACAGGTTTAAAATAATATTTTGAATACTACATTAAGACATATTGTTGCCCGAACGTACAAACCCTTATTGGTAAAGTACCTTTCCAAGACAAGGATATACAGGTATAAACGCATCTCTATTGCTATTGCACCACAGGTTTTTCATCCCGGCTTCTTTTTCAGTACACAACTTTTGTTGGATTATATCGGGAAGCTTTCATTGGATGAAAAAAAATTCTTAGAACTTGGTTGTGGAAGTGGACTTATTTCTATTGTAGCAGCAAAAAGCGGGGCGAATGTTACAGCAACTGATATCAACCCGGTAGCTGTTGAGTTCCTTAAAAAAAATTCCGGACAAAATGGGGTGAAACTACAGGTCATACAATCCGATCTTTTTCAGCGTATTCCCAAACAACAATTCGACATCATTGCGATCAATCCGCCGTATTATAAAAAACAGCCGGTAACAAATGCAGACTATGCCTGGTTTTGCGGAGAGAACGGGGAATATTTTTCATCATTATTTGATTCGCTTGCTGATCATATCCATACCGGTACAGAAATATTCATGGTGCTTTTTAATGGCTGCGATATGCAAATGATCACACGCTTTGCTGCGAAGAATGGTTTTGTCCTCCAATGTGTGCATAGCAAACAAAATATGCTGGAGAAAAATTATATTTTCAAAATAGTTAAGCAATGATAGATACAACCGGTGCATATCCTGTTGCAGATGAATTTGAACAGCTATATATCAGCCTGCGCCAAAAAGAAGGAAGGATCTATAAAGATGAGGAAGTTGCAAGCCTTCCCTTCATACACAGGGATCATCCAAATGCCAAAGAATGGGAAATAAGGGCCCGTACTTTTAAAAAAATATTGTCGCATATAAAGCGCAAAGATACCGGGCTGAATATCCTTGAAGTTGGCTGTGGGAACGGTTGGCTGTCTGCCCAATTAGCTGCCGCCTCAACAGGAACTGTAATTGGAATAGACATCAACAACACTGAACTGGAGCAGGCAAAAAGGGTTTTTCGCAAACATTCAAACCTGCGTTTTATCTATGGCGATTTGAGAAATGCTGTGTTGGGCAATACTAAATTTGATATTATACTATTCGCAGCTTCCATCCAGTATTTTTCTTCGCTGAAAGAAGTGACCGACACTGCATTGAAGTATTTGGCAACAGGAGGAGAGATGCACATATTGGATTCTCATTTCTACAGGCAAAAAGAAATTGCTGCTGCAAAACAGCGAAGCAGTGAATATTATAGTTCTATAGGCTTTAGCGAACTGGCCATGTATTATCATCACCATTCAATTGAAGCTTTGAATGAATACCAGCATATAATTTTAGAAGATCCTTATTCCTGGAAAAATAAATTATCGGTAAGAAAATATCCTTTTCACTGGGTTCTAATAAAAAATAAATAACCATTGTCATCACAGTCATTATACGAAACATTTAAGCGGCTCAGGACCTTACAAACGGACCGTATAACTACATTACCGATCGTAATACTGATGCCGCATAGTGCCTGTAACTGTCGCTGCATAATGTGTGATATCTGGAAAGGAAATCACAACCTGAAGCAATTAACGGAAGATGATATCAGCAGCCTGTTGTTCTCTTTAAAAAAATTCAGGACACAACAAGTATTGATGTCAGGAGGTGAAGCATTGCTTAATCCAAATTTTTTCAGGTTCTGCGAGATATTGAAAAAAGAAAAGATAAAGATCAGCTTATTGTCGACAGGCCTGACGATCAAAAAAAATGCAGACCGGTTGGTCAACTGGGTGGATGATATCATTGTGTCGCTGGATGGTGATGAAAACCTGCATGATACGATACGCAATATTCCGGGTGCATTTAATAAACTGAAAGAAGGGATCCAATCGGTAAGATCGATCGATCCCAAATTTAAAATTACCGGCCGCACTGTGATACACAGGCTTAACTTCCATCATTGGCCGCAGATCATCGACAGCGCAAAAGCGATCGGGCTTGATAAAATAAGCTTCCTGCCTGCAGATGTGAGCAGTACGGCTTTCAACAGGGAAATGCCCTGGGATGAGGACCGGCAACACGAGATCCTTTTATCAAAAATGGATCTTGTTGAATTAAAAAAAATGATAGAAGAGCTGTTGCTAAAGTATGCTGATGAGTTCAAAAATAATTTCATTGCAGAACCGCCCGAAAAAATACAGAAGATATATGATTATTATGCCGCTTATTACGGCCTCAATGATTTCCCGTATAAAAAATGCAATGCACCCTGGGTGTCAACAGTAATTGAGGCAGATGGTTCGGTGCGGCCCTGTTTTTTTCACAATGCATACGGAAATATAAAAGCGGAATCACTGGATAAGATCATCAACAGCGAAAGCGCTATTGAATTCAGGAAAAATTTAGACATGGATAAGAACGAGACCTGCCTGAAATGTGTTTGTTACCTGAACCTTTCACCCGTAACAAATCTTTCATGAAATTATTCAACGGATGAAAAAGATATTGTTTACACATTCTTATTTCCTGCGCTTTGATCCAAAGCAATGGGCCACAGGGCAGCCCTATGCGCCATTGGGAACTTTGTATGCAGCGGCTTTTATGAGGGAGCATGGCTACCCGGTATCTTTTTTCGATACCATGTTTGCACAAGGGCCACAGGAGGTTATTCAACATATCAATAACGAACAGCCTGATATATTTGTTATTTACGATGACGGCTTCAATTACCTTACAAAGATGTGCTTGCAGAATATGAGGGATGCTGCTTTTAAAATGATCCGTTATGCAAAGGAAAAGGGATGCACCGTGATCGTTTCCAGTTCCGATTCTACCGACCGCTTCGAGATGTACCTCGCCGAAGGTGCAGATTATATTTTACTTGGCGAAGCTGAAATGACCTTGCTTGAATTGTCAGATGCTATAACAAACGAAAAAGATCTCTTTAACATAGAAGGCCTTGCTTTTAAACACAACAATGCTGTTGTAAAAACGAAACGGAGAAATGTAATAAAAGAACTGGATGCGCTGCCATACCCGGCATGGGATATTATCGACATAGAACCTTACAGGAAAATGTGGTTAAAACATGCCGGGTATTTTTCGATGAATATGGGAACAACAAGGGGTTGCCCGTTTAAATGTAACTGGTGCGCCAAGCCGATCTATGGGAACCGTTATAATTCAAGAAGCCCGCAAAACGTAGTTACCGAATTAAAAATACTGAAAGAAAGATTTGGCTTTGACCATATCTGGTTCTGTGATGACATTTTTGGCCTGAAGCCCGGTTGGGTCAAGGAATTTGCCGACCTGGTTGAGAAAGAAAAAATTCAATTCAAATTTAAAATGCAGGGAAGGGTTGACCTGTTGTTGCAGGAAAACAATATAAAAGACCTTGCAAGAGCAGGCTGTGATAATATATGGATGGGCGCAGAAAGCGGGTCGCAAAAAATATTGGATGCAATGGATAAGGGGACCACGGTTGAACAAATTTTTGAAGCCACCCGTTTATTAAAGAAGTGCGGGGTAAAGCCATCATTCTTTATCCAGTTTGGTTATCCCGGGGAGAGAAAAGAAGATATAGAAAAGACGATCAATATGATCAACGAATTACTGCCTTACGAGATCGGCATTTCAGTTTCATATCCTTTACCCGGAACCGTATTTTTTGAAAAAGTAAAGAATGAGTTATTGGAAAAAACAAACTGGACAGATTCTGATGAACTGGCTTTGATGTTCAGCAACACTTACCAGCCGGCATTTTATAAACAACTGCACCGCTATGTTCACAGGAGTTACCGGAAACATATTGCCTTTGAAAATTTAAAACATTTATTCACTCATCCTTTTAAAACCAATTTTCATATTTTAAAAAAAGCATTATCAGGCCTGTATTATTTACCTGCCAGTATTATTGACAAGCAAAAACTCCATCAGCTGGAAAAAGCAGCACCATGAGTTTGCAACCTGCACATATTAATGAAGAACAGGCTGCGATCGCCTTTAACAAACAATCAGTTGTTTTTGATGAATTGTATGCCGCCAATACGATCATACAATATAAGCGTAGCAGGGTAAGAGAACATGCGCTGAAATATTTAAAACCCCATAGCAATATCCTTGAACTAAACGCAGGCACAGGGGATGATGCTGTTTTCTTTGCACGACAAGGACATCATGTTCATGCTACGGATATTTCAACCGGTATGCAGGAAAAGTTAAGAGAAAAAGTTATCAAAGATCAATTAACGGGTCTTGTAAGCAACGAAGTTTGTTCATTTACTGAATTGGGCTCATTAAAAAATAAAGGGCCTTATGACCTTATCTTTTCCAATTTTGCCGGGTTGAATTGTACGGCTGAACTGGAAAAGGTTTTGCATTCTTTTGAAGGCCTGTTAAAGCCCGGCGGAATGGTCACACTGGTAATGCTTCCAAAGTTCTGCCTTTGGGAAACGTTGTTGGTTTTTAAAGGGAAGTTCAAAACAGCCGGCAGGCGCTTCTTCAGCTCAAAGGGAAGAAAGGCCCATATAGACGGGCACTGGTTTACCTGTTGGTATTATTCACCGAAATTCATCCTTCAGCATTTAAAAGATAAATATAGATTTGTGGAGATCGAAGGGTTGTGTACGATCGTTCCTCCATCTTATATTGAAAATTTTGCAGAAAGACATCCTAAACTCTATTCATTCTTGACTGCGAAAGAAAATAAACTAAAAAATAAATGGCCCTGGAAATATGTGGGCGATTATTTTATAATAACACTAAGAAAAGTAAAAATATAATATTGCCACGAATGCACTAAGAAAGCAATGAGCTGATCCATTTCAGCGAGTTCCTTAAAAGCCCCGGTTGCTGTACCTGTTTTCTTTCTGCCTGCAACATGAGGTATAACTGCTGGTATTTTTTTGAGGTATAATATGCATTTATCCTTGCAACAATGAACCCGATGCGTTTATCTAAGAAGCCCAGCTGGAAAATATATGCTTGTATAAAATTAAAAGCAGGTGACAATACCCGCAGAGCCGCAATGAATTTTCTCTTTTCCTGCTTGTATTTAACTGCGCAAAGAAATGCATAGCCCGTTTTCTTTTGCAGGTAATGTGCTGCATTCCTGATGCCATAATGTTCTGCATACGCCCCGAGCGTGAGCCGCTTTATCTTGTTGCCAACCAGTTTTTCATGTACCGGTACCAGGTTCCATTGGGCCCGTTGCCTGTTGTAAAGCCTGAATACGCGGTCATTTCGTAATGTACCGTGCCTGATCTCGGTCTTGCCAAAAAAATTCAACCGCTTAAAACCGTAAATAATATTTTCCTGGTTGAGATCGATCGTATGTATTGAAGTGGCAAGATCACCTGTGATCCGTTCATCTGCATCCAGTGAAAGTATCCATTCGTGGTATGCAACCATTGCCCCGGCATTCCTTGCTTCTCCATAACCCTTCCAGGTGATCAGCAGGGTCCTTACCCCTTCATTTTCAGCTAACGCAACAGTTGCATCCGTACTGCCGGAATCAACCACGATGATATCATTGCTGATCTTTTTTGCAGAAAGGATGCAATCACGAATGTTAAGCGCTTCATTCTTTGTTATTATGACTACAGAAATTTCCGGCACAAAATGATTTTAAAAATAAGGAGGTGTTTTTCTTTATAATAATTCGTTTGTCAGCCTTGACGAGTGTTCGTATTGATTAAAGATATCAGACAGGTTGTTTTCATAGAGTTGTAGTAGTTTATATTGAAAATTTGCCGGGTCAGGTTTTGAATAATGTTTCGAGGCACGCAAACTCATCAGTACACCCCTGGTATTTCTTTTATTGCGCCGTGTTTTTGCGCTCCAGCTTTTGTCGGTTAGTTTCATTAAGAAAGAATCAAGCCGGTCGCCAATTTTATTGTTAAGCAATTTTTCAACGATAAACTTAAACCAGGCGCCTGTAATTTCTTTAGCGGAAGAGATGCGCATATAATTATTGGGAAGAAAATCCTTTGTCCAGCTATTGGCTGCATAGAATTTTTCAAACACGGCATTTCCCCTGAGGGGAAGCAGTGTTGCTATCTCTGTAGCAGTATAAATATTTTTCTCCACGATCTCGGGCGCAGCTTCATCAACAAAATAATTCATGCAAAAGAAATGCTGCATGTTAACTAAAAAGGTCAGCTTCTTAAACAGGTGTAAAAAAGTTCGGGCGATCCATAGCCGGTTAGCAGCGGCAATTATAAAAAAATCTATGTCTGCAGTATCATCTGCAAAGTTCTTCGATAGGGATCCGGAGACGGCAACAGCCCTTACATAGGGAAACCGGGATATCAGTGCGGCAACTTTATTTGCTTTCTTAAGCATGAGCATTGCTTTTTCATTTCCCCTCGTGCGCCTTTCGGAAAGGGAAAAATTATTGTGGAGGCTATAAAATTCGCCCACCTTAAAAACAGCAGCTTCATTCAACAGCGTATTCAATGCCTGCTCAAATTCATGCCCCTCATCGGCATGGCCGAGAAAAATAAATATTTCCCGCTTCTTTAAAGGGTAATCAAATATATTAAAGTAGGTAAGTGTTGCTAATATGTCTTTCCTGATACACAAATTCGTCTGTTTAAATGAGCCGGCTCTATTTGCAAATATTGTTTCCTATTATTAGAACGATAATCGGTTATAATGGTTGCCTCTATGCAACCCGTTGTGCTGCTTCTTCCAATTGTTCCACAAGTTTGGGTTCCGGTAAAAAACTTCTTTCTGTGCCGGAAAGATAGCATTCCTGGAAAAAATGATCGTACTGGCCAATGATCTTGTCCCAGGTGAAATCACGCTTTATGCTTGCATAATTATTCTCGATGAAACACTCATCAAAGCGGCTCTCATGTTGATCAATGATCGTGGAAACCTCTTTGACATCTCTGAAGTATAAGGCATTTTCTTTAAGAATGCTTTTGTTGAACGGGTTCGAATGTGCTGCAATAAATGCCCCCGCAGCCATCGCTTCCAATAAAGAGGGATTGGTACCCCCGACACTGTGACCATGAAAATAAACTGAGGAAAATTTAATGATGGTCTTAAGCTTCTGCTGGTCAAACAATGCTCCCAGGAAAATGATCCTGTTATCATGTTTGAATTTATGGCAGAGGTATTTGCCAAAGCCATTTGTTGTATTCCCGATAACGATGAATTTCTTTTTTGACGCACTCATACAAAAACCGTCCAAAAGCATTTCAATATTATTCTCCGGCTCCATGCGGGCCATCAATACAAAATATTCTTTTTTTGCAAGGCCATATTCCAACAACAATCCCTCATCGGTTCTGTAATGCATATCGGCACCATAAGCAATGTATTTGCTTTTGATCCTGTATTTTTCATCCAGGTATCCTTTTATGATCTCTGAATCGGCAACATGATAATGGCTTGAGGATACCGCCAGTTTTTCAGCATATTTTAAAAAACGCCTTACCAGCTTCGAATACTTTGCACGTTTCCATTCAAGCCCATCCATGTTAGAGATAATGATCGCTTTCCGGGGATATAAATTCTTCCAGACAGAACTGCTTGTATAACCAAGCATGAGGATGATATCAAAATTTCGTTTACGGGCATCGAGGATACAGTTCAGGTCATATATAAACTGGCCGGCAGTACCCATGAAATATTCAGGATCATAACAATGAATGATGGGAACGCCATTCCATTGCTTTTCCTGGTAGGGATGTTTATGGGAATTATACACCATTACTTCATGCCCACGCTCCATTAAGCCTGCTGAAAGATATTCTGCAACCTGTTCGAATCCTCCATATTGATTGGGTATGCCCCTTGTTCCAAGTATCCCGATTCTTAATCCCATATATTTTTTATCCGTTTATACGCTTCCATTGTTCGAATGGTTGCCTGTTGCCAGGTGTAATGAATAAGTATTTTTTCCTGCAGGGATTTATTATGAGGTAAGGCAGCTGCTTTTGTTACGGCAATATAAATATTTTCTGCTGAACCCGGATCACAATAGACAGCATCTGTGCCAAAATATTCTACTGTATCACCCCTGTCAGTTATAACGATATTACAACCCATTGCAGCCGCTTCCAATGAACTCAGCCCAGTTGTTTCAAACCAGCTGGGCAATACATGAACCCTGGCTTTTTGATAATAGCTTACCAGTGCTTCCTGGGGAAGGTTTTCTATGAACTTGATGTTCCCGGTAGCAAGTTTGCGGCATGCCTGGTAATATGATCCCTGGTTTGGTGCTCCCGTACCGATGATCAACAGATTAAAATTTGTGTCTCTAAGGGCCTGTATAAGATTAAGCTGGTTCTTGATCCCCTCTATTCTTGCTACGCAAAGCACCAGCTGTGGGTCTTTTTCAACCGCTTCATCAAATCTGAACAGGCCGGGATCAATACCATTGGGAACAACTATATAACCTGTTTTACATTTATATTGTTGAACAAGGCGCTTGTATTCTGAATGCGAATTAGGCAGTAATAATGTTGCTCTTTTTAAAATTTCAATGATCGATCTTCGCTGGCCTTTCCAGGCATACGATAAGGTCATTAACTTATCTTTCCCAAAAAACCACCGCGACATTGTTTTGACGTATTCAATCACGTCGGTGCTTAAATACCGGAAAAGTTTCCCTGAAAACCCTTTCCTATAATACCTGTCATATTCACTGTAATCAATTAATATGGTTGAAACCACAAAAGGTTTTCGGGATCTGTTGATGTGATAAAGCATATCTGCCGGTCTTGTAATATTAAAGAAGTGCAGCAGGTCGTATTGTTTATAATCGATCTTTTCATTGGTTAGTTTTATATCAACGGAAACATTGTGACCCGCAAGATGTGCTGCCGTTTGCAATACCTGTACAGTATCGCCACCTCTAACTGTGTAGAGCGTTGTTCGTACTATCATCGCTACTTTTATCATTGGATTTGATTGCATTTAATTGCTACCATTTTCCAAAATTATTATTGATTTCAGAAATGCGTTGCGATCTTCTCCTTTACTTTTTAAACTGGCATCATTGTCCATAATGATGCGAATAGTGGCATGGGAATCCATTATATTATTAAAAGAAAGATTATAAAATTTTAAAGTTTCCGTAACATAAAACTTATCTACCAGTTGCTCATTAACGAATACCTGGATATGCGGATATTCATTTAACGCAGACGTGCCTGCAATTTGAATCTGTATACTATACCTTCCCTTTTTAAAACTAAAAGTATCGGACCTGATCTCTCTTTCCCAAATTGGCACAACGGTATCTCCATTAAAGTTAAAGGGCTTTTCTGTGGAGAAAGAGTGATAATCCATGGTCAGTGAATTCTTATTCATCGCATTGCGGGGAACATAAAGCAGTGCCCAGGCATCATAAAAATTCTGTTGTTTGAAAAGAATAAATGAGGAATCAAGTTGTTTTAGTATTCCAGGATCAGGCTTGGCGGTTCCATGCGCACCGGTTAACCAAAAACCTTTATTGGTGGATTGGCTATTATTTTTCTTTAGAATTGAATCAAGTTGGTCATTAAGATTACCTGAGAGGATTGGCGAAGTATAAGCCATTTTTTTCAGGTAATATTGTTGGTGCCAGGCTGTAGCATCGCTTAGCACAGGATAAGAAAAGTTTTTTTCAGAAGCGATAAAGGCCGCCATTTCCCTGAACTGTGTTTTATGCACTTGCGTGTAATATTTTTTATTTATTGCGAAATCAAAAAAGGATAAAAAACAAAAAGCACATAATAAAAGCATTTTAGGTATCCTAGGAGATATGGACTCAACTCCAACAGACAAAATGAATAGAAAAGCTGGAAGAACCACAATGGCATATCTTGGAAATAACATAGGAACCACCATGACCGATCTTATATAGGGAATTAAATAGGTAATAGAGATCCATAAAAAACAAATGGTAAAACTAAAATGGAGCGGGTGGGTTTTCGTATCCGGATTAGCTGGTACTTTATATAACAGGAGATGTATTACTCCCATTATCAAAAACAAAAGCAAAAAAGGTTTCAGGAGGTCCGAATTTCCGAAAAATTCATAAAAAAAATCAATAGCAAAAGTTTGTGAAACAGGGGCGATCCAGAATTTTTTGATAGCAGTCATAGAGACCAGGTAAGATATCCATGGGATATAAGAAATAAAAATAAGCAACCCGGATATGATGGAATGTTTCAGGTATAGCTTTAAATTTTTTCCCTGGTTAAATGTAAAAAATATAAATATTGCGATTTGTGATATGAGCGTGAACAAGCCAAAATAATGTGTATAGATCATTAATATGGTCCAAAGACTATAAAACAAACTATTTCTCCATGAAGGATTTTTGATCAGCCTCGCAAGTTGATAAAATGACATGCAGGCAAAAAGAAAAACGAGCGCATATGGCCTGGCTTCCTGGGAATAATTAATGTGAAAATAATTAAAGCTGCAAAGGGTGGCCGCGATCAGTCCTAGTTTAGAAGAATAAAGTTCCTTCCCCAACAAATAAATAGCCCATACTCCGGTTACACCTGCAATACCTGAAAATGATCTTGCAACCAATTCTGTATTTCCAAATATCAAAAAGAGAATTTTTTCAATGGCAAGAAAAAGGGGTGGGTGTTGGTCGCAGCACCTAAGATAACCGAACAGTTCTCCCCAGCTTAGCGCAGGGTCAGCTTCAATGGCTGTATGTAATTCATCAAGCCAAAAGCTTTGAAAATTTATCTTATAAAAACGAAGACATGATGCGATTAATAAAATTAAAACAAGTATGTTTTTATCAGTTAACCACTTATTTCTTATCATGATATTAATAATTTATTAAAGAAGACCCTGGTTGTTTCTTCTCACATTAAAAGCCGGGAAAACATTCATGAATGCCAGTATCCATATTACATACTCAGCAATATTTGTAATAAAGCTACCGGTGAACTGGTATAAAAAAATAAATATAAATAACAGCAGGCGGTAATAATTTGTCCAGACCCTTGTATAAAAAAAGAGGAACAGCTCGATCAACATCCTTATGGACAATCCTACCCATCCAAAGATCGCAAGTGTTTCTGCAGCGGCATTGGGGATGGCAAATGTATTATAATCGAGATCATAGAGATAATAACTCCTGATGATATCTGCACCCAATATTTTTATTTGTCCAGCCCCGATACCCCATGCATAACTTTTCAGATCCAGCATCTTCATTGCAAGTATAAAAGCTTCGTATGTTCGCCCGTTACCGGAAGTGTCCTTACCGGTAAAAATATTTTCAAAGCGTAAAAAAATTATGTTTTGGGGAGACAACCAAAGGATCGTCAAAAAAGATACTGATAAAGCCGCGACAATGATCAGCAGGCTTAACACCCTTTTTTTCTTTGTAAGCAGCCTGGCATAAATTAAATACGTAAGCGCAACCGACAACAGCAGGCATCCTATCACGCCAATAGAAAAAGAAAGGATATATGGTATGGTCAACATACACAACAGTAACCAGCTGTTCATCCTGTTTTGTTTAAGGATAACCTGCATAAAATAGAAAAAGAACAAAGGGATAAGCAGGCTGGCATAATAAGAAGCTTCGTAGGTAAATAATTTCAACCGGGTAAAATTATCAGCTCCGTCCGTGATCGTTTGCTGCATCCATAAGAACCTGCTATAAGGAGTAAAATAAATGGTTACAGCAATAAGGCAGGCAAAAAAGTTTATGATCAGTAATCTCCGGAATATTTTTTCTACATCTTCCACTGTTTTTAAAAAGCTGTAGAAAGCCTGGCAAAAAATATACACTGCAGTAAAGTTTGTTATCGAGATAATATAAGTCCTTACATCAACACCGATTATGGCATGTGCAATGAGAAAAGGAGAAAGGCAAACAAAGAAAGGAACCAATACCTCTTTCTTCCTTTCCATCATGATCCACCAGTAGAACAATGGGCTTAATATTGCAGTGTATGTTAATCCAAAGGGTAATCCCAATGAATTAACAAAGAAATAGATAAAGGCAAAAGGAAAATACCTGTTTATTTTCATATCCCGTTCCCGTTTTTTCCATGATGAATTGATGTAATAAGCTTCCTCATACAAATCCGGTAGTGGGTCAGTTTTATTTTATTTCTGAGTTGTCAGCCTGAGCATGTTGAAGGCGTATCGTTGTTCGGTTCTGACACCGGCTTCGACAAGCTCAGCCTGACAACATTCAAATTGACCCACTACCCAAATCCCGGGCTGATAAACCCTGACAAATTATTTTTATAAAGTTCCCTGTTAAGTCCTGCTGTAATAAATAGTTCAGTTATGATGATGCTAAAAACAGTACCGGTTGCTCCCCATTCATTCGCGAGGAAAATATTTGCAGTAATATTTATAATAGTTGCAAAACCGAATATTCTTAAATAACTTTTTTTCTTATCAAAGACCAGCAATAACTGGTATGCAGGAATATTGAGGCAAACAATAACCGGGACAAAACTCAGCATCCTCAATAACAAAACCGGCAAAGCAGATTCTTCCTTAATAAATATATATACCACCTGCGGAGAAAAAATAAATAGTATGATACAACCCAGGAATGTTGCGATAAGAAAAGGCAGGTAGACCTGTTTAAAAAATGCTTTGCCGGCTTCCTTTCCTATAAGAATCACCTGGCAGATATGTGGATATACAGCCTCGGAAAATACTGCCAGCACCTGGCGTGCTGCAAAAAAGATCCGCACCGCAATACTGTAATATCCAACCATAAGATCATTTGTAAAAAACCTTAAGATAAAAATGCCGGTAAATAAATAAGTGTTTAGTGAAAGAACAGAAAGGGTGACCTGCCAGCCTTTCTTGAATTCATCCATGATATCTGCCCATAGTGGCTGCAAAAATTGTAGTTTCAAAAGATATATTGCAACAAAAAAACTTAACAATGCTGCCAGCAGGTTTCCTGCGCCCAGGAAGAAAAGAAATAATATATCATCTTCCTTTTTCTTAAGGAATACAAACAGGAGTACAACAAAGATCAAGCGGGAGAACAAAGAACCAATGGTTATAAAGTGCATTTTTTCTATTCCTAAAAAAAGCCAGTTTACAGACAAAGCCTGGCCAATAACAAAGATGAAGCCCAGTAAATACAGCATGAAATGATGTTTCAATACCGGGATAAAAAGCGTACACAACAATAACAGCACAAATAGAAATACCGTTATGAGTATTTTGGTTGCCATCACTGTAAAAAAGATCTTTGAAGTTTTTAAACGGTCATTTTTACAAAGGGTGATATCTTTTGTGCCGGAGATATTAAATCCATAATCAGTAATGGTGGAAAGATAGATCATGACAGTTTGTGCAATGGCTATTACCCCGATACCATCAACACCTACTTTGCTGATCACATAGGGCGTTACAAGCAACGGGATCAGGAAATTAATTCCCTGTACAATACTCAAAGAAAGAAAATTTGAAAATAATTTCCTGTTGTAATTCATACCCATAACGATATATACTGAAGCGAAAAGCAGTGCTTGCTGATATAAATTTAAGTATAACAACAGAAAGAAAATATATTCTTTTAAAGCAACCCTTCATACCGGAACTACGTTTAGTGAGTTTTAGTTAATATTGTATATTGTGAAAACATATACCAGTCATCTATGTTAGAAAATCAACCAGGCCAGGGAAATAAAAGCGATGACCTGGATCTTATAAACCTCTTTGAAAGAATTTTTTCTTTTTTCGGGAAATATGGCAGGCTGATAGCAATATTTTCTTTTGCCGGGATAATTGCAGGTTTCATATTATACAAAACGTCTTCAAAGCAATATGCCTCTACCATGTTGTTGCATTCTTTTTCACTATCAAATACAGAACAGATCAATATCATTGAGAACTGGAACGATCTTTTAAAGGACAAAGAGTATGCTGTCTTGGCAGAACGCTTTAATTGTGATCCCGCGATGCTGAAAAAAGTAAACAGCATGAAAGCATCAGAGATACAAAAATTATACATCCCCAACAATCCAAATGGATTTATGGTAGAAGTGTTGGTAAAGGATAACGAAATTCTTGACAGCCTCGGAAAAGGAATTGTATATGGCCTCGGGAACAGTGACTATATGAAAGCGAAACTGGACGCCAGGAAGACAACCCTTACACAACTCATTGATAAGGTAAAGGCTGAAATAATCAAGCTGGACTCAACAAAGAAAAATATCGAGTACAACATCAACAACAATAACCCGCATGCATCTTCCTTTATTATTGATGTTTCCACTATCAATAGCCAGATGATCGGTTTAAATGAGAAATTATATAGTTTCCAGGATGAATTAAAATTCACCAATGCGGTACAGGTCTTGCACAAATTCGAGAAGTTTGAAAAACCCGTAGCACCAAAATTATTTAAATTGCTGCTGCTTGGCTTCATCGGCGGTTTTGCCATCGGATATATATTGTCCTTGTACCTGTTCGTTCAGAAACGGATCGCATCGCGGCAATTAAGATAAAAAGTATAGATCAGTACAGGCCTTCTTACAACTCCGGAATAACAACAAAATGAAGACTTCAAAATACCTGGATACACTGTTATACTTATGGTGGATCGCCTTTTTTATAAGTATGGCATGTTGTTTCAGGGCGGTTAGCAGTATCAGCATCGCGTTGATATTGGCAACCGGTCTTTTAAAAAATAAAATTGAAACGGGTTCATGGCTTAACATGAATCTAAAGAATAGCTTCTTCCTGGCCAGTTGTTTATTTTATTTATTGCAGGCAACGGGCTTGCTTTTTACTTCTTCCCTTACTGAAGCCTCAAGACATTTGCAATTAAAGTCCGCAATGGTCCTTGTACCGCTTACCCTCTGTTGCGGCAATTACCTGGATGTCCATGTTCGGCAAAAACTGATGCGCTGGTATATATATATCCTTGCTGCGGTAATGCTATTTTGCCTGCTGGTAGCATTGCACAAATATTTTTTCCTGCATGCGCAAAATGATGTTTTCTTTTACCACGAACTGGTAAGGCCTTTCAACCAGCACGCTGTGCAGCTGTCAATTTTTTTATTTGCAGGCCTCGTATACCTGCTTGAAAGAGCCCGGAAAGCCATTTATCTTCACAACAGGACTATTCATTTTTTGCTGGTCGTTTATTTCACCTGCTGTATCCTGCTGCTTTCTTCCAAATTAGTTATTGCTTTTTCAGGAATTTGCTTCGCTTACTACATTATGTTGGCTTTAAGAACAAAACTGGATAAGCGATTCATCATCTTTACAAGTTTATTTGCAGGTCTTGCATTGATCTTACTTGTTCTCTTAACACAAAACAAGATCAGTACACGCTTTAAGGAGATATACTCGGGCGATATGAGCCTCGCCAGCCGGCAACGCTTTGATCCTGCAATTTATTTCAATGGCTTACAGTTCAGGTTGCTCGAAGGGCGGTTTGTAAAAGAGATATTAACAGAACGGCACGCATGGCTGACAGGTGTTTCGGATGAAGCCCAGCCATTACTCGACAAAAAATATGTCGATGCACACATGTATATCGGTGATGGGCTTACACCAGATCGTGGGTATCTTGGATACAACACACATAACCAATTCCTGGAATCGGTTTTACGATCAGGCATACCTGGTTTACTCGTTTTTATTTTGATCTGCTGCACACTGGTAAGTTTGGCTGCCCGGAAAAAGAACAGGGAGCTAACGATCATTACAATCCTGTTGATAGCTTATTGTTTCAATGAATCTGTTTTTGAAACGCAATATGGTATTACCTTATTTACCTTTTTCCCATTGTTTCTTTATTATGGCACAACGGGCAGGAATAAAACAACGCTTTCTCCCGGTAGCTAACCCCTTTCGAAAAAAATTGCCTGAAAAAACAACCCTTTCTTTCATGATTACGTTTTGAAAGGATGAAATAGTCATTTTAAACGCTGTCAATGAACAGGAAGGCAAAAAAAGGCATACTGATCTCATTATTACTGGCAGCAATTTTAGCTGTTGCTTTTGGCTATTACCTGTTCAATAAAGGACCTGTAGATGTCAGGAACAGCGATGCAATAAAAGCAAATGCAATTGAACTATACGAACAATTCAATGCAGATTCATCCGGGGCATTGAAGAAATATTCGGGCAAAATATTAGAAGTGAGGGGGGTAATAACCTCCGTATCACTGAATCAAATGAAAGAAAAGATCATTCTTTTAAAAACAAATACCGGCGGCGCTTCTGTGAACTGTACCATGGAAGAAGATCCGGGCGAAATAAAAACGGGTGACGATGTAAGTATCAAAGGGATCTGTAGTGGCATGGGCCAGGGAGATGAAGACCTCGGGATAAAAGGCGACGTTTATCTGACCAGGTGTTTTTTAATAAAATAAGATCAACATGAAGTTAAAGGCCATTTTCATATTGACTGTTATCATCACAGCAAGCCTTTCGGTCAATGCACAGAAAGTATATACAAAGAATGGGGCTATCTCATTTTTTTCAAAAGCTTCCATTGAAAATATCAGTGCAGATAATAACCAGGTAGTAAGTGTGCTGACATTGCCTACGGGTGAATTGCAATTCTCCGTGCTGATCAAAGGTTTTCATTTTAAAAAAAGCCTGATGGAAGAACACTTCAATGAAAATTACATGGAAAGCGATAAATACCCAAAGGCAACATTCAAAGGAACGATCAATGACCTGTCGAAAGTAAATTTTACAACCGATGGCAATTACACTGTTGAAGTGGCCGGTGATCTGACGATACATGGCATTACAAATAAAACAACCACTACCGGAACAATTACGGTAAAGGCGGGGACCATTACTGCAACATCAAAATTCAAAATCAAACTGTCGGATTATAAGATCAGCATACCAAAAATTGTAAAGGACAATATTGCTGAAGTTGTTGATGTTACCGTATCCTGTGTCTACGACCAAAAGCTCTAAACTAAACCTACTGATCATGAAAACAATCAAATTATTTCTTATTATACTGAGCTTATTTTGTGCACAGGCATATGCACAGGATACAACAGACCTGATAAAACAACTGGAAAAGCAGGAGCCAAAGAAAACGAACTATACGTTTGCAACTTTTAAATCAACAAGGGTTATCAATGGCCATTCAGTTGAAAGTCTCGGCAAAGGCGTTCTTGATGTAAGGATATTACACCGCTTTACACCTTTAAAGTCAGGTATATATAATTATTTCGGGCTGGATGGTGCTACCATGCGCATGGGGTTTGATTATGGTATTACAAATAATATCATGGTCGGTGTGGGCCACAGTACCAATCAAAAAACTTATGACGGCTTTATTAAAATAAAATTATTACGCCAGTCTACCGGTGTGGTAAACATGCCTTTTACAGTATCATTCTTATCAACCATGGCGGTGCGAACCGAACTGGCAAATTGGGAGCATTCCAATCCCGATACTCCAAGGAGGATCCATACAAGCTTTGGCGACAAGACCAGTTTTGTTGAACAACTGATCATTGGGCGAAAATTTTCAAACAGGTTTTCATTACAGGTCATGCCAACTTATATTTTTCATCATAACAGGATCGATAGTATAAACCGTTATACAACCAACCGGGACAGCCTTCAATATGGACAGAAAAGAAAGAATACAGTGGCATTGGGAATTGCCGGGCGCATAAAACTGACAAAAAGACTAAGTGTTACTGCAGAATATTATTACCAGGTCCCTGGCACAAGGCCCGTTGACCAGGTGCACAACAGCCTTTCAATAGGAATTGATATAGAGACCGGCGGACACATTTTCCAGATGCATTTTACCAATTCAACCGGAATGACGGAAAAATCTTTTATAACGGATACCAATGATGTATTTGGAAGCCGGTATCTCCGTTTTGGGTTCAATATTTCAAGGGTATTTAATATCGGAAAGCATTAACACTATAAAGAAGCCCTGATTTTTTGATTTTAAGGCCGTAACATTTTGTGTTACGGCTTTGTTTTTATAGCTTTGCACCTGTACCAGGGCGGATTTGTTTATTGTTCAACCCTGGTGATTTAAAGAAAATTGAACTAATAAACGAAATACATCTCCACCATACTCCGGGGATTTGAAAATCGTTTAAAAGTTTATTGAGCATTTATTTTGAGCCGGCTTCAACAGCTATATTCAGCATCGTTGTGTCACTCACTTGTACATTATAGCAAAAATGAGCAGTTATGAAAAGTATCAAAGAACTTCTGAATGAACGCATCCTCATCATCGATGGCGCCATGGGGACCATGATCCAGCGCCATAAACTTGAAGAAGCAGATTACCGTGGTGAGCGTTTCAAGGACTGGCACACGGATGTAAAAGGCAACAATGACCTTTTAAGCATTACACAGCCGCAGATCATTACAGGCATTCATAAGGAATACCTGGAAGCCGGCGCAGATATCATTGAAACAAATACTTTTAGCAGTACAACCATTGCACAGGCAGACTATGATATGCAATCGCTGGCGTATGAATTGAATGTGGCGTCAGCTAAATGCGCCAGGGCTGCTGCAGATGAATATACTGCGAAGAATCCTGACAAGCCACGTTTTGTTGCAGGCGCCATTGGGCCATTGAATAAAACATTGTCATTATCTCCTGATGTAAACAACCCGGGATTCCGTGCAGTTACATTTGATGAAGTTGCAATAGCTTACCTGGAGCAGGTCAGGGGACTGGTAGAGGGCGGCGTTGATATTTTATTGATAGAAACAATTTTTGATACCCTCAATGCAAAAGCCGGGATCTATGCAATAAAAAAATATTTCAGGGAAACGGGCAAAGAACTCCCGATCATGATCAGCGGTACCATCACCGATGCAAGTGGCCGTACATTGAGCGGGCAGACCCTGGAAGCATTCTATATTTCAGTTATGCATGCAAATCCTTTAAGCATTGGGCTTAACTGCGCATTAGGTGCCAGTGAGATGAGGCCGCATATTGAAGAACTGTCATCTATCGCAAGCTGTTATACTTCGGCATATCCTAATGCAGGGTTACCAAATGCATTCGGTGAATACGATGAGCAGCCGCACGAAACAGCACATATCATTGAGGAATGGGCCAGGGAAGGTTTTGTGAATATTGTTGGCGGATGCTGTGGCACCACACCGGATCATATAAAACATATTGCACAGGAAGTTGCAAAATTTAATCCGAGGGTATTACCGGTTTTAGAAGAAAGTTTGGTTTAAATCAACAGTGTTGATTTGTTTTAACCACAGAGTTAAAGGAGTTTTTCACAGAGTACAGCAAGCTCTTAATAAGTAAATTGTATTTGTCAATTCTTCTCGGAAAACTCATGGTTAAAGGCAAAAATATGAATGAAATAAATACGCTGACAGAAACAATTTTAAAGTCTGCGTTTAAAGTGCATTCAGCTTTGGGCCCGGGCTTACTAGAATCATCGTATAAAGAATGCTTATTTTATGAGTTGAGGAGAAATGGTATCGTTACTGAAAAATAAAAAGCAATGCCTTTATATTATGAAGAAATAAAAATGGATATTGGATACAGAGTTGATTTAATGATCGAAAATAAAGTTATACTGGAAATAAAATGTGCTGAATGTTTTACAGACGTACATACAGCTCAATTATTAGCTTACTTAAAACTTTCAGGTTGTAAAGTGGGCCTTTTGCTCAACTTTAAAACAGTAAGTTTAAAAAATGGAATAAAAAGATTAATACTTTAACCCCTCTGTTAACTCAGTGAAATAACCCGGTGTACCTCTGTGGTTAAATAAAAATAACATGAGTACAATTAACCCATATTTAAGATTAAGCGGATTAGAGCCCTTGATCATTCGCCCGGAAACAAATTTTGTGAATGTCGGCGAGCGCACAAACGTTACCGGTAGTAAGAAATTTGCACGCCTCATCAGGGAAGGCCTGTATGAAGAAGCGCTTTCCGTGGCAAGGCAACAGGTGGAGAATGGCGCACAGGTGCTGGACATAAACATGGATGATGCATTGCTGGAAGGTGTAAGTGCAATGACTACTTTTTTAAACCTGTTACAGGCAGAGCCGGATATTGCAAAGATCCCCATTATGATCGACAGCAGTAAGTTCGGGATCATTGAAGCAGGATTGAAATGTGTGCAGGGAAAATGCATTGTTAACTCCATTTCAATGAAAGAAGGCGAAGAGAAATTCATTGAACAGGCCATCATTTGTAAAAGCTATGGCGCATCGGTAATTGTAATGGCATTTGATGAAGCAGGGCAGGCTGATACAAAGATCCGTAAAGTTGAAATTTGTCACAGGGCATATAAAATATTGACAGAACAGGTTGGCTTTAAGCCACAGGAGATCATCTTTGATCCTAACATCTTTGCCATTGCAACAGGTATTGAAGAACACAATAATTATGCGGTTGATTTTATTGAAGCCACCCGCGAAATAAAGAAGCTGATGCCGCTGACAAAAGTAAGTGGTGGTGTCAGCAATGTATCTTTTTCATTCCGCGGCAATGACCATGTTCGGGAAGCCATACACAGTGTCTTCCTTTACTATGCCATTAAAGCGGGCATGGACTTGGGAATTGTAAATGCAGGGCAGCTGGTAATTTATGATGAGATCGAGCCAACACTCAAGCAATTGTGCGAAGATGTTATCCTGAATAAGAACAATGACAGCAATGAAGCAACAGAAAAACTGATACAGTTTGCTGAAACCGTAAAAGCAAAAGGAAAAGAGATCATAAAGGATGAAACCTGGAGGAATGGACCGGTAGAGCAAAGGCTTTCTCATTCCCTTGTGAATGGCATTACGGATTATATTGACGCAGATACGGAAGAAGCAAGAAATAAATATCCCAAACCACTGGATGTAATTGAGGGCCCGTTGATGGATGGCATGAACGTGGTAGGTGACCTGTTTGGCGCCGGGAAAATGTTTTTACCCCAGGTTGTAAAAAGTGCCAGGGTAATGAAAAAAGCGGTAGCCGTGCTTACGCCATATATCGAACAGGAAAAAGAAGACAGGAAAAATGCCCACATTGCTGCTGGTACAGTAAACGAAGAAACCGCCGGTGCTGCAAAAATATTATTGGCAACTGTAAAGGGAGATGTGCATGATATTGGTAAAAATATTGTCGGGGTAGTGCTTGGTTGTAATGGTTATGACATCATTGACCTGGGCGTAATGGTGGCTACCGATAAGATCTTAGATACAGCAATAAAAGAAAAAGTAGATATCATAGGATTAAGCGGCCTCATCACCCCATCATTGGATGAGATGGTGCACGTGGCACACGAAATGAAGCGCCGTGGTATCAAATTACCCTTAATGATCGGCGGTGCTACAACCTCACGCATGCACACAGCTGTAAAGATCGCACCGCAATATGATGACGGGGTGATCCATGTGCTGGATGCAAGCCGTAGTGTAACCGTTGCCGGAAGCCTTTTGAGCAAAGAACAAAAACCGGAATTCCTCAATGGCATCAAAAAAGAATATGAGAAATTAAAAGAGGATTTTGCCAATAAAAAATCTGCAAAGCAATACCTGAAATTTGAAGAAGCACAAAAAAATGGCGCTGCAATTAGCTGGGATAATTTTACCCCCGTTGCTCCGTCGTTTACAGGAACAAAGATATTTGACAATTATCCATTGGAAGAAATAGCTGAATACATCGACTGGCAGCCTTACTTCATTGCATGGGAAATGCATGGTAAGTTCCCGCAGATCCTGACCGATCCTGTTATAGGTGTGGAAGCTACCAAGCTTTACAATGATGCAAAGAGCCTGCTCAAAAAGATCATTGCAGAAAAATGGCTATCCGCAAAAGGCGTGGTGGGTTTGTGGAACGCTAATAAAATTTCAGCGGATACCATTAATGTAAAGAATGGCAAGTCGGAGATCAGGCTGGAATTTTTAAGGCAACAAATAAAGAAAGCTGCCGGCCAGCCAAATTTATCACTGGCCGATTTTGTCAGTCCCGCAAAGGATGATTTCATAGGCGCTTTTTCCGTAACGATACAAGGCATCGAAGAACATATAAAAAGGTTTGAAGAGAATCATGATGATTACAATAAGATCAGCTTGCAGGCATTGGCCGACCGACTGGCAGAAGCATTTGCTGAATTATTACACAAAAGAACAAGACAGGAATTCTGGGGTTATGTATCTGATGAGCACCTGACCAATGAGCAATTGATCAAGGAAGAGTACCTGGGTATCCGCCCGGCACCCGGTTATCCTGCATGCCCGGACCATACTGAAAAATATAAGCTGTTTGAATTGTTGGGCGGGCAGGATGCTACCGGTATCTTGCTTACAGAATCATTGGCAATGTATCCTGCGTCTTCTGTATGTGGCTGGTATTTTGCACATCCCGAAAGTAAATATTTTGGTGTGGGTAAAATTGAACCGGACCAGTTTTTAGATTATACCAACAGGAAGGAAATGAGCAAAGATGAAATGACCCGCTGGCTGCGCCCCATATTGGAATGATCATCTTGATTTGACCACCATTGTTTTGCTCCACTCATCATGCCATGGCCTTATTTTAAAACCACTCAGTGTTTCAAAAGGAACCAGGCGGCAAACTGTGCGTATCAAAACATCTTTTAATGTTAATTGATCCCCATCCTCCCGGATCGCTTTGGTACCCGTAATGAGTTTACCCAATGTATAACCGTTAAACAGCTTTTCGCTAAGTATGTAATAAAGCAGGTAATCCAATATGCTGATCATGTATATCAATAAGTAAAAAGAAGCACTGCCCTTTTCTACATAAAAATCAGGGTTTAATACTGTAATAGTAATGCCAACAGCATATCCCGTTAAATAGCTAAGGCCATAATTCATAACCAGGTTATCAATTAAAAAATTAAGGAAGCGCTGGCCCGTGGATGCGTATTCATACTCATTGATCAATGCTGCTTCATCCCCTAAAAGATTGGAAGAAGCATTTTGAGTATTTTCTGTTTGCTGATATTCCATAAGGGTTCTTTATTTTTACAATAATAAATAAAATTAAAGATATGCGCATCATTTCTTACAACGTAAACGGCATCCGTGCAGCCATAAAAAAGGGTTTTATCGATTGGCTGAAAACAAACCCTGCCGATGTCATCTGTCTGCAGGAAACAAAAGCAGCACATTCAGATATTGATGTTAAACTGCTTGAGGATCTGGGTTACCAGCATCATTGGTTCAGTGCACAGAAGAAGGGATATAGCGGTGTGGCTGTCTTTACCAAAATAAAACCGGATAATGTCTGTATTGGTTGTGGTATACCAACAAGTGATAATGAAGGCAGGGTGATACAGTTGGATTTCGGTGAGCTTCGCCTGATCAATGCTTATTTCCCATCCGGCACAAGTGGCGATGAAAGGCAACAATTCAAATATTTGTGGCTCGATGAATTTCATACTTACCTCAATAAACTGAAAAAGAAATTCCCTAAGATCATTTTGTGTGGTGATTATAATATAGCACACCAGGAAATTGATATACATGATCCCAAAGGGAACAAGAACAGCAGTGGCTTTTTACCGCAAGAGCGGGAATGGCTTACTAAGTTCCTGGCCAGTGGCTGGATAGATACTTTCCGCGAGATCCACACTGAGCCCCACCGCTATAGCTGGTGGAGTCAGCGTTTCCCAAGTGTACGCTTAAACAACAAAGGCTGGCGTATTGATTATATCAGCGTAACAGAACCACTGAGGGCTGCTATTAAGGATGCAGATATTTATCCTGATGTAAAACACAGCGACCATTGCCCCATATATTTAGAATTAAAATCATAAAGTTTGAACAGTGCTAAAAATATGAATCAACCGGTTCCTCTTTCAGGAGGCGGAAGCGGTATAATCTATAATGTTACCATTAAGGTTAATGCCGCTATAGCAAATGATTGGCTGGCATGGTTAAAAGAAGAACATATTGTTGAAGTAATAGCAACCGGTTGCTTTACCAATGCCAGGATCATGAGATTAATAGAGATCGATGAAGCCGATGGCCCTACTTATGCCATCCAGTATTTTGCAGAAACCAGGGCACTGTATGATCAATATATAGAAAAACATGCGGGCCTCATGCGACAAAAAAGCTTTGAAAAATGGGGGAATAAATTCATAGCGTTCCGCTCTGTTATGGAAGTTGTTAACTAATTGTGCAAAACAAATAATTTCAAATAAAACCAAATTGTCTATCGCCCCGCAAGCCGCACAAACACAGGGATTGCGGGTATTGAACGCTGAAACCCTTTATAATCAAGGGTTTCAGCGTCTTAATAAAAAGCGCCCATTCATTTTTTTCGATTCATTTTTACGCAAAAGCTTGTGGATTGCGGATTGCAGCCATTTTCAAAAATCCATTTTTTCTAAAAAAATTTTTTGTTCCAATCAAAAACCTTCTATATTTGTTTCTCTTAAAATTTCAAAAACCTAATTATGAACAAAGCTGAATTAATTACAAAAATTGCTGATGACGCTGGCATCACAAAAACACAAGCAAATGCTACTTTAGATTCTTTCATCGAAGCAGTAACGAAAACTTTAAAAAGTGGTAACAAAGTAACTTTAGTTGGCTTTGGTACTTTTTCTGTTTCTAAGAGAGCTGCCCGTAACGGCCGTAATCCTCAAACAGGTGCTGTTATAAAAATTAAAGCAAAGAAAGTTGCTAAATTTAAAGCAGGTAAAGAACTATCTGGCAAAATCTAAGTTGCCCGAAAAAATTAAAAAAGCAAGACACAGCTGTGTCTTGCTTTTTTTGTTATAATTTTGATCATCTAACTAAATAAAAATTTATTATGGGACGTGGAGATATTAAAACAAAAAAAGGAAAGATATTTGCCGGAAGCTTTGGTAAATCCAGACCTGCGAAAAGTAAAGCAACCGTAGCAGTAAAAGCAAAAGCAGCAACAGCGGCGCCTGCAGCTCCTGCTAAAAAAGCAGCCGCTAAAAAAGAGAAATAATTTTACTTCTTACCTGTCTCAAAATTTTATTCCAGTAATTTAATTAAGATCGGCGATTATTCCTTTGCTGTTAGCCATTAGCTAATGGCTAACAGCTTACTACGGTGCCAGCCTTTCAATCTTCCAGGTTCCGTTTTCAAGCTTAGTGTATTGTATCCTGTCATGCAGCCTGCTTGGCCTGCCTTGCCAGAATTCAATAACGGATGGCCTGATGATATACCCGCCCCAATGTGGCGGCCTTTGTATTTCCCCACTACCTGTAAATTTTTTTTCGATCGAAGAAACATTGGTTTCTATGAACTCTCTTGATGCTATTACTTTACTCTGTGGTGACGCCCATGCACCGATCTTGCTGCCTTCCGGGCGGGTTTTGAAATAGGAATCACTTTCTTCAGCGCTTATTTTTTCTGCCAGCCCTTCGATCCTTACCTGCCTCTCTAATTCTTTCCAAAAAAATACAAGGCTGGCTTGTGGGTTTTCCCTGAGTTCTAATCCTTTGTGGCTTTCATAATTTGTAAAAAAAATAAAACCATCTTTTGTAAACCCTTTCAATAAAACGATCCGCGCTGAGGGCCTCCCGCTTTTATTAGCTGTGGCAAGTGTCATTGCATTTACTTCTTCGATCGTACTACCCAAAACATCCTGCCACCATTTTTCAAATTGGTCAATGGGGTCTTGTTGTACATCCTTTTCGTCAAGGCCTTTCAATTTATAATCCTTTCTGATTGATGCTATATCGTTCATCGCTTTTTTATTTAAAGACAAAACTCAAACAAAAAAGCCGAATAAAAAAGCCAGCGGCAAGCTAATGTGTCAGTTTGAATGTTGTCACGCCGATCTTGTTGAAGCCGGTGTGAATATCGTATACCAATTCGCCTTCGACAAGCTCAGGCTGACAGTTAAGTAATCATATAAATTCAAACTGAGGCACTATCGTCAAGAGACTGTATATTGCTGTGCAGGCTTTACATTCCAAACCTTCCATATTCACCCAGGTCCCCGAAACCGAAAATACTCCCCAGCAATTTTGCCATAATAAAACCGATCAATATTGAAATAACGATCAATATAACAATTGATACCAGCAGGTAAATTACTTTTTTATCTTCGGGGGTCTTCTTCATTGGCCCAAGGCCCAGGTACCAAAGGTAGATTCCATATATTCCAAAAAGGCCGCCAATGAGCGCAAGCATTGGCAGGATGTTTAAAAAAGCTCCGATCAATCCCGGGGTATATGCATAAGCAACCAGTTGGGCAGACTTATTTATATTTTTCTCAGATCCAAATGAAGGAGCCAGCATGTCAACCACGTATGCACAAATTATAACGGAAAGGATACTTGAGACAAAAACCTTTATTGCGGTATAAAGGCCCCAGTGAATTCCCTTTATCCTGATGCCCAAAAGACCAGTGTTTACTCCTATAAAGCCAAAGCCGATAAATGCTGCCACGGCACCGATCAGTGCGAGGGGAAGTACATAAGACATGGTTACTGCATTCAGGCTTTGGTCTTCACCTGCAATTTTTTCCCATTCGGTCTTTGGTGTAATGATGATGTTCTTAGCCCTTTCAAGTATATTCATATATAATAAGTTTAGAATAGAAAAGTAGCTAATAGATCTGCTTAATACAAGTGTATTGAATTTTATTTACTGACAAATAACGCAACTATTGATTGGCGTTCCTGTTGAGGCTTTCAATTTTTTGTTTTAAATGATCATTTTCCATCAGGGCTATTTCAAGACTGCTTTCCAATTCGGCTACCCTTGCAATGGATGCAGCAAGTTGCCTGTACATAGAACTTGTTTCTGCCAATTCGTTGTCAAGGTCAGTAATTGCCGCTCTTGCACTTTCATACTTATCCCTGATGTTATAAAATTCTTTTTCTACATCCAGGGACTGGATGATCTCATTTTCCATGGCTGCTTCCCTTTTTGCGGCACCATCCATCTTACGTTGCTGGTCGCCGATATGGTACTGCATTTGCGAGAATTCCTCCAGGTTACCATCCAGTGTACTCTTTAGCTCTACGCTATAGGCGGCTTTTTTCCTTAAAATTCCCAGTTCCTCTTCTCTTATATTAATCATTTCGGTAATATCGGCTAACTGTATCTGGAGCAACTCATTTTCGCTTCTTAACTGTTGTATCTCATCCTGTGAAAGCATAATTTTACGAGTGTTTATTTAAATGTAAGCATTTAATAATGTCATACAATGGATTGTTGCCATAAATATCGGGAACAATATCCTTGCCAGGGCAGCGTATTCATAACAAGGAGTATCTTTTAAAAACCTGGCCCTGGAAAGTCCAATAATACGAATTTGACAGAAGATGAACTTATAAAAGGATGTATAAGGGAGAATGCAGCCTGTCAAAAGGAAGTATTTAACCGTTTCGCCGGTCGCATGCTGGGCGTATGCCAGCGTTATGCCCGTAATTCGGCTGATGCAGAAGACATTCTACAGGATGCTTTTATAAAGGTTTTTAATAAAATAGGCCAGTTTAAATTTGAAGGTTCTTTTGAAGGTTGGATAAGGAGAATTGCAGTGAATACGGCCTTAAAAAAATACAGCCTGATAAGGTATGATAAAGAATATTCAGGCTATGATATCAATGAGAACCATGAGGGACAGTCAGAACCGGTTGCATATGCGCATTTAACCGAAAAAGACCTGCTTGTTTTGATAAACAGCCTTCCCGATGGTTACCGGTTGATCTTTAACCTCTATGTTATAGAAGGTTACCAACACGAGGAAATAGCCGGCATGCTTGGAATACAACCTGGAACCAGCAGGAGCCAACTGGTAAAAGCAAGAACAATGCTACAGAAACAAATTTTACAATTACAAAAGGTTGCAGTATGACAAATAACTCGCCGCTTGAGGAACATATAAAAGAAAAATTTGGCAATTATTCGCCTGATGTGCCACCGCATATCTGGGAGAATATCATTGCCAAAAAAGATAAAAGGAGGCCGGGGGCTTTCTGGTTCAGTTTTTTAAATAAGAACATACTGTTATTGTTATTTGTAATTGTTTCTGCCGGCGCCGGCATCCTGATCTATAAAAATGTTTATTCACCGGTAGAGCACAAAAAAATCGTTTCGGTTAATGATCCTTCGAATACCTCTATAGAAAAAATAAATAATGAAGTACCGGGAACTGATGATAAAACAGCAACCAACATTGCTACAGGAACAAAGATCAATGACAACCCAGCCAGCAGTAATATCTCATTAACTGAAACATCAACAAACAAAGCCGGCCCGATCGTAACAGCTCCGGGCAAAAGCTCTGTTGCAGCAGGCAAAGATCCAGCTTCTCCCGGCTATAAAGATAATTTACCTGCACTGGGTGCAGACAACGATAACAATAACCAATCGTCAACAGCTGTTACTTATACAACAACAAAGAACAGCCTTTACAAAAAACCAAAGACCCTGAAAGGATCTGCGACCATCATATATAAAACGCCTGATGCAACAACAGATGATCTTTCTGAAACGGCTTCAAATGAGCTTTTACTGAAAAGGCTGCTGTTAGAACTGGAAATGATCAGGGCCGAAAAGACTTTCACTATATCTGTTAAAAAAATAAATAATCCTCATTTGGATATCCCCTGCCCGGAAGCGGAAAAAAATGCAGCAGGCAATAAAAAATATTTCGAGCTATATGGCGGTCCGGATTATGCTTTCAGGAGTATAACAGATACGGGCAATTCTGCTTACATGCAAAAAAGAAAAGAAAGCACAAGTTTTTCATCAGCATTCAGTGTAGGTCTGCGGTATACCAGGGTGTTTGGTAATGGCATGAGTTTTCGTACGGGGATCAACTACAGCCAGATAAATGAAAAATTCAAATTTGCGCAGGGGAATATAGTGCAGGTGGTCTATATAATCAATACAAACGGGGATACCACCGGCAGTTATACTACAACGGGTACACGCTATAAAACAACTTACAATAAATTCCGGACCATCGATGTCCCGATCCTGGTAGGCTATGAACTTGGTAATGGAAGGATACACGCTAATTTTAATGCCGGGGCGATCGTAAACCTGTATAGCTGGCAAAAAGGAGATGTGCTTGATACTGCTTACCAGCCGGTGAGTATCACAACCGGCAAAGCTAATTCACCTTACCAGTTCAAAACAAATGTAGGCATCGGTTTCATCGGGGCCATTTCTGTTTATTACAAACTTACAGAGAAGTGGCACTTATTTGCAGAGCCGTATTTCCGTTACAATTTTTCGCCTGCAAGCAAGTCAGACCTGACATTAAAACAAAAATACAATACAGCCGGCCTCAGGCTTGGGATAAGGCTTGATTTTTAAATGAGGCAACAAAAAATACTATAAAGGAATCTAAGAAAAGATACCGCTGTTAAACAAAAATGAAAAGCATGACCACGAAAAAAATATTATATAACCTGATCGCTGCAGCGTTCTTTTTAAGTTCCTGTCAAAAGGATCTTGACGAGTTTATCCCCGATCCGGGGGCAGCCGGTCCAGATAGTACCTGGTTCAATACCATTACTACAACAATGCCTGTGGCAACTTTGAAAAATAAATTATTACTGGATATTCAAAGAGATAGCTTCCTGTTAAATCCCGGCACAGTTACGGTAACTACTACAGGCAGCGGTTTGCAATGCAGCATTGCTCAAGGTGTTATTCTTGATCCGATCGGCCAGCCCGTAGTTGGTAAGGTTTATCTTGAAACACATTTACTGAAGAAAAAAGGAGATATCATAAGAATGGGAACGCCTACTATTTCCAATGGAAGTATGCTGGTAAGTGGCGGAGAATTTTTTATCCGGTTGATCAAGGACGGAGTCGAATTGCAACTTTCAACAAACGGGCATATCAATGTAAAATATGATGATCCCCCGGTTTCAGGTTTAATGGGTTTATTTAATGGCATTGAAGCAAATCCTGCTGCTCCATTTAACTGGTTGCCCAATATGGATACACTCAATAACCGGGTTTACACATTCAATCAATCTTACGAAGTATTGACGAACAGGCTGCATTGGATCAACTGCGATTATTTTTATGATACCAGTAGTGCAACTCCACGGACAACGGTGTCAGCAGTTTTACCGGCGCACTATACAAATGCCAATACGGTTGCCTATACCGTTTTCAATGACCTGCGTTCAGTAATTGGAATGTATGGTAATGATGTAAGCAGGAAATTCAGTACAGGACAGCTCCCATCAAACAAGCAGGTAACGGTTATCATCATTTCAAAGCAGGGAGATGATTATTACCTGGGCCATCAACAGGCATTGACAATGACACCTACCGCTGGTACCATTGGTGATCAGCAGGTTGCTGTTACACCCGTAAAAACATCATTTGAAAATATACAGGCCTACCTGAATACCTTATAAATCTTTATTTGCTTTGGGGTTTTATTAAAAGCTGTCTTGGTAGGGGCAGCTTTTTTGCATTATAAGTTTCAGTCGTCGTCAGCTTACCAGTGTGCCAACCCTTTCGCCGGTTACCACGCTCAACAGGTTGCCGGGCTTATTCATGTCAAAAACAATGATCGGCAATTCATTTTCCATGCAAAGTGTGAATGCGGTCATATCCATTACTTTCAGGTTTTTGGAGATGCATTCTGCAAAAGATATTTTTTCATACTTGGTAGCCGAAGGATCTTTTTCAGGATCTGCAGAATATATACCGTCTACCCTCGTGCCTTTTAATATTACGTCTGCTTTTATTTCTATTGCCCTTAATGAACCGGCAGTATCTGTTGTAAAATAGGGGTTCCCGGTGCCTGCGCCAAAGATCACGACCCGGCCTTTTTCCAGGTGGCGCATGGCCCTGCGGCGGATATATGGTTCAGCGATCTGTTCCATTTTTATAGCGCTCTGAAGCCTTGTGTAAACACCTGCCTTTTCCAGTCCCGCCTGCACTGCCATTCCATTAATAACTGTGGCCAGCATGCCCATATAATCTCCCTGTGCCCTTTCAATACCTGTTTCGGCTTCATTCATACCCCTGTAAATATTACCGCCCCCAATTACAATGGCTACCTGTACACCCATTTCTGTTACCTGTTTGATGTCCTGGGCATACTGGGCAATGACCGTGGAATCCATTCCAAAGTTTTTTTCACCCATCAAAGATTCACCTGAAAGTTTTAGTAAGATTCGCTTGTACCTGGGGAGCATGTATTTTTTTTGCGAAGATATATTTTTTGGAAGTATAAAATCAAAAATACTCCTTACAACAAACCCTTTTCATATGCGAGATGCAATGCCTGTGCCCTGCTATTTACATGAAGTTTATTGTAAATGTTTATAACATGCTTTTTGGCCGTATTGACGCTTATATTTAAACGATCGCCAATTTCTTTATATAAGAGGCCCTGCACAAGTAATTGTAATATCTCGCTTTCTCTTTGGGTAAGGTCGAAAAATGTTTTTTGTGCGGGCGCCGGGGGCTTTTGAAGTAATGTAAGTTCATTGTTCTGTACTAATTGAAGGATCTTGTGGGCAATGCCGGGGGAAATGGGCCCGGCTCCGCTTTCATGCATTTGCCACAACATATCAGTAATATTTTCTGCGCTTTCGTCTTTTAATAAATATCCAAAAGCGCCTGCTTTGATCGCTTTGAATATTTTATCCTCATCATCAAAAATGGTAAGTACAACAAATTTTACTGATGGGAATAAAGAAGAGCCGGCGGCAATAGCATCAACCCCATCCATGTTCGGCATTTCGAGATCCATCAATGCCACATCAGGAATTTTGTCCTGGGACAATTCCTGCATTTTTTTTAAAAAATCTTTCCCGTCTTCTGCAATAACGGTGATCTCAAAATGCCCATGCCTGAGTAATTTATCCTTTAAGATATTCCTGTTACTGGCCTTGTCATCTATGATCGCAATTTTTATATACATACTGCTTTAGTTGCATTAAAGATCAATAAAAGAAAACAAAAAGAGAATAATCCGAACAGATACCCCGGGAAAGGTAAATATTGAATGTAAAACTTGTGCCTATCCTTCAATATTTATATCCCCTTTTCGCCATTGATCCTGATTATGATGGATGTACCTGATCCCTGCCATGACCGGATGCTGAGATCGAATGATGCATCAGCAGCTCTTTGTTTCATATTACTCAGTCCATTACCCTGTGCAGTTTCCGGTTTGGTTTCGTGGTCAAAGCCCTTTCCATCATCTGTTACAACCATCTCCCAAAAATTTTCCCGGGTATTACTGATAATATTGATATTTTTTGCATCCGCATGTTTGATGGCATTCGTAACCGCTTCCTGCACTATTCTCACCAGGTTTAGCGCCCTGCTGTAATGAAGTATTTTTTCAGGCGGCACATTGCCTTCCACTTCAAAATGAATTTGCTGGTAATAGCGGTTAAGAGGCTGTACAAAATTCCTGATCCTTAAGAGGCAGTCTTCCGCTGAATAATTATCTTTCTTTAATGCCCAAATGGTCTCACGCAATGAAGTGATGATGTCTTTGGAAGCATATTTAAGGTCTTTCATTAATTCTTCCCGTAGCTGCTCCTCTTTTTCATTTTCCAATAACTCAGTATTATATAAAACTGCATTTGCATAAGCGCCGATATTGTCATGGAGGTCGCGTGATATACGTTCTCTTTCCAACCGCACCTTATGCTCGCTTTCCAGTTGGGCAAGTTTTCTTTCATACCTCCTCTTATTAAACTGGTTAATGATAAAAGCCATCAACGAAAATACCAATATACCCAGCAGCGTGCGAAACCACCACGTTTTCCAGAATGGCGGATGGATGATGATGACAATTTCTTTCATAGGCTTTGCATCCTTTTCAAAAAAACGGGAAGCATAAATTTTAAACACATATTTACCCGGCAACAAAAAATAACGTACTGTCTGCATATCGTTATTCTGTATCCACTGTTCATCAATATCTTCCATTTTGTATTGATAAATATACTGGTCGGGATTATTATTTGCCATGGCTACAAAATCGAAAGACAAAGTATTCTGATTATAAGGCAAATCGATCCTGTTTATGTTCCATACTGCGGTATCCTTAAATACTTCTTCATTATTCACCTTGATCTTCGTAAAAAGCAGGTTTATTTTTCCTTTAAAATTAGTGATGGCGTCAGCATAAAAACTACTGATACCGTTTACCCCGGCAAAAAATATTTCACCGTCTGCTGCTTTTGCAACTGCATTCGTGTTAAATTCATTTTCCTGCAGGCCATCTTCCTTTTTAAGCTGCAGGATACTGTTGTCACGGTTTAATTTAAAAAGACCTTTATTGGTGCTGCACCATAAAAAACCTGCATTATCAAATACCATTGCATAAATACAATCATCGGGCAACCCATTTTTCTTTGTTAAATGTTGCAATATTTTTCCGGCACTATCGATAATAAAAATGCCGTTATTACTGCCCACATAGATATTGCCCGGCCCATCGCTGGCGAAACACCTTACGTACCCTGTATTTTTAAACGGCAGCCTTTTAATTTCTTTGAATGTTTCAGCATCCAGGTAAATAAGTTCATCGTTGGTATGGGTAATAATAAATGAATGGTACAGCAAGCCGCCCATGGTGTAGCCATTGGTTACCTGGTACTCGGTAACAGTATTATTCGCAAAATTGGTTTTAAAAAGTTTTCCCTGCGACTGAATGATTGCTTCTTTTTCATTCTGAAATAAAAAATTACCAAAATAGAATATGCCGGATTTATTTTCAGGTAATGAAGTTGAAATGGGAATAGCTTTGAATCCCGAAAGGTCGCTATTAAGCCGCCATACCTTTTTTTCTCCGGCAACAAATAGAAGATAGTCGCCTTTTTTATCTTTTATGATCGCATTTGGAGCAAAGGTCCGGCTTTCTCCCGGAAGTGTTTTTATGTGTTTTATTAAACGCTGCAGTGTATCAAATACCAGCAGGCCATTCCCTGTTGTACCGGCCAATATCCTGTTATTCTCCTTATCGGGCAGTATACTGAATATGTAATTGTATTCACTTTTTTCTGTGCCGTAATATTTGATCGGATAGTTGTTCCCGATTATTTTTTTTATACCACCCATGATCGTAAGCAAATATAAATTGCCGAAATTATCTTCAGCTATACGTGAAATTGTTGAAGACCCTCCTAAAGATTGATTTTGAAAATTAACCAGCTCAGATTTCAATTCCGTCAATGTCGTATCCGTTTCATATAATTTATTAGCAAAAGAGATCAATACCTTATGCTGCCAGGGATATATATTGCAACGGCCCATTGGCTTACTATCTTTTCCTTTTATAAACAGGATGTCGCTTTTATTCGTTGTAAAATTGTATAGATATATGGCATCATTTTTTTTATAATTATAGTATAGAACCTCGCTTTCTGTTTTCAGCGTCAAAAAAGTCGAAATATCCGGAATCGAATCAGACCTGTAAAGTAATTTCTCTTTTTGCAGGTCCCACAGGTAAACGGACGATCTTATACCAAGTGCCATTTTATGGTTAATAATATTACTGCTCATTTTTGGCCTGTAATCGGCGTTGGAAGAATAATCGGGGAAACCGGTCTTTGATTCTTTCACTACTTTAAATGCATGGCAGCTTATACCGGTAATAGTTCCTGTTTCTGAATAGAAATAAATAATATCATCATCTTCCCCCATAAAAAGAACGGGTGTTTCTACGGAAGCTTCATTTTTATAGACCTGCACAAATTTGTTGGCAGCAATTTCATACTTACTTATTCCCTGCGAATGACTGATGAGCAGTTCGCCATTTTTACACTTGAAAAAATATACCAGTTTGTCATCTGGCAGACCCGGCTGTACAGGAACCAGAGTAAAATTTTTACCGTCAAACTTTTGTATCCCATTTGGAAAACTCAGCCAACAGAAATTATTCTTATCAAAAGCAATATCACCCATGGTACTTTGTAGCAGCCCTTCATTTACACTATAGCTGAAGGAATTGAACCGTTCTATATTTTGTGCCTGTATACCGGTACACGACAAGAAAAGGATAACAGGGAGCAATATCGTTTTATAAAGTCTCAAAAGCGTTACAGTCATAATTTAATCCTTTCAAATTACGCAATCATTATTAAACATAAATACTATCCAAATGGATTATTGTCCGTGTTTGCTCTATTCAGTTCCTTTAATAAAGATATTTCTACAATTTATCCCTCCTTATCAAACTACAATGAAAAGAAGAGGTCAGTAATGATCTGCCAGTTCAATATCCTCATTTATCTGTTCAAAAAATATTCGCCATGAATAAGAAAATTTTTCTTGTTGTTGTTTACAGTTTGATATTGATTCCCGCTGCATTTGCACAAACCTGGGATGGCAGCGCCGGTACAGATTGGAATACTCCCGCTAACTGGAGTACAAATGCTGTTCCCATTGCCACTGGTGTAGTTACAATACCAAATACTGCTAACAAGCCTGTACTGGCAAATAATGTTACCATTGCTTCTATAGACATGACCGCGGGAAGTGCCATTAATTTTAATGGATTCAGCCTTACGCTTAATACCAGTTTTGATGTAAGGGGCGCTATACTTAACAATACAAATGCTGCAACTGATATTGTGATCAATACAAATGGGGCAGGGACAAATTACTTTGGTACAAGTACGATCAATGACAATTTAATCATCAATAATAATAGTACGGCCAACTTTTATGAAGGTTACCAGGCCGGGAACATTTATAATGGAAATGTAAACTTTAATTATGGCGGAACAGGAATTTCTTATACCTGTTACCAGCAAAAATCAACTTTCAATGGGAATCTAACGGTGAGCCGCACCGGTGCAGCGGCCACTTATATTTTTTATGCCGGATTTACTGGGGTAACTGGTAATTTTAGCTATACGAATACTATCGGGGGTGCAACATATATCAATCCTTCGGGTGTGGCTTCTGGAGTAGTTGGGGGAACGGTAAATATCACGGCATCCGGAGCAGGGAACCCTGCTTTTCAATTATATAAGTTAACTAACTTAACAACAGGTGGAAGTATTTCTATACAAAACAGTGGTGCTGTTGAAATAGAAGACGATACACTTAAACTGGTAGCTCTTACCCTTACGGGTGTTAGCGGTTCATCTGATTTTATAAGGCGAAATTCAATAACCGGTAATTTCAGTTTTTCCGAGGCAGCTGATAATATAACAGCTGTATACATAGATGGAAATACCATCAACGGAAATACAGTTTACACAACTAATTCAATCATTCCCTGGTACGAAGGATATTCAAATGGCTGTACCTATAATGGCAATACCAGCTTTAATTATGGAGGGACCGGAACAACTTATATAAGCTACCAGCAAAAATCAACTTTTAATGGTGATCTAACGATCAACCGGACAGGCGCAGGTGCTACTTATATATTTTATAATGGACACAATGGCGTAACGGGTAATTTCAGCTACACGAATACGATTGGTGGCGCAACATATATTAATCCGTCGGGTGTGGCTTCAGGAGTGGTTGGAGGCACTGTAAATATCACAGCATCCGGCGCTGGCAATCCCGCTTTCCAATTGTATAAAATGACCAACTTAACTGCAGGTGGGAGCATATCCGTTCAAAATAGTGGCGCAGTTGAGATAGAAGATGATACGCTTAAACTCGTGGCTTTAACTTTATCTGGTATTGGGGGTTCATCTGATTTTATAAGGCGGAATATAATAACTGGTGATCTTAGTTTTTCTGATGCGGCTGGTAATACAACTGCTGTTTACCTGGATGGCAATACCATCAACGGCAACACCACTTACACATGTAACTCAGCCATTCCATGGTATGAAGGTTATGCAGGAAGCAGCAGCTACAACGGAGATCTAACTGTGAACCACAATGGCACAGGAATATTTTATATGGCCTACCAGGACACAACATACCTGCATCAAAACCTTACCATAAATTCCGTTGCAGGCATAGATATAAATATCGCACTTGAGTTTAGAGGATCTGCTGATGCAACCATAGAACAATTGGGTATACAACCTATTACGATGCCTCGTTTGATCATGAATAAAACAGGCGGGGGCAGCCTCACATTGAATGATTCGGTTACTGTCACTACCGGCGCTTCTTTCACAAGTGGAAATATTTACAGCAGCCTCAATAAAGAACTTATTTTTCCGAATAATGTTACCAGTCATACCGGCACTTCTGCTACCAGCCATGTGATAGGTCCTGTTATAAAAGTAGGTGATGATATTTTTACTTTTCCTGTTGGAGGTCCGGTAACATACAATCCTGTAACCATGAGTGCACCTGTTGGTGCAACCAGCAGGTTCAGGGCGGAATACAAGAACCAAAATCCAACCATTGATGGATACAATACAAACAGCAAGGCAGGATCTTTTGGGGCAGCGCTTATCAGTAATGCCGGTTACTGGAATGTTCAGAGAATAACGGGTGTAACAAATATTACCCTGACACTTGGATTCAATACAAATCCTTACCAGCAATATCCTGTACTGGCAAGTTTGAAGGTAGCACATTGGAATGGGGCACAATGGGATGATCACGGTAATGGAGGAACTACGGGTACATCCGCAAGCGGAACAGTTGTTAATTCAGTTGCTATCACAAGCTTCAGTCCATTCAGCATTGCAGGTATCGCGCCAACCTATTTCTTTGTTGGCGGTCAACCGGGCCCGGGACCTGATGGATCTCCAATAAAATTAAAAGGTATCGGCGGCTGGCCAGGCTATACAGTTAAACAATTGCCGGGAGGCTCTTATACTGCCGACAGTATTTTCCTTGTACCAAATGGCAGCACAACATCCTTCAGGTTGAAAGACCTGTATGGAGTTGAAAAGGATACGTCGATCACAACTCCGGCTAGCCCTGCCAGTTATATTTCTGCCACTGGGAACGGATCTGTGAATTTTGAAGGATGGCGTCACTTTGTATACATGAGAGATGGCGGCGGCAATATGATGGGTGCGATCAGGGACAATGACCTTACGCTTGGGAATACTACGATGAATACTTATTTCTCAACAGCGAACGTGGCCACAGCGCCCAATGGAAATATTTTCCTGAAACGAAGTTTTAAAATAACCAGCCAGTTTGCGCCGGTGGGTACAAAGCGGGTGCGGCTATACATCAGTAAAACTGAATTCACAAACCTGCAAGCTGCTGATCCCACAAGTTTTCCTTCAGGTATCAACAGCCTTACCATTACTAAATATACCGGGGCCATGGAAGACAGTTTATTCAATCCTGTACCAGGTGGTAATGCTATCATCATACCAAACAGTGATATAACCATTGCCGATTTAGGTACGATGTATTCCTTAGATATTGATGTAAGCGGGTTTAGCGGTTTTTACATAGGGGGTAATCATTCAAATTTGAATCTTTGCACCGGGACAACAATTTCCATTCCATCCAATGTAAACGGAACAACATATCAATGGCAGTTTGATAATGGAAGTGGCTATACCAATATCGCCAATGGTGGAGTATATAGTGGCGCCGGCACTAAAACATTAACGCTTACTAATACAACAGGTTCTATGTATGGTTATAAGTTAAGATGCTTTGTAAATGGATCTACATACAGCCAGGAGTATACTATTAAATTCACAGCAGAGTGGCTGGGCACTGTAAACAATGTTTGGGGCAATGCAGCCAATTGGAGTTGTGGCATATTGCCTGATGCCAATACTGATGTGATATTAAATGCCGGAAAACCCAACTTCCCTCAGTTAAGTTTTAATACATCCATAAGGTCTTTAAGAACAAATGCGGGTGCAAGCGTAACTGTAAAAACAGGATTTACATTAACAATATTAAAATAACAAGTTAAGAACGATCGATCAGCCCAATATATAAAGAACGGATTTTGAATTAGTAAAAGGGGAATAAAAAAAGCGAAACAATTGTTTCGCTTTTTAATTTTTTACTAAATGAATTATCCCAAAGCTACCCGTTTAAATTCAGTAACCTTCAGATCCCCATTGATGCTTTTCAGGTATTCTGCAACAGACTTGTTATTGTCTTTTACAAATGCCTGAGCAAGCAATGTATTGTCTTTGAAAAATTTATTAAGTTTACCCATTGCAATTTTCTCGGCCATTTCAGCCGGCTTTCCTTCTGCTTTTACAACTTCGATGGCAATGTTCTTTTCTCTTTCGATCACATCAGCAGGAATAGACGTTTCATCCACGGCCAAAGGATTCATAGCAGCGATCTGCATAGCGAGGTCTTTACCGGCTTCTGCAGCATCTTGTGTCAAACCAACCAAAACACCCATACGGTTTGCACCATGGATATAACTTGCTACATAAGGAGCTTCAATCCTTTCAAATTTTGAAACTTCAATTTTTTCGCCGATAGCAGCCAGTTTATCATTGATCATATCGGAAACTTTAGCTCCTTTGATCTCTACTGCATTTAATTCTTCGGCTGATCTTACATTGTTGGCTATTGCTGCATCGGCAATGCTCTGGGCAAAAGCTACGAATTCAGCATTCTTGCTTACGAAATCAGTTTCGCAGCTGATGCAAACAATGATGCCTGCTTTGTTATCGGCAGTTGTTTTTGCCAGGATCACTCCTTCTTTGGCTTCACGGTCGCTGCGTTTTGCGGCAACCTTCTGGCCTTGCTTCCTTAACCAGTCAATGGCTGCTTCAAAATCCCCGTTACTTTCTGTTAATGCTTTGCGGCAATCTAACATGCCGGCGCCGGTTGCCTGGCGTAATTTATTTATATCTGCTGCTGTTATTGTTGCACTCATGATAATTAAAAATTAATAATTAATAATTAATAATTCTGCTAAAACGTATCATCAATACGATACAATTTTATTATTTACAGGATTATTTTTTCAAGGATATTACCTCGGGCCACCGCCACCCGCGGGCCTTCTTCCACCAGCACCAGGTCCGGCTACACGACGTTTGGTCGGTGCACCGCCTTTTGCTCTTTTATTCCTGTCATCTCCATCGCCTTGCTTTTGTTCAAAGCGTGCTGCTTTAGCTTCCGGGGTTTCTTCCGTATCGCTGTGATCATCATCATCTTTATCTGCCTGGCGTTCCTGCAAACCTTCGATGATAGCCGCGGTGATATAATTAACTACGATAGAAATTGATTTGGTTGCATCATCATTCGCAGGAATGGCGAAATCAACTTTATTAGGATCGCAGTTGGTATCAACCATCCCAAATGTGCTGATGCCTAAACGCCTTGCTTCTGCCAGCGCAATATGCTCGTGCCCGATGTCAACCATGAATAATGCAGCTGGTACGCGACTGATCTGTGCGATACCACCCAACACTTTTTCCATTTTATCTCTTTCACGTGAAAGGGTTAATCTTTCTTTTTTATTAAGATTTTCCGCGCTTCCGTCGCCCAGCATTTTTTCAATGCTCTGCATTTTTTTCACGCTCTTACGTACAGTATTGAAATTGGTAAGCATACCACCCAACCAACGTTCTGTAACAAAAGGCATGTTTACTTTTTTAGCGCTTTCCTGCACTATTTCTTTTGCTTGTTTCTTTGTAGCAACGAACATGATCTTTTTACCGCTGCGTGCAATAGCTTTCATAGCGGCTGCCGCTTCCTGCAAGCCTTCTACAGTTTTATTAAGGTCAATGATATGTATGCCTTTTTTTTCTGCAAAGATGTAAGGAAGCATTTTCGGGTTCCATTTCTTTTTTAAATGCCCGAAATGAACGCCTGCTTCTAAAAGTTGCTGTTGTAAGGAAGTGTTATTTTCCATTTTTAATTTTTAGTTGAGCTGTTAGCTTTAAGCGGTTAGCTATTAGCGACAGCAGTTTAATTATTAAGTTTATTGTTTCAGCTAACAGTTTATGGCTAATAGCTAAAGGCCTTGTTCTCTTAACGTTTGCTGAACTGGAAGCTTTTCCTTGCTTTTTTACGGCCTGGTTTTTTACGCTCCACGGCACGTGGGTCACGCTTTAATAAACCGGCTGCTTTTAAAGCGGGACGATAATCTGCACTTACTTCAAGCAATGCACGTGATATACCAAGTTTTGCTGCTTCTGCCTGACCTTTTACACCACCACCTGATGCATTAACTACAATGTCAAATTTATCAGAGAGTTCAAGTTTTTTTAAAGGAGCTTCCAGTTGGTTTTGTAAATACACCAAAGGAAAGTATACTTTATAGTCTTTGCCATTCACTGTTATCTTGCCATCTCCCTTACTAAGGAAAACACGTGTTACAGCTTCTTTTCTACGGCCGACTGCGTTTTTTTGCTTTTCCATTATATTATGCAGATTGTTTTATTTGATTAAATTTTAAATCAGCTGGTTTTTGTGCTCCGTGAGGATGTTCTGCACCTGCATATACAAATAATTTTTTGTACATCTGGCGGCCCAAACGATTCTTTGGCAACATACCTTTTACTGCTCTTTCGATAACAGCTTCCGGGCGGCGCTTCAATAAATTCTCGGCAACTTCTGCTTTTTGTCCACCGGGATACCCGCTAAAAGTTAAATACTTTTTGTCTTCAAGTTTATTACCGGTAAATACCACTTTAGAAGCGTTGATCACGATAATAAAATCACCACAGTCTACGTGTGGAGTGTAATAGGCCTTATTCTTACCACGAAGAATAGCTGCAATTTTTGCGCACATACGACCAACGGTTTGATTAGTACCGTCTACAACGTACCAGTCGTGTTTTACGGTAGCCTCGTTCGCATGTTTTGTTGTGAAATGTAGTTTACTCATTGTTTGTTTTTTGGCTGTTATCTACTAGCTGTCAGCTATTAGTAAAAGCGGTTTTTAATAATTAGAGGTCTATGCCATCCCATAAACGCTCTTCTTACAGCTAAAAGCTATAAGCTGTTTTTCGGACGGCGAAGGTAAGTGGATATGAGCTGTCATTCCTAATATTAGAGGAAGAAATTTTTCAATGATGTCTATAACTTATTGATTTACAATAAAAAATTTGACGTCTTTTTTAATCACTTGAAAATTGGGTGGGGAGAAATGTGGGATCAGGCAGTTTTATCGCGGAGAAATATATTGGCAGCCTCTGTCCTGTTCCTTACTTCCAGTTTCTTGTAGATATTCTTACAATGCTTTTTTACGGTATTGATGGTGATCCCTTGTTCGGCAGCGATCTCTTTATACAAGTTACCCTTTGATAGGGCAATCAGAACTTCTGTCTCTTTCCTGCTAAGGCCGTTATTGTTGTCTAAAGATTTCAATTTTATATTATATAAGTACGTTTAAAGTTAAACGTTATATAGTTAGCAGAAATGGCTCTTTTGTGTACCATTGAGTTAAAAAGCCTTTTTACCATCTATATAAGTTGCCTTTACTTTTGTGCTTAAAATCTTTTCCGGACTGCAATTCATTAGGTCCTCATCCAGTAAAATAAAATCTGCCGATTTACCTGCTTCAAGGCTGCCTTTTAAATTTTCTTCGAAAGCTGCCTTGGCTGCCCAGATCGTCATCCCCCTTATTGCCTCTTGCCTTGTCAATGCATTTTCCATTTGAAATCCCTGTGCAGGAAAACCTTTTGCATCCTTACGCACTACGGCCGCATAAAAAGTTTTAAATGGGCTGATGTCTTCTACGGGGAAATCCGTTCCCAACGCAATCCAGTAATTCGTTTCTAATAATTGTTTGTATGCGTAAGCGCTTTTTATTCTTTGGGCACCAACGCGGGTTTCAACCCAATACATATCACTGGTAGCATGTGTAGGTTGCACAGAAGGAATAATATTATAGTCTGCAAAAAAATGCAGATCACTTACATCAACCACCTGTGCATGTTCAATGCGCCAGCGCCTGTCGTTCTTTCCCTTCAGGGCCTTGGCATAAATTTTTAAGATCGTCCTGTTGCCGCTATCGCCGATAGCATGTGTACACATTTGTAATTTTGATGCAGCCAGTCTACCGGCCACATTATTAAAATAACCGGTATCACTTAATAAGAATCCCTTCCATCCGGGCTTATCTGTATAATCCCGCAGCATGCAGGCACCCCGGGAACCCAGCGCTCCGTCTGCATATACTTTAAATCCGCCAATGTGTAACTTGTCTGTTATGTAAGGGCCTCTTGCTATCCACCTGTCATAATATTGAGCGCTGTCAGTTAAGAGTGCGAATATCTTCATCTTTAACCTGCCAGCCTTTTGTTCTGCATCTAACATTTCCACGGTATGCTCGCTTATGCCGCAATCATGTACACCCGTGAGGCCAACTGTAAAGCATAAATGTTGAAGATCGGAATAATATTTTTTTGCAAGGCTGTCACTCAATAATGGGATCTTACGCTCAACAATGTGCATGGCATTGTCAATCAATATTCCAGTAGGCTTACCGTTCTTTAATTCTATCTTGCCTCCTTTTACAACTGTATTTTCATTGATCCCCGAAATATCCAATGCTGACTGGTTCACGAGGGCGGCATGGCCGTCAATACGTTTTAAGAAAACAGGCCTGTCGGGAAATAGACTGTCTAATACTTTTTTATCAGGAAACTCTTCTACCTCCCAATCATTCTGGTCCCATCCCCGGCCATATATCCATTGCATGGGTGCATCTTTGCTGTATGCACGAACCTTGTTTATCACTTCCTCAAATGATAGAGTTCCAACCAGGTTACACTTCCACATATCAGTGGCAAAGCCTGTGAAATGGCAATGTGCATCAATGAAGCCCGGAAAAATTGTTTTACCGGAAGCATCAATGGTTTCACTGGCCTCGTATTTTTTTAAAATTTCATCGTTCGTACCTGTTGCAACGATCTTGCCATCACGGATCGCCATTGCTTCAGCAATGGAAAATGATCCATCAACTGTATAAATTTTTGCATGATGTATAAGCAGGCTTACCGTTTGTTTTGTTTTGCAGGAATAAATGCAGATCAGCAAGAATAAATAAGTGATCTGAAATAAGAAAGTTTTAAGCTTCATAAAATTAATTGTCTTTCAAAAATAGTATAAATGAGCAGATGCTGCTAACAAGTTTCAGCCCGGTGCTAAACGCATTTTCAAACGTATCTTTACAATATGCAGTTTGATAAGATCATCAATGCCAAAATTAATAACGAGGCTGATAAGCCACTCATGAAGAAAGATCTTTTTCCCGTGAGTGAACGCTTACAACATTACCTGCATTTATATGGCAGGGATATGTCATTGCCCATCACATATAAGGATCTTCTAAACTACAGGCATTCCACGGCGTTGAGGAATAAAAAAGGGAAGTTGACCCATTGGGAAACTGCTGTGTACGATCTTAAAGAAATGGAATTTTTGAAAGAAGGGTTAATCAGAACATACGCTGCTTTAAAAACAGAAGGGAACCTGAGTTATATAAAACACCTTGATGTTGAGCGAATAGATTTCTGCGAATTTGGGAACAGCATGCCCTTCCGGATACGTATCATTAACCGTATAAATGATAATTACGATCATTATTATATAAAAGCTGCGGATGCTTCCCGCATTTACGGGCTTGAACTGGAACATTTGCTCAGCCCGAACCGCATCACTTTCCTGCATCATAAAAATACCCTGGTGGAAGAGCATATCCCGGGTATACCCGGGGATGTTTTCCTGGATGATTATTTAAACCTGCCCGAAACAAACAAGATCCGCATCGCAAAAGAATTCGTAAAGTTCAATGAACGGTGTTTTGCCAGGCTATTGGGCGATATGCGCAGTTATAATTTCGTGATCGATATAACCCCTGATATCGAAGATTACCAATACCGCATCCGGTCAATTGATTTTGATCAGCAATGCTATGAAGGAAGGAAAAACCTTTACCTGCCTCAGTTCTACAGGGAAAATTTCGAGTATGTTGATCTTGTCCTCAAGACCTTAAGCACAGATGTTATAGAACAATACCAGACCGAAGAACAAACTGCAATGGCCCACCGCGTATTTGCCAGCAGGAAACAACTGATAGAATTACTTAACATCATGGCAAAGGATGAACTATCTGACAATTATAAAATAAAAATGCTGCGGGAAGAATTGAACAGCCATTTTAATACACACTATTTTTCAAAATGCCATACTATGGGTTCAATCGTAAAAAGGCAATTAAAAATAGTTTTACAGAAACACCTTCAACAGCTGAAACCACGCTGATCAGGAGATTTCAGTTTGTCATTCTGATGAAGGAAGAATCTCTTAAAATGTTTCATTCCTGGGTATGACAAAGCAACACTCTGACAGTCCACTGTGATCCTCTATTAACTATTGCCCGGAATTTTTTCATTTATCAGGTAAGGTAAACCTGTTTAATTTTTATCTTTAGCATGATATTCATTGTATGTATACTCCAGAACACATAAAAAAATTACAGAAAGAAACAGGGCAATGGCTTGCTGCCAGGGAAACTGCGGGTATCGGTAAAAAGATCGCAGCCGAAATTGAAAGTCTCCGGGACACACTTCGTTTTCATGAATACCGGTATTATGTGCAGAATGCCCCCCTTATAAGTGATTATGAATACGACAGCCTTTATAAGCTGCTTGAAAAATATGAACAACAAAACCCTGCTTCGGTAACCAGGAATTCCCCGACTCAACGGGTAGGCATAGGGTTAATAAAGGACTTTCCAAAAGTTCAACACCTGGTGCCAATGCTGTCCCTTGAAAATTCTTATAACGCTGAGGACCTGCTGGATTGGGACAGGAAAGCGAGGGAACTGTCAGGGCTAGACGAAGTAGAATACTGTGTTGAACCAAAATTTGACGGCGCCAGTATCTCACTGATCTATGAAGATGATCTTTTTGTAAGAGGGGTTACCCGGGGAGACGGGGAAACCGGGGATGATATTACTGCAAACATTATGCAGATAAGGTCTGTTCCCCTTTCTGCATCATTCAGTAATTATGGGATACAACAAATTGAAATAAGGGGGGAAGTGCTCCTGAACAAGGATAATTTTAAGAAATACAATGACAAGCTGATCGAGGAAGGCTTGCCGCCATTGGCCAACCCCCGGAATGCAGCCGCGGGAAGTCTTCGCATAAAAGATACTGCTGTTGTTAGCAAAAGGAACCTGGAGGCTTTTTTATACCATGTGAGTTATTTTACCTCACCCCCCAACCCCCTCTCCGAAGGAGAGGGGGAGCCTGCAACTCACTCCGGTATGCTGGAAATGCTATGGAATCTTGGTTTCCGGAGCCCTAAAAAGGAAATGAAAGTTGTGAAAGGCATTACCAGGGTCATAGAATATGTAAACCTGTTTGAATCAAAAAGGGATGAGCTTCCGTACGAAATAGACGGTATGGTAATTAAGGTAAATGATCTGGGCATGCAGGACAAACTCGGCATGACCTCCCACCACCCGAGATGGGCCATTGCCTTTAAATTTAAAGCAAGGCAGGGTACCAGTAAATTTTTATCGGTAAGTTACCAGGTAGGCCGAACAGGTGCTGTAACGCCTGTTGCCAAAATTGTGCCTGTACAGGTAGGTGGCGTTACCGTTAGCAGCATATCCATTCACAATGAAGAGTATATAAAAGAAAAGGACCTGAAGATCGGTGATACAATATTAATAGAGCGTAGTGGTGATGTAATTCCGCAAATTGTCAAGTCATTACCGGAGTTGAGAGATGGGACAGAAAAAAAGATCATTTATCCTAAAAAATGCCCTGTCTGCAATGATGCATTGTTTAAACCCGAAGGCGAAGCGGTTTGGAGATGTATAAATATCAACTGTGAAGCACAGGTTGTTGAACGCATCATCCATTTTGTAAGCAAGGATGCCATGGATATTCGAAGTTTTGGTGATGCCAATGTGCGAAAGTTCTATGAAATGGGGTTATTGAAAGACATACCGGGAATATATACGCTCGACTTTGAAGAAATAAAAAAGCTGGAGGGCTTTGGGACCAGGTCGATCAGTAACCTGCAAAAGGCCATTGAAAACAGCAAGACCCAGCCTTTACACAGGTTAATATACGGGTTGGGCATCAGGTATGTAGGCGAAACTACCGCAAAAACACTGGCGCAAACGGTAAAGAATATCCTTGAATTCGCTGTTTATGATAAAGAACAGCTGCAACAACTGGAAGATGTAGGGGTGAAAGTGGCAGGTAGCATATATGAGTTCTTTCACAATAACGATAACCTGCAAATGCTCAAAAAGCTGGAGGGGTTGGGCATACAAATGGAGAATTCCGCATTAACTGTAACGGAGGGCAACCTTGGCGGTCAGACGTTTTTATTTACCGGAACGCTAAACCTGCTCAAACGTGCTGCTGCAGAGGAAAGAGTTGAGCTACATGGCGGTAAGATCCTGAATGGGGTAAGCAGTAAGCTTAATTACCTGGTGGTTGGGGAAGATGCCGGAAGTAAACTCGAAAAAGCAAAGAAGATACCCGGGATAAAAATAATCTCTGAAGAAGAATTTTTAAAAATGCTACCTACCTAGTTGTTTTTTTTATTATATTTACTTCAACTGTTATCAACATTATTGTCCGGTCAATAAAAAAACGGACGCCACAATCTAAATCATATTGTTATGATTAAAAAAATTCCCGGGGAAGTTTGGAAACAAATGCAATTTACCGGATACAAACAGTTACGTAAAAAATATGCAGTGTCTAATCAAGGGCGTGCTGCAAGCTATTCAACAAACGTAGCTGCGGATGGTAAACTATTAAATGGATCTCTTACATCAGGGTATCGTACATTAAACCTGCACGTTGAAAATGGCAACGGAACCATTTATATACACAGGGAAGTAGCAAAATTATTCTGCAAAAAGAAGTCACCTAAATACAAATTTGTTATTCATGTTAATCATAAAAAGGCAGATAACAATGCAAAGAATTTAAAATGGGCAACAATGGAAGAGGTGAGCGATCATCAACAGGATAGCCCGCAAAAGATCGCTTATAAAAAGCGCCAGGCCAATCGCACAGTGGGTTTAAAACTCACAGCTACACAGGTAAAAGCCATCAAGGACACCATAAAAAATCCGAGAAGAAAAATGACATACAAACAAATGGCTGAAAAATATGGTGTAAGTGAAATGACCTTATACCGTATTAAAAGCGGGGAAAACTGGGGCAGGATCAAATAATGAATGCATATTGATATTTGAAAATAATATTTTATAAAATGAAGAAAGGGATCAGCAATGGTTCCTTTTTTTATTTGTGTAAATTGCTGTCTTGAAAATACCAGATATGCTACAAACATCTACTTTGAAATTTCTAAAAGACCTTGAAAAAAACAATAATAAACTGTGGTTTGAACAACATCGTAAATTATATGAAGCTGCGAAGACCGATCACATGATCTTTGTTGAAACTTTGATAAAAAAAATTGCAGTATTTGACAAACCCATCGGGGACCAGCTGGCAAAAAATTGTATTTTTCGTATAAACAGGGACGTTCGTTTTAGCAAGAACAAAAGTCCCTATAAAAATAATATGGGGGCTTATTTTAATAAAGCCGGCAAAAAAGGGCTGGGGGCAGGGTACTATTTTCACTTACAACCGGGCAAAAGTTTTGCAGCGGCCGGTATCTGGATGCCTGAACCTGCTGTGCTTGGTAAAATAAGGCAGGAGATCGATTATAACCTTGACGAATGGAAGAAAATAATCAACAACAGTGCTTTTAAAAAGAATTTCCCGGCTGGTTTGGAGAGTGGGGAAAGCTTGTCAAGGCCACCAAAAGGCTATGATATCAGCAACCCTGCGATCAAATATATTAAAATGAAAAGTTTTGTTGTAACTCACAGCTTTCCCGATGCCGCAGTCATAAGTAAGGGCGCTGTAAATGATATAGCAAATGCCTTCAAAGCGACCAAGTCCCTGGTAGACTTTTTCAACAGGGCCATAGATTAATGCTCCCCGCTTTTATCCAGTCTTTTGAACAATTTTAAGGCTGGCGGCAATTTCTTCGTTATACTCGGAATAGCAGAAAAAAAATGGCCAGTGATAAACATCACCGGCCTTGCTTACCTCTGAAACCACAAGAAAAAATGTTTGAGGCTATATTAATATATTCGGTTATTTTAATAATATGGATATTTTTGCAGGATATGCAATTCCCTCTCGGGCTTTTAATAAGATAGTATTGGAGAGATAGGTAACTGAGTAGAAAGTAAAATTAACCATTTTTTTGAAATATTATAATTTTTTTTTAGTTATTTAATAGATTTCCTTCTTCTTTTTCCTTTTTTCAAATAATCTGTTATTTTCTAGTGCTATCACTATCGAAAATAAGATTTTCTATCGCTTCATCTAATACTTTAAGCCTTATCTTCTCAATATATTGGGGTGTTTTTTCCCCAAAAAAGCAATAATAGGCTTTTTAGGGGAAACCAATTAGATAAGTTTACAATACATGTGGGCACCGAATTTTAATATAAAAAACAACTCCTTTGCCAAATGAAAACACTTCAAAAAAACTAATATCCGTTAGTTTTGTACCAATGGCCAAAATAAAAGCTGTAAAGAACGGTACTAAAAAAGATGTTATTACCAAAAAGGCAGCAGTACTTTTCAGGAAAAAGGGTTTTACAGCTACTTCGATGAGGGAACTGGCAGATAATATTGGGGTGGAGGCATCAAGTCTTTATAACCATATAGGATCTAAAAGTGAGATCTTACAGAATATCTGCTTTAAAGTTGCCAATGACTTCAATTTGCACCTGAGCGAGGTTGAGAAAAAAGAAGGTAATGCTGTTTCAAAATTAGGGGATCTTATAAGATTTCACATACATATGATGCTGGACAGTTATGATGAGGTCTATGTAGCCAACCATGAATGGAAACAACTGGAAGAACCCTATTTAAGTAATTTCCTGAACCAGCGAAAAATTTACGAGGGTCGCCTTATAGAAATAGTCAGCGATGGAATTAAAAACAATGAATTAAAGAATATGCACCCCCATGTGGCCGTACTCATTATATTATCTGCGGTAAGGGGGCTTGAATTCTGGCAGCGGCATAAAAAAAATATGAATATCGCCGAGCTGGAAAATGATATGGTAACTCATCTATTAAACGGACTAACAAAATAAAAAATGGCAGCGCATTTTCACCCATTGATAATTAAGAATATAAAAAAGGAAACCGCAGAATGTGTTTCGATCAGTTTCGATATACCTGACGAGTTGCTTACGCTATTTGCCTTCAAAGAAGGGCAAAACATTACCGTTAAAAGAAAAATTGACGGTGAAGAGATCCGCCGTTCATATTCTATTTGTTCTGCACCTTATGAAAAAGAGCTTAGGGTAGCAGTAAAAAAATTAGCAGGAGGGGCATTCTCCCAATTTGCCAATGATAGTTTACAAGCGGGCGATACACTGGAAGTATTGCCTCCTACCGGTAAGTTCAACGCCAAATTACATGCAACTGAAAATGGTAATTACCTGGCCATTGCTGCAGGGAGCGGTATCACACCTATCATGTCGATCATAAAGCATACGTTACAAACGGAAAAGAACAGCAACTTTACTTTAGTATATGGTAACCGTGAGCGGAACTCGATCATCTTTTTTGATGAACTCGAGGGTCTAAAGAACAGGTTCATGGAACGGTTTAATTTTATCAATATCTTAAGCAAGGAAAGGACAGAAGCAGCAATCTTTTATGGAAGGATCGATGAACAGAAATTAAATGCATTGGGCAAATTGTTACCATACAAAAACTTTCATGAAATTTATCTTTGCGGCCCTGAAGCATTGATCTTTACAACCAGTGATCATTTACAAAAATGTGGTGTGGCAAAAAGCAATATCCATTTTGAATTATTTACAACACCCGGGCAAAAACAGGCAACACTAAAAGCCAAAGAAGCAGTAATAAATTCGGGGCCAAAAAGCAATATCACGATAAAACTGGACGGGAGAAGTTTTGATTTCGATCTTAATTTCAACAGCAGCAGTATCCTGGATGCTGCCTTACAACAAGGGGCTGATCTTCCTTATGCCTGTAAAGGAGGTGTTTGCGCTACCTGCCGTGCAAAATTATTAGAAGGAGAAGTTGACATGGATGTAAATTATGCATTGGAAGACGAAGAGGTTGAACAGGGTTTTATTCTAACCTGCCAGTCTCATCCACGAAGCAATAAGGTGGTGGTGGATTTTGACGTAAAATAATGCTCGTTTAAAAACTCATCCTTGTTCCCGGTTCAATAATGGCAGAATAATTTCGATCAGAAACAATGCCATTGCGCCTTCCATGGCCGCGAAGCGCTTTTAGCCTTATGTGTTGGCCATTGGCCCCGGTTACCGAAGTGATATCTATATCGGTCATTACCTTTCCCAGTTTAATGACCCCGTTGGCGACGGCGCCCTGCCTGATTATGGTCACCCCGTCAAATACCACCGGGCTTGTAACAGTAAAGCTTACCTGTATATCCCTTCTCTCCGGGGCATTGGCAAGGTTCTCACGTAAATAAAGATCTACTGCTACTTTGGACCTGATATAAACCTCTCTTCTTTCTACAGTTTTTTGAACCGGTGGTTCTGATTCCTGTTTTTCTTCCTCTCTTTTTTGCTGATCCAGTTTTTCCTGGTCCTTTTTTTCCTTCTCTCTTTTGGCCTGCTCCCTCTTCTCCTGTTCCCTTCTTTCCTGTTCCTTGCCCTGCTGGTCGTCTACAGGTATTGGATCAACAGCAGGAGGGTTTTCGGCTGCCCGGGGAATATCCTCGCGTACCGGGGTAATATTAGTATTGCCGGTATTTTGATTGTCAACAGTTTCATTTCCCGGGACTTTCACTTTTGGCTGAATATTTTCTGCTGTTCCCTTATTTGGATCACTATCTTTTGAAAAGATTGAAAAGCCCAGGAATATTAATAATAAAAGGAGGATCGAACTGGCTATCACACGTGACCGTATGGTAGGTAAATATTTTTGTTGAATGTTCTGAAAACCATCATTTGCTTTTACCCGGAAAGTTTTAAAAATATTGCTTGGTTTTGTGGTGGATTCCAACCTTGTTGCCTGTAGCGAAGCATTGCTGATATTTTTTTGTGGTTGTGCAATAACCTGGGTAAGTGGGGTTGCATAAGCAGTTTCCAATTGACGGTTCAATGAACTTAGGTCAATACCCCTTAGTTCAGGAAAGGCTGCTGCCAGTGCCTGTTGAAATGCTCCCGCGTCAGAAAAACGGTTTTCCGGCTTCTTTTCCAGGGCCTTCATCACGATGTTGCTTAATGCTTTGGGGATTGCAACATTTAGTTTATCTATTGTAACAGGTTTCTTTTTTAATATCTCCTGCATCAGGTTATAATCGGTACTGCTTTCAAAAGGGAGTTTACCAGAGAGCAATTCATACATTGTAACAGCCGCTGCATAGATATCGGATGAAACAGAAGGTTCTTTACCTTCTATGATCTCCGGTGCCAGGAATTCTATCGTCCCGATAACCTTATTTAATTGAGTCATTCGCTGTTCCCCGGCAACTTTGGCAATACCAAAATCCATCAGCTTCACTGTTCCATCGGGAGTAAGGATAAGGTTGGAGGGTTTTATGTCGCGGTGATATATCCCTTTTTTATGTGCATGGTGCAAACCTTCCAATGCCTGCATAAAGATCAGCACCACCATTTTGTAAGGAAGTGTTTTGTGTTGGCGTAATACTTCATCCAGGTTTTTTCCTTCTACATATTCCATTACCATAAAATGCTGCTGCTCCTGCTCTATGAGATTATAGATAACGGCAATATTCGGATGTAACAGCCTGGCCAAAACCTGTGCTTCTTTTTTAAACCTGTCAAGCACCTGTGGCTGGTTTATCATCAGCGTGTTGAGCATTTTCAATGCTACTTCTCGTCCCAATACATTATCTACTGCTTTGTAAACAGTGCCCATACCTCCCTGCCCAAGCTTGGAAATGATTATATAATTTTGTATTTGTTGTCCTATCATGGGAGATCGTATTCCTTGGTTTGTGGCAGATCAAGATCCTTTGTTTCTTTAACCGGTTTTTCTTTAGAAGCATCGCTTCTTTCCGCTAAGACGACGGTAATGTTATCATGTCCGCCTCTTAGTTTTGCTTCCTGAACCATATAGTCAGCAGCGTTCCTTAATAAATTATTCTGGAGTATCTCTTTCAGTTCTTTATCATTTAAATAATCATATAAACCATCTGAGCAGATCAGTAAACGGTCATTGTTTTCAAAATTGAATTTACATTTTCCTGTATCTATACGTAAGTCGGGTTTCGTTCCCATTGCATTGGTCAGAATATTTCTTTTGGGATGTGTGGCAGCTTCTTCAGCAGTGATATCACCACTATTGACCAGTTCCTGTACATAAGTATGGTCTTCGGTTATTTGTGTGATAGAATCGCCTTTTTGTATATAAGCCCTGCTATCTCCTACATGTGCAAAATAAACGGCCTGGTCTATTACTACCAATGCAGTGCAGGTAGTGCCCATCCCATTAAAAGCTTTTTGGGAAGAAGCTTTTTCAAAGATATTTTTATTTGCAAGCGCAAATACTTTTGAAAGGTTTTTTTCTACACTGCTATTACCGTTTTGTTTAAAATATTCCCTGCTGATGATATCCGCTGCCATCTTACTGGCAACCTCTCCCGCCTGGTGGCCACCCATTCCGTCTGCAACGATCAATAAATATCCTTTCTCACGGATAATGTTTTCATCTGCAATTCTGAAAAACAATCCCATGTCTTCATTGTTGGTCCTGATGTTACCAAGGTCTGACAATACGATCACTTTCAAATTACCCGCTTCATATGATTCATTACTGTTTTCCGGGGTGTTTTGTGTTTCTTTTTTCCCAAATAAAAAATTTAACCAGCCCATGCTTTATACTTTTATTTTTTTTCAAGATAATATTGATAAGATTTTCTCCTGTTCGTTATCGGTACTTCTATTTCCCTGGAAATATACCCTTCTGCTTTTATAGTAAATTTAAAATTTTCACCGTCTTTACCCGAAATATCATAGGGCAGGTTTTGTGTGCTGCCATCAGGGAAAACCAGGTAAGCATTGGGGACACTGGGTGTAGCAATAGTTAGTTTCTCAAGATTACCGGGTTGCTGGTCTTTTTCTGTCGTTGCAGCACGTTCCTTTTCATTTATACCAGGGTCTTTTTCTCCTGGCCTCGTTGCAACAAAGATCATAACGATGATAATGAAAACAACAGAGGCCGCAATGGTCATTTGTTTACGGCTAACATTAAATTTAGGTTTAAAATTAAATGGGATCTTTACCGGCGCGGCTTGTTCTGGTTGTTTATCATCAAATAATTTAGTGATCTCCGCAGCAGAGATGCGGCTGGTAATATTCAGTCTCAGGCTTTTATCGATAACCGTCTTAAGTTTTTCGGATACCTGAGGGACCATTATTTTAGGATCAGTGAATCCTCCTTTTTCAATTTTTGCCCTGAGTGTTACAGGATTGTTTGCTTCAAACGGCAGGTATCCTGTAAGTAATTCATAGGTCATTACTCCAAGGCTCCATATATCTGATTTTTTTTCAACCCGCTGTTGGAATTGTTCAGGTGCCATATACTCTGTTGTGCCTACAACAAACCCCAGCTGCGTAAGTTTTGGTGTGTATTTACTTTTTGCAATTCCAAAATCAAGCATCGTAACGGTTCCGTTTGGCTGCACTTTGAAATTCTGTGGCTTTATATCCCTGTGTAATATATCTTTATTATGCAGGTATGCAAGTGCAGAAGCAACCTGGCGAAGAATATTTTCTGTTTCTTTATTGGAGAGCTTTCCTCTTCTATGCATGTATACGTCAAGTGTGTCTCCTTCTACGTATTCCATAATGATACAGGGCGTATCTCCCATGATAAGATATTCATACAGGCATGCAATATTTGGGTGGCTGACAGAAGACTGGATATAGGCTTCATTTTTAAACCGTTCAGCCATCTCCTTCTGGTGAAGGATCTTTACTGCCGCCATTCGTTTTAATGATGCATTATATGCTTTGTATACATCGCCCATACCACCTGACCCAATTCGTTCGGCCAGGTGGTATCCCGCAATTTCTGTAATATGTACATGGTCATATTTCATTCTTTGGGGCGATATACAAAACCCACATTAAGTGTTTTTAAGCACATTAATTATTCACTTTTTTCCGACCCATTAATTCAAGCCCGTATTTTATTGGAACAGCAAAGGATATCTGTGTTCCGTTAGCATCGGATGCTCCGGCATAATAAATTCCAACAACCCTTCCTTCATCATCGAACAACGGCCCCCCGCTATTTCCTGACCCGGTAGCATTAATGGTCAACTGGTATGAATCACCAAAAGTGCTGTAAGTAATATTTTTGGCAGATAATGCAGAAGACCCTGGTATTATTCTTCCAACATTTCCAGGGGTAACTGTTGGTGTTGGTATGGTAGTGATCTTGACATCTCTGTTAAACGGATCATTAGACCTGCGTGCTACAAATTCCTGTGGAGCTATCCCGGGGTATCCCATTACCGTTACTGACTGGCCGGGTTTTACTTTATCATAATTATCAAACATAGTTACAGGTGATAAAGATTCTGGTATTGATATTTTAATCATTGCCACATCATGGTCATCGGAAGCTTGTGTAGGCTGTAAAGCAGGTCGACGCAACGAGGTACCGGAAAATATCACATCCATATACGTATTCCTTCCTTTTATGCTTCCTTTCCAGGAAGTATAACCTCCGGCCACCTGGGTTTCAGCAGGCACCCAGCCAAATACTTCCGGATAAGTAATTGTCCTGCCCGGTACAACTACCGGTACACCCGCAATATAGCGGATAAGCACACCCGGAAATGCATCTGCAGGGAAATCATACCTTGTATTCCATGCTGCACCGATATGGCGATTGGTTAAAATAAATCCATCCTGTGAAACAACAAATCCTGAGCCCCACGCCGAAGCATAGCCTACGGGTGCACCAAAATCTACATTCTTTTGAATGTCTATGAATGGCTCAAGTTGTCCCTGGTTATTCTCAATATATGCAGCATAATGCCTGATCAAACCGTCAGTTCCTTTTACAGGCCAGTATTCATGCCATAATTCCATGCCGGTATTGGCATCAAATAACTGCCATCCAAATTCGATCTGTACAACCCTGTCGTCATTTTCTTTTGAAATCTGTTCTGGAGATTTTTTACCTATACGGCTTGAATCAACCGGCGGGGGTAGTGGTGGAAGTGGTTTAGGAATGATGTCATTACGAAATACATAGCCCAGGATTCCCAGCACCAGGACAAGTCCGCCAAGTATATATGCCATCCTGCCGGAAGATTTTTTTCTTTCTGCCACCAGCATTCTTTCTACCGTTTGTTTGCCCAATCCCGTTTTTACAGGCTCGGATTCGGTAGCAGAGGTTTGCCTTATATCTGAAACGGTTGTTGGCTTAATGGAGGTTGGTATATCCATTACCTTGGTTTCCATCATCATGTTCTGTGGCCTAGGGTATATATCAAATGCAAAAACAGGGCCATTGCTTCCCAATTGAACTTCATCTCCCGGGCTTAATGTAGAGGATCCCTTTACCCTCATTTTATTTACAAAGATCCCGTTACGGCTGTTATTATCATTGATGGTAAATTTTGGCGGATCCGAGCTGACCTTGGTTATTTTTCCATGTTCCCGGCTTACAACAACATCCTGCTCCGGGTCGAACTGGATATCACTTCCCGAAGTGCGCCCAATTGACAATTCCGATTTATTAAAATCAAATTCTTCAACCTGGTTGGCTTTTGTACCAGAAATATGCCTGATGACATATCTTTCAATAGTAGTGCTCATGTTTTTGGGTTTTGGTATGTGAATGAAATATTTTAAACTATGGAATACTGATATTGAAACCCGGTATGAGACATAGGAAATTAGAAGAAGCATTAAAAGCCGATATAACTACCTGGAGGCTAGCCACAATTGCTGTTCTGGCGCTACAATTTAGACAGTCCTTATTTCTTATAGAAGAGGTAGATTCCCGGGTAAAAGAGGTTTATTGATCGTGAGACCTGTTGATATCTTAGTATTAAAGATAATCACTTTAAAAATTAAATTTTTAATTTTTTCTTGTCTTTTACATCAATAATTCCATCTCAAAATGGGCTTCCAATTACCATCAGCGATCGTATAATAACCTGCTATTTATCTAAATGTGACGTTGAATGTTGACTAGCCTTTATCCCGTAAAAATCAATTAAACGCTGTGTATTGCCTATACTTAGTTTGTAGTATGTGCCATATACGGCAAAAGCCACAGGTAATACTGTGGCTTTGCTATTAGTAGTCTAAGAAGCTCTTAATGGTTGATCAGATATTGATAAAGAAACGGAATAGGATAATAAATACATAAAGTCTTTCGGTAGATATTTTTAAAAGAGGGGACTAAATAGAAATGAAGTCCCGTTTTCTTTATCCAATATCCTTTGAAAAACCGGATAGGTATTTGCATCAACCATGCCACGATCCGGCTGTTTTGTTTTAATTAACATAAATGAACTAAAAAGGGAATATGATTGACACTGGCAGTAGATCTTATACTACAGGCGATACTAACAACTGTTAGTTTTTTTATTATCTTTACAAGCAAAAAACACACTACGATGCCTGTAACAGATTTGGAGAAAAAATTCCAGGAAAAAATTGACAATGAAATAAAGATCGAGCCGCAGGACTGGATGCCGGAGGCATACCGTAAAACAAATGTGCGCCAGATCAGCCAGCATGCACACAGTGAAATTGTTGGTATGCTCCCCGAGGGAAACTGGATAAGCAGGGCCCCCTCCTTAAAGAGAAAAGCCATCCTTATTGCAAAAGTGCAGGATGAGGCAGGACATGGTTTGTATTTATATTCAGCTGCAGAAACACTGGGTACCAGCAGGGATCAAATGATCGGTGACCTGTTAACCGGTAAAGCAAAATATTCTTCCATTTTCAATTATCCAACATTGACCTGGGCCGATATGGGTGCGGTTGGCTGGCTGGTTGACGGCGCCGCTATCTTAAACCAGGTAATGTTGTGCCGAACATCATACGGGCCTTATGCAAGGGCAATGGTTCGTATATGCAAAGAAGAAAGCTTTCACCAGCGCCAGGGATTTGAAACCCTGCTTGTATTAAGCAAGGGAACTGACGAACAAAAAGCCATGTGCCAGGATGCTATTAATCGCTGGTGGTGGCCAAGCCTCATGATGTTTGGCCCGAAGGATAGTGAAAGTACCAACAGCGATCAAAGCATGAAATGGAAAATAAAGCGAAAGACCAATGATGAGTTGCGGCAGAACTTTGTTGATATGATCGCAGAGCAAATAAAATTATTGGGCATGTCATTGCCCGATCCGGATCTGAAATGGAACGCAGAAAAAAAACATTATGATTTTGGTGAAATAAACTGGGAGGAATTCTGGAACGTGGTAAAAGGAAACGGGCCATGTAATAAGCAGCGTTTGGTTGCAAGGAATAAAGCAGATGCAGAAGGTGCGTGGGTCAGGGAAGCGGCAGTAGCATATGCTGATAAAAAAGCGAAGCGTAAAAAACGGGAAGCGGCTTAATTCGTGTAATTCGTATTTAAAATTCGTGTTTAAAAAAAATAAGATGAGCATTCAAATAAGAAAATATTACTACGGAGATATCCCTGAGGAAAATACAGGTGGTTCGGCTGCGATCTCCACCAATGATACTAATGAAAAAGCCTGGCCTCTTTGGGAAGTTTTTATCCGCAGCAAACAGGGACTAGACCATAAACACGCCGGAAGTTTGCATGCAGCAGATGCAGCTATGGCAATTGAAAATGCCAGGGACGTTTATACCAGGCGCCAGGAAGGAGTGAGCCTTTGGGTCGTTGAAAGCAAATATATCCATGCTTCCAATCCTGATGATGCTGAAAGCCTGTATGAGCCTGCAGCGGATAAGATCTACCGCCACCCGAGTTTTTATGATCTGCCAGATGAGGTGAAACATATGTAAAAAACTCTGACTCCTGAAAGGGTGAACAAAATTTCAAAAGATTTAATTAATACAAGATTTGAAAACTCCAAACAACGAAAAGAATTCAATATCATCACAGGCTTCGAAAGTCCCTCTTTCGGAGGAATTTAGGGAGGCCTACACCCTGCATTTAGCAGACACTACCCTCATCCTTGCACAGCGCAACAGCGAGTGGTGTGCACACGGCCCCATTCTTGAACAGGATATTGCTATCACAAATATCTCGCTTGACCTGCTTGGCCAATCAAGAAATTTTTACCAATACGCAGCCTCATTAATAAACAATGCTACCGAAGATTCATTGGCTTACCTGAGAACAGAAAGGGAATTTAAAAATCTCCTGTTAACAGAATTACCCAATGGCGACTGGGCACAAACTGTTTTACGTCAATTCCTATTCAGTGTTTATCAATCGCTGGTATATGAGCAATTACAAAAAAGCAGTGATGAACAATTGGCTGCTATTGCTCAAAAATCACTCAAGGAAATAACCTATCATATAAAGTGGAGCAGCGAATGGGTCATTCGCCTGGGCGACGGTACAACTGAAAGTAATGCAAGAATGAAAAAAGCAATTGAAGCCATTTGGGAATATACCGGTGAATTATTTATTCCTTCCGGTTATGAGATCGAATTGGCAGCAACAGGTATCGGAACGGATCCCGCTTTATTAAAACAATCCTGGTTGCAAAAAGTAAGGGAAGTTTTTGATGAAGCAACTTTAGCGATGCCTTCAGACCGGTTTATGCAAACCGGCGGCAAACAGGGAACTCATACTGAACACCTGGGATATATACTGGCAGAAATGCAATCGTTGCAACGGACATATCCCGGCGCAGCATGGTAAACCCGGTTGAACTTAATTTAAACACGTAGAATATTTATTCATCTTATGGTATCAACATGCAGGCCCTGTTAAATTCTAAAGAACAAAAGATCCGGCAAATACTGGAAACGGTTTGCGATCCTGAGATCCCTGTGCTTACAATTTCAGACCTGGGAATATTAAGGGATATAAAAATAAATGACGAAGAGATCGAAGTTATTATTACACCAACCTATTCGGGATGTCCTGCCATGGATGCCATTACCATGGATATCAGGATGAAATTGATTGAACATGGATATAAAAATGTGAGGATAACATCCCTCCTTTCACCGGCATGGACAACAGACTGGATGAGTGAAGCTGGAAAACAGAAGTTAGAGGTTTATGGTATTGCTCCACCAAAATTGTCAGGTCATTTGAATGGCCAGACCACTTTACCTGCCTGTCCTCAATGTCATTCCAACAATACCAAATTGCTCAGCCAGTTTGGTTCTACCGCCTGTAAGGCATTATATCAATGCAATGATTGCAAAGAGCCTTTTGATCATTTTAAGTGCCATTAATTTTCAAAATAAGATCTCGCTCAATCCTTACTGCATAATTTTTTCCTGTCACTGAATGAATTGATGAAACTGATCGCGTCTTCATCCTGGCGCACATAGATCCCGTATTCAAGTATCTTCAGTTTGGTTTGCGCCACCCCTTCAACATAGCCCATACTTACCCAGTCAATGATGAATTGAGACCTGCAGTTATTAACAGCCGCTGGAATATATATTGTCTTCTTAGTGCTGCCGCCGCCCCATTTTTCTACATTATAAACAGGGTTCTGGCAATACATTTGCTTGTAAGTGGCTTTGTTGTTATATACAGCTGTAATTACCCGTTCAAGATTTTGTTCTTCTCCTGTTTTTAACTGCAATTTGCTTCCTTCTTCAAAAAAGCCGGGATGAAATAATTGCAGGCAAACAGCCCTGAATTTTTCTGCTGTTCCATTCCTTAAAATATCATGAAGGAATTTTACCATTTCTTCAGCGGTTTTAAATTCCGGTACAGTTACCTGTGGTAATGTGGCCATGTTCTGGCTGGCTTTCTGTTCAGCCATCGTGAAAGCCAGTGTTTGTTTTTCAAGATCCCTCAGTTGCTCTACCGTATAATTTTTCATGTCCACAACTTTTGAATCTACTGCTTCCTGGCTTTTCATAGCGATCATTTTTTTCCAGGCTGTTTTGGGGTCATCCCTGTAAAGGCGCACCTGCCAGACAGCTTCCAGCGTTTCAATTCCTTTTGCCCGGATAATATGATCGAATTTCAGCTTCATCCTGAATTCTACTGAGTTGGGGCTGTGCCAAGTCCATTGGGGATCGTCAGCCAGGGCAGGCTGGAACCAGAGTTTTGTAATGACCGAATAATAATAGCCGTAAAATCTTGCCCAGTCTGTGCTGATAATATCATTGATCTCTTTTGCTGTAGGGTTTGGGATGCCTTCATATTCATTGCTCAATACCCTCACTTTCCAAAAACTATAACCGCCATTGCCCATATATTGATATACAACATCTTCCTTAACGATCAGATCGATTCCCGGATACTCACTTTTGCGTTTTACTTCAACGCCTCTCACATATTCCCAGTTTCCCGCACTGCTGTTCCATTGCCGTGTTCCCGAAGTTTTACTGAATTTAAAACCAATGATGCCACTTCCGTTACCAATCGCATCTGATTTTATTTTTGCATCAGAAGGCTGGGCAAAAGCTGCCGAATAAAAAATTGAGCAGCAGCATAAAAATATCAGTTTCATATAATTTAGTTTTGCTGGTAACAAAATAAAAAAAATATTCCGGGATATCTAATCTGAATAGTATATCATTACGCAGGGGTTTATAAAAAACAATGGCCCCATATAGAATTATTATATTTACCTGCATTTACTTAAATTTATTCCATGGATATTTCCCTTTACTTTGAAGAAGCAGCACAGGTTTCTTTCGCATTTGTCATTGGTGCTATTCTTGGGTTGGAGCGTGAGTTCAGAAGCAAGCCCGCAGGTTTCAGAACAATGATACTAATTTGTGTCGGTTCCTGTTTATACACGATTCTTTCTAAAGAAGCAACTGGTGCAGACAGGATCGCCAGTAATATTGTGACCGGTATCGGTTTTATTGGTGCCGGTGTTATATTTAAAGAAGGTATCACGGTAAACGGGCTTACAACTGCTGCCCTGATATGGGTCACGGCTGCGCTCGGAATGTCCATTGGTTATCACAATTATCCATTGGCCATTGTGGTTTCCGTGATGGTAGTAATTGCATTGTTTGTTTTAGAACCTGTTCAAAGATTCATCAACAGGTTCCATAAGGTGAAGGATTATAAGATACGCACTGTTGAACTCGGGAATAATTTCAGGATAGAACTGGAAGATTTTTTCAGGTCACGCGAGCTTACATTCCGGTGCATGAAATTTGTGAAAGACAATAATGATGCGGTATATCTTTACCGCATCAGTTCTCCCGACAGGAATTATGACCTCGTAAATCAATTCTTATTATGCCATAAAGATGTAAAAAGTTTTGATGTATAACATACGCTCATTTGTTTTGGGGCAATAGTTAATGTTATTGACATTCTTCATAAAAAAAATTAAATTTGATAAATTCTTTTTATGAAATACCTCATTGCAACTACCTTATTATTGATGGGTGCACAATTTATGTTGGCCCAAAATGTGGGAATAGGAACAACTACTCCTGTTCAACAACTGGATGTTAATGGTGCTGTCAGGATTGGGAATACCTCTATTCTTTCTCCGGGAACGATCCGCTATAGCAATGGAAAGTTCGAAGGTGCGGATGGCGTTTCATGGAAATCGCTTGAGAGTCTTCCTTCCGGGGCGATCATCATGTCAGCTAATGAAGATCCTAATTTCGATAATGCCGGTTTTTCTTTATACAGTTTAGCAACTTATACCGGCAACCTGGTATTGGGTACCAATTATCCGGGCAGTTGGGTATTTAATGCGATAAATACTTCCGGGGCTCCAACGATGTATTATCATTCTGGAGTATGGACAGGCACCCGGCTATTGGTTTATTATAACACTAACCTATGTTATAGTTATGATACATTAGCCAATGTATGGACAACCTCATCAGCCAATACTGTTTCGGGTTTCCTGGGAAGAGATAATGCGTCTTGCGTGTGGACAGGAACAGAAATGATCATTTGGGGTGGCCGCAACTCCTCTACACTTGAAGTATATAACAACGGTTGTAAGTATAACCCTGCAACCAATATATGGACACCAATTGCCACTGCTCCCGTAAAAAGATGGCTGCATTCCGCAGTATGGACAGGTTCAAAGATGATCGTTTGGGGCGGCAACGATGAAAACTATGGAGTACAAAGTAGTGCCGGATATACTTATGATCCTGTTTCTGATACCTGGGGGACCATTAGTTCAGTGGGAGCGCCAAGTCCAAGAAGGGCTCCTACCTGCAGTTGGACCGGATCCAAGATGATCATTTGGGGCGGAGAATTTTTTACCGGAACCTCCTATTTTTTAAATGATGGGGGGATATATAATTCTGCTACTGATAGCTGGAGTCCAATGGCAAGCTTTTACCTCCTATATTCCCCCGCTGGTTGTTGGTCGGGCACTGATTTCATAGTAGCAGGAATTACCGCATTCAGTGGTGGTAGTTTATTTGGCGGCAAATACAATCCCATTACGGATAGTTGGACACCCTTGCCAAACAGGGGAATAAATGCAGTTAATAGTTTTATCAGTGTATGGACAGGAAATTATATGCTCAATTGGGGTGGCGCAGGCGGTGGCACCAAGTTTTATCCGAACATTGGTACTGGTACCGCATTAACACCTACAGGCATTTTTGGAATGTATTATTATAAAAAGAATTGATCTCATAAAATAAACCAGGTTCCTCTATTAATGATATTGCAATAATCATTATTTTTTTATCATACTGTATTGGTAATTTTAGCCTTGAAACAAAATAATCTTATTGCAATGTCATCCATCTTATTCGAAATAAAAAAAGGGGTTGCTCATATAACCCTGAACCGTCCTGAAAAATTCAATTCATTCAACAGGGAAATGGCTTTATCCATGCAGGCTCATTTGGATGAATGCGCTTCTGTGCATGATATCCGCTGCGTTTATATTACAGGAGCAGGAAAAGCATTTTCTGCCGGGCAGGACCTAAGCGAACTTGTGGGTGACGATCCTGTCGGTATTGACAAGATATTATCTGAACATTATAATCCAATTATAACAAGGATTCGCAACCTGCCAAAGCCTGTTGTAGCCGCAGTAAACGGTGTTGCTGCGGGTGCAGGAGCAAACATTGCGCTGTGTTGCGATATAATTGTGGCTGCACAATCAGCTGCATTCCTCCAGGCATTTAGTAAAATAGGATTGATACCCGATAGCGGGGGCACTTATTTTTTACCGCGGTTAATTGGCTGGCAAAAAGCAAGTGCATTGATGATGTTGGGAGAAAAGGTCTCTTCAACAGAAGCAGAAAGGATCGGGATGATCTATAAGGTCTTTGCCGATGATGCTTTTGCAGATGAAAGTTTAAAAATAGCCAACAGCCTGGCGCAAATGCCAACAAAGGGATTGGCTTTTACCAAGCATGCATTAAATTATTCGATGAACAGTTCATTCGATGCGCAATTATTGACAGAAGATGAATTACAGCAAAAAGCAGCAGCAACTTATGATTACAAGGAAGGGGTTGCGGCTTTTTTGGAGAAAAGGATCCCTGTTTTTAAAGGAGAATAGAAAATACTCAATGTTCATTGAGCATGGAATATTGAGTATTGATAATTATTAAAAAATAACCAATGAGTATAACCCCACAAGCCGTCGTAACCCACATGATGGAAAACGACCTCTTCAGTAAATGGCTTGGTATTGAAGTATTGGATGTAAAAGAAGGCTATAGTAAAATAAAAATGACTGTCAGGAAAGAAATGATCAATGGCTTTGGAATCGTACACGGAGGTATTGCATTTGCATTATCAGACAGTGCTTTTGCATTTGCATGTAATAACAGGAATATTTTATCGGTAGCCCTTGATACATCAATTAATTTTACAAAACCGGTTCATGTAGATGATGTATTAACAGCGGAAGCGAAAGAACTGCACAATGGTAAATCAACTGGTCTTTATCATATTACTGTTTCCAATCAACATGATCATACGGTTGCTTTATTTAAAGGCACTTGTTTTCGAACAAATAAAACATTGATATGATCTATTCTTTCAACGATTATATTCCGGTAATTCATGAAAGTAGTTTCATTCATCCCCAGGCTGCAATTACAGGTAATGTCATCATTGGAAAAAATGTTTACATCGGCCCCGGGGCTGCCATTCGGGGTGATTGGGGTCAGGTCATCATTGAAGACGGATGTAATGTGCAGGAAAACTGTACTGTTCACATGTTCCCGGGGGTTACCGTTTTGTTGAAAGAATCGGCACATATAGGCCATGGTGCGATCATTCATGGAGCAACGATCGGAAAAAACTGTTTAATAGGAATGAATGCCGTTATCATGGATAACGTGCAATTGGGAGATGAATGCATAGTTGGGGCACTTACATTTATAAAAGCTGATGAAATAATTCCTGCAAGAAGTATAGTAGTTGGCAACCCCTCGAAAATTGTAAAAGAAGTGAGTGAAGAGATGATCAACTGGAAAAGAGAAGGAACAAAGCTCTACCAGCAGTTACCCAAAGATATGTTTAATGGATGGGCAGAATGTGAACCGCTCCGGAAAGTTCCCGAAAACATTTCAAATCAACATCCTGTTTTTAAAACCTGGAATGAAACAAAAAAGTGATCATCCTTTATTATTTTCTTTCATCTTTCCAGATCAATATTCCATCCGTTCTTTTATCTTTAAAATCTTCGGCTTTCCCATCACCTCTTCCTGTGAAGCCTCCATCAGGATGTGCAATTAAATTACATTGATCGTCATACAGGTCGCTGAAAAAATCACAACAGATAGCCGGCACATAATACACCTTTCTTTCTTTATAAGTATACCGGAATACGCTGCGAGCGGGATTTTGTTTTTCTTCTGCCTTGAACTTTTTTACCAGGTCTCTTATGCATGCCGGTTCTTTCATAACCATACTATCCTGGCTGTTTTCTATTACAGTTTTCAGGCTATCCATTTCAATTCGCTTTGTATTGACAACTTTTTGTGATGAACAGCTACAAAAGGCAGCAACATTAATAAGGAAAAATATTCTTTTCATAGCTGCAATTTAATCTTCTCAGGCTTAAATGGTAAAAATTTACGGACATTTGCAGCGATGGAAAAGTCAAATTTTGTAGACCAGATAAAGATATTTTGCCGCAGTGGTCATGGTGGCGCCGGTAGCAAGCATTTTATGCGCAACAAATTAACTGCAATGGGCGGGCCAGATGGCGGGGATGGTGGCAGGGGCGCTCATATTATCTTAAAAGGCAATACCCAGCTTTGGACTTTGCTGCATTTGCGGTATTTTAAAAACGTATTGGCCGAGGATGGCGTAAATGGTAGCGGGAATAATTCTACCGGGAGGTTTGGAAAAGATATCATCATTGAAGTTCCTTTGGGAACAATTGCAAAAAATGAAGAAACAGGAGAGATAGAAGCAGAGATCCTGGAGGATGGCCAGGAAATAATATTGGTAAAAGGAGGCCGCGGCGGGTTAGGTAATGCTAATTTTAAGACCTCCACCAACCAGGCTCCTGAATATGCCCAACCGGGTGAACCAGGATTAGAAGGTATAAAAGTTTTGGAGCTTAAAGTATTGGCAGATGTTGGCCTTGTAGGCTTTCCCAATGCAGGTAAATCTACCTTACTGTCCTGCATAACTGCAGCAAAACCAAAAATTGCTGATTATGCATTTACTACACTTGTACCTCAACTGGGAATGGTAGAATACAGGGATGGCAAAAGTTTTTGTATTGCAGACCTTCCAGGTATCATTGAAGGGGCTGCTGAAGGCAAGGGCCTTGGCCACAGGTTTCTTCGTCATATAGAAAGAAATTCCATCCTGCTTTTTTTGATCCCGGCTGACAGCAAGGATCATGGAGCAGAATTTGAAATATTAAGGAACGAGCTGGAACAATACAATCCCGAAATGCTTCAAAAAGATTTTGTCATTGCCATCAGCAAAACAGATATGCTGGATGAGGAACTGAAGACAGCCATATCAAAAGAACTTCCAAAAAATATTCCTCATATTTTCATCTCGTCTGTTACGGGTTATAACCTTCCGCAGCTAAAGGACCTGTTGTGGAAAACACTGAATGAGCCACGGCAATAACTTTATCCTCCTGTAAAGAACAGCAGCAGTATCAGTATCATCTTTAATTATATAAAGTCTTATTACCAAACCGCTTTCAGACCGGTTTACTTTATGCTGGTCTCACTCATGGTTGGTTTGATCATTTATTTTAATTATTTCCATTCCCTTGAATATAAAATTGTTCATTCAGGAAATAGCTGGCTCAGCAGCTTTGCAGGATATTATTTTATTTATTTTATTCCTTTTGCCATTGCGTATTTCCTTCAATCGTTCTTTTATAAAGACCTGTCACATTTTAAAAAACATTCGTTTTGGATAATACTGTTCTTAGCTCCTGCAATATTTTCTTTCCGGGTGAATTTTACTTTCCTCCGGCCTTACATTATACAACTATGGGATGCTGATGAGCAATTGTTCTGGCTGCGTTGTTCCAAATGGTTTGTCGGTTTATTTGCAGCACTGATACCCGTATATATTATATGGAAGATAAAAGACAGTAAAACAGAACCTTTTTATGGCAGTAAAAAGATAGCTGCTTACAGGCCATATTTATTATTGATCGTTTGCATGATCCCACTAATAACACTTGCAGCCACCCAGCCGGATTTTCTAAACATGTATCCACGTGCAAAAATTGTTGCAGGCTGGCAACTGCAGCCTAAGAACCTGTTCTACATTTTACACGAGATTTTTTATTCGTTGGATTTTATAACCATTGAAATATTTTTCCGCGGCTTTCTCATCATTGGGATGATACAGCTATGTGGCAGGCATTGTATTGTACCCGCTGCCTGCTTTTATTGTTGCATTCATCTGGGCAAACCCATGGGGGAGGCGATCAGTAGTTTTGCAGGAGGCATGTTACTTGGAATCATTTCGTATAACACCAAAAGTATCCGCGGCGGACTCATGGTTCACCTGGGAATTGCGTGGATGATGGAGCTTGCAGGGTTTATTGCACACTATGTTCAAAACAGTTGGTAAGCATTCTAAAAAATAAACATTAAATTTAGCGGGTTACCAAATAAACCTTCATGATAAAGCCACTGGCTATCGCTGATCTTTACAGGAAACTTTGTATTTGTTTTGTTTTCCCAACTGTAATATTAATTTTATATGCCTGCCCTTATAGTTCTCCCTACAAGCTTGACCAGGACGCATCCATACCTGTTGATGATGCCTTGCTGGGCAAATGGGCAACGATGGTCTATAATAAAAAAGGTAGCCGGCAACCCGTAAAAATGATACTCAGTAAAAAAAGCGACACTGAATATTATATTGATTTTACAGGAGACCTCAACGACCTGGTACCTTACAAAATTGTAAAGAACGATAGTATAAAAGGCTCTGCTTATATGAGCACGGCGGCAAATAAGCAATTTTTAAATATTGAAATAAAAGGGCAAACTTATATTTCATTATTGATCTATAGAAACGATACCCTTTCCCTTATGCCGCTTGCGGATGGCTTCACCGCAAAGTATATTAAATCTGATGCACAACTGAGAACCGCTGTAGAAGTACATGTCAGGACCTGGGAATTTCCCCGCTTTGATGAAGAATTTTCCTTGAAAGATATGGTCAGGGTTAATTGATCTATGCAAAAGGTTTCAGTTCAAATAGTGTAAATTTGCCCCCTTAATCTTGCTAAATAAAAAAGGATATGCCACAAACAAAAATTGCGGGTGTAGGTTATTATGTCCCAAAAAATGTTGTTACCAACAATGACCTGTTACAATATATGGATACTTCTGATGCATGGATTCAGGAACGCTCGGGTATAAAAGAACGGCGCTATGCAGACAGGACAGGAGAGACCACAACAACTATGGGAGTGAAAGCCGCAACAATTGCAATAGAAAGAGCGGGCATCACGGCACAGGATATTGATTTTATCATCTTCGCCACACTTAGCCCGGATTATTATTTCCCCGGATGCGGAGTTTTGCTACAGCGTGCCATGAAGATGAAAGAGATAGGTGCTTTGGATGTAAGGAATCAATGCAGCGGCTTTGTATATGCACTTTCCATTGCCGACCAGTTCATTAAAACAGGCATGTATAAGAACATTCTTATTGTAGGAAGTGAAAAACATTCTTTCGGGCTGGATTTTACAACCAGGGGAAGGAATATATCTGTGATCTTCGGAGATGGTGCAGGTGCTGTTGTTGTGCAGCCAACAGAAAAACAGGGGCAAGGGATCCTAAGCACTCACCTTCACAGTGATGGGGAAAGTGCAGAGATACTGGCAATGTACAATCCCGGGACACATGCTAATCACTGGGTAAAAGAACCCGTTGCTGACTTTGAGAATGATAGCATAGGAAAAATGTTCATGAGTCATGATATGATCGACAAAGCACAGAATTTTCCAAACATGGATGGCCCTGCTGTATTTAAAAAAGCCGTTATTAAATTTCCCGAAGTGGTGATGGAAGCGCTTACTGCAAATAACCTGGGAACAAAAGAGATCAGCCTGCTCATCCCTCACCAGGCCAATTTGCGGATCTCCCAATTCATACAACATAAATTAGCATTAAGAGAGGACCAGGTTTTTAATAATATAGATAAATACGGGAATACCACGGCAGCATCTATTCCCATTGCTTTGTGCGAGGCCTGGGAGCAGGGGAAAATAAAAGAGGGTGATCTTGTTTGCCTGGCAGCTTTTGGCAGCGGCTTTACCTGGGGCAGTGCATTGCTGCGTTGGTAACCGGCATTCGTTTAAGGTTTAAAACCGTAAAAAGTTTTAAATGATTTTTTATACGACTTAAGCGTTCATTATGAATCGAAATTTCATTTACTTCATCAACCCGATATCAGGAACAAAAAACAAGGATGAGCTGTTGCAGTTGATCGATCAGAAAACGCGGAAACAAAATATTCCTTACCAGGTTTTACATACCAATGCAAGCGGGGATTACTTTTTTTTACTGGAAAAGATCAACACAGAAAAAATAACTGATATAATTATTTGCGGTGGCGACGGCAGCATTAACCAGGTTGCTGCCGCATTGATACATGTTGACATCAACATCGGCGTAATTCCTATGGGGTCGGGAAATGGATTGGCATTGGCAGCAGGCATTTCCCGAAAAGCAGGTAAAGCACTTGATATCATCTTCAAAGGAAAGGCTTCATATATAGATGGTTTCTATATAAATTCATCATTCAGCTGTATGCTTTGCGGGCTTGGATTTGACGCACAGGTTGCCCATGATTTTGCAAAGCATCCCTCCCGGGGGCTTTCAACATATATTAAGTTATCGATAAAGAATTTTCTTTCTGCAAAAGCATATCCTTTTGTCATTGAAGCAAACAATACACGGATAAAAACAAATGCGTTTTTTATCAGCATTGCCAACAGCAACCAGTTTGGGAATAATTTCACCATTGCACCCAGAGCCAGCCTTTGTGATGGCTTGCTGGATATTGTGGTCGTAAATAAAATGAGTAAGATAAAACTGGTATACAGTTTATTAAAACAAATAAGGCTGGGGCAGGTACAACAAACATCAGGCAAAAAATTCCGGGAAACGGATATACAATATTTTCAAACGGATAAGCTTGTTATAAAAAATCCTTCCGCTGCTCCTTTACACATTGATGGAGATCCGGCCATAACCACTGAGCTGTTTAAAATAAGTATCGTTGAAAAGGCTTTTCGCCTGTTACAACCCTAATTCTTTAATAGTGCTGCAATGGCTTCGATGGCCTGCCGGTTGATGGAACTGTTAAAGGCTTGTTTCACATCCCGCTTTTCTCTTCCTGTTAAATGAAAATTAAGTGCCGCACCTTTCTCAGTATTCTCCGGCTTATACATAATGGGTATCCTTAGAATACTGCTATCATTATGCCCGTGTATATATGTGTATTGATCGGTTTGAAAATAGTCCTGTAACTTATACCAGTTGTGCTGAAGCATGGTTGCCGGCGTTACGATCATATCTGCAACAGAATTTGTTTCATAAGGCTGTTGCCAGTTATCATTCAGCCTGTCCCGCAACTGTATGATCACAACCCCTCTTGTATTTTCTTTTATCCAGTCATTGAATATGTCGATAAAACGAAGGCTTGTTTCCTGGCCGTAATTATCACGCAGCCCGGCATCCATTACATCAATAACGGGTTTACTAGGTAACCATACATTTGGTAATACATAAGGAAAAGTAGCATTCATCCTCAATGCGGTCAGCATACGAAGGTTCATGGGTTGCTGGCTATGAAAGAGTGCTGCAAAATCTACGGCATCAGGATTGGCTGCAGTGTCCGCAGCTAAAAAAGCAGGCTTCATCATAAAACTCAAAGGCTGAGTACTGATCATCATCTTTCTGCCGTCGCTTTTAATTACAGAATTAAAAATGATAAGTGGAACAGTTGCCTTGTAATCATCAGCAGCCAGTTCTTTCAGTTGCCTGTTAAGAAGGCCATTTGTGTTATCAGATAATTTCTTTTCGAAAGCATATCCCCTGTCCTTTACATATTTAAAATTCCCCGCTTTGAATTTTTGAGCAGGAGCAAAAATATCCCTGGCGATCATTGAAGTGAAAACGGGGTTTAACAGGTCCCCGGCAATGTTATCTGTATAGCGGCTGTCGCTTATATTTAGTTTGGTATCCGCAAGTTTTAAACGGTATAGTTCACGGTAATACGTAGCTGCCAGCATGCCCCCGCTGGCCCCGCTGATCAGGAAAGTGTGTTGCATCAGGTTTCCTTCAGTAATGCTATCCAGTTTTTGCAGTGCATTCATTACAAAAGCTGCGCTGCGCAAGCCCCCGCCACTTACATTGATAAATACCATTACCGGTTTTGCCTCTTGCTGTTTTGCTTTCCAGTTATTCAATATCGAGATCATGTTCGACTTATCAGCAGCTACCTTTTCAGCACTGCACAATGCCTTAAGCGATTCCTTATTATATGCCGGCCGCTGTTCCTTATTCAGGTAATCGATCCCGTAAGCTTTATTCCTTGGGTCAATAACTTCATTCTGGTATAAGAAATTAATGAATATGACCAGGCCGATCGCGGCGGTAAGACTCCAGCTTTGTAAAAAATAAGATAAAGAACCGATCACTGCGGTCATGATCGCAAAAAAGATGAGGATACTTGCAGCAGCAGGCATTTCAAAATATTTATTCTCTAATAAAAATCCTACGACGATCAGGAAAATAAATGCGAGCAAAATGCTTACAATGGCAGCGATATGGTGCCTTTTAAAGATCGAATCCAAAAAATCCTGGCGGTAGTGGCCAACATTGCGTGCCTTGCGGATGCGCATCCTCCCGCTTAAAAAAAATCCAACCTTTAATGCAAATTCGTGTTCAACATGATGCTTCCCTTTAAATGTTTTGTTGAACAATTCAGGGTTGCTTACGATCGGTGCCATTGTTCTTACGATCGTTCTCTCTGCATAAGAAAAATATGCAAGTGATATGACGAGTAGCAATACAAATCCCAGGAATATACCCAGGATCTCTAAAAATACTTCGGAAAAACTCATCAGTTCCCGGTAATCATTGAAACGGTATAATTTAATAAAATAAAAAAGAATAAGGAACAATGGCAGTAGTGAATTGTTGAGGCAATATTTTAAAAACGGGTGGGTTGTAGTTGCCAGGAACTTAAAGCGCTTACTATGCAATATGAATGTTGTTACATTCCAGCTCATCACGAAGATCCCCAGGGCGATCCCGGTGACCAGGCCGCCCAGGATATTTACATTACCCAGGTATTCCGGCGAAAAGAACAATGCATCTGCGCCATAGCTTTTCATAAAACCGCTATTGATCGTACTTGCAAGGGCCAGCCAGAATAACAATAATATCTGGTATTTTCTGAAATGAAGAATAAGCAGCTGGACAGGAAATGAATAATAAATATCTTTTATCAATTGCTTCATACTAAGCGGTTGATTAAAATTACTACAAAAACTTAGTAAGATAGAACGCAGGAACCCCGCTTTAATTGCGGTAAATCTCCTTGTTGTTTTGCTTTGTTTGCCATAAAATGGAAAAAGATTGGGTAATGGCCAGTATAGCCAGTAACAGGTGAATGGGTTGTGCTGCTGCGGGCATATGAGCGTAAAATAAAGTTATGCCGGTTGCCATGCTCAGGAAAACGATCCCTGCCAGTATAAAGATCTTATTCCGCATTAACGGAATATGGGCCGCTTGCCATGCAATGAATAAAACAAACAATAATATGGCCCATGAAAAGCTCCTGTGTATGAGAAAAAAAACCGGGCTATCTGACAGCCATGTTTCTCTTAGTTCATAGTTCAGCGCTTTGGAAATATCGTCTATGTACATGCGCACCATGGTCCCTAATATAACTTGGACAAAGAGCAGGATCAAAAAGGCCAGCAGCATTTTTCTTAACCGGCCATCGACAGGTATTGCTGATAATTTTGAATGTAGTGATAGCAGCAAAGCCAGTTGGATTTGTATCAACAGAACAGCAAATAACAAATGAACAGAAATGCTCAGGTGTGCAAGATTGAGTTTTACCACAACAGCACCAAATAAGCCGGTGAGGATAACAACCAGTAAAAAGAAAAGGGAGCGTTTATATGCACTTCGGGCCAGGTTCCTTTTACGAAATAACAATGCCGCCTGGATAATTGCAAATACACCCAACAATACCCCCAGTAACCTGTTGAAATATTCTATCCAGGTGTGCAATGCATTAAAGCTATGGTCTATATCCTGTATGCGAAGGTATTTCTCAAAATCTGCCGGCAATTCAGATGCATTGGTTGGCGGGATCCATTTGCCAAAACAACGTGGCCAGTCGGGGCAGCCCATACCACTTTGGGTTGTGCGCACTACTGCTCCTGCAATGATCACCAGGAATGTTAAAACAAAAGTGGCCAGTACCCAATTCTTTATTGCTCGCATGTTGATAAAATTGCCGCAAAGTTAGGGAAGCAGATATTGTTTTAGCAGATATTTGCAATAAGATGCTTCAACCATATTTGTATAAAACAAAGATCGAGGCCGGGTTAGATGAAGCCGGGAGGGGATGTTATGCAGGGCCTGTTTTTGCAGCGGCGGTTATTTTACCAAAGAAATTTTTTCATCCTTTATTAAATGACAGTAAACAGCTCACAGAAAAAGAAAGGGATGAACTGAGGCCGGTCATAGAAAGAGAAAGTATTGCTTTTGCAGTTTCATCGGTAGATAACAATGAGATAGATACCATAAATATTTTACAGGCGTCATTTAAAGCCATGCACCTTGCGTTGGATAAGTTAGCTGTGATCCCGGAATGGCTTTTGGTGGATGGTAACCGTTTTAAATCTTATGCAGAAATAAAACACCGTTGTATCATAAAAGGTGATGGCATATATGCCTCCATCGCTGCAGCAAGTATATTGGCAAAAACCTATAGGGACGAGTATATGCGGCAATTGCATACAGAATACTCGTATTATGCCTGGGATACCAACAAAGGCTACGGTACCGCCGAACATCGTGTTGCAATTGAACAAAACGGTCTGTGTAAATACCATCGCAGGAGCTTTAACATACTTCCATCCCGGGTTTCCCTGTTTGAATCCCCGATAATAAATGACCTGGGTTAAACTTTTTTGTCCCTCCTTCGTCTTATTACGAAACAGGTCATTTTTACCATTTTAATCAACAAAATAAACATTATGAAAGCAGTTAAGTTTTTCACTGCATTTGTCTTAATGCTGGCCATATCAACAGCAACGAATGCACAGGCCGCCAGGTCAAGGATCCAAGAGAAGCGCATAGAACAAGGTGCCAGGAACGGGAATCTTACCCATCGTGAAACCAGGCGATTGGAGAGACAGCAAAGGCATATCAGGCATGAAAGAAGGGAAGCACGTGCAGATGGGGTAGTAACTTCCCGTGAAAGGAGGGCTCTCAGGAAGGATGAGCGCAGGGCAAATAGAAATATCCATCGCAAAAGGCACAATCGCAGGGATAGGATATGAGGTGATGACATTAGATGAATTAGGGCGGCTGTCGAGCGATCGGCAGCCGCTTTCTTATTTACTTTTCACGTTGATATTATTACACAAATTTTTACAGGAAAAAAACTTTTGAGCAGGTTGTTTTTCCCTTGTATAATATTTTCATGATGCTGATATTTGGGAATTGGCAGCGTGATGAAGCGTTCAACTTTAAGCCGTTCATAAAAGGTCACTATAAAAACCCTTACCCTAGAACATTGAAGTAATAAAACGTTTTAAATAATGCCAATGGGCTTGAATAATTTCTGACCGCTTTGCCCAAATGAAAACAGCAAGGTAAGACGCAGCGTTGAACTGTGCTTTTTTTCAACCCGTACTCAAAACTAAAATGAAATGAAAAAATTACTTTTTGCAATGACATTAAGTTGTTGCTATTTATTAGGAATTGCCCAGGACAATATTACAGCAGAACAGGCAAAAGCCATTACAGCAAATACGATGGCCAATTTTACCCAAAGCGTTTCTTTTGCATACACAAAGGGAATATCTTTAGGAGACTTCCGAAAAAAGTTATGTGGCAAAGCAACGCCTCTTGATGCAGGCAATGGAATGATCGAAACTGCTTACAGCTATCTTTCTAATGGCGTAACAAAAGACCGGATCATAAAAGAAAATGATGGTATAGCAGTTGCAAAGGCTTTCAGATATCTTTATGATCAGCATAACAGGGGTGTTGCAAGTTCTGATGGTTCTGAATTATTTGGGGGAAAAGAAAACCTGGCAAATTCACAGGTAGCCCGGGCAGAGGATTGCCGTTGGTATCAATTCTGGTGCCATGTACAGGTATTTGCAAATTGGGTTGTGCAAAATTGGCCTACGATTCAGCAAATTCTTATCTATCTTCTTGGTTTATAAATATAGTTTAATATAAGGCTGATTCGCGAGCCGGGTCAGCCATTTTTTACATCAAACTTTTTTATATGAAATTTCAATTAAGGAATTGTGTTTTGATATTATTAGTTGGGCAAATTTTTTCATCTTCTTGCACAAGAATAATTTTAAATAATTTAGGTGCATTTGAAAATAAAATATCATTAAAATATATTACAAACGGAGAAAATAAATTAATTTTTGTTCCAATGCATCACATAGGTAAAAAAGTATTTTATGATGATGCGAAAAAAGAAATTGATTCCCTTATCACAGTTGGGTATATGGTTTATTTTGAGAAAGTAAGTATAGGTGTTGAAGATTCAATGCAAAAAGACACCTTGTTTCGTAAAGTCCGGAAAATAACAGGAGTAGATTTTCCCACCACCATAGCTAACAGAGGATATATTGATACAATTAATAATACCCTTTTTGGAAAAAAAACACAGATTATATCAAAATATAAATTAGTTAATCAGCCTAGAAATATCATACCCATATCTGATACATTAAGAGTCAGGAATGTGGATGCAAGTTTTTCTCAATTAATAAGCGCCTGTGAAAATAAATATGGAGCAATAGTGCTTGAGCAATATGATTATGAAATAAAATTTGGAGAAAAATACAAAGCTAAAAGAAATAAAGAAATGCTTGAATATTTTCTCGCTGGGTATAGAAATATACTAATCACTGATTCTATCTTAAAAGATCCTAATAAAAAAATAATTTTAATATATGGGTCGAAACATTTTTCTGGTATTCTTGAAAATTTAAAAATGGCTGACAAAAAATTCAAACAGGTTGAAAAACTATAAAATGAAAAATTAATTCCTTTCTTAGATAGTTAGTGTGATATTGTTGCTATATGGTTACTTTGAAATGTAGCGGTCGAAACTGGCCGCCTTTTATATATTCTTCTTTTCAGCATCGGCTAAAATACATTTTTACAAAATAAAAATTCCCAAAATTTACAGGAAAACCGCTTCCAGACAGGTTGTTTTTCTCTTGCATAAAATTCCTGTGAACCAGATATTTGAATGTTGGCAGCAATATCCAGCTTTCAAACTTTAATCTGTTCATAAAAGGTCACTATAAAAACCCTTGCTACAGAACATTGAAGAAATATATAAGCATAAAAATGATGCCAATGGGCTTGAATAATTTCTGACCGCTTTGCCCAATGAAAACAGCGAGGTAAGACGCAGCGTTGAACTGTGCCGGGTTTAAAAACCCATTCAACATAATTACAAAATTCGTTAAAATGAAAACTTTATTATTATCATTTGGATTATTATTTTTCGGGCTATTGGTAAGGGCACAGTCAGATAATTCGTTTAAATTATCCGAAGAAGCCAGTAAAGAGTTAATTCAATCCAGGGAATATCAAACACTCATCAAATTCCAGCATGATTTTTTAGATATTATATCTGATCATGTAAACAAGGGAGTTTCTTTAGAATTCATTAATACAGTTATACTGGATGCAATTAAGACCAATAATTACAAGGAGGTTTATCAAATGCTGTTCTCTGACTATGAAAGTGGAGATGCCTTTTTTATTTCATGGGGAGATGCAAAAAGAGCACTGTTAACAAAAAACCTGTTTATAGAAAAGCATATGGAAGTTTTTACCTGCAAGACATGCCATTATTCTTTATCAGACCAGGCGAATTTCTTTCTTAAGAATTTCCCTTTCTTTGATAAAAACAGGTATCCAGGAACAACATCCTTATCGGGCAAGGAAGCGCTTCCTTGTGGGTCTTATTGGAACCAGGTTAAGCTGGGTGTTTGTGCAACGGCCTGCGGTTTATCCACCGCTGGAATCGGGATCGGACTTTGCGGATGGGGGTGCTGGTGTGCTTTCTGCTCGCAAAACTCTTCTACAGCAAATATTATTTGTGCAAATTAAAATATAAGGTTATGGATGAATTTATCTTATTTACTATTGTAACGGTTGTCCTGCTCGGCTCGCAATTCTTATTACGGGGCATCAAGGAGCCAACATCAAATTATATTAGAATTTCTGCGTCCGCAGCCCTCCTGCTTTTAGTTTGGCTTAGTGCGCATGATGGCTCTATTGGTATAAAAATCTTATTGTCATCTTTGGCCATATCTTACGCAATAAAGGAATTCATATTGCTGAGGCGTGCCAAATAAAAAATGTTCATTAGTTTATAGTGTGGTCATGTACCACACTATTTTATTTCTTTTATCCTTCAAATTCGCCCAGGCCCTGCCGGATAACATGCCAGTCTTCCGTAGTGCAATCAACGATCGTTGAAGGGACCATTCCCCCGATTCCGCCATCAACAACAAAATCAACCTGGTCCTGGAATTTGTCATAAATCACTTCCGGGTCTGTATATTCTTCCACCATATCACCGGGCAGGGAAGCGCTTAGTAAAGGATTACCCAATTCATCGAGGATATGCCTGCATATTTCATTATCAGGGATCCGAAGCCCGATCGTTGATTTTTTACTTTGGAGGATCCTCGGAGCCTGTTTACTTGTAGGCAGAATAAATGTATATGGCCCAGGCAGGTATTTTTTTAATGCCCTGTAAAGTGGTGTATCAATGCTTTTGGTATAATCACTCAGGTGACTGAGGTCCCTGCAAATAAATGATAATTGTGCTTTTTGGGGATCAATATTCTTTATTTTACAAATGCGTTCTATTGCTTTGTGCTGCAGGATATCGCAACCCAAACCATAGATCGTATCTGTTGGATAAACGATCACCCCCCCGTCCTTCAGGCATTCCACCAATTGTTTGATGAGCCTTGGCTGTGGGTTTTCAGGATGAATCTGGACTAACATATCCAATGAAATTAGCACAAAATCTGTCGTTGGTGAAAAAACAACATTTATCCGCTACTTTTGCAGCGTTTTTAATTACCGGATACCGGGATGAAGCACAATAAACTAATAAACAAACACACATGTCTTTAATTACAGTTGGCACCATGGCCTTTGACGCAATTGAAACCCCTTTTGCCAAAGTAGACAAGATCGTTGGCGGATCGGCTACTTATGTAGCTTATGCTGCGATCAATTTTGTTAAACCCGTTCAACAGATCTCTATCGTAGGAAATGATTTTCCAACAGAAGAAATGGATGAATTAAAAAGCAGGGGGATCGAACTGGATGGCGTGGAGATCGTTCCAAATAAAAAATCTTTTTTCTGGAGCGGTAAGTACCATACTGATATGAATACACGTGATACACTGGTAACTGACCTGAACGTATTGGAAGATTTTAATCCCCTTGTGCCCGACAGTTACCAGGGTGCAGAATTCTTAATGCTGGGTAACCTGATGCCGAAATTGCAGCTGAGCGTGATCGATCAATTAAAGGTTCGCCCTAAACTGATCGTAATGGATACGATGAATTTCTGGATGGATGTTGCTTTGGATGACCTGAAAGAAGTGCTGAAAAAGGTAGATGTATTGCTGGTAAATGATGGCGAAGCAAGACAGCTCAGCGGTGAATTTTCATTGGTCAAATCAGCACGCAAGATCCTTGGAATGGGTCCTAAATTCCTTATCATTAAAAAGGGAGAGCACGGTGCGCTCCTGTTCCATGAGAACCACGTTTTCTTTGCACCGGCATTACCATTGGAAGAGGTTTTTGATCCAACAGGCGCAGGTGATACTTTTGCAGGTGGATTTATAGGACACCTTGCGAAAACCAAAGACATCAGTTTTGAAAATATGAAAACTGCCATTATCGTGGGAAGCGCCATGGCAAGTTTCTGTGTTGAGAAATTCGGCCCCGAAAGATTGAAAGAGATCACCAAAAAAGATATTGATGAACGCCTGAACGAATTTGTTCAGCTGGTAAATTTTGACATCGACCTGGTTTAACAACGATCCACATGATAGAAATAATCTTACTCTTTATTCTTACCAAAAGCATGGGTGCGTTGGCGGCGAAAAAAGGTTTACCCCCGGGAAAATGGAAATTCATTACTGTAATAACATGGCTGGCATTTGAAATGATCGGGGTGGTCCTCGGGCTTATTTTTTTCGGACAAAGAAACCTGCTGGGCTTGATGGCTTTTGCTTTGGTATGTGCATTTGGCGGCTATCTAACTGTAAAATATGTGTTGGATAATAAGCCCGACGAAAAGATCAATGATGATATTGACAGGATCGGCACAAGGGATCTAAGACCTTAACTAGTTCAACTTTCTTGCCAGTACAATTACATTTTTAAATTTCTTCGTCTTACCCTTCAGGTTAAACACTTCTGTATAAATAATATAAATGCCTACGGGTAATTGCTGGCTGTTTAAACCAAGCGCATTCCACCTGAAATAACCTTTTATCCCGCAAAGGGCATTCTTTTGCAGGTCTCCTACCTGGCGGCCTGCCGCATCAAAGATGGTTATACTTGCCAGGTAGCCTGGTTCGGGGAAGTTATAATAAATGGTAACGAAATCATCCGTACCGTCATTATCCGGGCTGACAATTTCAGGAGTTACTGTAATTTCTCCCTGCACGCCTGCATCTATCCTGTACTGTGAATTCTTATAGGTCGGGGTTCCGTATCCGACATTGGTAGCAGCACTGTGCCAGTTCTGCTCATTTTGTGAGGGAGCATCATAGTCTATCCTTTCCAGTGCAACACCTTCATCATTACTAATGAGTTTGAAATGCCAATTATCGGAGTAGGCCACTTCATCTACAATACTGCCCTGTTCATTTAATAAGATCACATTGCTTTCATCGTCATTGAAAGAAGGCATGCTGCCGATCTCAATGAATGCATCGGGGTTGTTTGCTATATAATCATGCAATACAAGTGCTTTACTTTCTGTGATCACCATAAAATCCTGCGGGAAAAGTAAATAATCTTCCGTACTTAATTGTGTAATGCTGCTAATGGTTCCGGTTGAATTCCTGTTGGCGATATAAACATTCCTCAGGTTTAATATCTTACTGCTCCGGTTATATATTTCTACATAGTCATTGCTGGTAGGTTTTGGATTGAACAGGATCTCGTTGATAACAATATTGAAACTATCGGTGTGTTCATACAAACCTACCCTTGCAGTGTTACTTGTATTAATGGTATTGCCAACGCAGTCGCTTACGCCATTAACGGTAACCGTATATATTTTATTTCGCAATAGTGCTGTAGCGCCTGTCAATCGCAGGTTCACCCTGTCGAATAAAGTTGACAAAGGAGTTGCAGTAACGGGAGTTCCTATGCCATCACTGATGCTATAACTTGCAGCTATGGATGCAGCTGAACTATCCAATGATTCATTAAAGACAAGTACGATGTTTACACTATCGGTAGCATAAGCACGCAATAATTTCGGTGAGCCCTGGTCTGCATTTATGCCATCAACAGAATTCTTTTTACCCGGGGTACCGCCCTTCACATCAACACTTGCCTTCCAGTTTGAAATGCCGGAGCATGGGTTATGGATATCTATCATTTCCAAAGTCCAGCCGCCATCTTTTTTCAATTCATTCTGGTACCAGGCGTCTGTATAATTTACCGAATGGATGATCGCTCCCTGTGGAGAACGCAGGTACAACAGGTCCCCGGTATTACTAAGGCTTGGGAAACTTGTAACAGAAATGACAGGGCCGTATACCGACATCGCTGCAACTGCACTGCTTGTACACACGATCACAAAACTATCGGGCTTTAATATATAAGATAGCATCGGGCCGCTTTGCCCTGTTGGCTTTCCAACACGCCAGCCTTGCAGGTCAATATTGAAAGTCGTGGTATTCCTTAACTCTATCCATTCTATATCAGGCAATCCAACCAGGGGTGTTGGGTCTGCCATCAATTCATCTATCACAACATCATACTGAATAGGAATGAAATAACTGAATGTCCCGGTTCCGTTAACGATCGCGTTGCCGGCAAGGTCCTTTACAGCATTCACAATTATTCCGAGGTTTACCCTGTTGGGAAAGCTGCTGGCAAATGTCAGGTGTACCAGGGAGGTATTGCCTGCATCCCGTACAGCAGTCAGGGGCGAACCTATTCCGTTATCCACTACATAATTCGTTACAACCTGGCTGCTGACAATGTCAACCGGTTCATTAAACAATACGTCCACGGTCGTGGCGCTTGTAACCGTAAACGTTTGAAGGATGGGCGGAAGAATATCCGGAACAAAAGGGCCAACACTAATATCATCAATAAAATGTTTTTGAAAAAAGCTGGCTGTACTTTGTTTAACCAGCACACCAAAGAAAGCTGAACCGGAATAAGTCGCGTCTATCACATTACCTTCGGTAAAAGCAGGAGTGCCATTAAGGGTCCTGGTCAATTGCCATTGATTGGCAGCATCCCGTATCACTGTTATCACCGCATCATTATTACTGCTATTTAAAATTCCGTTTGCTCCGTCAATGATCTTGGTAATGGTTCCATTATCCTTGCGGAATAAACTGATCTCGTCATCCGTACCACCCATTCGTACGAAATAGCCCGTTGTTGAATTTTGCGTAAGATCGCTTGCCGATGCCATTAAAAAAATATCTATATAGTTGGCCGAAGAAGGATTAAAGGTCTCACTGCAAAAGAAATCCCATTGAACTGCTGTAGCCATTGTACTGGGGGTACTCAAATAATAAGTACTGTTTACAACGCTATTATTGCTTTGCAGCTGGAAAGAAGGATTTACTATCCAGTCGGCTGTTCCCCCAACCCAGGCAGGGTTATTGGTAAAATCGCCGTCACTGAAATTTTCCGTGAATTGAGCCCTGCCATACAATGTACTTACCAATGCCAGGACACAAATAAGCAGCTTTTTTTGCATAATCATTTTACTTGTTTTTAAAGATACAATTTTCTGCAAAGCGGCGGTTAATAAAGGAATAAGAAATATATAACAAAATACCTGCTTATCTGCCGAAAGGCAAGAAAGTTGGAAGGCTTGTTATTGATACAAATCTTTGGCTTTTTGCTAAAACCTCCATAAATCAGTTGTGGAAGTTTTATTTTTGCCAAAAGATATTAAATGAAAGTTGCGGTTGTAGGCGCTACGGGCCTGGTAGGTACAAAAATGTTGCAGGTATTGGCAGAAAGGAATTTCCCGGTAACGGAACTTTTACCCGTTGCTTCCGCAAGGTCGGTGGGCAAGGAAATTGAATTTAGGGGAAAGAAATATAAGGTCGCTGGCATGCAGGACGCCATTGATGCAAAACCTGCGCTTGCTTTATTTTCCGCCGGGGGAGGAACCTCATTGGAATGGGCTCCAAAATTTGCTGCCGCAGGTATTACCGTTATAGATAATTCCAGCGCCTGGCGAATGGATAAAAATATCAAACTGGTTGTTCCCGAGGTAAATGCTGCTGTTGTGACCGAAAAAGATAAGATCATTGCAAATCCAAATTGTTCTACCATTCAAATGGTTGTTGTTTTAAAGCCTTTGCATGATAAGTACAAAATAAAAAGGGTTGTTGTGAGTACGTACCAGAGTGTTACAGGCACCGGTGTAAAGGCAGTGGAACAAATGCAGAATGAGCGCAATGGTATAAAAGGAGAAATGGCTTATAAATATCCCATCGATCAAAATGCCATTCCTCATATTGATGTGTTTACCGATAATGGTTATACCAGGGAAGAAATGAAGATGGTGAATGAGACCAAAAAGATCATGGGAGATGATTCTATACAGGTAACAGCAACCTGTGTACGCATACCCACAATGGGCGGACATAGTGAAAGCGTGAATATTGAATTTGAAAATGATTTTGACATCACTGATGTAAGAAATATACTTTCAAATGCAGCAGGGATAACGCTGCAGGATGATATCGCTAATTTCATATATCCCATGCCCCTTACCGCACATGACAAGGATGATACTTTCGTGGGCCGCATCCGCAGGGATGAAACACAGGCAAATACTTTGAATTGCTGGATCGTAAGTGATAACCTTAGAAAGGGTGCTGCGACGAATGCGGTGCAGATAGCGGAAGAACTGCTGAAAAGAAAAATGATATAAACAGCCCTTCCTATCCTCCCCTTCAGGGAGGGAAATGGAGGAGGTTATAGCGACCTTTTATTAAAAATGTATAAATATTTAAAGAGCCATCATAAATTGATGGCTCTTTAAATATTTATACAATGAATTTTTTAATGCTGAAAATTGATTAGTGGTACAAGAGTGCGACGCCTGTGAAGTTCAATAAAGGTTTTATGATTGGCTCAAAAAATATTCTCTTAAATCTGATAATAGCTTCTCCATAATCTACTTTTTCTCCCCTTCGGGGAGATTAGAGGGGCTTTTAACTGATCGTCCAGGTTTCTCTTCCCCTGATCAGTTTATCCAGGTCTCCTTTTCCTTTTTGTGCAATGGCTTCTTCTATTTGCATCGCCATTACATCTTCATAACAGGCCCTTTCTGTTTCATAAAAAACACCGAAAGGTCTTGGCAGGTGTCCCTGTAATTTTGGATCATCAAACATTCGGATCAATATCTGTGCTTTGTAAAAATCTTTTTCGTCATGTACCCACAGGTCTGCCGTACTTGCTCCTTCTGCCAGGTCAACGATCACGGGTTTGAACCCATCTAATTTTATTCCCTTGTTTTGTGTAGAACCAAAGATCAATGGCTTGCCTTGTTCCAGGAACAACACTTCGTCGGGCTTGGTGCTTTTTTCTGTAAACACCTCGAAAGCGCCGTCGTTAAAAATATTACAGTTCTGGTAGATCTCTAAGAACGAGGTTCCTTTATGCGCCTGTGCACGAAGCAGCATTGCCTGCAAGTGTTTCGGGTCCCGGTCCATTGTACGGGCGATAAAACCTGCATCTGCTCCCATCGCCAGCGCTAATGGATTGAAAGGATGGTCAATGCTTCCAAAAGGCGTGCTCTTGGTAACTTTCTTCTCTTCAGACGTGGGAGAATATTGTCCCTTTGTTAGTCCATAGATCTGGTTATTGAACAACAGTACATTTACATCAAAGTTCCTGCGTAATAAATGTATGGTATGGTTTCCACCGATACTGAGCCCGTCTCCATCTCCTGTTACGATCCATACACTAAGTTCGGGCCGGGCAGCCTTTAGCCCACTTGCCACGGCAGTAGCCCGGCCATGGATACTATGCATGCCATAGGTATTCATATAATAAGGGAAACGGCTGCTGCAGCCGATACCGGATACGATCACGATATTTTCTCTCGGGATGCCAAGTGTAGGCATGATCTTTTGTACCTGTGCAAGGATCGAATAATCCCCGCAGCCGGGGCACCAGCGGACCTCCTGGTCGGTTGCAAAATCTTTGGCGGTTAGCGGTGCTGCTGTGGTTGCTGTATCACTCATATAAAAAGGTTCTAAATAAATTTACAATTTCTAAAGTTATTAAATTCTCTTTAATGAGCAAGGTTAAAAATACCAGAATATTTGTTATTTGCCACAAAGGCTCAAAGACACAAAGAGGCACAAAGTTTATAATATAACCTTTGTGGCAATCTTCAAATAATCATTCGTTTTATACCATCTTTAATCAAGGGAACTGTAAAATTTATAATGTATCCTAAGTTTTTACCTGATAGACGCAAATAGCTTAATAATTGTGCTTCCCAAACCGGGTGATAATTTTCCTGAGTTTTCATCTCGATAATAACAAGGTCATCCATTAGTATATCCAATCTTAACGCTTCTTCGAATTGAAGATCATCATAAATTATTGGAACTTTCTTTTGTGTGACAAAAGGAATATTTCTTTTCGACAATTCATAAGAGAAACATGTTTCATATACTTTTTCAAGTAACCCTGGCCCAATGCTTTATGCAGATGATAGGCAATATCAACAGCCTGCTTTCCTAACCATTCTTTATGTTCATTCATTGCTGTATTCATCTTTGTGCTGCTTTGAGTCTTTGTGTCTTCGTGGCAAGATAAAAAGCCAGGCAATAAATTCACAACAATTAGGTTAAACTTTCTTTAGTTCTTCCCAATACTCAGCAGCACGCCTGGTATGCGGTACAACAATTGTTCCCCCAACAATATTTGCAACAGCAAATACTTCATACATTTCTTCGGTAGTTACATTCAGTTCATGTGATTTACCGAGATGATATTTTATACAGTCATCACAACGCAAAACCATACTTGCAACCAGGCCAAGCAATTCTTTTGTCTTTACATCCAGGGCACCTGCGGTATAGGTGTTGGTATCGAGGTTCCATAATCTTTTTATTACAAGATTTTCTTTGCTTAAGATGACATCATTCATTTTTGTACGATAGTCATTGAATTCTTTTACTAAGTCGCTCATATTTTAATATTTAATTTGATAAAGTTTACTGAAACTAACAGGGCTGTATTCAATCACCGGAACCTGCGGCCAGTAAAAAATCATCGATCCCGGCAACGATCTTGTCTGCTATCATCTGTTGGAACGTTTCATCCATTATCTTCATTTCTTCTTCAGGATTGCTGAGGAATAAGGTTTCTACCAATGCATTGGGATATTCTGTTGGGCTGTTGAGCATAAAATTAAATGACCCATTGTTGCCATATTCTTTCAATCCCAGTTCAAGCATCCGTTTATAAATAAACTTGCTCAGCGGCCTGAAGCCACTATAACGGTAAAAAGTAGCCGTGCCTCCAACATGGATCGGGTCAGCAGACGAGTTCAGGTGAATGCTTATTAAAAGGTCGGGTGTGCTATCGCGATAAAAAAGGATCCGCTCTTTGTTATCAACAAATTTTTCTGATGTGCGTGTCATGATAACTTTTGCACCGTCAGCTTCCAATGTCTTTTGTAGTTTTAATGAAACAGCGAGTGCCAGTTCTTTTTCTGCAACACCGGTGGGGCCTGCAGCGCCGATATTTGTCCCGCCATGCCCTGCGTCCACACCGATCGTAAGGTTTTTCATTGAAAGGTTTTTGGGCTGCTGTTTGATCCTTATTACAAGCGTATTACCTTTGTAATAAACAGTATGTCCCCAGTGTTGCGGGTGTTCTAATTGTATCGTTACCCTGAATATATCATCAGCAAGTTGTTCATAATCTATATTCTTAATTTCCTTTGTTGTTTGCAATTGGTTTATCCAGTTTGTATTATTGGTAGCGCCAAAAATGTCAACAACTATCCTGGACGGGTCGAGCAATTGCATGGATTGATATGGCAATCTTGCAAACAAGCCAACGCTGACATAGTCATATTTCTCATCGCCATATGCATAACATTTATTGGTCAGGGAGTTGCCGGCAAAACTACCTTTTGGCATTAACGTTACCACATCATCGGGAATATAGGCAGTCCTTGATCTAGCCAGTTGGATCTTGTAGTGTGTTCCCACTTTACCGATTATTCTTAACGGGATCAGGCTATCTATATAACCGATCTTTGCGCCACCAAGCCGGTCATCACCCAGCCCATATTCCAAATGTGCCAGGCGGCCTTTTGTCAATGCCACATCACTTGCCAGCGGAGACATAATAGAAAACCTGTTACTGGTTTCCTTCGTTATGCTTTTGCCAATGCTGTCAGTAATGGTAACGGGAATCTTGAATGCAAAAAAACTATCTGTTTGTTTTACTTCATATTCCCCCTGGTAAATACCGGGCATTCCAGCCGTTTGGAATATTGGCAATTCATACAACCTGGTTCCGTTAATGGTTGTAACGTTTGCACCTGCAAATGCTTTTACTTTGAATTGGATCCTGTCCCCCGCCATCAACACCAGGTCATCTTCAGGAAAAGTTTGTATAAGTTCGATCCCAAATTCCTTTACGGGTTCTGCAGGCTTGGGAATGGAATAGTTAAAAGTTATGGTTTTATTGGCAGGCTTCTTATTTGCCGAGGTTGCAATAATGTCAAATAAATTGTCACCTTCAGATAACTGTAACTCGTATGCAAAAGCACCCGTAGGATATATTTTTACCGGTTTGTCATTGATCGAAAGCGCACAGGTTTTGCAGGTACTTCCAACAATGAATTGCCTGGAAGATGTTACGCTGTTTTTTTCTTTCAGCGGGTCAGTAAGTTTAATAAAAGGATTATTTGCGCCCTGGGCAAACAAGGCAGTATTCATTCCCAGCAGGTAAACAAACAAAACAAATATCTCTTTTCGGATCAATAGCATTGTATAAAATTATTACAATACTGGATAGAAAAGCAGATTGTCCTGTGAGTATTTTGCTAAATGATCGTTTCTGTAATGAAAACTGAAAATGAAAGATCTCCTTAAACAAAAAACCACTTCTTGTTGAAGTTGTCTTAAAAATTATCTTAAAAGATCAAAAAGAATATTTCCTTTCAGCGATCATCTTATCTGCTATTCTTCTCCGGGCATCTTTACTATTGAACGGCGCTGTTTTTGAAAACCGTTTCAATCCAAGCAATATCATGCGTTGTTCATCCCCGCTTGAAAAAGCATTGATCGCTTCCTTGCCGGCTTTGTTCACATTGTCTACTGCATCATTGAGGTAGCAGCGCATCATGTCTGTTTGAATTTGTGCTGCAGCTTCGCCTTCCTTATCCACCATTTTTATTACACGAAGCAAAGCGCTTTCTGCATGAAAAGTAGCAATGGCCATATCAGCAATATTCATCAGTACTTCCTGTTCATCAGATAATTTCATCATGAGCTTTTGAACTGCTGCCCCTGCTGTCATCAGGATCGATTTTTTCATGTTGGCAATGGTCTTTTTCTCTGCTGCAAATGCGGTATCGTCTTCAGAACCAAAATCGGGTATGCTCATAAGTTCTTTGCTGACTGCTGTTGCCGGCCCCATGAGGTCAAGTTTTCCTTTCATGGCACGTTTCAGCATCATGTCCACGGTAAGCAGGCGGTTTATTTCATTGGTGCCTTCGTAGATGCGGTTGATACGGCTGTCGCGGTAAGCCCGGCTGATCATGTATTCATCGCTGAAGCCATTCCCCCCGTGTACCTGCACACCTTCATCCACAACAAAACTCAGGACTTCACTGCCATCCACTTTTAACATGGCGCATTCGATCGCGTATTCTTCAGCAGCACCAAGCAATGCTTCATTGAATGGTTTGCCTGCCGCCTGCAATTCGATCTCTTTGTCGTCTACCCATTTACTGGTACGATACAAAGCACTTTCTCCAACCCATATACGAATAGCCATTTCTGCAAGCTTGTGTTTGATAGCTCCGAAATTTGCAATAGAAGTTTTAAACTGTTCCCTTGTTATTGCATATTCAACCGTACTTGATAGCGCCATCTTTGAACCGCCGATCGCAGCGGCACAAAGCTTAAGTCGGCCGATATTGAGGATATTGAAAGCAATGATATGTCCCTTGCCGATTTCTCCCAACAGGTTTTCTACGGGCACTTTACAATCCTGGAAATACAACTGTACTGTTGATGAGCCTTTGATCCCCATTTTATGTTCTTCGGGTCCCTGGGTAAATCCTTCCATGCCACGTTCAACAATAAACGTAGAAAATTTATCACCGTCAATTTTTGCAAATACAGTATAAACATCGGCAAAGCCGCCATTCGTTATCCAGCATTTTTGCCCGTTGAGTATATAGTGTTTGCCATCAGCAGAAAGAACGGCTGCCGTTTTTGCGCCCAACGCATCACTGCCACTATTGGGTTCTGTTAGGCCATAAGCTCCCTTCCATTCTCCGCTTGCCAGTTTTGGAATGTATTTTTTCTTTTGCTCCTCTGTACCAAAATATAAAATAGGCAAGGTCCCGATGCCGGTGTGCGCTGCTACTGCAACACTAAATGAAAATCCACCGCCAAGGCCTTCATTCACCAACGTAGAAGTGATAAAGTCTTTGCCAAGTCCGCCCAACGCTTCAGGTATGGAAGCGCCCAGCAAGCCCTGTTCGCCGGCCTTCACCATCAAACCCGGCATCAGCCCCGGTTCCAGCTTATCAATGCGGTCAATGATCGGTAATACTTCTGTACCTAAGAATTGCAGGCACATTTCTTTTACCATCTTTTGCTCTTCATTAAAATCCTCGGGAGTATATGTTTCAAAAGCATTGCTTTCTTTAATAAGCCATTCACCGCCTTTAAGCGATGTTGCAGTTTGAGAAGTTGGAGTACTCATGATATGTAATTTTATTATTGTGGATTTATTCTAAGTTGCGGGTTACGAGTTACGGGTTTCAGGTTTTATTAACTTTGTAGATCTTTGAACAGCCAAACAAACCCGCGATCCATTAACCCGCAACCCGTAACTATTTTTTTACTTCAAATTCTCATAAACCTTCTGCAACACCTCCTTTGCAATCTCGATCTGGCCGTTTGTAACATTCATCAATGCCTCATTTAACGTCTGGTTGGCCAGTTCCATTGTCTGCTCCTGTAATTTTTGTGCTTCGGGGGTCAGGTAGATCATGTTGATCCGGCGATCATCCTTGCTAGCTACCCGTTTCACAAGCCTGAGTTTTTCAAGGTTATCAACCAGCCTTGTAATACTGGGCTTATCCCTGAATGTGGCATCACAAAGCGATTGCTGGCTCATACCGTCTTCCTTCCACAAATGATACAGCACACTCCATTGTTCAATGGTGATATCCACGCCCGCTTGCTTGAAGTTTTTCTGCAAACGACGGGCAATGGCAGTACTGGCTTTACCGGTAATAAAACTGTATAGTTCGCTTTTTTTAAATTGGTTGTTTGGCATATAGTTGTTTAAACAACTATATAAAGATAATCATTCATTTCAATTTCAAAAAATTATTTTTGTGGTCCCGGCTTCAGTATATTTGGGCAGCATTGTCCCCGCCATTGCGGGGCTCTTGTACCGCATACCGCCGGGGTAACTTTATGACAGTACTTCTTATTGTAAGCCTTCTTCTCCTTGTCATCTATATTTCATTGCTGTTTTATTACCGTTCAGCCTGGAAGCAGATCCCGGCATTTGATCCTTCTCTTTCAAACCTTGGGCCCACTACTTTTATTTCAGTAATTATCCCTGCCCGAAATGAATCCGGGAACCTGCCCCGGTTACTTGCGTCGATCTCGGCACAATCCTATCCTGCGCATTTATTTGAAGTATTGATCATTGATGACCATTCTACAGATTCGACCGCTTCAATGGTAAGATCATATGTAGCTCAAAACATCCGGCTGATTTCATTGCAGGAACACATGGCCGGTAATGCAATAAATTCTTATAAAAAGAAAGCAATTGAAATTGGGATCGGGGAAAGCACCGGCACCCTGATCGTTACAACCGATGCAGATTGCTACCTTCCACCAAACTGGTTACAGACGATCGCGATATTTTATGAACAGTACAGCCCCGCATTTATCGCAGCACCTGTTGCTATTGATTGCGGTAAGAGATTCATAGAGATATTCCAGGCCCTTGACTTTATGACGCTCCAGGGTATTACAGGTGCTTCTGTTCATAAAAAAATTCACAGCATGTGCAATGGGGCTAATATGGCTTATGAAAGAACTGCATATTATGAAGTGGATGGGTTTAAAGGTATCGACAGTATTGCGAGTGGCGATGATATGTTGTTGATGCATAAGATCTATAAGCGCTTCCCCGACAGGGTAATGTTCTTACGATCAAAAGAAACGATCGTTCACACTGATCCTGTAAAAACAATAGGCGAATTTTTTAACCAGCGGATCAGGTGGGCAAGCAAGGCCGATAAGTATGATGATAAAAGGATCTTCCTGGTATTATTGCTCGTTTATTTTTTTAATGCGCTACTCCTGTTTTTGCCATTCGTCTGTATCTTCTGGAATATTCAATCTTCAATATTCAATCTTCACTACACACTACCCGGATTGTGGGCAAGTTTATTAATATTAAAAACCGCTGCAGAATTACTTTTCTTAATTCCTGTCGCAAAATTTTTTGGCAAACAGCAATTATTGTTTCTTTTCCCCCTCATGCAGCCCTTTCATATAGTTTATACGGTCATTGCCGGCTGGCTGGGTAAATTCGGATCTTATCAATGGAAAGAAAGAAAAGTGAAGTAGGTTACAATTTGTATTTTCAATTTTCAAATGAGCCAAAACTTTTCATACCGAATACAAATATGGCAGCGGCTGAAAAAGAACAGAACTGCTTTTGCCGGGTTGATCATAATCATTTTTTCAATATTAATTGCGGTCTTCGCTTATCTGATCGCTCCAGACAATACCCCCAATGCTGATCTTCAGACGGTAGAGATACAGGCAAAGAAACCAGGGTATTCACAATTGTTCTTAAAAATCCCTGATATAAAAAAAGTTCAAACAAACTGGTTCAGCCGGCTGTTCACAGGCAGTCCTGCCCAATACCGTTACCTTCCCATCAGCAGCTATTCAATAAACGGGAATGATCTCACAGTAGAAAAATTCATTGATGAAGACACTGCTATTAAGCAGGTTTATAAGATCGCTTCACTAACCAATAACCAACCAGGGCAGTTAAGCAAGTTGATCATCACAAAAAAATACTGGTTTGGCACAGATGCTTATGGCAGGGATATCCTGAGCCGGCTGATCATTGGTACAAGGGTAAGCCTTGCGGTGGGTTTGATAGCCATCATCATTTCATTAACGCTGGGGATCCTGTTAGGTTCCCTGGCCGGTTACTACCGAGGCTGGATAGACGAAATTATCATGTGGCTGGTAAATGTCACCTGGAGTATTCCTACGCTCCTGCTGGTCTTTGCGATCACCATGGCAATGGGCAAAGGGTTCTGGCAAGTATTCATTGCAGTTGGCCTCACCATGTGGGTAAGTGTTGCACGTTTGGTACGGGGGCAGGTAATGGCTATCAAGGAACTTGAATTTGTACAGGCAGCAAAGGCGCTGGGGTTTACAAACGGCCGCATCATCCTCCGTCACATTTTGCCAAATATATTAGGGCCGCTGATGGTGATCACTGCCGGCAATTTTGCAACTGCTATTATCATTGAAGCAGGATTGAGTTTTTTAGGCATCGGCGTACAGCCGCCTATGCCAAGCTGGGGCCTGATGATAAAAGAGAATTACAATTTCATTATTACACACAACCCTTTACTGGCAGTTATTCCGGGCATCGCGATCATGATACTGGTTCTGGCATTCAACCTGTTGGGAAACGGGTTGAGGGATGCTGTAGATGTAAAAGATTAATTCATTAATCCAAAGGCGCAACCGGGACATTCCTGCTGAAACCCTCTTCCAGTGAAATGAAAGTTTCCGTACGTTCGATCCCTTTTATTTTTTGAAGCTCATCGTGCAATACAAAGCGAAGTTGTGCTATGTCTTTACAAACCACTTCTATGAACATGCTGTAGTTACCGGTAATATAATTCAACCGTACGATCTGCGGGATGCTCATCAGTTCTTTGGCAACAGAATCATACAATGAGCTTTTCTCCAGATAGATACCAACAAATGCGGTAATATCATAACCGAGCAGTTTAAGATCTACATTTAATCTTGTACCTTTAACAATACTAAACTCCTGGAGTTTTTTTATGCGAACATGAATGGTACCACCACTTACAAAAAGTTTTTTACCAAGTTCAGCATAAGATATTTCGGCGTTTTGCATCATTGCTTCAATGATCTGGAGATCCAGTTTGTCAAGATTTAATTTAGCGGCCATTTTTACAATGTTTTTTGTGAATATTCAATATTTTATGCAAATATTTGAATAATATCTATATTTTCAAAATTTTTATTGAAATATTTTTAAAATAAAATCTTTTCCTTTAGATTTGTGTTATCAAGTTCTTAGTCATACATCATACACTGTGGGGTGATGAAATTTTTGGCAGACATGCCCCCTTGTCTCGGGGGTGGGGATAACAGGATAAACGTAGCATAGAGCCGTCTCAGTAGCAATATTGATTCGACCGGGGTCGACCACCGAACTTTGTACTATAGCTAACTGCCCCGTGAAGGTTCGAACCCTTCCCCTACAGCATTGAGCCTTCGTTGAAAAACGGAGGCTTTTTTATTCCAACATTAAATGTTGAACATTGAGTATTGAATATATTCCATACTATATATTTCGGGAAAGGATAGATGATAAGCTTAACCGGATTGCTGTTAAAGGAAATTTGCATGACTTAAAGAGCTACTGCAATTAGATCTTCATTCTCTGTATCCTCACGGCATTCAATATTGCCAGCAAGGCTACTCCCACATCAGCAATAACCGCTTCCCAAAGCGTAGCAATACCTCCGGCACCAAGTATCAATACAACTACTTTTATAACCATAGCAATAGTCCTTTTCCACTGCCATATAATTGTTTTATGAAATGAAAAATGATATAATACCCGTTATCACTAAGGTCCATCCTGTAATTATACCTGAGTTGTGTTCAAGTTTATGCCAATTCAATTTTAATATTCCTTTGTAAGCAAGCCTTACCCATAATACCATTCCTGAAACAGATATAACCAGGTACAATGTTGCTATACTTAAAACGGCCCATATTCCTTTCGTTCCTGCTAACAGAAAATATGCTTCGATCTCCATACATGGTGATAGGAACATCGCTATTACCAGGGCCCATATAATTTTATTTTTGGGAAGTGTTGGGTCAGGCGTATTGTGTAAATGGAAATGTTTATGCCGGTGATGCTGATAGATAAAAAATATTCCAATTAATATTAAGATGACCGGAGCGATAAAATGAGTGAAATATTCAATTGTACCTGCAAGCTTCAAACCTAATAGTCCTAAGATAATGCCTATCGCGATCGTACTTAGCGCATGTGCCAGCCCCGATATTAATGTAACTTCCGTTACTTCCTGTAAGGTCCAGTTATCTTTTCTGCCAATGGCCAATACAGGCAGCCAATGATTTGGGATCACTGCATGAAGTAAGCTTAATAAAAGACTGCCTATAAAAATACTAATCATAATTCTTTATTCTTTCTCAGCCTTTTCTTCTCCTTTTTTTCCCAATGCCACAATATCGCCTTTTGTGAAAAGAATAGCCTGCAATGTTATTCGCCATTCCGGTTTTTTACGAAGCAGAAATTCCAGGTCCATTCCAAAATGTTTAAATTCTTCCTGCTGCGCATTCTGCATGATCGCTTTAGCCGCCTTATCCTTTTCTACAGATATTCTTTGTTCATACCAGCCAATTGCTTCTGCCTCTTCTATCAAAGAAGTGATCATTCTTGCAAAAGTTCTTGTTCCCTGAGAAAGTTCTCCAGCCGGTTCATGATACTGATCGAATCCCATGTTATTTGTTTTAAAAGTGATAAAATGCCTTATAATAATTATTCCTCTTCCATGTTGGTCATCTTGGCTGAAACAAAGAATGCACCCTTGGTAACAATCTTTGCAGTTTTAGGGATTTCCTCCAGTAAGGTAATTTCGGTATAACCAACATCACTGGTTCCTTTAGCCACAACTATACGTTCAAAAGTTAGACCTTTTTTTTCTCCCTCTTTTTGATCTTTAGCATTATATTTTGCATCATCCGTATTGTTTAGCTGTTTGGCATCAGCATTTATCAGCATGAAAATGTAATCCTGGCCATTTACAGTAACAATAGCATCATTTGGTACGGCTGGCACAGTAGCCTTGTCTAAACTGATAGCAGCAGTTACATTCATGCCGTCAATCAATCCTGTTTTATCACCCTTCACCATAGCATGAACAGTAATAGCCTTGCTTTCCCCTTCAAAAGTAGATCCCAGTGAATAGATCTGAGCATCATATTCCTTACCAGGATTATTGGTTACAGTAAAGTGGATCACCTGGTTGTTCTTTAGTTTAGGCAGGTCTTTTTCATATACAAACAGATCAAGGTGCAACTGGCTGTTGTCTACTATCTCAGCAACAGGAGTACTCAGATCTACATAGCTGCCCATTTTTACCATTACATCACTTACAACACCATTGATCGGGCTCGTAACAGACAGTACAGAAATCAATTTGCCATTGGAGAGCTTAGCGGGATCAATGCCCATTAACTGTATTCGCTGCTGCAATGTTGATTTAACTGTACGCAATGTTCTTAATTCTGTTTCCGCTGACTGTAAATTTTTTAAAGCTCCTGCATTCCCTGCATTCAATTCTTTTTGCCGTTTAACTTCCAATTCTGCCAATGAAATTTTTGTTGTTACATTCAGGTATTCGCTCTGTGCCTGTATAAATTCAGGATTGGCAATTGTGGCAATGGTTTGCCCTTTTCGCACATTATTCCCCGGCTGTACCAGCAAAGATCTTATTACACCACTATAAATTGAGTTTACACTGGCTTTATTTTGATTGGGAACTTTTAACACGCCGTTTGTTTTGAGTGATGCTGTTAATTGCTTTTCTTCAATGATTCCTAATTCTATCCCAATGCTTTTGATCTGATCATCAGTAAGTGTAGCTGTATTGGGTTTTTCAATGTCTTTTTTTTCTGCTGTTTTGGCCTCATCGGTTTTGGCAGGCTGTTCTGCATTATTTCTACCGGCACAGGAAACAAAAGTAAAAAAGCTTGCGAAAACGATTGCAGTTATTAATAATTTCTTCATCTGTATTTATTTTATTGATTGATGTAATAATAATACTGGATGACTGACTGGTTATATCCATTCAGATTGTCCAGGTAGTTCTTTTGAATTTCTATGGCCTGAGTTAAGAATTGTGATAATTCTGCAAAGCTTATTTCACCTGACCGGTAAGCAAGTGAAGCAGCTTTAATGATCTCATCTGCCTGCCTCAATCCAGCCGTCTCATAAAAGGACAATAGACCGTTGTTCTTTTCCAGTTCCTGCTGCAATTGGATCTGCCTGGTATTGAATACCTGTTTACCATATTCATATTGTTTTTGCTGAACCGCCATTTCTGCTTGTGCGACCTTTATTTTATTACGATAAGCATTTGCACCAAACAAGGGAAATGCTGCAGATATGGAAAAGCCCGTGTAAGGATCTTTTGCTCCCCATAACCTTTGAGTGAAAAAGCGGCCTGAAAACTCAGGTTTATTCTCATTTTTTGTAACAGCGATCCCCGCATTTGCAATATGGATGTTTTGTGATTGCAATATCAGCAAGGGATGGCTACTATCCATTGCCGGAACAGGTAATGGAAGTTTCTCTAATGAAGTTTTTACAGGAAGCATCAATTCATTCGTGTTGAGTACTTGCATCAATGATTGTTGCCCTATCATAATTTCTTTGTCCACTTGTTGCAGCAATGCCTGTAGCTCACTCATCCGAACATTGGCAGCAATACTGTCTAATCCGGGTCTGTCGCCTGTTTTAACTTTCAAAGTTGCTGCATCCTTCAATGATCTGTAAATACTATCAAGCCTTTGAAACAGTTGCCGCTTATCCTGTAAAAACCAAAGCTGGAAGTAAACGATACGTACATCTCTTTTAATATCCACATCAATGGCTGCAGCATTGACCTGGTAATATTTCAATTGCTCGTTGTACAAATTCTTTTGGGATCTGTATAATCCCGGCCATGCAATGCTTTGTGATACGCCAATTTTTAATATGCCTTTGCTATCGCTTGCCCGGAAGTCTTCATTCTCTGCAAACAAACCCGTTTTGAGAAATGCCGTTGCTGACATAACCCGGGCATTCCCTTTAATTATCTGTTGATCATTAATAGCATATTGCAGGTTACTTTTTGTCAATGTAATTGCCTCGCTGATAGATATTCTTTTAGCCGGCTGTTGTTGTGCAAAAACTATAGATGGAAATAAAAACAAAACAATAACTGCTATGATAGTGGATACAGGGCTCATATTTAATTTACGTTGTTTTGAAAAGATGATGTATAAACAAGGCAGCACAACCAGGGTTAAAAATGTTGCTGTTATCAATCCCCCGATCACAACTGTTGCCAAAGGTTTTTGTACCTCAGCTCCTGAGCCTGTTGAGAATGCCATTGGCAAAAAACCCAATGAAGCTACAGCAGCCGTCATGAGCACAGGTCTTAACCGGATCTTTGTACCTTCAAGTACACGTTGTATAATGTCCTTCATTCCTTCTTTTTCCAACTGATTGAACGTACTTATTAAAACAATACCATTTAAAACAGCCACACCAAACAAGGCAATGAAACCAACACCCGCTGAAATACTAAAGGGCATTCCTCTAAGTAGCAGGGCAAATACAGCACCAATTGCACTCATGGGTATAGCTGTGAAGATCAATGCGGCCTCCTTAAAAGAACTGAAAGTAATGTACAGCATGAAAAAGATTAGCAACAATGCTAACGGAACTACGATCATCAGCCTGTCGGAGGCCTTTTGTAAATTCTCAAATGTGCCACCATAGGTATAATAATAACCCACCGGCAATTTTATTGTTGAATTTAATTTTAGTTGTGCTTCTTTTACTACACTCGCTACATCACGACCGCTTACATTAAAGCTTACATATATTCTTCTTTTACCCGACTCCCTGCTTATTTGTGCGGGTCCGGTCTTAAAGGATACATTCGCCACCTGTGATAACGGTACTTGAACACCGTTACTCAGCGGTACATAGAGATCACTTACATCCGTTAATGCTGTACGATGAGCACTATCGAGGCGAACGATCAAATCAAACTTTCTTTCATTTTCAAATACAACGCCGGCTTCTTCACCGGCAAACGCAGTACTGATGATATGGTTTATGTCTTCGATATTCAAACCGTAGCCTGCTATCTTTGCCCGGTCATATTCAATAGTAATTTGGGGCAGGCCTTCAACACGCTCAACCTGTGGTTGAGTGATCCCTTCGATCGGCTGAATGACTTTTGCAACTTTGTCTGCATAAGCAACCAATGAATCTAAATTTTCGCCAAATATTTTAATGGCAACGTCCTGCCGGATACCGGTCATCAATTCATTAAAACGCATTTGAATGGGCTGGCTTGGCTCTGCAATTACCCCGGGAATAGTTGAAAGCTTATCTCTCATCATATCCGACAATTCATAAAAATCTTTGGTTGTTGTCCATTCCTTTTTGGGTTTCATTATTACCATTAGATCTGTTGCCTCGGGTGGCATAGGATCGGTAGCTATGTCTGCTGCACCTGTTTTGCCTATTACCATTTTTACTTCGGGGAATTTTAATAACATACGTTCTGCCATCATCACTGTTTCTGTAGTTTGGGATAGAGATGACCCTTGAGGAAGAACAAATTCAATAGCATAATCCCCTTCTTCCAGCGTTGGAATAAATTCACCGCCCATATTTTTAAAGATGAATAAAGAAATGATCAGCAAGGCTACAGCAATACCAACTATGGCATATCTTATTTTAATGGCTCCTTTTAAAAGCGGTGTGTACCCACGTTGAAAAAATTCCATCATCCTATCCGAAAATGTTCTTTTGGGCTTCATCTTTTTTGAAAGAAACAAAGCACTCATCATAGGTATGTAAGTAAGGGATAGTAATAAGGCACCCAGGATGGCGAAAGCAACTGTTTCTGCCATGGGGCGAAACATTTTTCCTTCCACAGCCTGTAAAGAGAGAATGGGTAAATAAACAATGAGGATAATGATCTGGCCGAATGCGGCGGAACTCATCATCTTCTTTGCACTACTTTCCACTGCTTCATCCATTTGCGGTTGTGTTAGTTTACCAGTTAGTTTTTTCGCTCCCAGGAAATGAAGGGTTGCTTCAACAATAATTACAGCGCCATCCACAATTAAACCGAAATCAATTGCGCCCAGGCTCATCAGGTTGGCACTTACTCCAAACAGGTTCATTAAAGCCAGGGCAAATAATAATGATAAGGGAATTGCAGATGCCACTATTAAGCCTGCACGAAAATTTCCAAGAAACAATACCAATACTAATATTACGATCAACGCTCCTTCAATCAAATTGGTCTTTACGGTATTGATGGCACGGTCAATTAGGTTCGTACGATCTATGAATGCCTCCATCACTACATCGTCGGGCAATGATCTTTGAACGGTTTTCATTCTTTCTTTTATAAGTCCAACAACAGATGCACTGTTTGCGCCTTTCATCATTAATACAATACCGCCTACAACCTCTTTCTCGCCATTATATGTTAATGCTCCATATCGGGGAGGTGAGCCAAATTGCACTGTTGCCACATCCCGTATCAATATGGGAATGCCATTCTGTTGTTTAACAACTATCTGTTCAATATCTGCAAAGGTTTTTACCAAACCCACTCCGCGAATAAAATAAGCATTGGGTTTCCTGTCTATGTATGCCCCACCGGTATTTTCATTGTTCTTTTGAAGCGCAATAAAAATTTCGGGGATGGTAACGTTCATTGCTTTTAAACGATCGGGACTTACGGCCACCTCATACTGCTTGCTGATGCCTCCAAAGCCGGATACTTCTGCTACACCGGGAATACCTGTTAACTGGCGGCCAACTATCCAATCCTGCATGGTGCGAAGATCCATGGCTGAATATTTTTTTTCGCTGCCTTTTTTGGGATGGATAACATATTGATAAATTTCTCCCAGGCCGGTGGTAACGGGGCCCATTTCAGGCGTACCCAGATCTTTAGATATTTCCGCTTCGGCATTTTTTAACTTCTCAGAGATAAGCTGCCGGGCGAAATATATATCTATGTTTTCCTTGAAAACCACTGTAATTACACTTAATCCAAAACGGGAGAAAGAACGCATCTCTTCTATACCCTGGATATTTGAAAGTGCCCGTTCAACAGGATAAGTGATGAACTGTTCCACTTCCTGGGCAGCCAGCGTAGGGGCACGGGTTATTACCTGCACCTGGTTATTGGTAACATCCGGCAGAGCATCAACAGGCAGCTTGGCAGCACTCCATACACCCCAAATAATGAGAGCAATTGTAAATACAGCAACAATTAATTTATTTTGGATGCTGAAATGAATGATTTTATTGAGCATGATTTTTAATATTTAAAGCATGACCATAGTATTTAATTACAATACCTGCTATAGCCAACAGCATTAAAATAATCAGAAAGGTCATCCTGATCATTTTTGTGACCGCATCAACTCCGGTTTTACAATTCTCTATTTTGCTGTAAACAGGATTTTTAAGGGCTGATGGCTTTGATTTAGCCATAACCACAATTTTTTAATAGTAAACAGTAATTGTCGGTGCATTATTAATGCACGTGTGGGAGAAAGTTTTAAACAACTAATTTGGGCGGTTGCCAAACGGGTAAGGATATTTCTAAAATTTTTGAAGGAAGGTGAGATTCAACTTTTTCAGTAGAAAGCAAAATGACATCAGCTAATTGATGGGAGACAATCATAAATGAAAATCCTGAGCAACAGTTACAGGAACAAAATGGTGAACAGTTATCTGTATCGTTGTGCTCCAGCGGTCTCTTTGATTTTGAAATTTCTGTATTCACTTTGCCATTACCCCCATCATCCATACAAGGCATACAGGTAAACGCCAATATTATAAAAGCCATTATGAAAGCAAAAATCTTCATTGGCTACAAAAATAACGTCTTATAATTAAATATTCATACAAGAAGGGGTATTAAAATATCCATGTTGTTGCATTTTATGATGGTTTTTATGAGTAGAAGGGATTTGCGATAGAACAACCCACTCCTTATACTGGCCGGGATCGCGGAAGCAAATACATCCTCCAAACTTAACAAAGTCTATCTCGTTTAGTTGACCAGGACCGGCTACCGAACTTTGTAACAGGGTACCAATCGGGACTTAGCGAATATGATATACCAACCCCGGCTGGAAATGCCCGTAACTATATTGAATATTAAAACTAACAGAATTTTTAGGTTGACCGGGCGCTTTTAATTTTGCGTAGCGATGATAGTTATTCACTATATGTCTTCCCGACATATAACCCAATACTGCACCAACAAATACATCCGTTACCCAATGCTTATTTTCCGTGATCCTGCTGGCACTGATCAAAGTTGCTGCAGAATAAGACAGGATAGGAACCCATACAGTTGTCTTATATTCCATCGCATATACTGTTGCTGCTGCAAATGCAACAGTAGCATGGCCCGACGGAAATGAACTGTTTGACCTCCCTCCCTGGTAATCACGGGATGTATTTCCAAATGGTCCCTTGAACATGGGCTCAGCTTCCTCGTTGGGACCATAGAACGAGGGCCGCGTTCTCCCGGTAAGATATTTCAAAGTGCTTTCAACAATGCCTCCTGTTATATATGCCTGGCTTGCCAATAGAGTGGTCGTCTTAAGTTTTTGATTTTTGAAAATGAAGCTATAAGCTCCAATTGCTCCTAATCCAATAAATTCATAGGCGCCACCGGAACCGGATATGAACTTACTCACTTTTAAAGCATCTGAATTGCTGCTCCTGAATTTTAATGCTTGCTTTTGTACAGGTTCATCAGCAAATCCCAGCGCAACAGTCGCAAGGGTAAATGCCCCGAATTTTCCCCAATCCCTTTTTTTCATGTGAAAGGGTTTGGTGAATTCCTGCTTGAGCGTGCTACCCAGTAAAATAAAATAGGACTTGAATGTTATCTTGGTTTGTTCGTTATAAGCTTCCGAACTGATATTATTTTGCTGCTTACCCCCCAAACTGTCTTTTTGAAGGCTCAGGCTGTCTAATTTTTTGATCAGGGTATCTGGCTGTTGGCTGAATCCTTTTACAGACATCATCGAGAAAAGAAGTATTAGCGTGATTTTATACATACTACTGGCTTTATTCATTGATCATTAAAATCTTCTTTGAACAGGATAATAATTTAATTACAAATGCCATACCTATTTAATGATCCTGGTCATTTTTATGTGCTGTTTATGAAAGTTCCCTCATTCCGTTCTTTAATATACTTTATTTAATTTAAATTAGACAAAACTAACTCCATGCAGCAGTATATTCTTGCCCTCGACCAGGGAACAACAAGTTCAAGAGCCATAGTATTTGATAAAGATGGGTCCATTGTTTCCGTTGCACAAAAAGAGTTTACACAGGTATTTCCACAGCCAGGCTGGGTTGAGCATGATGCCAATGAAATTTGGAGCACCCAGTTTGGTGTTGCAGCAGAAGCTATTACCAAAGCAGGTTTGTCAGCAGAAGATATTGCCGCAATTGGTATTACTAACCAACGGGAAACGACGGTCGTTTGGGAGCGCTCAACCGGTAAGCCCATTTACAATGCCATTGTATGGCAGGACAGGAGAACAGCCGCGTTCTGTGATTCTTTAAAAGTAAATGGCACAGACAAACTCATTCAGCAAAAAACAGGGCTGGTGGTTGATGCTTATTTTTCTGCCAGTAAAATAAAATGGATCCTCGATAATGTTGAAAATGCAAGAGATAAAGCGAACAAGGGAGAACTTTGTTTTGGAACTATTGATACATGGCTCTTATGGAAATTTACGAAAGGGCAGGTACACGCTACCGATGTATCCAATGCATCCCGTACGATGTTGCTCAATATTCATACCCTGCAATGGGATGGCGAATTACAAAACATATTTGACATCCCTGGTAATATGTTACCGCAGGTACGCAGCAGCTCTGAAGTATATGGCCATACTCAAAATATCATTTCATCACACAATATCCCGATAGCAGGAATTGCCGGCGACCAGCAGGCTGCATTATTCGGGCAAATGTGTACACAGCCCGGTATGGTAAAAAATACTTATGGTACCGGATGTTTCATGCTAATGAACACGGGCGAAAAAGCTGTCGCATCAACAAACAACCTGCTCACAACTGTTGCATGGAAAGTGAATGGCATTACACATTATGCTTTGGAAGGAAGTGTATTTATTGCAGGGGCTGTTGTGCAATGGCTGAGAGATGGGTTGGGGATAATAAGATCTTCTGCTGAAGTGGAATCATTGGCTAAACAGGTTCCCGATAGCGGCGGCGTTTATGTTGTACCCGCTTTTGCCGGATTGGGAGCGCCACATTGGAACCAGCATGCAAGAGGGATCATCACTGGGTTAACGAGAGGTTCCTCTTCTGCACATATTGCCCGCGCTGCATTAGATAGTATTGCATACCAGGCCATGGATGTATTGAAAGCAATGGAGGCTGATGCAGGAATTGCAATTAAAGAATTAAGGGTAGATGGCGGCGCAACTGCAAATAATTTACTGATGCAATTCCAGGCTGATATCTTAAATACCATTGTGGTACGGCCTGTCATTACAGAAACAACCGCACTGGGTGCTGCATACCTGGCCGGGCTTGCCATTGGTTTCTGGAAAAATATGGAAGCCATACAGGACCAGTGGAAAGCAGATAGAAAATTTTCCCCTGCGATGAATGATGAAACAAGAAAAAAATTATCAGGGGATTGGCAACGTTCTGTAAAAGCTGCAAAGGCCTGGGCAGATGAATAAAATACTTTGTCACTGATTATTTCTCAATTAATAAAAATTTAAATCAGTGAATCAGTGGCAACATAATATTCAAACATTCGAGTAATAAAATAATTGTTTATGAACAGGCAACAAATGTTAGATCAGCTGGAGCAGGTTCATGAATGGGATATTGTCATCATTGGCGGCGGCGCTACTGGCTTAGGAGCCGCAGTGGACGCAGCTTCCCGGAGTTATAAAACTTTACTCGTTGAACAATATGATTTTGCAAAAGGAAGTTCGGGCCGTTCTACAAAGCTTATACATGGCGGTGTGCGCTACCTGGCACAGGGAAATATAAAATTGGTTAGGGAATCTTTGAGAGAGCGGGGATTGCTCTTAAAGAATGCACCTCATATTTGTCATAATATTCCTTTTGTGCTACCTTCTTTTCGCTGGTGGGAAAAATGGTATTATGGTATTGGTCTGAAGTTCTATGATCTTTTATCCGGAAAACTCAGCCTTGGAAAGACAATCATTCTTTCAAAAAGATCCACACAACAATTATTACCTGCAGTTGATCCGGAAAAATTAAGGGGTGCAGTACTTTACCATGACGGGCAATTTGACGACAGCAGGCTTGCAATAGCACTTGCGCAAACGGCAGCAGAACAAGCAGCAGCAATTATAAATTACTGTAAATTAATATCTATAACTAAAACGAATAGCCGCATAAGTGGCGTAGTTATCTGTGATACTATTACAGGTAAAAATTATACGCTGAACTGTAAAATAGTGATCAATGCAACGGGGGTTTTTACAGATATGGTCATGCAATTAGACGACCAGCTGCACAAACCTATGATTACTGTGTCGCAAGGAATCCACATTGTTGTTGATAAAAAATTATTCCCGGGGAACCATGCAATGATCATCCCTAAAACTGATGATGGCAGGATTTTATTTGCAGTTCCCTGGCATGATAAAGTAGTGATCGGCACAACAGATACACCCATCAGTGAGATCTTGATCGAGCCCAAACCACTGGCAGCGGAAATTGATTTTATTATCAGCCATATCAACCGGTATTTAAATACAAATATCAAACACAGTGATATCAGGGCTGTATTTGCAGGGCTCCGGCCGTTGATCGCTGTAAAAGGGAAAAAAACGACCTCATTTTTACCGCGTGATTATACAACGGTCATATCAACAAGTGGAATGATAACCATCACCGGCGGAAAATGGACAACTTACAGAACCATGGGGAAAGCAGCTGTTGACAAGGCGGTATTTGCTGCCAAACTTCCGAAGAGATCCTGCGTCACAGAATCATTACCCCTGCATGGCTTCAGCAATGATCTTATAATTGATGATAGCTTATCAGTATATGGCAGTGATGCTGCATCAATTGAACAATTGATGAATGAGCAACCCCACTTAAAAGAAAAACTACATCCCCGCCTGCCTTATACCAAAGCAACAGTGCTTTGGGCTATCCGATATGAAATGGCAATGACAATTGAAGATGTTTTGGCGAGAAGAACAAGAGCATTATTCCTGGATGCAAAAGCTGCTATTGATGTTGCCCCTGTAGTAGCTGCATTGATGTGTGAAGAAATGAATAAACCAAAGGAATGGGTGGGCCAACAGGTAAAAGATTTTCTACAGGTTGCAGATCAATATTTAATTCACTAAACTTGTTGTATAATAATTAAAATTTATTTCAATGACTCCATTCTTATCAGAAATTATTGGTACCGCATTGCTTATTATTTTTGGTGACGGTGTAGTTGCCAATGTATTACTCCATAAATCCAAAGGCAATCATGGGGGATGGATCGTGATAACAATGGGCTGGGCGATGGGTGTGTTTGTAGCTGTGTATACTGTTGCCCGTTTTAGCGGAGCTCATATAAATCCCGCAGTCACTATCGCTTTGGCGGTAGCCGGAAAATTTGACTGGGCAAATGTTCCGATCTATATAGCCGGCCAGTTCATCGGCGCCATGCTGGGAGCATTCATTGTCTGGATCAGTTACCGGCAGCATTTTGATGAAACAGCCGACCAGGACCTCCAACTGGCTGTTTTTTGTAATGCCCCCGCTATAAGAAGTCCATTTAATAATTTGCTGACAGAGATCATTGGCACATTTGTTTTGGTATTTGGTGTATTGTTTATTATTCCTCCTTCAAATAGTTTGGGTTCACTGGATGCTTTGCCGGTTGCATTGCTGGTACTTGGTATCGGCCTCAGCCTGGGCGGCCCCACAGGATATGCTATTAACCCTGCCCGTGATCTTGGCCCGCGTATCATGCATGCCATTTTGCCCATTAAAGGGAAGGGTAGCAGCGATTGGGGATATAGCTGGGTGCCAGTTGTAGGGCCAATCCTGGGAGGATCATTGGCCGCCTGGGTATTTTCCGTATTGCAATGAAAAATCGATTGCACGAATGAAAAAACAAACATTGTATTTATTCCTTTAATTCGTGTTCTATAATTCGTGATATATTATATTTGCCGCCCATGGCACAAAAGAAATTACTTCGTTTTGCACAGATAAAAGCTTTTTCAAACGTGTTGGAATATCCAACCGATATGAAGGGTCAGTGGCATACATTTTTTAAGAACGAAAACCCTGTTGTGTTGGAATTGGCTTGTGGCCGTGGTGAATATACCATTGGGTTGGCTGCGCTGTATCCGGAACAAAATTTTATCGGGATCGATATCAAAGGAAACCGGATGTATATCGGTGCAAAAAAAGCAATGGATTATTCACTGGCCAATGCCGCATTCTTAAGAACCCAGGTTGAAAAGATCACAGATTATTTTGCTGATGGAGAAGTTGCTGATATATGGATCACTTTCCCCGATCCACAACCAAGATGGTCCAAGGCAAAAAAACGTCTAACCCATCCACGATTCCTAAGGCTTTACAAGCAGGTATTAAAAACCGGAGGTTCCATCAATTTAAAAACAGACTCCCCGGAATTATACCAGTTTACCAAAACAGTGATCGAACTTTATCAGCTGGGGCTTGTTGAAGACCTGGAAGATGCTTATTCGGCTCCCGGAATTTCTGAAGCATTGAAAATCAGGACACATTACGAGGGACTGGATATTGCACAAAGCAAAAAGATACATTACCTTAAATTTACTTTGCCGGCAGAATTACCAAACCTGGATGATCAATTAAAAGAAATGACCAGAAATGAGCAATAACCTGGTAGAAGGCGAAGATTATTATTTTAATGAGGACGGTTATATTGTTCTCACAGAAAAATACCATTTACAAAAAGGATCTTGCTGCGGCAATGGCTGTAAACATTGTCCTTATAATTTTGAAGCTGTTCCTGAGCCAAAAAGAAGTGAATTGTTATCTTTAAAGAATCATGACAAAGGCGATAAAAAAAACTAACATTCAAAAAGAACCTTTAAAAAAAACTTCACCTCCCGGCGTAAAGGAATATAGTTTTTTCCAGGACGTATATGATGTGGTAAGACAAATACCAAAAGGCCGGGTAACATCGTATGGTGCCATTGCTGCTTACCTCGGAACAAAATTAAGTGCACGCATGGTTGGCTGGGCAATGAACGGGGCACACAATGTTAAACCGGCAGTACCGGCTCAAAGAGTTGTCAACAGGAATGGAATGTTATCGGGTAAGCATCATTTTGGAACTCCCACAAGAATGGAAGAATTATTAAAAAAAGAAAAGGTGTGTGTTAAAGATGATACCGTAGTTGACTTTGAAAATAAATTCTGGGACCCTGCAGAAAATTTAGGTCTTTAAAAAAGATTAACAGATGATATCTGTTATAAAAAAGATGTCATCTGTTAATCTGAATACTAACTTTACTCAATGAGCGATAAATCAATACAGGGAAAAATAACTTTCATTCATCATGAAAAGAACCGTGCTGTTATTGAATACATGGAAAATGGAAAGAAAAGGACCATCCAGGCCGATATCAGCACAAAAGAACAGCAAAGATTAAAGGAGCTAAAGATCATTAAAAAAATACACCGCTTTCTTATGGGCGACCAGGTAACATTCGTAATAAAAAAAACCGGCGCCAATGGTAGTCAGCAATATGCTTCTAACCTCCAATACCAATACAATACAGCACTGGAGCTCTTAATAAATAAAGCAGCTATTGAAAATAAATTCCTGGGGTACATTAAAGTAACAGACGGCAATTACTTTATTAAAGAAATAGACAGCTACCTTTTTTTCCCACTCACCGTATCTCCTTATGAAATAGCACCAACAGAAAAAGAAGCTGCCGAACCCGTTTATTTTAAATTTGAAAATATTGAGAAACCCGATAAGATCACGGCCGGCCTTTACAACCATAATTATATCCCTGAATTTTTAGCAGCAATACAGTATTTTAAAAAACAAACCGTCATTGACGCTACGGTAAATAAAATAACGCCCTTTGGTATTCATTTAAACCTTGTCAATGATCAGCTGCAGGCGAAGCTTGATATTGATGAATCACTGGCAAAACAAATTGCTGATCATTCCATACAGGTGAGTTCGGTGATCCCTGTTAAGATCCGGCACCTGTCTCCATTAAAAATAGTTGTAGAAAAAGCGGCTGAAAGCTGATCATTAATTACATCAGTTATCTTCTTTCAAAAGTGTCCTTTCGATCCTTTTATCAGGGATGATCCATATCATCGCCACAATAGCATAGATCGCCAGGCTTATAGACTGGTTGATAAAAGCAAGAGCCACCCCCACAGCATATAGCAACAATGAAAGTTTTCCTTTTCCATCTTTACCGATCGCTTTGGCAAGCTTATTATTCTTTTCGTGATTATGGATCAGTATAGCTGAAAGTATCGTATAAGCAATTGCATCCATGAAAAGTACAACTCCATACAATGCAACCGGCCATTTTGTAAAATGGTTTTCTCCCATCCAGGCCGTAGTAAAAGGAATCAATGAAAGCCAGAAAAGTAAATGAAGATTTGCCCACAGGGATGCACCATTAATCTCTTTTACCGCATGCAGCATATGATGATGGTTATTCCAGTATATACCTAAATAAATAAAACTCAAAATATAGCTTAAGAATTTAGGGATAATTGGTTTTAAAGATTCGAGTTCGCCTCCTTCGGGTGCACGCAATTCCAAAACCATGATGGTAATGATTATGGCAATTACACCATCGCTGAATGCTTCGAGCCTTCCTTTTATCATGTTTTATTATTTTAATTATACCTGCTACCCACTTTCTATCTATATTTCGACAAGCCTGCCTGACGGCAGACAGGCTTGTCGAAGGCGGTATCAGATAACGGGTTGAATGCCTAATAACGTAATAGTTTAATTGTAATAAGGCCTTATCATAATATAAACCAACACACCGGTTATCGCTACATAGAACCAAACAGGCCAGATAATGCGTACCAGCTTCTTATGTTTTTCATACTCGCCGATCAATGCCCGGTAAGCAGCAAACAAAATAAAAGGCAATGCAATTCCTGCCAGTGGGATGTGGGTGATCAGTATTGCCAGGTAAACATTGCGTTTAGGTCCGGCAGCCACTCTTTCTGCATCGCTTAATCCTTTTATTCCATCCGTTTCTCCATACATTGTTTCACCTGCAAATAAATGATGGCAGATATAAGACAACAAAAACAAAATAGATAATCCCATTGCAAACAACATGATCCTTTTATGAAGCTGGTAGTTTTTTGCCTTAACAGTCAATAAACCTGCGACCAGTAAAATTGCAACCACTGCGTTAATAATTGCATTGGCTGTGGCAAAAATGTGCTCATCAAATGGAAGCGTAACCTTTCCCGCAAGATTGTATTTACCTAGTATGGTAACCGCAGCGAAAACAATTATGGACACTGTAAATATAACAATGCGTGCTTTGCGGTCATTCTTTTGTAAAACAGGTGCTAACATTTATGCTTTGAGATTTTGTTTATTCCGGTTCCTGTTGAGTATGCTCATTAATATTATCACTATTCCGATACCAATGAATATCACGGGCAGGTAAGGGATGAATTCACGCAATATAGACGGGCTTTTTTTATCCCGCTCCAGCATCAGGGTGGGGATATCCCTCACAAGTTCTGCCTGCCTGGCTGTATCAAAACCATTATACCAGCCTCTTACGATCCGGTTGCTGTCGAGCAGGAAAAAATTTTCGGTATGTATGAATGCGGTATCCACCTCGCTGTCTGCAACACTTGCTTTTATTTCCTGCAGTGCAAAATCATATATCTCTTTTTTATTCCCCGTCACGAACCACCAGGTATCGTGGTTTACATTATAGCGGTCTGCAAATTTGCGGAGCTGTGTTATGCTGTCATGCTCGGGGTCAACGCTGATAGAAATGAATTGTACGATGCTGTCATTCTTAATGAAAGAATCCTGCAGTTTTTTCATACTGCGTGCAAGGCCCGGGCAAATGGTCGGGCAACGGGTAAAGAAAAAATCCAGAACAATTATTTTCCCCCTGAGGTCATCCAGCGAGACCTGTTTTCCAAGCTGGTTTGTAAACGAGATATTCTTTACGTGGTGCCATACGGTGTCGGAACTTGTCTTGCCATTCTTTTCTGTCACTGCTACACTATCATAAAAATAATGATGTGGTATGAACACGGCATCTTTGCTGTAATACTTCACCAGCCAATACCCGGTAAGCGGCAGCATAATAGCCAGTATTAAAGAGAGGATTGATTTTTTATTCAAAACGATCGGTTAATTAGTGCGCAAGTTCGCACAATTCGTGTATAAAAAACCCATCCCGATGCATCGGGATGGGTGAAATATTTTAATTGACCGGTATCTGCATGATTTTAATCCTTTGCTCCCTTTTCTTTTGCTGCCGGTGCTGTTTGCTCTGTATTAGGCCTGCTTCCTCCATCGGTATTGCGCATGTTCTTCCAGCTATTCCCATCCCATAAAAATGCGATGATGAACCATATGAATAAACAAAGTGGTACAACAATGGTCATGATCATATTCCTCACTTCGTCGCCCAGGTGCATGAATACAGAAACAATGTAATAAGCCTTTGCAAGTGTAAGTATACAAACCATTCCTTTAAAGAACAGGACCAGCATGGCATTGGGGTTTTCTCCTTTATGTATATTATAAATGGCGAGACCGATACCGAGTTCCAGGATCGTAAGAACAGATAATAATGTAAATACTTTCCAGATGCGCTTGGTTCCGCCCCCGTGCTCCGGTGCAAAACTTACTTCAGGTGATATGGTATGTTGACTCATAAATATACTCGTTGATTATAGACTCTTTTTAAATGTTCATTATATAAGATAAAAACAAAGGAATACAAATACCCATACCAGGTCTACAAAGTGCCAGTATAGTCCTGCTTTTTCTATCATTTCATAATGCCCACGCTGATCAAAATGGCCAAGTTTTGTTTTTATATACATTACCAGATTAATGATAACGCCACTGAATACGTGAAAACCATGGAAGCCTGTAATACCAAAAAAGTATCCGCCAAACGCAATGGGGCCGGGATTCGTAGCATGCAAACCTGCTGCTGTGATCTGGCTGACCAACTCAGGATTGGTCAGTGCTGAGAAATCGTGAGCTGCGCCTTCTGCGCCATGATGTAAACCCGAAGCAATTGTTACCAATTGGTCGTGTGGTGTTTTTTGCAGAGCCGCCAACATGGCCTCATGCGGTAATTCTGTTCCCCATGGATTTGATTTTACAGTTGTAGGTAATGCTCCCAAAGAACCATCACTCAATAAAGCAACGTGTTCTCCTGTCAATAAATGCGTCCATTCCCATGCCTGGCAACCTAAGAATGCAAGACCTCCAAAGATGGTAAGTATCATATATTTTTCTACCCCCTTTCGATTCATGTTATGTCCTTCATGAACTGCCAATACCATTGTAACTGAACTGAAGATGAGGATAAAGGTCATTAAACTCACAAATGCCAACGGAAGGTTTGCATGGCCTGCAAAGGGAAATGCATTGAATACATGGTTTGGATCTGCCCAATGATTTACACTGAAACGAATGGTACCATAGCTGATAAGAAATGCCCCGAATGTAAAAGCATCGCTCATCAAAAAGTACCACATCATTACCTTACCATAACTGGCATTGAAAGGGCTTTTTCCGCCACTCCACCATTTTGTTCCTGCTGGTATTGCTGTTGTTGACATAAAGAATATCTAAAATTTTTGAACTGTTATTATTTATTTTGTACTCTTTTAATTTTTTCTTGACCCAGCATCTATCTTATCATCAATAAGAACACCAATAAATATATCCAAAGTATATCTACAAAATGCCAGTATGTACTGATCAACTCAACCGGTACTGTACTATAGCTTTTTACCTTACTGTTGAATGCCCTTAGTGACATTACGATCAATGTAATGATCCCACCCAACACATGTACCGCATGAATGCCGACAATAATGTATAAAAAAGAATACGATACATTTCCTGTCAGCGTTACGCCAGCGTGCCATAATTGCCTGAACCCGATAAACTGGATCCCGATAAAAAGAACTCCGAGCCCTAATGTAACTGCCACCAATACCCGGTAGCGGCTCATGGCCCTTTCCCTGAATGCCTTTGATGCCATAAACAGTGTAATACTGCTTAAAATGATCACGGCCGTACTGTACCAAAATGCCAGGGGTAAATTAAATGTTACCCAACCTGCCTGGTTTCTCTTAACAATGTATGCGCTTGTTAAGCCGGCAAACATCATCAGGATACTTCCAATGCCCACCCACAAAGTAAATTTATGCGGATGTATTTTATTTTTCTGTGCCATCGCCACAATACTCATTCTAATATTTATTTATAAACCTTTGGTCATTTCTCAACATCGTCCCCGCCCTGGCGGGGTTCTTTTTTACAGCATCTCATTATTCAGCTTATTAGATCTTTATCTTGTCGGCATACAAACTCAAAAAAACGATCATCAAATAAAAATAAGAACTGAACATCACTTTTCTTGCACTGGCTGCATCCATCTTTACATACAACATGATGCTTACATATACCATCCATAAGTTACAGGCCAGTACGATCCATAAACTTGTAAACCCGCTTATGCCAAATACATAAGGCAGTACACCAACCGGGACCATCATAACACTGTACATCACTGATTGAACGGCGGTAAATTTTGTCGGGCCTTTATCTGCCGGCAATAATTTAAACCCTGCTTTTGTATAATCTCCGTGTGCCAGCCAGGCAATTGCCCAAAAATGCGGGAACTGCCATATGAACTGTATGCCAAATAATATCCAGCCGCCTGCGCTGAAATCATCTGTAGCGGCAACCCAGCCTATTAAGCAGGGTAGTGCGCCTGGTATGGCTCCAACAAGTACCGCAACAGAGTTCACTTTTTTTAATGGCGTATAAATAAAACCATATAAAAACATGCTGAACAGCCCGATCATTGCACTTGAAAAATTAAAAAAGTACCACATCATGCTTACACCCAGCAAACCTGTCACAGCTGCAAAAACATAAGCTTCTGTTTCACTCATCCGGCCATTTGCTACCGGCCTTTTGGCGGTACGCTTCATCATGGCGTCGGTATCTTTTTCAAGAGCCTGGTTAATGGCATTGGCTGAACCTGTTATCAGCATCCCTGCCACAAAAAGTAAAAGAACTGATAATAGCGTTGGCCTTGTATAGATCCGGTAATAAGGTGCTATCAAAAAACTTACTACCGTACTGAACACTACCATAAAACTCAACGTGAACTTGATCAACTGAAAATAATCCTTCACTTTACTTGCCAATGCAAACGATGTTGAATTGGATATGGTATTGTTCTCCTGCATGCTTCTTAGCCTCACCCCAACCTCCCGAACTCATCGGGAGAACTCGAAATTGGCTTATTATTTTTCAAAATCTATCACTATTATTTTCCTGCCTACCACCAGGCATTTCACAGTCACTCTCAATGATCACTCTCATCTTTTCCAACCGGTACATTCTGTGGTATGAATTCCCTGCCGTCCTTTCCGTAATCATAAGCCCAGCGGTGTACTTCAGGAATTTCTCCCGGCCAGTTACCATGTCCTGGGCGCAAAGGTGTTGTCCACTCCAATGTATTTGCTTCCCATGGATTCAACGTGGTTACTTTTCTTCCTTTCCAGATGCTATAGAAAAAGTTGAATACAAAAAGTAATTGTGCGGCAAATACGATCATGGCAACCAGGCTGATGAATTCATTCAGGCCGCCAAACATTTTAAAGGATTCCCAGTTTGCGAAGTCATAATAACGGCGTGGCATACCAGCAAGGCCTTCATAGTGCATTGGCCAGAAAATAAGGTATGCCCCGGCAATGGTTATCCAAAAATGAACATATGACAATGTATTGTTCAGGTAACGCCCGAACATCTTAGGATACCAGTGATAAATACCGGCAAACATCCCAAAGAAAGATGCCACACCCATTACAATATGGAAATGGGCAACAACGAAATAAGTATCGTGCAGGTGAATATCCAGTGCAGAGTTTCCAAGGAAAATGCCTGTTAAACCTCCGCTGATGAATAAGCTAACAAACCCGATCGCAAACAGCATTCCCGGTGTAAAACGAATATTTCCTCTCCACAAAGTCGTAAGCCAGTTAAATACTTTGATGGCAGATGGTACCGCGATCAATAGCGTAAGCAGAACGAACACCGATCCAAGGAAAGGATTGAGCCCTGTCACAAACATATGATGCGCCCACACAAGGAAGGCCAAAATGGTAATTGCGAACAACGATCCCACCATCGCCATATAACCAAAGATCGGTTTGCGGCTGTTAACGGATAATATCTCCGACGACATTCCCATGGCCGGCAACAATATAATATATACTTCAGGGTGGCCCAGGAACCAGAATAAATGCTGGAACAGGATGGCGCTTCCTCCTTCATTTGGTAATATTTTTCCGGCAACAACAATATCACTGAGGAAAAAACTTGTACCCAGGTTGCGATCGAATAACAATAAGATAGCACCCGATAATAAAACAGGGAAAGACAAAACGCCGAGAACAGCAGTGAAGAACAATGCCCATATTGTAAGTGGCATTCTTGTCATGCTCATTCCCTTGGTACGCATGTTCAATATTGTAGTGATATAATTCAATCCTCCCAGTAAAGAAGAAACAACGAACATGGCCATACTCACCAACCATAGATCCATACCTATCTTACTTCCCATGGACGCATCACCAAGTGCACTTAATGGAGGATAAATTGTCCAGCCACCACTTGCAGGGCCAGTCTGAACAAATAAAGAAGACATCATTATAACGGAAGCCAAAAAGAAGAACCAATAACTAAGCATGTTCAGCATAGGTGAGGCCATATCTCTTGCACCGATCTGTAAGGGGATCAAAAAATTTGCAAAGGTTCCGCTCAATCCCGCAGTCAATACAAAGAACACCAATACAGTTCCGTGCATGGTTACCAGTGCATAATAGAATTCAGGATTTAATTTTCCCCCCTTTGCCCAATGACCGAGGAAATCTTCCAGGAAGGGGAATGTTTGTTCAGGGTATCCTAATTGCAAACGGAAGATCACCGAAAACAAACCGCCAATTATGGCCCAGATGATCCCTGTTACCAAAAATTGTTTGGCAATGGTCTTATGATCCTGGCTAAATACGTATTTGGTTATAAAAGTCTCGTGGTGGTGGTGCTCGTGGTGTGCATCGTGCGCCGCATGACTTGTTGCATCTTGTGAAGTAACTACACTGCTCATAATCGTAATATTATTTGAGATCCGTTTAATTATTTTTTAACAGGCATCAACTGTGCTGATACCATTTTTGCACTATCTGCTGTTTCAGTTTTTTTATTTGGGTTCCTGCTTGGATATAAAGTAAAGTATTCCGGTGTTTGTTCTGCCAGCCATTTTTTATATTCTTCCTCTTTCTCAACAACGATCACACCTCTCATGGAAAAGTGGCCTTTGCCGCACATCTGGTCGCAACTGATCTCATAAACAAAATTAGGATTACCTGTTCTTATTTTCATTTCCTCTGTTGTATATATAGGAGTAAACCACATGGTAGTAGGTATTCCCGGCACTGCATCCATTTTCATACGGAAATGAGAAAGCCCCACATCATGTATCACATCCTGTGCATGTATAACCAGTTTAACGGGTTTTCCTACTGGTAAGTGCATTTGTGTTGTATGGAGGTCATCCCAGCTTTCAGGATCTTCAAAGTCAACACCTAAAGTATTTCCCGAAGGGCTGTTGTATAATTTAAAATTTTTCTTTCCAAGTTTCCCGTCTTTCCCGGGGTAACGCATTTCCCATGCAAACTGGTGTCCTGTGATTTCTACCACTACTGCATCTTTGGGGGCATCACTGGTTATTTTGAACCAGTATTTCAAACCAAAAACTACCAAAACAGTCAGGAAGATCGCGGGAACAGTTGTCCATAATAATTCCAGTTTGTTATTGTGCGGGAAGAAGTACGCTTTTCTACCGTCCTTTTCCTGGTATTTGAACGCAAACCAGAAAAGTAAAACCTGGGTAATTACAAATACCACACCGGTAACCCCGATGGTGATGTATAACATCAGGTCAATTTTTTCACCTTCCAGTGAAGCTGCACCCTGTGGAAATAAGGTTTTGCCATAATACAGGTCATTGCAAAACCATACACCCAGCAAACCAAGTATTAAAAATGAAACCAATAAGAACCCATTGATCTTGTTGTTTTGCCTCCGTGTTTTTTCTTCACCTTTGAGCACGCTTACATATTCACTTGCTTTTGATATCTGAAATATCACTACAAATATCATGATGACTATCGCAACCAGAAAAAACTCCTTCATTGTATAAAATTTTTAGCTGCAAGCCCTGCCTGCCAGTTGACAGTGTTAGCTTTTAGCTGTTAGCTTATTTATATCTCAATTTTTCTTATCAATCCAATACACAAATTTAAGATCAAACAAAAACAATATTTGCTTTTGTTGATTGATCAGGTATGGTGTATAATACTTTCTTTCAGGAACGGGTGGTTTTTTGCGGTCAAAGCATTCGTTGAAATGTATCTTCCTACGCCCCACATAATAATACCAATGAACAATGCAGCGATCCCAAATTCAAAAGGCATCATTTCTGCTTGCTCACCCAATGTTCCCGGCATTACCATCTGGTAAAAATCTATCCAGTGTCCAAAGATTATCAGCACTGCCATAAATGTTACCATTGTCCAGCTGCGCTTGGTACTTTTCTTCATCAATATCAATAAAGGACAAACAAAATTCACGATCAGGTTAAAGAAGAATATTCCTTTATAAGGTCCGCCTTTTGTTGCCGTGCCGATCCTTTCAATAAAATATTTTGTCTCTTCGGGCTGGTTACTGTACCAGATAAGCATGTATTGAGAGAACCAGAGATATGTCCAGAAAATAGAAAATGCGAACATGAACTTTCCAACATCATGTAAATGCTCTTCGGTAACATACTCCAGCTGACCGCGGTTCTTTAAGTAAATAACAAACAAAGCAATCAATGACAGTCCTGAAACAAAAGTGCTTGCAAATGTATACCAGCTGTACATGGTGCTGTACCAATGCGGATCAATACTCATCAGCCATAGCCAGGGAGTTGTTGAGGCAACGGTCAACCCAAAGAATACAGTAAACAAAGAAGCCCAAACCGTATTTTTCCAGATCCATTTTTTTCCTGTTTCATAATCCATCGTGCCGGTCTTATCAGTTTGCAGGCTCATGCTCCTCATCTTACGGCCTAGCAGCCACCATAAACTGATGGTTATAAAAGATGCAACCGAAAAGAAGACAGGATTAAGAAAGCCTTTTTTTCCATTCAATATTTTATCATGTGAAACTGCTTCCTTATCAAGCCAATGATAAATATCTGTATGGCCGCCCCAAACGATGGCCATCAATATCAAAAAAGTTATCAGGCCTAAAATGGGTAATACACTTGAAATGGCTTCCGGTACACGACGCAAAGCGATCTGCCATCCGCCCATCGCCATGGTAGTCACACACAGGAAGAACATAGATGCATTTACAACCAATAAAAAATAAACACTGTTCTGTAACAACACAGCCCAGAACCGGGTGCTGTTTGTATTTTCACCATGCCCGCCATGTGCAAAAGGGTGAAACATAATAAAGCCATATAACAATGCTAATACACCGGCTATGATCAAACCCAGGGTCCACTTTTTATAACTGCCCGGTAATTCAAAATGATTATTCATCTAAACTTTATTTTGAGTGTGTTGCTTTTAATTATCCTTTTTAACTGTTACGCTATCTTTTACAACAGTAGTTGCTGCCGCTGCTTTTGTTTGTAATGTTCTGATATATTTTATGATCATCCACCGTTGTTGCCTGGTTAACTGGGAGGCATAACTCCCCATATTGTTCTTTCCATAAGTAATAACATGAAACATGGTGCCATCTGCAAGCAATGATTTTTCACCCGAAGCAAGGTTTGCAACACCTCCTATCTTTCCTGAAGTTGCCAAAGGACCGTCTGCCATTGCTTTTGCCCCATGACAGATAGCGCAATTTATGTTGAACAAGCGGCCTGCTTCTGCCAGGTCTCCTTTGCCCAGCGAAGAATCGAGCGGGTTCTTCACCGTTGCACTCATTTTATAGCCATTGCTGTCGTTGGGCAAAGTATATGGAAATAATTCGCCTCTTTTGATAGTTCCTGCAACAGGTTTGCTGTCATAATATATCATGCTGCCGCCTTTCTTTGCTGCATCCAATGTAAATTTTGTAGAGTCATGAACAGCATAAGATTCAAAAGCACGGCTATAGGCCATATCAGGCATATATATTTTACCCGGCTGGCGTTTACTGTCGCAACTTGTAATTAATCCAATTACTGTTACCAGGATCGCTATTATATAACTAAGTCGTTTCATTTATCAATTTATCAACCTGCCGGCCGGCAGGCGGGTTAAACAATTATCAATTAATATCCTTTTTCGTCCCTGTACATTTTTTGTTCTTTGTCGTAACGGCCAAGCCACCATCCTGTTTCCGCAACCTGTACATTGATCTCCTTGGCACCGGCATTTTGTAAAAAGCGTTGTACTTCCCCGTCATCGGTTTTGTCAGTACATTCTATAGCCATGATAAAAAGATCATCAGTGGCCCTTGCATGAAAATGATGTTTTTTTACAAATGGTGATAGCTGGCATAAATAACAAAAGGTAAGCACCATACCAACAGCAGAGAATAATACTGTCAGTTCAAAAGTGATCGGTATCCATGCAGGCAATGCAAAGTGTGGCTTGCCACCAATATTAAGCGGCCAGTCCTTGGTAAATACCCAGCTCATAAATCCAAGAGCGGTTGTTGTACCCGTAATGGCATAAATAAATCCTGCTGTGTGCAAACTGGTTTCCCTGATCCCTATCGCATGATCAAGGCCATGTATAGGAAAGGGTGTGTACACGTCATGGATCTTATACCCGGCCTTGCGTACATTCTTTACCGCAGGAAACAGCACTTTTTCATCATCAAATGCGCCTACAACAAATTTTTTAATTCCTCCAGCCATAATTTGAGCTTTTAGCTATTAGCTGTTAGCCGTTAGCTTTTTTATTAAAATTATTTAACTGCTTTTGCCAATAGCTAATAGCTAATAGCTTGCGGCTTTTAATGTGCGTGTTCCACTTCTTCCTGGTAAAACTTATCCGCATCCGATTTTTCTATATCTGTCATTTTCACTTTATAATTCTCACCACTGGTCTTTAATATCGCCTTGATCTCTGCCACAGCGATAACCGGGAAGTATTTAGCAAACAGGAAGAAGCAGGTAAAGAACAATCCAAACGTACCGAGATAAAACCCGATCTCGTAAATACTGGGACTGTAATAAGTGCTCCAGCTTGATGGGAGATAGTCCCTGTAAACAGATGTTACGATAATTACAAAACGCTCATACCACATTCCTATATTTACGATCACGCTCATAAAGAATGTTACCGGAATATTCCTTCTTAATTTACGGCTCCAGAATAACTGTGGAGAAACCACGTTACAGAACATCATCAGCCAGTAACTCCAGCCATAAGGACTGAAAAGGTTTGCCCTGTTCTCGCTGAATGCATACCACTCGTATGGATTTTGTCCATACCATGCAATGAACAACTCAGTTAAATAAGCACAACCAACAATACTGCCGGTCAACACAATCACTTTATTCATTGCCTCGATATGGCCAATGGTGATATAATCTTCGAGGTTCATAACTTTCCTAACAACGATCAAAAGGGATTGCACCATGGCGAAACCACTAAAGATCGCTCCTGCCACGAAGTATGGAGGGAAGATGGTAGTATGCCAGCCCGGTACAATAGAAGTGGCGAAGTCAAAAGACACGATCGTGTGAACTGATAATACAAGCGGCGTTGCCAGCCCGGCCAATACCAATGACAATGATTCATGACGCTGCCAGTGTTTAGTACTTCCTGTCCATCCAAAAGAAGCAATACCGTATAATAATTTTCTGAGTTTCGTTTTGGCCCTGTCACGAACAGTAGCAAGATCCGGCAACAAACCTGAGTACCAGAATAATAATGAAACGGTGAAATAAGTTGATATCGCAAATACGTCCCAAAGCAGTGGCGAACTAAAGTTAGGCCACAAAGCCCCGCGGGTATTTGGATAAGGTAATACGAAGAATGCCATCCACACACGGCCCATATGCCATATCGGAAACTGCCCTGCACACATTACCGCAAAGATCGTCATGGCTTCCGCTGCACGATTCACACCTGTTCTCCAGCCCTGGCGGAATAATAATAAGATCGCAGAGATCAGTGTACCGGCGTGACCAATACCAACCCACCATACGAAGTTGGTAATATCCCAACCCCAGCCGATGGTTTTGTTCAGGTTCCACTGCCCGATACCGTAAGTTACCTCCCTGTATACACTATACACTCCAAAAAGCAATAATGCCACACTGATGTAAAAGCCAATGTACCAAAGCCTGCTGGGCTTCATCTCAATGGGGCCTATAATATCTTCCGTTACCTGGTGATAATCTTTATTACCATCAACCAGCGGTTCCCTTTGTTGTGATTCGTATTTCAGTAATGACATATCTTTTTAGCTTTTAACTTTAGCCCTGCCTACCGGCAGGCAGGTGTTAGCTGTTAGCTTGTTTTTATTTGTACTTGGCTTTTGGTCCTCAACTTTACTCAGCAATTATACATGCGCTTTTTCGCCATGTACTGCTTCTTCATGTTCTTCCTCGGTTCCTATATGCCTGTCTGTATTCCTTACTTTAGCCAGGTAACTTACGTTAGGCAGTACGTGCAATTGTTCCAGCACATAAAAATTACGGTTCACCTGCTCTACATTCCTTATTTTATAAACATCACTTTCTTTATCATTCACGTTGCCAAAATGAATGGCATTCGTAGGACAAGCCTGCATACAAGCTGTTTTCACATTACGAACCAATGTAGGGTCCTGGTGTTTTTTAGCTTCCAGCTTACTATCCTGTAAACGCTGAACACAGAATGAACATTTTTCCATTACACCTCTTGAACGCACGGTAACATCCGGGTTCAATACCATCCTGGTAAGGTCTTCATTCATCTGCATAACAGATTCGTTCATATCAAGTCCGATCAATGTCTTTTGATTATCGGGGAAGCTGTCTGCTCCGGTATAATCCAGCCAGTTAAAGCGTCGAACTTTATAAGGACAGTTGTTGGCACAATACCTTGTACCAATACACCTGTTATAAGCCATTTGATTCAGGCCTTCCGTACTGTGGTTGGTTGCTGATACCGGGCAAACATTCTCGCAAGGTGCGTTATCGCAGTGTTGGCATAACATCGGCTGGAAGACCACATCCGGGTTTTTCTTATCACCGGTAAAATACCTGTCGATACGCAGCCAGTGCATTTCATGTGCACGCTGTACCTGCATCTTACCAACTACACTTACATTATTTTCCGCTGTACACGCAACAACACAGGCGCTGCAGCCTGTACAGGTATTCAGGTCAATGCTCATACCCCATTTGATGCCTGGTTTTGCATAATCCGGGTACATGGTGCCGTCTTTCACAAAATCATTTTTACCGTCGGCCATGATCACAGACCTTTCATTTCTTGGTTCTTCCAAAACTGCTTCGGGATCTGCAAGGAAGCTGGCAAGGTTGGTCTCAAACAGGATCGGCCTGCTTTCTGAAGAACCATGTACCTGCGTTTGTGCCAGTGGGTAAGACTCTGCTGTTTTTTCTACAGTTGCAGTTGAATTATATAATACAGATGTTCCGTCAAAGCCAACAAAAGGATAAGCATTCTGACCTGCATTGGTTGCAGAACGTCCAATGCGTTCCATTGACTGGTCTTTGTTAGCGCTTTGCCTGCCATAACCAAGGGCGATCGCTATGGTAGAAGCATTCAGACCCGGTAATATCAATGCGGGTAAGGATAAGGACCTCCCGTTAACAGTAATTTTTAAGACCGGTTTTTCCGGGTGCACTTCATAACCATCTGCCTGTTTTTGATTTTCAAAAACATCAATGCCCAACAATGACTTGGCCATCTCGGGACCGATCATTGCATAGTTGTCCCAGGTAACTTTTGATACGGGATCAGGAAGTTCCTGCAACCAGGGGTTGTTTGCCTGGGAGCCATTTCCTATAGAAATCTTTTCATATAAGAATACTTCTGTGGCGGCGCCTTTTACAGCAGCAAGTTTTGCTGATGCTTCTGCAAGCTTTGCGCCGCTGAAAGTACCGGCTGCTGCTGCAACTTCACTTGCAGGTTCAATAACCCCATCCTGCAAAGCTTTGTTCCAGGTTTCTGCGCTGCCCAATTTCCCGGTCCAGTAATTAGTGAGATATTTTTCATATTCATCAGAAGAAGAAACGGCTGTTGCCGGGGCAGCAACGATGATTTTTCCTGTCGAATCTTTTGGAGCAACTGCTGATACACTTGTTGTTTCTCCACCGATCCATTTTATCAATGATGTTTGAAATGCCCTTGTTTTGAATAAGGGGCTGATAACCGGCTGGATCAAACTGATATAGCCCGTTTTTGGTTCAGCATCACCCCAGCTTTCCAGCCAGTGATGGGAAGGAATAATGTATTTACACAATTCTGTTGTTTCATCCATGCTTGCATTGAATGAAACACTCAGTGGTAATTTCGAAAGGCCCTCAGCAAATTTTTTGCTGTCGGTATAATTATAAACAGGATTACAATCGTAAACCATTAAAGCGCCTACATTCCCGGCATTCATATCAGCAACCAGTTTCGCCATATCAGCGTCTATCCCTTTACGGATGTTGGAGGTTGTTGCCCAGTTGATGGTTGTGCCGTTTGCACCGATCGCTTCATTGATGGCATTCACAACCACCTGTACATTCATGTCATTGCTTCCGCTAATAACAAGTGCATCTCCTTTTGCCGCTCTCAATGCGTCGCATGCTAATTTTACACCTTCCGTTAATTTTTTATCAAATGCCCAACCAGTATCTATTGGGGCACTTTTTACTGCATTATATAAAGCCAGTGCTATGGCAGCTGTTTCAGAAGGCTTGTGCGTAATGCGGTCATCAGCATTGCTGCCTGTAAGGCTAAGCATGCTTTCAAAATGGATATGGCGGCTAAGTGCCGGCCTTTCGCCTTTTACCTTTTTATTCTCTGCATATTGCCTGCTGAATTCTACCGGGCTGAGCCAGGTGCCAAGGAAGTCGGCACTCAGGCTTACAATTGTTTTTGCTTTTGCAAAATCGTAAGAAGGAATGGCTCTCTTCCCATAACAAGCTTCGTTTGCCAGCAGCATGCCGCTATAGCTTACTGCATCATATTGCACATGGCGGCTGCCGGGATATTTTGCTAAAAAATCATTTATGACCTGTAATGTACTCGGTGAATGAATACTGGAAGTAAGTAATACCACTGCCTTTCCTCCAAGCCCGGCCAGTGCGGCCCCGATCATTTTATCAAAAGCATCAAATGTGCTTACTTCTTTAAAATTGCTGCCGTCCTTTTGCAAAGGATGACGCAAGCGGATGGTATCATATAAGTCAAGTACGGAAGCCTGTGCCTGTGCACTGGTTCCGCCATTTGTAATAGAAGATAATTCATTTCCCTCGATCTTAATAGGCCTTCCGTCTCTTTGTTTCACTACTACGCTGATGGCATCTCCGCCATTCATATAAGTAGAAGCATAAAAATTGGGAACACCGGGGATCAGGTTATCGGGCCTTTGTAAATATGGTACCGCTTTGCGTACAGGCATTTCGCAACTGGCGGCCAGTGCTGCAGCGGCAGTACTAAAGCCCAGGTATTTCAGGAAATCCCTGCGGGGTGTTTTTCCTTCCAACAAGCCTTCATCCAGGTCGGCCAATGGAAGTAATTCTTCTTTAAACTCGTGCTCTGTTGTTTGCTTAAAAGCATCCGTTTGATTTAATTCCCCGAAATTCTGCCAGTACTTTTTATTACTCATAATTCTTTAAAATGTGCTGATTAGCTAATATGCTAATATGCTAATTCTTTAAATTGTTACTTATTCTATTAAGAGTGTACTAAATTAATTGTAGTGCTTTGATCCGCACATTGGCTGATCGATCAATAGTGACATTTCTGGCACTCGGTACCACCAATATTCTCAACTGTTACACTATCCATTTTATGATTTTTAAGGTCATTATGGAACTTTTCATAAATGCTGTAAAATTTGTTGCCTGAACTATCTGCTTTATTGTAAAAATCAACTTTGCTTTCACGGTGACAATTGATACACCAGCCCATGCTTAATTCTGCGAACTGGTACACTTCAGGCATTTCCTGGATATTACCATGACAGGTCTGGCATTGCTGTTTTCCAACTTTTATATGTTGGCTATGGTTAAAATAAACGTGGTCGGGGAGGTTGTGAATTTTGATCCACTCAATTGGTTTTGCGCCATCCGGGGTACCATCATTATTATTATCGGGATTATATTTTTTATTAACAGGGTCCCATCCTGCATAAGAATATAATTTTTGTATCTCTGCAGTGCCATTTACGGAAGTGCCGTTTTCTTTTACGATCGCATCACCTTTGTATTCTTTAATGGCCATGTGGCAATTCATACAAACATTTACTGAAGGTATGCTTGCCTGCTTGCTATCCTGTGCGCCGCCATGACAATACAAACAACTTATCTGGTTCACGCCGGCGTGTACTTTGTGAGAATAATAAATGGGTTGCTCGGGCTGGTAATTTTTCATACGGCCCAGGCCGATGGCAGCTTCAATGGTCATATAACCCCCAATGCCAAACAATACCAATATTCCACCCATCAGGTAGGTTTTGTTGCGATAGAACGGAACGGGCTCCCCGCGATAGATCCCTTCTTTTTCATCGGTAAGTTTGCGAAGGTTGCTGTTTACCTGCAATAATACAAAGGCAACAAGTGCAAGTACGAGTGTAAGTATTCCAAATAATAAAGAGTTATCCGATTCAGGTGTGGCCTGAGTAGTAGTATCAGGCCCTTTTACAGGTGCTTTATAATCATCAACATACTTTAATATCGCATCGATCTCCTCTTTTTTCAAGTTAGGAAAAGCCGTCATTACTGTCGGCTTATATTTATCAAACAGGGTTTTTGCATAAGCATCAGTAGCGATCATGCCTGCGGGATTTGCAACCCAATGATACACCCATCCATCTGGCTCACGGGTTTTCCACCCTTGCAAAGCCGGGCCTGTATATTCTACATCGGGTTTGTGGCAGTTTGCACAGTTTGCTTTGAACAGCGCTTCGCCGTCGGCAGCCAACACAGAATTATTTAGTGAAACAAGCAGAACCAGCAGAAGACTTGCAAAAACTTTGTTAATGATTTTTCTATAGCGACTCATATAGTAGTTGATCGGGGCTAATGTGGAAAATATCCTTATTCGTGTGCAAAAATAAGGCAGGATGTTGACATAATACCAACATTGTTAAAATTTTTTTTCCCTTATCTGGTCTGGCTTTCAGCGTTTTGTAGGCCACTCTGTATAGTGATTGTCATGTATTTGTAAGTCGATTAACGGCTTGTGATTACTTTAAACTTTAGATATTATTATAACGAGTTTTATCCCATTTTTGCAGGATGTTAAAAAAACTGCGACAACATTGGAATGTAAATGGCTTAAACCTGGTATTGATCATTGCTACTTTTGCACTCGGGGGCAGCCTCTGCGGATGGGCCGGGCGCAAGCTTTTATTACTCACAGGTATTGAGAAAGGACTTGCCTGGCTTTTTTTATACATCCTTTTGATAACCTTACTTTGGCCATTTGCAGTTTTGATCGTGAGCATACCGCTGGGACAATTTGCTTTTTTTAAGAGATATATTACCAGGGTATGGAATAAGATCCGCGGGAAAAAAATGACTGGCATCAAGAGGGTTGCGATTTTTGCAAGCGGGGCAGGATCAAATGCAAAAAAAATAATTGAATATTTTGATCTTCCCGAAAGAAAAAAAAAAATAAGGATTGCTTTGATCGTATGCAATAAGCCCGGGGCGGGTGTTTTGAACATTGCAAAAGAAAACGATATCCCTGTCCTGTTAATTGAAAAAGAAAAATTCATTGATGGGGATGCTTACCTCCCGGAGTTAAAGGATCATGCAATTGACCTGATCATTCTTGCAGGTTTTTTATGGAAGCTACCGGTTACATTGATAAATAATTACCAAAAAAAGATCATCAATATTCACCCGGCATTGTTACCAAAATATGGAGGAAAAGGAATGTATGGCAGCCATGTGCATGAGGCTGTGATCGCTAATAAAGAAAAGGAAAGCGGGATCAGTATTCATTATGCTGATGAATTGTACGATCATGGTGAAATAATATTCCAGGCAAAATGTGAAGTAAATGATTCGGATACCCCCGAAACACTTGCATGGAAGATACATGCATTGGAACATTTACATTACCCCGTTGTTATTGAAAGTGTTTTAAAAAAGCAAAATCTGCGTTAAACAACCCCTGTTTAATTACCGGTTTTAAAATTCTTGCTTAATATTACAGCCAATATACCGATTGGATATATTAATTGGTTCCTTAAAATCGGGAAGCAAACAGCTATCAATCGGCATTATACACGACTGATTTGGTCAGATCAAAGATCCAATTGGTATAAAATGCTGTTTCATTTGAGATATCTCTTAACCGGTTTGTTCTTTATCTTATCGGTTCCTTCCTTACATGCACAATTTACGATCAGTGGTACTGTATTCGATAGCAGTAAGATCAATTATGTAGAGAACGTGCGGGTGGTCAGCACCGGGGGCATGTTTGCAATTACGGATAGCCTTGGGCGGTATTCTGTGATGGCCGGGGAAAATGATTCTCTGGTTTTTTTTTATAACAACAAACCCACGCAAAAGTTCCTGGTAAAAGCTATTCCTGATCCTTCCCGTTTCAATATTTCCCTGCGAATAAATATAAAGGGCAAATACCATGTATTGAATGAAGTGGTTGTTTTTTCAAGATCATATAAACAGGATTCGCTGGAGAACAGGCAGACCTATGCAGACATTTATGATTATAAAAAGCCCGGGCTCTCGACATCCATCACACCGGGAGGAGGAGTGGGCGCCGACGTGGATGAACTAATTAATATTTTCCGTTTCAAAAGAAACAGGAGGCTCAGGGCTTTTCAATTGAGACTCGAAACACAGGAGCAGGAAAAATATATAACCTACCGCTTTAATAAGCTTTTTGTAAAGCGCATCACCGGCCTGGATGGCGCATTGCTGGATACTTTCCTTGTCTGGTACAGGCCCTCTTATGAATTTGCAAAAAACAGTGATGAGCTTATTTTCAATCAATATATTTTAAAGGCCTTTTACCAGTATCAGAAGATCGTAAATATCTCTCCGGCAAAAAAAGAAGAATGACAGAATGCAGGTAATTTTTTTTAAAATTATGATCCGTTCCAATCGTGTCCATCCGTGTATCTATCATTCGCCTTTATCATTTTTTTCTTACAAATTATAGAAAGTAAAAAAAGAGAAGTAATTTTCACAACTCAATTCTCTTTTATGGATAAACTGCACAATGAACTCAAAAAAGAATTTCAACTGGAAAGGATGATACTTTTCAGTGATGCAGTATTTGCCATCGCTATCACATTACTTGTTATAGAACTTAAAGTGCCGGAGATTGACAGGGAAGTACTAACGGAAGGAAAATTATTAGAAGCATTGGCTCATCTTATTCCAAAATTCTTTGGCTTCATCATAAGCTTTATGTTTATAGGGATCTACTGGACCGTTCATCACCGTTTATTTGGATATGTTGTAAACTATACGCCGAAACTGTTAAGGCTTAACCTGCTATTCTTATTTGCTGTTGCTTTAATGCCATTCAGTACCGCATTTTACAGCGAGTACATCATGAAGCATATTGTTATAACACCAGTGATCTTTTATACGGCTAATATAATCCTGCTCGGAATATTCAACCTGTTCATGTGGCGACACATCAGTAATCCAAAAAATAAATTATCAGAAGGCCTCAGCCAGGCAGATGCAAGGTATTTTTCTTTTCGTGCCATTATTGTTCCTGTAATGTTCACGCTTTTTGCATTCGTATACCGGCTTAATCCCTTTGTTGCTTCCTGGTTGCCGATCATGATCCCGCTGATTATGCGATTAATAAAAAAACAACACGACAAAAAGACCAAAGTTTTGATAACAGATAAAAATTAAAATGCGATGGACCCTGAACAACTGACACTTGGAATTGGAACCCGTTTACAACACACACAGCATGGCCCCGGTGTTATAGTAGGTGTGCGCTATGCAACTTACATGATCTCATTTATCAATACGGGTATAAAGGAAATAGATAAGACCGACCCGCACCTGGACGAGATCATTCCTGAAAATGTTACAACCGAAGTTGAGACCGTTTCAGAAACTGAAAAGTCCTTGTTAAAGATCTTACGGCAATGGGCAGACGTATCCGAAATCGTTCCGATAGGCGATAAATGGCTCGGGGGAACCATGCTTTTACAAACTGCAGATAAGACCCTGAAGCCAAAAGAAGTCCCGATAGATATCTTCTTTCATAAAATTGTCATGTTACGCGACAGGCTAAGGGTGCTGGAACAAAATATCAACAGCCATAAAAAACTTTCCGATGAGGACAAAGTGAACCTGCAACAATATATTACGCGTATCTATGGATCCCTTACAACATTCAACGTATTGTTTAAGAATAAAGAGCACTGGTTTGTAGGGGATAAGGGAAGCGGGGAGTAGGTTCAAAATTAACTTTTAGATAGTTTTTAAAGCCGGGCCTTCTTTTTACCTTTACGCATTAATATTTTAACATGGAATACAATCAATTAACTCCCCAGGAAGAAGCTGTTATCATAAACAAAGGAACAGAAAGGCCTTTTACAGGCGAATACAATAACAACAAAGAAAGCGGAACGTATGTGTGCAGGCGTTGCGATGCCCCCTTATACAAATCAAAAGATAAGTTTGACTCCCGTTGCGGCTGGCCCAGCTTTGATGATGAGATCGCCGGTGCCGTGGTTCATGTACCCGATGCCGATGGAAGGAGAACAGAAATAATTTGTGCAAATTGTAGCGGCCACCTTGGACATGTATTTACGGGAGAACAATTCACAGAAAAAAATACAAGGCATTGTGTAAATTCCATTTCATTGAAATTTATTCCGGCATGATGAATGTATGATGTGTGATGTTTCAGCCTTCTCTGTTATTCGCTTTTGCAGTTTTATTTGTAGCTGTAAAAATTGCTGTTAGTTCATTTGCTTCGTTAATTAGTCTTTTTGTTTCACTCCCGGATTTCACCTGAGTTTTTTCAATTATTTCCAGCCAATAAAGACTTTCATCAGCCTCTTCAATTACTATCTGAATTTTGTTTATAAAATCGGCCTTTGATTTTGCCGGTGAAGACGCCCTGTAATTTGCGCTAACTGATCCAGCAGATCTTAATATTTGTTTTGCAATTTCAAATCCGGAGACTGTTTTTGGAAAATCATTACAAAGTATTATTATATTAATGTGGAATTTTTGGGTTCTTGCTTGTAATATTTTTTTATCCATAAATTAATTACGGACAATTATTACTCCAGGTCATAAAAGCAAAGAGGAAATCAACAATCAAAACAGAGAAAATCCCCTGCATTTCAAATCATACATCACACATCATAAATCATAGATTTCTAATATTTCATCAATTTCTCAATCGTTTCCCCAAGTCTCGAATAAGCCATGTAGTTTTTCTCCAGTTCTATATTAAAAGGAATGGGTGTGTCTAAACTTGCACATCGCATAATGGGCGCATCGAGTAAAGTATAACAATTCTCTGCGATCCAGGCGGCAATCTCTCCTCCAACACCACCCGTTAAACTGTCTTCGTGAAGTATCAATACTTTACCTGTCCTGGAAACCGCATTCCTGATGGCATCGTAATCCAGCGGCAACAATGTTCTCAGGTCTGTAATATCAATAGAAATTCCGGGATGCTTGTCTGCATATTCCATTGCCCAATGCACAGCAGCTCCATAAGTGATGACCGAAACGTCTTCGCCTACCCGCACATGTTTTGCTTTACCGATCTCAATTTCAAAATATTCATCCGGCACTGGCCCACTGATACTCCTGTATAAAGCCTTGTGTTCAAAGAACATAACAGGGTTAGGGTCATTAATGGCTGCGATCAGCAAGCCTTTTGCATCAGCAGCTGAGGAAGGATAAACCACTTTCAGTCCCGGGGTATGTACGAACCATGCTTCATTGCTCTGGCTGTGAAAAGGCCCCGCACCTACGCCACCGCCAGTTGGCATACGGATCACCACATCTGCATTTTGCCCCCAGCGATAATGAATTTTAGCCAGGTTGTTTATGATCTGGTTAAACCCTACTGTTACGAAATCTGCGAACTGCATTTCCATTACAGATTTATATCCTTCCAGGCTAAGGCCCAATGCTGCGCCAACAATGGCGCTTTCACATAAAGGCGTATTTCGTATCCTTTCCTTCCCGAATTTTTCGACAAAGCCTTCTGTGACTTTAAAGGCCCCTCCATATGCTGCAATATCCTGTCCCATTAAGACAAGATTATCATGCTTGTTCAATGATTGTTCCAATGCATCGCTGATCGCGTTGATGAATTTTTTTTCTGTAGATGATCCCGTTTCCCCCACTTGCCACCCGCCATTTCCTACTCGCCTCATATATACATCATCCAATTCTTCCTCTTCATCAGGAATAATTTTTTCTTCAACAAATCCCTTCTTTAATTCTTCCTCTATATGATTTTTTGTTTCGGCCCTGATCGATAATATATCATCGGCAGATAAAATATTTTCTTCCTGCAGCCATTCCTCAAAATTCTTTATCGGATCCTTTTGCTCCCATTCCTCAAACAAATTCTTTGGAACGTATTTTACCCCGCTTGCCTCTTCGTGCCCACGCATACGAAACGTCATACACTCAATGAGGTAAGGCTTTTGATTTTTTATACAATAGTCCCTTACGCCTTTAATGGTATCGTATACTGTAAGAATATTGTTGCCGTCGATCTGAACTCCTTCTATACCATAACCCACTGCTTTATCCACCAGGTTTTTGCAGCGGTACTGCTCATTCGTAGGTGTACTTAAACCATAACCGTTGTTTTCAATGATGAAAATTACCGGCAGGTCCCACACAGCAGCTGTATTCAGAGCTTCATGGAAATCTCCTTCACTCGTACCCCCATCCCCGGTAAATGCAACAGAAACCTTTTGTTCTTTTTTTAATTTATGGGCAAGTGCCACACCATCTGCAATAGCAAGCTGCGGGCCCAGGTGAGATATCATTCCGCAGATATGATGTTCTTTATTGCCAAAATGAAAACTTCTTTCCCTTGCTTTGCTATATCCATCTTTATTTCCCTGCCATTGTTTGAATAATTTACTCAAGGGCATCTTACGTGAAGTAAATACCCCCAGGTTCCTGTGCAGGGGCATGATCCATTCATCCTGTTCCAAAGCCATGGTAACACCAACAGAAATGGCTTCCTGCCCGATACCACTGAACCATTTAGATATTCTTCCCTGCCGTAGCAGTACCAGCATTTTTTCTTCGATCATCCGGGGAAGAAGCAGGTTCTTATAAAGGCCTTTGATCGTTTCGTTGCTTATGTCTTTTCTATCGAAATGCATGGAGATTTTCTGATTATAATTGCGCAAAGTTAGTGTTGTTGATTGAAAGAGATGACATCTTTGCTTTACCTGGGCTGGATAAGTAATTTAGTAAAGATGTCATCTCTTGTTAAAATAAATACAAAGTGAATTCACTTTTATAAATCATTTGTGCAAAAAATAAGGCTCCTGCATCTAGCCTCTATAAAACCAACTATTATGACAGTTCTATTCAAACCTGCAGTAATTGCAATTAGCATTTTAACCAGTGTTTCATTAATGCCAGTAAAAATTCACGTATATAAAGCCGAAGACGTCCCTTCTTCAAACGGGAAAACTTCTAAAAAAATACAGGCTGCCGTTTTACTTGATGTAAGTAACAGTATGGATGGGCTGATAGAACAGGCAAAGGCACAGCTTTGGAATATGGTAAGTGTAATGGGTAAAGCGAAATGTGATAACGGTACCACACCAGAGATAGAGATCTCCTTATATGAATATGGCAGGAGTAATAATGATGTAAAATCCGGATTCGTAAAACAGATCAGCGGGTTTACAACTGACCTTGACCAGCTTTCTCAAAAACTCTTTTCCCTTACAACAAATGGCGGTGACGAATATTGTGGCCAGGTGATCTACACTTCACTTAAAGACCTCAACTGGGACCTTGATACTTCCAGCTATAAAGTGATATTTATTGCAGGCAATGAGGATTTTTTACAAGGCAGCATGTTATACACAAAAGCATGTGATGAAGCTAAGAAAAAGGGTGTTATCGTAAACACGATTTATTGCGGCGACAGGATGCAGGGTATTAAAGAACACTGGAACCTGAATGCGGAATGTGGCGACGGCAGCTTTACCAATATAAACCAGGATGCAAAGATCGAAGATATACCTACGCCATATGATAGTGTAATATTCGCATTGAATGATACACTTAATACAACCTACCTGACCTTTGGCGCTTATGGTGCTTCGGGATATGCCGCCCAATCGTCAGCTGATAAGAAGAATTATGAAATGAATAAATCTGTGGCTGTAAAACGTGTTTCTGTAAAAGGTAAAAAAGAGTTATATAAAAATTCAACCTGGGATATGGTAGATGCTATTGAAGATGATAAGGATTTTGCAGATAAGGTAGATCTGAAAACTTTGCCCGACAGTATGAAGACAAAAAGCCGCAAAGAGATCAAAGAGATCATAGTTACCAAATCTGCCAAACGCACAAAAGTTCAAAAAGACATTGAAACAGTAAATGCAAAAAGAGAAGTATGGCTTTCTGAAGAAAGAAAGAAAAAGGCTGTTAATAATAATACTGCAACGCTTGAATCGGAGATCGAGAAGATCATTAAAAAACAGGCGAAGCGGTTTAATATGGTAATCAAATAAAAATGCGAAAATGTGGAGATCTGAAAATGTGAGGATAGGGATGTACAGGCTTAAATTGTTTTAATCTCCCATATTTCCACATCATACTACTCGTCCTTATCATCTTTCAACATTGCATCTGCAGCAGATGATAATACAGAAAGTATGAGGCTAAAGATCAATGCCCAGAAAAATCCATCTACTTTGATACCATCTATGAAATTGTCAGCGATGATGATAATGAGTGCATTTATTACAAAAAGGAAAAGGCCCAGGGTAATTATGGTGATGGGGAGTGTTAGCAGGATCAATAATGGTTTTACGATCATGTTCAATATCGCCAGTACAAATGCAAAAATAACAGCGGTTTTAAAATCAACGATATGCACACCGGTTAAGACGGAGGATAATCCGTAAGCAATGGCTGCGGTGATCAGTAATTTTATTATAAATTTCATAAAACAAATATAAAAATGTGAAAATAGGCTGATGTGAAGATAGGTCTAATGAGATCCGAAAGAACATGCATACCAGAGAACTTCATCACTACATTTTCACATTCACACATGCTACATCACATGCTCACATTCCCACATCTCCAAATTATTTAATAAACCACCAGCTCATAAAACTTCTCCGGCAGCAAATACTTATTGGCGATCACCTGCAGCTCTGCAGCGCTGATCGTTTTTATTTCATGTATAGAATCATAAAAATAAGATCCGTCGAGGTTGTTTAAAATGATGTTCTTCCATTTTGCAATTACCTGGAAGGGGCCATCAAGATCACCAAGTAATCCGCCGATCATAAAATTACGAACGAGCAATAATTCTTCTTCGCCGATCGGTTCTTCACGCAATTTTTTCATTTCCTTGTAAATTTCCTCGATCGTTGGTTCACAAACATCCTTGCCTGCCTCGGTAGATATCATCCAGGCACTTTGCTGCATGTGGTTTTGAAGGTAACTGTGTATGCCATAAGTATAACCCTTCTCTTCCCGGATATTGCTCATAAGCCTTGACCCGAAGAAGCCGCCAAACACATTATTTAAAATGATCGCTTTTTTAAAATCAGGGTGATGCCTGTTCGGGAAACCGGATGCGATACGGATAGCGCCCTGCACCGCTTCAGGATCATTTTGAATGCGGTATTTTTTTTCTATGGCCGGTGATGCTTTTATATCCGGGATCGCATTCAGCGGCCTGCTTACAGTAAGTGCTCCAAAATATTTATTCAATTGCTGCTGCAGGTCGGCCGGAACTTTACCGGCAGCAAATATTATTACCTGGCCATTCAAATAATATTGATGATAGAATTTCTTTACTTCTTCGAGGCTTAGTTTATCCAGGTCTTCGAGGTTTGAATAAACACCATAAGGGTGATTCTCGCCAAAAAGATAACTGTCTATCAGCCGTCCGGCAACAAATTCAGCCTTTTGCAAATTCACTTTTAATCGTTGCCTTGAATTTTGCAGGTAGATATCCAATTCCTGTTCGGGGAATATAGCATCGGTCAGCATATCCTGCATTACCGGTAAAAGTTTATCGAGGTGCTTTGTCAACGTATGAAGGGTAATGACAGCTGTCTCATTGTAACATGCCCGGTTGCAATAAGCCCCATAATATTCAAATGCCTCATTTATCTGAAAAGCTGTGCGGCTGGTTGTTCCGTTCTTAAGCAAAAAATTTGCAGCGGCGGCTATGCCCTTCTGTTGTTCAAAAAAATTCCCTGCATAAAAAATGATCTCCAACTGCAATACTTCCTGTGCCCCTGCATTTATTGAATAAACAGGTATGCCATTATCGAGAGAATAATGTTCATAAGGCTTAAGTTCCAGTTTATAATCGATCGCATCTTTTATAGAAGGAGATATCTTTCTGTTCATTGTTGGTTTTAGTTATTGGATAAATAATACATTGTACTGCTGTTGTTATCATCGAAAATGATCCTGCATTCTTTCAATATCTCATCAGCAGTCACTGCCTGGTAGTTGGCAAGTTCTGTATTGATCATATTGGCATCACCAAGCAATTCATACATGGCAATACTGGCGGCACGGCTCATTACACTCATGTCCTCAAAAGCCATGGCACTTTCCGTTTTATTCTTTACTTTTTCGAGTTCGGCTACACTGATGCCGTCTTCTTGTAATTTTTTCAGTTCTTCTTTTATTGCTGCTTCAGCAAGTTTAATATCAACACCTTTTACCAGTTTTCCTTCAATGGTTACGATGCCTGCGTCTGTACTTCCAAAATGATAACAATCAATATTGCTGAACAATTGCTTTTCTTTTACCAGGCTTTGATAGAGCCTTGATGAGCCGCCGCCACTTAAGATATCTGTTATCAGGTCTGCCGTATAATACCTGGGATCTGTCCTGGGATAAATATGCCAGGCCATATATAATGCATCCAGTGGAACATTTGCTTTTACTTCCAGCCGGCGTGGCGCAGTTTGCTTTGGTTCTTTTGGAAGTTCACGGTTGTGTTTTATTCCCGCAGGAATATCCCCGAACCATTTTTCAGACAATGCCTTTATCTTATCCAGCTCTACATTTCCTGCAACAACCAGGATGGCATTGGCGGGCGTATAATGCTTAAAGAAAAAATCCTTTACATCTTCCAGTGTTGCATCTTCCACATGCTTTAATTCCTTGCCAATGGTCATCCATTTATAAGGATGCGTGGTATAAATAAGTTCCCTGAACCTGTGCCATACATCACCGTAAGGTTTATTGATATAATGTTCTTTAAATTCTTCGGAAACTACCTTGCGTTGTACTTCCAGGCTTTTTTTACTAAAGGCCAGGCTTAGCATACGGTCACTTTCAAGCCAGAATGCGGTTTCTACATTTTCTGCAGGCAACTGGCAATAATAATTGGTAAGGTCATTGGTTGTATAGGCATTGTTCTCACCACCGGCCATTTGCAATGGCTCATCGTAGATGGGGATATGCTTGCTTCCACCAAACATCAAATGTTCAAACAGGTGGGCAAAACCGGTCTTTTCGGGGCTTTCATCACGGGCACCTACATCATATAAAACATTCACCACTGCCATAGGGGTGCTTTTATCTTCATGTACCAATACCCGCAAGCCGTTTGGCAAGACAAATCTTTCAAATTGAATCATGCTGCAAATGTACGTTGCGGCTTTATAGCGATAAAAATATTTATAGAATGCTTTTGGTTCTGATCGTCAGCGTTTTTAGTTCTTTATTCCTTTTTATTATTACCCTGAGATTCTCATTCGGTGTTTGTAACATGTTCTTATATTGCTGTATGTTGTGTGATATATTGTTCCCCACGCTTATTATTTCGTCCTCGGTCCTGAACCCGCATTTTTCTGCCGGGGAATCGGGTATTACATCCACCACTATGATCTTTCCATCAATAAAATAGATCCCAAGCCCGGTATAGGCATAGTCAAACTGTTCCTCGTAATGGCTGTTTGGTTGCAGGTATATTTCACGCTGGGGATAATTGAATACTACATTAAAACGCCTCAATATTTCGCTACCAATAAGCCCGCCCGTAAATGGATAAGATGTTACATTATTGTCATCCTGGTATAAATAGGTAGGTACCTGGTGAAAGCGATAAGGGCCGATCTTTACTTCCCGGACAACCGTTAGCCGCATTTTCAGCATTCCCCCCATACCCTCAGCTTGTGTTACCAGTGGCTTTCTTTTCTTTAAAAGTATGGCGCTGTCTTTTGCAAATTGCTCACTCATTAAAAAACAAAGCCCTGCTCCTGTATCAAAATAAAAATTGAATGGGACTTTTCTTTTATCTCTAACCTGGAGGTATTGGATCGGTAATGCAGTGAAAATGGGGTGCAATAAAGTACCTCGTCCGGTATATTCCATTTTACCCGGGCTGTAAATTTCGATCATCAGGCTGTCGAAATCTATTTTTACAATATACCGGCTGAAAAAACTATAGCCGATGATACCGTCAATTTTTTCACCATACACGCTTGATAAAACATCATAATCATTTATGTGAAAATTGAGGTTATTAACTGTCAGGCCTGGCAGTTTCAGGCTTTTATCAAATACAAAATGCACCTTTCTTACACCTGCAATGCCGGTAATGCTGGTGTCTGTCTGGAAGGTCTGGATCTTAAATTCTTTACAGGTCCCCGAATCAAGTGAAATGCCCCCGCTCCCGGTATCAAGGATAAAGTTGAAGCTGTCCTTTACATTTTCAAAACAGGCCCTTACAACCATTACGCCACCACTGAATTGGGTAAATGGGAATCTGGCTAAAAATTTTGCCACCGGTTGCGGCGATAAAATTTCCTGTGCCGGGCAAAGGGCCGGCAATACAACAAAAGATAATATGATAAAAAAATATCTCACGGCAGTCGTTTTTTAAAAATACAACCTAATGGATGTACTTTTGTTATTAATTATTTAAACGGACACATGGAATTGAATGAGTTATATCAAAAAGCAATGGCTTTTGAGTTACTTTCTGTAGAAGAAGGGGTGTTTTTATTTGAGAACGCTGCTTTGACCGAATTAATGTATGTGGCAGATGAACTGAGAAAGATCCAGGTCCCGCATGGTAAAGTAACCTGGCAGATTGACCGGAATGTAAATACCACCAATGTTTGTATTGCCAATTGCAAGTTTTGTAATTTCTATCGCATACCCGGCCATCCCGATGCATATATAACCGACATTGAAACTTATAAAAGGAAGATCGAAGAAACCATCAGGTTTGGCGGCGACCAGCTATTGCTGCAGGGTGGACACCACCCTGAACTGGGGCTTTCCTTTTATGTGAATTTATTTAAGCAATTAAAATCGCTTTATCCAAATATTAAATTACATACCCTTGGCCCGCCGGAAGTGGCACATATAACCAAGCTGGAAAAAAGCACTCACCATGAAATACTGGTCGCACTGAAGGAAGCTGGTATGGACAGCCTCCCTGGTGCAGGGGCGGAAATACTAACTGACAGGGTCAGGCGCCTGATAAGCAAGGGTAAATGCGGGGCACAGGAATGGCTGGATATCATGCATGAAGCACACAAGCTTCATATCACCACTTCTGCAACCATGATGTTCGGTCACGTTGAAACTTTACAGGAACGGTTTGAGCACCTGGTGAAATTAAGAGAAGTACAAAGCCGTAAGCCCGCAGATGCAAAAGGATTCCTTGCATTCATTCCATGGACATTCCAGGATGCCGATACCCTTCTTGCCAGAATACGCGGTGTGCACAACCTCACAACTGCAGAAGAATACATACGCATGATCGCTATCAGCCGTATCATGTTGCCCAATATTAAAAATATCCAGGCAAGCTGGCTTACTGTGGGAAAAGAAGTTGCACAGCTATGCCTGCGTGCCGGGGCAAATGATTTTGGAAGTATCATGATAGAAGAAAATGTTGTAAGCGCTGCAGGTGCCCCACACCGTTTTACAAGTAATAGTATACAACAAGCCATAAAAGATGCGGGCTTTGAGCCGCAGCTTCGCAACCAGCAATATGAGTGGAGGGAAATACCGGTGATGGAGGAGCAAGTAATAAATTATTAGGTTTTCACTTGAGCATTGAATATTCAATGTTCAAATAACGGTGGGAACATTCTTAATACTTTACAACGATATAAGAATGAAATCAAAAATATTATTACACTGGTTTAGGATCATTGCGATCGCAGAAGGTATTTCTTTTCTTGTTCTATTGGGTATAGCCATGCCATTAAAATATTTTATGGATATGCCATTAGCAGTTAAAATTGCAGGATATATTCATGGGTTTTTATTCATTGCATTCGTAGCATTGGCCTGGAATGTAAAAACTGAGCTTAATAAAAATGCTGTTTGGCTTGGTAAGGCATTGCTGGCATCCTTATTGCCGTTTGGAACTTTTGTTTTTGATAGAAGTTTGAAAAAAGATGAATTGCTGATCAGCTAAAAAAAAATTGCCAGCCTTATGTCCTCGCGGTTAACGCTGGTAATGCAGCATCTAATCAACCACAAACCTGTACCCGATCCCCTTTATAGTAATGATCTGCAGTTTGCTGTCTTTTTTTAAATAGCTTCTTAATTTGGTGATATACACATCCAGGTTGCGGGAGTTGAAAAAATTATCATTGCCCCAAAGCAGGTTCAGGATATCCCTGCGATCGATTATTTTATCCCTGTTGAGGTAGAGAATCTTTAAAAGTTCGGTTTCCCGGAATGATAATTTTTTTTCATCATCATCATGTTTCAGTACCTGGTGATTGCTGTGAAAACTATACGTTCCGATCTTTACTGTAGTATTGCTGTCGGCGTAATTTCCTTCGCTTTTTTGTTTCAGGACATTTTCTATTCTTACGATCAGTTCCTCCATGCTGAATGGCTTGCGTATATAATCATTCCCGCCGGTCTTAAATCCTTTCACAAGATCTTCCACCTGTGTTTTGGCAGTGAGAAAAATGATGGGAACCTCCTTGTTTATGTTCCTTATTTCTTCTGCAATACTGAAGCCGTCTTTATTAGGGAGCATGATATCCAGAACACAAACCTGCGGTTGTTGCTGTGTAAAATGTGACAAAACTTTATTGCCATCAGCTTCCATGATGACCTGGTAGCCCCGGCTTTCCAGGCTTTCCTTTACGATCTTGCCCAGGAAGACCTCATCTTCGGCATATAGGATCTTTGCGCTCATAATTTAAGATCTTTTTTTATGACCCTTCGGTTCTTATCGTAGTGGATCACTGGTGCTTCTGCAAATGGAAGTTTAACAATGAATGTGCTGCCCTTTCCCATTTCGCTTTCAACTTCAATAAAACCCTGGTGGCTTTTTACAATATAGTTTACATAACTCAGCCCCAGCCCATATCCCTTTGTATTATGCTTGTCGCCATGTGGCACCCTGAAAAATTGTTCGAATATCTTCCTGTTGTATTCGGGTGCAATACCGATACCGTTATCGCTTACACGAAGTTCCAGGTATTGCTCATGGTCAATAAGCTGAATGTCGATCTTCGGATCCACTTTGCTGTATTTTAATGCATTATCGAGCAAATTATAAATGACACTGCTGATATGCCTTTCGTCGGCTTCTATATCAAAATCAGCTCCCGATGTTTGCAATGTTGTAACAGCATTTTCTTTTTCAAATTGCGGTTTCATCGATTCCATTACATCCCTTGTCAGTTGCAGCAGGTCAAATTTTTCCTTTTTGATCTCGATCTCGTTCTTTTGGAACTTTGAAAGGCTAAGCACTTTATCTACCAGTAATGACAGGCGTTGCAACTCGTTTGCGGAAATATCCAGGTATTCCTGTGTGCGCCCGGGGTTTTGCAAAGCATTAAAATTCTTCATGGCTTCAATGGCAACACTTACCGTAGCAATAGGCGTTTTCAATTCGTGGGTAATATTACCTATGAATTCATTTTTTATTTCGGTAAGCCTTCGCTGCTTTAATAAATTCCTGTATAATAGAACAAAAGATAGTATGGTTATTCCCAGCAACAGTATTGAAAAAACTATTGGTAAGCTTATCTGTTTCATTAAATATGGAAAGGTTTTTCCCAATTTCAATTGGTAGGTTATGGGATGTGCAAAGCCAACGGTTACCTCATTGATATTTGTTTCATCGGGTTCATAAGCGCTGTTAAGCCGGGAAATTGTAAAAGGAACCATTGCGTTCTGTTGTTTGAGATGCCTGGTCAGTGCAGTATTGATCTCGGCGATCTTTAAAGTATCCTGTATAGAATCCATGCCATATAAAAGCCGGAATAAATGATCCCGGTCAGGTATATTTTTATCATTGGCCCCCGTTCCCGGCAGTTCTAATTTCCGGTTAAAATATGTTTGATCTTTTGAAATAAATATTCCATTTTTTAATACCGAGTCTTTTATCGATCCATCACCCGCTTTTTTCCTGATCACATTTATAGTAGAGATAATTGCCTTTCCCCCGTTCATCTTTACAGTTACACTTTCATCAATACTGTCTCTAAAGAACATCCTGACCTTTGTAGGCCGGGATGTATCACCCGGGAGGCTATCGAGTTTTAATTTCACAACCTGCAATTCCTGTATAGCATCGCGAAAAGCCAGGTCTGTTTTGATGGCAAGTGATTTTTCTTCCCGCCGATAGGTTTGGTTAAGCCAGAATAACTGGAAGCCGGTAACGCCAATGATGGCCGTTATCATCAACAGTGACTGTAAGTGAAGCTTCTTCATTTTTAAACCTATTACAAAACAAATTTAGATCATTTGCTTTCGCTTTTACCGGGGCATTAACCTTTATTAACCTTATTGCAAGGAGGGTTAACGTATACCTGCTTGTTGCTTTTATAGCTTTGTCTAAAATTAATAATCATGAAGAAGATCTTTTTTACAAGCAGCATGGTACTATTTACGTTTTTTGCACAGGCCCAGCAAACGACTGGCAGGGTTACATATGATCGTATTGCGCAGATGACATTTAATATCGCTGATAATAACAGCGGGGAACAAAGCCAGACGCAAACCCGTACCGATAAATTCGAACTGCTATTCGGGAATAACCAGTCGCTCTGGAAGCAGGCAGAAAAAGAAAATGAAGATGATGGAAATGTGAACCAGGGCGGTATGCAGATAAGAATGATCGTAGCAGGGTCCGATGATGTATTGTACAATAATTTTACCGATGCCAAAAGAACAGAGCTTCGCGTTTTCTTTGACAAAAAATTCATCATTGATGATAGCATCCGTCCATTAAAATGGAAAATGGGCGAAGAAACAAAGACCATTTTAAATCATGTCTGCCGCAAAGCAACGGCTACCAATACCAGCAAGAGAATGACCATGAATATTAACAATGGCGTTATGGAGCGCAAGGAAATTGATGACACTTCCAACATCACAGCGTGGTTTGCAACTGATATTCCCGTTGCTGCCGGGCCGGCCGAATACCAGGGACAATTGCCGGGATTGATCCTCGCCATCGACATAAACAATGGAAGACAGGTTTACAAGGCAGTTGATATCTCGGAAAAAGCGGACATCGTATCGATAAAAGCACCTACCGGTAAAAAACATTATACTCCTGCTGAATTCCGTAAGGAAAGAGATAAGATGATGGAAGAGATGCAGCAGAACAATGGGGGAGGCAACCGGACGATAAGAGTTAATTAAAGAAAATAAGTATAGCCTCATTAAACCCTTCGATAACGAAGGGTTTTTTGTATAAATTACATTGTTATTAAAATCAGCGGTTGTCCGGGATGCTAACGATTAAAAATTATTTCGAAATTTTGTCCGGATCCGGGGTTCCCGATCGTTATTATTATGGAAATAAATTTATAAACAACTAAAAAATAATAAAACATGCAAAGGCCACTTTATTACCTGGAGCTGATCTTTAACTTAAACGAACGTTTGTTCATCAATGCCCTTGCAGGAGTTACAGATGACCTGGCAAAGCAGCGAATAAGCAATCACAACAATCCCATGAATTGGCTGATAACCCATACTGTATGGGCCCGCTATAACGTGGCCGGCATGTTAGGCCAGCCTGTAGAGAACCCATATAAAGGCTATTTTGAGGGGTTCAAGCCTTTTGAAGAATCGATGAAATTCGATACTGTCGAAAAATTAAAAGAAGAATGGAATAAGGCAGGTGTATTATTAAAAAAAGGTTTGGCCGCAGTTACTGAAGAACACCTGGCTGCAGATGCTCCCTTTAAAAATCCTGCAGGTGATCAGACAATAGCTGGCACACTTGCATTCCTTGCCGAACACGAAAGTTATGATATAGGGCAAATGGGGTTACTCAAAAAATTCCTGACCAAAGAGGCGATGAGTTATAATTAAATGATTTTCTTAAACCTATTCCCTTGCGCCGTCTGGTCATTAGTTCCGTTGATCGGAAACCAGGCGGCGTCATAAATTAGTATCCGTTTAGTCCGCGTCATCCGCAATTCTACCTCGCAATCACCCTCATCCCACCGTTTCCTGCATTATTCAACCCCGTTTTACTCAAACTATAAGTAAAGCTCAGCATGAAGAACTGCCGCAGGGTCTTTACACGGCTGTCCTCTATATAATTCTGGTTGCTGTTGCGGCTGATGCCGATGTTGCGGTTTAATATATCAACAGCGCTCAATTTTATTTCGCCACGGTTATACTTTAGCATTTGTTTGCTGATGCTTGCATTCCACAAAGGAACCTTGCTGTTGAATCCCGCGGCCCGCTGGCTGTTGATGGTATAGGAAAAATCAGTAGAAAAGAAGAATCGTTTCGGCATTTCCCAGTCAATGCTGCTGCTGTACTCCTGCTGGAAATATGTTGTATTCAATGCTGCCTGCAGGGAATATTTTGTGTTGTTATAATTCAATGCAGCGCTTAAAGAAACATTCAGTTTGTTGTGAGGGTTCATATCCAGCCTCAATTCAGGCCCCAATGAAAATGCCATGATATTATTTGCTGTCCTGTTGATGAACTGTTTGCCATTATAATAATTTACATTGCTGCTGATCTCGACGCTTGCTTTTAAGAACCTAACAGGCACAGCATAACTGATACTCCCATTTAAATTGTACACCCCGTTCACATTTACAGGCTTCGTGGTCTTTACTCCCAGGCTGCTGATCGAATCATAATTCACGATCTTATTTTGTGTAGCCTGCATATTAAAGAAAAAGAAAAGGTTTTTATTCTTATACGGGCTCACCATCTCCAGGTTTGATTGAATGTTGTGCGTGTATTCCTGTTTCAGGTTAGGGTTCCCTTCTTTTATATTCAGCGAATTACTGTTATCGGTTACAGGTTGCAATTGCGACATATCAGGTTGCGTGGTTGACGCGGCATAATTAAATGAAAATCGCCTGAACCTTGAAAAATTATACTGGAACCTTGCGTTGGGCAATATATTCGTAAAGGTCTTGCTGATAAGCGAATCCTTTACGCCGGTAATAACCTTCCCTTCCAGCGTTGCCTGTTGCCAGGTGGCGCCAAAAGAGTAATTATATTTTCTTTTTTGGGTACGTACCCGTATGCCGGCATTGGTATAGCCATAATCATTTTTAAAATCATTTGTAAGCTGGTCATTAAGCTGGTCGTGTTTTCCATTTAGTTTATTATAATCATAGGTTATTTTTTCCGAGTTGTTCCGGGTATAGCTTTTTCCTGCACTGAATTCGAGCAATGACCTCCTGAACAGTGGTTCTGTATAAACGATCCTGGCTGTATAACCACTGAGATCAGCGGCTGTATTGCTTTGCTGGTTGATCGTATCTTTTTTAAATAAAGTACCATCAGGATTATAAAACTTATTGATCGATGACAACGCCCCATTACCATTGCTTTTATTGATGCTTGTTTGCAGGCTGAGAGATAAAGTTCTTCCCCTGCGATTGATCTTCCTGCGATAGGCAAGGTCATTCCTGAAATTATATCCTGCATTGGCAGCACTGTTGTTGCTAAACCCTTCATTGGTCATCGTTTTATTTTCACCCATTGTCTGGTAATCATTCTGCGACCTGTTGTTCGTTTCCTGGTAAGTGAAGGAGGGTGTGACGCGTATCGAGTTCATTGAATCGGCCTGGTAAAGTGCATTCAGGTTCAGGCGATGATTGTTATTCAGGTTATTTACAAACGAATTCTGTTTGAAGAAATAAGAGGAGTCAGGCAAAAAATACTGCCGCTGGATATGGCTCTCGGTATTTGGATTATAGCGGTTATAAAAATAATTACTTTGAAGATCTACCTTTGTTCCAATGATATTATTATAATTTACACCTCCTCCCCATGCTGTCTTGATGCCGGCATCGCGGTTACCGCCTGCACCCATGGCAGCTGCATCATCCCCGGATATATTGATATTTAAGTTCCCCCCATTGTTTCTTTGCATACGATTCAGTTCTCCTGTGAAATTCAGGATATCCATAAAAGAAAATCCTTCGGCATTTGAATTATTGCCCATACCGATCGCAGAAACCTGGCGGGCACCTTTGAATGAATTTATATTGAACTTCCCTTCATAACGTTCATTGGTACCTGCTCCAATACTAACTTTTCCAAACATCCCTTTCTTTTTATCTTTCTTCAGCTTCAGGTTAATGGTTTTTTCATAGTTCCCGTCATCAAAGCCTGTCAGTTGTGCCTGATCGCTTTGCCTGTCATAAACCTGTACTTTGTCAACAGCATCAGCGGGCAAATTTTTGGTTGCTATTTTGGGATCGCTTCCAAAGAATTCCTTTCCATCTACCAAAACCCTGTTCACTTTTTCTCCCTGTGCCTTGATCGTTCCATCCTTATCTACTTTCACTCCTGGTAGTTTTTTTAAAAGCTGTTCTACATTTGCGTTAGGTGCCGTTTTGAAGGATCCTGCATTGTATTGCACGGTATCATTGATCAATGTTACGGGTGGGGCCTCGGTTTGAACAACCACTTCATTTAATGTTTTACTCCTGTCATTCATGATAATATTACCGAGGTCGGCTTCCTTATCATGGTCACCGAGCGTAAACAGCTGGTTGTTGTTGTGGTAATTTACATGTGTGATGAGGAGTCGGTATTCGCCGTTGCGGATATTCTTAAACTCAAACCTGCCCGCATTATCTGTCATGGTAAAAGATACCAGGGAAGAGTCCTTCTTTTCGAGCAGGCTAACGGTAGCCAATTCAATGGGCCGTTTGTAATTGCTGTCAAAGGCAACTCCTTTAACGGTACCGTTCTTTTGTGCCATTGAACCAAGGGCAATGGGTAAGGACAAGAGTAAAACATACATTTTCTTCATAGCTGATCATTTTCAGCTACGAAACTATTCTGATTTGTTTCCCGTTGAAGTTAAAGGGTCTTGGTTTATCGTTAATTAAGGTTAATGTGATATTACAAATGTATTTCATTCTGATACTTCGTTCCTCAGTACAGGCTGCTGAAGAATCTTCCGAAATAAGGGGGACAGGCTGTCCCCAGGATGACAAGTAAGCCGGGCCATAATAGATCCATACAATATTCCCTAAACAACCGGCGTTATTACAGGTAACAAATAAATCCAATATGAACTTAACCCCTCCAAACCAGACGCATCCTATTGTACAGGTTTTTAAGAATTTCATCAATAAACTCAGGCAAAATCCGGAAGTATACCCTATAAAATACTATAAGAAAAGCCCTCGTTTCAGGAGAAATTGGAAATCCCCGCTAGTAAAATGAGCTATTAGCCTGCGGAAAATACCCGTTGATTAATTCAGGAAATACACTCTTGGCTGGCCTTCCGGCAATTTGTATTTTTATACTACTAAATATCCAATTCCTCTTAAACCACCTTTTATGAAAAGAAATGAACACACAGGTTTAACTTTTTCGGCAGTCCTGAAAGTGGTATCCCACGCTTTCAGCAGCCTGTTTTTCTCTGAAAATAAAGATTTTCAGCGTTTGAAAAATTTTATAGCGTCTTAAGAAGCCGTCGCTTACCTCCACCCACCAACCTATTCCCTTATATGAAAATATAAGGGAATTATTTTTTTGTCATCCCGGGCGCTAGCGAGGGGTGCCATAAGTGACCGGGCCTCTTACCACACATTCTTAGGGCAGCTATCCCCATATTTATTGCCGATCGTAAACCCGAGCAGTATCTCGTGTGTGCCCCTTGTATAGCTATTAAGATTGGAGGTTGTGTAATCATATGAATACCCAAAATTCACCGTACTGGAAATATTCACGCCAACCATGGCCGTGATGCCATCCTTATAACGGTAGCCTCCCCCGATCCAGATCAGGTCCTGGTATTGAAGCTTGGCATTGAACTCAAACTGCACCGGCAGGGGTTGAACATATTTTACCATAAGGGATGGCGTGAAATTAATGTCATCACCTAACAGGAAGCGGTAGCCCGCTGTTCCAAAAAAATGAGGCACACTTTTACCTTCTACTTTTTTAATGACACTTTTCGAATAATCGATTTTGGAAGGGACGATCTGCTGGGCAGAGAATCCAATGAAATAATCTGCAGAATAGAGGTAGACCCCTGCATTCATATCAAACCTGATCTTATTGAGAAGACCACTGCTGTAAACAGCAGGATCTACACTGTTATTATAAAACTGCAGCTTATCTGCATTGATACTTAAATTGGAAATCCCTGCCCCGATCCCTGCAGCAAGGCTGGTACGGGTCGTTAGCCCTATGTGGTAAGCATACGTGACCATCCCTGAAAAGTTATTCAAAGGCCCGGTCCTGTCATTGATAACCTGCAAACCCAGGCCATGATGGGGCTCAGATACAGTATACTCATCCCAATAAGCTTTCCCTCTTGGATTTTCACCTGCTACTTTAAATGAAGTGGCAGTTGTTTTCAGGTCCTTTTTACCTATTGGCCCGTGAATGGTGAGGTATGTAGTTACAGGTGCGTCCAGCAAACCAACCCATTGCATCCGGTGGCTCGCTTTAATATCGACATAATTTTCTATTCCCGTAATGGCGGGATTAATGATATACTGGTTGAGGATATACTGTGTATAATGGGGTTTCTGCTGTGCCATCACCGTGCTTCCCATGATGACAGAGGCAGTATAAACTAAAAACTTCTTCATAAGGTCTTTCTCTTTTCCAATACCCGGTTAATTTTTCAGCACTTTAAATTCAGTTCGGCGGTTTTGTTGCCTTCCATCAGGATTATCTGTTCCGTCCGCATTGGCATTTTCTGCCACCGGCATTGTTTCACCATAACCTTTGAACGTAAGCCTGGCCTTGTCTATTCCTTTGCTGATGAGGTAATTTACAACCGTTTTTGCCCTTGCTTCAGATAATTTCTGGTTATATGCATCCTCGCCTTTGCTATCTGTATGTGATCCCAATTCTATTTGCAGGGCTGGATTTTCATTGAGCAATATGACGAGTTTATCCAATGAGGCAAAAGAAGTCTTTTGCAGGCTCGCTTTATTGAAATCATAATACACATTATCAACTTTAACTGCTACTTCCGGTGCGGGTATAAGTGTCAGGCACAGGTCGGGGCTTGTGTATTTTTCTTCTTCAGTATCTTCCGGACCGGCAAATTTCACGCTGTTATTAAAATACCCGCTGTCACTTGCAATTGCTTTTAGCGGTGAGAATTCTTCTATCGTAAATGAATACCTGCCGGATGCATCTGTAGTTAATTCCGTAACCTGTTGATTGTTGACCGTATCCATCACAACTACTTTAACATTGGCCAGTGGCTGGTTATTGCCACAGGAAAGCACGACCCCTGATATTTGTTTTAAGGGTTTTAATCTTTTCAGGTCAAACAATTCAAGACAGCATGAAGCATTCCTGTCGGAGCTAAGAATTACATCTTCCAGGATATTACGTGCCGGCCCTTTACTCGTAAAATAAAGATCATCTTTTACAGAGTTTACCGGATACCCGAAATTTTTGGGCTCAGATAAATTTTCAAGGCTGCCTTTGCAGTAATAAAAATCATATCCTCCCATGCCTACGCGGCCGTTGCTGCTGAATACAAATGTATTGGAAGCTGCATGATAGCTGGCAGCCTGTTCATCAAATGCAGTATTGATATTACTTCCCATGTTTACGGGCGCACCGGTATTGCCATTCGCATCCAGGGTTGACATCCACAGGTCAAACCCTCCCGATCCACCTGTACGGTCGCTTGAAAAAATAATGTGTTTGCCATCGGGCATCACGCAGGGTTGTTGTGTATTGCTTCCCTCGGCATTCAATGCTGTTGCCGCTGTGGGTTCGGACCAGTTGCCATTTACTTTTTTACTTACATATATAGCAGCCGTTCTTTTATTCTTTGCTATATCCCACCTGGTAAGGAACAGGCTGTTGCCATCCGGTGTTGCACTTATTACTCCCTGTTGCATATCAGTTGGCTGGGGAATATTGGTCATGGTCACAGCACCGGCACTTCCATTGCTGTAATCTGCCTGGTAAATACGGTTGCTGTTATTTTTATTTTTATCTTCTCCCTGCGGCCTGGTGGAAGTGAACCATAAGGTTTTACTATTCATCCAGACAGGGGCATAACTTCCTCCTTCTTTTGCATTCAGGGACCCGCTTTTTTGAATGGTATATGCATTGATGCTTTTGCGGGCCATTTGTTGTTTTATAAAACGAAGGTTTTCGATCTCCATTTCTGCTGTACGGGCATACAGGTCTTTCAATGGATACTCCTGCAGGAATGCAGTAAAAGCAGTAGCTGCCTCATCATACCTTCCAAGGGCCCTTAGTGTGCTGGCATAATAAAAATTAGCCAATGGAAAGGCCACTTTATTAAAGCCTGCAGCCTGCTGGTAATACGTAACCGCTTTATCATGGTAATGTAACTTGCGGTAACATTCTGCCAGGTTATAGATCACTTTTTCTTTGCTGTTACTCGTAACCGTAATTTTTTTACTGGAAGTAGCCGCTGCAGCATACGGGCTAAAACCCATTTGCGTTGTTTTACCTTTACCCCCTGCCAGGTATTTTTCGTAATACTGGGAGGCAGAGTAATAATCCCCTTTGACAAAATATTTATCTGCGGCAGCAACGTATTCATTTACTACCTGTGCTTTTGCAAAAACAAAACAACTGGTGAGCGAAAGTATTAAACAGATTCTTTTCATATGCATGTTGCAAACTTTATAAAATGGTAATTAGGTTATGGTTACAGTCTTGGGCAAACGAATTCGATCTCCGGTGTTTTTACATGCTTCCTGCCTGTAAATGACAATGATATCTCAAAGCTATTGCTGCCTTTTACAACTTTGCCCAGGGTTGATGTATTTACATCATAACTAACGCCGAGTACGATACTTTTATGGGTAAAGCCAACAAAGGGTGAAACTGCGTCTTTCAAACGGTAATTCGCTCCTATCAGGAAATTCGTTTCTGCCGCCGCTTTTAGTTGCGCATACAGCCCGATCGTTTTTTCTTCTGCATTTCCCTGCCGCAGGTAAAGCACATTGGGCGTGATCGAAACAACATCCGAAAGTTTTAACCGGACACCTGCATGTGCGGTGTGGCGCATGGGTAATTTATCATTTGCCTTACCGCTGAAATCGTCAGTTGGTTTTGTTATATGTGATGCTGCATACCCAATATAAAAATTAGCCTTCCTGTTTGCCGTTCCATCAAAGTATAAGATCCCGGCTCCTGCATCAAAAGAAGAAGCATTTTTATTTTTGAGGATATCACTTGTAATATTAGCGGGATTATATCCTGTGATCGGATTCCACTGGTCCCCGAAGGTCAGTTTTGAAGCATCGAACCTTCTTTGAATAAATCCTGCCTGCAACCCGATAACGATCCGGTGATTTGCAGTAGGGCCAAAGCGAACTCCTGTGTAAGCTATATTAGCATAAACAGTGGTGTAATGATATCCCCCGTCACCGGCTGTCTGGTTAAGCGCACTGATACCGACATTGAGGTTCTTATTGGTCGTAACTTCCGCAGACAAGCCTTGCGTTGAATAAGGAGAGCTGATGCTGCCCCATTGCGTACGGTATATCCCCGATATCCGGTATTGTCCTTCAAATGCACCTGTAAGCGCAGGATTTGTCCAGGATGGATAAATATAATATTGGGTGAAATGAGGATCTGCCTGCGCTGCCAGTTTCTGCACCATCATGCTGCATCCCAGTACTACCGTTAAAATTTTTAAAGCTTTTTTCATGTTCTCAGTTTCTTATTGGTTTATTATTTATGAACGGTTACCTGATGATCGTTATAGGACCGGTCAGGGGTTGGAACCCGTTCTCAAGTTTAATGATATAATAGTAAGTAGCTACCGGTAAAGGTTTGCCTTTAATGGTACCATCCCACGTTGTGCCGTAACCGATCGAATTGAAAACGAGCTGTCCATACCGGTTGTATACTTCAACCGTTGCACCGGGGTAGTCAATAAGATTGTCAAGGACCCAGGTATCATTGATACCATCCCCATTTGGTGAAAATGCATTGGGTATTTTTACAGGCCTTAATATTTTCACTGTTAAGATGTCACTCGCCGAACAATTACCATCACCCGTTGCTGTTAGCGTATATACCTGGTCGGTATTTGCAGTGAGTTTTGGCCTTAAAGCTGTTGCGCTTGACAAACCAAATGGCGGCGTCCACAGGAAATTCACCGTGGCCGAATCATTGACCGTTGGCTTGAACTGTATCACTGTCCCCTGCATCACAACAAAGGAAGGGCCTGCATCAACCATTGGTTGCAGGTAGACCGTTACGATGCGCCTGAATGTATCGGAGATACAGTTTTCATTATTGGTCACTACCAGTTTCACTTCATACACACCCGGCTTTGTATATCGCTTGGTTGGGTTGGTTGTCGAAGAAGTTGTACCGTCTCCGAATATCCACAACCTTGTTTTTATAGTGCTGTTTGGGGCTGAGCTCTGGTCTGTAAATATATTGTCTGCACCCTGGCACAATTTATCCGGGCTTACTGTAAACAATGCATTTGGCTTATCAAAGAATGCTGAGAAGGTTTGAATACTGTCTTTAAAGCAGCCACTCGTAGAGGTGGCCCTCAGCTTGATATTGTAGGAACCTATAGCTGCATATACATGGCTGGGGTTTATCGCCGTAGACCCTGCTGACAGGTCTCCGAAATCCCACACATATGTCAATGCAGTGCCATCAGCTACTGTAGAGGTGTTGACAAAGGTAGCCGTGCCGTTTGGCATACAAACAGATGCCGGCATTTTGAAACCTGATACCGGTACTGCATTTACAATGATGGTCTTTGTTGCAGTATCACTTGTACAGCCATCTGCGCTTACAGTAACCAGTTTTACTGTATAAGTGCCATGCGTCAAATACAGCTTGGTAAATGGATTGTTGTTGTTATTAGTTGCGGTAGTTGCATCTCCAAAGAACCATTTCCATGTTACGATACTGCTTCCCGCAGGTATGGTAGAGTTATCAGTTATCTGTGCCTGCTGGCCCAAACAAATACTATTGTTGATGCTGAAAACAGATACCGGCTTTGGATTAACTTTTACGGTTTGTGTTTTGGTTGCAACACAGCCTCCTGTTGATGTAAATGTATAGGTAATAGTGTGTGTGCCCGGCCCGGCCAATGATGGATTGAAATTTCCGGAAGCATCGACACCCGGACCGCTGTACACACCTGTTCCTTCCACGTTATTGGTCACTGTAGCCGTTGCTATACTTACCGTTCCGGGTACACTTTGGCAAAGGGCAGAAAGCGTCGGGTATGCCAATGCCGGTGTTACACTAAATATCGCACTTCTCGCAGAATCATCCACGCATCCATTCGGATTGGTAACGGTAACGCTTACTGCATGGTTACCCGTATTGGTATAATTATGTGCCGGGTTTTGAAGTGTGGAGGTATTGTTAACGCCGCTGACCGGGTCGCCAAAATTCCACAAATAAGTTTGGCCAACGGTTAATGACCCATTATAAGTGAATTGTACCAACCCGTTTGTCGGCAAACAGGCCGCAGCAGGGAAAGTAAAGCTGGATGCAGGTTTCGCATACACCGTGATGGTTTGTGTCCGGGTTGCAACACAACCGCCCGTTGAAGTGAATGTATAAGTAATGGTATGTGTTCCCGCGCCTGCCAAGGACGGGCTGAAATTACCCGCAGCGTCCACACCTGGTCCGCTATATACGCCTGTACCGCTTACGCCGTTTGTTACGGTAGCTGTTGCTACACTTGCCGTTCCTATAACACTTTGGCACAAAGCTGTAAGGGCAGGATATGCCAATGCCGGTGTTACGCTGAATATGGCATTGATAACTGAATCATCTACGCAGCCATTCGGATTGGTAACAGTAACGATCACTGCATGATTACCGGTATTTGAATAAATATGTGTTGGGTTCTGAATTGTTGAACTATTGTTTGCCCCGCTGGCGGGATCTCCAAAATCCCATAAATAGGTTTGTCCTGCAGTTACCGTTCCATTATATGTGAACTGTACCAATCCTGTTGTTGGCAAACAGGCCACGGAAGGGAATGTAAAGCTTGACGCAGGTTTTGCATAGACCGTTATGGTTTGAGTCCTGGTTGCAACACAGCCTCCTGTTGAAGTGAATGTATATGTTATGGTATGTGTTCCCGGGCCTGCCAAGGACGGGCTGAAATTGCCGGCCGCATCCACACCTGGTCCGCTGTATACACCTGTACCGCTTACACCGTTTGTTACGGTTGCTGTGGCTACACTTACTGTCCCGGTTACACTTTGGCACAAAGAAGTAAGCGCAGGATATGCCAATGCAGGTGTTACACTGAACACAGCATTGATAATGGAATCATCCACGCAGGTATTTGCATTTGTTACCGTAACAGTTATAGCGTGGTTACCTGTGTTGGAAAAAATATGTGTTGGGTTCTGAAGTGTTGATGTATTGTTTGCTCCACTTGCCGGATCCCCAAAATTCCATGCATATGTTTGACCTGCTGTTACAGAACCATTATAGGTGAACTGTACCAATCCTGTTATTGGTAAACAGGCCACGGAAGGAAATGTAAAGCTGGCTGCAGGTTTCGCAAATACTGTAATGGTTTGTGTTTTGGTTCCAATACAGCCTGCAGTAGAAGTAAATGTATACGTGATCGTATGTATTCCCGGGCCTGCAAGTGACGGGTTGAAATTACCCGCTGCATCAACTCCCGGTCCACTGTAAACGCCTGCGCCACTTACCCCATTGGTAACAGTAGCTGTTGCAACAGAAACCGTTCCTGATACACTTTGACAAACTGATGCCAGGGCAGGATATGCCAATGCCGGCGTTACGCTAAACACCGCATTGATAACGGAGTCATCCACGCAGGTATTTGTATTTGTAACGGTAACCGTTATGGCATGGTTACCTGTATTTGAATAAACATGTGTGGGGTTCTGAAGTGTTGAGGTATTGTTCACACCGCTGGCAGGATCTCCAAAATTCCATGAATAGGTCTGTCCTGCAGAAAGTGATCCATTGTAAGTAAACTGTACCAGCCCTGTTGTTGGCAAACATGCCACTGACGGGAATGTAAAGCTGGCTGCAGGTTTTGCATACACCGTTATCGTTTGTGTTTTGGTTGCAATACAATTACCCGTTCCGGTGAACGTATAAGTAATAATGTGTATGCCTGGGCCCGCTAATGATGGATTGAAATTTCCGGCTCCATCTACAGCGGTACCACTGTAAACGCCTGAACCGGTTGCGCCATTGGTTACACTTGCTGTAGCAACGCTAACGGTTCCGCTTATGCTTTCGCAGACGGACGGCAGCGCAGGGTAAGCCAATGCAGGGGTAACATTAAAAGTATTGGTTACAATTGAATCTTTTGTACAGCCATTTGCTGTTATGCTTAATGTGATCGTATAAGTTCCTGTAGAATAATTATGTGATGGATTGGCAATCGTTGAAGTATTATTTACGCCACTGCCCGGATCGCCGAAATTCCATGCATATGTTTGACCTGCTATTGCTGTGCCTGTATAACTAAAGGAAACTATTCCTGATGTTGGAAGGCATGCTGCAGCAGGTATTGCAAAAGATGCGTTTGGTGTTGGTTTTACATTGATGGTCTGTGAAACCGAATCTTTACAGTTAGCTGTTGTCGTATAAACATACCAGATAGTGTGCGTACCGGCGCCTGCAAGCGAAGGATTGAAATTACCCGCCAGGTCTGTAGCAGGTCCATGATAAACACCTGAGCCCGGAACTGCATTGGTTACTGTAGCGCTGGCTACAGATATGGTACCACTTGTATTCTGGCATACCGCCGGCAATACCGGGTATGAAAAAGTTGGTGAAAGATTGAAGGAAGCATTTACAATAGTGTCTTTAAAACAACCATTTGCTGTAGTTACACCATAAGTAATAGTATAATTTCCAAATGTTGGATAGGCATGTGTTGGGTTAGGCAAGGCGGAAATATTATTTACGCCACTGCCCGGATCACCGAAATTCCAGGCATGGCCTGTGATGGCCTGTCCATCAGGAGTTGAAGCCGTACTGGTAAACTGTACGATGCCTGTTGCCGGCAAACAACCGGCCGGCATGGTAAAGCTCGTTGTTGGCGGGGCATAGACCCTTACAACTTTTGTGACCGTATCTCCCACACATGATACACCAAGGCCCGCAGTATGTTTTACATTAAAAGTTCCGTAGGTAGAAAAGGTATGGGTTGGATTTACAAGCGCTGACGTATTATTTGCGCCGCTTCCCGGATCGCCGAAATTCCAGTAAGAAATACTGAATGGCGTTGTTCCGGTATATGTACTGGCATCGTTGAATTGAATAGCCGTTCCCGAGCAAACTGCTGCAGGTATAGTTGTAAAATTAACAATGGGTTTATCGGAAATATCAACATTCTTGGTTGTATCAGATACACAGCCTTCTGTTGAAACCACTCGGATGTTTACAGCCTTGGTGCCGGGTGTTGCAAACAACTTAACGGTATTTTGTACCGTTGCGGTAGTTGCATCCGGGAAGGTCCACAACCATTGGTTGATGCTGAAACCGTTACTGGATATTGATTCCCCGTTAAAATTCACCGGGTCTAATACGCAACCCGAATGGACAAAACTAAAATCGGCAAGGGGCCTACCTCGTACTTCTATATCATAATAAAGCGATTCGGTATTGTTACAACCCTCAATAGATGGATGTGTTCCCAGTATTGGAATCCTGTATGTTCCGGCTGTTGTAAAAGTATAGTTGCCGGGTAATGTATATTTATAGTAGGTTACTCCATTCACGAGTTGAGAACCAACTGGCGTAGGTGAATTATCTATAACATCTGTATTGGGGCTTAACCCGCCACCTACGAGGCTTAACTGCCAAACGATTTTGGTAGGTGGAGTTGGATATCCCAATAAAACAGAAAGTTGTACCGGTGTTTTAGTGCATGTAAACGGATGTTCGGTCACTCCCGAGCCTGTAGCGCTTGTATTATAAATTGACCCTAAAGCGCTGAGGTTATTGATCAGTGTGCCAGCATTATAACCATAGCTTTCTACGCTTCCCAAACCATAGGTAATGGCAGTAAAGGCAGAATCGCTTTGCGCAATGGCCTGGGCCTGCGCAGAAGTCCATCTTTTTATAACAACGGTATAGCCGGGTAAATTAGGATGAATATAAGTATAACTGAATGCGGATGATCCATCAACAGTAAGTGAACTTACGCCTGTTGTTGGAATAATCAGCGTTAGGTAATTAACAGTAATCGCTTCCCTGTTATTCCTGTAAAATCCAATCCTCTTAATGCCCTGTTCTAGGGGACTGATATACATCATTTCCGGGTCTCCAACTCCTCCTCCCATACAGGCACCGCCAGTCATGAATTGCGCTACCATGATAGGCTTATCAGCCTCAATGTAATCGGCTGTACTGCTTTCGAAAGTATAGTATGTGTTATTTATCAAGGTGCCTAATGGAATTTGAACGCCATTTCGTTTAACAATAGTTGTAGGGTCTTTTACAGCAATCTTATACGTATTGGTCATGAAAGTAGATGCTGTGGTTGAATTGGAAGTAGGGGCTGTAAGATATCGTTTACCCCATGCCTGTGAAGGAAAACACTGTTGGTTATCATTATCACCACCACCAGAACCACAGCTTGCAGGGTTTGCTGTTCGGCTGCTACCCGCAAAAACTGCGATGGGGTAACATTCTCCTGTAGCATTTGCTATTGATTTTACCCTGGTACCTGACAGGTCGGGCTTTGCCCCCGGCCCTTCAGGGCCAGCCATCAACTGATAAATTTGCCCCCTGTTTAATGTAACAGTAAATGGAGTATTTGCAGGTTTGAACGATCTTGTTACAGCTGTAGGGGTAATTTCTATTACAGTATTATCATGTTGTGCTATTGCATACGCCCAGGAAAAACAACCGTCCTGGCCATAACTTTGTTTGCTATTCAAAGTTATATAACTATATCCCCAGGTTTCTACCGGCATTAACATAGTTGCTCCTGATGAAGCACTACCGAATATATGTGCATAAGCTACAATAGGCACATCGCTTGTAATATGAATCCCTTTATTACTAAAAACTCCTTCTCCGCCACAAGGTGTTCCCGGAGGAACAAAAGAACAGGGCAAAGAAATTAGCCTTGCATCAATAGCTCCTGCTTTGGGTATGTAGGCTGTTGCGATTACATTTCCTGCCGGCACTAGATAATTCTGAACCCATGCTGTGCCTTCTATTTTAACCGTTACGTTGGCGGTCAACTCTGCGCTTAAATAGATCACCATTTCCTGGGTATTGGTAAAAGTAGCTTCCATGAACTGGTGATGTCCATAACCAACCCAAAAATCTGTACCCTTATTGGAAAGGTTTTGAGCAAGGCCTTTCCCGCAAAATGCGAGAAAGATCAAAGCCAGGTAAATTTTTTTACAATTGTGTTTCATAATAGTTAAGTATTGTGTTTACCTCACCAGGTTAAGAGAACCTTTCTTAACCTGTGTGGTGCCGTCTTTTAAAGTGATCTGGCAAACATACATGTACACACCGCTCGGTTGTGCCTTTCCTTTATAAGTACCATTCCATCCTGTAGCCTGGTTACTGCTTTCAAATATTTTTTCCCCCCACTGGTTATATACCATGAAGCGCAATTCTTTGATGATCGATCCGTACACCAGCAATATATCATTGAGCCCGTCAGCATTTGGTGTAAAGGCATTCGGTATATATATCTGTGCCGACAATGTTTTGGCGGTCACAGGTGCTGATATGGAAGTCTGGCAGCTAACCGTGCCCGTTGCTCTTACGATCAGGGTCACATCCGTTAATGGAAGCAGGCCGGTAACGGTATGGGTTAATCCCGCAGGGCCCGATGATGGCGTGATCCAGTTAGCGCCGTTATCAATTGAAACTTCATAAGTAACAGCATTCGGAACCGGATCCCATGCAAACCTGATCAGGTCAACGCCAATGGAATCTACCCTGGCAACCGGTATGGCCAGGTCTGCCAAAATACTTGCTTTAACCCGTTTCCTTTCGCTGATACAACCTGCCGCATTGGTTGCCTGCACATAAAATTCTATTGTACCGGTCACACTGGGCACTGTATAAGTTGGCCCTGTGAACACAGGCACACCTCCTGTTAGAGTAGTGAACCAGTCATAAGTGCTGCCCGGGTCGGGATTTAAAACTTCAAAAGTTACGGGGTCGTTCCCGCAAACAACCAGCGAATCTGATACAACTGCAACTGCAGCCAATGCGTTCACCGTAATGGGTTTCGTTGTATCTCCCACACAACCATCCAAAGCAACAATGTTCAGATTTATATTATAAGTACCCGGGGCCAGGTATGAATGCGAAGTATTTTGGCCGCTGGCGGTAGGACTAAGGTCTCCGAAATCCCATGTCCAGGTATTGATACCGATACCATTGGCTGTTGTGCCAATGCCAGTGAGTATTACCGGCGCACCGATACAGCCACTGAAAATACTGGTAAAGTCGGCAACAGGTGATGCTATTACCTTAACCTGTATACTAAGCTCCAGGGTATTATTACAACCATCAATATTTGCAGGATCGGTTACAAGGATCGGGATGGTATATGTACCCGGTGCACTGAATGTATAGGTTCCCGGTAAGCTGTATTTATAATATGTCTTACCATTTATTACAACCGTACCTACCGGTACAGGGTTATTCTGAGTAACATCTGTATTCGGCGTTAATGTACTGATGCCGCTAAGCTGCCAGGTCAATGCTGTTGGAGCACTGGATGTAAGGAATACTGTGAAATTAAATGGTGCTTTTACGCAGGTGTAATCGGTTGCTGCGCCTGTACCCTGTGTATTTACCACGATATTGGGAAGTGCGTTCAGGTTCTTAACAAGTGTTCCTCCTGTGTACCCGTAGCTTTCTGCAGCTCCAAGGCCATAAACTGTTATTGTAAATGATGAATCGCAGAGCGCAATATGTTGTGATGCAGTTACCGGGAAGTTTTGCCTTACGCAGGTATAGCCCGCTAAGAACGGATGCGCAAATACATCTGTAAATGTTGAGCTTCCATCAATGGTAAGGCTTGCCAAACCACCGGTAGGCACAACAATGTTCACATAGTTATTCGTGATGGTATTCTTGTTTGTAACATAGAATACAGATCTTTTGATCCCTTGCTCGATTGGCGGTATATAGATCAGTTCAGGATCTCCATTACCCGGTGCCGTTACACCCGGGCACTCATCAGCTCCACTTGACACCATATATTGCCCTACCATTACCGGTTTATCGGCCTCAATAGCGATGGCGCCGTTCGCCCCGTTACCCGAAGTGGTATTAAATTGGTAATATCCTCCGGGGTTTATTAATGTAAGGGGATCAAGTACAGCACCATTTTTAGTAACAACGGTAGTTGGGTCTTTGACCATTACCCGGAAAATATTCGAATTGTATTGTGTATTGGAATTTGCGTTAGCCGTAGCAAATGTTACGTATTTTTTACCCCATGCCTGTGAAGGGAATACCTGTTGTACCATGTTATCCCCGTTGCTGAAATAACAGATAGCGGTACGGGAACTTCCTGAAAATACAGCGATCGGGTAACAATGGCCCGAAGTATTTGGAATTGACTTGACCTTGGTTCCGGTCATTTCAGTTCCGGTTGCTCCATTGGTTGTGCCCATTACATTATATACCTGTCCCTTCATGAGCAGGACGGTGAACGGAACTCCTGCCGGGCGGCCACCCTTTGTCGTTACTGCCGGGGTGATCTCCACAAGCGTGCTGTCCCTGTCGGTCAATACACAGGTCCACGAGTAGCAGTCAGCTGCATAATACTGTCTTGCATTCAATGATTGATAATCATAGCCGTATACCCCTACAGGCATTAACATAGTAGCAGCCGAATTCGTTGCAGCATAAATATGTGCATAGGCTACGATCGGCACGTCACTGGTAATACTGATACCATGTTCAAACAGCCCTTCATCAAGTATACGTGCATCCACCAACCCTGATTTTGGCATAAGATCACTTACCCTGACCGTATTGGCAGGTATGGCATAGGTACGCTTCCAGCTGGTGCCATTGATCCTTACCGTTACATTGGCAGAATCTTCGGCGCTCAGGTATAACAACATATCCTGGCTATTGGCAGAGAATTGCTGGTGATGTCCATAAGGTACCCAGAAACGTGTTCCCCTGTTTGAAGTATCTATAACAGTTGTATAAGGAGGCAGCGTTGCAGGATCTCCGGCAATACCTGTGTACCTGTCAAAATGAACAAGGTTTGTATCAGTAATAATATCAGAATAAATATCGGTACTGCTTGCGGGGCCTACAATCCATGTATTGGTAGCATCGGTCCTTCCCATTCTTATCTCGGGCTCGGTTGCGATAAATCCTCTCCATGGATCAATATAATATTGCTCCATCTTATATTTATAAGCGCCTTGTGCGGGTACATCGATAGCTGTATAGAAATACATGGATTGTTGCCCGGCACCCAGGCCCGTGGGCAATACTCCTGAATATCTTCTGAGTGTAATAGATGCCGGTACCGGTGCAGTTGCATCATACGTGATCCTTGCCACAGTATCCGTTGCATACATAAATGTTTGTGTAATACCCGGGGCAGGAACTGCCGGCGTAGCTGTGAGCACAGTTGGTAACGATGTCGGCAGGAATTCATACGCTCCCATATCCGGCACACCTGCAGTAAAGGTTGTAGGCCTTGGGTTATTATTAAAATCGTAATCATTTCCCGGTATCTGGGTACCACGTCCATGGATCGCCCATACATCCGGGTTAGCCGGGTCTGGCCTCAGGTCAGACGTACTGATCAATGTAGGTAGAACAGCTATTGAATTGAGATCCCAGTTACTGAAGTTTATCCAGGCCTGGAGAGTAGCATAATTAATAGCGGCTCCACGGATCAATTGCGCACCACTGGAATAGAAAGTATTATAATTCGAATAATTAAAATTAAGGTTGGCCATGTGCATTGCTATACCCCCACCCTGGTGAGAGAAGATATTATTCTGTGCATTGACGAATGGCAGCGCACCCGAGGTCTGCCCAAAATAAGCCGCTATATTATTGGTAGCCGAAGTTGATGTACTTATAACAGTATTATTATGGAAATTAACGCCGCCTCCTGTAGTATAATAAGAACCATAAGAAGTAGCGCCTGTTGTATTAACGCTGATCACGTTGTTCACTGTATTATTATATGTGCAGGCTGTTTGATACAAACCATAGATATTACCGGTATTGCCTGTTAATGCCATGATGGTATTACCGGCAATGATACCCCGATCACCTGTCTTTCCATCGCAAGCGGTAAAGTACATACCGTAGGTATTGGTGGCGGTCATGCCATCTATATTTACTTTATTACCTGTATAATGGAAAGCAGAATCACTGTTGACACTGTAGATGCCATAGTTTGCTGCATTTCGTGGCGACGTAAGCGTTACTGTATTCCTGGAAACAGTTGCCCTTGCATTATTGCCAACATAGATACCATAGAAATATGTATTGTTAATGAAATTGCTGTCGATCACATTGTCATACGTGTAATTGGTTGCAGCTGTTCCGTTGAAATAAATACCATCAGATCCGCTGGTAATGGTATTTCCCTTAATCACATTACCGCTTCCTTTGAGCAGGTCGGCAAAAACGCCCACAACCGCATTGGTGATAAGGGTAGTAGTTTGTGTATTGATACGGCAGTTCACAATACTGTCGAATGATGCTGTATTTGCCAGTTGAACCGCACGGCCATTTGCTGCGTTGATAGCAGTAATGGTCATGTTATCATATGAAATGTATTTTGCACTGTCTAATTTCAATACATAGTTATTGGCAGCTACTGTTGCGTCATAAGTTAGTATCACTGATGCGGGATCCCCGTTAGCGCTGCGGAAAGTTACCCTGCTGCCGGCGCCTGTTCCGGCAATGTTATGCATCCTCACCTGTTCATTATATGTACCGGGGGCTACATCAAATATTACAAAACCGGTGATTCCGCAATCCAACGCTGATACTGCTGAAACGAAGTTTTGGAAATTTGGCAAAGTTGGTGGCAATGCGGGATCGATGGTATAATAACCTGATAAGAATGTAGGATCTAAAGTTACGAGTACAGGTACTGACGCAACCGTATTACCTCCACAGGTAACTAAAACATGGTAGTATAATGTGGTTGAAGCAAAAATAGTTGTATCGGGGAATAGCCTTGGCCCGCCCATTGGCGTCCATGGTCCGCCGGCATTAACAGAGTATTCCCATTGATAAGTCTGGCCACCGCCAAAATTATAACCGGAAAGCGCCAGGTCAACGCTTGCGCCCAAACAGATCCCCGATGATGGATTTGCAGTTGCAGCTCCCGCTACGGGAGGGGCTGTACAAGCAGGAACCAGGAATTCATATGCCCCTACGTCAGGTGTGGTTGCACTCCTGGGTGCATTCAAAATATCAGTTGTGATACCTACCGGTGTTCCAATATTATCTAAAGGCGGGAACTGTGGTGAAAAGTTTCCACCGGCTGCATTGGTATATATTGGGTTAAAGGCAACAGAATTTGCATCCTGTGTTGTTGCTGTCTGCCAGTCGGCAAGCGTTACCCTGTTGGTGCCATTGAAACCGGTAAAGGCATTGGTACCTATAACATACAGGTCATTATAATTTGATGCGATCGTTGCCGGGTTCGTTACAAAGTATAAACCAAATTTGTTTCCGTCGCCCGCACGTGATACGGTAAAAATATTGTCTTGAACTTCAATGCCATCTGCTGCCAGCGTTTGATAAAATCCATATGCAGCTGTAGTACTTGTGTTGGCATTATCCTGCAATGAAATAGTATTATGAAAATATTTCGTATTGTCTGAACTACTGTTGTATAAACCATATTGAATACCGGCACCATTGATACCATAGACCAGGTTATTGGAAACGATATTTGGAGATGCGCCATCAACGCCGGTGATATAAATACCGGCAAATGCTGCAGTAAGTGCTGTATTTCCACCAAATGGATTGGTGATCCTGTTCTTAGATATCCTGAGTGAAGAACTTAACCCGGTAGCATATACGCCATAACCGGTAGTAACAACCGCTCTTGAAGGACGGCTCATTAAATTTCCTTCCACCAGTGTATTCGTGGTTCCTGAAATGTAAACGCCATAAAAATAATAATCAAGGATGGCGTTTCCTGTTACAATATTCCCGTTGATCGGTATTGTAGTAGCAGTGATTCCGCCAACCAACGTAATACCATAATAACCGCCGGTGATCGTATTGTTACTGAAAGTATTTCCGTCGCACAAGGTATTACCTGTTGTGACCGCTGCTGCTTCAGAATTGTTCACAACGATACCGGCAAAATTCGTGCTGGTAGCAGTTGTATTACATTTGATCGTACAGTTGTTTATCGTATTGCTGTCGGCATTGTTGAATAATTCAACAGCATAACCATAGGTGCCTGCACCCGTTGCGTCAATTTCAAGGTTGTCAAATGTAACGCGGTCTGCTTTTCTCAATTTGATAACTGCCCGTTCAGTATTATTACTTGAGCTAAATGCAATGATATTGGCATTGCCGTTAAATGTAACTGACCAAAGGCCGCCAACGCTAACGATCGAATCAAGTATCAATTGCTCGTTGTATGGGCCTGTTCCTGCCAAAACATTAAATATTATATTACCTGCAATACCACAATTCATTGCAGCTTTTGCATCATTAAAGTTATTATAGTTCGTTCCGGCAGTAGGAGTGCCCAGGTCGATGGTATAAGTGCCGCCTGGTAATGCAGGGTTTACGGTAAGAAGTGCCGGGTCAGAGAATCCGCTGATACCGCTACAGGTAACAATTACCCTGTAATATTGCGAAATTGTCGATATGATCGTACTATCCGGATTTGAGAGCAGGTTTCCAAGATTCGTCCAGGGACCAGCAAGCGTAGGTCCCACCTGCCATTGATAAGTTTGTCCAAGCCCGCCGAAACTACCGTTAAGGCCTATGCTCACTGTATTGGATATACAAACGGATGAAGGGTTTATTGCTGTAACACCAGGAACAGGTGGTGTGGTACAGGCCGCAGGTGTAAATTCATATGCTCCCATATCAGGTGAAGTTGCGCTTCTTGGCAGTGCAGTAATGTCGATCAGTACACCAACAGGGGCACCCTGGTTGTCTACAGCTGCATTGGTTGGCCGCAGGTTTCCCGTTGGTATATCCGTAAAGAGAGGGTTTGAAGCTAAAGAATTAATGTCGTCGCCGGAAGCTGCCTGCCAGTTTGCAAGCGAAGCCTGTGCTGTTGTGTAGAATCCCGTGAATGCATTTGTAACCAATGGGTAAATGAAAAATACATTATCATTTGAATAAATGTCTGAAGTTGTGGTTGCATGGTAGGTAGCATATTTTGCGCCGGTCCCACCCCTGTTTATGGCAACGATATTGTTTTCATAACGGACACCTGCGGCAAGTGTTGTCTGGTAAAGGCCCCTGGTTATTGCAATTCCTCCTGTACCATCCATGAGTATGGTATTGTGTTGAACCCAAACATTGTCTGAACCGGTGGTATTGATACCATTGGCTTCACCCGCACCACTAATATTATAGATACGGTTATTGATCACTTTATTTTCTACGCCCGACAATGCGTCTACACCTGTAACAAAGATCCCATTGAACAAAGCCGTGCTCGCCGGAGCTCCGCCAAATGGATCGGTGATCGTATTCCTGGTAACGTTAACGCTTACATTCAGGCTCGTAAGGTAAATTCCATTACATGTACTAACAGTCGCTCTTTCCGGCCGGGTCACTGTATTGGAATCTATCTGGGTATTGAAGTTTCCTAATATATAAATTCCGTAAAAATAAAAGTCCTTGATAAGGTTACCTGAAATAATATTATCCCTGTTTGCAGCGGTTGTGCTGCCAACACAGGTAATTCCATAATAACCGCCGGCAATTGTATTGCCCGTAAAGACATTGCCATCACTTAATGTGTTACCTGTTGTGGTAGCAGATGTGGCAGATGCACTTATTGATATACCGCAGTAATTTGTAGATGTTGATGCGCTATTGATGTTAATTACGCAATTGGTAACCGCGTTGCTGTCCGCATCGTTTAAAAGCTGAACGCCAAAACCATATTCGGTAGCCGAAGCTCCGAGTGCTGTAATAACAAGGTTGTCAAACTTAATGTGATCGGCGCCATTTAATTTAATGACCGCTCTTTCGCCCGTGACCGTAGAAAGGAAATTGATCGTTCTGCTGCTTCCGTTAAATGTAACAGTGTTGGCAGCTGATGCTCCCGGTACCGGGCTCATGATCAATTGCTCATTATATGGGCCGCTGAGCGGATCAACATTAAAAATAACAGCTCCACTGATACCACATTTAATATAATCGTATGCGGCATTAAAGGTCTGGAAGTTTGGAACTGTTGCCGGCCCCAGATTATTTATCGTAAATGTTCCCGATACCAACGATGGGCTGGTTACCAATACCGAGGTTGAAGTAGCAACCCCCCCTGATACTGTACATTCAACAACCAACTGGTAATAGGTTGAGACGGTTTGTGTAGTTGTATATGAAGTGCCCGTAGCGCCAAGTATGTCGGTGAAGCTAATATTATCCGGGGAAGATTGCCATTGATATGTTAGTCCCGATGCAACAGTTACCCCGGTTGCGGATAATGTGAACGGAGTACCCAGACAAACTGTAGAAGGATTTGCATTTGCTGTTCCTGCAGTTGGAATTCCTGCACAAGCAGCTGCCGGTGTCCAGTTAATGACCACATTGGGGCGTGTTGTTTGTGTACCGGTATTTGTAGTTGTGGCAGTACCACATAAATTCCCCAGGTTATCTGCCCTGTAGGAATGTGACCCATTAAATGCTAATCCGGTGGTCCAGCTAACAACCGGATTTTCTGTAAACCAGGTGCCGGTTGCATTACCCGGTTCACCATTACATATTTCGATAACAAGATTATCTGTTCCGTTCCAGAAATAAGGAGTTGCAAAAGTCAATGTATTTATTCCCACAACAGGCTGATAGTTTGCGGGGCCATAAACGGTGGCAGCAGCGTTCTCCCATGCCGTTGCCGATAACGTGCCAACTGCAGTTCCTCCAATTTTTATTGTATACTGTTCGATCAGTCCGGAGACTCCTACACTCACTACATTGTATTTGAGGGCATTGATATTACCCGGACCCATACCCGCTGCTGTCAACTCTGAAGCCAGGTATAAATACTGCATACGGCTACCTTCATAGAAATCCTGTAATGGACATGGATAAGTGGTAGTAGTATTTCCTACGGTTCCTGTACCAATAGGAATGTCAACCTGCGCATTTGTTTGCATCGCAGATAACTGAAGTAGCAGGAACACAATAAAACTAAAAGCTGAAAAGTAGACTTTCCTCATTGGAGCATTGTTTTTAATTATATAGAACGAAAATTATCTGTTTTAAACAGGGGTAATGTCATTTCATAGGTTGCGAAAGGATTACCGCTATTTTGTTTAACAGCAGGCAAATAATAGGAGTACTGGAATTAACAAGGAATGTTATTTTATCTGGAATATTCCTATCTTTTTTATTTGGGGGATATTAAATAAAGCCGATAAAATTAGAGGCTAAAGATAATTCACATTTTATTAACGAACAAGAAAACTGAAATAGGGAGAAAGCGTAATATAAGAGGGCTTTTAACGTTCTTGGCTATTCAAAAAAAAATAAGCAGGTTTTGAAAAGAAAAGTAGATAATTTTCACCAATCTGATAAAAATATTAAGTTTCATTTAATGAAGGGAGATATTTTGCTCAATTTTCGTATTTAACTGAAGAGGTATTCTACATCTGCCTTACTCAGCGCTTTTACAAAGCTGCTGTCATCTGCAATAAGCTCTTTGGCGAGCGTCTTTTTCCGTTCCTGCAGCTGTAAAATCTTGTCCTCAATGGTATCTATACAAATCATCCGGTAAGCAAAGATGTTCTTTGTCTGCCCGATCCGGTGGGTGCGGTCAATAGCCTGCTGCTCAACGGCAGGGTTCCACCATGGGTCAACAATATAAACATAGTCGGCTGCTGTTAGGTTTAAGCCCACGCCACCAGCTTTCAGGGAGATCAGGAAAACCCTGCAATCATCATTATTTTGAAAATTCTGGATGGCTTTTTCCCTGTCGGCCGGGGAAGTACTTCCGTCGAAATACTCAAATGCGATGTTTTGTTCGGTCAGTTTTGCCTTTATCAAAGCCAGCATTCCCAGGAATTGTGAAAAGATCAGCGCCTTGTGCTCACCAATATTCTCTTCTATTTCCCTTGAAAGCTCATCCAGTTTGATAGAATGGTTTGGATATTTATCCTCTTCATTTAAAATAGCAGGGCTATCGCAGATCTGCCGGAGTTTCATCAAACCCTGGAGGATGGTTAACTGGGATTTATCTATTCCCTGCTGGTCGATGGTTCCCAGGATCTTATCACGGTAACTATTGCGGTAGGCATCATATATCTTTCGCTGGGCCTTATCCATTTCACAGAACAAGATCGTTTCTGTTTTTTCCGGGAGGTCCTTGGCAACCTGTTCCTTGGTACGGCGCAGGATAAAAGGGTATAAAAGTTTGCGGAGATGTTCCTTTTGTTCCTGCTCACCGAATTTATCGATGGGTGTGGCAAATTCATTCCGGAAAAATTCCATGCTTCCCAGCAGGCCCGGGTTTAAAAAATTCATCTGGGCAAAAATATCAAATGTGTTGTTCTGCAGCGGTGTACCACTCATACACAAACGATTTTTTGCATTGAGCAGTGAAGCCGCTTTGGTTACTTTTGAAGAAGGGTTCTTGATCGCCTGGCTTTCATCCAGGATCACGTAATCAAATAATATCTTTAACAACAACTGGATATCGCTGCGTAGTGTACCGTAAGTCGTTATGATGATATTGTGTTTCTGAAGTTCTCCTGCATCCCTGCTTCGGGTATTGCCATGGTGTATATGGTACTCAAGACCGGGAGTGAACTTTTTGACTTCGTTCTGCCAGTTATATATCAGCGTTGTTGGACAAATGACGATGGCTTTCAGGCCATTGTTTATTTTCTTGTAATACTCCAGCATGGTTAGCGCCTGCACGGTTTTACCCAAGCCCATATCGTCTGCTAATATCCCGCCCCAGCCTACATCATTCAAATAACTGAGCCATTGGTATCCCGAAACCTGGTATGGGCGCAGGATCGCCTGTAGTGATTCCGGTGCCGGTATTTCAGGAATGTTCTTAAACTCGCGGAGCCTTTCAAATTTTTCATCCAGTGCAAAACTCAGTTCTGTTTCATCCCTGTTCTCATAAAGTTCGTCTATCACACTCATGTGATACCTTGATAAGCGGAGGCGGTCACTTTTCCCATCACCGACCTTAAACAACAATGCGTACCGTTTCAGCCATTCATCCGGTAAAATGCCGAGTGAACCATCGCCTAGTTGTACAAAAGATTGTTTACCGGCAAGTGCCCTTTTAATATCGGCTATGCCAACCCGTTGTTCACCAAATTCTATTTCAACTTTTGCATCAAACCAATCCAGCCCGCTGCTCACATGAATATGCGTATTCGGCTTGGCGGTATTGAACCTGAAATTTTTCAGCGCCTCGAAACCATATACCGGGACTTTCATATCCTTCATCGCATCCACAAACAAAAAGAACCAGTTATTACGCAATACATCCGTGCCTTTTAAAACAAGGCTGCCATTCTCTTCCTGTCGTATGAACATGGAATGAAGCCCTTCCAGCTTATTCATGAATGCCTCTTCCGCTTCCGGGTTGCGGTGTATGATCAGTATCTTGTCTCCATCGGGGATAGTTATGGCATTTTTATCAGAAGCTTTTGTATCAAACCCGTTATAGGAAAATATCGGCAGAAAGACAAGATAGTCGCCTCTTTCCTGCAATTGCAGTTTTACATCCGGGTTACCGCTTTTTATTTCTTTTACCAGGCTCTTATCAAATTCCACCTGGTATTCTTTGGTCAATGGCAGGATGACCTTCTGCATTTTATCGGCCCAGTTGCTTTTGCTGAGCTGGATATTTCCCTGCTTGATGAATTTCTCTGCCTGCAACACATCTTCCGCTTTTTGCCAGAGGTATAATATATTCTCGTGTAGAAAAACAAGGCTGCTATCACATTCATTATTGCTGAACGGCACTGTTTCGCCATTTAGTTTTACCATGCACACAATTTCAAAGTGATCATTTTTTGCTGTCACTTTAAAAACCGGTGAGATCAATTCATTGCTTAATTCTATTTCAATGAGATTTGATGTTTTGAAAACCTTTTGACGCGGCAGGTAATAAACAAAATTATTGGATGCCTGTTCCTCGAATACTTTTTTTAGCTTGGGGTGGAGGTATTCTGTAATAAGTGATTTCGTTTCTTCCGGCAGGTCATCTCCGTCATTGTGAATGATATTTTCCCATATCCCGCTAAAGGGTGAGTTGCGGTTCAAATATTTATTCACTTCAGTTTCCTGTAATTTTCTTACCTGTTGAAACAGTTGCTTATCTTCTTCGCCGAAGAGTTCAGTATTTACGAATTTTGTGAGGTCGAGGGCTTCTGCTTTTCCAACAAACTTTTTGTTATCCTCGTCGGTATCACCCTGGATGGCATCTACATTAAAACCGGGATACGTTTTTACATTGAAATTGAAGACCATCCCCAGTTTTTTTGCAGCAGCTTCTTCAACAATTACTTCTTCCTGCCTCACTTCCGGTGTAACAAAAGCCGCCGGTTGCTTAACCCCGGTTGAGGCCACACGCTGGATGGAAGTATCCAGGAGTTTTAAAAAGGGCTTGCCGTCTTTATAAGTAAACTCAAATTTTCCATCGAGGTTATCATTGAGGCTGTACCCGTATATCTGTAAGAGTTTGTTTTTTTCCTTGTCCCAATTGCGGATGCTGTCGAAGTAATTAGGGCCGAACGCATTTAATAATTGCAGGAATAATAATGTCTTGTGTTCGCAAAGCGGGTGCATGGATTCACCGCACATACAGGAAGTGTCAAAACTTCTTTCTTCATTTTTTTGTATAACTAACGGGAATGTTTGGCCGTTATAAACCAGCTCTGCCTCTACCCGCTCGTCTGCAGCGGTTATCAGGCTCGCTTTTGCCGTCCGAAGCATGTTTTCCGCCTCTTCATAGATGGCAGGTGATGAAAGCATTTTGATCATTTTAAGATCAATGTGTTTCATTTTGGCTACCGTATGTAACTGGCTGTATTGAATGGTGGTAGAGCCGAGCATATTCTTGTCCACCATATCCTGCAGGCGGAACAATGCCGCAACTTCGTGCCGGCAGATCTCCCCTATATTATAGGGGCAGCTGCAACGCATTGACATCATTTTTGCATCCGCATACTTTTGTATATACACTTTATAAAAAGTGCTGTAGCTGTCATCCTTTACCCTGAAAACAATACCCCCCATCAATTCATCATGCTCTACCAATTCAACGAAGCCAAGCAAATGAATTTTTTTTCCACGCCTTATCACCTCATCGGTACCGTTGTTATAAATATGCTTAATTATATGTGGTAATGCCAAATTTCAGGTACTTTATATGAATACATTTTTTGCTGATCGCACTTAACCCATACTGAAAGTGTAATATTCCCTGTTCAGAAAAGGGCAATTTGCAAAAGTAAAGGAAAATAACTGAGCTGGAAAAGGATTATTGAAATTTTTGCATAAATCCGGCAAATTCAAAGGCTGTTGTTTACCAGTTTTCCTTCCATATATACAGGAAGTGCTTTTACGGTATTTGGGGTCAGGCAAAATTTAATATCTTCCTGCAAGCCATAAGAAGAAAGCCTGATAAAATGAGAAGCATTTTTCTTTTCCATGAATTCATACAGGCCCGGCTTTGCGGTTTCATACAGGCCTTCGGCCATTTGTGAAGCATCACAGTTGATACTGAAATGTTCTTTTATTTCCTGGATCAGCATCCCGGCAAATAAACTGTCTTCTATATTCACCCGATCCTTCCATGCGGCACAGGCAAGGATCACCGGCTGTTTCTTTTCTACCAGGTATTTGCAAACAGCATCAAGATTTGCAAATGCCCCGGTAATAATATCTGTTGCACCGTTATCAAGGGCGATATGCAATAACCTGGTCCCGTTAGTTGTGGTAAGCACCAGTGTTTTCCCTTCAATGAACGTTTTTGGATATTCAAACGGGGAATTGCCATATTCAAGCCCTTCAGCGATCTTGCCATCCCGTTCTCCTGCAGTGATCGCATTTATTTGTTTGCCGATCCGCATACATTCTGCCACACTATCAACAGGAATGATCGCTTTTGCACCATTTTCCAGGGCCGTTGCGATCGTTGAAGTAGCACGCAACACATCAATGATCACTATAACGCTATGGCTTACATCATATAGATGCAGCAGTAAAGGAGAAAGGCATGTATAAAGGGCTGGCTTTTTATTTTCCATTTGTACCTGGATTTCTGTTATCAAACAAAAGGGATCTTTACAACTTTCGCCCTTAAGAGTGTTGTACGGACCTTTATGAATATTTCTGTATCCACCGCCGCGAAATTTGAATTTACATATCCCATGCCAATTGCTTTGCCAAGGGATGGGGATTGAGTGCCGGATGTTACCCTGCCAATGACATTCCCTTCAAAATCCTTGATCTCGTAATCGTGGCGTGCAATGCCTTTCTCGATCATTTCAAAACCGACCAGTCTTTTTGATAACCCCCTGGCTTTTTGCTTTTCAAAAATATCTTTTGAGATAAATTCTTTTGTGAACTTGGTTATCCAACCCAGCCCGGCTTCAAGAGGGGAGGTTGTATCATCAATATCATTGCCATATAAACAATAACCCATTTCCAGGCGCAGGGTATCTCTTGCTCCCAGGCCGATCGGCCTGATGCCTGCATCGGCATTGAAAATTGCCTCCCAGATAATATTGGCAGCATTTTCCTTATCCTCAAAATATATTTCCACCCCTCCAGCCCCTGTATAACCCGTGGCGCTAATGAGTACATTGTCCACGCCCGCGAATTTTCCTTTTTCAAAAGTGTAATATTTTAAATTCAGGATATCCACTTCAGTTAGTGATTGCAGGATCTTCGTTGCGTGGGGGCCCTGAATGGCCAACAGGCAGGTTTTATCAGAAATGTTATGCATTTCAGCTTTCTTGTCATTGTGGCTCGTTATCCAGTTCCAGTCTTTCTCAATATTACCGGCATTTACAACCAGCATATATGCATTGTTCTCTTCCAGGCAATAAACCAACAGGTCATCAACGATCCCGCCTTCCCGGTTAGGCATGCAACTGTATTGTGCTTTCCCAATGGTAAGCTTTGATGCATCATTGGTACTGATGCGCTGAATAAGATCAAGTGCATGTGGTCCTTTGATAATAAATTCTCCCATATGGCTCACATCAAATACGCCCGCTTTATTTCTTACTGCAGCATGTTCTTCATTGATACCGGAATAAGAAATGGGCATATTAAAGCCCGCGAATTCAGCCATTTTTGCGCCAAGGGATAGGTGCTTATCCGTAAAGGGGGTATTCTTCATGTTCTGTTTTTAGTTGGCAAATGTAAATTAAAAAAATTGCAGTAAGCCCCGGTCCGCTAAAGTGGCCATACGACTGCCATTTTCAGGTGTATGGGAAATATGATCTTCCTGGTATGCCCATCACGCCAGTGCAGTTTTATTTCCTTCATTAAAGCCGGTACAGGGTTATAATTATTGTGCCGGGTAAATTTTTGCAAGGCACTCCAGGTATTGAAATAACCTTCGAGGTCACCTGTGTTCCAGTTTACTTCAATAAAGAATTCAGGTGTATTTATTTTTTCAAAAGGGAAAGGTATGCTGCTGTAGCCATCATCCACGTATTTACGTTCCTCATCCCAGTATTTTTCCAGGGTATCAAAATGATGTTTATGGATCAGTGCGTCTGTGATGGTATCAACCTGTAACAGGCTGTATGTCCAAACGGCGATCAGGCCCCCTGGTTTTGAAACCCGTTTTACTTCATCGTAGAATTTATCGAAGTCAAACCAATGCAATGCCTGTGATACAGTAATAAGGTCTGTGGTATTGTTTTCAATGCCGGTGCTTTCCGCCGGCTCTACTATATAAGTAATGTTTTTTTCTTTTACAGCATATTCGATCTGCTTACTGCTGATGTCGGTTGCATAGACCTTTTCAAAATGCCTGCTCAACTCCATTGCCGTTTGCCCGTTGCCGGTACCACAGTCCCATGCAAATTTTTTTTCAGATACAAGCCCTATAATGTATTCAAATAGCTCCCGGGGGTATTGGGGCCTGTACCTTGCATAATCGGCTGCCTGTTCTGAGAAATTGTCTTTCATGTTAAACAGTATTCATGTTATAAAATTACTAAAATCAAAAATCCTGCTTTTGAGGGCAGGATCTTTTTTGCTTCAACTTCAACTCAACTATTGAAACGCGTTTAATTCATTATCAGCATCGGGTTGTATGCAGGAAGGCCATACGTAACGATCGCACTTGGCTCTCCTGATGCACCTCCCATTTTGTCCAGCTGCCTGTTGATCTTTTCTTTTGCTTTTTCCAGTGAATCCTTTATTTGCTTTAGCTCAATTTCTTTTTTCATTTGCAATGAATCGATCTTTGTAGCAGGTGCGTTCTTCTCATACCTGTAGTTGTCGGCACCATCATTGATAATGATCCCGTTTCCGTTAACCTTAACCTTTGTATCTCCATCCTCAACGTCCACTCCATTTTCATCCACTTTTACTTTCGGATGCTTCCATTCATCTGCTGGCATTCCATCAAGGGTATATAATCCATCGGCTTTCATGATATAATCTACATTTTCATCCCATCCATGTTCTACATCATCAAAATCTATATCCCAGTCATTGTTATCCCATGGTCCAAAGCTGATGTGGTTGCCCCAGCCAACATTCCTGTTAACACGGATTTGTTTTCCTACAGGTACATAAACCGTGAGTACGATACGCTGGTTGCGGAATTTATCTTTCTTGGTAACTGTGATCCCTTTGTCGATCACCAGCAATGAATCTTTTTGAACAGCATTGAAATCTATCATCGCTGCCAGTGTATCTGCATACCTGCGGGTGCGCCCATTTGCCATTTTCAACATGGTTACCTTAAAGCTGTCGTTGGTGGATTTTACGATGTGAATAGAGATATTTTGTACTACTGCAGTATCCTCATCCAATCCTTCGAAAGGTTCCATTTTAAGCCAGCGATTGCTATAATATTTTTTATCGGGTGAAGCTGTGGTAATTTCGAGTTTATTAATCCCCGGTGTTACCAATGTAACTTCCTGTTCAAGTGCATTATTAGTATGCCTGAAATCCCTTGCTACAGATGTTATCAAAGCGATAAAGCTGAAAAGGCCGATCAGCCACAGGCTGAAAAAAGAGATTCTCATCATCTTCCTGTTGGTTTTGATTTTTGCCAGCCTGCGAATAAGCCAGGTAAGGATCCCCACAATAGGAACCGCAATGAAGAATATCAAAGTTCCCCAGGCAAAAGCATTTTGCCATCCGTCTGTTAAAACAAAATCTTTAACGGGGAACATACCTATTGAAAAAATACCAAAGGCGAATAATGCCATAACAGCTGCAAATCCCATACATCCTAAAATGAAGTAGGCAAATATTTTAAACAGCAGTGCAATTATGTCGCCCAACGAACGGCCACCTCTTTTTGCTACAGCCCCCACATCCGCACCAAAGTTCTTTCCCTTTTCTGCTGCATATGTTTTAGCTTCTTTACCAAATTTTTCTGCACGTTGCTGTACGCCTTTCATTTCTTCCATTACAGAATTCTTGATAGAGTTCATGTCTACCTTTTCTCCTTTCATTTCCAGTTTTTCGGCAGTTGTATTTGCTTCAGGAATAACCAGCCAGAGGATAATGTATATGATCAATGCTCCCGGGCTAAAACCTAATCTAATGAAATTAGGAAAATCAAAATCTCCCCAATGGCTCCACCTTGATACAAAACTCAGGAACGGGAGCAAAAATAAGACCCGTGGTATCCACACATTGATGCCAAAGTAATTCGCAATACCACCGCAAACTCCTCCTAAGATCTTGTCATCTGTGTCGCGGTATAATTTTTTACGCATGCCGCCGATCTCCGTGGTAGCTGTACTTGGAACTGCTATCCATAATATCAGGTAGGGAATAAATAAAGCGCCTATCAGGACGACAAAGATGATACGTACCACCACTACATCTATTCCAAAATAGTTTGCGAGACCGCTACATACACCCCCAACCGCTTTATTGTTCTCATCCCTGAAAAGGCGTTTATTCGTTCCTGTTGAGGTATGAGAAGTTGCCTGGCCGGTATTGGCTTCTTTACGGCTTTCGTTTACTGCATCTGCTGTTGCCTGGTCTGTTTCAAAATCTTCCGGGCGGCCCATACTCCTGATAATAGCATTGATATCATCATCAGTAATGCAGGTTGAGCCTTCTTTTATGCGCTCCTGGAAAAGTTCTCCTATACGGCTTTCGATATCATTGATGATCTCCTCTTTGCCCTCTTCTGCGGCAAAGTACCTGTTAAGGCTTTCCGTATAATCTTTTAATATCTCAAAAGCGGTAACTTCTATTGGTACTACACGACCCTGGAAGTTGATATTTATTACTTGTTTCATGGCGTAATAATTGTTTTTGTTTTGCCTTTAGTTTTATTTAATACTAAATAATGGCTTTTAATTTTGTTTCTCTAGTTAAAGTTGTTATCAACAAAAGCATGGCTATACTTTATATGAGTGCCTGCGTGTCGGCAGACAGGTTGAAGTTGTTTGAACTATCCCGGTGACGTTGTTAATGCCTGTACTGCATTTGCTAATTCATTCCAGGTAGCTTCGAGTTCTTTGTAAAATTCTGCTCCCTTATCCGTAAGTGCAAAGTATTTCCGTGGCGGGCCACTGTTACTTTCCACCCAGCGATATGTTAGAAGTTCTGCGTTTTTCAGCCTCGTCAGCAGGGGATAGAGTGTACCCTCAAAAATATTGAGGTTTGCTGCTTTCATCTTGTCGATGATATCTGAGGGATAAGCTTCTCCCTGTTTTATTACCGACAGAATGCAAAACTCTAAAACCCCCTTGCGCATCTGGCTTGCTGTGTTATCAATATTCATGGCTTTACATTTTTAAAATTCATGGCTATACTTTGTCTGAGGCTAGTGGGGTTCGGCTAGTGGCTAGTAGTGTTTCCGGATCTTCCCACTCGCTGTTTAACCATTACCTTTTACCTTGACAACACAAAGATATAAACATTTTAGTACTATGCAACACATAATACCATTTATTTTAAAGTAGCTGGCAGTGGACTGTAGGTGATTATCACCTGAAACACACTGTGGTATTGGATTTTCTTAAAAAATGACCTTTAAAAAAAATATTTATAATTGGATGAGTGGTATATTTATTTTATAAATGGTAGGAAAAAAGCTCGAAAATCGGCCAAAAAGAGCGTTCCTGTTAAAATATATATAACATAGAATATCTCGATAACTTAGGGTATCTATTTTGGTCGTATGTATAAAAAAAGGAGGTATAAAATGAAAAGCATAGTTTTTATGTGCTTTGCAGCCTTGATCTTATCGGCCTGTGCCAGCAGCAAAAATTACCTGGAACGTACCGATGAAGACAAAGCTTTATCAGATGCTGTAAAGAAACTGGGCAAAAGCCCTACAGATGAAAATGCCTTACAGGCAGTCCCTGTTCTATATACCAATATTCTAAAAAAGCACCTTGTTAAAATAAAGGACCTTAAAGCGGGTAAAGAACTTAACCGCTGGGATAAGATCATAAATGAATACCAGGACCTGCAGGATGCATATGATGCGATCATAAATAATCCCCCCGCATTCAAATTAGTAAGTCCGCAAAGCTATAGCACTGAACTTTTTGATGCAAAGCAATCAGGTGCTGAAGCATATTATAATGAAGGACAGGTCTTGCTGGATAATACCGGCCGTGACAATGCGAAAAAAGCATATGGCTATTTTAAGAAAGCCGAAAAGATAATCCCCGGTTATAAAGATGCCATTGCAAAATCGGACCAGGCCTATGAATCGGCCATTGTAAATGTTATTATCAATCCTGTACAGGATAATTCATATTATTTCAACAGCAGCTGGGGCAATAGTGGATACAATTTCAGCAATGAATATTTTCAACAAGCATTGGTGCGTGATCTTAGTGGTATAAATAAGAACAGGTATCCTGCCCGTTTTTATACAGACTGGCAGGCAAGGAGGGATAATGTACAACCGGATTGGATAGTTGACCTGAAGCTCCGCAACATTGATATCCCTTATCCCTCAAATAATAATTATAGCAGGAATGCAAGTGCACAGGTACAGACCGGAACTGATACATCCGGGAATCCCGTATACCGCACTGTTTACGCAACTGTAAATATTACCCGGAGCAGCTTTACGGCCCGCGCCGACATGGACGTAAATATTACTGATGTAATAACAGGGAAGAATATCAGTTTCAGGAATATAAGAGATGATTACCGCTGGCAGGAAGAGAGGGCCACTTATAATGGTGATAGCCGTGCCTTAAGTGCAAGGGATTGGGAAATGATCAATAATGGTGCAGGCTATGGTACCCCTCGCAAAGAGGAAGTCTTGGATGAGCTTTTTAAAAAGATATATCCACAGGTGAAGAATAATATTATATATGCAGTGGATTGGTAGGAGGGGCTGTTAGCTATTAGCCGCAAGCCGTTAGTCAATTTTTAATAGGCGCAGTTTATTACAATGCTGCGGAGATAATTATAAAAATGCTAAAAACAAGAACACTAATAGCTAACGGCTTGTGGCTAATGGCTATTTAAACAACTGGAAAACAATAAAACTCATCAGGTAAGCAAGGGCGGTCATATACACAAGTTGTATCGCGGGCCATTTCCAGCTACGGGTTTCTCTTTTCACTACTGCCAGCGTACTCATACACTGCATGGCCAGTACATAAAAGACCAATAAAGATAAACCCGCAGCAAGAGTATAAACTTTTGTTCCGTCTTCTCTTACCGCTGCATTCATTTTTTGCCGCAGTGTATTGTTATTAGAAGACTTATCTTCTCCTACACTATATAACGTAGCCATGGTTCCCACAAATACTTCCCTGGCAGCAAATGATGTGATCAATGCAATTCCTATTTTCCAGTCATACCCCAGTGGTCGTATAGCGGGTTCAATCGCCTTTCCAAGTGTTCCGGCAAATGATGTTTGTAATAATTCGGTTTTCTTTAATTTTTCTATCCCGGCTTTTTTTCCTGGATCATTCAGCAGCATTAGTTCATATTTTGCTGAAACAGCTTTCATTTTATCGCCCGGCCCGTAAGTGCTCAATGCCCAAAGCAATAAGCTGATAACCATGATCACTTTCCCTGCATCAAACACAAATATTTTTGCTTTTTCTACCATGGTATAAAAAACATTCTTCCATCGCGGGGCCCGGTAAACAGGCAACTCGAGTATAAAATAGCTTCGCTCCAGTGATCTAATGAACCATTTCATGACCCAGGCAACTACCAATGCCATTACGGTGCCAAGCAGGTACAGGCCCATCATCACCAGGCCCTGGAGGCTTAAAAAACCAAAATAGAGTTTAGAGGGGATGATGATCGCTATCAGTATAGTATACACGGGGAGCCGGGCACTGCAACTCATCAATGGCGTGATCATAATAGTGAGCAGCCTTTCTTTTTTATTTTCAATATTGCGGGCACTCATGATGGCGGGCACGGCACATGCAAAACCGCTGATCATCGGCATCACACTTTTCCCGTTGAGACCCACTTTTCGCATAAGCTTATCTGTTAGAAAACTGATCCTTGCCATGTAACCGGTATCTTCCAGTAAAGTGATCAGTCCAAAAAGGATCATGATCTGTGGTACAAAAAGCATGATGCCGCTAAGGCCGGCAACAATTCCATTGATGAAGAGATCACTGAACCAATTACCCGGCATAATATCCGACAGCCAGCCCGATAGTTGCCCAAAAAGCCATTCGATCCCATCCATCGGGTATTGTGCAACCCAGAAAACACTTTGAAACAATAAAAACAATACAGACACCAGGATGAGGTATCCCCAGGTCTGGTGCATGAGGATATTATCCAGTTTTTCGGTAAACAAAGATTGCTGCAGGGGATCGGTCTCAACGATCGTTTGCTGCATGATATGCTTTATCCGGCCATACCGCTGCATGATCTCCTCGGCCTGGGTCTTTGTTGGATTGAATTTATTTTTGATTTCTACCTGCTCAACGGCTTCCTGTGTTTTATCGTCCAATAAAAAGTGTTCGTGATTTATCAGGTAATGAATAGCCGTATAATTGCTGATGCCGGGGAATAAGCCCTGCACTTCTGCTATGGCATTTTCAGCAAGCATGGAATTGTCAATGAAATCCCTGGCCGGCACCATCTCGGGGTTTTCGGCCGATAATTGTATTGCTTTCTTTAAGGCAACGATCCCCTTATTCTTCCTTGGATTGATCGCAACAATGGGTACCCCCAGTTCACGTTCCAGTCCCGGGATATCAATCTGGGTGCCTTTTTGCTTTGCAAGGTCCATCATGGTAAATGCAACCACTACCGGTATTTTCAGGTCGATGATCTGCGAACAGAACAACAAATTCCTTTTCAGGCTGCTCGCATCAGCCACTAATACAACCATATCGGGTTTTACCGCTTCATCCTGTAGTAACAGGACCTTGTAGGCAACCCATTCATCCGTACGTTTGGGATATAGGCTGTACGTGCCCGGAAGGTCAATAACATTGGCCTGCAAATTTTCTGATATAGAACTCTTGCCGGTTTTCTTATCAACAGTTACTCCCGGAAAATTACCCACCTTCTGGTTCAGCCCTGTAAGTACATTAAAAAGAGAAGATTTACCGCTGTTGGGATTCCCGACTAATGCTATGTTTATTTTTTTTGCCACAACTGATTTGAGCCCTCCTGGATTTGCGTTGCAAAAGTAATGCTATCGAATCTTATGTATTTACGAATTAGGAAAGAAGCCGGTAATTGAGGGATGGAATTAGTTCTTAGAAAGAACTGCGGTTTGTTAACTTTGTATCCATTCATTCAAAAAAATCATGAAATATATTTTAGCATTGTTGTTGTTGACTTACCAATCATCCTTTGCACAAAGATTTTCTAAAGCAGATAAAAAGATCGTTGCCTCCTTAAAGACACATATCAATTACCTCGCCGATGACAAACTGGAAGGAAGAAGAACCGGAACTGCAGGAGAAAAACTAGCTTATGAATATATAACCGGCGAATTTAAAAATGCCGGCATCAATCCTATACAAGCCAATGGAAATTATTTACAGGAGTTTGACGTCCCTGAAGGAAAACAAATTAACAAAGAAACTTTTTTTTCTGTGAATGATCATTCACTGATCTTAAAAGAAGATTTTTTTCCATTGGCATATTCTGCAAATGCATCTGTTCAGTGTGATATCTACCAGTCATTGAAAGAACAGGGAGAGGTCTGGTTTTTTGATATAGGCGAACCGCTGACCAATAATTCCAACAACCCACATTTTGATCTGCAGGAGGCGATCAGTAAGGTTTCAACAGATTATTCAAAAAAGGGGGCAACGGGCCTGGTTATTTATAACAGTTCTTCCATTGCAGACAATATTAAGTTTGATGAAAAAGATAAAACTGCCAGCTCAAAGATCCCCGTTGTTTATCTTAATATTAAAGCAAAGAAAAAATACTTGGCAGATGAGACAAGCATGCATACGCTGAAATTAAAAGTAAATATAGAAGAGAAAAAACGCATTGGTCATAATGTAATCGGTTTTATAAACAACAATTCGGCAACTACAATCATCATTGGCGCACATTATGATCACCTGGGTTATGGCGAAGATCACAACTCCCTTTACGCAGGAACCACCCCAATGATACACAATGGCGCAGATGACAATGCCAGCGGTACTGCTGCGCTTATTGAACTTGGTAAAATACTCCGTTCCTCAAAGCTGAAAAAAAATAATTATTTACTGATCGCTTTTTCAGGCGAGGAACTGGGGCTCTTTGGTTCTAAATATTTTACCGATCATCCTTCCATCGATCTTTCAACGGTAGATTATATGATCAATATGGATATGGTTGGCAGGCTGAATGACAGTACACATGGTTTGAACATCGGCGGGTATGGCACATCTCCTGCCTGGAATAAAATGATCGACACAACAAATAAATATTTTAAAATAAAATTAGACAGCAGCGGAACAGGGCCCAGTGACCATACTTCATTTTACAGGAAAGATATTCCCGTATTATTCTTCTTTACCGGGACACATATGGATTACCATAAGCCAAGCGATGATGCGGATAAAATAAATTATTCAGGTGAATTGCAGGTAATAAAATTCGTCTATAATATCATTAAGTCCTCCGGTAGCATGGGTCGGTTTGCCTTTACAAAAACCAGGGAAACCTCCACCGGTAAAAACACTTTCAAAGTAAGCCTGGGGATCATGCCCGATTATACATTTAGTGGCAACGGGGTTCATGTAGACGGGGTTAGTGCGGGAAGGCCCGCGGAAAAGGCTGGCATTAAAGTGGGAGATGTGCTCGTTCAATTGGGAGAAAATAAGTTCAGTGATGTACAAACCTATATGGATGCATTGAACAAATTCAATAAAGGTGATGCAACCAAGGTTAAATTAATTCGTGGCAAACAGGAATTGACACTGGATATTATATTTTAAAAAAATTCCAAACAGGTATTCATGAAATTAAAAATTGACAACGAAACACTGGTAGAAGAATTTTTCGAATGCACAAGGCTATTGGGCATTGTGGCCCCGGTTAAAGATTACCTGTTCACCTGGCATATTAACCAGATACTCGGGTTCAAATTCAGGATAAACAACAGCCTGGAGATACAATTAAGAAAAAAGGAACGGAATTATTTTTTTTCTATTTATGAATACAATGTCCCGAATTGCACAATGGTTCATTTTTTATATAATAACCAGGATGACGGGGAATACCTCCTGCCTGAATTCAAGCACCTTGATTTTTTGTGGCTGGTAAAGGGAGAGGAAATGGAGAATGACGAATTGAATGCCCTGCAGCAATCTGTAAAATTACTGCCGGGCGTTCAGCTGGTGAATGAGATGACACATGAAAAAATAAAGAACAAGCAACACATGATATTGTAGCGAAATATCTCTTAACTTTTTAAACTCAAACAGTATGTGGAAAGAAGCGAACAATAAATTACACCGCAAATTTGAATTCAAAGATTTTTCAGAGGCATTTGCTTTTATGACCAGGGTGGCACTGGCTGCAGAAAAAATGAATCACCATCCAGAATGGAAAAACGTGTATAACACTGTAGAAATTTGGCTAAGTACACATGATGCAGGGGACATTGTTACCGATAAAGACAAAAAACTGGCGGAAAAAATAGACAAGCTGATCTAGTGTTGGTGCAATAAACAACTTTATCCTTTCCTAAAATAGTTTACCAGCGCAGCCACGGACACGATCGTCCATACAGCTTCTAATATTACAAAAGGAACATACCTGATCAAGACGGATGCAAGGCATGCCAGTGATGCCCCAATACAATTCAGCAGGATATACAACAAACTGTTTTGCGAAATTTTATTCCCCAGGTTCAACCCGAATGCTACCAGTAATAACGTAACCCCAACTGTTCCGGTAAGATCAGCAAAAGAAAAATGCATGGTTATAATTTAACGTGAACGGCCTTATCGCTCCTTTTAATGAACTTCCCAATGGGTTCTGCAAAATCCTTTAGCCCCGCTTCAGTTAATAACCTGGTCACTTCATCAACAGCCGATGCTTTTACACTGAAGAGCAATCCCCCGTTGGTTTGAGGGTCAGGCAACAGGTTAAATGCTTCCATGACATTCACACCCTTTTCAAAACCGACCTTACTGCTGTAACTGTTCCAGTTCCTGTATGTCGCATCTGGAACTATTCGTTGTGCCAGGTATTCTTTTGCACCATCAACTACCCGTACCTGTGAATAATATAATTCTGCAGAAAGCCCGGCGCCGTCAGCCATTTCTATGAGATGGCCCAGCAATCCAAAACCGGTAACATCAGTCATGGAAGTAACCGCTTTTATTTCCCCAAGTGCTTCTCCTTGTTTATTCAATGATACCATTTGGCTTATCATCATAGTTGCATGTTCTTCTTTGAGCAACCCTCTTTTTTGTGCGGTAGATAAGATCCCAACACCTATTGGTTTGGTCAAAAAGACCAGGTCATTTTCGCCGGCTGTATTATTTTGTTTTAAATTTTCAATTTGCACCATCCCGCTGACTGCGAGGCCGAACATGGGTTCTGCTGTATCAATACTATGCCCGCCGGCCAATGGAATACCTGCAGCGGCACAAATGTCCCTGGCTCCTTCCAATACCTGCTGAGCAAGTGATGCTGGAAGTTTTTCTACCGGCCAGCCAAGTATGGCAACTGCTAAAAGTGGTTTGCCGCCCATGGCATATACATCACTGATGGCATTGGCGGAAGCGATCCTTCCAAAATCAAAAGCATCATCAACGATCGGCATGAAAAAATCTGTTGTAGAGATCATTGCCGACCCGTTTCCAAGGTTATAAACAGCCGCATCATCGTTGCTGCTGTTTCCAACCAATAAATTTTTATCGATCGGATGCTGGGTACTGCTTTGTAATATTTCTTCCAAAACCTTTGGTGCTATTTTGCAACCACAGCCCGCACCACGTGAATATTGAGTAAGTCTTACCGTTTCACTCCCTTCTTTATTTTCTCCTGTCATGTACCGCTAGTTTTTTCTTCTTTTTAATATGATGGCTGCATTCTTTTTCAGGTCCCCGCTAAAACGGATCTCGTAAATACTTTTTCCGTCGTGAACTACCAATAGCCCTGTATTTGGTGCAATGGTGCCGAGGTTTTCTGCATACATGATCAATTCAATGCTATCGGTAAGCTGGCCGGCATAAATTGTTTTGCGAACTGCATTTGTACTTAGTCCTTCCCTGGCCATGATAATTTTACCATTCATTAATACACTCACCGTATCGCCATCTACTTCGCCGTTATCATATAAAGAGATCTGCAGGCTGTCGGAAGTAAAATAAACCGTTTGCTGAACAACATTTGTCCTGCTTGCTACTTCTGCAGCCGGGGCATTTGATCTGATTACAACAGGTTTCATTTCTGTAGGTTTAATATTTGCCGTTGATTCAGCAGACGAAGCGTTTATTTTTTTAGATTCATTCGATTTTACTTCTTTACCGGCTTCTGCTTTTGATGGCTTATTCGGTTGGAGATTATCCGGTTTTGTTTCTTCACTTTTAAAAGTTGCGGTACCTGTGGTAATTTCTTTTATTGTTTCTTCCGATTCGGGTTTTGATTTTATTTCATTTTTTATTTCTTTTTTCGGGAGGCTTATGTTTGAAACAATTTCTTTCGATGGCTCACTTTTTTTAAGTTCTGGTTTTACTTCTTCTTTTTTAAGCGGCGGTTCTTTCCCTGTTTCCTGGAGAGCGATCATCGCAGCCATCTCTTTTTGAGCAGCTATTTTTTCTGCTGCTTCTTTTTCTTTTGCGAGATCGGCTTCTTTTTTTACAAAGGACAGGTTAGTTGAAAGGCCGAGTTCCTGCAGGTGTGGGACCAATGCAGATTGCCAGAAATCATTTTTCCTTTGCAGGTTAATGGTCCCGGTTAGTGAACTGTATTCTTTTGTACGGTTGGTCGAGAATGGGCCGCTCAAAGTCATGATGCTATCCCTGACCTCCAGCGTAAGAACATTTAACTGCCTTACCCCTTTTGCAGGAGCTTCCGGATAGTTGTTTGCAATCAGCCCGGCATCTTCCACAATGATCTTACCATCGGTTTTCCTGATCTTGACCTTTTTTACGCCATAAAATTCTTTGTCATCTACTAAAAAGAACGTGTGCGAAAATCCGCTAAGCTTACCCTTTTCTTCGCTGATGCCGATCTCGTAGCGGTAATATTTCTTAGTACTGTCATTGTACAGTGTTCCTTTCCATAAACCTGTTATATCCTGTGCAATTAATTTTGCCGGAAGAAAGGCAATAAGGAAGATGATCAGGTATTTACTATTGCGCATGAAATTAGTTTTTCGGTATTAGATATGTTATCAACGCCTGCACAGCCTATTTTATTTAATAAGGAAGCAAGATTTTCCCTGCCTTGCAAGGCTTTCAAATATGTTTTATCATAATAACTTAATAATATCCTGAAGCATTCTTTTACATCATCATCCAATAAAAACCCGATAGCCGTTTTCGTTTCCAATGGCCCCAATCGTTTTTTTATTCTCACAATGGCATTTATTAAGAATTCTTTCTCTATGGCTCCATAGCCTGAACAAATATGATCAAGCCTTTGCTCAAAAGGGATATCCATAAAATAGACCGGTTTGCTGCGCATAGTATCCCAAAAACTGTGCGGAATATTTAAAGAACCGATACGCTGGCTCTCATCTTCCAGCCAAAATAATCTTTTCCTGTTTTGATCAAGTGCTGTTGCTAAAAGGTTTTCAAACATTTCCTGTTTTGGCTGCGGAGGCTGTCCCAAAGCGCCAAATGCAGATCCCTTATGATTGGCCAGCCCTTCCAGGTCTATGATTGCATGGCCATTTTGCAAAAGCATTTTTAGCAATTCTGTTTTTCCACTACCGGTATAACCGCCAACAATGTTAAAATCATATTTCTTTTCGAATTGTTGCAATACCCAGTTACGATAAGCTTTGTAACCGCCTTCCAGTAAATAAATATTAAACCCGTAAAAATTCAATAGCCACGCAACAGCGGAGCTGCGCATACCGCCTCTCCAACAATGAACAAGCAGGCCGTTTGAATTTTGAGGTTCAGGGTTTGAGGTTGCATCAGGTTTATAATTCTTGATTATTTTTTCTGCTTCTTCAACCATTGGCCTCATTTTCACGCCAAAAAAGTCAAGGCCATATTTGATGGCCATTTCACGGCTTTCCTGTTTATAAGCTGTCCCGATCTTCTTTCTTTCCTCATCAGTAAATAGCGGCAGGCTATATGCGCCGGGAATTTGTGCATGAACATATTCTCCCGGGCTGCGTACATCTAAAATTGGATATCGCCCTGATAACTCCTGTAATTGTTCTGGTGAAATTTTTTGTATAGCCATTTTCAATCTTACATATGAAGTTACATAAATAAGGGGTATTGAAATATCGTCATTGTTCTTTAAAGACGGCAGGGGCTTTGACTATTCGCCTTTTTTTCTTCTTAATATAACAGCTGCATTTGTTTTCAGGTCTGCACTAAATCTTACTTCATATATAGATGCGCCTTCCCTGATCACCAATAATCCTGTATTTGGAGGGATGCTTCCCAGGTTTTCAGCATACATGACCAGTTGCATAGAGTCTGGTGAATCTTTATCAAAATAAATAGTATGAACATTGGGCCTGGTATTCAACCCTTGTTTTGCAATAATAACCTTTCCATTCAACAACACACTTACGGTGTCGCCGTCTATTTCACCATTATCATATAAAGTAAGCTGAAGGCTATCTGACTTATAAAAAAATGATTGCATGCTGTTCACTGATCTTTTTGCTACATCAACGGCAGCATTCTTTTGTTCGGGTAATACAACATTTCTTTTTTCGGCAGGCTTACTTACTATAGCAGGAGTTTTTGGAATAGGCGGCTTCTCAACCTTTGCAATAGTAGTTTCTTTGGGTTTTACAACGGGTGTTGATTTCACTACGGGTGCATCAGGTTTTTTTACTGCGACGGTTGTTACTGCAACAGGTTTAACCTCGGGTGGAGAAAGCGCTTTCTCGATCCTTGCGATCGGCATCTCTTTAGGCCTTATCAAAGGATTGGGTCTGACAACTTTTGAAGGAGGCGTTATTATCTTCTTCGGGAACCCTGCAGATGCAAGGCCGGAAAGTTCTATTTTTTCAAGTCTTAAATGAATTGCTTCTTCGGCCGGCCCGGCAACAGGTGGTTTATTAAAAGATAATTTACCTGCTAAAGAAAGTGAATCTAATTTTTTAAATATTTCAGTTGATTTGAAATCTTTTTTCTGTTGCATTTTAACGGACCCGGAAGCTGCAAGGTATCGTTTGGTCTTATTCGTACTCCAGGTGCCGCTTAGTTGCATGCTGCTATCCATCCTGGTCAAAGTAAGTATCATGACTTTTTTTACTTCTTTGGGTGTGGATATACTGGATGCTTTTGCAAGCTGGCTGTCATCTTCAACAATGATGGAGCTGTCTTTTATCCTGATCGTATGGTCCCTGAAAACGACCTGCCGGATACCGTTTTCTTCAAAACTGATCCTTGAATAACCGGTTAGCTTTCCTTTGTATTCGCTGATCGTTAATTCAAATGGATAGAATTTTTTTGTTGAATCTACATAGAGTTCACCTTTCCATATGCCTGTTATCTCCTGTGCAAAAGAAAAGGCAGGAAACAGCAGTAATAATAAATAATATAATAATTTCTTCTTCAAATGATCCTTGTAATATATTTTAAAAATATATCTTCTTTTGTTAACGTGATGCTATCTGGCACAATCCTTTAGACCAAAATCAAAATCTAATTGGTATAAAAAAACCGTTGATCACTCAACGGTTGTATGTTTTATTTTTTTTGATCAACCATTCATGCTTGTTAAAAATTCTGCATTGTCTTTTGTACCCTTCATATTTTTCAAAAGCGTATTCAATGCTTCCTCAGGGTTCATGTCTGCCATATGCTTGCGCAATACCCACATACGTTGGAAAGTATCTTTGTCAAGCAATAGGTCATCACGGCGTGTTGAAGACGATACAATATCGATCGCCGGGTAAATCCGGCGGTTGGAAAGTTTACGTTCCAGCTGTAATTCCATATTACCTGTTCCTTTAAATTCTTCAAAGATCACTTCATCCATTTTGCTCCCGGTGTCTACCAGGGCTGTTGCAATAATGGTAAGTGATCCCCCATTTTCTATCTTACGTGCAGCACCAAAGAATTGTTTTGGTTTTTGCATAGCGTTTGCTTCCACACCACCTGATAAAACTTTACCAGATGAAGGTGCTACGGTATTGTGCGCCCTTGCCAAACGTGTAATTGAATCGAGTAATATCACCACATCATGGCCACATTCTACCAGGCGTTTTGCTTTTTGCAATGCCATGGTACTGACTTTTACGTGCTTTTCTGCCGGTTCATCAAAAGTAGAAGCAATTACTTCTGCTTTAACGCTGCGTTCCATATCGGTAACCTCTTCCGGCCTTTCATCAACCAGTACAACCATCAGGTAACATTCCGGATGGTTTTCAGCAATAGCATTTGCCAGTTCTTTCAGCAACATTGTCTTACCGGTTTTGGGCTGTGCTACGATCAAACCACGCTGCCCTTTACCAATTGGTGTAAACAGGTCCATGATCCTTGTACTGTAATTGTCTGCCTTTGTTGTAAGCTCCAGTTTCTCGAAAGGAAAAAGTGGTGTCAGGTAATCAAACGGCACTCGGTCCCTTACTTCTTCAGGGCTTTTGCCATTGATCGTTTCAACTTTTAATAAAGCAAAATATTTTTCACCTTCTTTAGGAGGCCGTACAGAACCATAAACAGTATCGCCGGTTTTTAAACCGAATAATTTTATTTGAGAAGGTGAAACATAAATATCATCGGGAGAAGAAAGATAATTGTAATCGCTGCTGCGTAAAAAGCCATATCCATCGGGCATCATTTCCAGTACGCCTTCGCCCAATACCACACCATCAAATTCTATATTAAACGCCGGCTGTTGATCCCTGCGCTGCTGATAAGGCCTGTTTTCCTTTCCCGGCCTTTCTGGTTCTTCCATATTTACTTCGGGCTGCTGGATATCTTCTTCCTGCAGCATTTGTGCAATGGCTGGTGGAATGCTGCTATCCTCGGCAGTTAGTGGCTGTAACTCTTCTTCTTCATCATCCTCAATGGATTCCGGTTTTGGCCTTTTAACCGGCTTTTTCTCTGGTTCTGTTTTTTTGGGTTTGTGCGTTGCTATTTCCTTTTTCTGAGCATCTTCTTTAACTGGCGCTGCTGCCGGTGCATTTTCAGCCCCTTTAATAATGCGTTTACGTTTTGGTTTTTCTCCGTCGGAATTTTTCTTTTCTTCTGTCATAAGTGATTGTTTTTCCAGGATATTATCGACCAGATCCTGTTTGTTCATCTTTTTTGAGTTTGGGATGCTAAATTGTTCTGCTATATCAAGCAGTTCCGGAACGAGCAGGTCGTTCAGTTGCGATATGTTGTACATAAAATATGAGAAAATGCGTTTTTCAAAAAAATTCCGCTCTTAAGTTCTGTAAAATTGAAGTTGAAATAATAGTGATGGAAAGTGGTTGAATTACTGAAGGAATATGACTTAGGATAATCTTCCCAACCTTTTCCAATGCAATGATACGCAGAATTTGATTAATAAAAGAATTTTTTGTGCCTTACAGCCCATTGCATTAAAATTTTGTTTTACATGTAACGGTTTTATAGCCTCCTCGCATAAGGCTTTCATTTTTAACACTTCCCGGGACCTACCTGCTTTATTACCGGCTGTTCCATGACCGCCGTAACCTGCTACGGGTAATTGATCTATTTATAAAGCTTGGCAAGGTTATTAGTGCTATTAAAAGAAATAATATTCATCAAATGAAAGTATTAATGGTTTTAACCTCTCACGGAGAGCTTGGCAATACCGGTGAAAAAACCGGTTTCTGGATAGAAGAATTTGCAGCTCCATATTATGTGCTGGAAGACGCAGGTGTAGAAATAACTTTAGCTTCTCCCAAAGGAGGGCAACCGCCTATAGATCCAAAAAGCGAGGATGAAAACTCCCAAACCCATTTTACCAGGCGCTTTGCAACAGATGTTATGCTTAAAGAAAAATTATCCTCCACCCATAAGTTAAGCGAGATGATAGCAGATTATTATGACGGCGTTTTTTATCCTGGTGGCCACGGTCCACTGTGGGACCTAACAACGGATGAAAATTCAATTGGCCTGATACAGGCATTTAATGACAAGCAAAAACCCATTGCGTTTGTTTGTCATGCACCTGCAGCATTGTTGAATACTCAAATTCAAAACGGCGACCCGTTGGTAAAGGACAAAGAGGTTACCGGTTTTTCAAACAATGAAGAGGCATCCATAAAGCTTACCGACACAGTTCCTTTTTTACTGGAAGACTCTTTGATAAAACTGGGGGCCCGTTATACCAAATCCACCAGCTGGGAGGTTAATGTAAAAAAAGATGGCAACCTTATTACCGGCCAAAATCCCGCATCGTCGGAAGAAGCGGCTAAAGTTTTTTTACAGGCATTAAAAAATGAAAAAAATATGGTGGCCTAGATCAAAAGATCAGTACACTATAGGTGATCTCTTTACAGCTTGCCTCATATCCCTGCTCATTACTGTTTATCCGCCGCAATCGGCATTGGTAATAATCTGCTTTTGTTTGTTTGTTTTCTTTCATAGCTTGAGCACACTAAAACGAAGCGTATGAAAAAAATGATCACAACCTGTTTTGCATTGGCTGTATTTACATTAACAGCTTTTTCCCAACTTACTTCTTTGCCTGATGGCGGAAATAAAAAAGCTTCTGTATCAGAACGGATCGGTATCACGGATGTTACCATTCATTACGACAGGCCCGGTGTGAAAGGCCGCGAAGGAAAGATCTGGGGCCAGCTCGTTCATGTTGGTTTTGCAGATCTCGGATTCGGCAACAGCAAAGCAGCTCCCTGGAGGGCCGGTGCCAATGAAAGTACCACGATAGAATTTTCCACGCCCGTAAAAATTGAAGGCCGCGACCTGCCGGCTGGTAAGTATGGCTTTTTTATTGCCTACGATACAAATGAATGTACCCTGATCTTTTCGAAGAACAATATTGCATGGGGAAGTTTCTTTTATAAGGAAAGTGATGATGCATTAAGGGTAAAAGTAAAACCAGTAACAATGGATAAAAGTATAGAATGGCTGAAGTATGAATTCCTGAATGAAACAGAGAACAGTGCAACCGTTGCTTTGGAATGGGAGAAATTAATGATCCCTTTCAAAGTAGAGATTGATTATGTAAAAACACAATTGGAATCATTCCATAAGGAATTGCAGGGAGATAAAGGATTTATTTGGCAAACATGGGACCAGGCGGCACGCTGGTGCCTGCAACATAATGTAAACCTTGAAGAAGCGCTAACTTGGACCGACTCTTCAAAAAATGATGCTTTTGTAGGGGAAAAAAATTTCCAGTCATTGAGTACGCGGGCGCAAATACTGGATAAACTCGGGAGGAGCCCCGAGGCAGAAGCCGTTATGAAAGATGCCATGCCGCTTGGAACCATGCAACAGGTTCATCAATACGGTCGCCAATTATTGCAACAGAAAAAAAATAAGGAAGCACTGGAAGTATTCAAATTAAATGCATCAAAAAATCCAAACCAGTTTACAACACTGATGGGGCTGACGAGAGGCTATGCCGCCAATGCCGATACTAAAAATGCATTGAAAAATGCCCGGCTGGCTTTACCCCTTGCACCCAATGAACAGAATAAAACAATGGTCGAAGGAGTTATAAAAAAACTGGAGGAAGGAAAGGATATTAATTAATATCGTCATTGCGAGGAACGAAGCAATCTAACAGGATCTGTGATAACAATTAAGATTGCTTCGTTCCTCGCAATGACGACCTTATGGCGTTGCCAGCATTTTTTTTACTTCATTCCGCACCAGTGCATTGTCTATACCATTAAAATTATACGCTGCAACTTCTTTGTATAAGGCAAGCGCTTTGTCCTTCATGCCCGCTGCATCATTTGCTTTTGCCAGCATATAACGGTAATAAATTGAATTGGGATCAGCTTTTTCAAAATGGGTGATCGCATCTTTATAATTTTTTTGTTTCATACAGACCAGCCCCAGGTCAGCATGGTAGCCTTCCAGTTTGCGGTCATCTTTAATAGGATCCAGGACCGTTTTCATAGCTTCTTCTTTTGAATTGGCTTCATCATACTTTCCTTCTGTAAGTGCGATCATTGCCTGCCAGTGAAGAGAATCGGCTTTGCCAAATATTTTTGCTTCAGCTGTATTGCCAAGGTCAATGGTTATTTGAGCGGATGTTGACTGTATCATCGGGACAATTTTTTTCAATGTTGCTGCATCCCCGTTATGAACCGCAATAGTAGCGATCGTAGTAACCAGGTTACTTTTTTCGTTCGCTAATTTACTTGCTGAAGCGGCACTGCTATCCATTTTTGAAACTTCTCCCAACAGGTAATTGCTAGCTGTTTTAGGGTCACCGGCATATAAATAGGTATATCCTGTATTTAAAACAGATGCTGTTCTTGAAACATCACGCATACCGGCTTCATTGTAATTCTTTCTCGCCTCGTCGAGGTTGCCGAGATATGTATTGGCATGGCCGAGTTTATAATATGCTTCGGGAACTGTTGTATCTAGCTCAATGGCTTTTGTATAGGAGTCCTTTGCTTTTTGAAAATCATTTTGTGCCCGGTAAGCATCACCAAGGGTGATTTGTGCCCCCGCGCTTTTGGGGGCAAGTGATACAATTTTCAAAGCGTTCTCTTCTGCTTTTTTCAGGTCCCTGGGTTCATTAAAAAGATATGAACCCGCCAATGCGCTATACCCCACAACCCATTCGGGGTTTATTTGAACCGCTTTTATATATGCTTCCCTTCCTTTACCAAACTGGTTGTTGCCATCATAAGCAAAGCCAAGGTCTGCTTGTGCCCTGGCCGCATCGGGATAATCGGCTGTGATCTTCTGAAGGATCTCGATCCCTTTATTCCGTTCCCCCGTTAAATTTGTATTCATATAATCGGCATACATTTTTTCCCAGGAACTTGAACTGTCAAGGTTTGCTTTTCCACTGGCAATATCATCTCCATATTCTTTGGCAGACTGATCTGTATTTGCTCTTAGGAGGTAGGCCAACCCAAATGTAGGATCCAGCTCAATTGCTTTGTTGAATGATTCCCTGGCTTTTTTTGTTTCATTCAGGTCGTAGTATACCATTCCCTGGCGAAATACTTCCAGCGCTTCTTTGGATTTTGTTGTGGCAGGAATATCTGTGACCTTTGCATCGGAAGGTTTTTTATCTTCACTGTTGTTATTACAGCCTGATAAGATAAATACAGCCGGGAAGATAAATACCAATAAAGAGCGCATTATTTTTTTCATATAAATAATTTTATTGCCCGGAAGCAGGCAGGTTAAAAAATAAAATATTCCAGAAGTATTTAAGTGGCGGGCAAGCAACATACATTCACAGGATGGCTAACCCAAGGAATGAAGACCAATCAAAATACAAAGAATTTTAAAGAAAGCGAATATTAAATTTAATCCTTTCTGTTTATTTAAACGATCCTTAGTGCACGATGTCAATAAATTTTTATACCGATCTAAAACCTTTATCGCTCCCGGTAAATGAACTTTTATCAACCGGGGCATATTTCGTATCCCTTCCCCAAAACTGGCATATAATTGTAGCCGATATTGCCAATTCTACTGAAGTTGTAAAAGCTGGCAGACATACAGATATTAATTTGGTGGCTGCGGGAAGCCTCATTGCAGCGTTGAATGTTGCAAGATCATTCCAAACAGATATCCCTTATTTTTTTGGTGGTGATGGCGGAATTGTAATTGTGCCGGAAGACCTGGTGCAACCGGTTTTAGCAGGGTTAAAGGCGCACAGGATCAACAGTCTCAAAAACTTTGCACTCGATATCCGCATTGGAAGTGTGCCCGTAAGTGAGATCACCAAAGCTGGGTTTGAAATAAATATTGCCAAAGTGGCTATTGGGCCTGAGTTAAACAGATCTGTTGTATTGGGAGACGGCTTGAAATATGCGGAAACCGTGGTAAAACAAAATTACCGTTATGATGAAAAACAAAAATTGCAGGACCTGCAGGATTTCGACATAAGTGCCTTAAATCTTCAGGGGCTTGAATGCAGGTGGGATAAGATCAAGCCACCGACCAAAGGCTTAGAAGTTGTTTGTTTGCTGGTTGAAGCTACTCATGTAAAAGATCAGCTTACGGTTTATAACAATGTTTTAAAAAAATTGGATGAGTTCTATGGAGAGACCGGTAAGAGACACCCGCTTTCTGTGAACCGGCTGCGCCTGATAAACAGTTTCAAAAAATTTCAGCATGAAATGCTGCTGCGTTACAGCAAACGAAAGATCGGCTACCTGGTAAAACTTTTTTTTCAAACCATTATTGGTAAACTATACTTTAAATATAATTTAAAAGTGAACAACCTGAGGGCCGGCGATTACCTGGCACAGGTAATTGAATTCTCCGATACACTTACCATTGACGGCCGCATCAATACAATTGTTTCCGGCACAGCAGAGAACAGGGAGCTGTTCCTCAAATACCTTGCAAAAGAAGAACAGGAGGGCCGGCTCCTTTACGGGCATCATGTAAGCGCAGAAAGTATCATGACCTGCTATATCGAGAACATGAACAACAAACACATTCATTTTGTAGATGGCGCTGATGGGGGCTATACAGAAGCTGCCCTCGAATTAAAATCAAAATTTAAAAGGTCCTGATCAGCTTTCCCGGGAAATTTTTCTTTGTATAACTGTGATATTTTGCTTTCTCCAGCGAATAATGATTAACTGAACATTTTTAATTGATGAGTACAGAACCGGGCAAAGAGGCATTCATAACCCTTATAAAGGAGAACAGGGGTATTATATTTAAGATATGCAATTCTTATTGCCCGAATATAAACAACCGGGAAGACCTGGCGCAGGAGATCATCTTCCAGCTATGGAAATCATTCGGCAGTTTCAATGCTGAATACAAATTCTCTACCTGGATGTATCGTATTGCACTCAATGTGGCAATCACATTTTACCGGAAGGAAAGCAGGGCCAGCAAAACCATTACTTTAAGGGAAACGCTGCCTGATATTGAAGACAAGCTACATGGCACACACGAAACAGCCGAAAATATCAACCTGCTCCAGCAATTCATCAATGAATTGAAAGAATTAGACAAAGCGCTGATGATCCTGTACCTGGAAGAGAAAAACCATAAGGAGATCGCTGAGATCCTTGGAATAACGGAAACGAATGTGGCAACAAAACTCAGCAGGATAAAAGATAAACTAAAACAAAAATTTTCAACCATTCATAATTTATAAAATGGCAGACCAAACATTAAAAGACATGTGGAAAGAGTACGGCACCAAAATAGAAGAAAGCCGTGTATTGAATATACAGTCATGGGCTTTGAACCTGAAGTGCTTTGAAGCAATTCAATCTCAAAAAGCAAGATCGAAATTAAGAATGCTGACGGTTTCAAAAATTGCCGGTCTCTTTGTTGGAGCCCTGTGGGTGGCATTTTTAGGTATGCTTGCATATTTCAATGGTTTTAAAAATCCTTTTTTTACCATTTCGGTTGGCGTGCTTTTCCTGTTCAATTTTGTGGCCATCATCAATTATGTCAGGCACCTTGTAATGATCGGCCGGATAAATTACAGTGAAAACATTACGGATACACAAAAAAGGCTGGCCTCTCTACAATCAGCTATGATAAGTAATAACCGTTTTCTGTTATTGCAATTTCCTTTTTACAGTACCTGGTTCATAAGCTGGCATTGGATAATAAATGATCCATTATCTTTCTGGCTTATCCAGTTTCCGGTGGTTATCTTACTTACAGTGCTTGGAATGTGGTTATACATAAGTTATTCTAAAAAGAATTTACACAAGCCATGGGTAAGGGCGCTTATGAATGGCGCTGGCTTTAGATCTGTTACAAAAGCACTTGACTTTGTCAATGAAATAGAGGAATATAAAAAGGATAAAAGCTAGCGGTATTTTCTTTACAATTTGTTTAAACGCTATTACCGGGATCTTAAAACTATTAATGATATTGCAGTACTAAATCTATTGCTATGTTCCTGATGATCCTTGGTATCCTGCTTATAATTATTTCTGCTACTGTTTTAAGAAATTCCCCTACCCTCGCTAAATTTAAAAATATAGGCCGGCTGCTGGGGTTCGGTTTTTTGTTGCTTGGGATTATTTCTTCTGCCATTGTACAGATCGATCCCGGAGAGGTCGGTGTAAAGATATTATTTGGAAATATTCAGAATAGTGTACTGGGAAGTGGCCTCCATTTTGTTAACCCCTTGCTGGAAATACAAAAGCTCGATGTAAAAACCCAGAATTATACGATGAGCGGTATCAATGATGAAGGCGTGAAGAACGGGGATGATGCAATCCGGGTATTGACAAGCGATGGCCTGGAAGTTACCATTGACCTGACCGTACTTTATAGGATCGTATCCGTAGATGCCCCTAAATTATTAAGAGAAACCGGTAACGATTACCGTGACAAGATCGTGCGGCCAATAACCCGTACCAAGATAAGGGATAATGCCGTTTACTACCAGGCGGTTGATCTCTTTGGAAATAAACGGGACGAATTTCAACAGCGTATCTATAAAAGCATCGAGGATGATTTTAAAAAACGCGGGCTGATGCTTGAACAATTGTTGGTCAGGAATATTACCTTACCCAATTCTGTAAAAGCATCCATTGAATCAAAAATAAATGCTGAACAGGATGCAAAGAAAATGGAATTCGTTTTGCAGAAAGAAAAACAGGAGGCCGAACGCAAACGGGTAGAGGCTCAGGGGATCGCGGATTATCAACGCATCATTAATACCGGGCTTACCAGCCAGCAATTACAATATGAACAGATAAAGGCCATGAAGGAACTTGCCTTGAGCAACAATGCAAAAGTTATCATCATGGGCAAAGGGAATAGCCCAATCATATTGGATGCTAAAGAACCCTGATCATATCCGTGCAATAAATCAGTTAAGAACCTTCGCAGCAGCGGGGGTTTTTTATTCAATATCTTTAATGAATGGAGACCATAACTTTAAAGACATTCGATAATTATTTTACAGCCAATATCATTCTCACAAAACTGCAGGATGCGGGTATTGAATGTTACCTGTTTGATGAGAATACTGTAACGATCGGGCCATTGATCAGCGGGGCTATCGGCGGGATAAAGCTCGTGGTAAGTGCCAACGATGCCCAAATTGCAGCAACCGTACTCCAGCAATTTGAAACAGAATATTTAAACGCTGTTCCCTGTCCCAAATGTGGGGCACATGAGATATTGCTTGTTGTAAAGCCTGTTACAAGAAATTATCTGACTGCTATACTTACCTGGTTCTTTTCAAGTTATGCCGTCGCTCCTGAAAAAATATACCAGTGCCAGCATTGCGGGTATGAAAGCCTGGACATGCCTTTAAACAATAAAGAAGACAACTGATAAATTTTTTATATTTTTTCTAAAATATTTTGTTGCTTAGCATTTCAAATTTTCAAAGAATAAACCGGCCAATATGCAATCTCTTTTTGATACTGCTGCTTATAATGAAGTGACGAACAGAATGAACAAATTGTCTGCACAATCTGCGGCACAATGGGGTAGGATGAACGTTTCCCAAATGCTGGCACACTGCAAAGTTGCTTTCATGGTGCCGTTGAGTGAAAAGAAATTGTCCCGCATGTTTGTGGGCCGTATAATTGGCCCGTTGATAAAATCAAAATTATACAATGAATCTCCCTGGAAGCAAAATTTGCCAACAGCACCCAATTTCATAATAAAAGATGAGCGAAATTTTGAGCAGGAGAAAAAGGAATTACTCGAGCTGATAAATAAATTTCATAAAGCAGGCACCACAGGGATCAGCAAATATCCCCACCCGTTTTTTGGAAAGTTTACGCCTGAGCAATGGGGTATGAGTATGTACAAACACCTGGATCATCATCTCCGGCAGTTTGCTGTATAATATTTACTTTAGACGGATCAGCCTATTTACTGCTTCCTCCAAGGTTGATTCTTTTTTTGCAAAACAAAAACGCAGAACTTTATTATCAACGGCTTTTTTATAAAAAGCCGAAACGGGAATGGTTGCCACCCCTGCTTCCTTTGTTAACCTGACAGCAAAATCGTTTTCAGATTCATCACTCATAGCCGCATAGCTGTATAGCTGAAAATAACTTCCGTAAGATGGCAAGGCAGTAAATTTTGTTTGCAGCATGCAATTATGAAAATGATCACGCTTCTGTTGTAAGAATTTTCCAAGCTGCAGGTATTGGTCTTTCTCTTTTAAAAATTCAGCCAATGCGTATTGCGCCGGGCTGTTACATGTAAAGCAGTTGAACTGGTGCACTTTCCTGAATTCTTTCATAAGTGCGTCCGGGGCTATGCAATAACCAAGTTTCCACCCGGTGCAATGATAAACTTTCCCGAATGAGAAACAAACAAAACTCCTTGCGGCCAGGTCGGGGTAACAGAGCATGGAAAGGTGTGGCTTATCATCAAAGATCAGGTGTTCATATACTTCATCGCTGATAATAATGATTCCCGTATCCTTAACGATGCTACGCAGTTGTTCAATGTCATCTTCTTCCAATACACTTCCCGTGGGGTTATGTGGTGTATTGATGATGATCGCTTTCGTTTTTGCAGACACTTTATTTTTAACTTCCTGCCAGTCTATTTTATACCCGGGGAAAGTGAGTGAAATGGGTACAGCAATTGCCCCGTTTATTTCTATGTTGGGAATATAGCTGTCATAAGCGGGTTCGAATAATATAACCTCATCACCCGGTTGCAGTATCGTTGTAAATGCTGTATAGATCGCATATGTGCCCCCGGGCGTAATGGTGATGTCTGTTTCGGGATCTACTGCTGAAGCATATAGCGCATTGCATTTTTCGGCCAGTCCTTCACGTAATGCGGGCAACCCGCACATATGTACATATTGATTATGCCCATCCATCATGGCCTTATTCAGCAAAGAGATCAGCTTTTCATTCATGGGGAAATCCGGGAATCCCTGCCCTAGGTTTACAGCATGGTGCTTTGCTGCCAGTGAACTCATGACCGTGAATATGGTTGTTCCAACCGAAGGCAGCTTGCTTTGTATAAATGTTGACAATGAAAAGCGGTTTGGTTAATGATCTTTCAAAAATACTACCAATTCAACTTGAAAAATCAGTAGCGCTGTTTAAGCAGAAAAAGAAGGATGAAGGTCTGTTGGATACCTGGAATCATTAACAGGCTTTACCACCTGCCTTTTAGGGCTGCGCCTTTTAGCATATAAGAAAATGAGCGGAAAACACCAGAGGATCTTTGATAACAACCCAGTTGCGCTTTGAAACCAACGAAGCCGTTGTGCGGGGACTTCATTTACCGGCCCGAATTCTGCTTTTTGCCCGTTACCAAACTGGTATGAAAGGCTGCTGTGCTTGGTAGCATCATAATATTTTTTAAGGCTATCGTTGCTTTCTTTCCAATCTTCATGTGCCCGCTGGCTTATGTTCATGTAAGGTTCCATATTGGGATCAAAATAATACCAGTGCCCGTTGCTTTTTACTTCCAAAGCATAGTGATGCGGGAAACCAACTTTCCTGTAGTCACTTTTATTTCTTTTTAAAATCTCCATCATTACCAATGCCTGTTGAGAACAGGCTGCATAAGGATGTTGCATGATGTCGTTTGGCTGGACCTTACACGAGAGCCCAATTCCCGTAAATTTTTCGCCCACAGCGGCGATCCAGTTCTCATTTAGTTTCAAATGGGAAAATCCGTGATAAAAACGGCAGGATATGATATACGATAAAAAAACATTGTACTCTGCAGATCCGATAGGTATGTTCTTTAAAGCTGCTGCTTTATCAACATAATCTTCAAGCTTATCTATAGAATTGATGGAGGCAAGTGCGGGATGGAACCTTTCTGTATGATTATAGGCAAACTGCTCATTAATGTCTGTATCAATAAAATTGGGTACAGCCAGCAGGACAGCCATTATAATAAGTAAAGGTTTCATCATCATAGCGAAGGGTTGTGTTTAAGAAACAACTGCTTCTATATAAAGGATAGATCGATATCGACCAGTCGCTTAACGAAGAATAAAGGCCGTTTATTGCGCCCGGAAGCGTTTTTTTGTTCTAAAGATACTTGTCTCCCTTACTTCGCTTTATTTCAGCTACATATTCTTTTATTTCCTGCTCTTTCTGTTTTTTACAGATCATCAGGACGTCTTTTGTATCAACTATAACAAAATCTTCAAGCCCCTGCAGTAAAACAAGTTTTTTATTGTCTACATGAACCATATTTTTAGTAGCGTCTATTATCACAACATTGTTACCGGCAACGGCATTCTCAAGATAATCTTTTTCAAGTGTTTCGTATGCACTCGCCCATGTACCCAGGTCGCTCCATCCAAAAGAAGAAGGGATCACATATACATTGTCTGCTTTTTCCATTACGCCATAATCAATAGAAATATTGATACATTGGGGGTAGATCCGTTCGATCGCGGCAGCTTCTTTCTTTGTATTTAGATTACTTTTTTCGGAATCAAACACTTCGTGCATTTCGGGTAATAATTTTTCAAATGCCTTGATGATGTTTTTTACCTGCCATACAAATATGCCCGCATTCCATAAAAAGTCGCCGCTTGCAACAAAGGTTTCTGCAAGTTCCCTGTCGGGTTTTTCAGTAAAGGTCTTTACTTTATAGATATTTTCACTTACCGCGAATTGCTCATATTGTATGTAACCATATCCAGTATTGGGGTTCGTTGGTTTTATCCCAAGCGTAAGCAATGCTTTTATATGTGAAGTGAAATGCAATGCATCCATGCAGGTATTTTTAAACGCTTCATGATCAGATATCAAATGATCTGCCGGGGCGCAAATAAGGTTAGCATTCGGATTAAGCTTCTGAAGTTTATAGGAAATATATGCAATGCAGGGAGCTGTATTTTTCCGGGATGGCTCACACAGGATATTTGCATGATCCAATTCGGGTAATTGTTTTTTTACAATGTCCTTATAATTTTCTGCCGTTACGATATAAATATTTTCCAGCGGGATAAATTGCACGAACCTGTCAAATGTAGCTTGTATAAGTGTTCTGCCCGTATTTAATATATCAAGAAATTGTTTGGGATAATCCGTCCGGCTCATCGGCCAAAACCTACTCCCGATACCGCCTGCCATTATTGCTACGTAGTGATTCTTATTCATGTAAACTCGCTTGTTGTTAAATTAATTTATTGCAATATTTTTTAAATGATCCCTTCCCTGATAAGATCGTGCAGGTGTACAATACCTGCATACTGATCATTTTCCAATACCAGCAACTGGCTTATATTTTTATCACGCATTATTTCAAACGCTTCAGCAGCAAGCGCATCTGAGTTTATAGATTTAGGAGATGAGCTCATGATATCTTTTGCAACTAACGTATTTACCACATCGTTATTTTCCAGCATACGCCTCAGGTCACCATCTGTTATGATCCCAACGACCTTATTACTGTCATCTATTACGGCAGTAGCTCCTAACCTGTTCCTGGTGATTTCCACAATTATTTCTTTAATCGGCGCTGTAGGTTTTACTGCAGGTTTTTGGTTGTGGATGATCAGGTCCGACACCCGCAGGTATAATTTTTTCCCAAGTGTTCCGCCGGGATGGAACTTTGCAAAATCATCGCTGTTAAATCCTTTCATCTCCATCAGGCAAACAGCCAGCGCATCACCCATTACCATCTGTGCCGTAGTGCTGGTCGTTGGAGCAAGGTTATTGGGGCATGCCTCTTTTTCTACTGTTGTATTCAATAATATATCGCAATGTTTGGCCAGGTAGGAGTGAATATTTCCCACCATGCCTATTAATATATTACCAAAATTCTTGATGAGGGGAAGCAAGACTTTGATCTCGGGGCTGTCGCCGCTTTTGCTGATAAGCAGGATGATATCTTCTTTTTGGATCATCCCCAGGTCCCCGTGAATGGCATCCGCAGCATGCATAAAGATCGAGGCTGTTCCTGTGCTGTTTAGGGTGGCTACAATTTTCTGGGCGATGATAGCGCTTTTGCCAATACCACTAACGACGAGCCTTCCTTTACAGTAAGCGATCTGCTCAACTGCTTTTTCAAAATCACTGTTGATAAAAACTTCAAGTCCGTTTATGGATGCGGCCTGTAGTTGTATTGTGCGAAGTGCAACCGGTATAATTATGTCGCTGTTCATTATGAAGCCGCAAACCTACTTTAAATAAGGCATAATACAAAGAAACAGCATCGTGCAAAACCGGGTGCGGTTTTAGTATAACTATAATAAATTAATTAGATAACTTCTTTAAAATTCGTTATCTTAATAGGCAATTAAAAACTATGTTAAGATATTGAATGGGCCTGCTTTTGTTTGTTTTTGCGGGGCCATTGAATTAACTTCGCTCCCCTTTATGAAAAAAATTGATTTCAATAATTGATTCATAATAAAATGTGAAAGAGAGAAAAAATGTTATGGCAACAGTAAAATCAAAATCCACCCCGGTAAAGAAAGGAACAGCGAAAACGCCCGCTATAAAAAAGTTTGATAAAACGAATCTTGCCGGCCTGGCCACCCAGTTACAACAACAATTTGGTTTCGACGGATTTAAAGGTCCGCAGGAAGAGATCATTAATACGCTACTAAGCGGGAGGGATAGTTTTGTGATCATGCCTACGGGTGGTGGGAAAAGCCTTTGCTATCAATTACCTGCAATGATCAGTGAGGGCGTCGCTATTATTGTTTCGCCCCTGATCGCTTTGATGAAGAACCAGGTTGACCTGGTAAGGAGTTACAGCAGTAAAGACGATGTGGCACATTTCCTAAACAGCTCCCTCAATAAAGGCCAGCAGAAGATCGTAAAAGACGACCTGGTTTCAGGCAAAACCAAAATGCTGTATGTTGCTCCTGAAACGCTAACCAAGGAAGACAATATTGAATTTTTCAAATCACTGAACATATCTTTTTTTGCAGTGGATGAAGCGCATTGTATTTCTGAGTGGGGCCATGATTTCAGGCCCGAATACCGGCGTCTTAAAGAAGTGATGGACCAGGTAAATCCAAATATCCCTATTATTGGCCTAACAGCCACGGCTACACCAAAAGTGCAAAGCGATATATTAAAGAATCTTGGGCTTCGCAACCCGGCCGTATTTATTTCTTCCTTTAACAGGCCCAATTTATATTATGAGATTCAGCCAAAGGTAAACCTGGAGCAGACAAACAAAAGCATTGTTCGTTTTATCCAGCAACACAAAAATAAAAGTGGCATTATCTATACGCTTAACCGCAAGACAACGGAAGAGCTTGCCAATATGCTTATGGCAAATGGTATCAAAGCGGTGGCCTATCATGCTGGGCTTGACGCCAGGTTGAGATCCGACAGGCAGGACCAGTTCTTAAATGAAGATGTACACGTAATTGTTGCCACCATTGCCTTTGGAATGGGTATTGATAAGCCTGATGTAAGGTTTGTAATCCACTATAATATTCCAAAATCAATAGAAAATTATTACCAGGAAACCGGCAGGGCGGGAAGAGATGGCATGGAAGGAAAATGTATCTTATATTATTCTCATAAAGATGTGGCCAAGCTTGAGCATTTAATGAGGGACAAACCGTTGAGTGAAAGAGAAGTGGGGGCGCAGCTTATAAACGAAACGGTTTCTTATGCTGAAAGCTGTATTTGCCGCCGCAAAACCCTGTTGTATTATTTCGGCGAGGGTTATGATGATAAAAAAAGCTGTGGTCATTGTGATAACTGTTTAAATCCAAAAGAAAAGATCGAAGCCAAAGAAGAAGTGGTAACGGTATTAAAAACAGTGAAAGCATTGGGTGAGCATTTTACCATAGAATATCTTATACAAATATTGCTTGGCAATGCAACACAGCAGGTGAAAATGTATCGCCATGAAGAACTTCCTGTATTTGCAAGCGGCAATGACAGGGAGCCTCATTACTGGAGCAGCCTGATACGGCAAATGTTGTTGCATGGCCTTTTGGAAAAAGACATTGTGGAATACGGCATACTGAAGTTTACCAAAACGTCAGAAGCCTTTTTGAAAAAGCCGCTGTCGTTTAAAATAGCATTGAATAATTTATTTGCGGAAGCCAATGCAGATGATGAAGAAGGCGAAACGGCCGGTACTGCTACAGGTGCTGCTGATGAAAAATTGCTTGAGCTATTAAAAGATGTCAGAAAGAAAGTAGCTAAAGAAAAAAATCTTCCTCCATTTGTGATATTCCTGGAAAGCTCCCTGGAAGATATGGCTACCATGTATCCAACTTCAATTCCTGAACTTGAAAAGATAAGTGGTGTAAGTAAAGGGAAAGCGATGCGTTATGGCAAGCCTTTTTTGGATGTTATCAGCAGCTATGTGGAAGAGAATGATATTGAAAGGCCGGATGATTTTGTTATGAAATCTGTTGCAAACAGGAACAACAACAAGATCTTTATCATTCAGAATGTAGATAAGAAGATCCCGTTGGAAACCATTGCAAAGACCAAGGACCTTCGAATAGAAGAGTTGCTGGAAGAAATGGAAACCATTGTTGCAAGTGGCACGAAGCTTAATTTAAACTATGCTATCAACGATATGGTTGATGAATATGAACAGGAAGAGATCATTGATTATTTTAAAAGCTGTGAAACTTCGTCCTTACAGGTAGCGCAGGAAGAGCTTGCTGATAGTGATTTTAATTGGGAACAATTAAAGCTGATGCGTATCAAGTTCCTTTGTGAATATGGTAATTGACCTTTACTGTTTTAATAAGCAAAGCCGTCTATTAAAAGACCAGGTTGAGCCAGTGTCGGGAAATCACTAATTCAAGGTTAGCCTTCCTTTTCCTGATATTTCTCACCTGGGCCTGTATTCTTCTCTAAAAAACTTTCCTGTTAAGCAAATTCCCCTTATTTTTGCTGCCCCGAAAGGGATTGTACTGAAAGGTATAATGGTGCGGTAGCTCAGTTGGTAGAGCAATGGACTGAAAATCCATGTGTCGGCGGTTCAATCCCGCCCCACACCACAACCCCGAAAGGCTTTGAAGTTAATAGCTTCGAAGCCTTTTTATTTGGTACTACATAGGCTCCTTTTTTCATGGCCTAAAAATACATGTTTCGTCCCAATAAGTATCCCTCACCACAACACAAAAAGTTCAAGTCCTCAATATTATGCTGAGGGCTTTTTGTTTACTGACCTCCTCATTTTCAAAACAAAACAGTTGCTTTTATTTTGCAAATAACGGAACGGCATGAAAAATGATATACGCCTCTGGTATCAATCACTATTATTAATAAAACTAAAAAACGTTATGAAAAGCATTATTGTAATTCTGTTATCAACGATCTCCTTATCATTAATTGCGCAAGAAAAAAGCAAAGACCACAAAAACGACTATATGCCAATAATGACCCGGGGGATCGGGGCAAGCTTCCAAAAATTCGATGGTTTGAACAACAGGCTTGCTGGTTTCCCACAATATGAAACACTGAAGAATCATATGTGGACACTTTCCCTGGGTTCCATGCATGTAAGAAAGAATTTTATTTCTCAATTGACAGTTACCGGCGGGAGCAGCTTAAGCGGCGACAGGGATAAAAAAAGCAGTGCACTCCGTTTTCTTAGTGGTGGGCTGGATTTTGGTTATGATGTTATCCCTGCAGAAAAAGTAATGTTGTATCCATTGATTGGCATTGGTGCAGAAACTTATCACGCTATTTTTTATAAAGATAATTCTGCTGTTGCTTTCAATGATGTGTTGCTTTTTCCCGATGTGCAAAACAGTATCAGAAGCGTTAAGTTCATGAATACATTTATTACTTATCGCCTCGGGCTCGGCATTGCGCTGAAATCTCCAAAACATTCAGGGACCATCGGCATTCAGGCCGGTTATACCGGGAGCTTTAAAGACAAGGCCTGGAAAAGCAGTGAGAACCAGACATTGAATGCTGCACCTGTTGACGATTTAAGCCGTTTTAGTGTTTCGCTTGTTTTTGGTGGGAGTGGGGGAATGATGATGAAGTAAGCTTAGGCATTTTCGCTGGCCTGGCAAGTGTTTATAAAGATTCACTTGCCGGGTTTTCTTGTTTATTTGTAATAAAAAAAGCCAAAAGCTAATGCTCCTGACTTTATTTTAGTTGATATAGGGTTTAATATTTTTGCTGTTCTAACTATATCCCTGTATTACCATGAAGCAATAAGGGTCGATGGATGCATGATAATCAATGTCAACTGGTTCTTCGGCCATTTCCAATGCCAGGAAGTGTTGCGCCTCCCTCATTTGCCATAAAAACAATTTTGCATTCCAGGTCATGAAGAAAAGTTCGGGTAGCATGTCTTTAAGCATACCGTTCCAGCAAGCTTCTTTCAATTTTTCTTCCTGTGAAAGATTCTTAGAATGTTCTGCATTATCCTTTTCAAGGTATTGCCGGTTGGCGAAACCGCTGCCGGTTACCAGTAGTACTTCCTGTTGTGTAGAATTTTGTGCCATACCAAAGGGTTTTGTCCCATCTATATGACTCAAAAACGAATAGATTATGATATTTAGTATTTTGAAAGTATTGTTAAAGCTAAAAATCAGCTATAATGACCAAGGAATTCGGAAAAAGATAGTAAAAGCCTGTTTTTATAACTAAAAGATGGTTGCAAGCGTCAGGTTTTTCGTTTTGGTATCGATAAACTCCCCCATTCTCCTTTTTTCAATTGTTTGGCTGCAAACACTATCTGCCCTACATGATATGAATAATGGGCCAATTGCCTGTTAATTGCTTCAATAACTGTATGTGCTTCGCCCCTAATGAAAACTATTTCAGAAAGCTGGGCTGCTTTTAATGAATTGATCGCAGTAAAAAGACAAGCCCAACCTTCTTCCCAATTTTTTATTAGTGCTGCTTTATCAGTACCCGTATATTCAAATTCATCATCTCTTTTTCGCCATGGCTTCTCTCCATCAGTACTTAAAAAATCTGTCCAGCGGGAAAGCATGTTGCCATACATATGCTTTATGATAATGGCGATACTGTTGCTGTCTGCATTTGATGAGAAGAACAGTTTATCGGGTTCAAGTTGGTTTATTGCTTTTTCCCCGAGTAATTTATATTGCTTAAACTGTTTCTTAACGATCTCAAGATAATTTTGCCCTGTATCCATAACTGTTTAATTAAGCATAATAGCCCTTTTTATCATTACAAATTTATGACGCCTCCTTCATCATTTGAATTATTACTGTGAATGCTGACTGACATTATACCCAAAACAATTCTATATGTTGAAAACTTTGGCATAAGTTTTATACATTTTATATGTTATACTTTTTATCTTTCTATAATAAAAGGAAACTTATTAAACCATTTCATTCTAATCCACTCAAAGCTGCATGATAACCCAGGCAATTACCAACAATTCCATAGAAATTGTTAGCGAGCATGGCTTCGCCGAAATTCTACAAAACACAGTTACAAATCAAAAGTCTTTACACGCATTGGTCCCTTTTAAAAAAGGAGATCTTGTAAGTAATTTTTCTGCAGGAGAAATTTATGCGGAACCAAATTATCTTACGGTTCAGCGTGGTATTGCAGAACACATTACTTTAATGCCACAGTTCCTGCAATACATTAACCACAGTTGTAACCCCAATGTTTTTTTTGATACTTCATCCATGGAAGTCATTGCCCTGAAAGACATTGATCCGAATGAAGAATTTAGTTTCTTCTATCCTTCTACGGAAATAGATATGGCACAGCCTTTTATTTGTTATTGTGGCAGCAAAGATTGCCTGCAAAACATCAAAGGTGCAAAATATATTCCCGGTGAACTGTTAAAGAAATACAGGCTTACAGATTTCATACAACAACAGTTGCAAAATAAATTATAGTTTTTTATTCCAATGAAGAAACGCTATTCCTTATTCAAAGGCGCATCCTCGCATAAAATTAAAGTATGGGTGCTCTCTCCCAACCTCCAAAGTGAAGATGATAACATCGGTTATTATTATGATTTCTCCCAAAGCATTGCCGAATATTCCAGGGTATTTACAGAGTTGAATGTGAACTGGCTATGGCAGCCTGTAAATATGCTTACATACCGGCAGGTTATTGAGACCATCGAAGCTGAGAAGGAAAATGGAAAGGTGATCCCTGTTGTTCTAAATCTTTGTGATGGCGACGAAGTGAATGGAACACCCGGTGTATCTGTTTTAAAACTCCTCGAAGAAAAAGATATCATATATACCGGTGCGGATGAATACTTTTATAATATCACCACCTCTAAGGTCCCCATGAAGGAAGCTTTTGATAATTCGGGGGTGGCAAATGCTGCCTGGGAAACCATAAGGGATGTAAATGCCAACTGTGAGCTGGTCTTTGAAAAGCTGGGAAGCCCGGTTATCATCAAGCCGGCTGTATCGGGAGGCAGCATGGGTGTTGGAATTAAGAATGTGGTAGAAAATAAAAAGGATCTTTCTCAATTATTAAAACAGATGTTCGCAGGGTATCGTGGCTGGAACCTGACCGCTGATGGTATCATAGCTGAAAAATTTATTTCCGGCCCTGAGTATACAACTTTTATCAGTGGCTCCTATAATGATCCTGAAAAAGCAGTTATTTATACTCCCGTGGAAAGGGTCTTTCATCCGTCTCTTCCTGATAAGGAAAAATTTCTGTCTTTTGACCGGCTATGGGAAATTTATGAAGAAGAAACAGCGATGCCGGGAGAAGAGAATTTTTATGAATACCAATTACCACATGCCGATCTTATTGAACCTATAAAAAAATTAAGCTGGGATGCTTACTGTGCTACGAAAGGGAAAGGATATACAAGGGTTGACATCCGGATGGATGCTGTTACTAAGCAATTGTATGTGCTGGAGGTAAATGCCCAATGTGGTCTCAGCGAAGACGAAAACTTCACTTCTATAGGTGCTATCTTACGCCTTTCGGGTAAAAGATTCTCCCAACTTGTTATTGAGATTTTAAATGATGCATTTGTACGTGCATCTGTTAAAAAACATTCTTATGTTCGTGCCGGCAATAATGCCAGGGCCTGATCTTTTTAGAAACTCTTTTTATGAAAGTTTGCGTGTTGCAGCCGGATTACTCAACAACCTCGGTGGATTATAAAAATTATGATCCTCCAAGAAATTTATCCGCTCTTTTACCGGGTGCAATCGTGGATCATGTTTTCCTGAACAAGCTCACAACCTACAATCAGCTCAAACAACTCAGCAAAAAAAATTACGATATATTTGTAAACCTATGCGAAGGATACCTGGAATGGGAAGTGCCCTCTATAGATGTAATTTATTTTCTTGAATTATTAAATCTTCCGTTTACCGGCCCTTCTTCCGTCTTATACGATCCCCCAAAAGAATTAATGAAGTATGTTGCTTACACCGAGGCTGTGTCAACACCTGCTTATGCATTGATCGAAGAGCTAAGCGATATCCCAAAAGCCTGCAGGCATTTACGTTACCCGCTGTTTGTAAAACCTGCCAAAGCCGGGGACAGCCTGGGCATTGATGAACATTCACTGGTGGACAATGAGGATGAGCTTTATAAAAAGGCCGCAGAGATCATTGAAGAATACGGGCCCTTACTAATAGAGGAATATATCGAGGGAAGGGAATTTACTGTAATGCTTGTTGCGAACGGGGATGACGAAAAAAAGGTCACTGTTTTCAAGCCTGTAGAATATATTTTCCCGAAAGGGCGGTTTTTCAAGACTTATGCATTAAAAACATCAGAGTTGCATCCTGAATGCAATGTTTCTGTTGATGATAAAGAATTATCCAACGAGTTAAGGGAGGCTGCCAGGAATATATTTAAAGGCTTTGGCGGTGTTGGTTATGCCCGGCTCGATTTCAGGATGAATAACAAAAAGGAATTGTTCTTTTTGGAGATCAATTTTACCTGTTCTGTTTTTTACAGCGATGGCTATGAAGGATCTGCTGATTATATATTAAAGAAAGATGGTACCGGCCCACAGGCTTTTTTGCAAAAGATCATTGCCGAGGGAATAGCGCGGCACAAAAGAAAACAGAAAAAATACCGGATGCAGGGAAATGCGATTGCTGGTTTCGGCATTTATGCTACTGCAGAGATAAAAGAAAATGAATTGATCTTTAAAGGTGAAGAAAAAGCCCAACGCATAGCCACAAAATCATATATAACAAAGAGCTGGAATGTTAAGGAATTAGAAAATTTTAAAAAATACGCCTACCCTCTCAGTAATGAAGTATTTTTGCTGTGGGATGAGAATCCGGCTGGGTGGGCACCGCAAAATCATAGCTGTGATGCCAATACTGCATACAAGGGGCTGAATGTATACGCCCTTCGTAATATAAAAAAAGGTGAAGAACTAACCCTCAATTACGCCTTATTTTTAGATGAACATATGGAACCTTTTATGTGTACCTGCGGTAGCAAGAACTGCAGGGGATATATAACAGGCACACCTCAAAGCTCTGTTACAAACAGGGAAATGATCAGCAACTCTTAAACCGGCTCCGGTTTTCCCAGTCTCATACTAACTCTCATTTTACCGTTTGTTCTTTTGACAAACATGTTACTGCTTTTATCAATTTAAAAGAAGATCTATGTCGCGGTTTGAAATTATTAAAAAATTAATGCAGAAGCATCGGTATCAACTGTTGCTTACCTATTCGCTTTTTTCACTGGAGATGCTTGGTTCATTGCTTCGCCCGTTCTTTTTGGGACTGGCAGTAAATGATCTTATTAAAGGGAGTTATCATGGGTTGATCATATTGTCGCTTGTTCATATATCCTGGCTGATCATCGGCACCATACGGCACATGTATGATACCAGGACCTATTCCGCTATTTATACTTCGCTCGTCACACAATTTTTATCAAGACGTTATGGGAAGGCTGAAGTTTCAAAGTTAAGCGCTCACTCTACCCTTGCCCGTGAATTTGTGGATTTTTTAGAATTTGACCTCGCTTATGTAATTGAAGCACTATATAGTATTATTGGTTCCCTGGTCCTGCTTTATTTTTATGACGCTTCTGTTGTAGCCATTTGTTTTGCTTTGCTACTCCCTGTTATTGCCATTAGTTATTTCTATGGCAAAAAAATGAAACGGCTTACAAGGTTAAAGAATGACGAGCTGGAAAACCAGGTAAACATTATCTCTGAAGGAAATAATGAAACCATCAAAGTTCATTATAATAAACTGAGAAGCTGGCAGGTAAAAATTTCTGATAAAGAAGCTTTTAATTTTGGCGTAATAGAACTAATGGTTATGGTCGTAATAGGCGCCTCTTTATTGATCTCTACGAATGTATTTGGCACAACAATGCTTGCGGGAAATATAATTGGGATGTACACCTATATACTAAAATTTGTTTCTGGAATAGACACCATTCCTTATACCGTACAGCGCCTAACCTCCTTAAATGATATTACCCGCAGGATCGAATTACACGATGATGATTTCACAGAAACAAAAACCATACATGATGATAAAAAGGTTTGGAGACAGCGGGCTTTAAAGCTTACAGCCTGACCTGGTTTCTAGTTGACACATTTATGCGACTAATCTTCTTTCCTTCTTACAACCAGGTACCAGTCATGCTCCAGCGGCAGGTATCCATGATCATAACAAAAGAAATAAGTATTTCCTTTTTTATTGGTGTAGGTATGCGTTATGTATTTAAAAATAAATCCTTTCTCCTGCAGTTTTTCTTTATTTGTTTTAGCCATTTCCTCGCCATCGTTTATTATGCTCTCTAATATGCGCCTGTTCTTTCCCAGTGCATTGTTTACATTCCTGACAAAGTTGTTGCTTTCGGCTTTGAGTTGGTTATTGTAATTATTGCGACAATAATCATCGCAAAATTTTTTGTCCGTCCTGCCTTTTACGGGTTTGCTGCAGGCCAGGCAAAGCCTGGGGTTGTTATTTGTTGTCATGCAGGGTGGGATTTGTTTTCAGGATTAAGATACGAACTATTTTTTGATTGTGTAAGCGTTTACAAACGGATATATACAACTATAAATGGCAATGATATATCTGTTTACACCAGACGGGAAATAAAAATTATGGGAGGGTTTTAATGCTTTAAAAACAGTTGAAGGATATGAAAATCCTGTCCCGAAAATCTGCTTTTAATTATTTGAAGAACTTCCGCAAAGCCTGTTGATACTGATGTTTCCGCAGAAATATAAATCTCAACATACGGTCAAAAACGTAACTTAGCTGAACAATAAAGATAGTTTATTTATGCCAAGAATAAAATTATCAAAAAACAAAAGCCAGTTATCAATATTAAATCATGATGAAAAAAGTTGCCTGTACTGTGATAAGGAAATAAGGGACGGAAGATCGGATAAAAAGTTTTGCGATGATTGCTGCCGCAACAGGTACAATAACGTCTTAAATGCCGCCGGGAACAACTTAGTCCGCAATATCAACAATGCCTTAAACAAGAACCGCAGAATACTCAAAACTCAATTATCTACAGGTAAAACCAAGACAACGCAAAAGGAACTCATTAAAGCCGGGTTTGATTTCAAATACCATACACATACACAACTGAACAAAAAAGACAAACTTTATCACTTCTGTTATGAATACGGCTACCTGGCACTGGAGAACAATGCACTATTGATAGTTACTTCGATGTAAGGAGAAAAACAACGCTATTTACTGGTGTTTTCCCCTTGTGCTGGATAAACCTATTTTGGATATTTGAGGAAGCAAATTTACAGGCTGCTTGCAGCCGGAGCCTGGGATTACCCCCTGGCTTCTTATAGTATTAAATTGATGCTGAATAAGGAAGTGATTTAATGTAACTTTTCATTAACTGCCAATCAGGATTACCTTTCTTATCAATAGGCAGCATTATCATTGAACGGTTCATTTTAGCCATTTCCCATTTTCTGCCATAGTTGAACCTAAATTTTTCTTTTCTTATTAACGAGATGAGAAAAAAGGCAATGTATTTATCTAACTCAAACTTTGGATAAAGAACATTCACATCATCACTTGCCCAAAATGGATCGGGTTGATAAAATGCTTCGCCTACCGACCCGTTGTAATTAACTGTAATTGTATTGCCCAAATGATTAGCAGGCTGACCGATATATTCCCTGTAACCGTTATTGGCATCAATAGCACCTATAAAAGGTGTTGTTCCTTCAATCATATTCGCCTTGGTAAGTCGCTTGCCTTTTTTAATATCAAAGATATCTTCGTATTTAAACCAATCCCAATCAGACTTATTTAAGTCAATTTTTTTGTTACCAAGCGGCTCACTAAAATTTACCTTGTCAGTATTAAAATTAGACACCCATTTAGGAATTTCATGTTTAGAGGGAATACTAATGCCTGAAAATCTTTTGCCTTTCGGTTTTCTACCATAGGAAAATCTATACCGGTTCTTTGTTATTATCATTGCATAGAATATCTTCTCTTTTAAACTCATTTTAGTTTTTGGAATTAAAACCGAAACATTGCTGTTTGGTACAAATTCAACAGGAGAAACATAAGCATAACTATGGCTTCCTTGACCGTCACTTGAAACAAAAATTGTTTCAGGAGGAAAAATGTGGTTATCGTTCACTTCTTTTTTATCTACATACCCCGCAATCAAATTATAGTAATTACTGGACGGGCGTAAATAAGGAGTATTAAATTCTTCTGATTTTGTTTCAGCAATCTTGACAGCCCCAGAGGAGAGCCCGTTTTTTACTATGAATAAATCGCTTAGTTTCATTTTCAATCTTCTGCTTTAATTCTAAATAATATATAGTCTTTAATATGTTTTGTAAAATCTTCTTCTCTTAAATTTGAATAATCAGTTTCCATATATGCCTCTGCGCACCACTCATCAACTGCCTTAACCTCCTTAGTTACACTGTGACCTGCAAGAACCTCTTTATTCAAATATGAATTAACCCAAACTTTTTTAATATCGTTCCATTGTTCCTTTGCATCTATTCTACCCTTGTTTTTTACTTTAACTAAGCCATCGTCTTTCCAGTAGCCAAACCAGGTCTTTTTGCCCTTTGGATGCGGAACGTGAGCAGTAAAAACAAGTATACTTGTAACAACTCCAACCTTAGAGTTATGGAATAATTCATCCGGCATGGACATTGCAGCTTCAAGGGTATGGTGCTGCAAAAATTTTTCTTTCCAACTTAGCATTTCGCCACTTTGAGCAAGGGCGCAACTCATAGGGATAATAGCAAGGCATTTACCTCCCTTTTGCAGCATTTCAAGGTTGTTCCATATAAAAGCAAACTCCTCAATGTCTTCTTTTTTTATTGCGTAAGGAGGGTTAAGCATCCCAACATTGGGCTTCATTTTTTTTATCGTTTTGATAGTATTTTCATCAAAACAATCCCCAAGAAAAATATTACTCTTTCCATCATTATGAATAATCATGTTTGATACGGCAAGGGTATAAATATCATCCTGAAACTCAATTCCAACAATTTGCTTTGCTTTTATCTTGTCAATTATTCTTTTTTGCCCGTTAGCCAAAACAATCATTTTCTTCATACCACTAATTAAGTAACCACAAGTGCCGGCGCAATTATCTAAAATAATATCATCTGTATCTAATTCAGCTAATTCGGTAAAAAGGTCAGTTATATGTGGTGGCGTTAGAACAATACCCAACCCCTTATCATTGTTAGCATATCTAAGGAACTCTATGTAGAACTGCCCAAGTGTATCAAAATATTTATGGGTCTTAATAAATGAATTAACCTTAGTATCAATCTCGGAAATTAGATTTTCAAAGAAATGCTTGTTGGTTGTTAATGTTGTATTTGTACTAATGAAGGAATACGCTAATTCTAATTTATGTATTTTATCCGCCGGTATATTAGAGTTTACCAGTTGTGTTTTAATTGTATGCAATATACCATCTGCTAAGTCTTTTGCTTTTTTGTGTTTTGTATAACTATTAATAAATGCTACATCTTGTAAAGCAATTAAAATTCCACTTATCAGTAGGCTTCTTTGAGATTCTTTTATCTTTTTTATATGAAGCTGGTCATTTAGATCTTTTGTATAAGACAATAAATTTTCATAGTCCTGTTTAAATTTTCTGTCATCATTTATGTACGCTGTATAGTAATCATCAAAATCTAAAATTTTTGTCTTCACAAATGGGAATGCCCTGTCCTGACCTTTTAATTGAAGAAATTGAGAAATTCTTAGCTCCGCTTTGGTTTCACCGCTTACCCCAATAGAAACTACGTCATATTCCTTACTTAAAAAGGAAGAATATAATAATGCTCCATCAACAGCATATTCCGAATACTCTGTGTGGGTATTGCTTTCGTGTTTTCTTTTATCTGCCTTGCATTCAATTACAATAATAAGATCGCTGTATTTTTCTGATTGAATTATAAACTCTGGGTATCCCTTACCGCCGCCTTTTTTGGAAGCGACTTTTAGTAGTTTATCTATTTTAGGGTTATCGCATTGCTGCTCATACACAACCACACCCTTCTTGTTGTAGCCTATCTTATCAAGCGTTTGCCTGACAATTTTTTCTGTTTTTCTTTCGTTTGCCATATATCGTGGGATTCCCGTATAAAAAAATTTGGAACATATGGGGCAATAAACTTACTTTTGCCCTATTCCTGCGAAGAATAACCCGGACATCAATGGCTAAAATTATTAAAAGAAGCGACTGCGAATCGCTTTTTTTTATTTTGTAGAAAAACGAAAATAGTCATTTCTTGCTAACGATTTTAGCGCAATGTGGGAATGTTGAAAAAAATTTACTTTTCTTTTTTGGGAGGGGGGACAGCTAAAAGACCTTTTAGCTTTTGATCGAAAGAAGAATTAGCGTTTTCATTTTTTTGATGGTCGATGAACGTAGTATTGCTTTCTTTTTTTATCGTCTTAACCATATCAATTGAATCTAAAGTTTTCCTTTGGTCGATAACAGTTTCACGAAGTATTTTAAACCGGTCTTTTTTAGGTACTCCGTTTTTGATAAGTATGGAATTAAAACTCTCTATGTTTGCTAATATAGCAAGTTCATTTATACTTGCCATTTCTCTAATATTCTCTCCTTTTAAAACCTTATCGGGATTAGCTTCCCTCCATTGCTTTGCTGTAGTTCCAAACAAAACGATATTAAGCATATCTGCTTCATCAGCGTATAACAACCATTCCTTAGCCTGTGTATATCCAGCTTTAGGGATAATGTAATCTCTAACAGCATTAGTGTGTAATTGATAATTAGCTTTGCTAAGAACTCTTTTAAAATTCCATTCCAGCCCGTATTGGTTGCTTTCAATCTCCTTTAATCTCTGAAACTCTTTTATTAGAATGAGATTGAATATTGGGCTTATGTATAAGCCAAAATTAAAGGCAATGTCCCGGTGGGCAAACGTGCCTCCTTGGCTGCCTGCCCTGGCTGTTATCCCTACAGCATTAGTCCTTGCTACCCATTGTTTTACTGACATATAAAAGCGGTTAGTACCCGCTTCACTCATAATACCCCCGAAATCGGGGGTATTGAAATTTTTGTTATTTAACTGTTCCCACATACCCAAAAACTCAATAGTGTTTTTATTGGTAAGCCATTTTTCAATAAGTTTTGAACCTTCAACTTGGTTTGATACCATGTTAGTCAAAGAAATATAATCTGCATTATTTAAACTCAGGATATTAATAATCGTTCCCTGTACCTCTATTTTATTCATATTATTTTATCAATTCTTTGTAAGTTAATCTCTTGTTTGATACTGCTGCCAAAATTAAATCAAATCTGCCTTGTGTGTTGTAATCCCTTGTATTAAATCTCAAAGTAAATTCATCAATGTAAGACTGTAAATGCTCTTTTGAGATTGAATGATATATCCCGTCAATGCCCCGTTTCAGGTGGCTCCAGAAGTTCTCTATGCCGTTTGTATGAGCCATTTCATTTACATACTGCTTTGCGCTATGGTTAACTGAATAATGCTCAAAATCTTTACCTAAGTTTTGATAAGATATTAATTCGTCTGTCATTAAAACGCTGTCAGGCTTTACATTCGCATAAATGATCGGCAGCAATGTTTCTTTAGTCCTGTCTGGGATAACTATTGCTTTTATGTTCCCGCCTCTTTCCTTCATTCCTATTACTGATGTTTTGCCTGAAATAACCGCCCCTTCCTCATTCCGTACTTTCTTGTTTGAGTGCTTATAGAAAGACTGTCCGCCAATTCCCGCCTCGTCAATCTCAACAGTATTGCCTAAAACTGCTTTAAAATTGGGGTGGTCAAAAGCATACCGCAAACGGTGCAGGAGGAACCAGGCGGATTTTTGTGTTACTGAAATGTCTTTAGCTAACTGGTGGCTGCTGATCCCTTTCTTATGGCTTGAAAACACGTACAAGGCTAAGAACCATTTTTGCAGGGGTATTTTGGTATTATCGAAAATCGTGTTTGTCCTTACATTGAAATATTTACCTGTGTTTTTGCACTTGTACTTATTCCCTGCACACTTGTAAACCTTTGAAGTGCTATCAAATGGTGACACCGGGTTGCCGCCCCAGCTAAGGTTCTCCAGGTGATCTATGCAGCTTTGCTCATTAGGAAAGGTTTTAAGCAGGTCGATTATTGATTTAAACTCTGGTAACATATCGTTGGCTTTAATGGTGTAAAGATATGCTCAATATTTCACATTACCAAATATTTTGGTGTAAAATTGTATATCATTGCCCTATAAATGTTTAATATACGGGTATCACAGCGTGGCGATCGCATCTTTGCTCGTCGGTAAAGGATCCTGCCGGTTGAAATAAAACACTTTTACTTAAAAATCTAAAAATTACAGTTATGTCTATGTATGCATTAAAAAACAAAGTACAATTAATAGGAAATTTAGGGCATGCGCCTGAAATCCGGACAACAGAAACAGGAAAGAAACTTGTGAAATTTTCCGTTGCTACCAATGAAATATACCGGAATGCGAATGGGGAAAAGATAAAAGAAACCCAATGGCACAACCTGATCGCCTGGGGCAAACTTGCAGACATTGCAGAAAAGTACCTGCTTAAAGGGAGTGAGGTTGCCATTGAGGGAAAGCTTATAAACAGGAATTATACTGACAAGGAAGGAAACAAAAAGTACGTCACAGAGATCCAGGTCAATGAATTGTTACTCTTAGGCAGTAAGCCATCTGCTGAATAGTCCCGCAAAAGTATGCATCCGGGAAGCGAGAAAGAAAGGTTGTGTTTTCATTTGTTCGTGACATAACCGGGTGCATCTTTTTTATTGAGCCACTTGTTTGTCGCTGATTCACTGAGCTTGTTTTCAAATGTATAAGGTGCGGGTAGCGTTTCGTTGCTGCCAACTTTCACAGGGCATTTTTTTATCATCAGTGCATCCGTGTCAATTTTTGCAGACCCCACTGTTCCAAATATTTTATACATTGCCTTATGCAGAGTCCCGATGACGAGAATATTATTTTTAAAACAGCGGCTGGTTTTATCAACAACAGTAATTATCCTGTTTTTTTAACCGGAAAAGCGGGTACGGGTAAAACCACTTTCTTAAAATTCATCAAAGAAACCAGCAGTAAGAATATTGCCATTGTTGCACCTACCGGTGTTGCTGCTATTAATGCTGGCGGCAATACGATTCATTCTTTCTTTCAATTACCATTTGCTCCTTATGTTCCTGTAAATAACCAACGATTCGCTAAACAGGAGGTTATTGATAAGCACAATCTATTGGGTAAACTCCGGCTGACCGCTGAAAGAAAGGAAGTGATGCAAGAATTGGAACTGCTGATCATTGATGAGATAAGCATGGTACGCTGTGATGTTTTGGATGCCATAGACATGGTTTTACGGCATATAAGAAGACAACACAGCAAGCCTTTTGGGGGAGTGCAGGTCCTTTATATAGGTGATATGTACCAATTGCCGCCAGTAATAAAAGAGGACGAATGGCAATTGTTGAGCTCCTGTTATGAAAACCAGTTTTTCTTTAGCAGTCTTGCTATCATTGAACAGCCTCCCGTATACATTGAACTGAAGAAGGTTTATAGGCAGAACGACCAGGTCTTTATTAATTTATTGAACCAGGTAAGGAACAATGAAATGGGTGAAGAAGATTATGAATTGCTCCACAGCCGTTATCTCCCGGAGTTCAAAGCAGGAAAGGAAGATAATTTTATTACATTAACCACGCATAATAATAAGGCCGATACAATAAACACGGAAGCGCTTGCAAAACTTTACGGGGAACCCTTTGCTTTTAAGGCAATAATTGAAGGGGAGTTTTATGAGAAATCTTTTCCTGCGGATGAATACCTGAATTTGAAGACCGGGGCACAGGTAATGTTCATAAAAAATGATATGGAAAAAGTGAGGCGCTATTATAATGGCAAGATCGGGGTTGTTCATAAAGTGGAAGATGACAAGATTTGGGTTACCTGTAAAAATGGTCTTTCCGAACAATTGATAGAAGTTAAAAAGGAGGTCTGGCGAAATATCAAATACACCATAAATAATAAAACACAGCAGATAGAGGAACAGGAACTTGGCTCTTTTACACAATACCCATTGCGGCTGGCCTGGGCAATCACCATACATAAAAGCCAGGGATTAACTTTTGAAAAGGCCATTATTGATGCAGGAGCAGCCTTCGCACCGGGCCAGGTATATGTGGCGCTTAGCCGCTGTACATCTCTTGAAGGAATCGTATTGAAAAGTAAAATTTCTTACAACAGCCTGCATAGTGATGACCGTATTGTAAACTTTTCTGCAAAACAACAAAGCTGCCAGGCACAGGCCGTTATGTTACACGCTGCTACAAAGCAATACCAGCAGGATATTATCACGCAGTTGTTCGATTTTAAAGCGGCCGAACGGATATTAAATGACCTGTTATTCTGGATCAAAGAGAACAATTCTTTGGGAATTACTGTGTATGACTGGTTAACCAAAATACAACAACAGCTGAATATTTATTTACAACACAGTACAAAATTTGCCGTTGTCCTTAATGAGCTTTTTATCGAAAATAAATTACCTGAAGAAAATGAACTGCTGAAACAACGGCTCGCCAAAGCCGGTGATTGGTTTTTTAATGATCTCTCTAAAACAAAAAAAAATTTACTGCAATCCCCCGCAATTTCTGATAACCGCCAATTGGCAAAGGATTACAATGGAAAACTGCAAAAGCTATTTGATACGCTCTGTTTACAAATCCATTTATTAGATGTTTGCAGGCAGGGGTTTACGCTTCATAAATACCGTGAACAAAAAGCCATTTTTAAGAAGGAATTATTTACAGTTAATACTTATTCCGGGAAATCTGCATACATTTCAAGGGATATACTTCATCCTGAATTATACAGTGCCCTAAAAGACAAACGCGATGAGATTTGCAGGGAAAAGAATATCCCCGTTTACCTCGTTTGCAGTACACAATCTTTAGAACAGATGACTGCATACCTACCGCAGGCCTTACATGATCTTGGAAAAATAAGTGGTTTTGGAAAAATTAAATTAAAACAGTTTGGTAATGATTTTGTCAGCATCATCCAAAACTATTGCGAATTACACGGGTTAGAAAGCAATGCTGCAGACATGCCTGAAAAGAAAATAAAAAAGCCCAAAGCAAAAACAGAGAAACCTGATACCAAAAAGTTAAGTTTCGATCTTTATAAAGAAGGAAGGACCCTGAACCAGGTAGCAGCAAAAAGGAATCTTGCTTTATCCACCGTTGAGGGGCATTTGGCGTATTTTATTGAAACCGGCGAACTGGATATTGACGAATTGCTGGACCCCGTAAAGCAATCGTCGATCCGAAATGTGATAAAGCAAACAGGGTCTGAATCTTTACAAATGATCAGGGAACAGTTGCCAACAATAAGTTATGCTGAAGTGAAATGGGTAATAGCTTCTGCGAAAAAACATATTCAATGATCATGCTCCTTCCCTTCCATAATCATCTTGTAAACGTACAATATCATTTTCGTCGCTGGGATTAGATGGGTCGGTATGCATCCATATTTCAGCGATCACACCCCATTCTTGAGTCCCGATAAGCCGGTGCCTTTCCCCTTGCTTTAGTTTTACAATATCACCTATACCCAATACCGTTATTTCTTTTTCTTTATCTGTGTCACTTGTTGCTACTGCAGCGGTGCCTTCCACAAGTTTCCATATTTCTGCACGGCGGTGATGGTATTGCCAACTCAGTTTTTTACCGGGCTCAACCAATAATATCTTAGGGCTTAGCCTGGCACCTTCGGGAAGATCGCTTTTATTTATCTCGGGAAAAAAATGCTTTATGAATTCACCGGCATCTTTTTCATCGATCACAAAAAAACCTCCCCAAGGTCTTTCCATATCAACTTTATGAACGCCAATACCAATTGCCGATGTGTATGTATTGATCTTTTGAAATATTTCTTTTTTTGTCATTTAACGATGTATTTTGGGGCATTGTTTTAGTTTACCATTTTGAGACGCTGCCGAAACAATCAGTACAATCTAAGCTTCCTCATGTATGGAGAGACCGGAGTCAATTCTTTTTATGATAATTATCATCTTCCCATGTAAACCATTAATATCTGTACATCGCTTGGGTTAACCCCGGATATCCTGGAGGCCTGACCCAATGTACGCGGCTGGATCTTTGTAAATTTTTGCCGGGCTTCATTACTGAGTGAGACCAGTTTTTCATAATTGAAATTCTCCGGGATAGACAAATTTTCCAGCTGGCTCATTTTATCGACCAGTTCTTTTTCCTTTCCTATATAAACATCATATTTTAATTGTATCTCCGCCTGTTCGATCACTATATCGTTGTACTTTTCCAGTAATTCGTTCAATACAGGGACGCTTTTCATCATCGGTTTTATGTCTACCCCGGGTCTTAACAATAACTGGGAGGCCTTTTGCTTTACTAATAACGGTGCCGATTGTACGCTAATTAAATAGTCGTTAACTTCAGACGGTGTAAAACTCAGTTTTTGCAAAATATCTTTTACTTCATCAACCTGTTTTCTTTTGGCCAGCAGGTTTTCCATTCTTTGCTGGCTTGCAAGGCCCAGTTTATAACTTATTTCTGTAAGCCTCATGTCTGCGTTGTCCTGCCTTAACAAGGTCCTGAATTCTGCCCTGCTTGTAAACATGCGGTATGGCTCATCTGTTCCTTTGTTTATAAGATCGTCGATCAGCACACCAATATATGCCTCACTTCTTTTTAAAACAAGGGGTTCCTGCCCTATACAATTTTGATGTGCATTAATACCGGCCATCAATCCCTGGCAAGCAGCTTCTTCATAACCGGTTGTACCGTTTATCTGGCCGGCAAAGAAAAGATTTTTGATACGTTTGGTTTCCAGGCTAAATCTTAATTGGGTTGGGGGGAAATAATCATATTCTATGGCATAACCAGGACGGAACATTTTACAATTCTCAAATCCCGGAACCTTTTTAAGTGCTTGAAATTGAGCATCTTCTGATAAAGATGTTGAAAAACCATTCACATATATCTCCACCGTATTCCAACCTTCCGGCTCTATAAATAATTGGTGCCGGTCTCTTTCAGCAAACCTGTTTATTTTGTCCTCAATACTAGGGCAATACCGTGGCCCTGTTCCCTGGATCCTTCCTTTGAACATTGGACTCGATTCAAACCCTTCTTTTAAAATATCATGAACTTCCTGGTTTGTATAAGTGATCCAGCAGCTCTTTTGCTTTGATGCTTCTAATGCAGGTTTTTCCAGGTAACTAAAGCCAACAATATCATCGTCCCCTTTTTGTTCTTCCATTTTTGAATAGTCGAGGCTTCTTCCGTCGATTCTAGGTGGGGTACCTGTTTTAAGCCTGTTACTTTCAAAGCCCAGGGAAACCAATTGTTCAGTAATGCCTGTCGCAGCTTTTTCTGAGACCCTACCGCCTCCAAAGTTTTTTTCACCGATGTGAATAACCCCGTTTAAAAAAGTCCCATTTGTAAGCACTACGGACCTGGCGAAAATTTGATGTCCAAGGCTCGTAATAACACCTCTTACTTTTCCGTCTTCAATGATCAACTCCTTAACCATATCCTGGTAAAAATCAACATTTGGAGTATTTTCCAACATTTCCCTCCAGGTTGTAGCAAACAACATCCGGTCACTTTGCGCCCGGGGACTCCACATGGCGGGTCCTTTCGACCGGTTCAGCATACGAAATTGGATCATGCTTTTATCTGTTACTATGCCGCTATAACCACCCATTGCGTCTATTTCTTTTACGATCTGGCCTTTTGCAATGCCGCCCATAGCAGGGTTACAGCTCATTTGGGCAATGGTTTGCATATTCATCGTTACAAGAAGCACTTTGCTTCCCATATTTGCACCTGCAGCTGCTGCTTCGCAACCGGCGTGACCGGCGCCTACTACTATTATATCGTATTCTGGAAACATTTGATGCAAAGGTACTATATAGTTATGCTCATTATTTAAAGACACTCATGCTAACCAAATTTTCTAATGATCTCCCTCTCAAGATGGATATTAGCAAGGCTCACCCCTTGATTGATACGGCAAAATTCATCCGGAGAAAGGGTTTTTAGTTGTTCAAGCTGTTCTTTATTGTCAATAATGAAGCTCTCTAATTTGGGTTCATGGGTAATGTTGGAACACTCTATACTGGAGATCTTTTCAATCATCTTTTGGCAAAGCGAGTAGCCTGTTTTGTTGTAAAGCGATTCAAAGTATGGTTTAACTGCAAGCACATCTATCCTGTTTCCCCTTGCCTTGTTTAGCTCAATTTTCTCTACTCTTATATTTATAAAATTCCAGCAAAGTGTTCGGTCTTCCTCTTTTGAGAAATCAAAATATGCTACCGGGACTATGTGATCGAATTGCCAGGAAGTAGCGAAGTTGTCCCAGTTTAAGTCAGTTGTGAATTGCAACGCTATCCATTTCCTGTAATTTTCTATATCCAATCCAAAATAGGGAGCATAAGCCCGGGAAATATTTTTTTCCAGAATATATCTTCTAAGGGCAAGCTGCCATTTCCTTTTTTCATTGAATTTTACCAGGGATTCAGTAATCTCTTCTTTTGCTGTCCATTTTTTCCTTTTTGCTTCCATAATTTTATTGTTTCAGCACGAAACTGTGTTTCGTGGAACTTTAATTATACAAATTTAAGGTAAATTTGTTGTTTCAGGGGGAAACTGTGTTTTGTGGAACAAGGGGGCTTACGCTAATAACCCATAGCTTCTAAGGTAATTATCTTCTTGGGATCTCATTATTTTTTTTTGAAGGGCAGATTTATCCTTGAATCCACACAAATGCAATACGCCATGAATAATTACCCTATGAAGCTCCTGTCGAATGTGAACACCCTGTATCCTGGCATTATCTTTTACCCGATCGATACTTATATATATTTCGGCAATTGTGGGATCTGCCGACGAATTGGTTAAATTGAATGTAATTATATCAGTATAATAATCGTGTTTTAAAAACTGCCTGTTTATATTAAGCAGGTATACATCGCTACAAAATATATAGGAGATTGTATTCGCATCCTTCTTTTCTTTCTTGAAAATAGACGCGATAAATGTTTTTAACCTATTACGCTCCTTAAGTGTAGCGGGCTTTTCAAAATAAAAATTTACCGTCATGCGCTCTTTAATTTCTTAAATCGAAATTATATAAGTTCCCTTAAAGATACCTTTACAAATAAATATAGATACTGGAGATGATTAAAAAACTATCGGAAATCAAGGTTGGACAAACTGTTGTTATTGAATCCTTTGAAAATGATGATATATTTTTAAAGTTGATGGAGATGGGCTGTGTTCCCGGTGAAAAAATCACGGTAGACCAGATCGCTCCCTTAAAAGACCCCATTTCAATAATTGTTGCGGGATATCGATTAAGCCTCAGATTAAACGAGGCCCAGTATATACTTGTTGACGAGATCAATTAAAAACGATGAAAGTAGGTTTGTTCTTTGGTTCGTTTAATCCTATACATATTGGCCATTTGATAATTGCCAATCATATAGCTATGACAGGCAAAGTGGATGAGGTATGGTTTGTAATAACACCACAAAATCCATTTAAGAAGTCGGGGTCTCTGCTAAATGAAAATCACCGTTTCCAGCTTGTACAACTGGCCATTGAAGGCGAAAAGAAATTAAGGGCAAGCAATATTGAATTCAAATTACCAAAGCCGTCCTATACCATTGACACTTTGATCTATCTTAAAGAAAAATATCCCGGTCATGAATTTACCCTCATCATTGGTAGCGACGGATTTCAAAATATTGAGAAGTGGAAGAATGCACCTGTCATCCTTAAGAATTACCCTATCATCATATATAAACGCCCGGGGTTCGAAATAGGTAATACAGTTGCGGCTTCCGTAAGTATTGCCGATGCCCCGCTGCTTGAAATATCGTCTACCCATATACGTTATCTAATAAAAACCGGAAAGTCGATCCGCTACCTGGTACCTGATGTTGTAAAAGAAGAAATAGAAAGTAATTTGTATTACCGCTCTGCACTAGAAAATCCAACCTAAAATTAAGCAGCCAATAACAATTGCAGGAGCGGGAATTTTTATATAACGTAACAGGATAAACGTTCCGGCTATGACCAGCAGGTTCATGATGCCGGTATAGCTTAATGCAGCAACCTGAATATTGCTTAATAAGAAAAGGGTTGCTGCCCACATAAACCCCACTACCACTGCATTGATGCCTTCAAGTGCCCTGAAAACAACAACAAATTTTTTCAAATATTGCCATACGGGGAAAAAAAACAACACCAGTAATGCGCTCGGTAAAAAAATGGCGATAGAACCAAGGATACAACCAAGCAACTGCATTTCTTTTCCCTTTTCTTTCAATGCCATCCCACCCACAAACGCTCCAACAGAAAATACGGGCCCGGGAATAGCACGTACGATTCCGTACCCGGTTAACAACTCTTCCTTTTTTATCTTAAGTACATTGGGATCCTTAATAGCCTTAGCTGAATTGGGTCTTGCAACATACTGATCCAGCATCATTGGCAATAAAACATCCCCGCCACCAAAAACAAAACTCCCGAACCTGTAAAAATTCTCAAATAAATTATATGCTTTCCTGTTTTGCCATTGTTGCTTTCTTGCCGTTTCACTCAAAGCCCCTGCGATAATAAATATTAGAACGAATAACCAGATATTGGTCCAGCGTATATGCCTAGGCTTCACAACCTCTTTTTCGGGTATCCTCCTGTTGCTGAAATTCGTAACCACCCCTCCCGCAATGATCAAAATCGGGAATACCCATGGTGTTTTAAACAATAAATAGGTTATACACATGGCAACAACCATCAGTACCTGGGTAATAAAATTTTTTACTGAGATTGAAAAAGCCCTGACAGATGCAAAGGCTAAAAAACCAATGGTCATTGGTTGAATGTATTTAAAAAGACTATTGGAAAGATCATATTTGGCGTTGGTAAGTAAAAAGGAAAATGCGCCCATTAATATACATGCCGGCAAGATCCAGATAAGTAAGGTTAATACAGCCAGGGAAACACCGCCCCGTTTATAACCAATCAATGTAAGGATCTGCGTTGAGGAAGCTCCTGGTAAAAGCTGGCAAAATGAGTTGTATTCAATTAACTCGTCTTCGGTAATATCACGCCGCTTATAAACAAATGTCTTTAACATCATACCCAGGTGACCCTGGGGTCCCCCAAATGCAGTAATGCTATGAAGCAGCACTGCTTTAAGAAACGGTATGTGACGTAACATTGCCAACTTAAAAAAATTACAGTCACCTGCACAGGGTGACTTTGTTGAGCATTTTATTTTATTTTTTTAATCCTATTTCCCTTAACCTTTCATCTAAATATTCACCCGCTGTACAATCTTCATATGCTTTTGGGGTATCTGAATCAATACATGCATCCAGGCATTTTAAACTCATACTTGCTTTTGGATGAAGAAAAAAGGGAATTGAAAACCGGCTTGTATGCCAGAGCTCTCTTTTTGGATTTACAACCCGGTGTGTGGTGCTGCATAATTTATTATTGGTAAACCGCTGCAGCATATCTCCCACATTCACTACTATTTGTTCGGCTAAGGATGTGACGGGCACCCACTCACCTGATCTTGAAAGAATTTCCAACCCATCTGCAGAAGCGCCAACTAACAATGTTATCAGGTTGATATCCTCATGTTGCTCGGCCCTTATAGCGCTTTTTGGTTCGTGCGTTATTGGCGGGTAATGGATCGCCCTTAATATAGAATTACCGTTATGAACATATTGATCGAAATAATCTTCTTCCAGTCCAAGATAAAGAGCAATGGCCTGTAACAGGGCTGTGCCCGAGCGTTGAAAAGCTTTATATGCATCGTCAAAAGTCTTATTGAAATCTTTTACCAGGTCCACCTGAACATTAGCAGGGTATTTCACTTCCACAAAGTCTTCAGTTGGCATCTGGCCATATTGAAAAAACTCTTTCAGATCTGGTGCATCACTGCCTTTTGCGTGTTCTGTACCAAAGCTTGTATATCCACGCTGGCCAGCAAGTCCGGCTATTTCATATTTTCTTTTCTGGTCCAGTGGCAGCGAAAAAAACTGTTGGGTATATTTATACAGATCAGCGATGAGTTCATCTGTTATGCCGTGGTTCCTGACTGCCACAAATACTACTGTTTCATATGCCTTACCCAGGGATTGTACAAAATTTTGTTTGCGTTTTATATCGGTACTTAAAAAATCAGCTAAATCTACAGTAGGTATTAACATTAATAATGGTATTATAGTCCTATTGGAATTGAAAAAAATTTTGGTAAAAGTATTTTAATAATTTTTATTTACTGTACGTATCAGCCGCGATCGTTATAAGAACCAGCCTGGCAACATTATTTTTTATTACCGGCAGGTTTCTATCCCTTTCTGATAAATTATCAAACACTTTTATAATACCCATTTCCGACTTATTTTGCCAGCCTTCTTTTGAATATATAAATTTTTTCAATGAATATGCAATACTATCATTTAACATGCTTTCATTGAAACTAATTTCGTATTTGATCGTATTTAATTCAGGTTTGACGGGCAACTCTTCGCTTACTTTTAAATAATGGGTTTTGGGGTGTTCTTCTGTAACATAATTCAATGAAACCACCTGTAGCTTTTTTTCATTGTCAAAATAAGCAGCCTTTCCCGATGTAGCACTCTTAAGGATATTTAAAAGGCTGTCGTTCTTACAAATGTAATTTATATAAAATGTATTGGTAATATTATACTTTTCCGTATTTGTACAACTAAGGATAATACTAAAAAAGAGCACGAATATTAAAAATATCTTATTGTTCACGTTATACTGTTTTAAATTTTACAATCCATACCGGGCACTTATCTCAAGCATCCTGTCTATGGGATTTTTCGCTGCAAGTCGTAAATTTTCATCCATTAAAATTTCCGGCATCTCATATTTCATGCACAAATAAAGTTTTTCCAGCGTATTTAACTTCATATATGGACAATCGTTACATGCACATGAATTATTGGGTGGTGCAGGGATAAATGTTTTATCGGGACTGGCTTTTTGCATCTGGTGTATTATTCCGGTCTCTGTTGTCACGATAAATTCTTTGCTGGTACTTTCCTGTGAATATCTCAAAAGTCCCGTGGTGCTCCCTATATAGTCTGCTACAGCCAACACAGGTTCTTCACACTCCGGATGAGCAATAACTTTTGCCATTGGGTGACGCACCTTTAGCTTCGTTATCTTTTCCAGGCTGAATATCTCATGAACAATACAGGATCCATTCCACAATACCATATTCCTTCCTGTTTGCTTGTTGATGTAAGCACCGAGGTTCTTATCGGGTGCAAATATAATTTTCTGATCTGCCGGTAAACTTTCAACAATCTTTTGTGCATTCGATGAAGTGCAAATAATATCGCTTAATGCTTTCATTCCAGCACTGCAATTTATATAAGTAATTACCAAATGGTCGGGATGTTTATCTTTAAATGCCTTAAATAAGGCCGGGGGCGCAGAATCGCTCAAAGAGCATCCTGCATTGAGATCAGGCAATAAAACTTTTTTAGATGGGTTTAGGATCTTTGCAGTCTCAGCCATGAAATGTACACCGGCAAAAACAATTATATCAGCTTCTGTACTTGCTGCCTTCTGTGATAAACCAAGACTATCACCAATATAATCTGCCACATCCTGGATATCGGGTTCCTGGTAATAGTGTGCAAGTATGATAGCATTTTTTTCATTCTTGATTTTTTCTATTTCTGCAAACAGATCCAGGCTGATATCTATATCAATATCCAGGAAACCTTTTTGAGAAACAATTTTTAGTTTTTGTTCACTGTTAATATCTATCATAATATGTATTAATACTACTTATTTATATAATCCCTTATTACTATTAGGGCTGTTAATATGTGGAAATAAAATAAATCTCTACTATTGCAAAATTAAAATATTTAGTTTATCCACTCTTATACACAACAGTTTAACATTTATATAAAATGAATAAAGCAGGAGCAAAGCTTTTTCCCGCCTGATTATAAAACAATTTTTTATTTATTAATCAACATTGGTTAATAAAAAACCACGAGGATAATAAAACAGCTCTTTTTTATAAAAACCCTGTTGAAAGAAAAAGAACAAAAGGCATTATCCCAACAAATTAAATCTTAGCGCCGGGGATCGCAGTTCTTATACCCATTCTTATAATATTTATTTTTTGATAAAGGGGTTGATATACACATAAACCAGCCTTTATTAACAACCGCATGTTAATATCTCATATGGTAAATTTTGATAATTAAAAAAAATTCCCGACCCCCTTTTAGTAAGAACTATTGCCTATACTGCTCTTTAACCGGCTTTTCCTTACCGAAAAATGGCGATCGAATCCTTTTTTAACCTATTTTTGCCGTCCAAAAAACCTACAATCAAGTAATATGCAAATTATTCAAAGTATTCGTGATAAAGGGGCAGCCATTGTAATTGTTGTCATTTCCCTGAGTTTAATTGGTTTTATATTAATGGATTCCAAACAGGGAGGAAACAAACTTTTCAATTCACTATCAACGAAAGTAGGTAAAGTTAATGGGGAGGCTATTGAACTGGGTTATTTCAACAAGAGGGTGAAACAGACAGAGGACCAGCAGGAACAACGCAGCGGCCAGAAAATGTCTACAACACAAACGTACCAAACAAGGGAGCAGATGTGGAACCAGATCGTTGCTGAAAAGATATTCTTTGCCGAAGCTGAAAAACTGGGTGTTGATTTTACCTCGAAGGAGCTTTCTGCTATATTATTAAGTAATGAACAAGGCAATCCTTTATTACAGGAACAAGGCATGGTTGATCCGGCCACCGGCAAACTCGATCTTGCCAAAGCCCAAACAGCGTTAACCAATATAAAGAAATTCAAAGGCGAACAAAGGGAACTGGTGAATGCACAAATTGTGGATCCATTAAAACTTACTTCTATTGTAGCAAAATATTCCGGACTATTAAACGCCAGTGTATATTACCCAGCCTGGATGCAGGAAAAAGACCAGGCTGAGACAAAGAACTTTGCGGCAATTTCTCTTGTGAGCGTTCCTTTTTCTGAAATATCAGACAGCAGTATAACTGTTACAGACGCTGAAATAAATGACTATGTAAAAAAACACAAGGATATGTTCAAGCAGGAAGCAGGCCGTATGATCTCTTACGCCAGCTTTAGTCAATTGGCAAGTGCGGAAGACAGCGGCAGGACCAAGACGCTTGTTGCAGACTTAAAAGACGCTTTTGCTGCTGATTCAAATGCAAAAAGTTTTGTGGCCAGAAATACATCAGCCATAGATTTTAATGACAAATACCTGCCCAAGTCAAAAATAACATCCACGGCAACTGATACAATATTGGCAACACCTATAGGAACTGTTTACGGACCTTACCTTGACAAAGGGAATTATGTGCTGGCGAAAGTATTGGGAACAAAGCCACTTCCTGACAGCGTTAAAGCAAGACATATTTTAATTCCTGTCAATGACCCACAAACAGGTAAAGAGATCAATCCTGACTCAACAGCAAAAAAACTTGCCGATAGTATTTACAATGCGATCCTTGGAGGAGCTGATTTTGGCCTGATGGCTTTAAAATATTCATCAGATGGCAGCAAATCAAAAGGCGGAGACCTGGGAACATTTGGTTATGGAGCGATGGTTCCGGAGTTCAATGATTTTACTTTTGAAAACCCTGTGGGATCTAAAAAAGTTGTTCAAACGCAGTTTGGATATCATGTAATTGAAATATTAAATCAATCCAATTTTAAACCTGCCTATAAGGTCGCGTTTGTTGCCAAAGAAATAACTCCCAGTGATGCAACCATCAATAAGGCCAGCCTGGAAGCAACAAAAGCATCAGCAGAAAAAAATAAAGTAACCCTTGAAAAATATCTTGCCAAATCTGGTGTTCATTTCACACAGGTTCCTACCGCGGTAAAGGAAAATGATTATGCAGCCGGGGGACTCCAGGATGCACGGCAACTTGTTCGCTGGGCTTTTGGTGCTAAGGTGGGCGAAGTAAGCGAGCCATTCAGTATCGGCGACCAGTTTGTTGTTGCCGTATTGGATAAGGTCCTGGATGAAGGTGTACAGGATGCTGCAACAGCCAGGCAGGGATGTGAAGTGATCATCCGCAATAAAAAGAAGGCTGAGATCATTATAAAAAAACTTGGTGGCAATCCAACAATGGAAGGCGTCGCCGCCGCGTATAAAAAAGAGATCCAGCAGGCCGGGGCAGATTCATCAATTACGATGACAGCCCAGATCATAAACGGTTTTGGATTGGAACCAAAAGTGATCGGCGCATCTTTTAATAAAGAATACCAGGCAAAACCCTCGCCGCCAATAACAGGTACAAGCGGGATCTTTATTATAAAAGTTAGTAGCGTACAAGCTAAACCGGCAGACACGCCCGAAGCCATGGCTAAAGAGGCAACAGCCAAGATGAGTAATTTGCGCAGCCAGGTATCCAACTGGTACGAAGGCTTAAAAAAACTGGCCACGATCAAAGACAACCGCGGTGAATATTATTGAGATGCGATAAAAAATTGATTTAACAGCCGGCTTTAGTTTAAGCCGGCTTTTTTGTTTTAATTTTGCAGCATGCCTGATGTATTTGTAAATAAAGTAGCAGAAAGCGGGATCATTACCCTGGATCTTGAAGCATATTATCCCAAAGAAGCCGTACTTGTATTTGATATGAAAGACTATCTTTTCATGGGCCTGATCCTTAAAGAAAAAGATTTCCGGCAAGCCCTTAAATCGTTGGATACGTCTGTTTACAAAGACAAGATCGCTGCCATTACCTGCACAGCCGATGCCGTGATACCCATGTGGGCATATATGCTGGCAGCAAGTGCCTTACAACCGGTAGTAAAGGAAATTGTTTATGGCAATGCAGAAACCGCCCGGAAAAACCTGCTGTTAAAAAACATCAACACGATAAATGTGAACGAGTTTGCCGATAAGCGGGTTGTTGTAAAAGGATGTGGGGAAGTACCGGTATCGGAAGAGGCGTATATTGAAATCACCAAATTATTGAGACCGGTTGCAAAGAGCATTATGTACGGAGAGCCCTGCAGTACTGTCCCGGTGTTTAAGAAAGAAAAGATTTCATAGTAATCCCGAATAAGGAATTTAGAAACAGGAAGTGTATACCCCTCGCCTGCACTCAAATTTAAAACCAGCCCCGCCGTTTAAAAACAGTGATCATCCATACAGGAATCAGCAACATCAAACCAACAGAAATAAAGAATCCCCAATGATTGTGTAACAAAGGAATGGTTTCGAAATTCATTCCAAAAATACCCCCGATTACTGTTGCGGGCGCCAACAGGCATGTTACTATTGCCATAACTTTCATGACCTCGTTCAGTTTCAGGTTTACGGTATTCAGGTAAAGGTCCTGTAAACTCATCATCATATCGCGGTAGTTCTCTGCAAGGTCATTTGCCTGTATAATATGATCGTACACATCTTTAAAATATTTTTCCGTTCTTTCGTCGATCAGCTCATTTTCACTTCGCAGGATCCCGTTTATGATCTCCCTTACCGGTGCAATGCTTCTCTTAAGAACGATCATTTCTTTGCGAAGCATATTTATTTTCACAAGGCTTCTTTTGCCGGGGTTGCGCATAATATCCTCTTCAAGGGCTTCAATTTTTTCGCCAAGTTTTTCCATCACCACATAAAAATGATCAACGATGAGGTCTATCAAAGAATAAAATAAAAAATCAGCACCACTTTGACGAACCCTGCTCCCGCTCACTTTTATCTTATCCCGCAGGCTATTAAAAACATCTTTGGCAGCATCCTCCTGGAAACTAATAACAAAATTCTTTCCCAATATAATACTGATCTGTTCAGTCTCAACGGCAGAATCTTTTTCAACAAAATACAACATGTAAAGCAGGCAAAATACCAGGCCGTTTATATCATCCATTTTTGGCCGCTGGCCAACGCTTAATATGTCCTCAGCGATCAACGGGTGAATACCAAAATGGTTACAGACCTTTTCGATCTCTAATTTTTTGAGGCCATCTATATTTATCCAGGTATTTGAACCTGTATGCAGAAAACGGTAACAATCTTCCACCGTGTTAACCGTAATACACTCTGACCTGTCCTTATCAAATTCGTAAATAATTATTTTTATTTCATCAGGCTCCTTTCTTTCGGGGTATACGGTTGGATTTACCTGTAATACTTTTTTGGTGCGAAGCAATTCCAGCGGGTTAAGAATAATATCCAGGTAATTTCTTTTTGTCATTTGTTTGTATTGAGAAACATAAATATCCTAATACTAAGCCAATAAAAAAAACCACAGGTACTACGGTTTGAACCCAGCCGGCTCTCTCCAAGAGAGAGGAGTAAGATCAGGGATATAAATTAATCGCATAATTAAAAAGAAGCGCTTTTTGGAAAACGGGGAAAGGGTATCACATCCCTGATATTTGTCATGCCCGTTACAAATAACACGAGTCTTTCAAAGCCAAGCCCGAAACCAGCGTGTGGACAAGCCCCAAACCTGCGTGTGTCGAGATACCAATCCAGTTCTTCGGCAGGAATATGCATTTCTTTCATTCTTTCCAAAAGCAGTTCCAGCCTTTCTTCCCGTTGGCTTCCCCCCACGATCTCCCCGATGCCGGGGGCCAGAATATCCATTGCCGCCACTGTTTTTCCATCAGCATTCCGGCGCATGTAAAATGCCTTTATCTCTTTTGGGTAGTTTGTCAGGATCACGGGTTTCTTAAAATGTTTTTCTACCAGGTAACGCTCATGTTCGCTTTGCAGGTCAACACCCCAGCCCTCGATGAGGTACTGGAATTTCTTTTTCTTATTATGGTTGCTCTCTTTTAATATTTCGATCGCTTCAGTATAGGTCAATCTTTCAAAATCGTTATTGACCACGAAATTCAATTTTTCCAACAGGCCCATTTCACTGCGGTCGGTTTGTGGCTTTTGTTTTTCCTCTTCTTCCAATCGCTGTGCTAAAAATTCCAGGTCGTCTTTGTTGTTCTCGATCGTATAGCTGATGATGTATTTTATGAAATCTTCAGCCAGGTTCATATTGTCTTCCAGGTCGGCAAAGGCAACCTCGGGCTCTATCATCCAGAATTCAGCCAGGTGGCGGGTGGTATTGCTGTTCTCGGCCCGAAAAGTAGGCCCAAAGGTATAGATCTCACTGAAAGCCATAGCCGCAAGTTCACCCTCAAGCTGGCCACTTACCGTAAGGTTAGTGCTGCGACCAAAAAAATCATCTTTAAAATTGATATTGCCTTCTTTATCAATGGCAGTTCCATCCAATGGCAGAGTCGTTACTTTAAACATTTCTCCTGCACCTTCTGCATCACTTGCAGTAATGATGGGCGTATGTAAATAAACAAAGCCCCTGTCGTTAAAAAATTTATGTATCGCAAAGGCCAGCGAATGCCTCACCCTGAAAATGGCGCCAAAAGTATTTGTGCGAAAACGAAGGTGTGCGATCTCGCGTAAAAATTCCAGGCTGTGTTTTTTAGGTTGCAATGGAAATTTTTCTGCATCACTATCACCCAATATTTCGATCGTTGTTGCTTTCAGTTCTACTTTTTGTCCCTTGCCCAGGGAGGGAATTACTTCACCTACAGCTTTTATACAGGCCCCCGTTGTAATACGTTTTAAAATCGCATCATCTAATAAGCCAAGGCTTGCCACCACCTGCAGGTTATTATTGGTACTCCCATCATTCAATGCGATGAACTGGTTATTTCGAAATGTACGTACCCAACCCATTACGGTAGCTTCATAGCCTGATCTTTCCGACAGTAGTAATTCTTTTATTTTAATGCGCTTATTGAACATAGATCAAAATTTGAGAGGCAAATATAAAAAAAGAAAGCCGTTAGCCTGAATTGGCTAACGGCTAATAATATCTTTCAGCTTTTAATATCGTTGTTTAGTGAACTTACGGTGTGGCCTTGCGTGATTGCCACCACCCTGGCGTCCCTGCTGTGGTTTCGGAGCAGGGGCTTTTCCATTATAACCCGAAAAATCCATATGGTATGGGTGATTGGTGTCTTTGGGAATTTCTTTACCGATCAGTTTTTGAATATCCTTCAGGTAAGCCAGCTCTTCCAGCTCACAAAAAGAAAGAGCAATACCGCTTAACCCGGCCCTACCCGTTCTCCCGATCCGGTGAACGTAAGTTTCGGGAATATTCGGCAATTCATAATTAATAACATGGGTTAGCTCATCTACATCAATGCCACGTGCAGCAATATCTGTAGCAACCAGTACCCTCGTGGTCCTGTCTTTGAAATTACTCAAAGCCCGCTGGCGATTGTTTTGAGATTTATTCCCATGAATGGCTTCAGCTTTGATGCCGATCCTTATAAGGTCTTTTACAACTTTATCGGCGCCATGTTTTGTACGGGTAAAGACAAGGGCCGTTTCAATGGACTTGTCTTTAAGAATATCTGCAAGCAATAAGCGCTTGTTGTTCTTATCAACAAAATATATGGATTGCACAATTGTTTCTGCCGTAGTTGACTCAGGGGTTACCTCTACTTTTACCGGGTTGGTCAGAATTGCATTTGCAAGGCCCTGTATCTCTTTTGGCATGGTTGCAGAAAAGAAAAGTGTTTGTCTTTTTGCCGGTATTTTGGTTATGATCCTTTTCACATCATGAACGAAACCCATATCTAGCATTCGATCTGCCTCATCCAGTACAAAGATCTCAATATCTTTCAAATTGATATAACCCTGGCTCATCAGGTCGAGCAAGCGGCCGGGTGTTGCAACCAGGATATCAACCCCTCTTTGCAGGGCCTGGGTTTGAGGTTGTTGATTTACACCCCCAAAAACGACGAGGTTTTTAAGGCGAAGCCCGGAGCCGTAAGCTTTAAAGCTTTCCTGAATCTGTATTGCCAATTCCCTGGTTGGTGTAAGGATCAAAGCCCTTATTGGCCGCTGGCCGGGCACCGAAGCGTGAGGCTTGGATAACAATTGCAGCATAGGAATAGCAAAAGCGGCTGTTTTACCTGTACCGGTCTGGGCACAGCCCAAAAGGTCTTTTCCCGCCAAAATGTGAGGGATCGCAGCATGCTGAATAGGGGTTGGTTTTGTGTAACCCTCCTTGTGGAGCGCATTTAAAATGGGCTCGATGATCTTTAAATCTGTAAATAACAATGTATAATAATTAAAATGAATGCGGAAATGAAGTATTTAACTTCATCATCAAAAACGAGAGTGCTTTAAAAAAGCATTTATTGGAATGGAATATTATCAATAAAAACTGGCTTAAAATGCCGCGGAATAAATGAACTGGCGCAAATATACAAATAATAATTGGTATTAAAGCATGTAAATCAATGCGACAGCTAAGGTCCCGGAAGTTGTGAAGTCAGCAACAGAAAAGATTTCCCGGATCTGTAAGCATATTCTAATTGCCCGATCGTCATATAATAATAGTATACATATAATATACAAGACAGCAAAAAAGAGAATTATCTTTGTATGAGAATGAAAAAGGACCATTATATCAATTATGGAGGGAAGGACATAGCTTTTCCCGCGGTTGTAAAAATAAGTTTTGCACCAATATTTGAATCATTGAGAAAAATGACAGGCGATGAGGACAAGGCTACCGCACTTTATGCAACCACATTATTAGAGGACCTAAAAAACTATCCAGAATTAGAAGAAGGGTTTACAGATCATACATTGGTTGAGAAGTATGAAAAACCCATTGCAAAACTAATGAGGGTAATATTCCCGGATGCACTTACCAACAATGAGATCAAGGGGGTTACAGCTCCATTCGAATTCAATCCTTTTTTTCTCTCAACCCGGTTTAAGAATATTATTAAGGCAGCAGGAGAAGAGTATAAGCATTCGGTAATGGACTTCTCCGAAGACGAAATGTATATTTTTGCCTGCTGTGTAATACTGGGCCAGTATTATCATTATAATGTTGATTCCGGCGCTCCCTTAAAAATGTCTATCCCCAATGTAGAGCAAAAGATCACCCATATTTACCGGCTGGCATTCAATGCAGATATGATCAAGATCGTTGAGGCTGAAAACGCCCCGGCGATCACCCAGGAGGATTATGCGATGCTTATAGAAAGGTTTAATGACATCGATCTCTGGAAAGAAAAATTTCCACCGGGCAGTTATATATTAAGCGGGATTGGGATAGTGAACCTTATGGATGTAACAACGGACCACTCTATAGCCGGCATTGCCACAAACCTGTTATCAAAATCAGAAACAACGCTCAGCGAGATAGCAGAGAACCTGAGGATCATTTTTTTAAAGCCAAACCTAAGGGTAGGATATATTGATTACGAGAATGATTCTTTTTCCTGTGGGCCCGAACACAAAGAGAACCACAGTATTCTTTTGAATAAGATGGACCAATGCTCCTGCAGTACATCGTTGTGTTCATATAGTTATGAGCAGGTAATTGAAAATAAGCGCCCACTGGTTATTACAGATACCGAAAAATTTCACGAAAAATCAAAAAGCATACTATCCGAAACACTTTTGAAGCAAGCCATCGGAAGCTATATCATTATTCCATTGATCTATGAACAAGAGCTGCTGGGATTTATGGAACTCGCTTCGGAGAACAAGTATGAGTTATCCCTGGCCTCCCTAAATAAGCTTGAAGATGTTTTGCCCGTGCTTTCCATGGCTGTAAGCAATTTTAAAACTGAAGCAAAAAATGAACTGGAAGCCGTTATTCAAAGAGAGTTCACGCAAATACACCCCTCGGTAAAATGGCGTTTTGAAGAAGAGTCTGCCAAATACATTGCGAGCAAACACAGGAATGAAGAGCCCGTGTTGAATGACCTTGATTTCCCGAATGTTTTCCCGCTTTTTGGCCAACTTGATATAAAAGGGTCATCCACCATACGCAATGAAGTAATTCAAAAAGATATTACTACCCAGTTAAATGCTGTGAAAGGAATTGTGCGCCGGGCATTTCATAAAAAACAATTACCCTTATATGAAGAATTGAGCTTCCGGATCGGTAATTATATCAAGGAGATCAATAAAGGATTACAGGCGGGCAGTGAACACGACATACTGCATTTCCTGAAAAAAGATGTTTACCCGGTCTTTGAACATCTCAAAAAAACCGACAAGGCGATCAGTGCAACGATAAAAAAATATGAAGACCTGTTAGATCCCCAATTGAATATGATCTATGATCAAAGAAAAAAATTCGATGAAGCGGTTGCAATAATAAACAATGTTTTAACCGCCCACCTTGACAAAAGACAGGTAGAGGCGCAACAAATGTTCCCACATTATTTTGAGCGGTATAAAACAGACGGGATCGAATTCAATATATATATAGGTGATTCAATTGCAAAAGGACATGTTTTCGATAAGATATTTGTAAATAACCTTCGACTATGGCAATTGATGGTAATGAGTGAGCTGGAAAATGAATTCAATGTTATAAAAAAGAATTTACAACAGCCACTCGAAATTGCCTCTTTGATAATGGTACAAAGCGATCCGCTGGCTATACACTTCAGGCTCGATGAAAAACGATTTGATGTGAAAGGTGCTTATAACGCCCGGTATGAAATAATAAAAAGCCGCATAGACAAAGCATATATTAAAGGCACAGAAGAACGGATCACCGCTGCGGGGAAACTTGCAATTGTTTACAGTAACGAGCAGGACGCCACGGAATATATAAAATACCTTAATTTTTTAACAGCAAAGGGATATTTTATAAATGATTCTCTTGAAAAACTCGTGCTGGAAGATATGCAGGGAATAACCGGCCTGCAAGCGCTGAGGATAGGCTTAAACTATACCACAGAGATAAAGGAGAATGATAAGCTCAGTATCTCCCAGCTGATGCAGGCAATGGAAAACAACTAAGCCTGTAAAGCAAAATCCACCGCCGCCATTGAATGAATAAAAGTCGTATCAAAAACAGGAACACTGCAATCGGTTTGTTTTATTAAGATCGGAATTTCAGTACATCCAAAAATAATTCCTTCTGCCCCCAGCTCCACCAGTTTTTCAATGATAAGAAGGTATTGTTTTTTTGTTTCAGGCAAAAAAACCCCTTTACTGAACTCTTCATATATCGATCTGTTGATGAATTCGATATCGGGTTCAGAGGGGATCATTGTTGAAATACCATGTGCCGAAAGCTTGTTCTTATAAAAATCCATTTGCATAGTATATTTTGTACCAAGCAAGGCGACTGTTCTTAATTTTTTATTTTGAATGGATCCCGCAACAGCATCTGCAATGTGAATAAGCGGAATATTAATAGCAGCCTGTATCTTGCCGGCGATATTGTGCATGGTGTTTGCGCCAATGACCAGGCAGGAAGCCCCGGCGGCCTCTACTTCTTTGGCGGCTTTACACATGATAACAGCAATTCCATCCCAATCCTGCTTTTCGGTGAGCACTTTAATTTCTGCAAAATCAACGGAGTTTAAAATGATCTTTGCAGCATGGTAACCACCCAGCCTGCGGTTCACCCCTTCATTTAATAACCTGTAATAATCCAGCGTCGAGTGCCAGGTAAGTCCACCAATGATGCCAATCGTTTTCATAGCTTAAAAGTAAATGAAAAGATGTTTTGGTTTGTCCCGGTAAGAAAATATAATAATCGTTCAAAGATTCTTTTTTTAACCCAATTGGATGTATATTTTCAGAACAACCAAACACACGCCGGTGAGATCCATCACAATTATTTTGTGCTTTATTTTGTTATTGACCCTAAGGGCCCGATCGCAGGATTGTATAGTACTGTCAGATTCCATCAAGGGAATTTATGCAGGCGAATGTAAAAACGGTAAAGCGGAAGGACAAGGAAAAGCCGAGGGAGTTGATTCTTATGAAGGAATGTTCAAGGCGGGGTTGCCCCATGGCCAGGGAAAATATGTGTGGAAGAATGGCAATACCTATACGGGTAATTGGGTTAAAGGAAATAAAGACGGGAAAGGAATAATAACATACAAGATAAACAGTGATAAGGATAGCATTGTAAATGGCTATTGGAAAAAAGACAAATTCATTGGCTTATATGAAACGCCGTATAGATTTATTGCCAATACAGTTCACATTACCAGCAAATCGGCAAAAAAAATAAATGATAATATTGAGCGTATCGATATTTTTTTGGACAGCGAAACAGGGAAGCAATTCACAACATATTCCGGGGAAGCAAACCCGGCCCCACAGGTAACCGACATTACCGTAATAACAGGCTCCTATTACAGGCTTGTACAAAATCCGAACCTGGGTAAAAAAATATCTTACACACTTGAAAACGCAGTTTTTCCATTCAGAGCTGTTTTTACTATTGGAACCGATTCATTTGAAGTAGAAATTTTTGAAGCCGGGGGCTGGGTGCTGGATCTAAGAATGGCCTATTAAAAATTATTCCAGTAAATAAAAAACTCACGTTACAGACGTGAGTTTTTTTATTATATAAACGATCGTTCTAATTATTCAACATCAGAGGCATTACCAGCATAAGCAGCTCTTCATTCTCCGCCTGTTCTGCAGGCTTTATGATCCCCGCTTTTGTGGGGGTGCTCAGTTCCATATTTATTTCTGAGGTATCAGCGCCATTCAGCATTTCAATTAAAAATTTTGCATTGAATGCGATCTGCAGGTCTTCGCCATCATACTGGCATGCCATGCGCTCGTTGCCTTCAAAACTAAAGTCAACATCCTGGGCAGCCAGTTGCAATTCATTCCCGGTAATGGTCAGGGCAACCTGGTTGGTGCTTTTATTACTGAATACGCTCACCCTGCGCAAAGCATTCTGGAAATCACCACGGTTTACAACCATTTTATAGGGATTGTCAACCGGTATCACCACTTTATAATCAGGGAAGCGGGCGTCGATGAGGCGACAAACAAGTTCTGTTCCGCCATGTGTTACGAACAAATGATTGCTGTTGTATGAAATGCTCAGTTCATCATCGTTATCCGGCAAAGCAGATTTTAAAAGGTTGAGGGGTTTTTTGGGAACGATGAAACTGTCTTTTTTAGGGCAGCTAACATCCGTACGTGTATAACGAACAAGCCTGTGCGCATCTGTTGCAACAAAAGTGATACCTTTTTTATCAAGCTCAAAATAAACTCCTGTCATGGCCGGGCGAAGGTCATCGTTGCTCACTGCAAAGATGGCTTTATTGATCGCTGTGACCAGGGCAGAAGAGTTCATGGTAAAAGAATTGGCATCATCGGCCGCCGGTTCACGGGGGAAATTATCGGGATTCTCACCCATGACCTTATACTTACCGTTATCGCTGGTAATTTCTACTGCGAAGTTCTTATCAATATTGAAAGTAAGTGGCTGCTCAGCAATATTCTTTAATGAATCCATTAAAATCTTTGCAGGGATACAAACCCTTCCGCTGTCCTTTGCCTCAATATCCATGTGAACCTTCATGACCGTTTCCAGGTCTGTTGCAACAACGGTCAATTTGTTCTTTTCAATTTCAAACAAAAAATCCTCCAGTATAGGAAGTACGGTATTGGCATTTATTACACCACTGATCTGCTGCAGTTGTTTAAGCAGCGCCGAAGAAGAAACGATAAACTTCATAAGAGTTATTTAATATGCGCCAAAGATAAAGGATATTCTTATCTAAAATCAGAGAAGAAATTGACCGTTTTTATGTGGAAAAAAGAGTATTTTATATAAACTTTTGAATATTCCTGGCGTTACTTTGCGCCCCTGGGTCTCAGCGGTAAATATGACCGCAAAGGGAATAAAGATGCAAAGAAGCATAAAGAAAAAACCAAATGCAAGTAAAGAATATTGGAACGGAAAGGGCGCTCCAGAAAATAAAACACTATTGCAGCTACCAGGAGCGCAGCCACCAGGAAGTAAAGGATAAACTATATAGTTTCGGTTTGTATAAAGTTGAAACAGAATCATTGTTATCCCAATTGATCGAAGAAAATTATTTAAATGAAGAACGATACGCCATTGCTTTTGCAGGAGGAAAATTCCGGACCAGGCAATGGGGCAGGATCAAAATAAAATATGAATTAAAGCAACGAAGGGTAAGTGAGTATTGTATCAAAAAAGCGCTGGCAGCTATAGAAGAAGCGGATTACGAAAAAACACTTCAAAAATTATTCGAAGAAAAGTTGCGAACCCTGAGAGCGGAAAAAAATACCATAATAAAAAAACAAAAGTTGAGGTCTTATTTGATACAAAAGGGATTTGAACAGGAATTAATAACAGGACTTATACACAAAATTTGAATTTTGGAACTGGATTTGCTATAATGCACGCAGGAAAACAAACCTCCATGGAAAAAAAATACCATATCCTGATAGTTGACGATGACCATGGTACCATTGAAATTATTTCAATGATACTTTTGAATGCAGGATATCAAATTACAGCAGATCCAACTGCTGAATTGTTTTTCCTGGAATCGGGAATTAACCCGGATCTCATATTGCTCGATAACCAGGTGGGTGAAAAATGCGGTGCCCTCCTCTGTCATGAACTAAAGCAAAACGAAAAGACCAGGAATATTCCGATCGTACTTATTTCCGGGATCGATGAACTGCAAAGGCTTGCTGAATCGGCCTGTGCAGATGATTTTTTAACAAAACCCTTCAGCATAAAAAATTTATTGCAAAAAGTAGAAGCCTGTCTTTTACAAAGAACAGTAACCTGTTAAAATTTTTTCATTTCCTTCACCCCACATTCTCTTAAATCGAATCCGATCTATCTTTGCAGGATGGCAGAAGATCTATTAATTATTTCGGGAACGAAAGAGGAACAATACAAAACATTGTTGCCTCAAATAAAAGCCCTGCTGGAAGGCGAGCCCGACCTGGTTGCCAACCTTGCAAATGTTGCGGCAGCACTCAAAGAACAGTTTAACTGGTTGTGGGTCGGTTTTTACCTGGTAAAGAAAGAAGAGTTGGTATTGGGGCCGTTCCAGGGACCGGTTGCCTGTACAAGGATCAAAAAAGGGAGGGGTGTTTGCGGGAGTGCCTGGAAAGAGAAAACAACCCTGATCGTTGCGGATGTAGAAAGGTTCCCCGGACATATTACCTGTAGCAGTGTATCAAGATCTGAAATAGTGCTGCCAATGTTTAAAGACAATGAAGTTGTTGCAGTATTGGATGCAGACAGTGAAGCATTGGATCATTTTGATGAAACAGATAAAAAATATTTAGAAGAAATGTGCCTGCTTTTAAAATTCTAAAGTTTACAGCTTCCTTAAAAGTTGTAAACTTTAGAATTTACTTCTTAATTTCCGGTACATTGTCTTTCCACCCCCACAAATACCGGCAAGCATAGGTACGGTAAGGGCTCCATTTAGCAGAGATCTTCAGCATCTGTTGCTTCATTGCTTTTTTGTCTGTTGCATCGATCTTGTATAATTTACAAATAGCCTGCTGTATACCCAGATCATCAACAGCAAAAATATCTTCCCTGCCAAGGGTGAACATCAATATCATTTCCACCGTCCATTGCCCTACGCCTTTTATTTGTGAAAGGTATTTTATCAGCTCTTCATTGCCCATTTCATTTAGCCGCTCATCCGTGATCTTTTCTTCGATAAAGAACCGGCTCACATTCAACACATAATTTGCCTTTGCATTGCTTAGGCCAATGGCACGTAATGTTTCAAATGCTGTTTCTGTTATTTGTTTGGCGGTAGGTTCTTTTCCATCATACAATGCTAAAAACCTGCGGTGAAAAACATCTGCCACCTTAGTGCTCAGCTGCTGGCTCATAATGGAATAACACAAATGCAGGTAAATATGCTTACGCCTTTCTAATACATAAGGTTCCTGGAGATCGAGGATCTTCTTAAATTTTTTGTCTTTGCTTAGATGAGCTATGTGCTGCATAAGTTTTAAGCCGTTTAAAAAGTTCTTATTCCACCGACCAACTCATCTCCCCGCCTTTTTCATCCTTCAATAAGATCCCAAGTTCAATAAGCTGGTTGCGTATCTTATCGGAAGTGGCAAAATCCTTTTTTGTTTTTGCTTCTTTACGGATATCGATCAGCAATTGCATAACCCCTTTCAGGGTTTCATTGTTTGAATCAGCCATACTCTTCAATCCAAACACATCTTCCAGGAATATTTTGAATTTATCCTTCATCATTTGCATGGTCATTGCATTAAGCGCATCGGCAGCGATCAGGCCATCTTTGATAGAATTAATGATCGGCGCTATCTCGAACATATTGGCCAACACTTTCGGCGTGCTAAAATCATCATCCGTAAATTCTTCAAACCCGTTCAGCCATTTTACAATTTTCAGATCAAGATCGGCATCGGTAGCGGCATCATTGTTCCCAACCGGCAAATTTTGCAAAACCTCGTATGCTTCCCACAATCTTTTAAAAGCTTTTTCACTTGCAACCAGCGCCTCGCTGCTAAAATCCAGCGTGCTGCGGTAATGACTTTGTAAAATAAAAAACCGGATAGTCATGGGATGGAAGGCCTGTGTGAGCAAGGGATGATCACCACTAAACAATTCCGTTAGTTTAATAACATTGTTATAGCTCTTTCCCATTTTCCGCCCGTTGATGGTGATCATATTATTATGCATCCAGTACTTCACAGGAGCACGGTGATTGCAAATAGTACTTTGTGCTATTTCACTTTCATGGTGTGGGAACAACAGGTCCATGCCACCTCCATGAATATCAAATTCTGCACCCAGGTATTTTGTAGCCATGGCCGAGCATTCGATGTGCCAGCCGGGGAAACCTTCGCCCCAGGGGCTTTTCCAGCGCATGATGTGTTCAGGTGCAGCATTTTTCCATAAAGCAAAATCCGTACTATCTCTTTTTTCCTCCTGTCCTTCCAGTTCGCGGGTGTTTTCCAACAGGTCGTCCAGGATACGCCCGCTAAGTTTGCCATAGTCGTGGTTGGCAGCATATTTTTTTACATCAAAATATACAGAGCCGTTCACTTCATAAGCATAACCCTCCCGGATGATCTTTTCGATCATGTTTATTTGCTCAACGATATGACCTGTTGCAGTAGGCTCAATACTTGGCTCAACATTGTTGAATTGTTTCATGGCCCAATGATAGAGATTGGTATATTTCTGGACCAGCTCCATTGGTTCCAATCGTTCCAGCACAGCTTTCTTTGAGATCTTATCTTCTGCTTCCCGGCCCTCTTCCTCGAAATGGCCGGCATCTGTAATGTTACGCACATAGCGAACCTTATTTCCCTTATAGGTAAGATAGCGATAAACAACATCAAAGGTTATGTATGGCCTTGCATGACCGAGATGGCTCTCACCGCTTACCGTGGGTCCGCACACATACATGCCCACGTGTCCCGGCGTAATGGAAACAAATTCTTCTTTTGTCCTTGAATATGAATTATAAATTTTAAGTGGCATTTTATTATTTTTTGATCGGCCGTTGTTCTTTATTCAACTTCATTGGCGTCGCACCCATGTGCTTCACAACAATATTGAACAAACAAGCCTTAAGTTAATATGAATTTTTTAGTTCTGTGCCGGGGCACAAAGATATTAAGCTATGCCGCAAGGGCAACAGGGAATATAAAAATAATATGGAGTCGTAAACACTGACATGATATGCAATTTAATCTTTTTTAAAATACAAATCAGCAATGATGGGAAAATGATCGCTTATTTTCTTTTTTACACGGACATATTGCGCTATGCTAAACCTGCTATCAGTAAAAATATTATCGATGCGGAGTGTGGGTGAAATACTAAAAAAAGTACGGCCGATCCCGGTGCCTTTTTCAGCAAATGCATTCTTCATGCCTTTCCCAATGGTATGATAAGCATAGCTGTTGGGCACATCATTAAAATCCCCGCAGACAATGACCGGGTACGGGCTTTTATCCATTTCTTTTTTGACCCGGTCGCTTTGCACACGGTGTTTCACGAAGCCGATCCTGAATTTTGAAAGTATATTCTTCGAGTTTTTAAGATCAGCTTCGTCTTTCAGGGAGGGATCGTCTATATATTTCAGGTTGTTATCACTGAATTTAAGCGACTGCAGGTGTATATTAAAGACCCTGAAAGTATCCTGGTCCTTTACAATATCTATGTATTGAAATATGGAGTTGTAATCATTTGGGGGGAAGCTAACCGTTTGCTTATTGATGACCGGGTATTTGCTAAAAGTAATAATGCCGAAATGATGGCTGGCATCAAAATCTACTTTCCAGTTATAAGAATAATGATAGTCTTTCATGTGCATGCCCTTCATAAAATAGGGAATGTAATTGATGGCAGCCGGCATACTGTCGCTGCCAACCATTTCCTGGAAACAGGCCACATCGGGCTGGTAACTGTTGATCATATCGATCATTTCCTGTTTTCTTTCCGGGTGCGTTTTATGTTCCAGGATATCAAAATGCTCAACATTCCAGCTCATGACCCTGATATTGACCGGTTGCTTTTGCATGGTAAATGTAGAGGAAAGGCGAAGTTTGAGTAGGTGCTTTAAAGGGGCCCATGCAAGCAGGATGGCTACAACACTTATTAATATGAACCGCGGTTTTGTAAAGATCCAGAAAACAATGAATCCGATCAATACCAATAATAAATAAAAAGAAGCCAGGGAAAAAAAACCTGTGAACCAAAACTGTAAAGGGGCGAACCAGTTACCGTAACATCCAAATAAAAAGAATAAGGCAACGCAGATATTGGTCACTACAAAAATTCGCTTTGTAAACAGCCTTAGTGATTTGGTAGACATGTAGTAAAGATAATTTGGAAATTGATCAATTTGAAAATGAATAATTCATCTAAATCTTGTAAGCAATCTTTAATCTCCAAATTTTCAAATCATATGTTATAGGTCTTCATCAGCAGCTTTTTTCAATATCTGCTTTTCTTCATCGGTCAGGAACTGGTAGCCCCGCTGGTTTATTTTATCAAGTATCTCGTCTACGCGCTGTTGCGTGATGATCGCTTTTTTGCTAAAAGGGCTGCGGTTGCCGGTATTATAAAACACTTTATTTTTTGTGGTATGCGCCCCGTTCTTTTTATTTGGATTGAACATGTTGGTGAACCAGCTGTAGAAATTATTCATCCATACACTTCCATCATGGCCCTTTCTCATAAATAAAACAAATAAAAACCCGGCAAACGCACCACCGATATGGGAAAGACTATAAGCAGCATTCAGGGAAGACACACCTACGAGGTCGATAAAAAGGTAAGCGGCCATAAGCACCCAAATAGAAATACCCCCCCGGATCTTTGTAAAGAATTTATGATTGGGAGATAAAGTGGTGGTGGCCATCGCAACCGCCATCGTTCCTGCATTGGCACCCAATAAAGCAGCGTGGCTAGCCTGGGAACGGATCGGTGGGATCATATAATTGGCGGCAATAAAAAGTATACCACCCAATAAGCCACCATAAATATAAATAGGTATGAGCTTATCATTTCCCGTCATCTCCTGCAGGATATATCCAAAAGCCCATAACCACAACATATTGCTGATGATGCGAATAAGGTTCTGGCCCGTATCGCTGAACATGTACGTTAACAATGTCCAGGGTTTTTCGCTGAGCTTCGTAAGGTTTGCCGGGAGTTCAAACCATTGCACAACCTGTGCATTGTATAACTCAGGGGTTTGCTGGTAAAAAAAATAAGCAACCTGTGCCGTCAGTAGAATTAAGAAAAAGATCACGTTTAATGTAAACAATCCTACCAGGGCATTACCATCCTGCCCCAGAGAAAAACTGCTGCGCTTAACCTTTTTATATTCGTGATATCTGTCTGATTCGCCCATTGGTATTACTTATTACGGTAAAATTACAATGCTAAAAAACAAAATGATGTTAACTCTTTCACCAATTAAATTAACCCCTAAGGGTACCCAACATATATATTTTATTAGTAGAACGTCTGTTTATTGGTTTTATTCCAATAATAAACAATTAAAAAACCAATCAAGGCCCCACCCACGTGGGCAAAGTGAGCAATATTATCTCCCTGCACTTTTACAACACCCCCAAAAACGTCCAAAGCAATAAAACCCAGGATCGCCCATTTTGCTTTTACCGGGAAAGGGATCGGCATGATAAACAATTGCGTGTTTGGAAAAAGGTAACCAAAAGCGGCCAGCACACCCATGATAGCACCCGACGCACCCACGGTACAACCAAGACGCATCGCAGTTTGATATTCATAAACATCATATAATACCTGGTTGTGATCAACAGCCCAAAATTGCTGCATATATGCACCCATTTGTGCCAGCCCGGCACCTATACCGCAGACAAGATAAAAGAGCAAAAAGCGTTTTGGCCCCCAGGCCCTTTCTATGATACTGCCAAACATCCACAAGGCCAGCATGTTGAATATAATATGGAAGATGCCGCCATGCATGAACATATGCGTAACCAATTGATAGGGCCTGAACATTTCTGACTTGTAATGATGCAAAGCAAACAGGTCATTCACTTTGTTCAGATCGGACATTCCACCAAATGCAACCTGTGCAAAAAAAACAAGCACATTGATGATAATAAGGTTTAAAACGATGGGGCTTGTTCTCTGAAAACTATTTCCGTATGCCATGGAGCAAAGTTAATTGTAAATGATCTATTTAAGTTTTAGTAATACCACGCACTCGATATGATGTGTATGGGGGAACATGTCAACAGGCTGAATTTTTTCTACCGAATATTTTTCACTGAGTAAATTGATATCCCTTGCCTGCGTAGCCGTATTGCAGCTGACATAAACGATCTTCGGTGCAGCTATTTCCAGTAATTTAATTACCAGCTTTTCATGCATCCCGACCCTGGGCGGATCAGTAATGATCACATCCGGCCGGCCATGTACTGCAAAAAAATCATCATTGCAGATCCTGATCACGTCTCCTGCAAAAAACTCCGCATGCTCAATATGATTGGCTGCTGCATTTTTTTTAGCATCCTCAATGGCGTCCTCGATCACTTCTACCCCAATGATCTTTTTGGCTTGCCCGCTTACAAAAAGACCAATACTGCCGGTGCCACAATACAGGTCATATACGATCTCATTTCCCGTAAGCCCGGCAAAATCGCGGGCTACAGCATATAGCCGCTCAGCCTGTTTTGTATTGGTTTGAAAAAAAGATTTCGGGCTGATAATGAATTGAAGGTCTTTCCCACCAGGCCCTACGGACAGCTTTTCCGTTACGGTTCCCTTACCCGAATAAACCTGTGGAACCAGGTCATAGATGCTGTCATTCCATTTTGGATTGATGGTAAATAACAATGTAGTGATGGAAGGAACCTGTTGAAGCAGGTGATCCAGTAACAGGACCCGGTTGGGTTCATCTTCATGGTTGATACAAATATTCACCATCAGTTCACCGGTGTTGCAATATCTTATAATCACATTGCGAAGCCAGCCCGTATGTTCTCTGATATCATAAAAAGCAAAACCATGTTGCTTTGAAAAATCGCGTATGGTATTGCGGATATTGTTGTTCACATCATCTAATAAATAACATTCATAGATATCGATCACTTTATCAAAAATGCGGGGAACATGAAAACCCAGTGCATCCTGTTGTGCTACTATGTTATCCGAACCGATCTCTTCGCTTGTCAAAAAACGTTTGTTGCTAAAGGTGAATTCCAGCTTGTTGCGGTAGTGAATGGTATCGGCAGAACCAATGATCGGCATCAGCTCGGGAATATCCACTTTCCCGATGCGTTTCAGGTTTTGTTCTGCTTCCTGTTGTTTGTACTGTAATTGTTTTTCATATGGAAGCATTTGCCATTTACATCCGCCGCATATTCCAAAATGCCGGCAAAACGGAATCAACCTGTCTGCTGCCGGCACCGTGATCTTTAAAACCCTTGCTTCTGCCCAATCCTTTTTATTTTTAGTAAGCATGATATCTGCACTGTCGCCCGGTACGGCACCGGAAATAAAGATCACTTTCCCCTCATGGCGGGCCAGCGCTTTTCCCTCCGCCGCATAATCTGTAACTGCAATATTTTCAATAACGATATTCTTATTCTTTTTTTTCACGCTGGCAAAATTAGTTATTTAGAAGGGATAAGCTGAAAGGTATAAGTTGTTATATTATACTTTTTGTTCTTTAACCCTATACCTTCTGCCTTCACCCCTCTTTGTTAATGATTTGTAATTTTTAAGACGCAGACCGTTGTTTTAATGTGTATTAACGGCAGTTTTTAAATACATTTGTTTTCTTTTAAAAAATAAGATGAGAATAACTTTTACGCTCCTGATCGCCCTGCTGGCTTTTAAGCATTCCATTGCCCAGGGATACCTCGTTACTTTGCAGGCCCCGGGTTATCAATCGGGCCTCGCTTACCTGACCTATCATATGGGTAAAAACCTGAATATTGCTGATTCGGCCGCTGTTAATAACAAAGGTGTAGCTATATTTAAAGGAGATACAAAATTACCTCCCGGCATCTATGCGATCGTTTTCCCGGGGAAGAACCTGACAGCAGATTTTTTTATTGACAAAGAGCAGACCATCAGCATTTTTGCTGACACTACCGACCTGCCGAATATGAAAGTCACCGGCTCTAAAGAGAATGCCCTGTTCCAGCAATACCAAAAATTTGTAGCAACAAAAGGAGTATTGCTTCAAAAGGAAAGAACGGCATACAACCTTTCAAAAACAAAAAGCGACTCTGCATTACACGAGGCGAATTACACCCGTTACAATACTGAATTAAATGATTACAGGGAGAATATCATTAAAACACAGCCCCAGTCAATGATGGCGGTACTGTTGAATGCAATGAAAGACCCGCCCTATCCAACCAAAATACCTGTTACGCACCAGGATTCCCTGGACAACTATAATTTTTATAAAGCGCATTACTGGGAAGGAACTACGTTCATGGATGAGCGAATTATCCGTACGCCGTTCTTTTTACCGAAACTGGAGCGTTATTACCGCGAAGTGCTTCCCCAGGCATCGGATAGTATCATCATGGATGCAGATTATAAATTATTGCTGGCACGCACAGCCCCGGAAATGTATAAGTTCCTGCTGAACTGGTTCACTGACGAATACATCAACCCCAAGTACATGGGGCAGGATGCCGTTTTTGTTCACCTGTTTGAGAAATACCACAGTAAAGGGGTCAGTAACTGGCTCAATGAAAAACAGATGGAGACCATCACGAGGAGAGCATATATGCAGATGGCAAACCTTATCGGGGAAAAAGCCGCCAACCTTGAAATGGTAGATACGGCGGGAAAACCTGCCGCTTTGTATGACCAGGAAGCTTTATATACCATTGTTATTTTCTGGGACCCCACCTGTGGGCATTGCAAAGAGGAATTACCTAAAATAGACTCTATATACAGGGCAACATGGAAAAAGGACCAGGTAAAGATCTATGCAGTGCTTTCCGAACCAAAAGAAAAAACCGCCTGGGTAAAATATATAAACGAGCATAACATTGGAGACTGGACCCATGTCTATCAAACCAAAGAAGCCGAAACTGCCGACATTGATGCAAAAAGGCCGAGCTTCCGGCAGCTATATGACGTTACACAAACACCTACCTTATATTTGCTGGATAAAGAGAAAAGAATTATCGGCAAAAAACTTAACTGGAGCCAGCTCAATGATCTTTTGCAGGTGAAACTGAAAACAGTTAAAAATTAATACCAATAAAAAAGTTTTATCAATGAAGAAAATTTCCCTGTTGTTTGCAATGACGGTTTGTCTCTATTCAGTTCATTCGCAGACGATCTTTACTTATGGAAATAATGCAGTAAGTAAGGATGAATTCCTGCGGGCGTATAATAAGAATAGCACAGTAATTACAGATAAAGAAAAATCGCTGAGAGAATACCTGGAGCTTTATAGCAATTTCAAACTAAAGGTAAAAGCTGCGGAAGAATTGCGGCTTGATACATTACCCCAGATACAATATGATATTGAAAACTTCCGCCACCAGGTAGAAGAAAATTATATGAGCGATGAAAAAGGCCTGGCCGGTTTAATGGATGAGGCATTTTATCGCAGCCAAAAGGATCTGCACGTTATACATTTTTCTATTGCAACAAGTGCAGAAACAAAACCTGAAGACAGCCTTAAAGCCATCAAAAATATTACAGCGGCTTATGATGCTTTGAATGGCGGCGATGTCAATTACCAGGCTCTCGCGGAAAAAAACAATACTAAGTTTGGCGACCTTGGCTACATAACCGTGTTCTCAGTTCCTTATGAATATGAAAATATCATTTATGCATTAAAGCCCGGCCAGGTCAGTAAACCCTACCGGACCAGGAGCGCCTGGCACCTGTTCAAGGTTATGGGGGAAAGAAAAAGTATCGGGAAATGGAAGGTGGCGCAAATATTATTTACCTATCCTCCTGATGCAGCAGAAGACGTACGAAAGCTGGTTCAAAAGAAAGCTGATTCCGTTTACCAGCTGTTGAAGAACGGGGCCGATTTTGCCCATGCAGCAAAAGATTACAGCGATGACAAGCTCACTTATCTCACGGCAGGAGAAATGCCCGAATTTGGAACAGGCAAATATGACTATGATTTTGAGAGCGAGGTTTTTAAACTGGCTGCTGATGGAGAAATAACCAAACCATTTACAACTCAATTCGGGATACACATTGTAAAAAGGCTTGGGTTTACAGCCACCCCCACTGAAAAAGAAAACGCAACCCTGCAATTCGAGCTTAAGCAAAAGATCTTACAGGATCCCAGGATAAACAATGCAAAAGAAAAATTTGCAAAGGAGATCGTTACAACGATCGGCTATAAAAAAACCGGAACAGTAAAAGAGACGGACCTTTACCGGTATGCAGACAGTGTTTCAAAAGACCTGACTGTTGACAATACCAGTAAATTTCCAATAAGCAATAAAACGATCGCAACATTTAAAAATGGCTCACTGAAGGGTTCTGACTGGCTGAAATTTGTAAAAGAATATAAATCAAACCCCGAACAATATAAAGGGGAATCCAATGCAGCGATGTGGAACAAGTTTGAAACAATATCTTCCCTGGAGTATTATAAAAAACACCTGGAAGAATACAATGCGGATTTTAAATACCAGATGAAAGAATTCAAAGAAGGAAACATGTTATTTGAGATCATGGAACGAAATGTATGGAGTAAAGCAGCGGCAGATAGTATTGGATTATTGGATCATTATAATGCAAACAAAAAAAATTATAAGTGGGCAGCAAGTGCAGATGTATTGATCTTTAATTGTTCTAACGAAAAAATTGCAGCAGATGCTATGGAAGCAGCTAAAAAAGATAAAAGCTGGAAAGAGATAGCAGACGAATCTAATAACGGCATACAGGCCGACAGTGGCCGTTATGAACTTAGCCAGGTACTTATTGACAGCACGAGTAAAAAAATACCCGAAAAAAATTCTTACTCAGTGCTCATGAAAAATAATGACGGTACAGCCACATTTGTAAAATACATTAATGTATATCCGCCCGACCAGCAACGCAGCTTTGAAGAAGCAAGGGGATTGGTAATTAATGACTACCAGAATGTGCTTGAAAAGAAGTGGCTTGAATTACTTCATAAAAAATATCCCATCAAAATTAATGAAGCAACGGTGAAGCAAATGCTTAACTAGCAAGCATCTACATAGTAATAAAAGCCTGTCAATAACTGTTGGCAGGCTTTTTGTTTTACCGGCTGTTATGCTGATACGTGAGATACTTATCGTCCATGTAAAAAGAATCAGAAAGTGAAAATTTATAAACCAAAAGAAAAATGAAAAAGTTAATCAATGTTTTAGTTATTGCTTTATTTGCCTTGTCGGCAAAAGCACAAATGACCTATGTGCAGGCTGGCCTCAATCTTGCAAACATTACAAAAACGAATGACGGTCAAACAGAAAAGAATAATATGCTCCCAACATTTAATGTTGGTTTGATGCATCGTTTCGGGCTGGCGCCTTATGCCGCTATCGAAACCGGATTGTTGTTTACCGGTAAAGGATCAAAAGCAGAAACATATTTTAATGGGGGAAATGATAATTATATCAAAACCAAATTCAACCCGCTTTATTTAGAAGTTCCATTGAATTTTGTTTTAAAGATGCCAATGGATAAAAGTTCCGGCTTCTTTTTGAATGCAGGCCCTTACGCAACTGTAGGAATTGCCGGTAAAGCAAAGTCAGAATCAAAGATCCTGACCATTACTTCAACGTCTGAGAAAAACATTAAATTCAGCAATGATGATCCGTTCACATCTGAGCAGGATGATGCCGGTTATGACAAGTTAAAACGTTTTGATTTTGGTTTGAATTTTGGCGGAGGCTTTGAATTCAAACACCTGATCTTAAAAGCAAATTATGGTATGGGCCTTACGAAGATCAATTCAACACAAGGCGATAATGATACAGATGATAAGAATAAATTCCGTACGGTTAGTTTTTCGGTCGGAATCCCTTTAGGAAGAAAATAACCCGAAAACGGTGTGAAGGTGTGTGGGTGTGAGGGCGTGCAGCCGTGTATGATTTTACAGCTTCACGCTCTCACACAATTACAATTCCTTCACCACATTCGCAACAATATGCGGTCTTCCCAATGTATAATAATGAAGCACAGGAACACCTGCTTTTTTTAATTCCTTTGATTGCTGTAACAACCACCTGGTCCCTACTTCTTCTACATCCAGGTCCGATTTGCAATTTATCATTTCATTTGCCAGGTCGGCAGGCAGGTCGATGTGAAATGTTTTTGGTAAAATGGTCAGTTGCTTTTTTGTATAAACCGGTTTTAATCCCGGTATGATGGGAACTGTTATCCCCACTTTCCTGCAAGCATCTACAAAAGAGAAATATTTTGCATTGTCAAAGAACATTTGCGTAACAATATAATCTGCACCGGCATCAACTTTTTCTTTCAGGTATTTAAGGTCGGTGTCCATATTGGGCGCTTCAAAATGTTTTTCAGGATAACCCGCCACACCAATACAGAACTTTGTCTGCGTTGTATTTTTCAGGTCTTCCTCCAGGTATACACCGGAATTTAAATTACTTACCTGTTTTAGTAGGTCAATGGCGAATTGATGCCCGCCCGGCTCTGGTTCAAAGGCAGTTTCATTCTTTGCAGCGTCGCCCCGCAAAACCAGCACATTGTCTATACCCAGGTAATTCAGGTTGATCAGCGCATCTTCCGTATCATTCACACTAAAGCCGCCACAAATAAGATGGGGCACGGTATCTACATTGTACTTATTCATAATGGCGGCACAGATAGATTCTGTACCCGGCCTTTTACGGACCACAACTTTTTCGAAAGTGCCATTTGCTTTTTTCTTGAACACGTGCTCACTTCGGTGATAGGTCACATTGATAAAAGCAGGCTTAAATTCCATTAAAGGGTCCAGGTGTTGGTAAAGCGATTGAATACCTTTCCCTTTTAGCGGGGGGAGGATCTCAAAAGAGACCAGTGTGCCTTTTGCCTGGTTGATATGTTCTATTACTTTCATAAATTTCTAAATGGCTGTAAAGATAACGTCAAAATAAAAAAAACCTTGTGTTTGTGACACAAGGTTTAAAATTTCTGTATAAAAGCAGGTAACAATAAATGTTATTCTGTTTTTTGTGAGATCGCTACAACTTTGTTTTTCCTATTATCTTTCTGAAAATGATGGCAGCCTGTTAAAATAATCAGCAATGTCGCCTTATTACCGGGGATAAACTTATTTTTACAGCTTATGAGTTTAACCATACAAACAAAGAATCTCGTAAAATCTTATGGCAGCCGCACTGTTGTAAAAAATGTATCATTTAATCTGACACAAGGCGAGATCGTTGGATTGCTTGGTCCAAACGGGGCCGGAAAAACCACTTCTTTCTACCAGGTTGTTGGCCTTATAAAGCCGGATGATGGAGATGTTTTTTTGAATGAGCAGAACATTACAAAACTACCCATGTACAAAAGGGCCCAAATGGGTATTGGATACCTGCCGCAGGAAGCCAGTGTTTTTAGAAAGCTGAGCGTGGAAGATAATATTTTGGCCGTGCTGGAGATGACGAAACTCAGCAAGTCACAACAAAAGGAAAAGCTCGAATCTTTAGTGAATGAATTAAGGCTACAGCATGTAAGAAAGAATAATGGAGATACTTTAAGCGGTGGCGAAAGGCGCCGGACCGAAATAGCAAGGGCACTGGCGGTTGATCCTAAATTCATATTGCTGGATGAACCATTTGCAGGAGTAGATCCTATTGCAGTTGAAGATATTCAGGAGATCATTGCAAAATTAAAATTCAAGAACATTGGTGTATTGATAACCGATCACAACGTTAATGAAACACTTTCAATATGCGACAGGGCTTACCTGCTCATTGATGGCGCTATTTTCAAACATGGTACGGCAGAAGAACTTGCCGGGGATGAACAGGTGCGGCGCCTTTACCTGGGCAGGAATTTTGAACTGAAACGTAAGGATTATTTACACGCGCAGGCAGCACAATAAATAAGGCAAAGGTTTTAAGGCAGAAGGATAACCGGCATATTTGAACGATGCCCTCCCTACAGCTTTTGCCTTCAACCTTATACCTTTCAAGAAAGATTTTTTATCTTACGTAAATGAAGTTGTTATCCCCCGCAATATCAAGATTGGCACGCATGCGGCTTTGGCGTATACAAAACTGGACCAATCACCCCGTGGTCTTACAGCGGGAGGTATTGCAGGACCTGGTTACTGCCGCTCAATACACGGTATTCGGGAAAAAATATAATTTTTCAAAGCTATTTACGGTAAAACAATTCAAAGAGCAGGTACCCATACACGAGTACCATGACCTGCAACCTTACATTTTACGGATGATGGATGGCGAAGAAAATGTTTTGTGGAACACACCGATAAAATGGTTTGCAAAAAGCAGCGGTACAACGAGCGATAAAAGTAAATTCATACCGGTTAGCAATGAAAGCCTGCAGGACAATCATTTCCAGGCAAGCAAGGACCTGCTGACAAATTATTATAAGAATTTCCCTTCCAGCGACCTGTTGACCGGGAAAAGTCTCGTGGTGGGCGGCTCACACCAATTAAGCCAGGTGAACGACGAGATACAGTATGGCGACCTGAGTGCAATATTAATGCAGAACTCACCATTCTGGGGGCACTGGCTTCGTACGCCTGAACTCAGTATAGCCCTGTTGGATGAATGGGAAGATAAGATAGAAAAACTGGCATTGATAACTGCAGATGAAAATGTAACCTCACTGGCGGGGGTTCCAACATGGACCTTGTTGTTACTAAAGCGTATCCTCGAACTGAAAAAGAAAAAAACGATCAAGGAAGTATGGCCCAACCTGGAGCTTTACATCAACGGGGGCGTTTCTTTTGTACCATACAGGGAGCAGTTTGAAAAAATTATCGGTGGCCCGGTAAATTATCTCGAAATATACAATGCCAGTGAAGGATTTTTTGCCGCACAGGAAAAGGCTGATGATGATGGCATGATGCTGTTTACCGAGCATGGGGTCTTCTATGAATTCATGCCGGTGGAGGAATATGAAAAGCCCAATCCCCAGACAGTGGGATTGAACGGGGTTGTGCTTGATAAGAATTATGCACTGGTGATCAGTACTACGGGTGGGCTTTGGCGTTATTTGATCGGCGATACCATTAAATTCACCTCCCTTGATCCGTACAAAATAAAAATAACAGGAAGGTTAAAGCATTATATGAATGCGTTCGGTGAAGAAGTGATCGTTGACAATTCCGATAAAGCAATTGCAGCAGCAGCACACAAAACAGATTCGGTCGTTACAGATTATACTGCAGCCCCTGTTTATTTTACAAGCGAAAGCAATGGTGCGCACGAGTGGCTGATAGAATTTGAAAAAGAACCACAAGACCTTCTGCAATTTGTAGCTGAACTGGATGATGCATTGAAGAATGCCAACAGTGATTATGAGGCAAAGCGGCAAAAGGGTATTGCATTGAGATTGCCCATCGTTCACATATTACCAAAAGGAACTTTTACAAAATGGCTGCATACCAAAAATAAAGTAGGGGGACAACACAAAGTGCCAAGGCTCAGCAATGAAAGAACAATACTGGAAGAGATCCTTGCGATCCGTTAAAAATAAATTATGAAAAAAAAGAGCTCCCGTGCGTTCTTCATAATTCTATTAATACTGCCCTTGGTAGTGGTTGCCCATTTTTTTATTTTCCCGCAGGAAACCAGGTGTATGCTGGTGCGGTTTGCGGCGTTTGAAAAAAAGGAGAATATTTATTTCAGGAGTTTTACAGCTGCAGAAAAAATAAATACAGTTCTGGACATAAGAACAATTGCAGAAAAAAGAGTTCATGATCTTTGGGGCATGAATACCGTATTGGATTACCAGTTCATTTATTGTAATAATGAAAAGGATTTTAATAACTATGGGCGTACCGGCACGCCCGCTGCCACACAATTAAAAATGGGCGCTTATATTGTATTGAAAGAAGAAAGCCTGGATATTGATATCATTGCACATGAAATATCACATACGGTCTTATATAATAATACAGGTTGGTACAAAACAAAATTTAAAATACCCACCTGGTTTGATGAGGGCCTTGCCATGCAGGTTGATGACAGGCATTATTATTCAATAGACTCTTTGAAGGCAAAGAAAAATGCAGGGGCCAAATTACCGGATATTTTACAGATGAAAACACCGGCAGATTTTTTTTCCGGAAGCGCTGAAACGGTCATGTTAAATTTTTCTACTGCAAAATATACAATACATGAATGGCTGCAAACGCATTCACTGCAAAAATTTATAGAAGCGATCAATAACGGGGAGGGCTTTGAAAAAGCTTACCGGTAATATTCGTGCATTCGCGGCTATTCTTTTTTCACGCCATTAAAACAAGAATGAAAAAGAATCAATTTAAAGAAGATAACCTGACTGATTTATTTACATTTGCTGATAACATAAAAAATAAAGAATGAAATTGTTACAGGATAAAGTTGCAATTGTAACGGGAGCGGCCCGTGGCATTGGAGAAGCGATCGCATTAAAATTTGCAGAACAGGGAGCGCACGTAGCGTTTACCTATGTGAGCGATGGAAGCAAGGGAAAGGCAACGGCATTGGAGACAAAATTAAGATCTATGGGCGTCAATGCTAAAGCGTATCAAAGCAATGCCGGGGATTTTGCAGCCTGTGAAATTTTCGTAAATGAGGTAATGCAGGAATTCAATAAGATTGACATCTGTGTTAACAATGCAGGGATATCAAAGGATAATTTATTGCTTCGCATGACCCCTGAACAATGGGATGATGTAATGCAGGTGAACCTGAAAAGCGTATTTAATATGACCAAGCAGGTGATCCGCCCTATGATGAAAGCAAAGAGCGGCAGCATTATCAATATGAGCAGCGTGATCGGCGAAATGGGTAACGCGGGACAAAGCAGTTACGCGGCCAGCAAGGCCGGTATCATCGGCTTTACAAAAAGCATTGCAAAGGAATTGGGCAGCCGTAATATCCGTTGTAATGCCATTGCCCCGGGTTTTGTAGAAACAGATATGACCAGTTATTTGAAAGATGGCGAAGGTGCGGAAAAATATAAAGCGGATATTCCATTGGGCAGGTTTGCAAGTGCTGATGATATTGCAAATGTGGCATTGTTCCTGGCAAGTGATATGGGCAATTATATTACCGGGCAGGTGATCAGTGCCTGTGGCGGGTTAAATATTTAATAGAGCTGTCAGCCGGAGCTTTTCGAAGGCTACCAAGATCAACTTCAACATTCATTTAATTGTCATTTAACATTCACGGCATTTATTTTTAAATGTCATACCCTACATTTGCGGTTCTTAAATGAAGCCATTAAAAAAAATACCATCCCTGCATCATTCAACAAAAATTGTTACCGCAGTTCTGATGTGTTTTTGCCTGCTCTTTTTAACAGGAGTGAATTTTATTGTTTTCCCTCAGCAAGAAACGGATACAATTACCTCATTGGTAACTCCCGGCAAACAAACGGATAAAGATCCTTCTGCCCCGGTAGAAGAAAAATCTTCTTCATCTAATAGCCTGTCGGTACAGGAAGAATACCTGCATGAGCGCCATACACTCCATGAGATCATTGGAACTGCAGTCTTGTTGCAACACAAGAATTTAATTATGGAAAAATTACAAACCGTACACTTTGAATTAATATCTCCCCCTCCCGACGCCTGACCATCTATTCTTTTCAGCCATAGTATAATAGGATATATAGAATATTTCCGCACTCAGTTCTGAGTAAGGAGAATAATATGCTGTAACTAACGGCTAACATTGAGCGCATGCGACAACCTGCCGCCATGCTGTAATTATTAACTCATATATCTACATAATAAATGAAAAAATATTTTCAAAACATGGGTGCAGACCTGCCTGCCTCTATTGTTGTATTTCTTATAGCGATCCCTTTGTGCCTGGGGATAGCTGTGGCGAGCGGGCTAAACGAATTCAGCGGTATAATCGGGGGAATTGTTGGCGGCATCGTGATCGGGGCAATAAGCGGCTCACAATTAAGCGTAAGCGGACCGGCAGCAGGCCTAACTGCTATTGTTGCGGCAGCGGTCACGAAACTACCGGCGGTTGAAGCTTTTTTCCTGGCAGTTATCATAGCAGGGTTTTTCCAGCTACTGCTCGGGATTTTTAAACTGGGGATCATTGGCGATTATATACCCAATAGCGTGATCAAAGGAATGCTGGCCGCCATTGGAATAATTTTAATACTGAAGCAATTGCCACATCTTGTAGGATATGATAAAGATTACGTAGGCGATGAGACCTTTGTACAGTTATCAGGAGAAAATACATTTTCCTCGCTGGTAAACTCACTCAATCACTTAACACCGGTCGCTGTATTGATCGGGTTTTTAGGATTGCTCATCCTGGTCATTTATGAAACGCCCTGGATGAAAAGCAAAAAAATATTTCAGCTGCTCAGCGGCCCGTTGGTTGTAGTATTAACGGGGATATGTTTAAATATCGCCACCAAAAATGTACCCGCATCCTATGGTATGGATACAAGCCACCTGGTAAATATCCCTGTGGCAGGTTCGGCTGCGGAATTCTTTTCTTTTTTCCGCCTGCCCGATTGGTCTTATATAAGCAATACCGATGTATGGGTAACAGCGATCACGCTGGCCCTTGTTGCCTCTCTTGAAACTTTGTTGGGGCTGGAGGCTGTAGATAAGCTCGACCCATTAAAAAGAGCCTCGCCAACCAACAGGGAATTGATAGCACAAGGATCCGGAAATATTGTAAGCGGGTTCCTGGGCGGGCTGCCACTCACCAGTGTTATCGTAAGAAGCAGTGCCAACCTGCAGGCGGGCGCCAAAACCAAGGCAAGCGCTATTTTGCATGGCCTATTGATATTGGTTTGTGTTGCTTTCGCTCCGGCTGTTCTTAATATGATCCCCAAGGCGGCATTAGCAGCAATACTTATTTTTACAGGGTATAAACTGGTAAAGCCTTCTATCGTAAGGTCCTATTTCGAAAAAGGATGGGAACAGTTCATGCCGTTCATGGTAACCATGCTGGCAATTGTATTTACCGATCTGCTCAAAGGCGTATTGATAGGGATCGCGTTGGGGATCTTTTATATCATCAGGAGTAATTTTCGCACATCGGTTTTTATAGTGAACGACAAAAATCTTTATCTTATACGGCTAAGAAAAGATATTTCTTTCTTCAGTAAACCGGTTTTAAAAAATAAACTCGAATCTTTGCCTGAAAATTGTTCTTTATTGATAGATATGACAAGAGCTGAATTTATCGACAAGGATGTTATTGAAACGATAAACGAATTTGTACAACACGCACATTTAAAAAACATAAAAGTTAATTTTAAAAAGAGTACATACAATCCATTGCACGGGTTGGTACAAATAAAATCCTCAACAAGGCCGGGAGATGATATGGCGCATTAAACAATTTTATTGATCAATTAATTATTCAAAAATATTATGTTAGCATACGAAAAATTATTACTGGAAAATAAAGCCTGGGCAAAAGAGCAACTGGAAACAGACCCGGATTTTTTTAAAAACCTTGAAGCACAACAGGCGCCGGAATTTTTATGGATCGGCTGTAGCGATAGCCGTGTGCCGGCAAACCAGATCACCGGCACGGCACCGGGAGAGATCTTTGTTCATCGCAATATTGCCAACCTGGTTGTAAATACAGATATCAACCTATTGAGTGTATTACAATATGCCGTTGAGGTCTTAAAAGTGCGACACATAATTGTATGTGGGCATTATGGCTGCGGAGGGATAAAGGCCGCCATGAACCAGCATCATTATGGAATAATTGATCACTGGTTGAAAAATATAAAAGATATATACCGGCTTCACCGGGATGAAATAGACGCATTACCCACCGATGAAGATCGTGTAAACAGGCTAACAGAACTGAACGTGCAGGAACAGGTCTTGAATTTGACCAAAACCTCTATTGTCCAAAAAGCATGGAAGAATGAGCAACGCCCGCAACTTCATGGATGGGTATATGGATTAAAGAATGGCATTATAAAACCTGTTTGTGAAATGGCAGCACGGGATCATATTGATCCCTTATACGAATACGACAACCTGTAAAAAGCGGTATAACCGGATAAATAAGGCTAAAAAGTACCCAAATACTACCACTTTGAGGTATTTTTTTGTTGACAAAACTATATTCTCTTTGTAGAGAAGTATCCTCCCAACATTATTAAGCCCGTTTTTACCGTACCAGCTTTTTTGTAGTAACCCGATCGGTAACTACCAATTTTTTTCTCATGCTTGAACTCTCCCCGTTCCGATTCATCGGGATGGGTTTTTTGTTTTTACGGGGAGGCGGGAAGACCCAATCCCAATCTTACTTGTCATGCTGAAGAACGAAGCATCTTCGGGGTAGATATGTAGAGATTCTTCCTTCGTCAGAAGGACAAAATGTTTTTCCGCATGCCGCCCTTTTCAAAAAACTAAAAAACTTACTAAAATATTACTAAAATTATTAGTGTTGATAAAATAAAAGTATTAGCTTTGTATCCGGATATAATTTTACAACGCAAAAACAGATACATCACTTAAAAACAGAAACAATGAGCAACGTAGAAAAATTAAAGGCCTTAAAGCTGACAATGGACAAAATTGACAAGGATTTTGGAAAGGGTTCAGTTATGATGATGAACGAAAAGACACACATTGAACAGGGCGTCATTTCAACCGGGTCTATTGGCCTGGATGTGGCACTCGGTATCGGTGGATTACCCAAAGGGCGTGTGATAGAGATCTATGGGCCGGAATCATCCGGTAAGACCACGCTTGCAATTCATGTAATTGCCGAAGCACAAAAAAAGGGAGGCATGTGCGCATTCATAGATGCGGAACATGCATTTGATAGTGCGTATGCACAAAAATTAGGAGTAGATATAGACAACCTCCTTATATCGCAACCCGATTATGGCGAACAGGCGCTGGAGATCGCCGACAGGCTGATACTTTCAGGTGCGCTTGATGTTGTTGTAATAGATTCTGTTGCTGCACTTGTTCCTAAAAGTGAGCTGGAAGGAGAAATGGGTGACAGTAAAATGGGTCTGCATGCAAGATTGATGAGCCAGGCCCTGAGAAAATTAACGGCTACCATTTCTAAAACAAACAGCTGCTGCATTTTTATAAACCAGCTTCGTGAAAAGATCGGCGTAATGTTTGGCAATCCCGAAACGACCACCGGCGGTAATGCACTTAAATTCTATGCCTCCGTAAGGCTTGACATCAGGCGCCTGGCGCAGATCAAAGATGGCGACGAAGTGGTAGGAAATCATATTAAAGTTAAAGTTGTAAAGAATAAAGTGGCACCACCCTTCCGCACAGCTGAGTTTGATATCATTTATGGTGAAGGCATTTCAAAAGCCGGTGAGATCATTGATATGGGAGTTGAATTGGGTATTGTTCAAAAAAGCGGTAGCTGGTTTAGTTATAACAACGACAAACTGGGCCAGGGCCGCGAAGCGGTAAAACAACTAATGGTTGACAATCCCGAACTGGCAAAAGAAATAGAAGATAAGATAAGGGAAAAAATAAAGGAAGTACAAGGGGCAGCGTAAGAACGAATGCCGCCGTTGATGCTACAGCAATCGCATTGAAATATTTTAGTTGGGTTAGTAAGTATGGCCGTCCTGTCAAAAGCAGGGCGGTTTTTTTATGACGTTGTAGGAGTTTAAAATATGAATTGTATTTTTCTGAGATATTGAACGACGGAACTACGGAGCCAAGAAGGCATAGGGAATAAACTATTTTACTTACTTTGTATTTTCCTCTTATCCTCGTATCTCTGTGACTTTGTGTTCCAAAACAAATAAACGAATGCAGCAAAAAACATCAGCACATCTTGCCTTACTGTTTACGAATATATTTTTTGCTGTAAATTATACTGCTGTAAAATACCTCATCAATCAGCAGCTAGTAAAACCTTTCGGCCTTAATTTATTACGGGTTGGGATCAGTGCGATCCTGCTTTGGGGCCTGTATTTTTTTAAACCGGTAAGGTCGGTAATACACAAAAAAGATATTGGCAGATTTTTTTTATGTGCACTTACTGGAATAGCTATTAATCAAATGCTTTTTATTAAAGGGTTGTCGATCACTTACTCCATTCACGCATCTTTGCTTATGCTTACAACCCCCATCCTGATAACATTCATTGCTGCATGGGTTTTAAAAGAAAGGTTGAACAATTATAAAATTGCAGGCCTGTTCATGGGGATCACAGGAGCTGTTGTTTTAATTGCAGCAAGAGATAATACCGGGAATGCTACACAGGTGTTACTCGGTGATATTTTGATCATATTAAATGCCATTTCTTATACCTTTTACTTCATATTGGTAAGACCGCTGATGAGACAGTATGATCCAATAACTGTTATCCGCATGATCTTTACTATGGGATTTTTTATGATCCTTCCTTTTTGCTGGAGCGAAGTCAAAGAAATTCCCTGGCAGTCATATACAACAACATCCTATATTTTGCTGACAGTAATTATTTTTTGTGGAACATTCCTTGCATACCTGTTCAATGTATATGGCATTAAAATATTAGGGGCCTCCATGGCGGGGGCCTATATTTATTCGCAGCCGGTATTTGCAGCAGCAATTGCTATAATATTTTTGGGAGAAGACCTTTCATTATACAAGATCATTGCTGCAATATTTATTTTTGCCGGGGTTTATCTTGCTAAAAAAAATACTGTCAATGCCTGAGTTCATACACGTAAGAACGGAGAAAGAATATAATACCGCGGCATCCTTATTCAGGGAATACGCTGCATGGCTGAATATTGACCTCAGTTTTCAGAAATTTACAGAAGAGTTGCAGGATCTTCAAAAAATGTACGCCCCTCCTGAGGGCGGCATCATATTATCTAAAAATGAGCAGCTATTTAGCGGCTGTATTGCCATCAGAAAAATTGATGAAGTAATAGCAGAACTCAAACGGATGTATGTAAAACCTGTATTTCAACACAGGGGAATTGGCACAGGCTTATTAAATGAAGCAATCCTGCTTGCTGAAAAATACGGCTATAAAAAAATAAGACTGGATACATTAAGCAATATGATGACAGCAATAAGCCTGTATAAGCAAAATGGCTTTTACGAGATACAACCGTATTATTTCAACCCGGAAAATACTGCCGTATACTTCGAAAAGATATTAAAGACCTGATGGCTTCGGTTGCTTTGACCCTTCGAGTCTTTTTGGCAAAATATCCCGCCACGAAAACACATATCTCAAGGAAGCATAATGATCAGCGTAGTACTTGTTTGGGGTAATCGAAAAAAAGGAATTCATATTCTCCTTCTTTAAACATATTCCAATTTTCAATATTCGCGTTAACAGCAAAAACACTGCAGGTGGGCATTTCATCTATATGGACATCTTTGCAGAGCCTGTTTGCAAAATCTGTTATGCCGGGGTTGTGTGCAAAAATGGCAACATGATCGTATTTGTTGTCGAATTCTTTTACAACTTCAAAAAACATTGCTGCATGGGCCAGGTATAATTTTTCGATGAATATTATTTTATCTTCTTTTACACCATATTCATTGCAAAAAAGTTTGCAGGTTTTTTTGGCCCTTTTTGCCGGGCTGCTTACAAAAGCATCTATTTTTATTTTTTTTGCTAAAAGCCGCTTAGCCATTATGGGAGCATCTGTTTTGCCCCGCTCATTCAATGGCCTTTCAAAATCCGGCAATGTGAAATCACCCCAACTGCTTTTTGCATGGCGTATGATGTAAAGCTTCTTCATACGCAAAATTAAATGTTTAGGATGACAGAAACATGGATGATACAGATTAAAAGCACAAACTTTTACCTATAATTCACAAATAATATTCGGGAAAAGAAATTACAATTACACCCAATTATTTTTATGGGCCATAGAAATTACCTGTGCCTTGGAGTTCACATGGAGCTTTGTATAAACATTGGCAATATGTTTTCTTACGGTATGGGTACTAATGCCGGCGATCTCAGCAATGCGCTTGGAGTCATAACCATTCACCATATGTTGTAATATTTCATGCTCCCGGTCGGTGAGCAGTGTTTCAATGAAAGAATTATTGGGGGGGGGCTCACTTGTCTTTTTTTGCCCTAAAAGTTTTAATGTTTTGCGTGCAACAGCAGGACTCATTGGAGCACCCCCAAATTCGAGTACTTCGCGTATGGCTTCCCGTATGCTTTGACGGCTCTCATGTTTTAATAAATATCCTGACGCCCCTGCTTCTATTGCCTCAAAGATGGTATCATCATCTTCAAACACAGTAAGTACAATAAAATGAATGGATTCATGCTGGGCCTTTGCGAGTTTGATGGTATCTATGCCATTCAATCCCGGCATCTGGATATCCATAAAAACAACAAGGGGCAATTGTGTCATTGGAATGCCTTTTATCTTTTCCAAAAATTCATGCCCGTCTGCAGCAATGACACTAACCTCCAGGTCGGGAAAGGCGGCTACCTTTTGTATGAAGTTGCCCCGGTTCACTGCGTTATCGTCTACTAGAGCAATTTTCATTTATGGAGTTTTATAAAGCGTAAAAGTGAATAATTAAAAAGGGTTCGGAAATACTCATTTTGTAGTAGTATCCGAAATGATCACCAGGGTGCCCGAAGGCTTGAGGTCTTCCCAAACCACATTCCATCCACACTCAGCAGCCCTGTTTTTGATATTGTCTATACCGCTTCCGCCATCAGCATGGTTATTTTCAAATCCTTTTCCGTTGTCTTCAATACTAATAACCCAGGCCTTTTCACTGAAAAAATTTATTACCAGGTCTGTGCAATCACTGTGTTTCAAGGCATTATTCACACATTCCTTCAATATCAGGAAAATATGTAAGATTTTTGTTGGTGTGAATTCTATATCTTCCACGATGTGTTCCGTATAGTGATATTTCACCTCGGGATAATTTTGTATAAGCCGCTGGGTCCAGACCTTGAACCTGTCGGCAAGCTTGGTAATTGGCAGCTGTTCATTTTTCAATACCCAGATGGTATCACTCAGCTGGGTAACCATATTTTGTGCATTATCGTCTAATTGTGCCATGATGGTATCTGCACCGGAGTTATTGCCTTCTTTCAGGTTTTTCACATTGGTGGTAATAGCTGCAGCATAGGAACCCAGGTTATCATGGAGGTTTGCTGCAATTCTTTTTCGCTCATTTTCTTCAGCCAGTTCTACGGCTTTATAAGATAACAACTTTTGTTCAGCCATCGCCATTTCCATTTTCTTACTTAGCGCCAGCCTGTAATTCCTGTATAATAGCCATACAAACAACAGCCCCGCTATCAACAGAACAGCAAAACCAATTGCAGTATAACGGCTTTGTTTTAATTCATAAATCTGCCTGATAATAATATTTTCTTTTTTCTGCAACTGGTATTTCGCCTCCATTTCCGCAATTGCCTTCCCTGAATTTTGTTTGTACAATGAATCTTTCAGGTCAATGATCGAAAGCAGGGAAGCGGCATATTTACTGGAATCACCGGCTTTTTTATAATTTTCTGCCAGTGCATTGTATAAAAAAAGCAGCTTGGAAATGTTATTTGTCTTACGTGCCAGGGCAACTCCTTTTCCAGCGATCTCAATTCCTTTATCAGTTTGGTTGGTTGAAGCATAAAAAGAAGATAGCTGTGCCATATCTGAAATAACATATAGCATATCACCGATCTGCTCCCTTACCTTCAAGGCTGCTTTCATATCATTTTCTGCAGCCGCGAGGTTACCGGTGTTAATATATATATCTGCCCGGATATTCAAAGCATTTGCTACCACAGAAAGATTCTCATCTTCCCTGCTGTATCTTACTCCCAGGGCAATAAAATAAAAAGCGGAATCGTAATGATGAAGATCATTGTAACTCGAAGCCATGTTGGAATAGAGGTAACTCGATTGCCGTAAAATATTTTCATCATTCGTGTAATTATGGCCCAGGCGAAGCCATTTGACCGCCTCGGAATATTGTTCCAGTTCCATATTTGCCCAGCCTAATATAGCGAAGGTTCGCAACACCCTTAAAGTATCTTGTACCTGCTCTGCATCCTCCAATAATTTCAGGGATTGCTCAATGGCATCTTTTGGCTGGTTATTTCTTATAAGCAGGTTACACCTGCTGAGGTAAATAATATTGCGCAAGGTTTCAAACTCCTTTTCCTGTGGAATTGACAACAGCAGACTATCATTGAGTGCTAACGCCTGATCAACTTTATCAATTTTTGATAAATAGGTAGAATAAAATCCCCTGGCCCTGAAATATTCAATGGTACCGGGTTTGACCATACTTTGAACAAGTGTTATGTATTCTAAAAAAACATCAGGAGGCAGTGAATATTGTTGCTCACATATTTGGATGAGTACAACGACTTTTTCTTGTGCTGTGTGTGCCTGGGCCAAATCCTTCTTTAAAGCCTCAATTTTACCCGTTTGTGCAAATGAACAAGCGCCTGTAAACAACAGAAGGCAACCCAAAAGAAGTGATTTTTGTATACGATGTTGCATCAGAACATATATTCAACCATTAAAATACAGAATAAAATCTAATACTGTCATTCCCTTACTTATGGCGACCATCTACTACAAATTAATTATGCCAGTAATACATATTGAGTATTGACCCTCATGCACAGTAACCCGATTTTTGTACCGGACAACAAAACTATACATAATGAAAAAGATTTTACCCTTACTCATGCTTTGCATGTTCTGCCTGAACTTTGCAAAAGCCCAAACAGAAACTGAACCCAACAATGTCTGGGATCAGTCTAATCTTATAACAGTTGGCGCAACAGGGTCTGGCACTGCCGCAGTAGGCTTTGATGAAGACTGGTGGAGAGTTGCCATACCCGGAGATGGGAAATTAACCGTTGACTGGACATCTACTGGCGGAATGCCTTTATATTGCCAGATCTATGATACACTTGGCACCATACTATTAATATCTAACTATACAAGCGGAACAAGATCCGAAAGTTTTGACGGCCTTGGAAAAGGTACTTATTACCTCAGATTTATTTGTTACTATACCACGGATACCGGGCCATATACTTTTACGCCCAGTTTTACGGCTGCACCTGTTGCTAATGATGCAGAACCGGATAGTACTGTTGCCACGGCAATTACACTTCCGCTTAACGGATCTGTAACCGGGCATACCGGTTATTATTTCAATAACCACAGGGATTCCCTGGATTTTTATAAAATAACAGTTGTACAGGACGGCTTGCTTTCATTTACCCTTACCAGCGAGAACGGGAAAAATGTATATGCACAGTTATTTGATGGGGATGGCACTACTTATTTTGTAGGGAACTATACATCAAGTACAGCTACTTATTCAAAAGACGGATTAGCACCGGGTGTTTATTACATAGTGGTACACACCTATTATAATACTGAATTTGCTCCTTATACCTTATCAAATACATTTACGCCGCCGGCAAATGCAAATGATCCCATCGCAAATGAAACTCCTGCAACTGCAAGTACACTGCCCCTGGGCGGTTCTGTTACCGGCCATATAGGTTATCATTACATTGCTACAAGGGATGATGTAGATTGGTGGAAGGTGAACGTGAACGCAGACGGAAGAATTGATTATACCATTACCAGTGGTAATGGCCAAAATGTATATGCACAATTATATGATGGTGATGGTACTACCTACCTCGCTGGTAATTATACAAGTTCATCTGCCAATTATTCAAAAGATGGATTGGCACCGGGTATATATTATATAAAGGTTATGACTTATTATACCACGGAATGGGATTCTTATACTTTATCCAATACGCTAGTCCAACCCACACAGGCAAATGATATCGGCTCAAATGATATTTATACAAACGGAAATGTTTTTCCCCTAAACTCAACTACAACCGGCCATATCGGTTACAGGTACAATGGCAATATAGATGCGGTTGACTGGTATAAAATTACCACTACCGAAGACGGGAAAATTTCTTTTACCATTACCAGCGAGAACAACCAGAACGTATACGCACAATTATTTGATGGTGATGGAACAAGCTACCTCGTCGGTAATTATACATCTTCAACTGCAAGTTATTTTAAAGACGGTTTAGCAGCGGGTACTTACTATCTTCTTGTTCATACTTTTTATACAACTGAATGGGCGCCTTACACATTAAGCAATACGTTTACCACTATTTCTTCTCCATCAGACCAGGAACCAAATAATACCAGGGCAACTGCAAGCCCGCTTGCAATAAATACAAGTATTACCGGCCATACCGGATATCACTATAACGGTGTTCGTGACGATTTAGATTATTTTGCAATTACGCTTCCTGTGGATGGTAAAATATCGTTTACCATTAGCAGCGCAAATAGCCAAAATGTATATGCCCAGCTTTTCGACAATGATGGCACAACATACATTGTTGGTAATTATACAAGTTCAACGGCCACTTATGGTGCCAATAATCTTGCTGCAGGAACTTATTACATGCTGGTACATACTTTTTACACTACTGAATTCGCTCCATACACTTTATCAGTTTCGCTTGAACCGATGACCTTCCTTGCGGAAGCTGCAGGTGATAATTCAATTGCAGCAAGAGGTACATTGCTTCCTGCAAACACGCCTACAGGAGGGCACATATATTTTTATTATAATTTGCTAACAGATAATACTGATTGGTGGAAAATTGGCTATGATGGTAATGGAACAATGAACCTCGGCATAAATATTGAACAAAACCATTTCAATACCGATTATCCTTACATAAACTATGCATTGTACCTGGACACATTATTAGCACCGGTTGCAAGTGGCCAGCTTCATGCTGCAACCAATACCATTCCTGTCACAGGACTTTCCATAGCAAAATATTACCTGAAGATCACTTCGGCATTTGCAAGTTTCGGTGCGTACCAGCTCACGGCATCTTATACAGAAAGATGTGCGAATGTTGTGGCAATAAATTCATCAACACAATTAGCAGGATGCAATGGGACTATCACTTATGGTATTACCGGCGGCTTGCCGGAATATACTGTTCAATTGTATAAAGACGGATCAGCATCAGGTTCTGCTCTTGTGGTTGACAATACAAACGCGATTACGTTTACTAATCTTGGAGTAGGAACATACTATTTACGTTCTTATTCATTTGGCGGATCAGGTTCATGTAACAATGTATCAGGCAATACTGTTTTTGCCATACCCCCTACGCCAACAATTTCAACTGGTGGCGGGGCAACAACTTTCTGCCAGGGCGGAAGCGTAACACTTACTTCAACGGCGGCGTCTTCGTATTTATGGAGTACAGGTGCAACAACACAAAGTATTGTTGTTTCAACCAGTGGTAATTATTCAGTAACCGCTTATAATACTGCGGGATGCGCAAGTCTTGTTTCAGCAACAACAGTTGTTACTGTAAATCCCCTGCCTGCAACACCAACCATTTCAACCGGTGGCGGAGCAACAACATTCTGTGAAGGCGGAAGTGTAACACTTACTTCAAGTGCAGCAACTTCTTACTTATGGAGTACAGGCGCAACAACCCAGGCTATCACAGTCAATTCAAGTGGCATCTATAGTGTTACAGTTAAAAATGCAAACAACTGTTCTGCAACTTCAGCAACAACAACCGTAACTGTAAATCCATTACCAGCCACGCCAACCATTTCAACCGGTGGCGGAGCAACAGCATTCTGTGCAGGCGGAAGTGTAACACTTACTTCAAGTGCAGCAACTTCTTACTTATGGAGTACAGGCGCAACAACCCAGGCTATCATAGTCAATGCAAGTGGTAACTATAGTGTTACAGTTAAAAATGCAAACAATTGTTCAGCAACATCAACAGTAACAGTTGTAACAGTTAATCCATTACCAACGGTCACGCTTGCAGCATTTACTACAGTATGCAGTACTGATGCAGCATTTACTTTAACCGGTGGTTCCCCTGCAGGTGGAACTTATAGCGGCACGGGAGTAAGCGCTGGCCAATTCAACCCGGCAACTGCAGGAGTTGGAGCATTTACTATTACTTATTCTTATACAAATGCAAATAATTGCACGGCAACAGCAACACAATCCATTACAGTTAATAATTGCGGCGGATGCACGCCAACCATTTCAGCAGACAAGCCTACAACTTTCTGCGAGGGCAGTAATGTTACATTAACATCATCGGCAGCATCAAGCTATTCATGGAGTACCGGTGCAACGACACAGTCTATAACAGTGAACAGTAGTGGAACTTATACTGTCACCACTATCAATGCAAACAATTGTACTGCAACATCGTCACCGGTAGTTGTTACTGTAAACCCATTACCTGCTACGCCAACCATTTCTGCAGGCGGCGCAACAATATTTTGTGCCGGAGGAGCTGTAACACTTACATCAAGTGCTGCAACTTCTTACCTATGGAACAATGGAGAGACAACACAGGCGATCTCCGTTACTACAAGTGGCAGCTATTCTGTTACGGTTAAAAATGCAAATAATTGTTCAGCGGCCTCGGTGGCAACAACTGTTACTGTTAACCCATTACCGGCAACACCAACTATTTCAACGGGTGGCGGGGCAACCACATTCTGCGCAGGAGGTAGTGTAACATTAACTTCAAGCTCAGCAACAAATAATAGCTGGAGTACAGGAGCAACAACACAATCGATCAATGTAACAAGCGGCGGAAGCTATACAGTTACTGTTACCAATGCAAACAATTGTTCAGCAACGTCAGCGGCAACAACTGTTACTGTTAACCCATTACCAACAGTTACACTTGCAGCATTTACTGCAGTATGCAGTACTGATGTAGCCTTTACTTTAACAGGTGGATCACCATCCGGTGGCACTTATAGTGGCACCGGAGTAAGTGGCGGCCAGTTCAATCCTGCAACAGCGGGTATTGGTACATTTACCATTACGTATTCATATTCCAATGCAAACAATTGCACAGCAGCAGCAACACAAACCATTACAGTTAATAACTGCGGTGGATGTACACCGGTAATTTCAACCGGTGGAGCTGCAACAACTTTCTGCCAGGGCGGAAGCGTAACACTAACAGCTCCTGCAGGAGGTACAAATTATTTGTGGAGCAATAACGCTACAACACAATCAATAACCGTAACAGCAAGCGGGAACTACAGTGTTACAGTTACCAATGCAAATAACTGCACAGCAACATCAGCTGTGACAGTGGTTACGGTAAATCCATTACCGGCAACGCCGACCATTTCAGCCGGTAGCGCAACAACATTCTGCGCAGGCGGAAGCGTTACGCTAACATCAAGTTCAGCAACAAACAATCATTGGAGCACAGGTGCAACAACACAATCAATTGTTGTAAATGCATCAGGAGATTATACGGTTACTGTTACGAATGCAAATAATTGCTCAAGCACTTCTTTGCAAACTTCGGTTAAAGTAAATTCATTACCGGCAACCCCTACGATCAGCGCAAGCGGGCCAACAACTTTCTGCCTGGGCGGAAGTGTAACCCTTACTTCAAGTTCTGCAACAAATAACCTGTGGAGTAACGGTGCTACAACACAATCCATTACTGTAAGTGCTTCCGGAAGCTATACCGTAACGGTAACAAATGCGAACAATTGTTCGAGCAGCTCTGCAGCAACAGTAGTGACAGTGAATAATTGTAACGGCACATATTGCTCGGTAAATGGCACCAGTAAGAACAAGGGTTATATTGCGAATGTGTTCCTGAGGACCATCTTTAATACAACCGGGTGGAGTGCCGGCGGATACGGGGATTATACCAGCCAGTCAACTCATCTAAACAAGCGCTTTGATTACGTGATGAGCGTTACACCGGGATATTCATCATTTCTTGCTGCAGCTCCTTTGTATACCAGGGTCTGGATCGACTGGAACCAGGACGGCGACTTTAATGATCCGGGTGAACTCGTGTTTGCTCCATCAGGTGCAAGCTTCTTCCTGCGGCTTGGAATAATAAATGTACCAAACAATGCATTGAACGGGCCAACCAGGATGCGGGTTGCCATGAGGGCAGATGCCATACCAACAAACTGCGGAAGCTTTGCCTATGGAGAGGTTGAAGATTATACAGTTGTTGTAGGAAATGGTAACTGGTACAGGACAGAGGAACCAATAAACGAACCGGCGATAACATTGAGCGAATCATTTAATGTTTATCCTAACCCCGTATCGGAAGAAATGGTTATCCAAAAATTGAGTAATGATAATTCAAAAGTAGTAGCTGTCAGTACGGGTATGCAGATCATGGATATGAATGGAAGGATTGTGATCAGCTCAAACCTTACAAGATCTACCGAAGTGATCGATGTGAGGAAATTGCCGGCAGGGGTTTATTTTGTAAGATTAAGAACCGGGAAGGATATTACGGTTAAAAAGATAATTATCGCTCATTGATTTTTATTGAAAATTTAGAAATAACCTGCATGAACTTCATGCAGGTTATTTTTTGTTAAGAAAATAATTTTTACATTATTCAATTTGGAGATCTGGAAATGGAAGAAGGTCAAACCTGTTTAAACTCATTTCCAAATTAATAACCCCTCACATTCTTTCCCTCCATATAATTCATGAAAGCTTTATTACAAACACGGTTGCCACCGGGCGTGGGATAGTTGCCGGTAAAATACCAATCGCCTTTATTATTCGGGCAGGCTTCGTGTAATGATTCGATGGTTTGATATATAACGTCTACGGGAATGCTCAGTCCTTTTGGTGTAATGAGTTGCGCAATTTTGTTTGAGATCTCATCTAATGTAAAAGGTTTATAGACCTGCCGCACTATATTTTCAGTATGCAACATATTATTTCGTTGCAGCTCTTTACATTTATCCAGTAATTCTGTAAGGAAACCTTCCTGGCCTCTTTCCTGCAGCAGTGCTACCGCGGCCTTGAATGCAATAAAATCTCCCATCTTACTCATATCGATCCCGTAACAATCGGGATATCTTATTTGCGGTGCAGAAGAAACAACAATGATACGCTTTGGCTCCAACCTCCCAAGCATCCGTATGATACTTTCCTTGAGGGTTGTACCCCTTACAATACTGTCATCAATAACAACAAGTGTGTCTTCATTTTTACGAACCGTTCCATAAGTGATATCATACACGTGCTGAACCATTTCATTCCTGCTGGCATCTTCTGTAATGAATGTACGCAGCTTGGCATCTTTTATGGCGATCTTCTCGATCCGAATCCTGCGATTAACCATTTCCGATAATTTCTCTTCATCAAAATCTTTCCCCCAACTTAGTATGCGTTCTATTTTTATCTGGTTCAGGTAATCTTCAGCACCCTTGATCAAACCATAAAAAGCCGTCTCGGCCGTATTGGGTATAAATGAGAAGATCGTATTTTTCAGGTCATGATCTATGACTTTCAGGACAGTGTTGCTCAGGTTGTGTCCAAGCGCTATCCGTTCCCGGTAAATTTTTTCATCACTGCCACGACTGAAATAGATCCTTTCGAAACTACAAGCCTTTCTTTCCTGCGCCGGTACAATTTGCTCGATCGTATAGCTTCCATCGGATTTAACGATCAAAGCGCAACCTGGCATCAACTCCATTACTTCATTTTCTTCCAGGTTAAAGGCAGTACGGATGGCAGCCCTTTCACTTGCAGCAACGATCACATCCTGGTTGATATAATAATATGATGGCCTGATACCATGCGCATCCCTCACAATAAAAGCATCCCCATTGCCTACAAGACCAGCAAAATGAAATCCGCCATCAAAGAGCGGCACGGCTTTTTTCAATACGCTGGTAATATCCATTTGAACAGGAGAGCTTTCATCCGCCTTTATCAAAAAATGATGAAGGATCTCCATCATGGCAGCAAGGTCGCTTTGTGACTGGAATTCCCCGGGGTTAATATCAATTAGCTTGAATATTTCTTCTGTATTTACAAGATTGAAATTACCTGCCAGCGCAAGGTTCCTGGCCGGGATGGTGTGTTTCTTTACGAAAGGATGGCAAAATTCCACATCATTTTTTCCCTGTGTGCCATAGCGCAAGTGGCCAAGCAACACTTCACCCATCACATTGATGTGGCCTTTCATAAGGCCGGGGTGATTTTTTATATCGGGTTGATATTTCTGAACCTCGGCAATTTCTCCCCAGATCTTTGAAAACAGGTCTGCGATCGGCTGACTGGCACTGCTGCGCAGGCGGTACATAAACGGATAGCCCGGTTCCGTATCTAATTTTACAGTGGCGATGCCCGCGCCGTCCTGGCCACGGTTATGCTGTTTTTCCATCAACAGGTACAGCTTGTTCAAGCCATACAATGCCGAATTATATTTTTGCTGGTAAAAACTGAAAGGTTTGCGTAGGCGAATAAAGGCAAGGCCACATTCGTGTTTGATTTCGTCACTCATGATACAGGATACCCATGTTGAGGTGCAAAATTAGAACAAAAAAGTCTATTGGCACTTAACCGTTAGCTATAAGCTTTAATATGTGCCAAAAAAAAGTCCCGGCCTATGACCGGGATCTAATAATATATTGTATTTGTACTAATAGCTAGTAGCTAAAAGCTAATGACTGCTTTCTACAATCCGCTGAATGTAAGCCCCACTTGTAACAATTTAATATCTGCAGCTACAGCATCTTTGAACATAGCTGTAACATTATAAGCGCCAAACAAGGTAAAGTTACCGTAACCTATACGGGCCGTTAATGCAAGCCTGGTGGTATTAAAATAACTTTTTGTGTTGGTTTTCTCAATGGCATTGCTAATTGTTTTGCCTGATGCATCCTGGAGGGTCTTTGCTTTGGTATGGGCATTCAACATGGTACCGATCTTTGCTCCCAGGGCTACTTTGATAGCTTTATTGGGCGTTTCGGGGTTTGAAGTAAACCTGAATTCGATCGGGACCTCCAGGAATGTATTGGATAATTTGAATTTCTTATAATGTTCGGTAGTATCAGTTGCAGTAAATGGAAGGGCCGTAGTAGTAGCTGCGATATCCACCGTCATTTTCTTAAAATAAATATTGCTGCTTCCAACACCAATACCAAAGGCAATGCTGAAACGCGGATCAGCCCTGAATGGTTTATTCAGCATGGCATATACATTTATGCCGCGGCTGAATCCTTTTATATGGCTTTTAACACTGTCAGGCGCACCGAGCCAATGATCAGAACTTAACTGGAGCATCAGGTGATCCCCCGAACGACTGAGGATATCTTTATTTTTTTTGTCCTTTGCTGTTTGTGAAAATGCAGGCATAGAAGCCAGCAGTACCAAAACAACCACTAATAATTTTCTCATATTGTATGCTTATGTAATCTTGTGCGGGCAAAAATAGAGCCTGCCGGGTTAATGAAAGGTTAAATGAATATTTGAGAACCAGCTAAAGCGGCTTTCGCAAATATTTCAAAATTTCAAGGCGGCGAAGATAACTTATTTTTCAGGACTTGAAATATTCTGCCTGTGTCAGATATGCGCCTTGATTTGAATGTTACCTGACTGTCAGCCTGAGCTTGTCGAAGGCGAATTAGCAAACGGTATTCGCGGCAACTTCAGCCACATTTAGGCAAGCTCAATGTGACCAGGATTCAAACTGAGAAAGAACCCGGAGCCCGGCTCATTTGAATGCCTTCGAATTTGTTTTCATTGACATAATCGGCTAATTTAGGTAAGCCCAAAAAAATAAACGCGGGGCATTCAATTCCATTAACAAATCGACACATATCATGCGACAGCTCACTTTATTTTTTACAATTATTATTGTCCTGCAATCAATAGGACAACCGGCAAATAATTCCAAGGAAAAAAAATTCACCGGCGAGCATCCGGCGCTGAATGATACTATTAAAAAACAAAATGCCGGTATTAAAAAGACGGGCAAAGAAGAAAGCTGGGTAGTTTTTTGGAAAGCATTCACTGCTGCCATGAATGCAAAAGATAAGAGCAGGGTAGCTGCATTAACGTCTAAAGATTTTTATGATGGCGGCGGCGGAACAGTCGAGGCATGGTTAGACGCAGAAGTTTTTTCGAGTGACAAGCGTTTTATAGATTTTAAGAACATGCTGAAAAAAGGAGTAAAGAATTTTAAAGGATATGAAGGCCATCCTTACAAAGCCACCGGGAAAAACAGGTCCGGCGACCTGTTTTTTGAGTTTAAAAATAAGCAGTGGTTATTCGGCGGTCTCGTGGGAGATTAAGTATTGTTCTTTTTGCTTCCCGATCTTCTCAGTAACTTCTCGGGGACGAGACATTCCGTATCATAAAGATTTCAATATAAAAGTTAAAATACCGGTAAGGAAATGTGTAATATCTTTCACAGTACCCACAACACGTGATCATATCCAGGGAATTTTTTTGAAATATTTTATTTGTTCTTTTCTTAATTTAGTAAGGCCCGTAAATTTTTTTATGACCTCTTTCAAGAGAACCGATTCAGATAATATAGATTTTCAGAACCTTGTCGATTTACTCGACAAAGAACTGGCCATTCGTGATGGCGCAGAGCACTCCTTCTATGCACAATTCAATACGATCGAAAACATTCGCAATGTTGTTGTTTGTTATATTGATGATAAACCGGTAGGCAGTGGTGCTTTCAAAGAATATGATCAAAAGAAAGCAGAGATCAAAAGAATGTTTGTAAAACCGCAGCATCGTGGACTGGGGATCGGGCTTGACATTTTAAATGCACTGGAATCCTGGGCGGCAGAATTAAATTATGCGCAATGCATTTTAGAAACAGGAAAAAAACAACCCGAAGCCATTAAGCTTTATCAAAAAGCAGGATATACGATCATCAAAAATTACGGGCAATATGAGAACGTTGCGAATAGTGTTTGTATGCTAAAGTCAATTGGTCAGGCCATTTGAATGAACCTGACCAATTAACGGTTATTAATTAGCCTGGCTCCTGTCTGCCATCATTTTTTCTACCATCTCTGATGTAGGGCCGTAAATGGAGGGTTGCACAAGCCCCATGGGACGATAATATGTTGAGAGCTGTCCCCGGTGGTGAATAAGATCGAAAAGGAACATCCAGCAAGTTGCGCCGAGCGGTTTTTCGCCGAAACTATTTCCAAAGACCAGCATAGGTGTCTTTTTTTCATCCCATGTTTTTTCATCTACGGGGTCAAGTAGCTTCATTAATTTTTCAGAACCCTTTTCAAATGTTTCTATTGCATTTTCTATGTTTGGGTAATTGGCAGTGACACGATGATTCATAACACCCGTTTCCACGGCCTCAATAAGATCTTCCACATGTGATACAAAATGATCTACTAGTTCTTTGGCCGACCTGTTCCGATCTGCGGGTTTGTAGCCAAGTTTTTCAGGAGATGTCAAAGCTTTTAATGCAACGATGGTGGAGGGTAGTTCAGACTTCCAGCATTGCTGGAAAAATTGTTTGTTGTTCATAACAAAAGTTTTAATGTTTATTAAAAAGACGCTTATAGATATTTTTCCCGGGATCGCAGAAAGGAAGTTTTATAAAAAAAAGTTATAGCGGCAGGTCCTGCTTTATTAAGCTAAAGTACTGCTATCTTTTTTATTTTACCAATCATTATTATTACCCTATTGTGAACGATCATTTATTCAGTTTACCAGGGCATATCCGTATCTACTAACAGGTTCTTTTTGCCATCAAATACCCAAGATTCCTTCCCATTCAATTGTTTAATTTTTGAGGTATCTCTTTTTGCCATTACTAATATTTTACACATCCCTTTTAACCCGGGGGATTTATTTTCCCATATTAATATAAATACGCATGTCGTTTGCAAAAAAAATAAAGTATCTAAAGTTTGCAAGCGGTGGTTTCAAATAACGATAACATATCCCGGAAATAAATACAGGAAGGCAACTGCTTAATAAATGACTATTTATAATAAGCGTCCGGCATATCCGGCAGGTAAGTAATAGCAAGTTTGGCACGTATTTATGTTCTATAAGATATTGCGGATAAACCTCGAGGCCCATGTTACACAAGTTTAGATCAATTGTTTTTTTATCAATATTGTATTTGACAATCACATCTTGCCAGAAAGAATTGCATTTTGAGAACAATTTGCCATTTAACGATACCCTTATTGGTTTTGATTCCGGTTCCGCAAAATTTACTTTAGTAGGCGCACCAAATGAATGCCACCATGTGGTGGGAGGTACTTATTATGTTGGTACTTCATTAAATCCTACAAATGTTGTGGCAATAGATATAAACGTTACTGATACGGGAACATTTTTTATCTCTACGGCAACACAGAATGGGCTTTCGTTCCAGGCTTCCGGGAATTTAGATAATACGGGGCGTCAGACAATATTGTTAAAAGCGATAGGAATGCCTGTTGTACCCGGTACTTATACCTACAAACCCGGATCAGATTTTTGTTCCTTCCCGATAACGGTCGGGCCTATGCCTACAGACGAAGCTTCGGGAACTTTACAATGTTCACATATTTCATCTTCCGGTGTTTTTCAACAGGGGATCGACCTGGACAGTTCAAAATTATATATCGACATAAATGTTACAACAGCCGGATCCTATTTTATAAACTCGGCACCTGTGAATGGCGCTACTTTTTCCGGTACCGGGATGCTGGGAACAGGGCCTCAGACCATTGAACTTTGTGGCAAAGGGAGGCCAACACGCCCGGGTGTTTATTCTTTTACTGTACATTTCGGAGCAACTACCTGTAGCACATACTTGACATTCCAGTAGTGGCAAGGACGCCTATTGTTATTTTCCTTTATTTCTCTTCTCTGCAACGTCTCTGAGAGGGAACCGTGCACATCAACAGCTTCCATTTTCTTGTTTAATTTACGTGTATTCTGCGAGAGATATATCTTTTCTCCGCAACCTCAGCCATTTTAAAACGTCATTTATATTTTATTAAGACATATCAGGTATCTTTTATATATTAGTTAGTGTTTTGTAAACTTCCTTAACAACTAAATCAGCATTATGAGTACTTCAAAAAGATCCGGCCGCAATAATAATTCCGTGCCTGTAAAAACCAGCGAGCGATATAATATTAACGGAAGATCGATACCCGTTTATAATTTTCCCGCGGGGACGATCATAAATACCGAAGAATATATCCTGTATAATTCCCCGAAACATGTGAAAGGCAAGGCTACCGTTTTACGTAAGGTGGATATTTCATCTGGTCGCACTGTGAGGGATATACGTTTATTCTCAGCTTATCATTTCGGGCGAACCTTATATGATATTTTTAGCCCGGCTTATGGATTTATTTATACGAATGACCACCCCAGGTTTTATTTTCAGCATAGTAAAGTGTTATTTACTTCCGCGGGCGGATGGCAGCTGGCCACTATTGACGAGACGGCCAATGATTTTGAGGAACAATTATTATCAGTTTCAGTTGACTGTTCCCGAATTCCCAATCCCCATTTAAAAATAAGGCTTGGACAGACCTCAGATTCTATATCACACAGGAGTATATTGACCATTTCCTCGGGGCTAAATAATTATAAAACAGATGTAGGACCCATCAGTAACAAATCCTTTCATATTGTATTGCAGGGCCCATCTGATATGGTCAACATTTCTTTGAAAAGGGCTGACAATTCTGACCGTGCATTTTGTACAATAGAAACAATGGAATTATATGATACGATATTGGCAGATACGGGTGGAATTTCTACCATATGATCTGTTATCAGCATGGGTCGGGCCTGGGATGTTGTGTATCGACAGGTTCGGTCTTCTTTCTTTTAAGCAATCAACTTCGCAGAAGATATAGCTGACAAAGCAGATAAACCCGAAGGACAACCCAACTGGCAAAAAAGAAAAAATGCCGCAAACTGCGGCATCTTCTTCGAAAGTCGTGGGCCCACCTGGGCTCGAACCAGGGACCCTCTGATTATGAGTCAAGGAGTTTTTGGGCTTATCTGTTATTATCTGTTGTTATTATTCAGTAACGACGCGCCTTTCCTCATTTCAAAAAACCATATCGAGGTACAATAAACCATACTTCCTGTGCAAATCCTGTGCAAATTTTTGTATGTTTGGAGTACCGTTATGAACACAAATATAGTCATTTCATTAGATACACGCCGAGCAAAAAAAGATGGCTCTTATCCATTGGTAATGAGGCTTGGGCATAATGAAAGGACAACTTCCATCCCACTCGATATTGACCTATTGGAAAAGGATTGGGATGACAAAAAAAGAACCGTCAAAAAAACCTATTCCGGCACTGATTCCATCACACGCATAAATAACCGCATTCAAAAGAGCAAAGCCGATGCGATGGATATTATTCTAAAACTCCATGATGCAGGTAAGCTTGATGGGCTTTCAGTGGTTGAATTGCGGGATAAAATCGTCAAGAAAAATAGCGAAACCTCCTTTTTGGATTACACAAATGAGGTTATTAAAGACCTTCAAGCATCTAATAGGATCGGAACTGCCCGGTCATACCGGGATGTCTTTAATGCTGTAAGCGGTTTTAATGACAAAAAAGATTTATCCTTCAAAGATGTAAACTACAAGTTCCTGATAAAATTAGAAGGGGCGCATTTAGGGAAGGGGAACTCCTATAACGGTCTTGCTGTTTATATGCGAACCATCCGGGCAATTTTCAACAAAGCGGTAAAAGCCGGTGTTGTCGAAAAAGAATTTTATCCTTTTGGCGACTATAAAATTAAGACAGTGCCGACTGAAAAGCGGGCATTAGAAATTGAATTGCTGAAAGCAATTATTACCAAAGAACTTCCCCAAAATCATAAATGCTTTAATGCCAGGAATTACTTTGTTGCAAGCTATATGATGTATGGTATGAACTTCACCGACATGGCTTTTTTAAAGAAGGAAGATATTGTTGACGGGCGCATTCAATACCGCCGCCGCAAGACAAGCAAGCTGTACGATATTAAAATCACGGACAATCTTAAAACTATTCTCGACTTCTATATAGCCAAAAACCCGGACAGCGAATTTGTGTTTCCTATTTTAAAAAGGGAAGGGCTGGCTAATCAGTTTAAAGACATTGAATGGGATCGGAAGCGGTATAATAAGAAGCTAAGGGTATTGGCAGGGCTTTGTGGTATCGAGCAGAACCTGACAAGCTATGTAAGCCGACATTCTTTTGCAACCCAGGCAATGCTTCAACAAGTGCCATTAAATGCGATTAGTTCAATGCTTGGTCATTCGAGTTTGAAAACTACAGAAATATACCTGAAGAGTCTTCCTAATAATATTCTCGATGATTACAATGCTAAGATTTTAAAATAATTCTTTATCATTGAACTTCTAATTTTCTTTTCTTAGCGTTTCTTTTATCAATAGAGATTTTACGGCTCTCTGTTATCACAAAAAATAACAACCTCTTTAAACACAATTTTATGTTCTTTAATTATTCACACAGGCAATTGCCTTCAACACAAGTAGAATGACAAAAATTGAAAAGCAAATAACAGAGAGTATTAAAAAATTTATTTCTAATCCCAGCTTCTTTGATAAACTTATAAATGAGAAGCCCAAGCAAGATGATTTAATTGTCCTTAATAATTCTTTTTTTCACCGGCAAGAAGAGACAAATAAGAATACAAAATATTTATCATTCACCCTTGATGATAAGCGCAAACTAAAAGACGTTTATGTATTTGAAGGATTTCGTATAAACGTAGATTTCAAAATAGTTTCGTCAAAAGCAACCAATTATACTAAAACACCCTTATCGCTTGCGTTGAAAGGCGAACTTAAATCACTTGGGAAGCTTGTCTTTATTTTAATAGCGGAAATAGATGACAAAATTCAAATGACGCAAACTTTTAGTGCTCCCTTACTCGATGAAGTAAACTTCGACACGTCTCTCACAAAAATTTCTATTCAAGGGAATGTCTTAAATATAAATGACACATACGACGAAGAAGAAATCTGGAATGTAGTTAGTAACCACTTTGCTTCTAATCCAGACTTTGAAGCTAACAAAGACAGCATGAAAATAGCATTATTAAATATCATCGAAGGATTAGAAGCGAACTCGATTGCGACTTTCAAGTTGCCTACTAAAAATAAAATAGGAGCAGAGACAACTATTGATTCTTTAATAAAATTTATCTCCGAACAAATAAAGGAATATGAGATAAGCTTTACAAAAAGCAATGGAGAAATGAAAACAGATAAAAATAGCTACAACGAAATTTTAAGGATTTCATACAACTTCGCAAGCGATGCGACGATTTTTATAAAACTCATTAGCAATATCTGCGATCTTAAACCCATTGTTCTATGGGGGACTATTTACGAACACTTTATACTTTCTTCGCTTTTCAAGAATCTTCCTTATAGCAGAACAAAATCCAAGCCTTCTTTGAAAACCTATTTCGATACAATTGGCAGTGCCAGGAATACTGCCTTCCACAAATTATTTCCCTTCAAAAGAACAATTGAGGGTAAGCTACCGGATGAATCATTAAAGGATGTGAAGCTAAGGCTATTCTCCAACCACAAAAATAAAAGTGAGAATCAACTAAATTATCAAGACAAAGAATTAGTTGAAATATTGACAGAGTTTACAAGGACTGATGAACACAAAGTTTCTCCAATTTTTTGGAAGAAGAACCTTGAAGTCATGAAGCAAACTTTAACTGTATTTGAGCACACGAGTGAGGTTTTGAAATTGATTTTAAAAGCCACATAATAAATTAATAACTCTTAGGATTGAACAACTGGTATGCTTGCCCAATTCGTTGTGTAATTTGGTGATTTGTGTTCCGTCAAAACAGACCATGAAGAATTGATTCCTTTAGCCGCATAAAAAATTGTTCCTGATCCCATCACGGAATTTAATTTATCAATAGCGGTCATAAGGTTCGTTTCATTTGCTTTATCGCTTGTAGAAAACAAATCCAAATTTTCTCTGCCTTCTTTCACAACATCAGACAAAATTATTCCTCCTTTCATGTAGCGATAGCCTTCTTTATACATTTGCTTTAATGCCCAAAGGCCATAATGAATCAGTTCAGGTGTATAGTTCGTGTGTTGTGGCAACTGAAAAGATAACTGAGGGGCGTAGTAGGGATCAGTTCGTTTATTTGTGGAGTGTGGGCTTGTGTGTATGAATACAAGCATTTGCTTTGCTACTAACTTTTCTGCACGTAATTTTTCTCCTGCCCGTGAGATGTAGAACGTCAACGCTTCCTCTATCTCGCGGCTGTTTGTTATTCGCTTACCAAAGCATCTTGAAACCGTTATTCCCTTTTTAGGGTTTGCCACAAGTTCAAGCGGCATACAACTAATACCTCTTAATTCCATTGCAGTGCGAAGCCCGACGACTGACATTTTTTGCCGGAGCCAGACATCAGGCAACACGCTAAATTGTAAGGCATTCACAATTCCATTTTGCTGTAACATTTCTGAATACTGTCTGCCAATACCCCAAATATCTTTTACTGCAATCGTTTCTAATATCGGCTTCCAGGCGAGTTCATCTGGCAGAACACAAAAGCCGTTATAAGCCGGTCTTTTCTTGGCGACATGATTAGCAATCTTGGCAAGTGTTTTTGTAGGGGCGATGCCAACGCCAACCGGAATACCTGTCCATTGATATACTGTCTGCCGAATGTTCATGGCAACTTTGGTTAAGTCTGTGATGCCTTTCAGATTAAGAAAAGCCTCATCTATAGAATAGATTTCAATTTCGGGAGAAAACAGTTCAAGGGTTTGCATGACCCGCTGCGACATATCTCCATACAAAGTGTAGTTGGAAGAAAAAATCGCGACCTTATTCTTTTCAAGAAGATTTTTTATTTTAAAAAGCGGGCTGCCCATTTCAATGCCCAAAGCTTTCGCTTCCGCACTCCGGGCAATCACACAGCCATCATTATTTGAAAGCACCACAATTGGTCGCTTACGCAACTTCGGATTAAATGCCCTTTCGCAAGAGGCATAGAAGTTATTGCAATCTACTAAGGCAAACATTTTACTTTGCCTGGTGAATGATATGCGTCACAACACCCCATATCTCAAAGTCCATGTCTGCATTGATATGGATCGGTGAATAGGAAGCGTTCTCGGCTTTGAGCATGATACCTTGCGACGTTTTCAGGAAACGCTTCACAGTAAATTCACCATTGATAACAGCGACCACGATTGATTTGTGTGAGGCTTCTAAAGATTTATCGACCACAAGCAGATCGCCATTGAATAGATTGGCATCTTCCATCGAATTGCCTTTGACCCGGACAAAGAAAGTGGCGGCGGGATGCTGCACTAAATGGTCGTACACATCGAGCCTGTTCTGAATATAGTCGGCTGCAGGTGACGGGAACCCGGCTGAAACGCCCATTTTAAAAAAGGGCATATACTGGGGAGCCGGGGCTGATATGCAGCGAAAGAATTCTAAGGGTTTAGAGATACTATCAAGTAATGCTGGCATATTGCCCTCCTATAATTGGATTCGAGGTATGATAACGCCAGAAAAGGAGAACAGTAAAGGAACATAATAAAAACATATAGAATACAAATGCTTAATTCTTGATGTTTATGTCCACTTACGAATGAATTTTTTCTTTTGCCAGCAAAAATCCCTGCGTTAGTGATTGAAGTGGAAATCCTTTCAAGGAATAGCTCGGCAAAGATTGAAGCGAAAAGCACGACCCTATGTAGCATTTGAAGGGGTAACGCCCTTATACCGCCTATTGTCGCCTTAACTTATATATAGTTTATAATTAAGTATGGATAAGTACTGTAAGTACTTGAAATACATTTTATATAAACCGATTTCTTGCTGTAGTTTAAAAAATGTGCTATCTTGGTACTATGAGTTCCGAAAACACATCAAAAATAAACCAACTATTGAGTTCACAACCTCTTGGTGTGGTCATGCAGTCATTTTGGTTATCGGAGCAGGGTTATAGCCTCGATCTTCAAAAACGCTACCGTCATAGCAATTGGCTTGAGTCTATCGGTACGGGAGCAATGATACGGGCAGGGGATCAGGTTAGCTATGAAGGCGCAATCTATGCCTTGCAGCAACAGAACGGCTCTGCAGTGCATCCAGGAGGCAGGACAGCCCTATCCCTACTGGGTAAGTCGCATTACCTCGAACTCGCAACTAACAAGGTAACAATCTTTGACAATAAGGGCGAAAAGCTGCCGGGGTGGTTTCAAAAGCATGATTGGGGGGTAAAAGTTGAATATTATCCGTCTTCATTTTTACCTGCCGATATAGGACTTACCAATCAGGAGATAAAAAGCTTTTCTATAAAAATATCGGGTGCGGCTCGTGCGGTCATGGAATGCCTGTATCTGGCTCCTGAGAAACAAGGTCTGCTGGAATGCTATGAACTGATGGAGGGATTGAATAACCTAAGACCAACCGACCTTCAGCCATTGCTTGAAAAATGCCAGTCCATAAAAGTAAAACGGCTGTTCATGTACCTTGCTGAAAAGGCGGGGCATGAATGGTTTAAATATTTAGATGTAAACAAAATAGATTTAGGAAAGGGTAAGCGGAGCATAGTTAAGAATGGTGTGTATGTTTCAAAGTATAAAATAACTGTCCCAAAAGAATTAGAAGAACATGACAAAACACGCATATAAAAATCAAGTTGCGCTTTTACTTAATGTCCTGCCGGAAGTTGCTAAGGAAAATTGTTTTGCGCTTCATGGTGGAACGGCTATCAATCTTTTTATACGGGATATGCCACGGCTCTCTGTTGATATAGACCTGACTTACCTACCGGTGGAGGATAGGGGAACAACCCTTGCCAACATTGCGGCGGCTTTGGAAAGAGTAAAAGCCAATCTGGAAAAAGTTATTAAGGATGTGCGTATCACTCACAGGGAAGGCGTAGGAAAGCTGCTCATCTCAGCGCGTGGGGTTGATGTTAAACTGGAAGTGAATTTAGTTATGCGGGGCACACTGGCTGCGCCGGTAAAAATGCAATTATGTAAGAGGGCGCAAAAAGAATTTGAAGCCTTTAGTGCTATTGATGTTGTTCCAATTGGTCAATTATATGGCGGTAAGATTTGCGCCGCATTAGACAGACAACACCCCAGGGATTTGTTTGATGTAAAATACCTGCTGGCAAATGAAGGATTCACAAAAGAGATCAAGGAAGGTTTTCTCCTTTGCTTATTGAGCAGCGATAGGCCGATTAACGAAGTCATCAGCCCAAACTTTCAGGATCAGCATCAGGCAATGGAAAATCAGTTTGCAGGAATGAGCGAAGAAGCTTTCAGTTATGAGGAATACGAAGTTGTCCGAAAAAAACTTGTATCAATAATACATGAGAGCCTCACCAAAGAGGACAAGGAATTTCTTCTAAGTGTAAAGAATGTCACTCCCGATTGGAGCATTCATAATTTTGAGAAATTTCCGGCGGTTGCCTGGAAGCTGCAAAACTTACAAAAACTTAAAGAATCGAATCCTGAGAAGTTTGCAAAACAATATGATGATTTGAAACAGAAATTATATAGCTAATGAAGATTATTACCTCTCACAATTAGATATAATTTTGCGCATTTTTATACGAAAGTTATCCCACAGCTCACTATCCCATTTGGAAGTTTTTAGTGATTCAGTATAACTTTTTAACGATTTTTCTAATTCTTTTGCAAATGAAATACTATCAACTGCAAGCGTTGCAGAATCAAAAATGTTAACTCCCTTCCGATTTACTGTCCACCCGCCTGTTGTTTCTCCCTGATGTAAAATGCCACAACGAATATTTGAGTAGAAATCATTTTCTTTGCCTTTGAACTTTGAGAAATTATTTTCCGTTGATAAAAACTGTTTAAAGGCTTGCCCGGATTTTCGATCGCTATCACCCCAACCATTTTTAAAAGATTGTAAGGTTTCGATTAAGAGGCAGCAATTAGATATAATTGAAAACCCGTTTTTGTATTCTTTGATAAATTTGTTGTCCGAATAGGTGAAGGGTTTTAAATATCGTGAATACAATCTATTAAAAATGAAATCTGCAATTTCATTTCGGTTTTGAGTATCGAGCAAATCAATGTATTGCTGAATAGTAACAGTTTTTTCAACTCCGTCTTTATCAAACCACCGAGCGAGTTCGATTGTAGTATCTAATACTTTAGCCATGCTTTCATCCTTTATAGTTGGCTTACAAGTTAAGATTTTAGGCAGGATAATCGTAAATTCGATCATATAAACAAATACACAATGGAACGAATAGTGATGTCTTCTAATCAAATTGATAGTCATGGGGATAGAATGACCAAAGAAGCTTTAGAGGGAGCGGTAAAAACAATAAACGCTTCACGTAAACTTCCTTATAATATGAATCATCGAAGAGAGCTGCCTCCATTAGGAATTATGGCCGATGGCCAGATTGAAGAGCGAAAAGAACTCGTTTTGCTTACAGCTGCACCTATGCTTTTTAGTAAACATGAAATGATTGAAATAGAGGGTGTGCTGTTAGTGAAGGAAAGCTTTGATGAGGAATTATTGATTGTTTCACGTTACGAGGAAGGTGCCGATGAGCTTTCAATAAGTTTAGATCCAACAAACTTTACTTCAGTTGAGGAATTTGAGCGGCTGAACAGTAAAATTTATGCAATGGATAAAAGTGCTTCTTTGGAAATGCATGGGCGTAAATCTCAAATACCGGCACCAGAATTAATTATATCAGTTGCTGCCGCAACGGAGCTTGCGAAGTTTATAATAAAAAAGATTTCGGAAGATGTAGTTGACGATTTTTATGAAGCAGCAAAGAAAAAGATAAAAGAGTTTGGATCGTATGCAGCAAGCGTTGCAAAGTTAACAAGAGAAAAGGCCGTTCCTAAAAATAAAAGGCTTTCCACAATTTTTGAAATCCACACACAACCATTTATTGAACTCGTTGTAAAATCGGACGACCCTTCACTAATCTCAAAAGGACTTAACCCGAACAAACTTATTATTGTACGAAAAGAGATACAAAAGTTTTCCAATCATTTTGATATTGATAAAATTCAATTCATCCTTTCCGACACGGGTAATTGGAAGTTTAATTTTCTAATCACAAATAAAGGCGAAGTTATAGGTCAAAAATCTACTTTTGAAGAGCGCGACAAACAATATAAAAGATTTGAAATTCAAAGTGAGACACTTGCAGCACATAGATTTAATAAGCCGCTTTTTAAGAATAAAAATGGAAAAAAATAATATCATTTAGAACTTTCAGCGGCAAAGATTAATAAGCCAATTCCTAACAAGGCTAATCCATCGTTAGATGACTTTGTTTTTATAATATATCTTTTCCTCATTGCCTTGATACCTGTTTTAGGCATGTTTTTGATAGCGGGATTTACAAAACCAAATGCAATAGGTATTTGAAGATTACCTGTTTTATAAGTAATAGCAGGAATTTGTAAACTTCCTCTTTTTGCTAAATCTATAGATACTAGGCTTAGTACATCCGAAATTTCCCAAGGGTAATAATTCTCAGTTTTAACTGAATAGCAGACGTTGAGTAAAGCTTCGGTAAAATAGCTCCCGGTTTGGCTTGCAAAGGCTTCTGTATCGTGGGCAGTTGCATGAATGATCGTTTGACCAACAGGAGAATTTAGAATGTATTTATCAAATTGCTCTCTTGCAGGGTAATATCCATCTGCATGTAAATATTTATCCTCTTCCGGCAGGCCAGAAATAACGTGCAAAGGTATCTTTCGACATGCATCGACAAAAATATTCTGCCTGGGACTTTGACTTAATAAAAGTAAATCTTCAACATCACCGTCTTTTAAGCACAAAAATTTTTCGTTGCTATTATTAGCCCATCCATGACCAGAGAAATAAACAATCACATAGTCTGCAATCGTCGCCTGAATAATATTTAATGCAGTGGAGATTGTAGGATTATCAAGCGTAATAATTTCATTATCAAACCAACGTCCACCACGATTCGAAAGAAGAAAGTTTTTGACGTTCTGCAAATCATAGCCAACGGCAGAAAGATAATTTCTGCCTGTCCCAGGACAACCGATAAGGATCGCTTTTCGCGTAACTTTGAAGTTCACACTAATAACTTTGAAGAATAAAGATACCGGAAAATAAGCTTGGTAGTTTTTAAGACTTCATCACAATTTTAATTTCGTCCGGCGTAAGATTGAAAAGGTCATATACTAAATCATCTATCTCTTTTTTTAATTTTCTAATATCAGCATTTTCTTTTTTGAGTTCCTCAACTAAGCTGGTTATTTCCTTTTCCTGTTTCTCGGAAACTTCAGGAATAGGAATATTTTTTACTGATGCAAGTTTGATTTCAATATCAGTATCATAATTTTTATACCAAACATTGATTAAATGAGAATTTAATAATGCCAAAATAAACTTTAAAGAAATGGTCACATTTTCACGCGGGTAAATTACTGAACAGGTATATAATCCATGAATATTTGAATCGTCAAAAGCTGCAACGATACGAGGGAATAAAGAAATCTTTCTCATTCTTTGAAAATAAATCTTTGGACTTGTAACGATCTCTTTATTCAAAACAGAATGCAATTCGCTAGACCTTTTCACGTAGTCATTTTCAAAATGAATATTATATTGACTAATATTTCTACCGTTGATTGCAGCTTCCCAGGAATCATCAATTTTCTCTTTTCCAAGAAGATCGGCCTCTTTATGATTTTTATCACCATAAGGCTTTGTTCCTTGTTTCAGAAAGAAATTATCACCCAACTTAGGAAATGAGTTCATTTTATTTATTACTGAATCCAATTTAAAATCTCGTCTAAGATTTATTTTTTTCTCTTCATCATTTAAGAAAGTAGAAATAGGAATTGTCTGATTTATTTGCCATTCGTCTTCATCTATATTGCTGTATTTAAAATCAGCATAGGCAACTTTAACGGGAAAAAGATAATCGGAAAGATTTGAATATTTAAGTAAGAGTATTACAGTAACGACATCAGGTGCATCTTCAAAAATATTCTTTCTTAATTCAACGGCATCTTGAATGACTGTATTATCAAGAATGAAGTCCCGTAAGTCTTTAGATTGTATGTTATATAAAAATGTATTTGGCGCAATGAACGCGTGAAAGTAGTTTGGTTTAAGAATGCGAAAGGATTGCTCATAAAATAATTTATAGGAGTCAAGCTTACCAACGCTTGAAATAGGATAGCTTAATTTAAAATTCTTTTTTTCATTATCGGCAAACTCCACACCATAAGGAGGGTTTGCAATAATGACATCGAACCCCAAGAAATCACCATCATTGTTTAATACTTCAGGGAACTCAAATCGCCATTCAAAGGCATTCTCATAGATTTTATTACTTTTTATTTCTGCAATTTTTATTTCTAATTCGCCAATTTCACTTTCTAGTAATTCTTGATTTTCTTTTTGTTCTTTTTTTTCGGTCTTTGTTAATTCAAATAAGGCGTGTTGATTTACGAGCTTGTTAAGTTCTCCACGCTTAGAACTTAATTTTTTTACTAAAGGATCATTAGTGCTTATTTCTGTACGAAAATTTGATTTAATAGTAGCGATCAAATCTTCCATCTGTTTTTTTTGATCTTTGTTAATTGCGTGTCTATAATTTTGTACAGCTTCTTTATAGGATTTGATAGACAGCTTGGCTTTTTTCAACGCTTTACTTAAATCTACATCCAAAGGGAAGCGATTAATCAAAGAGTTACCGCATTTTATATTAATATCAATATTTGGAAGTGTCTCTAATTCTACAAAGTTGCTTTCGGGTTTATAGTACGCATTTTTGAGCAGCTCAATCCAAAGTCTTAGCCTGCAAATTTTTACTGAATTTGTATTTATATCTACGCCGAATAAACAGTTCTCAATAATAGTTTGTTTCTCATGGAAGAGGGTTTCTTGAATTCGCTGACTTTCTTTATTTTGAGGATTATATTCAAAGAGTTTTCCATCTTCATCAGTAATAGCTAATTCATCATCAGACACTTCAAAATGATAGTCTCTCAGAATTTTTCCTTGCCTATCCATTAATATTTTCAGGTCGGACTTTATCGCAATAATTTCATTCAACGCAGATACAAGAAAATGACCAGATCCCACTGCTGGATCACATATCTTTAATGTATTTATAATTTCATTTGCTTCTTTTTTATCCTCAATTTTATTGTATAAATCCTCTACAGATTTGCACCCCCAATTCTTTCCTTCATTGAATTTTTGGATTACCGCTCTTCTTATTGTTTGTTTACACATATACATTGTTATGTAGCCTGGTGTAAAAAAAGAGCCGTCCTTATATCCGTTAATTTTTTCAAAAATTAATCCTAAGACAGAGGCGTTAATAAGTGTTTTGTTTTCCTCTTGAATTTCCTCTGACCCTTCACTGCTAAAATCATACGCATCCAAAAAAGCGAATAGATATTCCAGTGTGTTTATTTTTCCTGTTCTACGCTTGCCTAAATTATTTTTTAAGACAGAATTTGATAGAATAGGAATATCAATAGTGTCTTGAAGCTGACTTATAAAAAGACAACTATGTTCTAGGTCAGTTGGTTCAAATAAAGAGCTGTTTAAATAGGGAACTTTTGGAAAGAGATTCTTTATTGATTCATTTCTGTCTTTGGATTGTTTTGCTAAGACCTGAAAGTAAAGACTGTTTAAATCATCATAATTTTTAATGATAGATTTATTAAGAAAAGCATAAGTTTTATCATTCTTTTGATACGATATCAGTTGGGCTTCAAGCAACTTTAAAAATAGTATTCTATTTATCCAGGTAATAACTAATTCCAAACCAATATTGAAAAAACGTTCTTTATTGGTACGCCCAAAAGTATTGGGATTTTGAAGTCGAGAAATTTTATCTAGTGCATCTAACTGTGTGATTGTATTCTCAATTATAGAACCACTATCTCTAGTCCCTTCTTCTTTTCTATCAATGAGTTTTTTTCCGCCATCTTTAATTTCTGTTAGTCCAATAATATGCAGAAGTTCAGTGTAGAAAGATTTATCGAGGCTATTGCTATCATTTTTAAAAGGGAGTTTTAAAAGATGTTCAGGAGATAAAAGCTTAAAAAGAGCAATGAGTTTAGTATCGTCTTGCTTATTCTTGTTACGCAATATTGTTTCATAATTGCGAATATCAAAATGAGTGTATTTTATTTCCCTACCAGCTTTTGAATTTCCGGAAATTAATTCTTGAATAGCTGGCTCTGCTATTTCCGTGTAAAAGAAATCAGTGTTTTTGCCAACTAATCTTTTTTCTTCAAAATCTACAAATTGCTTTACAAAGTTTTTATTTTGAGCAAAAGCTTTTTCAAATATATCGACATCAAAGAAGTACCATTCATATATGTTTGTAATGAGTAGATGACTAACTTCAAGATTATTACCTGTGATGCGCTCGCGCATATAATACAAAACCAATTCATGAAAGGCCTTAGTATTAAAATTGTTTTTGTGAATCATTTCAGCCTTATTTGTTGGCTTCTTTGCTTCAATAATAACTCCAACGGAACTTTTAGAATCTTTAGCTGTATGAATAACTAAATCATTACGCCCTTTTGTATTGATATAATGTTTTCCGCTATAGTAGGTCTTCTCAAGGAATTTGGAGATAATATTTTTGTGAAATTCCTCGGTTTCTTTCTCATCAATTTGTTCCAACAGTTCAATTAAATGAATCTTAAAAGACTCAATATCGTCCCTATGAGGTTTAACCTTTAAAAAGGATTTATTAAGTGCATTACGAGGGGTGATTGACTTTATCATTTTTGCTTTCTCAGGCATAATTGTTAAGTCACAAATGTAAGTTGTCTGGATGCTAATGACAACATTCAATACTAAATTTGAAAGACCATACGAAGAATATTCACACTAAAAAAGGGCTGACTGTGAAAACAGTGCCCCGTTTTTAATCCGTACCCTATGAAAACTATAATCAATATTACCCTTTGTTAAATACTTTAATTCTGGAGTTAGTATTATTTAGCCCTTAAAATTCATAATTCCCGAAAATGGCCACATAATTCCATCTAACTTGGAATATTTAATTTTGTTTTGAAAGGTATAACTTCATCCTCTTTGAGGAGACTGAAAATTTAAACTATCCAAAGTTTAATTATAGATATTTTGTATATTACTGTGTTTTCAGATATCCGTTGAGAAATAAACCTCCAATTTTTTTCTACATAAATTAAAAACAACATATTGTTTTTAAACAAGTCGCTCGATTGTTAAGTCGAGACTGTCTAATCCTATAAAAAATTTGTCCTTGTAACTTTTAACCATTACAAAATGAAAATAAAATTATTTCTATTAATTATAGTGCTTCTTATTCTTACTGTTGAAAAAGGAAATGCACAGCAATGCTTGCCGGGTGGTTGCACCAATTTTATAAATCCTTATCCGGCTGGAACATTTTCAACAACATCTTCATCTTGGTCTGTTGTAAATGGCAGCAATGCGATGAATGCGGGGAACTATACTTTATTTAGTGTAACATCAGGCAATACATATGAGTGGAGTTATTGTGAAAGTTATGGCGGTATATCTACGGCTTGGGATGCTCAGATAACATTGTTTAATAACAGCAATTTAGCGTCACCCTTATGTTTCTCTACCGATTTTTGTGGAACAAATGGAAATGCGCCTTATATAAGTTGGACAGCAAATTTTACTGGAACAGTAAGGATTTTAACTACAGCTTATAATGCTGGCGGGTGCAAGACCAATACAGGATCTCCCTATAATAGATTAGTTTGGCGGCAATCTGCATCTGGAGTTTGAGCTGGGTCCGAAAGTTTGGACCAGTTTTTAGCTGATCTAAGGTGAAGCTTCGCCAGTTAAGTGCGCACCTGTCACCCTGACAGATACAGCAGAGCAGATTCCTATCATATCCTCTTCCTCAGTTGAATCTTTTTTTCTTCTTGTTGTTGTTGTTGGGCCTGTGGAGATGTGCGTCAACGCGCTTGCGTTGTCCACATATCCACAGGCCAGCGCGCGCGCGAAAATTTCGCCCGGCGTGCAGTATTGGAGCGCCTGATGCGGGCGCTCGTCGTTGTAGAAAGAGATCCAGGCGCCAATATTTGATCTGGCTTCAGCCACCGAGGCATAGGCTTTCAGATATACGTCTTCATACTTGAGCGAGCGCCAGAGGCGCTCAATGAAGATGTTGTCCAGGAACCTTCCCTTGCCGTCCATGCTGATCCGGATGTCCTGACTTTCGAGCTGAGCGATAAAGGCCGCACAGGTGAACTGGACGCCCTGGTCCGTGTTGAAGATCTCGGGCTTGCCGTAGCAGCTGAAAGCCTCTTGCAAAGCCTCCACGCAGAAGCCGCTCTCCAGCGTGATCGAGAGCCGCCAGGCAAGGACTTTGCGGCTATGCCAATCCATGACCGCGATCAGGTAGACGAACCCTTTCGCCATCGGGATATACGTAATGTCGGCGCACCACACCTGACTTGGCCGCGTGATCGCAAGATTCCTCAATAAATATGGGTATTTCCTGTGACCAGGATGCCCTCTGCTCAGGTTCGGCCTTTGATAAAGCGCAGAGATGTTCATCACCCGCCGCAGACGCTTCACGCGGTTGAGACTCACAATCAAACCCAGCATCCGTAAAAAAGCCCACATCTTGCGCGCGCCGTAAAACGGCGTCTTCATGTGCTGCTCGTCGATCAACCGCATCAGCTTCAGATTGAGTTCGCTGACAGGCCGGGGACGGTAATACAAGCTTGAACGGGGAATCTTCAAAAGGCCGCATTGCTCTCGCACCGAATAGCGCGGATGATCTTCCTCAATCGTCGCTCGACGCTCGGCCTGGCTTAGCGACCAGACCGTTTCTGAAAAAAATCACGCTCTACTGTCAGTTCTCCGATCTTCTCGTGAAGACCGGAGATCTTCTCTTCATAGGCAGTTGACGCTTTGTGATCAGGACCTTCAAATACGCTCCCGGCCTTCGCTAAAAGCTCTTTCTTCCACGTGTAAATCTGGTTCGGATGAACGCCATACCGGCTGGCAAGCTCCGCCACCGTTCCTTCTTCCCGGATCGCGGCAAGCGCCACCTTCGCCTTAAATGCCGCAGTGTGCTTCTTACGTATATTCGTCATCGTCTTTCCTTTGCCTTTCGGCTATTCTAAAGACGAACCTACACCTTAACTACTGCCTAAAATTGGTCCAGTTTCTTGGGCTCAGCTCAGTTTGTGTACCTCCTTCAACTCCAACAGGATTCTCAGCAACAGCAGTTTCATCATCACAAATTAATTTAAGTTGGAATGCAGTTTCAGGAGCAATAGGATATGATGTTTACTATTGTGATGGGACTTATATTGGATTTACAGCGAACACATCTTACAACCATACGGGGAGAGTTGCCAATACTACATATTCGTATAAAATTGATGCACAAAAAAGTTCATCCTGCATCAGCTCAATTACAAGTTGTGTTAGTGCAACCACATCATCTTCCTGTACGCCGCCATCAACTCCAACGGGGTTAACAGCGACAGCAGCTTCATCATCACAAATTAATTTAAGCTGGAATGCAGTTTCAGGAGCAATAGGATATGATGTTTACTATTGTGATGGGACTTATATTGGATTTACTCCGAACACGACTTACAACCATACTGGCAGAGTTGCAAGTACGACTTATTCATACAAAATAGATGCTCAACAAAGCGCATCGTGTATATCTGGAATTACAAGCTGTGCTAGCGCAACAACATATTCTTCTTGTACCCCACCTTCAACACCAACAGGATTCTCAGCAACAGCACTTTCATCTTCTGAAATTGATCTTTCATGGAATGCTGTTCCTGGAGTGACTGGTTACGATGTATATTATTGTGATGGAACTTATATAGGATTTACAGCGAATACTTTTTATAACCATACTGGCAGAAATGAAAGCACAACTTATTCTTATAAAATTGATGCACAATTAAGTTCATCTTGCATCTCCTCGTTTACAAACTGTGCTAATGCTACAACACCTACTTCTTGCACCCCACCACAAACGCCAACAGCGTTTACAGCAACTGCCATTTCATCTTCAGAAATCGACCTTT